>NZ_VWRQ01000024.1 GCF_008635795.1 Paenibacillus tepidiphilus | reverse complement strand
GCATCTAAGCGTGAAGCCCCCCTCAAGATGAGATTTCCCAGTATGTAAGACCCCTTGAAGACGACGAGGTAGATAGGTTGGAGGTGGAAGTGCAGCAATGCATGGAGCTGACCAATACTAATCGGTCGAGGGCTTAACCTAACAGCCCCACAAAGTGAAGAAGAAGCTGACGAAGTGGATTCCGAGTACTTTGCGGGGGCCCCAGAAAATCTAGAACACAAATTTCGTTTCGATCCAGTTTTCAGGGAGCAAGACTTGAATGGAGACGGCCCAAGCGACCGAATCAAAGAGAGATTGCTTTCAGCATTTGGCGATGCTGAAACCTGAATATGCATTTGCACCGCAGATGCCCGTTTGGTGGCGATGGCGGAGGGGTTCCACGCGTACCCATCCCGAACACGACCGTTAAGCCCTCCAGCGCCGATGGTACTTGGACCGAAGGGTCCTGGGAGAGTAGGACGCCGCCAAGCACTGAAGACCACTGCTGATTAGTCAGCAGTGGTCTTTTTGCATGAGAAATATCTGGCTCAATAAAAGTTACCATTTGGTATTCTAAGTTAGCTGTCCTGCAGCCGGAACTCGGAGGGCGTCATTCCCGTTTCTTCTTTAAATAGTCTATAAAAATAATGCGTGCTCCCGTATCCGAGCCGTCCGGCAATCATCTGGGCCGATTCACCGGCCAGCAGCAGTTGCTTGGCCAGGCGCAGACGCTGCTCCATCATGTAAGTTTTTGGCGCTGTACCGAGCGCCAATTTGAATAACTCGGTGAAGTAGGCCGTCTGGTAGCCGCATGCCCGGGCCAGTTCGGACACCGGCCATACCCGGCCCGGCTGCTGCTCCAGCAGCTCCAGGGCTGGTGCTATTTTGCAGCGGGATTCCGGCTGCCGCTCCGCTTGAAGATGCCGGAGCAGCGCAGTCAGCAGAATGCTCATCCGGCCGCGCAGGGCAACCTCGTAACCGGCCAGTTGCTGCCGGTATTCCTCCACCAGCTGCGATAGAGGCTCTTCGAGCTGAGGTGCCCTTGTGCTGAAGGGCAGCTTCAAATCGGCGGCGGCATAACCGATTTCAAGCACCGCAGGCTCCTGCTCCATATGCTCAAGACCGCAGTACACCATGCGCGGCGACGGGTGTACTGGCTCTGGAGACTCGCGGTCCCAGTCGAAATGTATACTGTAATACTCAAACATGTCGCCGGGAAGGCTGCCCAGCATCATCGGGGTTCCCCCGCCATAAAGGCCGATGTCCCCCGCGCGCAGCTCAAAAGTCTGGAGACCAAGACGCAGCTCAGCTATGCCAGACAGGATGTAGATCAGATGGAAATCAGGGATGATCCGCGGCCCCCAGCCGTATCCCGGCACGGACGCTGTTCTTCCAGCGAAATTCACAGCCGGCCGCAGCCTGTTGAACTCTCCTACATGCAGTGCACGCATTCGTGACGCCTCCTCCGCAATCTATAATCTATCATAATGAATATCCGGCAAAACTGCACGGATAACCAAAGAAAGTGCAGTTACAGCAAGGCGGCGGATTGATATATTGACATTCATGGGCAATGTTCAAATCTATCCGACGGAGAGTGACACGCATGACACATCAATCTGACTATATTCATCCGCCTGCTGCCTTTCGCATTCAGCCGTTCTGGTTCTGGAACGGGGAGATGGATGACCGGGAAATCGAGCGGCAGATTACGGAAATGGCCGATAAAGGCTTAGGCGGCTTCTTTATCTGTCCGCGCCAGGGGCTGCAAATCCCGTATTTGTCGGAAAGCTGGTTTGGTAAGGTCCGTTACGCGGTGGATCTGGCCGCCCGGCATGGTCTGGAGGTATGGCTATACGATGAGTATCCGTATCCCAGCGGCATTGCCGGCGGCGAAGTGCTGCTCCGGCATCCCGATGCAAAGCACAAGCTGCTGGAGCACCGCTCGGCAAGCGTAACTGGCAACGGCAGCGTGGAACTGGACCTGCCTTGGGGAAACGTATTGTACGCCAAGGCGGTCCCGGTCTGCCCCGGAACGGGACAGAAGGAGTGGCAGTCGGCCGTAGACATCGCCGAATACATCGGCAACGTGCAAGTCGAACAGGTATTTCAGAAGACGGGGCTGACGGCTTATAACAATAAGCGGTTCTTCACCTACCATCCGCAGAAGCGGCTGTGCTGGCAAGCCCCGGCGGACAGCAGAGAATGGGAGCTTCTTATCTTCATCGAAGAAGAGGTGAAGGACTTCAAATACTACGGCACTTTCGTCGATCCCCTGCATAAAGAGGCAATGGCGACCTTTATTGATTTGACCCACCAGAAGTATGCCGAGGCCCTTGGAGACCGGATGGCGGATACCGTCAAGGGGATGTTTACCGACGAAATCGGACTGCTCGGGCACATTCCCTGGTCCCCGGTCATTGCCGGATATATGCAGGAGCAGTATGGCATTGACCTGCATGCGGAGCTGCCATCTCTGCTCTATGATACAGGGGAGGCGGCGCCTGCCCTCCGCTACCGGTTCTTCCAGTCGGTACACGAGCTGCTGCGGGACCACTACCATCTGCAGGTGCATGACTGGTGTGAACAGCGCGGTCTGAGGTATATTGCCGAGGTGCCCTCCGTCCGCATGTCAACCCAGCGCTACAGCCATATACCGGGACTTGACAGCGCCCACGAGAAGCTCGGGCGGACACTGGAATGGATACTCGACCGGTATGCGCAGAGCTTCCGCTACAATCCGAAAATGATGACCTCACTCGCCCGCCAGCTGGACCGTGAGCGGGTGCTGGTGGAATGCTTCCACAGCGTCGGCTGGTCGATGACGCTGCAGGACGCCAAATGGATGATCGACCGGCTTGCCGCGCTGGGCGTGAATATGTATAACTTTCACGCCTTCTATTACACAGCAGACGGATTAACCAAGCATGACGCCCCGCCGTCACAGTTCCTCCAGAATCCGTATTGGCAGCATTTCAAGCTGCTGGGCGATTACACGGGAAGGCTCGCCGCCCTGATGAGTCAGGGGCGGATGCTGACCGAGCTGGCTGTGCTGCACCCGACGGCGACGATCTGGAGCCATATGGGTAACCCGTTTCATGAATTCCGCTACTGCGGTGAAGACGAGGCCGAGGCTGCCCGGCTGGAGCGGATCAAAGAGGACTGGCATGCGATATGCAAGCTGCTGACCCGGGGACAGCGGGATTACGATCACCTGGATACGGAAATCCTGTGCGAAGCGCGGGTAGACGAGGGAAGGATCGTCACCGGGCAGGCCGCGTACAGCGTGCTGATCATTCCTCCGGTTACGGCGCTGGAGCCTGAGGCCTGGGAAGCCATTCGACGCTTTGCAGATGGGGGCGGGACGGTGATCGCAATCGGCCTGCTGCCGTATCAGCAGCTTGACGGAAACGGGAACGTGGAGGAAGCCGCCGCAGCCTGGTTCGGCGCGGACGGTTATTCCCGCGGGACGTACTGGAATCATACGGCCAAGGGCGAAGGCCCGGTCCGGGTATCCGGGCGGAGCACCGGCAAGGGACGGGCCTGCTTTATACAGACCGGAAGCGGGATATTGGACGGCGCTATGGAAGCGGAGCTCCTGCGCATCATTGAACAGGCGGCCCCAGCACAGTTCAGGCTGGAGAGCGCCGGGATTCCGGTCGACCATGCTTTCCTGATTCAGCACCGGGAGCTGAACGAAAATGAGGAATTGCTGTTCATCAGCAACCAGGAGGGCGGCAGCCACAGCACGGCGCTGGTATATCAAGGTGAGCTGTGCGCGGAGGGCGAAACCCTGTGTGCAGAACTGTTAGATCTGACGGCCGGGCATGCGCACACTTTAAATATTGCTGACAAGGAAGACCCTGGCATCGCAGTTTCGCTGGCATTTGCCCCGTACGAGTCCCATGCCGTACGAATCTTCCGGCGTCCGGCAGGCCAGACCTCTCCAGTAGCAGAGATTACGCAGCCCCGCGCCGTACTCACGCTCGATTGCCTTGCTGACTGGGGGCTAGAGGCACTGTCCGAGAATATGCTCAGGCTTGGCGAGTTCGCCTTGAGCGTAAATGGAGAACCGGCCGGACGCGTCAGTGTCCAGGCCAAGACCTTCATTGATCAGGCTGCCGATCTCGCGGAGCGGGGAGAACGCTTGCCCATCCGGCTCAGCCAGGAGTTCGGCATCCCGATGGAGCTGCAGCTGAGCTATCCGGCGCGGCTCAGTTATGAGAGGGAATTCGTAGTCGAGCAGGTGCCGCAGGTCTGCAAGCTGCTGATGGAACGCGGCGCTATAGCCGGCGGTTACACCATTTACATCAACGGTCACGCGCTGCGGCAGGAGCAGTTCTCTGCGGAATTTTACTATGATTACTTAAATCAGACCTGCGATATTCTGCCCTACATCCTCACCGGCCGCAACCTGCTGCAGGTAGAAGTTGAGATTAACCGGGACTGGGAAGGTCTCGTCAGTCCGCTCTATCTGGCCGGGGATTTCGGCGTTGAAGGATCAGTGTTACCTGAAACAGGGCATACGAAGCAACGAATTACCGCCAAGCCTGCCAGCGGCAAGGTATGGGGAGCGGCGCAGGCGGGATATCCGTATTTTGCCGGAGTACTCAGCTTACGGCAGAACCTGAATCTGAAGCAGGCGCCGCCGGAAGAGGAGTTCGAGCTCGCTTTTGACAATTGGGACCCGGAATTTCATGACTGCATGGAAGTGATGGTGAACGGAACAAGCCTGGGCGTATGCGCCTGGTCTCCGTACCGCTGGAGCGGCAGCTCCTCTATCTTGAGGGCGGGTGACAACCGGGTGGAGGTCCGCATTACAAATACGTTGATCGGTATGCTGGAAGGCAAGCAATTCGACTACGCCGGGCACCGGCTGTACGACATCTGAAGGTGATAGGAACGGAGCAGCTTTCCTGCGGGAGAGTTGCTTTTTGGCACGGGGATCAGCTTATTCGTAAATTGCCCGCGCTTCCGGCCGTATGATATTCTTGGAAAGAATATTGAAGGGAGTAGAGACGATGGATCTGCGGTTGAAATTCGATGAAGATGCAGGTAACTATGATGCCTTGCGCCCGACCTATACGAAGCCGTTGTTTGACGAAATTATAGCGTATTCTGCGCTGAATGAATCCAAGAGAGCACTGGAGATCGGGATTGGAACGGGACAGGCGACATTGCCGATTCTGGATACGGGATGCGGGGTAACCGCTGTTGAGCTGGGAGAGAACCTGGCTGGCTATGTAGAGCGTAAGTTTGCAGCTTTTGCCGGATTTCGGGTGATTCATACGAGTTTCGAGAGCTTCCCAGGGGTTGAAGGCACTTATGATCTGATTTATGCGGCAACGGCCTTTCATTGGCTGGAGCAAGATAGCGGTTTGCGAAAAATACACAGCTTGCTGAAGCCGGGAGGCAGCATCGCCTTATTCTGGAACCATCCGTTTGTCGGCCGCGATGAGGATGAGCTGCATCAGGAAATTCGCAGAATCTATCTGAAATACAAGCCTTCCGACCGGATACCGGTGGCGTTCAGTGTGGATCAATGCCGGAAATATGAAGAGGCGCTGGAGAGGCATGGATTTAGCGATACTGTCTCGAAAATATACTACAGCACACGGATACTTCCAAGCCAGCAATACATCTCACTGTTAAATACATATTCCGATCACCGGGCGCTGCCGCAGGAAATCAAGCCCCTCCTGGAGACGGAGATAGCGACTGCTATAGGTAGGCTTGGCGGGGAATTGCGGATCTACGATACGATGGATTTGTATTTGGCGAGAAAGCTGTAATCCCTTGCCGATATGGGATAAGCGTTCCGGCCGGGGCAGGCTTAGTTGCACTTTGTACAACTAAAGTTCCCCTAATGTGCACTGAAACGGATATAGCTGCACTTTGTACATCTATACCCGGCGATTGTTGGTTTTTCAGCGAATCCATCAGATTATAGTTGTATAGAATGCAGCTATTCCGAATTAAGAGGCAGATTTGTCCGGAATAATTGTACAAAATACAGTTAACCCACCAATGAGCATATCGTTGGCTCGTCTCCTCAACATAAAGACGGTTCCCCCGCACAGTGCAGAAGAACCGTCTTATATTGTCGGCTGCTTTGGCCGAAAGGGTTATTGGTCACAGATCCTGCCCTACAGACCCTGGCCTACAGATACTCGCAGCTAAAGTCGGAGAATTCGGCCGTCGAGCCTTCTCCGGTGGCATACAGTCCGATTACCACGCCGGTGAAGCCGCCGGCAACCTCGGACGAGAGGTAACGGGTCTGCGCCGTTCCCAGTAGGACCTCGCCCGCTTCGGACTGAAGGCAGAAGCTGTAGCGTTCATTTGCGGACTTAATCACCAGTGTAGCCTCATTAACGTCTCCCAGATCCACTTCATGCTCCACGGACTTGATATCTCCGATATTCAGCCGCTCAATCACCTTGTATCCCTGACCCGCTGTAGTGATCGCCAGGTCATAATGGTGGTTCTCATCCATATACAGCGTGATTCCCGCTTCCCCGCCGTCAAGGCGTACCTTGCTGGAAATGACTGCATTGAAATCCCGCTGCCGGATGCCGATAAAGGTCGGCGATGCCGGAACGTCGAGCGTCACTTCCGTTCCTTTCAGCTTAAGGCTGTCCTCACCCAGCACATAATTCGCAGCGTCCGGATGGCGAAGATAGCACCAGTCTAAACTCCAGTCTGTGTTCCCGAATGTGTAGAGCTTCTTCTCCTGCTGAATGACGCTTTCCGGAATCCGGTCGGTCTCAAAGCTCATCAGTGTAGTGCCGTTGTGCCCTGCCGTGAACCAGCCGTCCTCGCCGAAGGTTACCGGAGTCAGGAATACCTCGCGTCCCAGATGGTGATACGTCAGCCATTGCCCGGTTTGCCGGAAGCCGAGATGGAAGATCCACCAGTTGCCGCTCTCATCCTGAACGAGATCGCCGTGGCCGACGCCCTGCAGCTCATACCCGCCCAGGTTCCGGTTGGTCAGCACAGGATTGTGCGGATAAGGCTCGAACGGGCCGGTAACCGCTTCTCCGCGTGCGTAGGTCACCATATGGCCATACTCGGTTCCGCCCTCTGCCGCCATCAGGTAGTAGAGGCCATTGATATGGTACATGTGGGGACTCTCCAGATAACGTCCGCCTGAACCCTGCCAAATAGAGCGGCTTGGACTCAGCTTGCTGCCGGTGGCAATATCAATCTGGCATTGCACGACACCGCCGATACCGAAATCATCGGTCCCGTTGCTCATAAAGAAGGTCTTCCCGTCTTCAAAATACAGATCCGGATCGATCCCTCCCTGGTCCACGTAGACCGGTTCGGACCATTCGCCATAAATGTCGTCGGTCCAGATATAGAAGTTCTGGCGGGTGGTATCATTAGTTGTGACCATGTAGAAACGTCCGTCGTTATGCCGGATTGTCGGGGCGAACACGCCGCCGGAGCTGCCGACGGTACCGAGCTGAACCTGGCTTTCACGGGTCAGACAGTGGCCGATTTGCGTCCAGTTGAGCAGATCCTTGCTCTCAAACAACGGAACGCCCGGGAAAAATTGAAAGGAGCTGCACACCATATAGTAGGTGCCGTCTACCTTAATGACACTGGGATCGGGATAAAAGCCTTTAACGACCGGGTTATTGTATTTCATATAAACCATCCTTTAATTGAATTTATATATGTGTGAATCCATTCTATAATGTTTCTAAGCAAATTAAACACCATAGCTATAAAAGTTGCAATGGAGCGGGGTTGTAAGTTAGATGTAAATCCATTAAATTAATATAAATATGATTTCAACTTTGAATCCGGGAGATAATAGCATGATCAAAGCAAACGGGGCACCGAAATTCATGCCGCTGTACGAGGCACTGGCCAGTGAGGTCAGATGGCGGATCATGGATCTGCTGGCCGGCGGCGAAATGAACGTTAAAGATCTTGCACACCAGCTGGGGCTTAGCCCATCCATCGTCACCATGCACATCCGGAAGCTTGAAGACGCCGGACTGACCGGGAGCCGCCGGGCGCGGCTGCATGGAGGAACACATAAGCTGTGCTTCCTCAAGCAGAGAGCCATTGAAATCGAGCTGCCTTCCGCCGGCAGGGCCGCGAAGACCAGCGAGCAGAGCATCTCTGTCGGGCATTATACCGCATTCGAGGTTCATCCCACCTGCGGGCTGGGCACGCAAGAGAAGGAGATCGGCGTCTGGGACGACCCGCGCTATTTTCTCGACCCCGAGCGGGTTCACGCGGCCATCCTGTGGTTCGGGTGGGGCTACGTTGAATATAAGATGCCCAACTATTTGCCGGCCGACCAATCGGCGGCGGCTCTGGAAATCTCCATGGAGCTGGCCTCGGAAGCGCCCGGTCTCCGGGATGACTGGCCTTCGGATATCGGCTTTACCTTCAATGGTGTGTTCCTGGGCTCCTGGACCAGCCCTGCGGATTTCGGCCGGGCGGCGCGGGGCAAATATACGCCGCAGTGGTGGCACCGGAATGTGAACCAATACGGACTGCTCAAGACCATCCGCATCGACGCTACCGGGACCTATATGGATGGAGAATGGATGTCGCAGGCGACAATTAGCGACCTTAAGCTGCAGGAGCCGTTCTGGACGCTGCGCTTCTCGGTGGATGAGCATGCCGCCAACGTCGGCGGATTGACGCTGTATGGTGCCGGATTCGGCAACCATGACCAGGATATTGTCGTCCGGGTCCGGCTGGGCGGCTAACTTTCGCCTGCATAGGTATATTGCTCCCAAGGCGGGTAATAAATAACAACGCCATAGTTTACCAAAAGGGAGGGCAATATATGAAGCGGAAATTGCTGCTGACCGGCGCATCAGGCATCATCGGGAATACAATCTATAAGGGTCTGAAGGAAGACGGCAGGTATGATCTGACCGGCGCGGACATTCAGGCGGATGAAGACCAGGGTATCGTGCAGCTTGACATTGCCGATGAGAAACGGCTGAACGAACTGACCCGGGGAATCGACACGGTGCTGCATTTTGCCTGGATGAAGGACAATGATGATTTTCTGGGCAAAGTGCTCGATGGTAATGTGAGCGGTGCCTACAAACTGCTGGAGGCAGCGGTGGAGAATGGAGTGCGGCGCGTCATCTTCGCCAGCTCCAACCATGCGATGGGCTATTACAAGACGGACGAGACGCCGGGCCCGATGGACCCTTACCGTCCGGACAGCTTTTATGGGCTCAGCAAGTGTTACATTGAACTGCTCGGACGTCTGTACTCCGACCAAGGCAAAATTTCCTCCATCAATATCCGCATCGGCAACTTCCCGGGCGATGACCGCCCCCATTCCGAGCGGGCCGGGCATATCTGGATTTCCGAGCGCGACATGCTGCAGCTGGTAGTCTGCTGTATTGAAGCCGATGACAAGATGACCTATCTGAATTTGTACGGCACCTCCGCCAATAGCGACAATTACTACAACATAGATTATCTGGAGGAGCTCATCGGATACAAGCCGCAGGATGACGCAACCGCGCTGCTGGAACAGGCGAAGGCCGCAGGAGTCAAGGTGCGCCAGGATGAGACGGAGTATCAGGGCGGGCAGAAAGCGTAGAGGAGAAAGCTGTAACAGCGAATAGCGTGAAATGAAGGTTGTTTCAAGCGCGGCGTGGCTGCTTGGGACAGCCTTTTTCATGCAAGATGGCTTATGCAGTTAGAGTCTCAGGTAGCAATATAAGCGGCATTCCGGCAGATTTGGCGATGAAACGCGGAGAAATACCGGCGGTATTGTGCTATTTTTAGGGATAGCTTAACCAGAGACCAGCTTCACCGATGAAGGAGGATCATTACTATGCCGGACTTGGAATTTGGCTGCGCGTTTGCGCCTGATCTCCAGTGTAAATATGATATGGCGAAGGGATACGGCTACTCCGCTGCTCCCGAACCCTCAAGAAATGAGGATTTAGAGGATTCCTGGCCCGGGGATTATTACATCCCTGCTGTCCCTTCCCTGCTGATTGATGTGCCCAAGGGGAATTACCGGGTGACGCTGACGCTGGGAGCGCCGGACCGTGAAGCGGTAACGACGGTGAAGGAGGGGCTTGGCCATCTGCGGCTGTACGAATGGAGCACCGTGGCCGGTGAGAGTGTGAAGAAGACCTTCGATGTGCATGTAAATGACGGTCAAATGAAGCTTGCCTTCGGCGGCGCGGCACCTGCCGTGCAATATGTGGAGGTCAAGCGGCTGGCAAGCATTGCCACTGTATTTCTGGCCGGAGATTCAACCGTTACCGACCAGCCATCGGGACAATTCCCCTATACGGGCTGGGGGCAAATGCTCGGCCTGTTCCTGAACACCGGGGTGGCCCTGGACAACCATGCCCGCAGCGGCCGCAGCAGCAAGAGCTTCATCGACGAGAACCGCCTGAACCGGATCGCCAAAAGACTGCGCAAGGGCGATTGCCTGCTCATCCAGTTCGCCCACAACGATGAGAAGGATAATGAGGGCGGGACGCTGCCGTTCACGACCTATCAGGCTTACCTGCAGAGATACATTGACCTTGCCCGGGATCATGAGGCTTATCCGGTGCTGATCGCTCCGATGCACCGCCGCTTCTTCGAGGAGGACGGAACCATCCGCAATACCCACGGCGACTACATCGAAGCCATGCGCCAACTGGCCGAACGGGAGAAGGTACCGTTCGTTGACTTGGCTGCGTTAAGCAAAGCCTATTACGAAAAGCTTGGGGTGGAGCGGACCAAAGAGGTCCTGCTATGGGCAAGGCCGGGGCAATACCCGTGCCTGCCGGAGGGCGCCGAGGACAACACCCATTTCTCGGAACGGGGTGCGGTCGAGATCGCCCGGCTGGTGGCCAGGGGGCTGGTGGAAGCCCGGGTGGAGCCGCTCTGGCAGCATGTGCACACGGGAGAGGAAACGGGAGCTGCAGAGGCGTTGATTTAATGTGGGAAGGGCAAAAGGAGACTGTCTTATAAAGGATGAGCCAATTCTTTCCTGACCTTGCGGCCGGGTTATACGTACAGTACACTTTCTTTATCCCGGACGTTCTCCGGCTGCGGCCGGAGGGACTTCAAAACAAAGGAAGTGTGCAGATGGATTTCGAAACGGCCATGCAGGAACTCGAGGCGCTTGGCAAGGAACGGACCAAGAAGATCTATATGTCGAACGGCGCGCATGAGCCGCTATTCGGCGTGGCGACCGGCGCGATGAAGCCGATCTTTAAGCGGACCGGCATCAGTCAGCAGCTTGCCGAGCAGCTGTATGCTACGGGGAACTACGATGCCATGTATTTTGCCGGAATTATTGCCGACCCTAACGGCATGACGGAAGCGGATTATGACCGCTGGATGGATGACGCTTACTTCTATATGCTGTCCGATTTCGTCGTTGCTGTGACCCTGGCTGAAGCGGAGATTGCGCAGCAGGTGGCCGACAAATGGATCGCCAGCGGGGAAGAGCTGCGGATGTCGGGCGGCTGGAGCTGCTACTGCTGGCTGCTTGGCAACCGGCCGGACCATGAGTTCGACAAGGACAAGCTGGCTGGCATGCTGGATATTGTGAAGCAAACCATCCACACCTCGCCGGAGCGGACCCAGTATTCCATGAACAATTTCCTGTATACGGTGGCGGTGTCTTACACGCCGCTTCATGAGCAGGCAGCCGCAACAGCCCAGGAGGTGGGTCCGGTTGAGGTTGGCCGGGACAAGCCCAAGGGGAGCAAGCATATCTATGCTTACGACAATATCCGGAAGGCTGTGGACAAAGGCCAGCTCGGGTTTAAGCGCAGACATGTGAGATGCTGACAATCAAGCCTATTGGATACAAAAGAACCAGCAGCCCCATATGGGCTGCTGGTTCTTTTGAGTTACAGCGGAGTGCCGTTATTCTTCCGGCTGTTCAAACCACAACAGGTCTTTGCAATCGACCTCCCCGTTGTAGTTGATCAGGATCTCTTCGCCTTCCTTAATGTCAGTATAGGCGTAAAAGTCAAAGGTATGGTTGTCGAAATTAATTTCATAGACGGCATTGGGTTCCGAGGAGGAGTGGTTGAACAGACTGCCGTATCCGAGCAGGATAGCGGTATGGTTGGCACCGTACTCAAAGACATAATCGGCCAGAATGGTCTTCTCGATATGCTCATGCTCCTCATTCTCGTATGGAACAACGGGGGCTTCATGGATAAGCTCTCCCTTGGCGATGTCCCGGGTGGCGAATACGCCGCGAGTAAATTCCCCTTTGCTTCTTGCAGAGTGCATTACCTTAATCATTGATGTTCACCGCTAACCCTTTCCATGTTCTGCGTTCGCATCATTGTAACCCGGGAGAGGGAAAAGGGCAAGGGCGAGTGTCTCTAAAGCATTTTCATCACTGTGTCCTATTGAAAGGGGGAAGTAGATCTAAAGGGTGGCAATATCTCACAGACAGGGCCATAATGTTGGTATATGTTGGGACCAGCGGCCGGCCGGAACAGTAATATCACAACGCTGCAAAAAAGGAGGCTGCACTCTATGATTTTGATTGGCGGTTTTATACTGATATTATGCTTGATGCTGCTGTGCATCTTCGTCCTGAAGGCGGAGGAGAAGCTCAAGGCGTTATCTCTTGCGGCAGCATTTCTGTTTGCCCTCAATTCCATAGTTGCATTGTTCAGCTATATCCCAACCTTGCATGGAGCCACTGAGGTCTCCTATCTGTACGTGTTCAGCTTAAGCGATGACCAGTTAACTTTTATCTTGAAAAGCTCGCTCCTGATCTCGCTGGTTTCATTTACCGTCTTTGCTTATCAGGCGTATTACAAAAGAGACTGAGTAATTTATTTGGAAGAAAGGGTGAGGGAGCATGGCCGGACAGACACGCAGAACAAAGCGTGTGCTATGGAGCTTCGCCGGTGTGATTGCAGCAGCAGCCCTGTTATATGGGCTTGCCTATGTGAATGATATGCCAGGGGGGCTGCTCGACAGGCGGATGTCGCGGGCACTGGGGCAAGAGGTGACGCTGCGCATTCCGCTGGCCCGCACCCCCGAGGAAGCCCTTCAGAAGTTCCGCAATTTCACCACCATGCAGATTGTCCATGAGGAGCCGGTAAAGGGAGGGAAGCTTCTTTTTATCAAAAGATTCTATGAATCCGAGGGAGATGATCTGCAGGTTGAATATGTGCGCCGGACGTGGCTGGGCTGGAAATGGGCTTGGGGCGGCGGCTACAGCATCGGCAAATCTCCGTCACAAGAGAAGATTGTCATGCAATACTTTAGTATGCCGAAGGCGAGCAAGTACGCTGCTCCCTTTCCGCTGGTGACAGGGGAACTGCTGGATGACTCCATTCAGAAGGTTACCGTAAGGGTTAAAGGTCAGGGCAGCTATACCGCTGAAATGGCCGATACGGGACCGGAGCACGGAATCTGGTTCGTGCAGCTCCCGGCCGGAGAATTCACGCCATTCGAGATCGAAGCTTATGATCAGGCTGGCAGTTTAATTGCCCGGCAGACGGTTGAAGATCCGCACGGCTACGGCTCGATTGAACGGAAATGAACGGAGGTATAACCCTTGTTTCGGCGAAAAGCCCGGTTTTGTCAGCTGAACAGACAAAACCGGGCTATTATCTCCCATCAGATCAGCACATATGTTGCCCGCAGGGGTCCGTGAACGCCGACGACAAGCTGCATCTCGATATCGGCCGAGTTGGACGGCCCGGAAATCAGGTTGATGCACGAGCCCATGGGCTCCCCGGCCATCACCCGGCGGTTCAAGTCCGCCGCCGCCTGCGTGGAGCGCGGCACAATTCTTGAGCGCTCGATGACGGCGATGTAGTGCCCGGTCAGAAAATGGAAGGCCCGTCCCTGATCCGGGCGACTCTCCACGACGATGGTGCCGGACTCGGCCAACGCATAGTCGGCGAAGACGACGGCGGTACCAGCCGCAGCGGCGCGGCGGATGTTCTCATCGCGTCCCGCAGCCGCTTCCCAGAGGAGCCGGCCCGAGAACTCCAGGCCATACTCCGCGAAGCGCGGGTCGGCGGAGGTCAGGACCGGCCCGCCGCCGTTCGCTTCGAGCAGATCATTCAGCGTCTGCTGCAGAATCTCCGGACTCGATTCAATCACCTGGGTATGGATGAAGAAGCACTGCTCCTTCAGGATGTCGACAAGCTCTTCAGTCGCGGGAGTATCCTTGCGACCGGGCAGAGCCAGCTTCGGCCGCTCCACTTGATGTACCCGTTCACGCCCCAGCTTGGCGGCAATATGATCCAGAAAGGCTTCCTTGTTGTTGTTTGCGTGGATAGGCTGCTGCATGCTCAATTCCCGCTCCCTCCCTTACGGTTCTCCATCCAGCTGCGGAAGCTGTCCTTCTGACGCACGGGTTGCGGCAGATCTCTGGCGCTTGTCCAGCCGCGGACGATTGCCGGTCCGCGCACAATCCGCCCCCGGCTGCTGATCATGCGGCTGCCCGGGTTCGCCAGGCGCAGCACCTTGCCGAACAGGGAAGGGGAGGACAGCACCCGGGCCGCCGTCTTCATCTGCAGCCGGTCGGCGGTGCCCGTCCGGCCTTGCTCCACGATCTTCTGGCGGTGGAGGATGAGCTGCTCATGCAGCGGGATCTTGACCGGGCAGACATCGGTACAGGCGGCACAGAGGCTGGAGGCGTAAGGCAGCTCCTTGTAGTCGTCGTAACCGCCCAGGAGCGGTGTAATCACCGCGCCAATCGGCCCCGGATAGATCGAGCCGTAGGAATGGCCGCCGATGTGACGGTAGACCGGGCAGACATTGAGGCAGGCGCCGCAGCGGATGCACTGCAGGGCATCGTTAAATTCGCTGCCGAGAATGTCGGAGCGGCCGTTGTCCACCACGACCAGGTGGAAATCCTCGGGGCCGTCCGCTTCTCCGGGCGCCGAAGGGCCCATGACCGTGATATAGCTGGTCAGCTTCTGCCCGACGGCGCTCCGGCAGAGCAGATTATCGAGTACCTCCATTTCCTCCAGGCTCGGTACGATGCGTTCCATCCCCATGACGGCGATGTGCGTCTTCGGTATCGCAGCGGTCAGGTCACCGTTGCCTTCGTTGGTGACCAGATTGATTGCCCCCAGATTGGCGACGGCAAAATTGCAGCCGGTAATGCCGATGTCGGCCTCCAGGAATTTCTGTCTCAGCACCTCCCGTGCGAAGCGGGCCAGATTCTCCGGCGTTTCGTCCCCCTGATACCCGAGCCGCTCGGCGAAGACCCGGCGGATCTGCTTCCGGTCCTTGTGCAGCGCAGGCGCCACAATATGCGACGGCGCTTCCCAGTCGTCCACCTGCAGAATGTACTCTCCAAGGTCTGTCTCTGTCACCTCGCAGCCCATCTCCAGCAGCACATGATTCAGCTCGATCTCTTCCGTGACCATGGATTTGGATTTCACGATCCGCTTCGCGTTCTTCTGCTCCACAATGCGGCCGATATAGGCGCTCGCTTCTTCCTTGGTGCGGGCAAAATATATCTTTCCTCCGCGCCGATCAATGTTCCGGGCCAGCTCCTCCAGATAATAATCCAGATGCTTTAAGGTATGCTGGCGGATCTGCTGGCCTGCCTTCCGCCACTCCTCCCATTCGCCCAGCGCGGTGGCCGCGCTCAGACGCCGCGTCTTCAAGCTGTCCTGGGCCGAGCTGACCGCACTGCGCATGAACGGGTTGTCGATGCCCTCGGCGGTCCGCTCGCTGAACTTGCGGTTATCGGTTTGCAGGCTCATAGGCTTCTTCCTCCTTGTGCCGCCGGTACGCAGTTCAGCACCTCGGCGATATGCATGACCCGGATGGACTGGCCATTCCGGGAGAGACGGCCGCCGATGTTCATCAGGCAGCCCATGTCTGCGCTGATCAGAATATCTGCGCCCGTCTCGGCGACACAGGCGCATTTCTCGTCGACCATCTGCGCGGAAATCTCCGGCATCTTCACCGAGAAGGTGCCGCCGAACCCGCAGCAGTTGTCGCTGTTCTTCAGCGGCTCCAGCCGCAGGCCATCGACCTGCTCCAGCAGCCGGAAGGGTGTTTCTTTCTCGCCCAGCAGCCGGGTCATGTGGCAGGAGCGGTGATAGGTCGCAATGCCTTCCAGATGGGCGCCGACATCCGTGATGCCAAGCACATGCACAATAAACTGCGTCAGCTCGAACGATTTATTTTTTAGAGAAATCGCTTTCAATTCCCATTGCGGATCGCCCTTGAACACTGCCGGGTATTCATGAAACATGGCGATGCAGGAGCCTGAAGGGCCTACCACATAATCGGAATGCTCGAAGGCGAGCATCATATTCTTCATCGCAAGCTTGGAGTCTTCCAGATAGCCGCTGTTATAAGTAGGCTGCCCGCAGCAGACCTGCGAAGCCGGAAAGTCGATTTCACAGCCCAGCCTCTCCAGCACTTCAACCATCGCTTTGCCTACATTCGGGAACATCAGGTCAACCAGACATGTCGAGAAAATGCTGACTTTCATCGGAATCCCTCCAACTTGGCATTTATATACCTCTGCAACTCTAGCTTAACTCAAATAGTCAATATAAAACAACACAAAAAAAGCTTATAAATGTGAATATTGTTGACAAAAAAGATTGATAACGTTTACAATAAATTGGGAAACGAACAATCGAACTTGGAGGGGAAGCGACAGTGGAACAGCATCTGATGTACATTAACGGCCAATTTACGGAGTCAGAAAGCAAGGAATGGATGGACGTAACAAATCCGGCAACGGATGAAGTGATTTCACAGGTTCCCAAAGCCACCAAAAGCGATGTCATCCGGGCCATTGATGCCGCAGAGGCGGCACAGTCTGCCTGGGAAGAAACACCGGCGGTTGAGCGCGGCAAGTTCTTGCATGCCATCGCAGACGGCATCCGCGCCGAGAGCGAAGCCATTGCCCGGCTGATTTCCGAAGAAGTAGGCAAGACCCTGGAGCTGTCTACCGTTGAAGTTAACTTTACCGCCGATTACATGGACTACATGGCAGAATGGGCCCGCCGCTATGAGGGGGAGATTGTTCAGAGTGACCGGGATAATGAGAATATTTTTGTATTTAAGCGTGCTATAGGCGTAACAACCGGGATTCTGCCGTGGAACTTCCCGTTCTTCCTGATCGCCCGCAAGATGGCGCCGGCCCTCATCACCGGCAACACGATTGTCGTGAAGCCGAGCGTTGAGTCACCGAACAATGCCATTGCTTTTACCAAGATCCTCGACAAAGTAGGGCTTCCTCCGGGTGTGTTCAATCTGGTAACCGGCAGAGGCGGAGAAGTTGGCAACGAATTGGCCAGCAATCCGAAGGTGGGCATGGTCAGCCTTACGGGCAGTGTCCCGGCAGGACAGAAGGTGATGGAGGCTGCGGCCGAGAACATCATCAAGGTGAGTCTGGAGCTCGGCGGCAAGGCGCCGGCGATTGTCATGGACGATGCCGACCTGAATCTGGCCGTCAAAGCGATTGTTGATTCTCGCGTCATCAATACAGGCCAGGTGTGTAATTGTGCGGAGCGCGTATATGTGCACGAGAACATCAAGGATGAGTTCACCAAGCGTCTGGTCGAAGCGATGCAGGCGGTTAAATACGGCGATCCGCTGAAGGAGACGGACATCCAGATGGGGCCGCTGATCAACAAGGCTGCGCAGGAATCGGTGCAGCAGAAGGTGGACCGTGCAGTACAGGAAGGAGCCAAGCTCGCCTGCGGCGGCAAGAAGGTTGACGGCGTAGGCGCCTTCTTCGAGCCGACCGTGCTGACCGATGCCACCAATGAGATGGAGATCGTGCAGGAGGAAATCTTTGGCCCCGTCATTCCGGTCATATCCTTCAAGACACTGGATGAGGCGATTGCCCTGGCCAACGACAGTGAGTTCGGGCTGACTTCGTCGCTCTACACGCAGAACCTGAACGTGGCGATGAAGGTCATCAAACGTCTGAAATACGGCGAAACCTACATCAACCGCGAGAATTTCGAGGCAATGCAAGGCTTCCACGCCGGCTGGCGCAAATCCGGAATCGGCGGCGCCGACGGCAAGCATGGCCTGAACGAATACCTGCAGACCCAGGTGGTGTACCTGCAATACGACAAGTCGGTTAACTGAGATTATGCAGGGCTAAGGCGATAAGAGAACTAATACAATTATAGTTTAAAAAAGAGGGGGCCTCCCGTCAGCCGTGAAACCGGCTGTTCGGGAAGGCCCCCTTGTTTAATGCCACTCAGGGCTGTCTGCCTGGGCCTGACACCCCTGGCACCCTGGCACCTCGTCGGCTGAAACTCTGCGCTCCGCATTTCTCGGCACCCTGTACCAGCAGCATTTAGCAACCCGGTACTGAGCGTCCTGCTATCCGCTGGTGGACCGCCCCGGTGACTCTGCCTAAACCGCCACACTAGTGGCTGATTGGACTAAGCCGCCTCAAGGTAGCGGCTGTTTGGACTAAGCCTGCATTAAGCGCCAGTACTTCTCTCTGACGCTTCCCTTCACTCCCCGAACTGCAGCTCCGGGTAGACCCAGGCATAGGAATGGTAGAAGCCGGTGTTCTGGTTGATCCCCCCGGTAACCGGGCGGTGCGGCGCAACGAACCGCTCATAGTCCGCCTTTCCGTAAATTTTGGACATGGCCTCGAATAAATCGAGCGGCCACGTGCCGCCGGAGAGGGAAGCGGGGAAGATCGGCTCCGGATCAAACGGCCAATCCTGCAGATGGCCGCCCCCGTAATGGAAGAACAGCTCCAGCGCGGTTTGCAGGCTTTTGCCGCCTGGGGTCACCCAGCGGAATAGATCCTCGCCTGTGGCGTCGAGAATCAGCTTGGCTGCGGCCGTTGCGGGAGCCAGTGCGAAGTAGTGGTACCATAAGGAGTGACGGCCCCTTTGGGTCTCCTCCGGAATGAAGCCTTCTATGGATAAAGAGGCTTCAAGCTGTTCCTTGAAGGCAGTCACTTCACCGGCGAAGCGCTCCGGCTCTTCCATGAACCGGAACAGTGCCAGCTGGGCATAAAGGCTCCAGTTCCACCAGTTATTCCGCAGCGGGATACCGTCCCATAAGGGCAGACACACAACGGTCAGCCAATCGGTGAACACCCGCTGCTCTGCCATACTCCAGCCGGGATATCCCTTGATCCACTCTGCCGCGCGGATCAGGCCCACCCCCAGATAAGCGGACACCAGCGGACCGTCGGCGCCGGCAATTTCGCGGTTGACTGCTGCCCAGTCCATCAGCACCGCTCTGGCGGTGTCTGCATAGGCGGATGTCCCCGTCAGCCGGTAGGCAAGTGCTGTTGTGTAAGCGGTCTTGACGTCAACTTCCATCAGCCGTTTAGCTGCTGTATGGCCGGCAGTATCCTGATAAAACCCCGGAATCTCCCATACCCAAACGGCATGGGCACCGGCGGACAAGCTTTCATCCGCTTCTTCAAGAAGGCGGTCAAGCGCAGTTATTGGCTCCATAAGCATCCGATCTGCCCTTCTGTTTGAGATTATGCACATTCCCATGGTACTGCATCACGCTTCCGGCTGCCTTGAAGAAAGCGACTATTATTAGCATAATAGCGACATCAGGGCGATGGGCAAAGGCAGTCCGTAGTCCAGCCAACCGCAACCCCTAATACACTCTCACTTCGATAATTTCCGCACACGGCGCTCCGTTCGTCGCTTCCACCGCTATCCGGATGCGCTCTGCAAGAATGGGCGACTCCAGGGTGTGCATCTGCTTCCGGCTGTAATTATCCTGCACTTCGTCAATGACTGTCCAGCCGCTGCCGCTCTGCACCTCAATCCGGTAGTTCTTCACCAATTCAGGGAGCACCTCATGTGGAGTGACATGATGGTGCAGATTAATCAGGTCTTCATTGACATCGTCATTGAAGATGATCTGCACGGAGCTAACCGTCACCGGCTGTTCCCAGTGCAGCTCTAGCCAGGCCGGAGCACCGGCGTCCAGCGGTGCAGACGACCAGAGGTGGGGTCCGCCGTACGGCCGCTTGTAGCCGTCAACGGCTTTGGCCGGCGACAAGGCTTCCGTCGGCGCCGATAAGCGGAAGCAAGGCAGCTTGCGCAGGAATGGGCCCATGCTCCACTGCATAACCGGCTGATTGCCCTCGTGATCCTCCATCCCGGCTTCCGCCCGGGGAGGGGCGCCTTTGCGGAAGGCCAGCACACCTGACTGGGATAAGCCGGATATATGAAGGGCAATCCCTTCATTGGCCTTGACCACCAAGAAGGCGTTCTGCGCCCGCTCCGGCGTCCAGACCAGCTCCAGCCTGGTCCAGGACATCTGCCCGGCGGCAACGGAAGCAGAAGCCGATGATATGAGGGTATGCGGCACATAGTTCTCGGGCCGCCCGGTATCCCACAGCTCTACTGTCAGCAGGGTGTCCTCATCAGCTTCAAGCAGCAGTTCCAGCCCGTTCAGCCCCGGGTCGGCAGGCACCAGCAGGCCAATATCCGTGTCCAGCTTGAACGTGCCGGCGGATTGTTCCACCGCCAGCCGGGTTAAGGTCCCGGAGGCCGTTACGGCAGCCCGGCGTGCCAGATCGGCGGGATCGCTGCTGCGCAGACCGATGACCGACGCATCCTGGCGCAGCAGGGTCTGCTGAAGCTCCTCCAGATGACGGTCATGCAGCTCGCGCGGGGAGAGTCCCTTCTGCACGCATAGCGCAGCTCCGGTGCCCGCCGCTTCGCCGATGACCGCGCAGGTCGCCATGACGCGCGTCGTGCCGAAGGCGATATGGCTGGCGCTGATATTCCGGCCGGCCATCAGCATATTCTTCACGTTGGCGGAATAGAGCGAGCGGAAGGGAATGTGGTAGATGCCGTCCGCATGCATATGCCTCGAGCCGCTCTCGGTGGAGTACATGCCCTGTGGCGGGTGCAGATCGATCGACCAGCCGCCGAAGGCGACGCGGTCCGCGAACTCGCGCTGGGCGAGAATATCGTTCTGGTTCAGCACATAATCGCCGGTGAACCGGCGGTACTCCCGCTTGCCGGGCAAGGAGCCGACCCATTCCAGGGTCAGATTGGCGGCGTCGAACCGGCCGGAATTCTTGATGTAGTCCCAGATGCCATAAATGACGGACCACAGCTCGTCGCGGATCAGTTCATTCTGATGTACAGTGTCCAGCTCACCGCCCCATTCAATCCACCAATACGAGCAGCCGTTGTCGCCGCTGCGGATGATCCGGCGTTCCGGAATCGCCGTGGCCGCAATGTCCTTCGCCAGACGCGGGGGAATATATTTGACCGGATGTCCAGCGTCTTTCGTATAGAAGAGCAGCGTACTGCCGAGCGTAATGTTGTCAGCAGCAAGCGGCGCCCACTCCTCCTGGTACTCTTCCCGGGCTTCGCGGCCGATCCGGTAGGCCGCCCCGGCCAGGAAGCCGATGAGCCCGTCTCCTGTGCAGTCCAGGAAGACCGGACTCTCGAAGCGGATACGCCGCTCCGAGCCCATCATCCAGCCGGTCACGGAGAGGATGGTCCGGTCATCAGCCGACCCATCAGCCTCGATTTCATGCACATCTGTGTTCAGATAGAGGCTGATATTCTGCTCTGCCCGGACCGCTTCGTGAACGACCATATCCCACAGATACGGGTTGCCGTCCGGATTGCGGTACTGATTCTCCAAGAACAGCTCGCCCATAATGCCGGTCTCACGCGCATAGCGGTGCGTGCCGTGGGCGGTCGCCCCGCATACCCATACGCGGACCTCGCTGCTGGAATTGCCCCCGAGGACGGGCCGGTTCTGCACCAGAGCCACCCTCCGGCCAAGTCTTGCGGCAGCAATGGCTGCACAGACGCCGGCCAATCCTCCCCCGACTACGGTGATATCGCTTACAACGGTTTCCTGTCTCATGGAACACGCCTCCATGTTTTAAAGTGTATATCTATAGTTTCATCTTAGAAAAATCTCTTTCCAAATGACATGCACCCTATTAGCATAAGATATATACTTTATTTCAACGGGGGTGTATGTAGATGGAACGTTCCTGGTCTGTTGAACCTATAGCGTATACGTACTGGAAGGCCAAGCCGCAATTCCTGCTGGACAGCGATACTTACCCCCACTGGACACTGTTTGCCGTGGAGGAAGGAAAGTTTCGTTATCATGTAGGGAACCGGGAAGGGGAGGCAGAATTCGGAGACCTTGTCTTGTGCCCGCCCGGAACCTTGTTCGGCCGCCGGACGCTGACTCCGCTTACCTTTCATTTCGTGCAATTTAATTGGGAGGAAGAGCCTGCAGCGGCAGAGCGGGAGCTGTTGACAGGGAGGCTGTCGGTCATTGACCGCTCCCGGCTGCATTCGACCTATACTTATATGCGGCAGTATGGCGAACACTGGCAGGAGATGCCGCCGGCTGACCGCGGGTTCCGCCATTTGCTGAACGATGTGTGGTGGCTCATCGAGCGTGAGTCCGGGGAGGCGCCGCCCGGAAGCTGGGGCGACACCGATCCGGCGATGCAGCATGCGCGCCAGTGGATGCTCGATCACGCGTATGCACCATTCTCCATGCGCACCCTGTCGGAGCTTGCGGGAATGACGCCGGTCCAATTTACCCGCCGCTTCCGCGCCGCATTCCTGATGAATCCTTCCGAATTCGTATCTGCGCTGCGAATCGAACGGGCCTGCAAGCTGCTTGGCGGGACCAGGCTGTCCCTGGACAGCATTGCGCAGCAGTGCGGGTATGAGAACGGCTTTTACTTAAGCCGGGTATTCCGTCAGAAGAAGGGGATGAATCCGTCCCAGTACCGGAAGCTGCATCAGGTGTAGCCTGCCTGTAACGGCGGAAGCTGCCTCCCTGAAATCCGGGACGATAGGTTTTGCGCCAAATGGGTAATATAACGTATGCGTTTGGATAAGCTAACCATAATCCGGAAGAAAAGAGGCGACAAGCATGTCTGCAACCAACCAAAGTCATCAGGAAGCCGTGGAGACCGTCAGAGACTTGATCAAGGGTATCGATACGGCGATGTTTACGACCATCTCGCCCGAAGGGCTGGTTTCCCGTCCGATGAAGACGCAGGAAGTTGAGTTTGACGGGGATTTATGGTTCCTGACCAAGAAGGATACCAGCAAATTTGATGAAATTCTGCACGATCCCCGGGTGAATGTAGTGTATGCCGATAAATCTTATGTTTCCATACGCGGTATGGCCAGGATCGTCAGTGATGTGGCCAAGAAGAAGGAGTTCTGGAATGCCGGGTATGAAGCGTTCCTGAAGACGACCTATGATGATCCGAATGTAATTCTGATCCAGGTGCATGCCGAATCGGCGGAATACTGGAAGAGCGGCAACCTGGCCGAGAAGGCGACCTATATGTTCAAGCGGCTGACCAATCAGGATACGGAGCAGTCGAATTTGAATCAGACCATCAAGCTGTAACGATATAAGGATGCCAGGAAGCCTGTCGGGACTTGTCTCGGCAGGCTTTTTGATCTGTGAAGAAGAGAAGCTTGAACCTGTCGTCCTCCCGTCTCCTCGAAAGCCGAGTGGCCGGCTCCCTCTTAAAAGGACAGACCGCCGGGTCTTGACCCGGCGGTCTTGTTGTATCAATGCCTCATGCCCTTACAGCTTGTACAGCCTCAGGACGTCGGCGGAGCATTCGACAATGTCAACCGCATGGGATGCGGAGCCTGTCGTTTCACCTGTTGCTTGCTCCGGCGGCGTTTGCTCCGGAGATTGATAAGTATACTGTATCCGGCGCGCACCCTCCTGCTGCTCCCATTCTCCGGCAATCGGCACAGGTGAGTTTCCGCGCTCAGGAATGGTTCTTACAAAGGTGCCATCCGGCTTAATCTCCAGCTGCTCCCGTTCGCGGGCAGCGGCAAAGGGATAGCCGGCAGGGCGGAAGACGGTCATTCTCCCGTTGTCCTCTTCGTACGAATGCTGCCATGCACCGAATACCTCTTGCGGCATTTGTTCCAACGATATCGCCTCCTTTGATTATTTTTTGCTATATGCCAAATGGCAAGCTGAAACATACTGTCTTGTTGCAGTCAGCAGTCCTATTTATCCCTCTATATGGTGAAAATATTCACTTGTCGGAGCGTCATATCCCACTCACGATCAGGCGGAATGAACAATGATCCCGTTGTGATTTTGTTTCAGGTATATTGTACGTGGTCCGTAACTATAACAAAAAAGCAGCCTGATCCCTTAATAAAAGGCACCAGGCTACTCTGTTGATAACTGCTTTTGAAATGGTTGCAGCAAATCTTTAATTCTGATATTTAGTAAATGTAGCAATTCCCATAAATTGTATAGGAGGAATGATTGATAATAGCTAATGCATAAAGCTGATTTGTAAGCCCGGTGAATGTCAGCTGACTATTCGTATCTTTAAATTCACCGGTTCTCGTACGCGGGTCAGTCCATTTTCCATTCTCGTCCAGGAGAACATATTCGACAGTCGGTTCATTAAAGCTGTTATTATCCCATTGTGTGAAAGTAAGAGTAGCCGTGCCTGAAGAATTAGGATAGAATCGGCTATCCGATACTAAGACGGCATTACTGCCGCCGTAAGCGCCAAGTGAATAAGGCGGTACATACAGCTTCGAAGCTCTGGCTGCGAAAGGAACAGCCAAATCATAATATGGGGAGAGATCCGTCGTTTCACTTGAAACAGTGAAATTGATGGAAGCATCTTGTTCAGTCGAAATTACAGTTGGCTGTGTATCAATATCGGTTGACGGTTCATCGACATTCTGCGCGAAAGCGCTGGTGGAAAAGGAAAGAAGCATCAGACCAGAGAGAGTCAATAATTTAATAGATTTCATAATGTACCTCCCAGTTTATTATATTATGGTATGTATCGGATCGGCCCTCCTTCTCCATTATTTGGTTCTAGTGTATTATATACCATAAATAATATATATTGAAGGTTAAATAAGTAATAATATTGAATATTTTGAAATATAATGTCATGAAAAATGTAATCCGCCTATTGATCCGCCGCAATCTCCCGTGTTCCCAGCGCCTGCACAGGCCGGTTGTCATGCGGGAAAATAGCGGCGAATTTGCCGATTTGCTCCTCAGACCACTGTACCGGCTGTTCAAGAACGATCCACTGCACACCCTCGGTGCAAGGCGGTGTGGTCAGCGAGCCCTGGTAGCGGAAGGAATGAAGGTCGGAGGGAAGCAGCTTGTTCAGGTCGAATACACCCTCAACCGGTACTGCCGCTTCACTCTCTTCTTTGGGAAGCATAGCCCACAACTTGCTAAGCTCCGCATTCTCGCTGCCTTCCATGATCAGCACACCCAGTACGGCCAAGGCCCCGTCTTCGCTTTTATGCACCAGGTGCAGCTCCATCCTGGCATGCTTGCCGTCCACCTCATGCTCGCTGGGCAGATGGAAATGAAATTGCTGCAGCGTATAGGTCTTTCCTTCAAGAACGAGCCGGTTGTCCTGATTGTGCAGATTGACCTGAATTGTATGACCGTTGTTGATGATAGACACTTGCGAAGGGGCGTATTCCGGCTGAACCGGAGCCAGAGCTCCGGACGCCTTCACACTGTCCTGCACGATATTGACGGGCGACTGCGCCTTGCCGGTACTGCAGGTGGCGAACAATTCATCCAGCTCTGCCCAGTGCTCCGGTGAAGTGGCGCCCTCATAGGACCAATGGGTATGGTGAGCGCCCGCTGCAGGAGCGGGTCCTTTCCCGGCATCGGCGCTATCACTCCCCGCGTTGTCGCCGTTCACGCAGCCTGCCGCCAGGGACAGGAGCAGGATCGGGCCGAGCATCCGGTAAGCCTTTCGTTTGTCTTTCATACAGCATCCTTCTCTCTATAATATTGAATGGGCATTATTAATAATATTGTAAATACAAGGCAAATAAGATAACAAGTGAAAAAAGACTCAATGTCATGTCCGAAGACGGTCCCTGGTCCTTCCGAAAGGAGGGGCAACTTTTGAATAAATTACTGCTAGGCAAAGCGTCTTTTGGGGATTGGCGCCCCGTCCACTTTTGCTTTCGGCTGAATATGATTGCTGTAAATCCATTTCCGGAGGTGTATGGGATGAGAAGAACGGCAAAGCCTGTCCGCAAAAAGCGTCTTTCGGCAAGACCCGCAGTACCGAAACGGAGTATGGCCCGCAGAACGAGAGCGGCTGGCATTCATTTTGCGGTCATCGGCGACAGTCATGTGGGGTATGGCAACAGCTCCGCCATCTTTAAGAATCTGCTGTCCAAAGCGGTGCGCGGTGGGAACAAGCGGTTCGTGATTTTTGGCGGGGATAATACCCAGGCCGGGGCCAATCATGGTGCGCAGGCGGCAGCATATTACCAGGATTTCAAGAACACCGTCGACTCCACGCTGGGAAGTATTCCGTATAAGGCGTCGATCGGCAACTGGGAAGCCAGCACCCAGGCCTTGTTCACGCAATATTTGGGGGCGGTAACGGGGCAGCGGGATTTTCCGGGAACGCAGGGGAAGGTGAAGTATGTATGGCTGGATTGTGCGCCGGGGGCCTTCTCGGCGGACAGTCTGAAGCTGCTGCGGAATCTGGATAATCAGTACTACTATATTATTGATTTTCATTGGCCGCTGCGGGTAAGCGGCATCACCGTGGACAGCAGTCATGTGCTCAGTGCGTCCGAGACGGCGAAGTTCTTCGCGGCAATACCGGTCAAGGTCAGAGAGCGGGTACTGGCTATTTTTACACATCACGGGCATAAGTTCTACCGGAAGCTAAACAATATTTACCAAGGTTATCCCAAGACCAAATTCTTTGTCACCGGCTGCTCTGGCGATTATAAATGTAAGCCGAATGGGAGCAGGGGCTATTACAATGCTACACTCACGATTAACGGCAGCAGCTACAGCGTGGATGCCTACCGGGTGCAGGTATAGTACAGGCCGCTAAACCGCTAAAGCCGCTTTCTCCGGTGAGAAGGCCATCATCCATGCTGTAAACAGCTTCTTTGGCAAAAAAACTATCATCCATGCTGAAAAAGCCGCGCCAAGAAGGCGCGGCTTTGACTGTTAATGAAGCTTTGGATGGCGAACGACTGCCAAAGGGGTCCTAGTTGCTTTGACCCATTCAAATTGCAGGGTATAAGTGCTTTATTTTCCCTCTAGCTTGCTCGGTTATAAAGTGCCATGCACCGATTTCTAAGCCTGGTTTCGTTTCACTTCCCACACAGTCACTTCTTGCTGAAGCCGTCGTACAGGTGAAATTAGGTGGCGATTTTCCACTAACCCTGGAAAAAAGCAACATGAGAACTTTAAGGTACTGTCCTGCTTTTCGTTAGGTAAGCTTGGTTTGTGGATTATGGTCGATTATTCGCCTACGTTTGCCCTATTTACCTACACGGTAGCCCATTATGGTCGGTTTTTCGACTACATTGGGTCTGTTTTCCTCCACGGCAAGACATTATGGTCGATTATTCGCCTACGTTTGCCCTATTTACCTACACGGTAGCCCATTGTGGTCGGTTTTTCGACTACAATAGGGTTGATTAGCCGGACTGTGCTGTTTGTCGGCCTGTTCACGGGAAAGGATGTATGCGCCGACGTCCCCATTCTTACTCGCAAATAGATGGTGCATAGCTGCAATTTGCTGCGGTCAAGGTCCTAGTTGCATTTTGTACAACTAATCCGCCGGATTTGCGCGAGCATATGACTTTAGTTGTACTTGGTACATCTAAAAATTAGTGTTCGTCCGAAAAGCCGCTAATCAGGCGATTATAGTTGCAGAGAATGCAATTAAGCGGCTGAATCCCTGGATTCTGGTTCGAATAGATGTACAAAGTGCAATTAAGCGCCAGCCGTCAGCCACCAGCGATCAGCCACCAACCACCATCCATGCATCCAATCATCCAACCATCCAACCATCCAACCATACAACCATACAACCATGTTGCCTATACCATTCGATCGAGCCTGCATGTTCTCGCTCAAGGCCATCCGGTGAATCCCCTGCGTCGCTGAACATACATACTTTCGGCACGGGCATCCGGAGCAGCCACTCCCGTCACTGCACGCTCAGGTTATCCCAATTCTTCTGGAACTCCTTCAGCATGCCTTCCTTGGTCAGCTTGCCGCCGAGGTAGCCCTGGATGCTGCTGGACAGCTCATTGGGCATGCCGTTGGGCAGGCGCGACCAGTTCCAGCTCAGGGCCTGGTCTTTATCGGTATAGGCCAGCACTTCGGCGCCTAGCAGGCCGAGGTCCTCTTCGGTGCCTTCGATACTGTCAAGTGCCGGAATGAACTGGAATTCCTTGGTGATATACCGCTTGCCGGTATCCGAGGTGACCATCCAGTCCAGGAAGACCTTGGCCTCCTCCTTCACCGGGGAATTCTTGTTGATCACCCAGTTGCTGGGAACCCCAACGTAGAGCTTGTCATTGTCTTCGGCCGTGTCGTCAATCGGCATCGGGAGGATGCCAAGGTTTAGATCCGGGTCGATGCCATCGAGCTGGCCCTGGGTCCAGTTTCCCTGCTGCATCATGGCCGCTTCGCCGCTCGCCAGCATCGTGACCTGGGTATTGTAGTCGGTGGACAGCGGATTCGGATTGCCGTATTCGACCGTCAGGTCGAGCAGATCCACCCACTGGTCAAAGACCGGATCAGCCGCAAATGTCTTCGAGCCGTCGGTCAGTCCGGCGATGAAGGCGACAGGGTCGGGCTGCTGGGCAAATGCCACATTCACATTATGGTTCCCTAGCACGAACCATTCCTGGTAGCCGTTGGCGAAGGGCGTAATGCCCGCATCCTGCAATTTCTGCGCCGCTTCCCGCAGCGCACTCAGTGTCAGCGGTTTCTCGGTAATGCCGGCCTGCTGAAATAGTTCCTTATTATAAATGAAGCCGTACCCTTCGAGATTCATCGGCATACCGTAGAGCTTGCCGTCTACGGTCATCTGCTCGGCGGCCAGCGGCTTGACATCCCCCGCCCAGCTTTCGCCGCTGAGATCCTCCAGATACTCCAGCCACATATCGCGTTCATTGTTGCCGCCGATGGTGAAGATATCCGGCTCGTCGCCGGACGAGAACTTGGCGCGCAGCGAGGCGCCGTAGTCGGTGCCGCCGCCGACCGTCTGAATGTCCAGCCGGATCTCGGGATGCTCTTTCTCGAACTCCGCTTTCATGGCAGACAGCGCTTCGGCAATCTCCACCTTGAACTGGTAAATATGAACAGTTGTTACTCCATCCTCATTCCCGCCGCTGCGGCCGCAGCCGGAGAGCAGCAGGGCCGGCAGCAGGGCAGCGGTCAGGAGCCATCCACTTGTACGTCTCATCATGTCTCATCCTTTCTGTCATTTTGCCTCGCAGTGCTTATATAAGTTGAACTTCTGAAACAACAAGAGGTTTTGTCGTAACTTCGTGGAATGTTTGGACTTCCGCCCGCTGCCCGCCCCCAGATTTCATGATTTACCGTTCTTAACGGTAGAAATCCGGTGACAGCTTATGCTTCCGATGCGAGCTTTCCTACGGAAAGCTTTCAGGCGGACGCTATCGCTCCTCCAGTCCCAAACTTTCACTTCGCACTCCTACCTTTTTGTATTGTTCTTTTGTTCAACTTATATGCATCAGCCCTTGACCGAGCCCTGGGCAATCCCTTCGATAATGTACTTCTGCATTGCCAGGAAAAAGATGACGACCGGCGTAATCCCCAGCACCAGTCCCGGCAGCGCCAGATCCCACTGCTTCGTATATTGGCCGAAGAAGGTGTAGACGGCAATCGGAATCGTCCGCAGCGCCGGGTCCTGCAGAATGAGCGACGGCATCAGGTAATCGTTCCAGATCCAGAGGGTATTCAGGATGATTACAGTAACGATGATCGGCTGCATCAGCGGCAGCACAATCCGGAAGAAGGTCCCGTAAGGGCTGGTTCCGTCCACCTTGGAGGCCTCCTCCAGATCGATCGGCACCGATTTGACAAAGCCGTGGAACAGAAACACGGTCATCGGCGCACCGAAGCCCAGGTAAGCCAGGATCAGCCCGGCGGTGGAGTTCATAAAGCCAAGGCCGCTGACCACCTGCACCAGCGGAATCATAATCGCCTGAAACGGAATAACCATCGCGGCAACCAGCGCCACGTACAGGATGCGGTTGTAGAGACTGTTGTTGCGGACCATTTTATAGGCACACATGGAACAGAGGAAGGCCAGCAGCAGATTGCTGACAACGGTTACCACCAGTGAATTTACAAAAGCATGCGGAAAGCCCGTCGCATTCCAGGCCTCACGGTAGTTGCTCCATTGCAGGGCCGCCGGCAGTGCCGCTGAATCCGACAGAATCGCACCATAGGTCTTGAGCGAGTTGGCCAGCAGGAAATAGAAAGGAACCAGAAATACCAGAGCAAGCAGAATGCACAGCAGTTCAACCAGCAGCTTCGGGAGGTTCCACTTTTTTGCGGTAGTATCCATTACAGCTCCACCTCTCTTTTCTTGGTTGCCCGGACCTGCAGCATCGAGATGACGGCCACAATGATGAAGAAAATAATCGCCTTGGCCGAGCCCATTCCGAACCGGCTGATCGTGTACGCCTCATTGTAAATATTGAGCGCCACCGATTCGGTCGCCTTGAACGGCCCGCCCTTGGTCAACGCCAGGTTCAGGTCGAACACCTTGAAGGACCAGGAGATCGAGAGGAACAGGCAGACCGTGACGGCCGGCATCACCAGCGGAATTGTCACATTCATGAGTGACTGCAGCCTTCCGGCACCATCCACCTTGGAGGCTTCAAGGAGCCCCTTGGGCACATTGTTGATCGCCGAGATGTAAATGACCATGAGATAGCCGGCATTTTGCCAGACGAATACAATGACCACGGCCCAGAAGGCTGTGCTTTCCGTACCGAGCCAAGGAAGATTAAAGAAGGACCAGCCGGTGGCCGCTCCCAGCGAGGCAAAGCCCCGCACGAAAATAAACTGCCAGATAAAGCCCAGCAGCAAGCCGCCGATGACATGGGGCACGAAAAACACCGTCCGCAGCACATTGCGGGTAAACAGCTTACGCGTCAGCACATAAGCGAGCGTGAAGCCAAGCAGATTGGTTAGCACGAGGCCGAACAACGTAAATTTGGCGGTAAACCAGAACGAATTGAGAAAGGACGGATCCTTGGTGAATATATGCAGATAATTCCGCAGGCCCGCCCAAGAGGTATGCTGCGAGATGCCGTTCCAGCTGGTAAAGGAATAATACAGGCCCAGAAAGAACGGAATCAGCACGATGACAAAGAAAAACAGGGAAGTAGGCCCGACAAAAATAAACTGCTGCATCAGGCGCGATCTTTTGCTACGGTCCACCACTCTTCACCCCTTAAAGTAAAGTTACATGAAGTAAATAACATTTCATTTAATAACCGGATTGGTGATTATGCGAATCAAAGCCGGTGTGGAAACAGCTGGAAGACCCGGCTTGACAGGACCGCTGCGTGTGGGTAAGGTAGACTCGTCGGAGAATAGAAGGAGGCGTTTACAATTGTCTGAGCTGCTGGGCAAGCCGTTTGTTACGCAAATTGGCATTCTTGTTCATGACATCGAAGCAACAAGCAGGGCATACGCGGAGTTTCTGGGCGTGGACAAGCCGGAGATCGGGCTGACCGATACGGTCGATATCGCGCAGACCCGGTACAATGGTGCGCCGACGGAGGCGCGGGCGAAGCTGGCATTTTTTGATTTGGGATCGGTGCAGCTTGAATTAATTGAACCGGACCATGAGCCAAGCACCTGGCGGGATTATTTGAATGAGCATGGCGAAGGCCCGCATCATATCGCTTTTGTGGTGCAGGGTATGCAGGAGAAGATCACGCTGTTTGAAGGCAAAGGCTTCCCGCTGCAGCAGAAGGGCGAATATCCGGGCGGACGTTATGCATATATGGATACATTCAAGGACTTGAAGGTGATTATGGAGCTTTTGGAAAATGATAAAGCCTAACGATGGGGGAATCAGCCGATGAATATTCTGATAACTGGGGCGGGACGCGGGCTTGGGGTGGAGCTGGCGGCCGAAGCATTGGAGCGCGGACATAAGGTAATTGCCGGAGTCCGTACTCCGGAAGATCCGGGACCGGCCCTGACCGGGCTTGCTGATGCTTACGGCGAAGCGCTGACGATAGCCTTGCTTGATGTGCGGGATGAGGAGGGCATTGCGGCGCTGGCCGCAGGCCTGCAGGAGCAGGGAGTGGCGCTCGGCGCAATCATTAACAACGCGGCGGTGCTGACGGCTAGAGAAACGCCGATTGAGCAATTGGACTTCCAGGACATGCTGCTCACGATGGACATCAATCTGTACGGGCCGATGCGGGTGGTCAAGCACTTCCTGCCGCTGCTCACAGAGCCGGAGGCGTCGATTATCAATATCTCCTCGGAGGCAGGAAGCATTACGAATGCCTATCCGGGGGACTATCCCTATTCCATCTCCAAAACAGCGCTGAACATCTTCTCCCAGCAGCTGCATGTGTATCTGCGTGAACGCGGTGTGCATGTGCTGAGCGTACATCCGGGCTGGATGCACACGGACATGGGCGGCGCTTCCGCGCCTACCGACCCGCGCAGCAGCGCTACAGGGATTCTGGATCTGCTGGAGCAGCGCAAAGCTCCCCAGGGGCATTTCCGGTTCGTCGATTATACGGGCAAGGATATGCCGATTTAAAAATAGTATCTCCGCTGTGCCTCAGTTCCTGGAGCGAGGTTCACCCGGAGATATCGCCTGAATACAAACAGCGGCCTGCACCGGATGTCCCGGAGCAGGCCGCTGTTGCTTTAGACGGTAACTATAACGTCTGCGATGAGGCTTCCGCTGCCGAGGTACGCGAACGCTGCGGGAGCGCCAGCAGCACCAGGGCGACAGCAAACAGCAGGACGCAGAACCAATACGCATGCCGGTATCCGGCCCATTCGGCGGCGGCTCCGCCCACCAGACTGCCGGCCAGCCGGCCGATGGTAGTGGAATTGGAATACAGCGTTGAAGCATAGCCGGGCTGTTCCGGCAGAAGGTCCTGGATGTAGCTGATTCCGATTGCTGAGACGACGGCGACGAAGAACGCGAGCAGCACCTGGCCGGCAATAATGTGCCACAGCTGTGTCGATGCGAGCACCACCAGGTAGTAAATACCGCCCAGTACGATACCCCAGCACATCAGTGTGCGGTTAGAGTATTTGGCCGACAATACGCCGAGCATCAGCATCAGCGGGATTTCCAGCAGGGCGCAGATGCTGGCTACCGACGCCACGTTCTGTGTGTTGCCGTCCAGCACATTAATAATGAACAGTGAGATGTTCAGATTATTTAGCCAATGGGCGGAATACAGTAGAATCAGCACGATGAACGGAATCAGCACGCTCCGGTTGCGGTGCAGCTTGACAGGCTGGCGGGCCGCAGCGCGTTTTGCAGTTGCCGGCGGTTTGGCCCGTAAATACAGCGAGCAAGCGTTGATCAGAAAGATCAGCGCGGTGCTGATGAAGATGCCCGGGAACCCGAAATACTTGATCAGAATCGAGCCGGCCAGCGGTCCGATGATGAAGCCGAGCGAGAACATCGAGCGCAGAAATGAATTGGCAAAGGCATGATCCGAGGACCGGCTGGCGTTGACCGCTTCACGCGCACTGGCGAACAATTGCGGCATGGCCGGTGCGCCGATGGCGGTAAAGATGGTCATATACACGAGCAGAATGTAGAAATCATGGATGAACAAATAGCCGGCGAAGGCCAGGGCGTTGAACAGCATGGCGCCGACCATGAGCGTTTTGCGGTTCAAGCCGGCATCGGAGCGGCGGGCAATGATCGAGCTGAGGCCCACTCCGCTGATCAGCGTGACAGCCGTGAACAGACCGAAGGTAGCGGCAGATACGCCCAGCCTGGTCGTGAAATAAACCGCCAGGAACGGCGAACTGATGGAAATGGCCATGCCCTGCAGCATCATGGTGACGGTGAACAGGGCGTAGCCGGGAATTTGGAACAGCTTATGTATTCGTGCAAGCATAACGAATGAAATCTCCTTTTTGGCAATCGGTCAGATAGCATAATTAATACGGATGTTTTATAACCGGCAGCGTTTACCTCAATATATGGGTTACTCCGTGATACGGATGCTTTCAAGAATGAACGCTATCGTCCCTTTATAGCGGTTGTACATTTCCTTGCTCATCTCGATGCTGCCGCCCAGAGACCCGGTGTAGCCCCCGGCACTTAATTGATTATTATCGAATGCGAAATAGATGCTGATGAAATTCGTGTGTTCTTCAATGTATTGTCGCCCCTTCAAACCGCTTCCGGTTTCGAAGTCTTCTACAAGGCCCCCGTAGGGGTTATTTCGCCCTATTAATCCTAGTTGACCGAAGATGCTGATCTGCTCCTCCGGCTGGTTATCTACCGAAACCTTGATACCGGAGTCCGGCAGTCCTTCCCGATCGGCGGTGGATTCGTAATTTTCCGTGCCGAACTCTTCATAGCTCCACTCCTGCGGAAAACTGACGCCGAAGTTGAATCGCGGATTCTCGTAAATGACTACGTGGTCCGGGACAGCAGCGCCTTTGTCTGTGCTGCCTGATGAACAGCCTGCCAAACAGATACAAGCGAGCAACGGCAATGCAAGTCTGTTCAGTATACCATGTTTCATACAGGTGCTCCTCTCAACAATCTGTGACGAATAAATGAAGGTTATCAGGATGGAAAGGCTGCGGCAGGTAAAACAATAGGAGCGGCAGATGATAGCAGCAGCGCAGATGTGGCGCCGCCAAGAGGTGGGGGAGATGTTACCAGCAGCAGCGCGGCAGGTGGTGCCAAGAGGTGGGGCAGACGCTACCAGCAGCGTAGCAGGAAGTATCAAAAGGAGCGGCAAATGGTGCCAGCAGCGCGGCAACTGGTGGGGGAGGTACGGTAGGTGATAACAGCGTAAAGGCGGGCAGTATAGGAGCTGTGGCTGGTGGTCCCAGCGGGACGGCAAGTGGTATAGCGGCGGGGTTAATCGCCGCCACCGCCACCGCCGCCATCTCCGCCACCGCAATCACCGCCGCCGTGGCCGCCGTCTCCGCCGCCCCAGCCGCCGCCGTGGTCGCCATGACCGCCGCCCCAGCCGCTGTCGTGGTTGCCATGGTGACCATGATGACCATGATGACCATGGTGTCCATGATTATCTTTGTTGTCGTCCGTCCACAGCAGCGGACTTGCTCCGGCGGAGTAAAAATGGTCCGCCGTATTATCTCGTCTGCCTTTGTAGCTACCGCCGCGGCCTCCAAACCTGTCTCTGTCGCGGAGAACCCCCCGTACCATAAAGAACCCTGCTATTACCACTATCGCGACAATAAAGCCCATGCCAACCACTCCTTGAGAGAAAGTGTGAAGCTTAAGCAAGCCGATTGTACCATAATTATACATACCGATATACAACATTTGTCCGCCTTAGATGCGGAATGTATCCGATGCAGAGAATGCCGTAATGGTTCTGTGCTGGCGGGGCTGGCGGACTAAACCGACTGTTCAGAAAAATGCCCCCCGTTCCCGCAAAAATTGCCGCGGCGTGCGGCCTGTATATTTTTTGAACACCTTGGTGAAGTAGCTCTGATCGTTAAAATGCAGCCGGGTCGCGATGTCCGATAACCGGATACCGGGCAGCTCCAGCAGCCGTTTGGCCTCCTCGATCCGTTCGCGCTGGATGTAGTCGCTGACGGTGATGCCGTTCTCCTGTTTGAACTGCGAAGAGAGATAGCTTGGACTGAGTCCGGTGATACCGGCCAGCTTACTTAAGGGGATGTCCTCATACAAATGATTGAAAATATAATTCTGGCACAGTGCAGACATGCGCGACAGCTGGGTCTGGCGGCTATCCCGCACGTGGTCGGCGAAATCGCAGAGGGCGGCTATTTGTGCGATATCCACAGACTGGAGATCCTGCAGCTCCTCGATATGCTGGATATGAAAATCGCTGAGCGTATAAGCAATCTCCCAGAACAGCCCCCCGGCAATGGCAGCCCGTGTGGCGAGGGTGATGGAGGAAATCGCCAGATTTTTTTGACTCCGCAGCCGGCTTTTTTTGGAGAGCAGCCCGTAATTGTCCCCGGTAAAAGAGGCCATAGTCTGCAGCAGCCCGGCGGAATCCCCGCTGCGCACATGGCGGAACAGCTCGTTCTCCAGCGCCGGTTCATGATGCAGCCAAGTATGCTCGCGGCGGTACGATAAATCGAGATCAGGGCTTGCCGCAGTAGAACGCTCCGTCCCGGACAAGCGCACGTTCTCCAGCAGCAGCTCGCTGACAGGCAGTGCTTGTCCGGTCACAAGCGAATACAGCAGCATAGCCGCATGGTACAGTCGGGTCCGCTCGAGTACCGGCAGCTCCCGGTAGTAATGCAGCCACTCCTCCCGGCGCGATGGCGGGATGCCGAGCTCGCCAAGCCAGTGAACGGCATGCTCCGCACTTAGCGGGCTGCTTAGCGACGGGCCGATAACCAGGCAGCCGCCGCCGGAAAGGCGGAGAATAATGAAATTCTCCGCATACCCGGTGACCCGCACCAGGGGAATCCGGCCGGCCGGAGACTGCGGCGGGATGGTGCCGGCAGGTGCAGGTGACGCGCAACCGGACCCGGCGTCCAAGGACGCCTCCAGAGGTGCCGCTTGGTTAGCGTGCACTGATCCGGCTGATGTGGCCTCTTCCGGGGTGGATTGCTTCACGGCACTCCCCGCCGCTGTTTCCGGGGCCACGTGAATTACGCCTTCCACTGTGCTTTCTGCTGCAGCGTGCTGCAGCTCCGCTGACGGCCCCGTTGCCGCTTGCGCCGGGCTGCCGGTTGGAGCGGCTGCGACTTCGGCGAGCACAGCGGCGGCGCTTGTGCCCGGCCGGAATACCGGCGAGGCAGGAAGCGCCAACTGAATACCTCCGGCTTCGTCCAGCCAGAAGACCGGAATCCGGTAAGCTTCGTACATCAGCCGGCAAATATAGGGGAGATCTGCAGATAGATTTCCGTTCGGAAGCATGAGAGGGCAAGCTCCTTTTTTAGTATAAGTTATCCTAATAAAATACCAAACTTCGAAAATAAATACCATAATTCAAAAATGAATTCGTTTAGAATGGGGGGGGAAACTCTATTTTAGAGGAGGCTATTCATGACAACAGACATTAAGCAACTCCTATCGCAAATGACACTGGAAGAGAAGGCAGGACTGTGCTCCGGTCTTGACTTCTGGCATACCAAAGGCATTGAACGGCTGGGAATCCCGTCCGTAATGGTAACTGACGGTCCGCATGGCCTGCGCAAGCAACAGGAAGGCGGAGATCATCTGGGGCTGAACGACAGCGTGCCGGCTACCTGTTTTCCTTCGGCCGCCGGACTGGCCTCTTCCTGGGACCGTGAGCTGATCACCCGGGTAGGTGAAGCGCTTGGCGCGGAGTGTCAGGCCGAGAATGTCGCTGTCCTGCTGGGACCCGGCAACAACATTAAGCGGTCGCCGCTGAACGGCCGTAATTTCGAATACTTCTCGGAGGACCCTTACCTCGCAGGGGAGCTGGCGGCCAGCCACATCCAGGGCGTGCAGAGCCAGGGTGTGGGGACCTCGCTGAAGCATTTTGCCGCCAATAATCAGGAACACCGCCGGATGTCCACAGACGCCGTCATCGACGAACGGACGCTGCGGGAGATTTATCTGGCAAGCTTCGAAGGCCCGGTGAAGCAAAGCCAGCCTTGGAGCGTCATGTGCTCCTACAACCGCGTAAACGGCGTGTACGCCTCTGAAAGCGATTACCTGCTGAACCGGATTCTCCGCGAGGAATGGGGCTTCGAAGGCTTTGTCGTATCCGACTGGGGTGCAGTCAACGAACGGGTGCAGGCGCTGCAGGCCGGGCTGGAGCTGGAAATGCCGTCAAGCGCCGGGATTGGCGACGCCAAGATCGTCCAAGCCGTAGAAAGCGGTGAGCTGGCGGTCAAAACGCTGGATTTGGCTGTTGAACGGCTGCTGACCTTTATCTTCAAGAGTGTGGAGAGCCGGAAGAACGGGGCAACCTTTGACAAGGAAACGCATCACAGACTGGCGCGGGAAGTGGCGCGGGACAGCATGGTGCTGCTGAAGAACGAGAACGGCATTCTGCCGCTGCAGAAGAATGGGCGTCTGGCCATTATCGGTGAATTCGCCAAGAATCCGCGTTATCAGGGCGGCGGCAGCTCGCATGTGAATCCGACACAGCTTGACGATGCTTTTGCCGAAATGCAGGCTGCCGCCGGCGGCGTGAGCCTCGAATATGCCCAAGGCTATGAGCTGGGCAGCGACGGGGTGAACGATGCCCTGCAGCAGGCTGCGGCGGACGCGGCGGCTCGGGCGGATGCCGCAGTGCTGTTCCTGGGACTGCCGGACCGCTACGAGTCCGAAGGCTATGACCGCAGCCATCTGTCGCTGCCGGAGAACCATATTGCGCTGCTGGCGGCGGTGGCTGCCGTGCAGAGCAATGTTGTCGTCGTGCTCAGCAACGGCGCCCCGGTGGAGATGCCGTGGCTGCCGCAGACCAAGGCGGTGCTGGAAGGCTATCTGGGAGGGCAGGCCTTCGGCGGAGCAGTGGCCGACTTGCTCTTCGGTGCAGTCAGCCCCAGCGGCAAGCTGGCCGAGACCTTCCCGGTCAAGCTGAGCGACAACCCTTCGTTCCTGAATTTCCCGGGAGAAGGCGACCGGGTGGAGTACCGTGAGGGTCTGTTTGTCGGCTATCGCTATTATGACAAGAAACAAATTGAGCCGCTTTTCCCCTTCGGCTTCGGTCTGAGCTACACAAAATTCGAGTACAGCGGCCTGAAGCTGACGAAGCAGCGTATCTTGGACTCGGAGACAGTGCAGGTCTCGCTTACCGTCAAGAATACCGGTGACACTGCGGGCAAGGAAATCGTGCAGCTCTATGTCAGCGACGTGGAGAGCAGCGTCATTCGTCCGCTGCAGGAGCTGAAGGGCTTCGCCAAGCTCGCTCTGGAGCCGGGGGAAGCGCGTGAGGTCACCTTTACACTGGATAAGCGCTCGTTCGCCTATTACAATACGGCGCTGGGCGACTGGCATGTGGAGAGCGGCGTGTTCCGGATTGCCGCCGGCGCTTCGTCCCGGGACATCCGTCTTAGTACGGAGCTGGTAGTGGAGTCGCAGACGAAACTGCCGGTGCGCTTCCACCGCAATACAACCATCGGCGATCTGCTGACCCATCCGCAGACGGCGGAAGCGGCCAAGAAATACACCAGCATGTCCGGACTTGACAGCCTGATGGAGGATAACGAGGAAATGCTGCTGGCGATGATGAGATACATGCCGCTGCGCGCATTGATCGGTTTCGGCCAGGGCAGGTTCACCGAGGCCGACCTGGACGAAGATTTGCGGCAGTTCAACGCGCTGGTTACCGAAGAAGAGTAGGATACTTACCGTCCTTTTGCGGAAGACAAGGAGCTCTTGGCCGGATAACAGCTCAAGAGCTCCTCTTCGTCCACGGGCAGTGCAGGCAGACTGTCCGGTTGACGGACGGCTATATGGCTTAAGGCTGCCGCCCAAGCAGAAATTCCAGATTACGGGCAAAGACACCTCCTGCCTTCCAGTCCCGGTAGGGCTCCGGAACCGGAATACTGGCCGGATCTGCAGCTGTATCCGCAGCGGTAAGCGTGGAGGCCAGCTGCAGGAGGTCATGTATGTATTGCCGCATGCCGGAGATACAGGCGGAACCGGCGACCGGTCCGTGGCCGGGCACGATGACTGCCGCTCCCAGCGTCTCCAGCTTGTCCAGCGCGCTGAGCCAGCTGTGCGGATTGCCGTCCTGGAAGAGCGGATGATTGTCTACGGCGATGACATCGCCGGCGAAGACCAGCGAATCCGCCGGGGAATATAGGACCGTGTCGCATGCTGTATGGGCTTGTCCCAGCGATAACAGTTTAATACTGCGTTTGGAGCCGCAAATCGTTAACTGATGCTCATACGTCAGCTCCGGGTAAGTAACCGCCAGTGATTCGATGGACTCCTGTATTTCCAGCAGATATTGCCTTTCTCCTGTCAGCCGAGTATGTACGGCTGGGTTCGCTTCTGCTTCCAGCTTGGTAGAGACGGCGGCTATATCGGCTGCCAGCTTCGGCAGCAGCGGCTTCATCCGTTCCAGCCAGGCGGGCTGTGTGGCCTGCATCTCCTCGCGTGTGCGGCTTGAGGCTGTGATGACCGCACCCGGGAAATGCTGGTTGCCGCGTACGTGATCACCATGCCAATGGCTGTTAACAACATAACGCACGGGCTGGCCGCCCAGTAACCGGAGTGCCGCTTCATGCAGGTCTTTCCCGGCTTGCGGCGTATTGAAGGTGTCGAAGACCAGCGTGAAGCCGCCCATGTCGATAATGCCGGCATTGCTCATGGCACCGCCCGTCTCAGTAGCTTCTAAGGCATAAATATCATCTCCAAGCGGAATGATGCTGAAATGGCGGGACTGGAACATAATCGGAAGACCTCCTTAAGTGTGGGGAACGATGTGCATATTTTACCATCGCAGAAAATACGTGAATGCGGCAAATATCCTTTTAATTTTCTTTAGCCGCCTGTTAACGGCATTTCCCCAAATCTGCGCTTGCTTTTACTCCGGTAATTTGCTAACATACGATGTAACTTAATACGGACTGGTTCTCTAGGGTTCCGCGGCGCATTCGCCGGTCAGGTCCGAGGGAGAACGCGCAGCTTCCACAGCGGACTCTGCGTCAACACGGAGGGACAAAAGCCCGGGAGGTATCGCCAGCAATGGCGGTAACCTTCCGGGCTTTTATTTTTGCAGACCGGCGAACTTTCGAGAGGGATAAGGAGGGGCCGGCCCGGGGAAACCAGTCATAACTTCGTTATTAGGAGCAGGAGGAGAGAATATGAGTGCAAACAGCAAGGCATGGTTGACGATTATGGGTGCCGCATTCTTTGAGGTATTCTGGGTGATTGGGCTCAAGCATGCATCATCTGCGCTGGAATGGGCGGGAACTGTGGTAGCGATTATTGTCAGCTTTACGGCTCTGATATGGGCCAGCGGCCGGCTGCCGGCCGGCACAGTGTATGCCGTATTCGTCGGGCTGGGAACGGCTGGTACAGTGATTGCGGATATGGTGTGGTTCGGGGAGCCGCTGCGCGTGCTGAAGCTGGTGCTGATTGCAGTGCTGCTGGCCGGCGTCATCGGGCTGAAGCTTGCGGGCGGACATAGCACGGATGCCGAGTCAAAGGAGGTGTCTTAAATGGATTGGTTGATGCTGATTGGCGCCGGACTTTGTGAAATGGCCGGGGTCGCGATGATGGCAAAGCTGCAGAAGGACCGCAGCTTGCGGACGCTTTCGTTTCTGATTCTGGGCTTCGGCGCCAGCTTTATCCTGCTGTCGCTGGCGATGCGGACGCTGCCCATGGGGACCGCTTATGCTGTCTGGACCGGCATCGGTGCAGCCGGCGGAGCAACCCTGGGGATGCTGCTGTACGGTGAACCGCGGAACCTTCCGCGCATTCTCTGCATCACGTTGATTTTGGGTGCGGCCATCGGGCTGAAGCTGGCGGGTTAAGGAGGTTATGACATTTAGTAACAATGAAATCGTTAAAGAATTAGACAACTGTACGATGTTTTGACGGGTGTAACGTGGTAAGTATAGTTAGTATACAATCCACTCCTAAGGAGACTTCCATGATGAACAGGAATATACAGAACCGGATTACGCTGCAGGACGGGGCTTCCGTACCGAAGATTGGTCAGGGCACCTGGAATATGGGCGAGGACCCGTCCAGACGGAGCGAGGAAATAGCCGCCTTGCGGCTGGGCATTGAACTGGGCTTGAATGTCATTGATACGGCGGAAATGTACGGGGAAGGCCGCGCCGAGGAGCTGGTGGGCGAGGCAATCCGGGGCATCAGAGACGAGGTATTCCTCGTTTCCAAGGTGTATCCGCATAACGCCGGCAGGGACAATCTGGCCCGCAGCTGCGAGAACAGCCTGAAGCGGCTCGGTACCGATCATTTGGACCTGTATCTGCTGCATTGGCGCGGAAATGTTCCGCTTGCCGAGACGGTGGAAGGCATGGAAGAGCTGGTAGCCGCAGGAAAAATCGCCCGTTGGGGCGTCTCCAACCTGGATACGGAGGAGATGAAGGAGCTGGTGAATCTGCCGGGGGGCAACCGCTGCGCCGTCAACCAGGTGCTGTACCATCTCGGCTCCCGCGGCATTGAGCACGAGCTCCTGCCCTGGCAGAAGGGACGGAAAATGCCCGTGATGGCTTACTCGCCGCTCGCCCAGGCGGGCACGCTGCGCCGGGGACTCACGGAGAATGATACCGTCCGGGAGATCGCCCGCGGGCACGGGGCGACTCCGCTGCAGGTGATGCTGGCCTGGAGCATCCGCGAAGGCGAGGTTATGGCCATCCCTAAGGCGGGGGACCGCCGGCATGTGGCCGAGAATGCGGCGGCAGCGGATATCCGGCTGAGTACAGAGGAATTATGCCGGCTGGATGATGCTTTTCCCCAGCCGTCCTGGCGGGTGCCGCTGGATATGATATAAAGCGCAGCAGTGCAAACGGCTGCTAACACCAAAGAGCGGGGCTGGTTCGCAGCGGGGGCGTAAGCGCTCCCGCTTTTTTTTGGCGGAGACAGAATATTGCCGTTGTTCACTCTGTAATCTACCAGTGATCCCCCGACATCTGTTCGCCTGTATTCAGTATGTTATGGAGCACGAATAATCCACATGCTGTATAGAGGGAACAAAAAGTCTGCCAAACAGATTCCTATCCCCAGAAGAGCGACATATCTATTTTTTGTATTCATAAGACCCATTAATCCGAGAACATTGAGTTCAATCATAACCAATTTTGTACTTATAGAAGAATTAGACGTCTTTCCTTTATTTCCTTTACCTGGTTTTATCGGATGCACTCGTCCAATTGCGGATTAAACAGCACGTGAAAGTTTACTGTATAGTTTGCTATAATGAACAAATTGAATCATAACAAATTGCACTTATACTAACAGAAATAACAGGGGGTTAACCGCAACATGAACAGAATATCATTTCCCGCGGATTTTACCTGGGGTGCCGCTACGGCTGCGTATCAGATTGAAGGCGCTTATCAGGAGGACGGACGGGGCTTGTCCATTTGGGACAGCTTTGCACGGATTCCCGGCAAGGTATGGAACGGCGACAACGGAGACACGGCCTGCGACAGCTACCACCGCTATCCGGAGGATATTGCATTGATGAAGGAGCTGGGCATCAAGGCGTACCGCTTCTCCATCGCCTGGCCGCGCATCTACCCGCAGGGCACCGGAGAGGTGAACCCGCTTGGCATCCGGTATTATCACGATTTTGTGGACGCGTTGATCGAGAACGGCATTGAGCCGGTCTGTACGCTGTATCATTGGGATCTGCCGCAGGCGCTGGAGGAGCAGGGCGGCTGGCGCAGCCGCAGCACAATCGACGCCTTCGCCGGCTATTGCGAGACGGTGTTCCGCGAATTCGGCGGCAAAATCAAGCAGTGGTACACCATCAACGAGCCCTGGTGCGCTTCATTCCTGTCGCACTATTACGGCGAGCATGCCCCGGGGGATAAGGATCTGCAGACCGCGCTTAACGTAGCCCATCACCTGCTGGTGGCGCATGGGCGTGCGGTACGGCTATTCCGTGAGCTCGGGGGCGCCGGGCAGATCGGTTATGCACCGAATGCAACCTGGATGGAGCCTTACAGCACCCGCGCTGAAGATATTGCGGCCTGTGAGCGGCAGAACGGCTGGTTCATCGAATGGTTTATGGACCCGGTATTCAAGGGTGAATACCCTGCTTTTCTTGTGGAATGGTTCCGGCAGGCGGGTGCGGAATTGCACATTGAGCCCGGAGACATGGAGCTGATCAGCGAGCGGATCGACATCCTTGGCCTTAACTATTACAATGGCTCGGTGGCCCGTTATGACGGAGACGGCGGATTAATGAAGATCCGGACGGTGGATGTCGGATATGAACACACGGATATCGGCTGGCCGATTTATCCGCAGGGCTTCTACAACGTGCTGAGCCGCATTCATGAGCGGTATGGCGAGATTCCGGTCTACATCACCGAGAACGGTGCCTGCTATAACGATGAACCGGTGGACGGAGCCGTGGCGGACCAGAAGCGGATCGACTATATTCACCGCCATCTGCTTCAGCTGGACCGTGCCATCCAATCGGGCATCCCGGTCAGAGGATATTTTTCCTGGTCGCTGATGGATAATTTCGAGTGGGCCTACGGCTACTCCATGCGTTTCGGACTCATCCATGTGGATTACAAGACGCTGGCGCGGACGCCCAAGGACAGCTATTACTGGTACCAGGACGTAATCGCCCGCGGCGGAATTGAATTGGGATAACAGACGGTAACGACTCTTCCGGAATCCGGATTGAAAAATAACAACACCCCCAAGCAGCGGCTCGGGGGTGTCTTTGTCGTACAAACTCGTCGTATAACCGGCGGAACGACCTGAATCCGGCTCATGCCAAGCACCACGTTGTGGGGGGATTTGCGGGAGCAGTCTGTCAGTTCTTCCGGTCTGAACTCAGATGCTCCATCAGCATTCGTACAAAACGCTCCTGAATCCCCGGCTCCTCCGGTGCCAATGGGCTCAGGCTGAATTTCTGCAGCATGCCCATCATGGCGGTGAATATAAATTGAGCGGTATCAAGCGGATCAAGCCCTGCTCTGAGCGATCCGTCTGCAATGCCGGCTTCAATGGCTCCGGTCAGGAAGTGACGCTCTTTATTGCCGCGAATAAAGCCCTCATACCGCTCCATCAGCTCCGGCTTGGTACGGTAGGCCTCGTAGTGCAGATCGAACAGCAGAATAAACTTGATGTAATCGGGATGCTGCCGGGCGAACGCCGTCCAGGCCTCCAGCATCGAGAGCAGGTTGTCCTTACCGTTACCGGCTGTCTCCGCCTCCGTCTGTACGGCTTCCGTCATGCTTTCCAGCAGCTCCATCTGCACTTCCATGACCAGCTCATCCATGGACTGGAAGTGCTTGTAGAAGGTAACCCGGCTGACACCGGCCAGCAGGCACACCTCCTTGATGTTTACGCTCAGAAAGCTCTGCTTCATGCATAGTTCCTTGGCCGCGGCGATCAGGTCCTCGCGGTTTTTATTCTTCAGATTCTGGTGCCAGTTCTCAGTCATGGGCAGCCGTCCGTTTCTCTTGCGAATTGGGGATGTTCACCGTCAGACATAAGGCGATCATCAGAATGAATGCACCCAAAATATAGGGCGAATTGATGTGTTTGTCAAACAAAGTTCCCGCGATCACAGGACCAAGGATGTTGCCCAGACTGGTATAAGTGGTGTTCAGACCGGAAGCATACCCCTGGCGGTTCCCGGCTGCATTGGAGATCAGGGTGCTCACCGTGGGGCGCAGGAATGCATTGAAGGTGAAGAAAAGGGCGGACACGGCCAGCAGATAACCGAGGTTCACGCGGACCAGCATCAGCAGAAGGGCGACAGCAGTCATGATGAGTGAGAGCCGGATCAGATGCTTCTCGCCGAACCGCTTGATGAATTTATCGAGCAGCCACACCTGTACGATGATCCCGATTACAGCACTGAGTGTGATGATCAGCGAGATTCTTCCGGCCCCAAGGCCGTACTTTCGCTCGACGAACAGGGCGTACACCGTCTCATAATTGACCAGACCGAAGGTCATAACGAGAATAAGCAGCAGATAGCGGAAATAAGGTGTCCGGAAGGAGTCGATGAGCGGCTTCAGGAGCGGCTGTCTGCCGGAGGCCTGGCTGCGGGCGGTCCGGTGCTCGGGCTTCAGCGTCTCCGGCATGAACAGTGTCAGAATCGTAGCGACCAGTCCCAATCCGGCGGCAAAATAATACGGAACCCGCAGGCCGAATTCGGCGATGATACCGCCCAGCCCGGGGCCCAGCACCATGCCCAGGTTCATGGCCGCGCCCAGGTAGCCCATGCCTTTGGCCCGTGTATCGGGAGTTGTGATGTCTGCCACATACGCCATGTTGGCGGGGACCATGATCCCCACGCCCATGCCGCCGATGAACCGGGCCAGATACAAGAGGGGCAACGTGTGCGAAGCGGCGAAGATGAGATCGGACAGTACGGTCAGAAACAGGCCGGCCACGATCAGCTTCTTGCGCCCCCAGCGGTCCGAGAGCTGTCCGCCGACCGGGGAGAAGATGAACTGGGCGGCGCCGAAGGCGGCAACCAGATAACCGGCGGCGGTACCTCCCGCATCGAACTGCTTCAGATAATCCGGGAGGATGGGGATCACCATACCCTGACCCAGCAGGGCGATGAACAGGTTGAGCATCAGAATAAATAGCGGGAACTGGATGGAACGGGACAATGGGCGGGACATGACTTCTCTCCTTGTTTACACTGTGTAATCAATTACATAATGTAAACTATAATAGCGTAAGACGCGGTTCTCGTAAAGCACGGACTAGCCGAACCGGCCTGGCTAAGACTGGTCAAGGTAGGCAGAGAGCCGTTCTATGCAGCCAATTCGGCGATGCAAAAACACTAACGTACAGGTGGAATTAGGTGGCGATTTTCCACTAACCCTGCACAAGAGCATCATGAGAACTTCAAGGTACTGTCCTGCTTTTCGTTAGGTGAGCTTGGCTTTTGGATTGTGGTCGATTTTTCGCCTACATTTGCCCTGTTTCCCTTCACTGCAGCCCATTGTGGTCGGTTTTTCGACTACATTGGGCCTGTTTTCCTCCAGGGCAAGACATTGTGGTCGATTTTTCGCCTACATTTGCCCTGTTTATCTTCACTGCAGCCCATTGTGGTCGGTTTTTCGACTACAGTAGGATGGATTAGCCGGAATGTGCTGTTTGTCGGCCTGTTCACGGAAAAGGGATGCAGGTGCGGACGTCCCCAGTTTTACTCGCAAATAGATGATGCATAGCTTCAATTTGATGCGGTCAAGGTACTAGTACATGGCAGTAAGAGAAGTACAGAAGAAGTACAGTAGAAGTGCAGTAGAAGTACAGAAGAAGTACAGAAGAAGTACAGAAGAAGTATAAAACAGTGCAGAGCAGCAAAGGCAGTTTTGGTTTGCCCGCTGCGCAGTCCGGATCAAGGCAATGATGCCTGATCCGGACTGGTTCAGCATGCAGCGAAGATTACGGCTTCGGCAACGGCAGCCAGACGGCGTCCGGAGAAGTCGGAGCACGGCTGCCGCCGACCGGCTCGACGGTCAGCGCGAAATTCTCGGCATCGCCAAGCTGGCCGTCCTTGATGTACAGATGGCCCTTGGCGGCTTCAATCCGCAGGAGACCCAGCGGATCGCGGCGGCCGTTCTTGATCATCCATGCCTGCAGCGACAGCTTGTCGCTCAGCGCGATATCGTCAATCAGCACGAACAGCTCACCGGAATCCCCGTTGTACCAGACATTGCCGGAGAACTGGTCCCGGCCCGCCCGGTCCAGGGCGTAGGAGACCGTCTCCGGTCGGCTCATAACGGCGAGCGCCTGCGGCTCGTAGCTGCTGACATAGCGCGTGCGCTCGGCGCTGCTGTCTTCCGGGCTGTACAGTCCGCGCAGCAGGAGGAACAGGGCACCGCACAGGATAAGTGCCGCTGCTCCCCCGCGGTACAGCGTCCAGCGGTTCCTCAGGCGCCGCCGCCAGCCGATATAGCGGACGCGCAGCCGCAGGCTCTTCCTTACCGCGCCGGATGGCATGGGCAGAGACGCCGGTGTCCGGTCTTGGTTGCCGCCGGCAGTCTGCCGGCTCCCTTCGGCACTATACCCGGCCGCACCGCTCCCAGCCGCACCGCTCCCAGCCGCACCGCTCCCAGCCGCACCGCTCCCCGTCACGCCCCTTCCCGCCACGCCGCTCCTGCCTTCCGTTAAGCCAGACGGCTCCAGCAGCGGCCGCCAGGTGCGAACGGTTGCGGCGCATGCCGGACAATCCTCCAGATGCTGCTGCATCCGCTGCTGCCGGTCTCCGGCAAACGCTCCCTCAATCCAGTCAATCCATTCCTCTTCGCTGTAATGGCGGACAGGAAAAGGTTCAATTTTGCCGTTTACGCTCCGGTTCATGCGGTTCCCCTCCTTCCGGCTGCTCGATCCAGCCCTGCTTGATCAGTTGCTTGCGCATATTGGTAATTCCGTATTTGATCCATGATTTGACGGTCCCCAAGGGGACGCTCCACGATTCCGCCAGCTCCTGATGGGTATGCGCGGCAAAATAGGAGCCGAGAATGGCCCGCTTCTGGTTGGCGGGCAGGCTCTGCAGTGCCGAGCCGAGCGCTTCGCGCTGCAGCCTGCCGAGGGCGGCCTCCTCCTGTCCGGGGACGGACTCGTCCTGCCGGAGCGCGTCCGGATCGGCCAGCGGCTCGGCTCTGGACCTGCGGCGCTGCCGGTCGATGCAGCGGCTGCGCGTCATTACCGCGAGCCAGGCCCTGAGCGAGCCGCGCTGCGGATCATAGGTCTTACCCCGCCGCAGCACCTCCAGAAAGATGTCGTGGCATATGTCTTCCGCCTCCATCCTGTCCTGTGTCTGGCGGTAGGCGATCTGCATTACATAAGGAGCATAGCAGGCATAGAACTCGTCAAAGGCATCGGTGGAGCCGTCGCACATCTGGACGAGGATTGCTGCCATTCTCTCATTGCCGGATTCCATTGTGTTCACGTCGCGTTTAATTCCTCCTTAATTCCGCCGGGTGAGTCCTCCTTCTTTTTTTGTACCACTTCCGGCCGGATTTTTAAAGCGGCATAAAAATATATTTCGGAGTGTAAATCCAGGACGGTTCTCCGTGCGTATCTCTTTTCGGATAAACCATGAAGGAGGAATTTATTATGCATTCCATGCGCATCACATTCCGCAAGCCGCTGGCCCTGGTGCTTATTGCGCTGCTTGCAATGGTCTCCGGCTCCGGTTTCGGTCTGTCGAAAGCGGCTGCCGCCGGAGCGGTCGAGCTCTACACCCCGTACATCGAGCTGTCGGCTGCACCGGGCGAGGCCATCACCTATCCGATCGATGTAATCAATCACGGAGGTTCCACTGCCGAAGTAAGCCTGGCTGTTCAGGCGGGCGGGAATGACTGGAAATATGAGCTGACCGCCGGAGGACGGCAGGTGCAGCAGCTCGCGGTCAAAGCGGGAGAGTCGCAAAGCGTCTCGCTCCAGCTTGAGGTGCCGCTTGAAATCAACAAGGGCAGCTATGCCTTTGCTGTAGCGGCTCCGGGACAGGATACACTGGGCCTGAAGGTCAACGTCTCCGAACAGGGTACGTTCAAAAGCGAGCTGACCGTCGATCAGGCCAACATGCTGGGCCATTCCGATACGACCTTTACATACAGCGCGGTGCTGCACAACCGCACGGCCCAGAAGCAGTCTTACGCCTTGTCCGCGCAGGCGGATGCAGGCTGGGATGTACGGTTCAAGGCGGACGGAAGCAGTGTAACCTCCGTCGAGATTGAGGCCGGCGCAGAGAAGACCATCAGCATCGAGGCCCAGCCGCCGGAGCAGGTGAAGGCGGGCACCTACAAAATACCGGTAACCGCTTCGTCGCCGTCGGCCAGCACCGGGGCCGAGCTGGAGGCAGTGGTATCGGGCACCTATGGCATCCAGCTCAGCACATCGGATAACCTGCTCAGCACCGATATCAAGGCAGGCGGAGAACGGCGGATCAATCTCGTGATCACCAACACCGGCAGCGCCCCGCTGGAGGACATCAGCCTGAGCTCGTCCGGTACGCCTTCCGGCTGGGAGGTATCCTTCGATCCGTCGACGGTCCGCTCCATTGAGCCGGGTGCAACGGCATCGGCGCAAGCGGTGATCAAATCGAGCGATAATTCGCTGCCCGGGGATTATGTGGTCAGCCTGAGCGCCTCTTCGCCATCCAAATCGGCTGCTGCCGACCTGCGCGTTACAGTGAAGACCTCGGTGCTCTGGGGCTGGATCGGCGTGCTGATTATCGCCGCTGTGGCGGGCGGCATCTATTACCTGTTCCGCAGATTCGGGAGACGGTGAGGCGTATGGCGGAGAACGTAATTGAACTGAGCGGACTGACCAAGCAATACGGCGGGTTTACGGCGGTCAACGGCTTGACCCTCACCATAGCCAAAGGGGAGGTCTTTGGTCTGCTCGGACCGAACGGGGCCGGCAAGACCACCACCATACTGATGATGCTGGGACTGACGGAACGCACCTCCGGCAGCGCGCGCATCTGCGGCTTCGATCCGGCCCGCTCGGCGCTCCAGGTGAAGCGCCGGGTCGGCTACATGCCGGACGACATCGGCTTCTATGAAGACCGCACCGGCCTGGACAACCTCATGTATACGGCCCGCCTGAACGGCTTGGCCCCGGCCGAAGCCCGGCGCAGTGCCGAGGCGCTGCTGGAGAAGGTGGGGCTCGCGTCCAGCGGCAAGTCCAAGGTAGCCACCTATTCCCGGGGGATGAGGCAGCGGCTGGGTCTGGCCGATGTGCTGATCAAGAACCCGGAAGTGATTATCCTGGATGAGCCGACGCTGGGCATTGACCCGGAAGGGGTAAGGGAGCTGCTGGCGCTCATCTCGGACCTTAGCCGCAACGAGGGGATCACCGTGCTGCTCTCGTCGCATCAGCTCCAGCAGGTACAGCAGATTTGTGACCGTGTTGGGCTATTCGTGAGAGGCAATCTGATTGCCTGCGGAGATATCGCTGCGCTGTCCAGGGAGCTGAATCAGGAGCTTCGGGTGGAGGTGGAGCTGGCCGCCCAGCCCTGGTCTGAGGGATTGGCCGCCCGCCTGCAGGCGCTGGAAGGCGTCCTGGCCCTGGACACCGCAGAATGGAAGGCGGACAATGCTCCTGCGGGCAGTCTTCTGGCCACCTTGACCTGTGAGCGGAATCTTACCTCACAAATCGCTTCCGAGGTTATCGGCAGCGGTGCGGAGCTGCATTATATCCGCCGCAAGGAGCCGGGACTCGACGAAATTTACCACCGCTATTTTGAGAAAAGGGAGGACGGGGCATGAATGCCAAAGCACAGAGCCTGGAGCTGCTGAGCAGCATCCGGCAGAAACTGCGCGATCTGCTGCGTCGCAGCCAGGCTCCTTCCGGCACCGGAGAACTGCCCGAGCGGAGCGGCAGCTCCGCCTTCTGGGTCATGGTACAGAAGGAGCTGGGCGACCATATCCGCAGCTGGCGCTTTACGATTCTGATCGGGATCATTGTACTCGCCTGTATTGGCTCCATTTATTCCTCACTTACAGCGATCCGGGACAACGGAACAGGCCAGGGAGCGGGGGACAGCTTCTTGTTCCTGAAGATGTTCACCTTGAGCAGCAGTTCCTTGTCCATCCCGACCTTCACAACCTTCCTGTCGTGGCTGGGGCCGCTGATCGGCATTGCGCTCGGCTTCGATGCCGTGAACTCGGAGCGCAACAAGGGGACGCTGGGGCGCCTGATGTCCCAGCCGATTTACCGTGACGATTTCCTGAAGGCCAAGTTCGCGGCCTCGCTGATCCTGATTGCGATCGTCGTGTTTGCGCTGGGCCTGCTGGTCACCGGCCTCGGACTCCTGACCATGGGCTATCCGCCGACGCCGGAGGAATTCTGGCGGATCCTGTTCTTCCTGATCATCGCCGTGGTCTATATCGGCTTCTGGCTGAACCTGTCGATCCTGTTCTCGATCCGCTTCCGCCAGGCAGCGACCTCGGCCTTGTCCGGCATTGCCGTCTGGCTGTTCCTGACTCTGTTCTACAGCATGATCATTAATCTGATCGGCAGCGCCACGGCGGTACCGGATACCGCTGCAGTCAGCGAGCAGCTGCGCCATGCCAACTTTATACTTACGCTAAACCGCCTGTCGCCGAGCGAGCTGTTCGCCGAGACGATCACCACTATGCTGTCGCCCGGCGTCCGCTCGCTCGGTCCGCTGACGATGGACCAGTTGGTGGGAGCGATCTCGGCTCCGCTGCCGCTGGGCCAGAGCGTGCTGCTGATCTGGCCGCAGCTGACGGGGCTGCTGGCCGAAACCGTATTATGCTTCGGCATCTCTTACTATCTGTTCATGCGTCAGGAGATCCGCTCGCGCAACTGAGGGCAGGACTGCCTATGACGGCAAAACGGGCCGACCCGGAAATCATCCGGATCGGCCCGTTTGTATGTGCCACAATTTGAAGCGGTATGATAAAGAGAATGGAATCAGCTGTTCTCCAGAATCGTCTGCAGTGTGGTTCGGTCAAGTCCCTCGACCAGCTTGATCAGCAGCTCTTTGGCAGCGTCAATATCATCGCTGTGAATGATGGAGGTCGCGGTATGGATGTAACGCGAGCAGATACCGATGACGGCCGACGGAATACCGATGCCGCTGACATGTACCTGACCGGCGTCGGTGCCGCCCTGGGAGACGAAATACTGGTATTTGATCTTGTGGGTGTCGGCCGTATCCTGCACATATTCGATCAGGCCGCGGTGGGTGATCATCGTCGGGTCAAAGATGCGCAGCAGTGCGCCTTGGCCGAGATGCCCGAAGGCCTGGCGGTCGCCGGTCATATCAGCGGCGGCGCTGGCGTCAAGGCCGAAGAAGATATCCGGCTGCAGCAGATTGGCTGCGGTGCGCGCGCCGCGCAGGCCGACTTCCTCCTGGACGGTGGCTCCGGCGAACACCGTGTTCGGCAGGGGCTTGCCGGCCAGCGCCTTCACCAGCTCAATGGCCAGACCGACGCCGTAACGGTTGTCCCAGGCCTTCGCCATAATCTTCTTCGGATTGGCGAGCGGCGTGAACGGGCAGACCGGAAGTATCTGCTGGCCTGGCTTGACGCCGAAGCCCATCGCTTCCTCGCGGCTGTCGGCGCCGATGTCGAGGTACATCTTGGCGATGTCGCCCGGCTTGTTCCGGTCCTCGGGGCTGACCAGATGGACCGGCACGCTGCCGACAACGCCATTGATTGCGCCCTGCGGCGTAATAATCTGCAGCCGCTGGGAAGCCACCGCTGCGGCCAGCCAGCCACCCAGCGGGGTGAAGCGGATCATACCGTTGTCCGTAATGCCGGTCACCATAAAGCCGACTTCGTCAAAATGGCCGGCGACCATAATCTTCGGACCGTTTGCTTCGCCGCGCAGTACGCCGAACAGGCTGCCGAGCCGGTCCTGCACGAATTCGTCTGTATATGGCGCCAGCTGTTCCTTGACATATGCGCGCAGCTCTCGCTCGAAGCCGGGCGCCGCCGGGAATTCAGTGAGTGTTTTAAACAAATCGAGGGTTTCCTGATTCATGTTGATCTCTCCTTTGCTGTTCCTTAACTATAAGTTGAACCATTGAAGTACTCAATCGGCTCTGTATGCAATGCGGTAATGTTTGGACTTCCGGCCGCTGTTAGATTTGGATTTCTTGGATTTAAACGAATCTCGGTAGAAATTCAAATCTAAAGGCGGACGCTCCCGCTCCTCCAGTTCCAAACCTTCCCTAAATTGCTGATGCCTCCGAGCATTCAAGTTCATCATATCCAGTATGAACATTGTTGGCGCGATTGTCCACGCCAGGAAAGGATGAACACCCGGCATAAAGCCCGCGAATAAGATAAGAGCGGAGGCTCTGTGCGTAAAGAGCCGCAGAAAGGAAGCGAGTGCAATGAAAGGTGCAGGAAGCCTGGCCCGCCCCGCCAGTCAAGGGTTCACCGGCAGGATGCGGACTAGCGGGATGCGGCGGACTTTTCCCCGCCGCTACGGTCCGCCCAGCGAAGCCGTGCTGATTTTAATCCTGTTTTTGCTGCTGGTCGTGGTGCTGTTGTATTTTTCCTGAACGGCGGGTGTCATAACGGAGCGGTATCCGGCGAACAATAAGGAAAAGTTATCGCGAAAGCAAAAGAAAACCGGAGGGAGCGCCGGATGCCCAGCAGCCGGCCTTTCCTTTCGCCATCATTCCAGGAGGTGTCCCTATTGCCGGTCAAAACGAAAACTTCCGGTGTCAAGCTCCGTCTAGACACTATGACCCCTCAGGACTACGAGAAATTGTCCAAGCCTTACGTACCTTCCCGTCCCGTCTTTAAGAACTGCATCCGCGCCTTTCTCTCCGGCGGATTGATCTGCGTACTGGGTCAAGGCATTCAGGAGGCCTTTATGGCCATCTTCGATATGACCTCACGTGAAGCGGCCAGTCCCACAGTCGCCGTATTGATCCTGCTGTCGGTCATCCTGACCAGCTTCGGGGTGTATGACAAGCTGGCCCAGTGGTGCGGGGCGGGAACCGCAGTGCCCGTAACGGGCTTTGCCAACAGCATGTGCTCGGCCGCACTGGAACACCGCGCCGAAGGACTGGTGCTCGGAGTGGGCGGGAATATGTTCAAGCTTGCCGGCTCCGTTATTGTTTTTGGTGTCGTCGCCGCCTTTGTGGTTGGCGTAGTCTACGCCATTATGGGCTGGGGAGGTTCACACTAAACGATGGAACAACTCGGCAGCCAGACCTGGCTTTATACCACCCGTCCCATAATTCTCGGGGCCTCCGCTGTCGTCGGCCCGGAAGAGGGCGAAGGCCCGCTTGCTTCAGATTTTGATTTCATCTATGATTCCCTGGAAATGGGGGAGAAAACCTGGGAGAAGGCAGAGCGTGCGCTCTTCGAGAAGGCGGCAAAGCTGGCGATTATGAACGCCAAGCTGGAGCAGGAGCAGCTGGAATTTTTTGTGGGCGGCGATCTGATGAACCAGATTATCAGCAGCTCGTTCGCGGCCCGAAAGCTCTCTGTTCCTTATCTAGGGGTGTTCGGCGCTTGCTCGACTTCCATGGAAAGTCTCGCGATTGCCTCCATGATTGTGGACTCAGGGGGCGGCAAATATGCACTTGCCGGTACCTCCAGCCATAACTGTACCGTCGAGAAGCAGTTTCGCTACCCGACGGAGTACGGTTCCCAGAAGCCGCCGACCGCACAGTATACAATCACCGGCTCAGGCTGTGCCGTGGTCGGCCGCAACGATGGCAGCCCCGGCGCTATCCATGTGGTATCTGCGACAATCGGCAGAATTATGGACCTCGGCTTGACCGACCCGTTCAATATGGGCGCAGCGATGGCTCCGGCGGCAGTCGATACGATTACCGCTCATTTCCGCGACACCGGCCTCTCGCCGGGGTATTACGATCTGATCGTTACGGGCGACCTGGCATCCGTTGGCCTGCCGATTGCCAAGGAGCTGCTGGCCAAGGAAGGCATTCCGATGGAGCAGACGACCTTCAACGACTGCGGCCTGCTGATTTACGATATGGACAAGCAGAAATATGTCATCGCAGGCGGGAGCGGCTGCGGCTGCTCGGCGACGGTGACCTACGGCCATCTGCTGAAGCGGATGCGCAAGGGGGAGCTGAAGCGCGTGCTGATCGTCGCTACCGGCGCGCTGCTCTCGCCCCTGTCGTATCAGCAGGGCGAAAGCATTCCGTGCGTCGCCCATGCCGTAGCGCTTGAGAGCGGAGGTGATGAAGCATGATTTATTTATGGGCTTTTCTGATCGGCGGGGCCATCTGCGTCATCGGGCAGATCCTGATGGATGTATTCAAGCTGACGCCGGCGCATACGATGAGCACCCTGGTGGTGACGGGGGCTGTGGCGGACGCATTCGGCCTTTATGATCCGCTGGTGAAATTCGCCGGAGCAGGCGCGAGCGTGCCGATTACCAGCTTCGGCAACTCCCTGGTGCACGGGGCGTTAACCGAACTGGAGCGGGATGGCTGGGTCGGGGTCGTTACAGGTATTTTTGACGTAACCAGTGCGGGGATTTCCTCGGCGATTGTATTCTCATTCCTGGCGGCGCTGGTGGTGCGGCCGAAGGGATGAGTTATATCAAACGGAATATGCAGTGGGAACGGACCGCCGATTGGCGGTCTTTTTCAATGCTACGGAATAGGCGGGACCATCTTGAAATTTTCTCTCGAAGTTCCGAAATATAGAGTGTGCTGTAGAGGTCTGCCTATTTATGAAAATGAATGCAAGCGCTTGGGATCCAGAGAATGGCCGGGGCCAGGGGGACGATGAACGAATTTCTTTTGGTATTATGCAGGCTAACAATAGGTCAAATGTTAAAAAAAAGTCGAAACTTGACGATATATTCTTAGATTCATGGAAAATATGGCGGAGGATGTGCAGGATGTTGAACAATCAGCGTAAAATTGAGCTTTTTTGGACTCGAAACAAAATTATTATCGGTGCTTTCTGGATAGTTTGCGCTGTGGCAGTGGTGCTGGCCTTTCAGTTGCCCAATCTGTGGGTATCCAACACTCCTGCTGTCCTTATGGCTGCAGCGGTAACGTACTGTAACATGAAGCGCAAAGGGGTGCTGGTCATTCCCTGGATTTTTACCGGCCTGCTTACACTGCTCGGTGTATATTTGACCATTTATGAAGTGAATGCGCTGGTTGTTCTTTTGTTATGTTCCGTGCTGTTATTCTATCCGGAATACAAATATTTCGCCGTTGCCGCCGGCTTAAGCACGCTGAATCTTCTGGTGCAGCTGAGTCTGACCGGTGAGTTCGCTACCTCCGAGGAGAGGTTGATGGCTTATGTGAACGAATTCGGCGTTTATCTGCTGATCAGCGGCGTTTTGATAGTGGTTGCGTTTCTTAACCAGCGTCTGATCCGTCATAGCGAAGCGCAGCGGGATGAGGTTGAGGCGGCCGGAAGCAGGATCGAATTTATGCTGGACCGGGTGAAGGCAGCGGTAGACGGTCTCTATAAATTTACGGGCAATTTCAAGGTTGAGGTGGAGATGGCCGGGGCCATTACCAATGAGGTGGCAATCGGATTCCAGGAAGTGTCCAAGGGCATTGAGTATCAGGCCGGAAGCATCTCCGAGATCACAGAAGCGATCTCCGTGTCGGACCGGCATATCCGCGATGTGGCCGGTTATTCGCAGGATATGAAGCGGCTGTCTGCGGCAACGGCTGAGGTCAGCGAGCAGGGAGGCGGCAGGGTGGCAGTGCTCACCGGGCAGTTCACGCAGCTGCAGCAGGTTATGGAGCAAACCACGACCCAAATGGAGGCGTTCGCGGAGCGGGGACAGAACATCCATGACATGCTGGAGGGCATCATGCAAATCTCACGGCAGACCAATCTGCTGGCGCTGAACGCGTCGATTGAGGCGGCACGTGCGGGTGAGCATGGCCGGGGCTTTGCCGTAGTGGCGGGCGAAGTGCGCAAGCTTGCCGAGAGCTCCGGGCAGACGGCCGACGAGATCAGCGGTGTAATCGCGGCGCTGCAGCGCCAGACTACAGAGCTGCTGGGATTGTTCGAGCACAGCCGGGAGCTGCTGGTTGAAGGCAGCGCATCAATGGTAAGCACAGAGCAGGTATTCCGCGAGATTCAGGACAACACCACCAATGTATTGAATCAGGCGGGTGAAATTGAACAGAGCTCGGAAGAAATGAAGCGTTTCTCGGAAAAAGTGGTCACAGAGATCACCGAATTCTCCAGTGTCACCCAGCAATCCAGCGCGGCTACGGAAGAGATCCTGGCGGGTGTCGAGGAGCAGCGTGCCATTACCCTTCATTTGGTGGAAAGCTTTATGGAGCTGGAGAGCCTGATTGTCAGCCTGAACGAACTGGTCGGGGAGAATGGCAAATAAAATCAGGTAAATTAAGCCCCGCGCCAGCGGGGCTTTTTATGTGAGCTGTCCGGGCAAGCGCCGGACCCCTGCAAAATATCGGAGTCAGCCTCGCCTCACATGCACCGCTTTGTGGCTTGAACTTGTGGGATTTGGACCCTTCCATGAACCCGAGTCAGCTTCACTGCATCCGCACCGGTTTGCAGGCGATGTTTTGTGATTTCTTCCGAATTTTCAAGGCGGCGGCAAACATGTACTTTGGCCCCCTATATCATGTAAAATGTAAATAATACGCTTATTCTGACATAGGAGGTTCACACTATATGCCCGTACGTCAAGAATCAACGCAAATTATGAACGCTGTCCGCACTAATTTGGAATCCTGCATACTAGGTAAAAAGTTTGAAATAGAATTGCTGCTTACGGCGCTTCTGGCCGGAGGCCATGTACTGATCGAGGATGTTCCCGGCACGGGCAAAACCCAGCTGATCCGCGCGCTGTCGCGGTCCATGTCCGGTGATTACCGCCGGATCCAGTGTAATCCCGACATTTTGCCGAGTGATATTACCGGCGTCTCCGTCTACCATCCGCGCGATGAAATGTTCCATTTCCGGCCGGGTCCCGTGATGACCAATATTCTGCTGGCCGACGAGATTAACCGCGCCACTACCAAGACGCAGTCCGCTCTCCTCGAAGTCATGGAGGAACGCAATGTGACGGTGGACGGCGAGACCTACCCGCTGCCCCACCCGTTCATGCTGTGCGCGACGCAGAATCCGATTGATTTCGAAGGCACCTATACACTCCCTGAGGCGCAGCTTGACCGCTTTATGCTGCGGATCAGCCTGGGTTATCCGGATGCCGATACGGAGAAAAGCCTGCTGCTCAGCCACCAGGAGGGCCAGCCGGTGGACAAGCTGAACGCGGTGACCAGCATGGAGCAGATCGCGGCAATCCAGGAGGAGATCCGCGAGGTTTATATCAGCGACCCCGTCCTGAACTATTTGCTGACGATTGTGCGCGCGACGCGCGAGAATCCGCTGGTGCTGCTGGGGGCAAGCCCCCGCGCTTCCCTTTCATTCATGATGGCTTGCAAGGCATACGCCTTCCTGCAGGAGCGTGATTACGTGCTTCCGGATGATGTGAAGACGCTGACTCCTTTTGCGCTGGGCCACCGTATTCTGCTCCGTCCGGAGAGCCGTCTCGATAATGTCAGCATGGATTCCCTGCTGCAGAAGCTCATCCAGAGTATTCAAGTGCCCGTGGCGATGAGGCAATAAGATGAAGAATCCATGGACCGGAGCAGCCGCTGTCATTCAGCCGGGAAAATTCGCCGGTATTCTGGTCATATGGGGGATTACGCTGCTCTATGTGCTGTTTCAGGGCGGCAAAACCTCCATTATGCTGTTTATTATGGTTTCAGTGCTGCTGATCTATTTAGTCGTTTCCGGAACCTTCGGCGTCCGCAAGGCCAAGGGCATGCGTCAGATGTCGTCCGGTATAGACAAGCCGGATCTGCTGCACGCCGGCGGACATCTCGCCGTCAATTTAAAAGTAACGATCCCCGGACTCCTGCCCCTGCCTTATGTGGTGGTCCGGGAAGTGCTGAAGCGCCACAACGGGGAATCCTGGGTGTTCGAGGAGAGCCTTGTTCCGAGCTTCAAGGGCCAGGGAGAATTGAATTTCCAGACGCCGCCGCTGGAGCGCGGGCGGTATACCTTCTCCGACACGGATATTCTCTGCGAGGATATCTTCGGACTGGTGGAGCACAAAGGCACCTTCCTGGCGGAGGGCCAGTTCCGGGTCCTGCCCCGGGCGGTATTGATTCCGCGCTGGCAGCTCTACGACCGGAGGTCGCGTCTCGCCGGGCCGCAGGCAGCCCTGATGCCTTCCCGCAGAGAGACGACGCAGATCAACGGTGTCCGCGACTATGTCTACGGGGACCGGCTGTCGCGGATTCATTGGAATGCGACCGCCAAGACCGGTGAGTGGAAATCGAAGGAATTCGAGCATGAATCCATTCCCAAGACCATGCTCGTGCTGGACGGCAGCGCCAATGCCTACGGAGGCTCTGCACAATTCGAGCTTGCCGTATCCATCGCCGCCTCGCTGCTCGGCTACGGGATCCGTGAGCGGATCGGCATCGGACTATGCTGCCTGGGGAAGAATACGGCGGTATTTCAGCCCGCCGAGAGCGAGGCGGAGCGCAAGCGGATGATCCAGTACCTCGTCGATATCAACGCCGAGGGCCGGGGGCCGCTTGCCACGCGGCTGGAACAGAGCAGCCGGATGTTCCCCAAGGGCTGCTACTTCGTCCTGATCAGCCCGCAGAGCGGCCAGCCTGCACTCGATGCGCTGCGCTGGGCGGAGCGCTCGGGAATGACGCCTTCGCAGATTTATGTCCGGCATCCCGGAGCGGTTCTCCGGGGCGGAGAGTGGCTGGAGGCGCTGAAGCAGCGGGGCATCACGGGCTACAGCGTGCACTCACTGCAGGAACTGCCCGCTGTGGTAGGAGGTGAAAGCCTAAGGTGAGAAGCTGGATGAACCATTTGAAATCCTCGTGGTACCGTGCCTTCAGTCTGCTGTTTTTGATGGTGTTCGCCCTGCAATGGATCTCTTATACGGAGCCCTTCTGGCTTCAAGTTACCACCGCTTCCGTCCTCTTCACCTTAACGGCGGTTGCAGTCATTGAAATCGCCGTTCCGCTGCGCTGGGGCTACCGGCTTGTGCTGGAAGCTGCAGCTGCGCTGCTGATCGTTTACCGCATGATATTGCATTACGGGGTTTATATTCCCGATCCGTGGCTGCCGGCACTGCGCGACCAGCTTCCGGATATTGTGGCACGGATGGTACCTTATCTTTGGTTTGCACTGGCGGCGGGTGCTGTATTCCTGCTGAGCTCCTGGTGGGTAACCACCAAGGCGCGGATTCTGATGTTCACTGCCACCAACATAGTTGCTTTCGCTGCCCTGGATTCGTTCACCCCCGCCATCCTGTGGCAGGAGGTCGCCTGGACGGTCGCTGCGGCAATGGGCTGGCTGGTGATCCGCCATCTGCGGAATTTTCAGCTGCATTACCCGCGCGGCTGGGTGCATTTGCTGAAGTATCCTTTTAAAATTGCTGTTAATGTTGCCATCATCTTCTCACTTGTCATCATTACAGGCATCAATATGCCGGCGGTACGGCCAGCCCTGACCGACCCGTATACGGCTTGGCAGGAATGGAACGGATCGGGCAGTCCGGGCAAGCTCGGTACATCGGGCGATGTCTCGGAGACCGGCGAAGGCGTGCTCTCCGCAGCGCGGACCGCCTCCGGCTACAGCACGGACGACAGTAATCTCGGCGGCGGCTTCAACTTTGATTATTCGCCTGTGATGACGGTGACTTCGGATCTGCGCACTTATATGAGGGGCGAGACCCGCAGCGAATATTCGGGCAACGGCTGGAGCGACGATGACACAGCTGCGCGCGGGCCCTATAGCGGGGTGAACGCAGGCGAGGGGCTGGAGCACAGCCCGGCTCCCAAGGCGCAGATTCGGGAATTGCGCCAGACGGTCAAGCTGCTGGGCGCCAATGATTATCCTGTGCTGTTCGGGGCGTATTCGCTGGCCATGGTTGAAACTGTAGACGGCGAGGACAGCAGCTCCGCGCTGGCTTGGAGAAGCCGGGACAGCGAGCTGCTATGGGATGCGGACGAGAAGGGCTTTTCGTATCCAATGAGCTATGTTGTGGTTTCCAAGGTTCCGGTTATCCCGCTTCAGGAGCTCAGCCAGCAGACGTATAGCCAGTTATATGAAGGACGGGACCTGGGGCAGTATCTGCAGCTCCCCAACAATTTCCCTGAACGGGTGAAGGCGCTGGCGCTGGAGGTCACAGCCGAAGCGGAGAATCCGTATGAGAAAATAGCCCTTCTGCAGCAATATTTGCAGCAGACCTTTCCTTATTCGAACCAGCCTGATGTCTCGAAGGGCAAGAGCAAGGATCTGGTCGAGCGGTTTCTCTTCGAGATCATGGAGGGATACTGTGACTATTATTCCACTGCGCTTGTGACGATGGCGCGTTCACTGGATATCCCGGCCCGCTGGGTGAAGGGCTATGCGCCCGGTGAACAGGCCGAGCTGCCGGAGAATCTGGCTCAGCAGGGCTATGTCAATAACAATTATACGATTACTAACGCCGACGCCCATTCCTGGGCGGAAGTATACTTCGGCGATTATGGCTGGGTGCCTATCGAAGCGACGCCAGGCTTCAGCGTACCGCTGCTGACTCAGAGCGAAGAGCCGCTCGCCGAGGAGACAGAGGAGCCTGAACCCGAAGAGACCCTGCCGGAGCAAACGCCTGTCGATAGCGGAACAACCGGCGGCGGGCTGCACATCGGTATATGGGCGGTCATTGCGGCCGGTGCCGTTCTGCTGCTGTGGGCGGGATACTTGCTGTGGCAGCACCGTAATTCCTTGCGGTTCCTGCTGCGCCGTCTGCGCAACGGGCGGCCGCTCACTCCGCTGCAGAAAGTTATAGCAGAGACGGAGCGCTGGGTAAGCTATGCGCGCAGAAAGGGTATGCTTAAGGAAGAGCACGAAACGCTGCGGGAATCCGTAAGCCGCTGGAGCCGGGAGCGTCCGGCAGCGGCGGCGAGCCTTGCAGAGCTGCTGCGGATTTTCGAACGGGCCAGCTACAGTCCCGAGATTATTGAAGACAAAGATTGGCATAGCGTGTATACTGAAGCTTTGCAGCTGAAGCGAAGCTTGCGGGCACGCGGCTGAGGCAGCATGTGCGGCCCGGCAAGAATAAGTTATAGTTTTTCCGAATAAAGAATGAGGTGAACGTTCATTGTTTGAAAAGCTGGTCCCGAAACTGCGGGTCAATACGGTATTCGATATTGCTCTGGACGAGCTGTATGCAGCGGGATACCGCGGAATTATCACGGATCTGGACAATACGCTGGTGGGCGCCAAGGCTCCTCTGGCCACACCCGAGCTCGTGCTCTGGTTCGCAAAGGTGAAGGAGCTCGGGTTCAAGCTGGTCATTGTATCTAATAACAACATGGACCGGGTGTCCAAGTTTGCAACGCCGCTGAATATCGAATTTGTGCATCAGGCCCGTAAGCCGAGCAATACTCCGTTTCTGAAAGCGATGAAGCTGATGGAGCTTAAGCCTCAGGAGACGATAGTAGTTGGCGACCAGATGCTGACGGATGTATACGGCGGCAACCGGCTGGGACTGTACACCGTATTGGTGCTGCCGATCTCGTCGGCGGATGAAGGTGTCGGTACAAGAATTAACCGCCGCATTGAGCGGATTGCGCTGACCCGGCTGCGCAAGCAAGGATTGTGGCAAGAGGAGGACAAAACCCCATGAGTGAACATCGTGATCATCAGCGGCCCGTGAAATGCAGCGGCTGCGGCATCAAGCTGCAGAACGACAATAAGGAGCTGCCCGGCTATATCCCGGAAGCCGCATTTGACCGGGAGCCGGTCATCTGCCAGCGCTGTTTCCGGATTAAGAATTATAACGAGGCGTCTTCCGTCTCCGTCGACCAGGATGAATTCCTGAAACTGCTCGGCGGCATCGGCGGGAAGAATGCGCTTGTGCTTCATATTGTCGACCTGTTTGATCTGGAAGGCAGCCTGATTTCCGGACTGCAGCGGTTTGTCGGCAACAACCCGGTCATCCTGGCTGTCAACAAATGCGATTTGCTGCCCAAGGTAACGAACTGGAACAAGCTGCGGAACTGGATGCAGCAGCGCTGCAAGGAGCAGGGCCTGCGAACGGCTGAAATCGTGCTCGTCAGCGCCAAACGCAACCAGGGCTTTGAGCGCCTGCTTGATGTAGTGAGTGAGCTGCGCGGGCAGCGGGATGTCTACGTGGTCGGTGCGACCAATGTGGGCAAATCGACTCTGATCAACCGGCTGATCTCTGATTACAGTGATCTTACCGAGGAGCTGACGACTTCCCGTTATCCGGGAACAACACTGGATATGGTCAAAATCCCGCTCGACGACGGGCATTTTATCGTAGATACGCCGGGGATCGTCTATCCGTGGCGCTACAGTGAACTGGTGGAGCGGCGCGATCTCGGCGCGGTGATGCCGGAGAATCCGCTGAAGCCGGCGGTATATCAGTTAAATGAAGGACAGACACTGTTCTTCGGGGGCTTGGGCCGCTTTGATTTTATTCAAGGAGAACGCCAATCGTTCACCTGTTATATCAGCGGTACGCTGAAGATCCACCGCACGAAGCTGGAGCGTGCCGATTCCCTGGCCGAGGAGCATCTCGGGGAACTTCTGTCTCCGCCAAGTGCAGAGGACAAGGATAAGCTTCCGGCCTGGCAGCGTCATGAATTCCGGGTCGCCAGGGGCGGTGCTACCGATGTATTCATCTCCGGACTCGGCTGGATCAAGGTCAACTCCACCTCCGGAGCCATAGTCGCAGTACATGTGCCGCGCGGCGTGAAGGTGCTAACCCGGCCATCCATGATCTGAACGGAAGGAGGAGGCCGGTTTGTCGAAGACCCATTATAATGTTAACGGCTTAGGCGGGGACATACTGCTGGGCGTTATGGGCGATCCCATCGCCCATTCGAAATCACCAGTTATGCACATGGCGGCACTCCAGGCACTGGGCATCCCCGGTGCTTACGTTCCGCTCCATATTGTGCCGGAGCGTCTTGCCGAAGCGGTACAGGCGGTCCGTGTGCTGGGCTTTCGCGGCGTGAATGTCACCATACCGCATAAGGTGGCGGTTATGCCTTATCTGGACAAGCTGGACGCCAGTGCGCTGAGCGTCGGCGCAGTCAATACCATTGTCAACGACAGTGGGGTGCTGACCGGATATAATACGGACGGCATTGGCTATGTTCGTTCCCTGAAATCAGAGTTGGCGCCGGACTTAAACGGCGCACGCATTGTGGTACTCGGTGCCGGCGGAGCAGCAAGAGGCATCGTCACAGCCTTGCTGCAGGAGCGTCCGGAGCAGATTGTCATTGCCAACCGTACGAAGGATAAGGCGGAGGAATTGGCCGAGGCCTGCCGGAGCGCCGTTACGGTCACCGGCATCGCCCTTGAACAGGCAGCGGAGGCGGTCTCCCAGGCCGATATTATCATTAATACGACCTCTGTCGGCATGGCCCCTCATCTGGACGGCATGCCGCTGGAGCCGTCGCTGCTGCGGCCGGGACAAATCGTCAGCGATCTGATCTACAACCCGCTGAATACTCGGCTGCTGAAGGAAGCGGAGCGTATCGGCTGCCGGATTCACGGCGGACTGGGCATGTTCGTCTACCAAGGGGCATATGCGCTGGAATATTGGACCGGGCAGGCTGCTCCTGTGGACATCATGCGGCAGGCTATTTTGGATTGTCTCGGTTAAAGCTATGGATATACCGCTTTAGGGTAATAATACTTATAAACTAAGGAGCATGTTGATTTATGTTAACTGGAAAACAAAAACGTTATCTCCGTTCGTTGGCCCACCATTTGGACCCGGTATTTCAGGTCGGCAAAGGCGGCGTGAACGATCACCTCATCCGTCATATCGAAGAGGCGATCGAGAAGCGGGAGCTGATGAAAATCAGTGTGCTGAACAATAATGCCGACGATCCGAAGGAGATCGGTGCAGAGCTGGCGGAGCAATCCGGAGCCGAACTCGTGCAGGTAATCGGCAAGACCATTATCCTGTACAAGGAATCCCGTGATTACAAAACAATCGAGCTTCCTAAATAAGGACATGTTACTAAGGTCCGCATGCAGAAGCACATATAAAGCTTAGGAACAGTGGAGGGGGTGACTCTCATGAAAGTCGGAATTATGGGAGGTACCTTCGATCCTCTTCATATCGGACATATGCTGGCGGCGGAGGCTGCACGCGAGGCATACGGGCTGGAGCAGGTCTGGTTCCTGCCTTCACATATTCCGCCCCATAAGCATGAGGCGGGTGCAACCGGTGCGCAGCGGCTGGAGATGGTGCACAGCGCTGTAGCCGGCCATCCTGCCTTCCGTGTCCTTGACTGGGAAGTCGCCAGGGGCGGCGTATCCTATACCATCGAAACGGTGCGCCGCCTGCAGGCCGAATATCCGCAGGATGAGTTCTATTTCATCATCGGTGCTGACATGGTGCAGTACCTGCCGAAATGGCGGGATATCGATGAGCTGATCCGGCGGCTTTATTTTATCGGCGTCGGACGTCCGGGCACTCCGCTTGATCTTGCAGCGCTGCCCCGGCATATCGCGCAGAAGGTGCTGCTTGCGGACATGCTTCAGGTGGATATTTCGTCCACGGTGCTGAGAAGCCGCGCGGCGGCAGGGAAATCCATCCGCTACATGGTTCCGGATGCGGTGTTCGATTATGTGCAAAGGAGTGGATGTTATGGAATACAGCCGTGAAGCGCTGATGGAAGCGGTCTCTGCCCAGATGCCCGCCAAGCGCTGGCAGCATACGCTGGGCGTGATGGAGACCTCTGTACAGCTGGCGGAACGCTACGGTGCCGATCCGGCCGTTGCCGAGACGGCCGCCATTTTGCATGATGTCGCCAAATACTGGCCGGTCGACCAGCAAAGACAGATCATCGAAGCGAATGGTTTGTCCGCCGAACTGCTCCTGTACGACAAATCGCTGTGGCATGCGGAGGTCGGGGCATTCGTGGCGGAACGGGATTACGGCATCTCCGATCCCGAGGTGCTGGGCGCCATCCGTTATCACACATCGGGGCGCGTGGGTATGACGAAGCTGGAAAAGATCGTTTGCCTGGCCGACTATATCGAACCCGGCCGCAGCTTTCCGGGAGTTGAGGAGATCCGCAGGCTTGCCGGGGTCAGCCTTGAAGAAGGGCTCGTCGCCGGATTTGATTCCACGATCAGCCTGCTGCTGCAGAAGCGGCAGATTATTTTTCCGCTGACTGTACTGTCCCGCAATGATTTAGTAAGAATACTGGAGGATAAATAATGAGTGTACAATCGAACAAGCTGATGGAATTAGCCCTCAAAGCCGTAAATGACAAAAAGGCAATGAATGTCGTTGCGCTTGACCTGCGCAGCATTTCGCCGATCAGCGATTTCTTTATTATCTGTCACGGGAACTCCGATACCCAGGTGCAGGCCATTGCTACTGAAGTCCGTAAAGTGGTTCACGAAGCCGGCGGGATGATCCGCGGTATTGAAGGCATGGATGCGGCGCGCTGGGTGCTGATGGATCTCGGGGATGTAATCGTGCATATTTTCCACCGCGATGAGCGGGAATATTACAATATTGAGCGTCTGTGGTCGGATGCCAAGGTTGTGGAGTCGGTATGAGTCTGATTGCAGGAACTATTGTTACCCTGGAAGTTCTGCGGGAAGTATCGCCATACGGATATTTCCTTGGAGCAGGCGGACAGGAGGTTATGCTGCATTATACCGAGCTCGTGGGCAGCAAGCCGAAACCCGGTGCCAAGGTTGAGGTCTTTATCTTCTTTGATACCGAGGACCGCTTGGCGGCAACGATGAAGAAGCCGCTGCTGACTCTGGGCGAAATGGCGCTGCTGGAAGTGGCGGATATTCATCCGCGGCTGGGCTGCTTTCTGGAGATGGGACTAGGGCGCCAGCTGCTGCTGCCGATCGGTGAGCTTCCGGAGCTGACCGAGCTGCGGCCACAGGTCGGCGATAAAGTGTATGTCATTATGGAGCATGACAAGCAGGGACGCCTGCGTGCCAAGCTTGCAGGTGAGCAGGAGCTGGCACCGCTGGCTGTTGCCGCGCCAAGCTCATGGATGGGCACTGCCGTAACGGCACGGGTGTATAAGCCACTGCAGATGGGCACGTTCGTGCTTGCGGATGCAGGTGTGCTGGGCTTTGGCGTCATCGGGATGGTCCACGCCTCGGAACGCACCCGTATGCTTCGCTTGGGTGAGCAGTTCGAGGCCCGGGTCTCGCATGTCCGCGAGGACGGCCGGGTGAATCTGTCGATGAGCCAGCGCAAGGAAGTCGGCCGCGATGTCGATTCCGCCATGCTGCTGGAGTTCCTGAATTCCCGTCCGGGGGGCTCCATGCCCTATTCGGACGCTACACCTCCGGATATTATCAAGCAGCGCTTCGGCATCAGCAAATCGGCGTTCAAACGGGCGCTGGGCAAGCTGATGAAGGAAGGGGTGATTACCCAGAAAGAGAACTGGACCTATCTGGCTCGTCCAGAGGAACAGGCGGCGGAAGCAGAACAGGATTGAGCTAGCGCGGGCGGGCTAGTGCTGAGCAGGCGGCCTAGAGTAAGCTAAAGGGCGAGCTAGCTGAGCAGGCGGGCTAGAAGTAAGCTAAAGGGCGAGCTAGCTGAGCAGGCGGGCAAGAGTGAGCTAAAGGGCGAGCTAGCTGAGCAGGCGGGCTAGAGTAAGCTAAAGGGCGAGCTAGTGCTGAGCAGGCGGGCTAGAGTAAGCTAAAGGGCGAGCTAGAGTAAGCTAAAGGGCGAGCTAGCTGAGCAGGCGGGCTAGAGTAAGCTAGCCGAGTTGGCCTGCTGGTTTATCCGTCCTTGCTGGCCTAGCTTTCCTATCTAACCCAGCTAACCTACCTAACCTAACTGTCCTAGCTGTCCTAGCTGGTATGATCCGGCAAGCTGGTCCAAGCGGATTGACCAGTCTTGAAGGCTGGGAGCCTGGAATACTGGAGCTTGCGCTTCAGATTCACTACATGAGAGCAAGAAAGCGGTGTGCGAATTGTCTTCCTATGGGAAATTTGCTTATGTGTATGACGAACTGATGGCAGACATGCCGTATCCCCGATGGCTGGAGTTTGCGGAAGAGGCCTGGAGCCGGTACGGTAAGCCTCGAACAGTAGCCGAGCTGGGCTGCGGCACGGGAGCCATCACCATTCCGCTCGGCGGAGCGGGATATCATATGACAGGCATTGATCTGTCCTCGGATATGTTGTCTGTAGCGCAGCAGAAGCTGGAGCTGCATCCTCAAGGCCGCCGCTTTTTGCGTGAGGGCAGCGTGCGCTGGATCAGGCAGGATATGAAGGAATGGGAGCTGCCCGAACAGGTCGACTCGGTAATTTCCTTCTGTGATTGCCTTAATTACGTGCTGGAGCAAGAGGAGATTCAGGCCGTGTTCGCCAGGACCTATGCCGGATTGAAGGAAGGCGGCTCGTTCATCTTCGATGTTCACCACCCGGACACGCTGATCCGTTATGAGGAGGAGCAGCCTTTTGTTCTGGACGAGCTCCCGGTGTCGTACATTTGGACCTGCTCACTCGATGAACTGCGGATGGAGATCGAGCATCACTTGTCCATATTCGCACGCGAGGAAGGGAAGGATAGTCTGTACCGCCGGTTTGAGGAGACGCACATCCAGCGCGCCTATGATCCGCAGTGGCTGAAGCAGGAGCTGCAGGCTGCGGGGTTCAGGGATGTGAAGGTGTACGCCGATTTCACCTGGCATGAAGCCGATGAAGACGCCGAACGGTTATTTTACGTGGCTTTAAAATAGAGTAGCGCAGAGTCCTTGCCCTGGAGGCAAGGGCTTGTTTATTGATTACGGCGGCATGTGCTCTGAAGCGCAGGGGGCCGCAGCTTGAATACAACGGAATGGGGGAGCCTGACACCTGTCCCAATGCAGATTATGCTTAATTAAACGCAGTGGCTACGTGCTTAAGCCCAGTGGCTACGTGCTTAAGCCCAATAACAACATGCTTAGCCCAGTAACTACGTGCTTAAGCCCAGCCAGGAGTGCTTAGTTGCATTTTGTACAACTAAAGCTGCCTTTATAGGCGGTAATACTGAAATAGCTGTATTTCGTACAACTAAAAATGGCATAATCCCCTTCTCGGGCGGGTTTAGCCAATTATAGTTGTAGAAAGTGCAACTATCCCTTAAAAAGAGCTGTTTACTGCGGAAATAGTTGTACAAAGTACACTTATCGCTTCAAACAGCGGCCCTGCGTCATTCCTTCACATTCCCGCAATCATTTGCGTGTTCTCATGCTACTGTGTGTACCCATAAAAAACCGGCCCGCACAGGTTGTGACGGGCCGGGATCTTCCAAAACCTTTACCGATGCTCAAACAAGTCGATGGCGCCAAGCACGATATGTGCCAGCCCGAAGCCCAGCACCCCAGTGGCTGCCAGCTTGTACTTGCTTCCCAGAAATGCTGCGCCGGAAGCGGAAACGACGGTACCAAGAACGGTGGGGATTAATCCTTCACGCATATCGGAAACACTCCTTCTCGGTGGTATGGGAGACATCAGTTAGTGTGTTCAAGCAGGACGCATTTATACTTCGTTCTCACAGGACATGTGGTCCGGTTGCTTATGGTTGCTTATTGGCCGGCGGGAAGCTCAATCCGGACCTCCAAATCCTTCAGGAATTGGCTATCTTGTATATCCTCCGTGAAGTCATCTTTAATAACAAAAGGCTTAACGGTGAAATATTTGCTCGTTCCCGGCTGTGAGGCGTAACGGCGGTCGAAGGTCAGGCGGTTCCCTTCAATGATACCGTCTCCGTTAAGGGCAGTCAGCCGGCGGCCCTGATCATCAAATATGGCAACGCCAATCCGGATCAGCCGCTGTTCCTCCTTCAGCGTTAAGGTCTCGGCATCGGAGAGCGCGATAGAGGTTTTCAGCCGGGTGGTAACCGGCGTTACCCAGATATCGGCAACGGAGAAGGTTAGATCATTGGCCGATTTTACGGAGTTGGGACTTGCTTTGATCCCTTCACCGGTTGTCTTGTGGAATGGTATATCCATGCTGAACTCATGATCAATCCCGTCCAGTGCAAGGGTGAACGTTGCATCAAGAAGCCCAGGGGCATTCCGGGGATCGACAGTTTGCTCAAAGACGAGTGTGTTCGGGTACGCTTCGCCGGCGCTTCCATAGAAGGTTCCGCCCTGGAATATCGAGCCTGGCTCATCCTGAGCCTTACCGTCCAAAGTAAAGGTAACCTGTGAAAGGGCATCGCTAAGTTTAATCTTCTTTCTGCCGTTATCGTAGATCCCGTCAACAAGATTAGGTGCACTGACATTCAGCAGAAAGGCAACACGGTTACCGTCATATAAGGCCTCTGTCACTTCAAGCTTTACATCCTCATAGGCAACAGTCCGGTTGATGTTCGAGGTTAACCCGAGCTGTCCGGCCAGACGCAGCCCTTCGTCTCCCTGAATGGAACTGAAGACGCTGCCGATCACGGGAAGCTTCTTCAACGAATCCGCCATGACCGGTGACACGAAAGCGGAGGCGAACATCCCCGCTGCCAGTATCCCGGAGGCTGCTGCGGTGTAGGCGAATTTGCGGGCCGGTGACGGCTTTTTCCGGCGGACTGAGCCTGCATCCATGGATATAGCCTCATAGGTTTCTTCCAGACGCGTGCGGACGAGCGGAGAAATCTGGTTGTCCTGAATATCGAGCTTTTTCATTTCTTCCTCTAATTTATATACGGCCATAGTTCATCTTCCCTTCATGGTAATTTCCTATCGTTCTTTGCAGCGTATCGCGGGCCCGCATCAGCCGCATCTTTACGGCACTCTCCGAAATATTGAGAGCCTGGGCCACCTGACGCAAGGGGAGGTCCTCGAAGTAATGCAGAATCACGGTTATGCGCTGGGATTCCTCCAGCCGGTCAACGGCCTCCCTCAAATCCACCCGCCCGTAGTCATCGGCAGAAACAGCCAGCGGGGGAGCTTCCTCCAAGGATACCGAACCGGATCGCTCTGCCAGAATGTTATGGCATTCATTGATCAGAATCCGGAAGATCCATGTCTTGAAATACTTGGGTTCCCGTAAGGAGGTAACCGCTTTGTAAGCTTTGAGAATGGTCTCCTGCAGAGCATCCGCAACATCTTCGTCCCTGGATACCAGGGACTTGGCCATGTAGTGCAGAGAATTCTCAAGCTGCCTGACCGCAGCGATGAACGCTTCGGGATCACCTTTGGCTGCCTTGGCCGCAAGGATTGTCAACTCCACTGTATCCTCACCTTTCTGTAAGTTTGTGTTGATAATAGTTAGACCGGGTAAATGCACAAATGGTCACATTTAAAATCGTGCGTATTTTTGCAAAGCGGAATATATGGCAAAAAAAGCGCGGTATAAAAGCGGTTATCCGCTCTTTATACTCGCGCTTTAGGTGCCCTTGCCCGTTCGCCCTGTACCGCAGGGTCAGTTTATTCCACGCTTGCCGCGCCGCTCGTCGTCAGCTTGCAGTTCATCTCGCCAACTTCATGAACATTGTACAGGACCCGGGCCAGCAGATCCTGGCTGTAGTTGCCGAAATGCTTGCCATAGATGGTCAGGCCGCGTTTGTTGACCGGTTTGTCGGTGACAGCGATGCGGAAAGTCAGCTCGCTCTTGTAATCCAGCTTGATGTCATCTAGCGTAATATCCGAGATCCGGCAGCCGTCAATGAAGCTGCCTTCATTGTTGATGCGGATCAGCTTCAGCATGCCGTATTGATTGAGATGCGGCGGCCACCAGTCCGGATTGAAGGTGCCGCGGGTATCGCCGAAATCGCCGGGACTGGTCCAGTAGCCGATTTCAATGCCGTTGATATAGAAATAGATATCGGATGGATAATTCTCATTGTAGCCCGGTGCTTCGGAACCGATCTCCATGGAGAACTGGATTTCGCGGAAGGTCTGATTGGCTTTGAGGTAGTTCGGGATACGGTACTCCAGAAACCCTTCGGCCATCCAGATAATCTCCGATTCGATGCGCTGCGGATCGGCGAAATAGCGGGGTTCGTCGAAGTCCCCGATGATACTGTCCTTAGTCGCCAGTCCGCAGGTTGGAGTCGCCTGGTAGTTGCTGTAGTGCCCTACCTGGATTTCCACCTCATAGAGGTTGTCGACATCCTTGCTGCGCAGATCGACCATTAATTTATCCTTATTCAGATAGCATACTTTCTGGATGCCGTGCTTGCCTACGGAAGTATTGATCTCGATCAGGCCGCTCTCCTCCAGCTTCTTAATGTGCATGGTGATCGCACCGTTACTGAGGTTCAGCCGTTTGGCGATTTCGTTGAGGTTCAGCGCCTGGTTGCTGGCCAGCAGCTCGAGAATCTGAATCCGGATCTCGGAGCTGAGCGCTTTAAAAATATCAATCCCACTCATTAAATCTTTAATATAAATCATTATATTGTACCTTCCTCCGCGGACGTCTTAAATCGACTATTTTATAAAATTATAAACTAATTGAGGTAAAAAAGAAAGCTTCCTGACTTTATTTGTGTCTTCTCATAAATTTTACAGCATTTTTGCAATACAAGCTGCCTTTTTTTCATAATAAATTAAATATTACAGCCTGACAATTGTAAAAATCACCGAAATTACGGAAATTATAAGAAAAATTTCTTTTTTACTTTATAAAAGTATAAAAAGTTTTAAACATTCAATTTACTTTAACCCTTATATATGTTATTTTATATCTGCAAGCGGATACATTCAAATGTTTTTTAACTATTTGATAAAAACATAAAATGGCAGGTGGTTAGTATGGCGGCAGATGTACTTAAGGCGACGTTGATTGTGGACAAAGCATTTGTGATTGCTGAAGTGGATAAGCGCATATACGGCTCCTTTATCGAGCACTTGGGCAGAGCGGTATACGGCGGAATATATGAACCCGGGCACCCGGCGGCAGATGCGCTCGGCTTCCGGAATGATGTGAAGGGGCTTGTTCAAGAGCTGAATGTGCCGATTATTCGCTACCCCGGAGGCAATTTCGTTTCGGGATACAATTGGGAGGACGGCGTAGGGCCGGTAGAGAACAGACCGCGCAGGCTGGAGCTGGCCTGGAGAACCATAGAACCGAATGAAGTGGGCACCAACGAATTTGCCCAGTGGGCCAAGGATGTGGGCTCGGATGTCATGATGGCCGTTAACCTGGGCACCCGCGGTGTGGATGCGGCCCGCAATCTGCTGGAATACTGCAATCATCCGGGAGGCTCGTACTGGAGCGACCTGCGCCGGAGTCACGGTGTGGAGCAGCCTCACAAGTTCAAGACCTGGTGCCTCGGCAATGAGATGGATGGTCCGTGGCAGATCGGACAGAAGACGGCCGCCGAATACGGCAGACTGGCTTATGAGACCGGAAAAGCGATGCGGCTGGTGGACCCCGATATTGAGCTGGTCTCCTGCGGCAGCTCCAGCTCGGCCATGCCGACCTTCCCGGATTGGGAGGCTATAACGCTGGAGCATACGTATGATGTGGCCGATTATGTATCGCTTCATCAATATTACGGCAACCGTGACAATGATTCGGCCAATTTCCTGGCGCGCAGCATGGATCTGGAGCATTTCATCAAGACGGTGACCGCGACCTGCGATTATATCCAAGCGAAGAAACGCAGCAAGAAGAAGATGAATCTCAGCTTCGACGAGTGGAATGTGTGGTATCATTCCAACGATGCGGACTCGAAGATCGAACCATGGACCGTCGGGCCGCCGCAGTTGGAGGATCATTATAATTTTGAGGATGCGCTGCTCGTTGGCAGCATGCTGATTACCTTTATCCGCCATGCCGACCGGGTGAAGATGGCTTGTCTGGCCCAGCTCGTCAATGTAATCGCGCCGATCATGACAGAAGCGGGCGGAGCCGCCTGGAAGCAGACGATTTTCTATCCATATATGCATGCTTCGAGATACGGACGCGGAATTTCATTGCAGCCGGTGGTAAACAGCCCGAAATACGATGCACAGGATTATACCGATGTTCCTTATTTGGACAGTGCGATCGTATACAACGAAGAAGCCGGTGAGCTGACCATTTTCGCCGTGAACCGCAACTTGGAGGAAGGGCTGCATCTCAGCTGTGATGTCCGGGGATTTGCCGGTTATTCACTGCTGGAACACATCGTGCTTCAGCATGATGATTTGAAGGCCGTCAACAGCGCAGGCGAGGAGCGTGTGAAGCCGCAGCTGATGAAGGATACGACCTGCAAGGACGGCTATGTAGAGACAGTATTACCGAAGGCTTCATGGAATGTAATTCGTCTGGCCAAATAAACCGGACTCGAAAAGAGCTGCTCTGTATAGGGAGTAGCTCTCTTTTGGAAGCAGGCGATTTTGTTACATAAAACGCTTACAACGAAGTGTTAGTTTATATTTATATAAAATGAATCTGAAAGATACCAGAAAAAACATGGTGTTTTCAGTGGTTTATATCGTAAGGATGTACTTTAGTTTTATTAAGTGTAAAAAGATTTATATTTTTATATTTACAAGCGTAATATTGTATGATATTTTATAACTGTAAGCGAATTCATTAAATGATACATGAAACGGTTTATAAGAATTTAAAGTAGTTACTTACACAGGGTTCGTTGTTTGCAAAAACATTTTGTAGATAATTGACTAAAATCAGTACATTAGGAGGAGAAAGTGTTGAAGAAAAAGTGGGGTTTTTCAGTATTAGCTTCTGTACTTTTATTATCCACGGTTTTGACAGGTTGCGGTGGGGACGACAATACAAAGACAATTACGTTCTGGACGCCGCTGACTGGTGATGACGGTGCTTATATGGATCAGCTGGTCAAGGATTACAATGCAACCAATCCGGAGATTAAAGTGAAACACGTCATTACGGCCGATATGTATACCAAGATATCTACTGTTCTGAGCTCCGGTAAAGGGGTTCCGGATCTGTCCATCATCCATGCGGACCGCGTACCGGGTTATGTGAAGCAGGGTGTACTGGAGCCGATGACTGACGTGATCGCTGCGCAGCCGGAACTGAAGCAGGACAACTATCTGCCGCAGGCATGGTCGACTGGAACCATCGACAATGTTCAGTATTCAGTGCCGCTTGATATTCACGCTAACGTTATGTATTACAATAAGGATTTGCTTGCGAAATACGGTGTGGAATCCTTCCTCGACGACAATGTGGTAACCATCGATGAAATGCTGTCGCTGCAAGGCAAGCTGGACGAAGGCGATTATGTAGTGAATGACGCTCTCCTGGGCTGGGTCATCCTGGCGCAAATCCAGAACCTTGGCGGAGACATCCAGCAGGATGGAAAGCCTGCAGTGAACACTCCGGTAATGAAGCAGGCGTTCGAAGAGGTTAAGAAGGTTAATGATGCCGGCCTGATGACTCCATTCGGCGAAGACGGCTACCTGATGTTCCAATCCGGCAACGTTCTGTTCTCCACAGACGGTACCTGGAGCTCCACGGCACATGCCGGCGTTGAAGGCCTGAACTTCGGGGTTACCAATGTATACTCCACTTCCGCCGACAAGTTCACGAACAGAGGCTCCTCCCACTTGTTCGCGATGCTGAAGAACGAAGACAGATCCGAAGAGAAAGTGGCAGGTATTGGCCAGTTCCTGGAATTCATCCGTGCCAACTCGATGGAATGGGCGAAAGCCGGTCAGATCGTAGCCTCGAAGCAAGTGAATGAAAGCCCTGAATACAAGAATTATATGCAATCCTTCTTCACCTCCGATGAAAAAGAAACTCAGTCCCTTTACATCTACACCTACGAATACTATCCATACATTGCTGAAGCTGTAGACACTTATTGCGGCGATATCGTCCGCGGCAATGTCGATATCGACGAGACGCTGCAGACCATGCAGAAATTCGTAGAAGACAAGATTGCCGAAAGCGCGGGCGCAGCGCAGTAACAGATAAAGGAAATGACTGCATAAAGCAATGTGCCGATTACGGTACATTGCTTTGTGCCAAAGGAGAAAAGATTGCTTATGAAAAAGAAAATGAGTCTGGCTCCAGCTTTCTTTGTAGGTCCGCACATCATATTATTTCTTATCTTTATTCTGCTGCCGACCATTTACGGGATATACGCATCCTTCACCAAGTGGAACCTGATGAGCGACCCGACATGGGTAGGTCTCGACAACTACAGAACCATTCTGTTTGACGGCACATCTACCTTCCATACGCAATTTACCAACGGTCTCAAGAACACGCTGCTCTTCGTGCTCTTTACCGTGCCTGTCCTGATTGTGCTTCCGCTCCTGATTGCCGTTGCCCTCGAACATAAGAAAGTAAAGGGTAAGGGTCTGATTCAGGCTGTTCTTTATGTTCCGGGCCTGATCTCCATTTCTGCCGGTGCGCTGATCTGGCTTCTGCTGTTCAATAAACAGCTGGGCTTCGTAGGCAATCTGTTCAACTCCGATGTCTCCTGGCCGGCCAACCAGCCGTATGCCTGGATCATCATTATTGTCATTACAGTCTGGGGCGGCGTCGGGGGCAACCTGATTATTTACCGCGCATCTATCAGCGGTGTAGCCCAGGACCTCTATGAGTCGGCGTCCATCGACGGCGCCGGTCCGATCCGCAGATTCGCGAGCATTACGTTGCCTTCCATCCGCTTCCCGCTGATCTATACCTTTGTCATGACTACCGCCGGCGCGTTCAACGTCTTTGGCCAGCCGCTCATGATGACCGACGGCGGACCGCGCCAAAGCACGCATGTTCTGATGATGTATATCCGCCAGTTAGCCTTCGGCAACGGGGAATCCATTGCAGGGATGGCTTCGGCGATGGCGGTGCTGCTGGGTATCGTTATCCTCATCATCTCGGCTCTGCAGTATTACGTGATGAACCGGAATGCGGCTTAAGTGCACGGGCACGGATGAAACTGGAATTTGAAAAGGCGGGTGTAATCATATGTCAAATCAGATGGCGGAGCAAGTGAACAAGAGTCCGTTAATCAATAATAGCAAAGCAAAAAAAGGCTCCAGTATCAGCATTTCCAAATATATCTCCTATCTGTTCTTGCTTATTTTGTGCGTAATTTGGATTGTTCCGGTTGTCTTCGGGATCACTACCTCTTTCCGTTCGCAGACCGAAGTGGTCTCCTCCGGATTCCGTCTGTTTCCGAAGGAATGGATATTTGACAACTATGTCACCATTCTGGAGAACACATCAACGGCACCTATCCTGCGCTGGCTGGTTAACTCGCTGTATATCGCCTCACTGCACACGTTCCTCGTAGTGGTGGTCATCTCGATTACCGGCTACGGCTATTCACGGATGAACTTCAAGGGACGGGACACCCTCTTTTTCACCTTGATGGGGATTTCCTTCTTCCCGGGCGTTGTAAACCTGATTCCTTCCTACAAAATTATCGACAGCCTTGGTTGGGTCAACTCTGCATGGGCGATGATTATTCCGGGTCTGGCCGGTATGGGCAACATCTTCCTTGTAAGACAGTTTATGCGGGGCATTCCCAAGGATCTCGATGAATCCGCACATGTGGACGGCGCCGGACATTTCCGGATTTATTGGTCCATCATTATGCCGCTCGTTAGACCGGTATTGATTGTATGCGCACTGTTCTCCTTTACGGGCTCGTGGAATGACTTCCTGTGGCCGGTTATCGTATTTACCGATGTGGACAAAATGCCGGTAACGGCGGGGCTCTTGCTGCTGCAGGATATTTACGGAAACTACCGGATGATCGGCCAATTGATGGGCTCGGCGATCCTGGCGATTATTCCGACACTTGTCATCTTCCTGTTCGCGCAGAAATATTTTACGCAATCCATTAACCTGAATTCCGGGATAAAGGGCTAAACAAAAAAACGCCCAAGGAGTGAGAAGCCGATGACTGTAAATCTTAGAATCAATGCCGATGTTCCTGTACATCGGATCAGCAAATATTTGTACGGGCATTTCGCCGAGCATTTGGGCAGATGTATCTATGAAGGGCTATGGGTCGGAGAAGATTCGCCGGTCCCGAATACCGACGGAATACGCAACGATGTCGTATCTGCACTGAAAGAGCTGAAGATTCCCGTATTGCGTTGGCCGGGAGGCTGTTTTGCCGATGAATATCACTGGAAGGACGGCATCGGCCGGCCGGAGGAACGCAAACGCATGATCAACACCCATTGGGGCGGAGTCGTGGAAGACAACCGCTTCGGCACGCATGAATTCTTCCGTCTATGCGAGCTGCTGGAGTGTGAGCCGTATATTTGCGGCAATGTCGGCAGCGGCACGGTCCAGGAGATGGCCGAATGGGTCGAGTATATGACCTTTGACGGCGAATCGCCGATGGCGGCTCTGCGGGAAGAGAACGGGCAGAAGGAGCCGTGGAAGCTGAAATATTTCGGTGTAGGCAACGAGAATTGGGGCTGCGGAGGCAATATGCGCCCGGAATATTACAGCGACCTGTACCGCCGCTATCAGACCTATGCCCGCAATTATGGCGATAACCGGCTTTATAAGGTTGCCGGCGGCGCCAACATTGACGATTACCACTGGACTGAGGTGCTGATGCGCGAATCGGGGCGCTTCATGGACGGCTTGAGCCTGCACTACTATACGATTCCCGGAAGCTGGGAAGAGAAGCGCTCTGCATTGGGCTTTGAAGCGGACGAGTGGTTCGAGACGATGAAGAAATCACTATATATGGATGAGCTGATTACGCGCCACTCCGCAATAATGGATCAATATGACCCGGAGCGGCGGGTAGGATTGATTATAGATGAATGGGGCACCTGGTTCCTCAGTGAGCCGGGGACGAACCCGGGCTTCCTGTATCAGCAGAACACGCTGCGCGATGCTCTGGTGGCGGGAATTCACCTGAACATATTCCAGAAGCACAGCGGTCGTGTGCACATGGCGAACCTGGCGCAGATGGTCAATGTGCTGCAGGCGTTAATTCTGACCGAAGGCGAGCAGATGCTGCTTACGCCGACTTACCATGTACTCAACATGTACAAGGTGCATCAGGACAATGATTTGCTGGAGGTTGCTTATGATAGTCCGGTTTACAGTCTCGGCGGGGATCAAATTCCGCAGCTGAGCGTCACAGCCTCCCGCGATGAAGCGGGCAAGCTATATGTGTCCATCTGCAATCTGAGCCATGTTGACGGTGCCTGCCTCAAGGTTGCCGTCGACGGTCTGCAGGCCGGTTCTGTAACCGGACAGATTCTGACGCATAAAGACCTGGATGCCCACAATACATTCCAGTCACCGGACAATGTGGCGCCGGTTCCTTATAATGGTGCAACCCTCAAGGACGGCTTGCTGACCTGCGAGCTGCCGCCGGCTTGTGTCGCCGTTCTGACCCTGGAGTAGCCATAGTACCTGGGGAGAGAAGGAACGGCAGGCCGCAGCGTCTTGGTCCGTCCGTTCTTTCTGCTCTCCCTGCAGAAATAAAGTATAAGACTAAAGGAGAAACCATTATGAGCAGAAACAGAGAATACAATAATCCGCTGATCGAGCAGCGTGCCGATCCATGGGTATATAAGCATAGCGACGGATATTATTACTTTACGGCTTCGGTACCGGAATACGACCGGATTGAAGTGCGCAGAGCCAAGACCCTTGAAGGCCTGCGGGATGCCGAACCGGCGGTAGCCTGGCGCAAATATGAGACCGGCCCGCTAAGTGCCAATATCTGGGCCCCGGAGATTCACTACATCGACGGCAAATGGTATATCTATTTCGCCGCAGCCCGTACGACCGAGACTAACGAAGGGCTGTTCGACCATCGTATGTTCGCCCTGGAGAACGAATCGGCTAATCCGCTGGAAGGCACATGGACCGAGAAAGGCCAGGTCAAGACCGCTTGGGAATCCTTCGCCCTGGATGCAACTTCATTCGAACATAAGGGTGTCCGCTATTATGTATGGGCACAGAAGGACCCGGAAATTCCCGGCAACTCCAATCTGTACATCTCGGAGATGAGCAATCCATGGACACTTAAGGGCAAGCAGACGATGATCGCCACTCCTGAATATGAATGGGAGAAAATCGGTTTTCTGGTCAATGAGGGTGCTGCGGTGCTGAAACGGAACGGGCGCATCTTCATGAGCTTCTCGGGAAGCGCCACCGACCACAACTACTGCATGGGATTGCTCTATGCCGATGAGGACAGCGACCTGCTCGATGCTGCGTCGTGGACCAAGCTGCCGGAGCCGGTATTCCAGACCTCCGAGGAGAACGGACAATACGGTCCGGGCCACAACAGCTTCACCGTCAACGAAGACGGGGAGGATGTGCTGATCTACCACTGCCGCAATTATAAGGAGATTACCGGTGATCCGCTCTATGATCCGAACCGCCATACCCGTGCGCAGGTGCTGGCCTGGAACGAAGACGGCACTCCGCATTTCGGTGTTCCGGTAAAGGACAGCCGCAAGCAGGAAGGTTAATGAGGAAAAGACTGGATATAACAACGGAGATTGTCCGGTTGTAACTGGGAACAACTGAAGAGAACCGGCAACAACGAGAGACAACCGGGAACATCCGGGAACAACCGAAACCACCGGAACCGACTGGAACCGTGCGGAACCAACCGGAACCAACGGAGGCAATCGCAACCGGTGTCAACCGGCGCATAGAGGGCAGCCCTGCACGCTTAGTTAAGCGAGCGGGGCTGCCCTCTATAATTATAATCAGTTGTCCGTAAGGATGATCAGCGCTCCAATAATGGAGAAGCTTCTCTCATTAACCGCCTAACGGACTTCAATGCGGTTGTTTTATCTATTCAGACTTTCTTGACTGGGTAAAGGACCGTACAGGTATTGCGCTTGTTTGAGAATGATAACGCATACATCTCTCTGTTCAGCCGAAATAAGTGCCGCTGTGTCCGATCATCGGGCGATAACGGGCTTAATAACGAAATAACGTCTGTGTGGTCTGCAAGCCAATAGGAAGCTCCGGTGGCCCCGGAGATTTACGCTTTATGCTTATTATTCATAGAATAACAGCCGTTTGGCATAGGCATTCCGGTATTCGGACGGGGTCAGGCCGACGATTTTCTTGAAGGATTTCATAAAGTTATGAGCATCCTTATATCCCAGTTCCTGCGAGACCTCGGTGATATTCCGGTTGGTATCCGTGAGCAGAAATTTCGCCAGCTCCATCCGCTGCTGCAGAATGAACTGCTTCAGGGAAGTCCCGGAGATCGTAGTGAACAGGTGCGAGAGGTATTTCTCATTGTAGCCGAAATAATCGGCAATTTGTGAGACCTTGATCTGTTGGCTGCGGCTCCATTTGATATAGTCGACAATGTCGTTGTAAAGCTGCTCCTGCTTCGTCTTCCGCGGCGGATGCTGCACACTGTGGAAAACCTGGCTGTAGAGCTCGCACAATACGGCGGTCGACATATAATTGTTCAGCGTCTTCTGGTTATAGCCGCGCACGCAATCCTGCAGCTGTTTCATCAGGACAATGATCTTCTCCGGACTCTTCAGCTCTCCATATTGCGGGAGGATCAGCTTGTGCTCCTCCGGCTCTCCCGGCGGGGCGGTTAGGTCTAAGGATTGGACCGGCTGCGGCGTCCTGAAGTGCAGCCAGTAGAAGCTGCAGGAAGATGCCCGGTATCCGTATTGCCGCGTGTGAGGCGGCAGAAGCAGATATTCGCCCGGGGCTACAGTGAAATGCTGCTGATCCCCGGCAAGATAAAGCACGCCTTCGGTCATCACGATCAGTTCATAGTCCTGCAAAATCCGGCTCATATGGATCCAATCGGGGGAGGGGGCGAGAAATTTGCCCGTGATCTCCAGATCCACCGGTGTCTCCACTCTTAGCTCATAGGCAATCATAGCTGTACCCCTTTGCTTATTGTACGCATTTATTAGACTCATAACTTCATAGCTTCATTCAGTATAAGCACAGCCGCCTGCCAGTTCAATGGATAGGCAAAAAGCTGTTCCGGCGCAGAGCCCGCTGCAACCGGAACAGCTTCCAGCTTTCAGGCTAAGCCTGAATAATATCGACAGTATACTCCATTGTGGCTTCCTGGTCCTCTGCCTTGACGGCAACATGCAGCGAAGCGGCGGCGCCTTCCTTCAGCATAACCTCTCTGGGCAGCGTATCTTCGATCAGAACGCCGTCCACATAAACCAAGGCATTCTTATGCTGCGGCGTGGCCTTCAGTGTTATCCGTCCGGTACCGGCCGGAACAGTAAGCGTATAAACCGGATGCTTGCCGGTGAAAGCAGGGGACAGCTCCCCAGTACTGAATTCCAGCGACTGCAGCTCAGCATTGCCGTCGAAGCCGGTCATCATGCGCAGCAGGTCAAAGATCCCGTTCTCCTGTCCGGGGATGACGAATTTGACCTCGACCTGGCTCTTGCCGCGGGTGAGGGCGGCCGGCAGCGGGTAGAGCTTCGTGTAGAAGCTGCGCGGCTCATCGGTATGCAGGGTCTCGCTGACCAGCAGCTCCCCGTCAATATAGATAGCGATATCCTTGCCGTTGCTGCCCCAGAAATAGGTTACGGACAGGAAATTGTCCTCCTCCGGTGCGGTTCTCATCCGGTAGCTGAACCAGCCGCCTTTCTCCGCTTTGCGGATATTGTATCCGTCCCAGGTCGCTACGGTGGTCTGCTCGCCCTTCACGCCATGCTCCAGCTCGTATTGATCGTTGCCTACCGGCAGGCTGTCCAGGGTCGCATCCGCTACCCGCTGGCGCAGCTTGCCCTGCAGGAGATGCTGCTGCAGCTCCGGTGAATCGGCTTCGACCAGCCGCCAATACATCCCGTACCGCTCGCTATGCTGCTTGTAATGCGGAGTGAAGACCAGCCGCTGATCTTCGTCCGTACCGCGCAGGGTGAAGGCAAGTCCGCCTTCCGTCTGCACGAAATTTCCGGCGAAGTCCGTTAGCCATGCGTCCGGTGAGGTCTGCAGGGTGAGGAAATCCTTCACCAGCATGTTCCGCGTCGGCACGCTGACGTCCACGCCGGTTGCGGATACCGCCATATCTTCCTGTCCCAGCGCCGCGCTCAGTACGGCCGGGCCGTATTTGAAAGCGACGACGTGGGGCGCATCGGGCAATGTGTAGTAAGCCGGCTTCATCGGCAGGTGGAGCGTCAGGCTGTCCCCGCTGGCCCATACTCTGTTCAGTACGGCGTAACGTCCTTCCACGGTGAAGCCGGCCGGTTCACCGTTCAGCAGCAGCTCGGGTGATCCGGCAATCCAGTCGGGAATCCGCAGCTTCAGGGCCAGCGGCTGAGCAGCCGGGCTGAGCACTTCCAGCTCGAAATGCACGGTGTCCCGATCAGGAAGCGCAGCACGCTGTACCAGCTTGAGGCCGTGTTCTTCCGAGACCAATGCCGAGCTAAGGTATTGGTTCACATAGATACCTTCGGCATCATAAAAGTAAATACTGTCATTCAGCTTGGTGAAGCTCTCCATTCCGGTTCCCGTGCAGCACCAGAAATGCTCGAAGGGTGAGCTGTAGACCTTGAAATAGCCGGTGGCCATCGGCTGGAAGTACATCGTCATCCCTGTGTGCGGATGCTGGGAGGAGAGGATGGCGTTAATGAACGTATTCTCATAGAAATCGGCGTACTTCACGTCTCCGGTCAGCTTGAACAGCTCACGGGACAGCTTCAGCATATTGTAGCTGTTGCAGGTCTCGGCGGTGAAGTTCGAGCGTTCGCGGTCGAGCAGGTCAGGGTCGCCGAAATGCTCCCACTCGCTGTTGCCGCCGGTAATATAGCTGTGATGGTTGACGACCATCTCCCAGAACTGCTGCGCCGCTTCCAGGTAGAAGACCTCGCTCTCGCCCAGGACGCGGTACCGGTTCAGAGCGCCGATGAACTTCGGAATGGTGGTGTTGGCGTGCTTACCCTTCAGAATATCCCTGCCTTCACGAACCGGGGTGAACAGGCTCAGCTCGTCGAAGCAATGGGCGGCGTGCAGATGGAGCTTGCTGCCGGTGATCTTGTACACATCGTACAGACAGTCGTTCATTCCGCCATATTCTACGGACAGCACCTGGGCTTGCAGCTCAGGGGACCAGGCAGAGGCTCTGTTGTACACCCAGTCGCCCAGCTTGCCGACAATGTCGAGAGCGGTTTCATTACCGGTGGCGGAATATACCGCCGTCAGCCCGGAAATGATCTTGTGCATGGTGTACCAGGGAACCCAGGCCGGCTTCCGGTTCTCCACGTTGTCGAATAACACCTCCGGGAAGGCCGACAGGTAGCCGTTGTCATGCTGGCAAAGGGCCAGCTCGGATATCAGATATTTCAGCCGCAGAGCGATTTCGTCATCCCCGGTGCCGGAGTATGCCTGGGCAAGTGCAGCAAGATAATGTCCCAGGGTGTGGCCGCGGATTTCCGTGCTCTCCCAGCCGGGATACTTGTCCTTCCTGGGCGCAAGGCCCCGGGTCTCACGGAAGCCGGCCAGCAGCCGGTCCGGGTCGTAGCTCTTGAGGTAAGCAATCTCCTTGGCGAAGGCATTGCCGAAATAAGGGTCGCTTACGTTCACCTGATCCATGCGGAAATCCTTGATGTCGCCGCGGTCCGCCGTCAGCTGCGGGGTTGTTCCAACAGGCATATTTTATCACCATTCCTATACGTATTCAGTGCCGCTTCAGGCAATGTAGATTACATAAATAAGCCTATAGATAAAGTGTTTTTGCGTAAATGGCTGCAGCGGCTGAATAAGTGTGAAAAGGTTAGATTTATCTGGCTCTTCCGGACGCTTGACGAGATGCCCTGCAAGCCAAAAAGAAGCGCACCGCCGGGCGGTGCGCTTCGAGTAACGTCAGGGTTAAGGAGTGTACTGCTGAACGATGGAGACGACTTCGCCGTCCCGGATGGTCAAATGATACGGAGACTGGCTCAGGTCGATGATATCCTTCTTGGCAAATTCACCGGTGAATTGGCTTAAGGCTATCTCCTCGTTCCAGTTAATATCCAGATCCTCTATGTTGCCTGTGCGGTCGTGGATTTGCATGACCACCTTGGCGTCCGGCGCTACCGGATAAGAGGCTAAGGTGTCGCTGTCGTTGATAATATAATAGCCATCCGGTGCCCCGCCCAGTTCGGCTGCGCTTTCCGGATCACGCTCTGCGAATACTTTGTCGGCTGCGGGACCTTCGTACCAGCCGATTTCATCTGCGTCCAGGACCAGCTTATGGCCATGAGACTGCAGCGAGTCGATGTATACGGTGAATTCCCGGTCGGAATTTCCGCTTTGCGCCTCCGCCCGCGACAGAGATGTGCTTGCCGTCGATGCGAGGGAAAGACTAAGCAGAAGCAGTGCGGGCAGCACGTAGGCAGATCTTTTTGAATTCATGATGATTTCCCCCTTGGCATAATTCATTACGGTCAGATAGGTCTATATACCTCTTTACCCCCAGCTATCGTTCTTAAACGGGGGATGTACAACTATAAACGAATCTCTGCAAAAAATGTTGCAACAAATTCATGCTTCGTTACTTCTATTAGACGCCGCAGTCCTCCCGTTCCCTGCATGCAACAAATTCCATTCCGCCGGGCATATTAAATTATCCGATTTATAGTCCGGAGGTGACGGCAGAGAGTGGCGAACATTTGGAGAATTTACCGCAGGGATTGGCTTAATCTGTTCAAGGCGCCGGTGGCGCTGCTGCTGGTCTGCGCCCTGATCGTGCTCCCGTCGGTCTATGACTGGGTGAATGTAGCTGCGGTGTGGGACCCTTACAGCAATACTTCAGGAATCCGGATTGCTGTGGTGAATCTGGATGAGGGGACCAGTGTGGAGGGGCAGCAGTTTAATATCGGCGGGCAGGTACTGGATAGTCTGCGCGGGAACAGGACGCTTGGCTGGATCTTTACGGATGAGAAGACAGCCCGCAGCGGCGTCCGGCGGGGCGATTATTATGCGAGCATCGTGATTCCGGCCGATTTCTCCCGCAAGCTGGGAGGCCTTCTGGAGGGCAGACTGGACAAGCCGCAGCTCATATACACCGTCAATGAGAAAATCAATGCGATCGCTCCCAAAATCACGGCCAAAGGCGCCTCGACCATTACGGCGCAAATCGGCGAGCATTTCACGCAGGAGATCAGCAGTACCGTACTGACAGCTCTCCGCGGAATCGACCGCGAGTTTCAGGCTGAGCTGCCTGTAATCCGGCGCGTGGAGCAGGGACTGTTCACCTTGGAGGCGCATCTGCCGGAGCTGGAGGAAGCCGGAAGGCTGGTGCTGAAGCTGGAGCGGCAATGGCCGGAAATAGCGGCCCAGGCGCAGACGCTCACTGCACTGACGGACAGGCTGCCTGCGCTGGAGCGCGCCGGCCAGGCGGCGCAGGCGCTGGATGCAGACTGGCCGCAGCTCAGCGCGGCCGCAGAACGTCTGCGTCCGCTGCAGGCGCAGCTGCCGGGGCTTATGCAGGCGGCGCAGCAGACCGCCGCCCTGGCTGGGCAATTCGGCCGGGTGGACGAATTGCTGGAGGCGGCCTCCGCCCGGCTGGCGGAAGCGGAGACCGCCGTGGCCGCCGCCGCGGACAGGCTGCCGGACGCGGCGCAGTTCACCGCTGCCGCTGAGCTGGAGCGGCAGCTGCAGCAGTACCTGGCGGCGAACGGCGACGCCTTCGCCGCCGTTCCGGCAGTGCTGCAGCAGAATTTGCTCCTGCTGCAGCAGACCGGCCACGCGGCCGTGCTTCTGGCCGGCCGGCTGGAGGGCGGCGCGGAGCCCGCCGCGCCGCAGCTGCGCAGCGCCTCCGCCGAGCTCGCGGCGGGGAGCGCTGCGCTCGGGGATGCGGCCGCGCTGCTGGCCGCAGTGCATGCGCTCGCGCCGGATGCCGTGTCCGGCGCGGAGCTGCAGGGCCTGCGCGCCGCGCAGCAGCGCTACGGCGCGGGGGCGGAGCAGGCCGGGAGGCTGGCGGCCGGCCTGGAGAAGGGCGGCGAGCCGGCGGCGGCGCAGCTCGCGCAGTTCAGCGAGACCGCGCAGCAGGGTCTCGAAGCGCTGGAGCGGTTCGCCGCCGGATACAGCGGCAAGACGCAGCCCGCGCTGCGTCAGTCGCTCAGCCGGCTTACCGCCAGCGCGGCGGATGCCTCCGGCACGCTGGCGAATGTGCCGCAGCAGCTGGAGGCCCTCTCATCGCTGCTGGCCGAAGCGCAGGAAGCGATTGCCTTCGGCGGGACCCGGCTGGCGGCGCTGCGGGAGGAGCTGCCCGCGGTCCGTAGCGGGCTGCAGGCTGCTGCGGACGGAACGGCAGAGCGGCTGGCGGCGCTGAGCGGGCTGTTCACGGAGACGCTGCCGCGTATCGAGAGCGGCCTGCCTGCCGCAGGCGCGGCGGTGCACCGCGCCGCCGAATTCGCCCGCACGGACCTGCCCGCGGCTGAAGAGCGGCTGCGCGAGGCTGCACAGCTGGTAGAGGGCGGACTGCCGCAGGCCGGCAGAGGCGTATCGCGTGCTGCCGGGCTGGTGCGCAGCGATCTGCCCGCGCTGGAAGCCGCCATACAGAAAGCGGCAGCCACGGTGCGCAGCGTCAAGGAAGACGTAAACCTGGATGAGCTGGCTCAACTTCTGGGGGGAGATATCAAGACCACCAGCGATTTCCTGGCCAGTCCGGTAGAGCTGAAGGAGCATGCGCTGTACCCGATCCCCAATTACGGCTCGGCAATGACGCCGTTCTATGTCGTGCTGTCCCTCTGGGTGGGCGGGACGCTGCTGGTATCGCTGCTGCGCACGACAGTAGAGGACACCGGCGGGATGGCTTACAGCAGCCGGCAGAAGTACTTCGGCCGGCTGTTGACCTTTATGACGATCGGCGTGCTGCAGGCGCTGGTTGCCGGGCTCGGCAACCTGTTTCTCCTGGGAGGCTATGCCGCCAATCGGGCAGGGTTTGTACTGGCCGCGCTGCTGATCAGCCTGGTGTTTGTAACCATTATTTATTCTCTGGTCGCCGTATTCGGCAATATCGGCAAGGGCATTGCCATCATCTTCATGGTGCTGCAGTTCTCCAGCTCGGGCGGCACCTTTCCCGTCAGCACCACGGGGCACTGGTTCCAGCTGCTGCATCCGTTCATGCCCTTTACGTATGCAATCAGCCTGATGAGGGAAACGGTAGGCGGAGTGGTTCCGGAGGTGGCGATCCGCGACGTTCTGCTCCTGCTGCTCTCCGGCCTGCTCGCCATGCTGCTGGCGCTGACGCTGCAAAAACCGCTGGAGCCCTTTATCCGGAAGGCTGCCGAGCGGGCGGAGAAATCCCGTCTGATCTCTTGATGAACAGGCTCCCTGTTGTTGGTATAATGGGCACATACCATCATTAATCTATGTCGAGGGAGTGCAATCATGACAGATTCCGGCGCAAGGAAAGGCAAGGTTATATTGTTTCAGGGCGACTCGATTACGGACGGCAACCGGGGGCGCGATCTTGATCCGAACCATATCCTGGGGCACAGCTATGCCTACATCATCGGAGCCAGGCTGGGCTTCGAACGGGCGGAGGAGGGACTGGCCGTATACAACCGCGGCATCAGCGGCAACCGGATTTCCGATCTGTATGCCCGCTGGAATGAGGATGCCATCTATCTTCAGCCCGACGTGCTCAGTATCCTCATTGGTGTGAACGATCTGTGGCGAACGATGAAAGGGGAGCCGAGCGGCTGCACTGACCGTTTCGAGCGGGCGTACCGGCATGTGCTTGAGGAGACCCGCGACGTGCTGCCAGAGACTAAGCTGGTGCTGTGTGAACCTTTTATCCTCAATACGGGAGCTCCGGCGGAGGACTGGGAGGAATGGCAGAAGCGCATTGCCCATTACCAGGAGGTTGTGCGGAGTCTTGCCCTGGAATTCGATACGGTGCATGTGCCGCTGCAAGCCGCGTTCGAAGCCGCTGCACAGCGGGCGTCCGCAGAATACTGGATCTGGGATGGCGTCCATCCGACGTATGCCGGCCATGAGCTGATTGCCCGGGAGTGGCTGAAGGCTGTAGAGCCGAGCGGGATACTTTAATAGGGATACAGGCATAACAATGGTATCCAACAATGAGCAGAGCAGCGATTCCACCTGTATAGGGAGGATCGCTGCTCTTTTTGTTCACTCTATGGAGTATGCATACACTGAAAACGGTACTGGACATGGTTTAACGGTTCTGCTTACGGTACTGAAGCGGAGAACGCCGGGTGATCGCCTTGAAGACACGGCCGAAATGCGCAATGCTGTCAAATCCGGTCTCTTCGGCAATGGCGGTTACTTTGTCATCGGTCTCGCGCAGGCGGCGCTGCGCCTCCTGGACACGGATCGTATTCAGATATTCAATGATGGTGAAGCCGGTCGATTGCTTGAACAGGCGGCATAAATACGTGCTGCTGAGATAAAAAGTATCCGCAAGCCCGCCAAGGGTAAGCTTCTCGGTATAATGCGCCTGCAGATAACCTGTGATCTCATAGGCCTTGCGCCGTTTCTCGTCATGAACGGGTGCGATTGCTTCAGAGGCATTCTCGCGGATGCGGTTCATGGCGATGAGCAGCTGCACCAGCAGCGTCTGCAAATAAGCAGTCTGCCCGGTCCGCTGCGCCCCCTGCTCCTCCAGCATGGTGAACAGGTGATTTTCTATCAGGCCCTGATCATGGTCATCCGGACGCAGCAGGAGGCATTGTTCGTGCAGGAACGGCAGCGCCAGCGGAAGGGACGCCATCAGCCCGGCCAGGAACTCCCGTCCGAAATTAATCAGAATCCGCTCATGGCGGACATTGCCCTTGGCGGTGGTGCGATGCAGCTCGTTCCGGTTGATGAAGAGCAGGTCGCCTTTGCGCAGGGCATAGACCAGGTTGTTGACGTAGTAATTGCGCTCCCCGGCAAGCAGATAATAGATTTCATAGGTATCATGCATGTGGTCCATATCCATGCTGAAGGTTCCGGTCCTTTTGATCTGCTCGATCATAAAGGGAGGGTTCTCATCCGGCAGCACCAGAAATCACTCCTTTCAGAACCGCCCCATTGTGCGGCATTTCACTCACTCCGGCTTGTGAAGCTAAGATTTGCAAAGTTTATGGAGAATTCGCTAATTAAGGCTTAGAAAGCGACCTATTTTATACAGTACACTATAACCGGATAGCGTAACCAATTCAATCAGCGATGGAGTGAGTGATAATGGCCAGCACAAAATACGCATTTGTCGGAACGGGCGGACGCGCCGAATTTTTTTACGGTGAGATTACACAGAATTACCGGGAGACCGCCGAAATTGTCGGCTTCTGCGATGTAAATAGTGTGAGAATGGAATATGCGAACAGCCTGCTGGTAGAAAAGTACGGATACCATGCGGTGCCGGTCTATAAGGCCCATGAATTCGACCGGATGATTGCCGAGACGAAGCCGGACACCGTGATTGTGACCAGCATCGACCGTACGCATCACCGCTATATTGTCTGGGCGATGGAGCTCGGCTGCGATGTTATTTCCGAGAAGCCGATGACGACGGATATAGAGAAATGCAGTGAAATTCTGGAGGCGATTGAACGGACGGGCCGCAAGCTGCGTGTAACCTTCAACTACCGCTATGCGCCGCATAACACCAAGATCCGCGAGCTGATTATGGAGGACACTATCGGTGAGGTGCTGTCGGTCAATTTCGAATGGCTGCTGAACACGCAGCACGGTGCGGATTATTTCCGCAGATGGCACCGCGACAAGCGCAACAGCGGAGGACTGCTTGTGCACAAGTCCACGCATCATTTTGACCTGATGAACTTCTGGCTCGGCTCCAGACCCGATACGGTATATGCCATGGGCGATCTGCGATTCTACGGGCGGGAGAATGCCGAGAAACGCGGAGTAACCGAGTTCTATCAGCGGGTACACGGCAGCGCTGCGGCGGAGAACGATCCGTTCGCCTTGCATCTGAAGGACAACGAGCATCTGAAGCACATGTACCTCGATGCTGAAGCGGAAGACGGTTACTTGCGCGACCAGAGCGTGTTCGGCGACAATATCAGCATTGAGGATACGATGGGCGTAATGGTCAAATATAAGAACAAGACCATCATGAATTACTCGCTGAATGCCTATCTGCCATGGGAAGGCTTCAATGTAGTGTTCAACGGGACGAAAGGGCGGCTGGAGGTCAAGGTCGTCGAGCAGTCCTATGTCAACTCCGGCGGCGACAAGGCTGCGGAAGGGGCACTCAAGAACAAACAGATTACGGTCTATCCGCATTTTGCGGCACCTTATGAGGTGGAGATCGAGGAAGGCACCGGGGGCCACGGGGGCGGAGATCCGGTAATGCTGCGCGACATATTCGAGCGTCCGGCCGATGACCGCTTCCACCGTGCCGCTTCCCACGTGGATGGAGCCCTGTCCATTCTCACGGGCATCGCCGCCAACCGCTCTATGGCCACAGGCCTGCCTGTGAAGGTGGATGAGCTGATTAAGCTATAGGAATAAACGAAAGATCCTACAGGACAGGGTAGGGTCGGTAGGGTGAGTTAAGCCAAACTTATCGCTCACTGCAAATAGTTGGATATTCGCACACTAATCTAGCCTGTATTACGTATTTCGGGCATCTAATTGGATTATCGCCACTTATATTGGTCGATATTGATGGATTTACTGTTTGTCACCCATATTAAGTGGCGAATATCTAACTAGGCCTGTGATTATCCTCCATGTAGGTATAATTAAGTGGCGATTTTCCAACTACAGTCTGCGATCAGGGGCTGCCTTTCGTTCATCCTAACTATACAGAGCTGGCTACCAGCGGATTGCAGCAATTGGCGGTATTCATCCGGAAATCGGGGGAAGGGCAGCGGACAGCGGACGGAAGACCATAACTTTACTGACTCACTTTCCGGCCTAGACATCCCTCAACCTAAGGGATGTCTTCTTATGATCTGCTACATAAAGTCAAAGAAATAACGGATGACATGGAAAAAGACCGGTGAGGTATAGGCCAGGCTGTCGACCCGGCTCAGGTAGCTTTTGCTCAGGGCGGCGAACTTGTCGTCATCCCCGATCAGCAGATCCCGCTTCAATACAGAGACGGTCAGGCTGCCGAAGAATCCGCTCAGGCTGATCAGCATGCCGGACAGAAAGCCGAACGCCGGCGTAAGCGGCGTCAGGTAAGGATAGATCAGATAAGACACCGCTGTCGTGACGATGAACGCGCAGCTAAAGCCTTCCCAGGTCAGGCTCGGGTTGGCGGTAGGGACGATTTTTCTTTTGCCGAAATAGATGGAAGCCAGGTAGTGGACTGCATCGTTCAACTGAGTCAGCACGACCAGGAACAGCACCAGCCCCGCCCCGTACTCCGGAGTGGCGAACTGGAAATAGGCCAGGTGGCTGAGCCCGAACACCATCAGCATAAGCCCCCACTGGGTGGAGCTGACACTGCGCAGGAAGCCGAGCGTGCCTTTGTTGATCATCCGCGGCAGCGGCAGCAGCAGAAAGACATAGACAGGGATGAACACAATAAACATGCCGTACCACTCGATATAGATCCAGTAGAACTGCAGCGGGATGGACAAATAGGCCCAGAGGAACAGCCTGCGGTCGGCTTTTCGCGTGCGGATCATGGAGAAATATTCTTTAAGCGCGAAGAAGCTGAGGGCCATTAAGGACAGCAGGGAGACGACCGGATTGATTAGAGTGGCCAGACAGAAGATAAACAGCATGCCCCACCAGGTCTTGATGCGAAAGGCGATGCCTGAGTAATCTTTGTCCTTTTGCAGCCTGCTAATAAGCGCATAGATCAGATGGATGGCCGAAAGGGCGGCCAAAATAATCACTAATGTTACCATGGATCTGTTCACCGGCACATCACCAACTTATCAAGAGATAGGATTCCATATCAGGGAGCTTATGTTAAGATATCTAAGGATACAGCTTTTATTATTATGAGGGAAACCTTCAAACTTGATAAGGGGAAATTGTAGAAATGGCAGAGGATTGCTCGGTTTATATCCTGCTAACCAATACCGGCACACTGTTTACGAGACTCATACAAGGCTATACGAGAGCGCCGTACAATCACGCTTCGATCTCCTTTAACCGTGAACTCTCCGAGCTGTACAGCTTTGGGAGAAAGCACCCCAATAACCCGCTGAACGGCGGATTTGTGCGGGAGGATATCAAGACAGGCACATTCAGTAAATATCCGGATACTACATGTGTCCTCTATGAGCTGAAGGTGTCCGAACGCGAAGTGGAGAAAATGAAACGGGTTCTGCACATCTTTATCCGCAGCCGTCAAAAATATCTGTACAACATTCTCGGCGTCATCGGCATCGCACTCAAGGAGCCGGTGGAATTCAGCAATTCTTACTTTTGCTCGCAGTTCGTTGCGGAAATCCTGGACCGTTCCGGGATCAAGCTGTGGAACAAGCTGCCTGCACTGGTGACGCCGGATGATTTCCGGCAGAGCGACAGGCTGCAGCTGATCTATGAAGGCAAATTAAGCGAGTACAATACGCCTTAGCTCTCCGGTGCAATCGCAAGGACAGGATGAGGGATTGAAGCAGGCTGCCTCCGTACTTCCAATATTTTGGCGGTGATAACAGACGTCAAATTTAATATACTTTCGGCTTATTGCCGGAAGGAGCCGAGAGAAATACAGTGATGAAGAGAATATGGGGCAGAATAGCGGCTGTGGCCGCAGCCGTCTGGTGCGCGGCCGGAGTATGGGGTCAGTATGCTTCCGCTGAGGCTGTGCTGCCTTTCAATGATATAGCAAGCAGCTACGCCAGGAATGAAATCATAGATTTATATCACCGGCAGATCTTAACCGGGACCTCTAAGACAAGCTTTTCGCCGGCCAAGCCGATCACCCGGGCTGAATTCATCGCCGTGCTGGATCGTCTGCTGAAGCTTGAGCCTGTTCCGGGTCCTATCTCGCCTTATAAGGATGTTGCGGCAAGCGCGTGGTACTGCGGCTGGATACAGGCCGCCGTTCAGCTGGAGCTGGCGAGCGGCACTTCAGCCGCAACCTTTGCTCCGGCGCAGCCGGTTACGCGGCAGGAGGCTGCAGTGTGGCTGGCCAGGACGCTTAAGCAGCCGGAGATTTCACCTGCGGTGCAAACCGCCTATACGGATACAAGCGGCGTAGCCGTCTGGGCAAGCAGTGCTGTGGATGCAGTAAGCAGGCTTGGCTTAATGCAGGGTGATGGGACGGGAGCCTTCCGCCCGGCCGATTATATCACAAGGCAGGAGACAGCCGTGCTGATGGACCGGGTGCTGCAGCAGGAGGCATGGTCGGCGGAGCTTAATGAGGAACCGGAGGAGCAGGTGGTGCTGGGGTGGCAGTACGGGCAGACCGCAGCTCAGTATGAAGGCACAATTATGCGTTCGAATGTAAATACATTGTCTCCGCGCTGGTATTTTGTGGGGGAGACAGGGGCCGTTTCGGATTCTACGGATTCCACGCTGGTTGACTGGGCGGAGAAGAAGGGGAAGCAGCTATGGCCGATGGTAGGCAACCGGTCTGACCTTGAGGCTACACATCAGATGCTCTCCAGTACAGCGGCAAGGAACACCGCAGTCAATCAGCTGGCGGCACTGGTCAGCAAGCACGGACTGGATGGGCTGAATCTGGATTTCGAGAATGTAGGCGGCGCGGACCGGGCCGCTTTGACTGTCTTTGTAGCGCAATTGGCCGCAAGGTTACATACTCTGGGAGCGGTACTGTCCGTGGACGTCTCTCCCGATCTCGGGACAGACTGGACGGAAGCCTTTGATTATGCAGCGCTGGGGATGAAGGCCGATTATATTGTGATGATGGGGTATGACGAGCATTACAGCGGCAGCCTGAGTCCCGGGTCCAATGCTTCACTGCCTTATGTGGAAGAAGCGGTGACGAGACTGCTTAAGACCGTCTCCAGCCGGAAGGTGCTTCTGGCCCTGCCCTTCTTTAATCATGACTGGACCCTGAGACAGAATGGCATATCCCCGTCTTCAGCCCCGCTCTCGCTGACCGGGCAGAACGGGATCGTAAGCCGCTATGGGCTGCTGCCGGTGTGGGACAGCTCAATCGGACAGTATGTAGCCAGCTACACTGCCGGGTCGCTGAAGCATACCATCTGGCTGGAGGATGGCCGTTCCTTAACCGCCAAATTTAATCTCGCGGCAAAGTATAAGCTGGCCGGCATCGCCTATTGGCATATCGGCGGAGAGAGTCCGGATATTTGGACCAGCTTGAGCAATGCGGAGAAATTCGCGGGTTATTCCTTTTGAATGCTATTGCTATTATTACAGCAGACTCTTAAAAGAGTGGCGGATCACATCCCCGCGGCTGATAATGCCCACCAGTACGCCGCCCCGTTCCACGGGAACCTTCTTGATCTGTTTCTTGCCGAGAATGGTCGCAATCCGTTCGACATCCTCTTCCCAGTTCACCGTGACGACCTTCTTCTTGGCAATAGCCATGACGTTGAGATCGAGCAGCCGGCGCGTTCGTTCCTCATATTCGTCCTCGTCCCCTTTAACCACATTCACCTGAAAAAAAGAGTCGACGACAATATCATCATGCTTGCCGATATAGCGCATAATATCCCCGTCGCTTAAGTAAGCGACGATCTCGTTCCGGTCATTGATGACCGGCATGCCGCTGATCCGGTATTCGATGCATTTCTCGATGAAGTTACGTACCGTATCGTATTCCTTGACCTTGTAGACCTGTCTGATCATGATCTCATGCGCTTTCATTCCTGGGCCATCCTTCCGCTGGGCGCTTTGCCGGACAAGGTCCGGCTATTATAAAGTTGTATGATGAAAGTATATACTTGTATTATACAAGTGAAGATGGTAAAGTCAATGACTACAAGAGCACATTTAAGCTTACAGGAAGAGCAAATTTCAAGGCACTGGAAATGAGGTTAAGCCACCATGGAGCAAGGTTCGATTGCCGCGATTGAGCTGGAGATGGCGCTGCTGGTCCGTCAGCTAATTGCAATGACTACATATAAGAAGAACGGTTCACTGGACCGGGCTGCCTACCTGCTGCTGCATCATATCGTCTCCAGCCCGGGTTCCGGCGTCAAAACCATCGCCGATGAGTTTCACCTCGATATTTCCACGGTCAGCCGGCAGGTTGCTGCACTGGAGCAGCGGGGTTATATTACGCGCTTGCCCGACGAGTCGGACGGACGTTCCTATACGCTTGCCATAACAGAGCTGGGGGCGGAGGTACTGAAGGAGAGTCAGGAAGCGCGGCAGGAGAGTGTACGCCAGCTGCTTAAGGACTGGGACGAATCGGAGCGGCAGAACTTCGGGGAGCTGTTGCGGAAGTTTAACGCCGCTTGTCTGGAACAGACCTGACCTGCGGGACACGGTAAGCGTATCTCTACGCTGGAGATTGTCACAGCCGGAGCAGCCGACACTGAGGGAATGGAAGCTTTGCCGGCGAACGCTTTGCTTTGGAGCAGCAGGATTTCCAGCAGCGGCATTCCGGCTGCCGAGCGGTGACGAGGAAAACTTATACTTTAAGTTCATCCCGTCTCCGGGATAAGCTTTTGTGCGTGCCATGTGGATTGTGGTCGGTTAATCGTACACATTAGGCCAGTTTCCCCTCGCAACAGCACATTGTGGTCGTTTTTTCGACTACATTGGGCCCGTTACCCCTCGCAGCAGCGCATTGTGGTCGGTTTTTCGTACACATTAGGCCAGTTTCCCCTCGCAGCAGTACATTGTGGTCGGTTTTTAGACTATATTGGGCCCGTTTCCCCTCGCAGCAGCACATTGTGGTCGGTTTTTCGCCTACAATCACAAATGGTCAGCCGGTACTGTGTTATTTATCGCCCGGTTAAGCGCAAGAACACGATACACGATACACAGTACACAGTACTTACTGGGCGCCCCTTAGCAAAGGAAAGTTAATTATTCAGAATGGGCTGCTTGTTCCTTTTTAATAGTCTCAAGTTCAAGTAATATAACTGATTTATGTGGTTGCATAGGGAGAGGAATTGGCATATATTACATATAGATAAATTTCGATATGTAATACATCAAAATGTTGTCCGGAGGTGTGTATGGGAGTCAAGGAGACGTTCAAAGCGTTGTCGGATGAATACCGGCGGGAGATGCTGGAGCTGCTGAAGAACGGCCGGATGACGGCCGGAAGCATCGGTGAGCACTTTGCCATGACGCAGGCGACGGTCTCCCACCATCTGTCCGTGCTCCGCGATGCAGATCTCGTGCGGACCGAGCGGGACGGCAAGTATATCTATTACGAGCTGAATACCTCGGTATTCGAGGATGTGCTCAAGTGGATTCTGACCTTCAGGGAGGAATAACAATGTTTAAATGGAAGACGACGACTGTATTCTCGTTGCTAATCGCTCTAATCCCGCTCGGACTGTACTTGTATCTCTATCCGCAGATGCCCGAGACTGTCCCGATGCATTTTGATTGGCGGGGCCAAGCCGACCGTTTCGTGGAGAAATCCAGCCTGGAGGTGCCGCTTCTGGCGGGGCTCGGAGTGATCGGGTTCGCGGTGCTTAAAGGGATTTTTGCCCTGACACTGCGCTTTGGAGGGCAGCAAACGAAGGACAACGGCCCCGCAGCCGCCAAAATTGTAGACCTGTCCATCCTGTGCTGTACGGTGCTGTTCGCCGCCATTTCTGTGCATGCGCTCGTTGTGCAGACAGGGACTGCCGCCTTCTCCGGACTGGTTATGGTACGGATCACTATAGTCATGTTAGGGCTCCTGATGCTGGTTACCGGCAACCTGATGCCGAAGCTGCGGCGCAATTCGCTGGCCGGCCTGCGCCTGAAGGAGACACTGACGGACGACCGGGCCTGGTTCCGGGGCCAGCGTTTTGCCGGACGGTGTTATGTTGCAGGAGGCATGCTGATGCTTGCGGGACTCCTGCTTCCCGGATGGTGGGTTGTGTACACCGGGATTGCTGTTTTTGCGCTGGCGAATGTGCTCCCTATCGTTTACGTGAAGAGGAAATTATGAGAATGAAGTTTTATATGCTGTCATCTGAAATTACGAAAGCTGTCTGGGGCGTCGGGCCCCGGATGGCTTTTTGCTTGTTATGCGAAAGGATATGGATTCATGGGCAGTTTATATGTGATGTACATGTTATATTTATCGAAAATAACAAACAGAAAACTACTTTTTTCGTAAAAAAAACGAAGACTTTGTGTTTTTATTGTAATATAATCTAACACATAGCAAGTCACTGTAGACAAAATGTTATATAAAGTGACATTATTCGACGGAGTGGACTCAGGAGAGGAGCATGCACCATGCAGATTGCAGCATCACCATACATGTGGCCCTATGACGGCGCCATAGATCCGGCCAAGACGGCGCTCATGATTATCGACATGCAGACGGATTTTTGCGGCAGGGGCGGTTACGTGGAGAGAATGGGCTACGACCTCTCGTTGACCGCCAGGGCGATAGAGCCGATCAAGCGGCTGCTGGCGCGGGTCCGGGAGACCGGCGGCTTCACCGTCATCCATACCCGGGAAGGACATAAGCCTGACTTGTCCGATCTGCCGGCGAACAAGCGCTGGCGAAGCCGGCAAATCGGCGCCGAGATCGGCTCAGAGGGACCGGCGGGACGCATTCTCGTGCGGGGTGAGCGAGGCTGGCAGATTATTGATGAGCTGGCCCCGGCTCCGGGTGAGTACATTATCGACAAGCCGGGCAAGGGCAGCTTCTATGCCACCGACCTGGATTTGATCTTGAAGAATAAAGGCATCACCCACCTGATTCTGACCGGAATCACCACCGATGTCTGTGTGCATACAACGATGCGGGAAGCGAATGACCGCGGCTATGAGTGCCTCATTCTGGAGGATTGCACGGGAGCGACAGATTATGCCAATCACCTGGCGGCGCTGAATATGGTCAAGATGCAGGGCGGCGTATTCGGCAGCGTGAGCGACTCGGAAGCGGTGCTGGAGGCGCTGGAACAGCTGTAGAGGCCTGAATAAATATCAAATTCATCATAACGGGGGAATCATCATGTGGAAAATGACAAGACCTAAGGCGCTCATTCTGCTGGCTTCGCTGATGCTGCTCATTACCGCTTGCGGGAACGGAACGGACACCGGCAAGGTGGAGGGGCAGGGAACGGAAGGCTCCGGCGAATTGAAAAAGGTTGTGCTGCGGCTCAAGTGGATACACCAGGCGCAGTTTGCCGGCTTCTATACTGCGGTGGAGAAGGGCTTTTATAAGGAAGCGGGTCTGGATGTGGAGATCCGTCCGGGCGGCTCGGATTTTCCGGCGGTGCAGATGGTGGCTTCCGGCAGTGAAGAGTTCGGGGTGACCGGTGCCGACCAAATCATAATTGCCAGAGAAAAGGGCGTGCCGGTCAAGGCGTTGTCCGCCATTTACCGCAAAACCCCGTTCGTTATGTTCGCCCTCAAGGAGTCGGGCATTACCACGATGGAGGATCTGATCGGGCAGAAGGTGGGCATCAAGCTGGGCGGCAATGAAGAGCTGACCTTCCGGGCGATGGAGAAGAGTGCCGGCATCGAAACCTCGCAAATTGAAGAGATGCCGATTAAATATGATCTGAGCCCGCTGCTGAGCGGCCAGGTTAAGGCTTGGCCCGGCTATGTAATCAATGAAGTTCTGGCCGTGGAGGAGCAGGGCAAGGAGGTCAACATTATCGACCCGAACGATTATGGCATCAATTTCTATGCCGATACCCTGTTCACCACAGAAACGGTCATTGAGAAAGACCCGGAGATGGTCCGGAATTTCGTGCAAGCCTCGATGAAAGGCTGGGACTATGCGTTAGAGAATCCGGAGGAAGCAGCTGAATTCGGTCTGAAATACGGCGAAAAGCTGGATCTGGAGCATGAAGTCAACATGATGAAGGCAAGCGTTCCGCTGCTGGAGCCAGAGAAGCTGCCGCTGGGCTCCATGGATGAAGCGGCCTGGGAGACACTGCAGCAGAACCTGATTGATCTGGATTTTGTGAAGAAAGAGCAGGACCTGAGCGCATTGTTCACCAACGATTATCTGGAATAAGGGGGTTAAGCCGATGACAACAGCGATCAAAGAAATAGCGAGCAAAGAATGGACGGATTCCGCCGCCGTGCGGAATTCCGGGAACCGGGAGATCATGCTCTCCTTGCGCAACTGCTCCCTGTCCTTCGGCAATGTGCCTGTGCTTAACCAGGTTAGTCTGGACGTATACCGCAATGAATTCATTTCCATCCTGGGTCCAAGCGGCTGCGGCAAATCGACCACGCTGCGGCTGATGCTGCGGCTCCTTAGCCCGGAAGGCGGCGGAGAAGTGACTTACGCTTCTCCCGATCTGTCACTGGGCATGGTGTTCCAGAAGCCGGTGCTGATGCCCTGGCTGAGCGCCCTGCAGAATGTCATGCTGCCGCTGGAGCTGGGCGAGAAGAAGAAGTTCAGCAAGAAGGAAGCGCGGGAGAAGGCGGAAAGCGCTCTGCGGCTCGTGGGCCTGCAGGATTTCCAGAATCATTTTCCGCATCAGCTCAGCGGCGGAATGCAGCAGCGGGCGGCCATTGCCAGAGCGCTGGCAGCCGATCCGACCGTGCTTTTGATGGATGAGCCGTTCGGCGCGCTGGATGAATTGACCCGCGAGAAGCTGAATTTCGAGCTGCTGCGGCTGTGGGAGAGCCCGGAGACGAGCCTTAGCAGCATTGTGATGGTAACCCACTCCATTCAGGAATCCGTGCTCCTGTCGGACCGGGTGGTCATGATGTCGCCCCGGCCTGCCGGCGTGACGGACATCATTCCGGTACCGCTGCCTTCGCCGCGCGAAGCGGGTATGGAGGAGCTGCCTGAATTCCACCGCACCGTCAAGGAACTGAGAAAGCGGGTGAAGCACCTATGACAGCCAAAATCAAAGACAGTCTCTATCCGGTGTTGTTTGCCCTTGGCTTTCTGATTCTCTGGGAGCTGGCCGTTAAGCTGTTCGCCATTCCGATGTATTTGCTGCCTGCTCCGACACAGGTCGTCTCGGCGATTGACGGTTCGCTGTGGTCGCATACGCTGGTTACACTCGGCGAATCCCTGACCGGCTTTCTTCTGGCCAACATTCTGGGCTTTGCTACCGCGATTATTTTCGTCCATTCCAAGCCGATCGAGAAGGGGATGTTCCCGCTCGCAATCGCCCTTAAGACTACACCGCTGGTTGCGCTGGCTCCTCTGCTCGTGGTTTGGCTGGGAACCGGATATACCTCGAAGGTGATCGCTTCGATGCTGATTTGCTTCTTCCCGATTCTGGTCAACAGCGTCAAAGGGCTCAAGGCGATTGAATACGAAGCTTGGGAGCTGTTCTCCACCTATAAAGGGACGAAGTGGGAGATCTTCTGGAAGCTGCGGCTGCCGACGAGCCTGCCGTACATATTTTCCGCACTCAAAATCTCCACCTCGCTGGCCATTGTCGGGGCGATAGTCGGAGAATTTGTCGGGGCCAACAAGGGGCTCGGTTATGTGGTGCTGGTCTCTTCCTATCATATGGACACGCCGGTCATGTTCTCGGCCATTATCGCTTCGGCGCTGTGCGGTCTGCTGCTGTTCTGGGTCGTCGGGGCGCTGGAGAAGAAGGTTATTTTCTGGACAAGGAGCGATGATTTGTGATGAAATGCTCGGTGGTCAAAATCCCTGCAGGTGCGCCGCATGACATGACGGGCCTGCAGTCGGCGATAGAGGGAGGGCTGCTGAAGCCCGGCGAGGTTGTAGCTGTGCTGGGCAAGACAGAGGGCAACGGCTGCGTCAACGATTTCACACGCGGCTACGCCGTCATGGCGCTGAAGCGATTCTTCGCTGCGGCAGGGCAAGAAGAGACTGCAGACATTTCCTATGTCATGTCCGGAGGGACGGAAGGCGTGCTCAGCCCGCATTTTACCGTCATCAGCCGCAGCGGCTCGCCGGAGCCGGGCGGGGCTGGCACAGGCACGGGCGGTCAGGCGCTGGCCATCGGTACGGCCCGTACACGGGATTTCCGGCCTGAAGAGCTCGGCCGTCTAGTCCAAGTCGACGAGGTGGCCGATGCCGTGGCCCGCGCTGTATTCGATGCCGGGATTACCTCGGCGGCTGACGTGCATTTCGTGCAGATTAAATGCCCGCTGCTCACCGGGGAACAGCTCTTCGAAGCACATGGCCGGGGGACATCGCTTGTTACAGAGGACACCTACAAGTCCATGGGATACTCCCGGGGCGCTTCTGCCCTGGGAGCCGCCGTGGCACTGGGCGAAGTCGAGCGCTTTGTTCTGCGTGAAGAGGATATATGCGTGAACTGGGACCTGTACAGCTCCGTAGCCTCTACTTCGGCCGGCAGCGAGCTATCCTGCTGCGAAGTCATCGTCTTCGGCAATTCCGCCGCGGCGGAAGGACCGTATCACATTGATCATGCTGTCATGCAGGATGCCATCGACGGTACAGCACTGCAGAGCCTCATGGACCGTCATTCCGGCGATGAGCTGGTGCAGGTGCTGGCCAAGGCCGAAGCCGATCCGGATGGAATGGTCCGCGGGCGGCGCCATATCATGCTGGATGATTCCGACATCAACCATACGCGCCATGCGCGGGCTGTAGTCGGCGGCGTGCTGGCCTATGTCGGCGGCGATCCGATGATTTATGTCTCCGGCGGCGGCGAGCATCAGGGACCCAAGGGCGGCGGGCCGGTAGCGGCTGTATTCCGCCGCAAATAACCAACACTTTACTCCATGGAGGAATGACATATGCATACACAAGAAACGGAAGTGCTGACGGCAGCGGAGATGACCTGGGAATTAATGCCGAATCATATTGAGCTGTACCACCGCGAGATTGTCTCGGCGGAGCAGGCGGACCGGCTGGGCATCCGGATGAGCTCGATTCTGTGGGAGAAGCTGGGCGTCGGCGGGCAGGTGGTTCCGCACTACCACGATGTAGTGGAGATTATTCATATTACTGTAGGCGAGGTCAAGCTGCTGTGTGACGGCGAGTGGTACAGCTACCGGGCTGGTGATACGTTCCATGTTCCCGCGAATGTGGTCCATTCCGTGGCTAATGCTGGTGATACGCCGTCCGAGCAGATCAGCATTTTTGTGCCGGCGGAGGAGGGAGTGCCGGCGAACAGCTTTTTCGGAACGACTCTGATTGAGGATATTTATTCTTCCAAGCTAAAGTAAAGGCGGCGGGGCTTCATGGGAAGTGGTGTGATCACAGGGTTGACCTGCAGCGATATTCTGCTTATCCCCGATCTTAAGGAAGCTGTGGTGCTGGCCGGCTCCGGCGGCCTCGGCCGTTATATTAACCGCGTAAATGTCATGGAGGTCCCGGATGTTATCGACTGGGTGCGTCCCGGAGAGTTTCTGATTACGAGCGGCTTTCCCTTCCACGGGCAGCCCGGGCTGATCACCGAGATTATCCCTCAGTTGAACCAGAAAGGCGTATCCGCGCTCGGAATCAAAACAAAGCGTTATATCGACGAGGTTCCGGCGGAAGCGCTGGAGCTGGCCGACCAGCTTGATTTCCCGATCTTCGAGCTGCCGGCCCGAACCTCCTTCTCCGATGTCGTGCGGGATATTATGGAACGGGTGCTGGTGCAGGAGGCCCGTGAGCTCTCCCAGCTGCAGAGCCGCTTCCAGAAGCTGTCCAGGCAGCTGCTGCACGGCGACGGCATCGAGGATTTCCTGCAGACGCTGGACGGCATGCTGCACAATCCGATTGTGCTGCTGGATGATACGGATCAGGTCTTCTGCTCGCCGCAGGCGGATGAGCTGGGACTGGCCGGAGAGCTGCCGGCCTGGATGCAGCTGCGCCAGGAAGGCAGCCTCGGCATCAGCTTCCTGACCGTCGGCGGGCGGCGCATCCGCGCTTATGTCTCGGCGGTTAACGACAAGCAGAATGACCAGTGCCTGCTCATTCTGCTGGAGTGGGACCGCGAGCTGTCGGTCGTCGATCAGCTGACGATCGACCGCGTCGGCGTACTGGTCGGGCTGGAAATGATCAACGCCGGCGCCCGCCGTGAAGTGGAGCTGAAGTACGTCGACCAGTTCCTGCAGGACTGGATCAGCGGCCGGATTGCCGCGGCCGAGGACTTGAAGCTGCGGGCCGAAGCCTGCGGCTGTCCGCTGCCCGAGCGGCCGCTGCGTGCGGTGACGGTGGGCTGGCTGGAGGAGAAGCCGGAGCTGAAGCAGCTGCAGCAGGCGGTGAAGCGGGTGCGGGCCCGGGCCGATCTGCAGCAGGTGAAGCTGACCATTATCGAAGGCGAGCTGGTCCTGACCGTTCCGGAGCTGCCGGAGAGTCCGCTGGAAGAGACGCTGGGGCGTCTGCTCGCGGAACTGCACCGCTCACTGCCGGGGGAGAGCTGTGCTTTCTGCATCGGCGACCGGGCGGAAGGTCCCGCTGAGGTGCGTTTCAGCTATGAGTCGGCCCGCAGGATCGCCCGTATCCGTGAAATCAGCGGATACAGCGGACCATATGTGGATTACCGGAAGCTGGGCGTGTTCCGCCTGCTGTACCATCTGCCGGAGCTTGCTGAAATCGGAGAATACAGAGACCAGTATGTGATCCCGCTGCTGGAGTATGACCGCAAGCACAACGCTTCGCTGCTCCAGACGCTCCAGCTTTATTTCAAGTGCAACCGCAACATTAAACGGACTTCCGCCGAGCTGTTCACCCACTATAACACGGTCACCTACCGGATTGACCGGGCTTGCGAGCTGCTCGGGCTCAGCCTGGATGACGGCGATGACATGCTGGAGCTGCAGCTTGCGCTGAAGCTCCATGAGATGGGCCGGGGAAGGCGCGGAGAGTAACCGCAAGAGAGGAGATGAACCGCATGGAAGCGGCAAGAACAGAACTACCCGCCAAGCTGAGCGCCGGCTGGCTGCGCGGGCAATACTTAAGCGGAGCGCTTGATCCGGAGGAGGTCATCCGTGAAATCATCCGCCGCGCCGCGCGTGATCAGGGGATGAACATCTGGATCGAACCGCCGTCTGAGGCGCACATCAGGCCCTATCTGGAAGCGCTGCGGGAGCTTGATCCGCTGCAGTATCCGCTATGGGGTATCCCGTTTGCGGTCAAGGACAATATTGATGTCGGAGGCCTGTCGACAACCGCAGCCTGTCCAGCCTACGCCTATCAGCCCGAAGCGGATGCGGCGGTCGTCGCCCGCCTGATTGCGGCCGGAGCCATTCCCGTCGGCAAGAGCAATCTCGACCAGTTCGCCACCGGCCTCGTCGGGGTGCGCAGCCCGTATGGCGAGACGCACAACGCCCTGCGGCCGGAGTACATCAGCGGCGGCTCCAGCTCCGGCTCGGCCGTGGCTGTTGCACGCGGCCAGGCGGTGTTCAGCCTCGGCACGGACACCGCTGGCTCAGGGCGCGTGCCGGCAGCGCTGAACGGGCTGGTCGGCTACAAGCCCAGCCTTGGTGCCTGGACGGTGCGCGGCGTGGTGCCGGCCTGCGCCAGCCTCGATTGCGTCACCGTGTTCGCGCATAATCTGGAGGATGCGCTGGCGGTGGACCGCGTGGCGCGCGGCCTGGACGCAGCCGATCCGTGGTCACGCGCTGTGAAGCGCCGCGCTGCCCGGCTGCCGCAGCGGCTGCTGCTGCCGGACGCGCCGCTTGAATTCTACGGCCCCCATGCGGACGAATACCGCCGGGCCTGGGAGAGAGCCGAGGCCGCTGTGCTGGCCTCCGGGCTGGCGGCCGAGCGCGTGGACTGCGCGCTGTTCTTCGAAGCGGCGTCCATTCTGTACGACGGTCCGTGGGTAGCCGAGCGCTGGGCAGCACTGGGCGAATTCGTGGAGAACCACCGGGAAGCTGTGCTTCCGGTAACGGAACGTATTCTGTCCTCGGGTGCGGCGGAGCGCCATACGGCTGCAAGCCTGTTCCGGGCGATGCACCGGCTGCAGCGGTATAAGGGCGAAGCCGCGAAGCTGCTGGAGGATGCTGTGCTGGTGCTGCCGACCTGCGGGGGAACCTGGACCCGGGAGCAGCTTGCGCTGAATCCGGTCTCCGCCAACTCCGATATGGGGCGGTATACCAATCATTGCAACCTGCTGGACTTGTCGGCTGTTGCCATTCCCGCCGGCGAAGCGGCGGAGAAGCTGCCGTTCGGCATTACATTGTTTGCCTTGGCAGACAGCGAGCATCTGCTGGCAGGAGCCGCCGCGCGGCTGCTTGGGGAGACCGTGCTGCCGCAAACAGCTGACGGGGAGCCTGCGCCCGGCTGGACCGTGCTGGCCGTCTGCGGGCTGCATATGCGCGGCTTCCCGCTGGAGCGGCAGATGCTGGAGCATGGCGCATCCTTTTGGCAGGAAGCCCGTACGGCTCCCTGCTATGAGCTGATTAAGCTTCGGAGTGAGCCGGCCAAGCCCGGGCTGATCCGGCAAGCGGCGGGGGGCAGCTCCATAGAGCTGGAGCTATGGCTGATGCCGTCTGAGTCGCTGGGCGCCTTTGCCGCACTGATTCCGGCGCCGCTCGGGCTCGGCCGGGTGGAACTGGAGGATGGCCGGAAGGTCACCGGCTTCATCTGTGAGGGGTATGCCGGGGCGGAGGCGGAGAACATTACGGCATATGGCGGATGGAGATATGCAGTGAACCGTTAACCGGACGATTCCGGAACAGGAAGCGCCGCGCAGGCAGCACCAACGCCTGCACGGCGCTTCTTTACGCCCGGACTGAAATGGAGGTGGATTGCCCCGGAGCAGCTGGCGATTACGCAGGTGACCGGATCTTCCTGGCGGTCCCTTCTGCCGGGCCGGATGCTTCCGAAGCACAGCAGCTAATGGATACTCCGATCTGGCGTAATCTTCCGGCGGTGAAGTCCGGACGGGCGCATACACTTGACCTGCGCTTGGCCAATTATAATCCGCTGACGCTGGATGCGCATCTGGAAGCGGTGGGCGGACTGCTGTTGTGAGGCCAGTAAGACCCGCTGCGGCAGGCGGAGAATACGTCTACGTCTGGCGCCCAAGACATGAATTGACAAAAAAAATCCCCTGAGCTATAATTCCTGTAATCTTATAGTTCACATACGCTGAACGAGCGCAGTAGCAGACTTGTCCCTGTCCCAGAAAGCCGGGGGGTGATGGAACCCGGTACACACAAGGGCCTGTGAATTACACTCCGGAGTATCTTGGGTAATGCCAAGCGGAACCTGGCGAACGATATCTCGCCTATGAGCGGCGTGGGCCGCAGAGATTTAGTTCTCTGCTCCGCGCAAGTTGGGTGGTAACACGGTTATTCAATCGTCCCTTAAGTCTGCATAGACTTGGGGGGCGATTTTTTGTTTTTCAGGCAACTCACTATATCAAAAGGGGCTGTACAGATTGAACATTATTGATGAACTGGAGTGGCGCGGCGCCATTAACCAGCAGACGGATGCGGAAGGACTGCGCGAATTGACAGAAACCAAGGCGGTCTCGCTCTATTGCGGTGTGGACCCGACCGGCGACAGTATGCATATCGGGCATCTGATTCCCTTTATGATGCTCAAGCGGTTCCAGAATGCCGGACACCGCCCGGTCATTCTGATCGGCGGGGCCACCGGAACGATTGGCGATCCCAGCGGACGCTCCACGGAACGCTCCCTCCAGACCATGGAGCAGGTGCAGGAGAATGTGGACGCATTGACAGCGCAGATGAAGAAGCTGTTCGTCACTGACGGGGACAATCAGGTCCGCCTGGTCAACAACTATGACTGGACCAAGGAAATCAATGTCATTGAATTCCTGCGCGACTACGGCAAGAACTTCAGCATCAACACGATGCTGGCCAAGGATGTCGTCTCCAGCCGTCTGGACAGCGGGATTTCGTTCACAGAATTCTCCTACCAGATTCTGCAGTCGATCGACTACCTGCACCTGTACCGGAACGAGGATGTGCAGCTGCAGATCGGCGGCTCCGACCAGTGGGGTAATATTACAAGCGGACTGGACTTGATCCGCAAAAAAGAAGGCGCCGATGCTAAAGTCTTCGGTCTGACGATCCCGCTGATGCTGAAGGCAGATGGCACGAAATTCGGCAAGAGCGCCGGCGGTGCCGTCTGGCTCGATCCGAAGAAGACCACGCCTTACGAGTTCTACCAGTTCTGGGCCAATGCCGACGACCGTGACGTGATTAAATACCTGAAGTACTTCACCTTCCTGAGCCAGGAGGAGATTGCCGCGCTGGAAGAGAAGGTGCAGACCGAGCCGCATAAGCGGGAGGCACAGAAGGCGCTGGCCGAGGAAATGACCCGCTTCGTACACGGCCAGGAGCTGCTGGAGCAGGCGCAGCGCATCACGGCCGCCCTGTTCAGCGGGGATATCCGCTCGCTGACGGCGGAAGAAATCGAGGAAGGCTTCAAGGAAATGCCGACCTTCACCGCCGGCAAGGACACGAAGAACATCGTAGAATGGCTGGTCGAGCTGGGTATTGAGCCATCGAAGCGCCAGGCGCGCGAGGACATTACCAAAGGCGCGATTTCCATCAACGGCGAGCGCGTAAGCGAGCTTGAGGCCGACATTACGGCCGAGCAGGCCATCGGCGGCAAATTCATCATCGTCCGCAAAGGCAAGAAGAACTACAGCTTGGTGAAGCTGGTGTAAACCGGGATTCTAGTGCGCGAATACGTTACGTGAAGAAAGCCGACAGACCTTTAGGGGTCCGTCGGCTTTTTGCTGATTGTAGCTTTAGTGCCAGGTGTACTCTTAAAATTCATCGAGTTCAGCGAGAAGTGCAACGAATGATGGAATTCACCAAGTTCACCAAGTTCACCAAGTTCGCCAAGTTCGCCATCCCGGCGTAATCAGTATGTTAAGTGTGTACAGCAAGTTCGGTATATCCAGCAGATTAAGTTCACCAAGTTCGGTTTGTCCAGCATCTAATTAAGGTATGTTTACCAAATAGAGAGTGTTCACTAAGTTTACCTAGTCCAGCATGTTCACCGTATTCAGCATGTTCACCTCATTCAGCAGGCTCAACGACCAGTATGTTCCGCACGCATGTTGAAGGCTATTCAGCAGCTTCAAGATTTAGTTCGATTTCGGCCACTTAATGTGCCATTCTTTGCTGATTTCGATGGCGTAAAATAAGTTGTGTACCAAGATTTGGGGCCTAGTCAGGCAACAAAAAAGTAGGGTATTCTCGGGATTGTCGAAGTCCACCAAGAAAG
>NZ_VWRQ01000023.1 GCF_008635795.1 Paenibacillus tepidiphilus | reverse complement strand
TGCGCAGGCATCCTAGCTACGCGGGGGCTTGGCCCCTCCCGCGACCGGACTTTCACCGGCTAGAGATTGCGTGCTTAGCTGGGCACGCTGCTTCCGAAGTGGCTTTCTCTGAAAGCCTTTACCGGATGAATACCGCTATTGGCTGTATTATTCGCTGGCAGCTAGTTCTGTATAGTTATGATGAACGATAGGCAGCCCTGTTCGCAGACTGCAGTTGGAAAATCGCCACTTAATTTGACCTATATTGAGGATAATCACAGACTTAGTTGGATATCCGCCACTTAATATGGGTGGAAAATAGTGATCTCATCAATTTCGACCATATTAAGTGGCGATAATCGAATTAGATTGCTGAAATCCGTAATACAGGCCGAAATAGTGTGCGAAAATCGAACTAATTGCAGTGAACGTTGAGTTTGGCTTGAGGATTAGCATGGCTTGGCGCTGACTATCGCGGAGCTTGGATATCCGGCCGCTATCCGCCCGGCATTTCTTATTTGATTTACTTTTCAGCGTGAAAACCGTGCATCCGTTATCAGCTTTCGTGCGGAAAGCTATTAGGCGGACGCCGGAACCGCAACTAGCGGTATAAATCAAGAGATTTGCGGGCGGGCAGCGGACGGAAGTCCACATGTTCTCTTGAGTCACGGTTAATCCCAACAAAAAATCTTTAGTTCAATCTATCTAGCTTTGCTCACTTACCTCAAAAAGAAATAGACCGCCCTGGACAAAGGACTCGGTCTATTTCATGAGGCTAACCTTTTAAGCTTACCGCCCTTAAAAGCGGCTATTGCACGGGGAGTCGTGTTAGCGCACGACTCTCTTTGCAGTTTACGTGTTTCTGCGCTCATTATAACACAGCAAATGACACAGCAAATGTAAAAAAGTACATATTCCTTGTCTCTGTTTCCTCCGCCTACTCTATCTTTTGATACAGAACATAATTGAACCGCATCGCCTCGCCCGCAAACTCAATACAATCGTCTCCCCCTGTAAAAAACAACCCGGATGAGTGGTAGACCAGTCGTTGACCATTGCAATATAGACTGCCGTTCCGCGGAAACACGGCCAAACGATGCGAACCTCCATTATACTGGGCCTCGTATAAGCCTACATACTTCTCATAATCACCGGACAATGGCTCACAGTCTTCCTTGCCGGCATCCTTCATCTCCAGCAGATCATTCCATAGGTTCCGGCAAACCAGTAGCTGAACAGCGGGATGGGCCACCGAGTTGGTCAAAGCTACCGCACCAAGTCCTTCTTCCGGCAATAGATCCTGAGTCGCCAGGAATCCAAAGCCGCCGCCATTATGATTGAGCAAGAGCCTCCGCTGCAGCATCTCCGCTCCCAGCCCCAACTGGTACTGCCACTCTTCAGAAGCAGTATGGCCGGTATACATTTTCCGCAAATTCACACTGTCGATGATTTGCTGTCCTTCATAAAAGCCGTCGTTTAAAAAGCACCTTACAAACTTCGCCATATCCTCCGCACATGCGAACATCCCTCCCGCACCAATCATTGATATCGGGAATTTAGCCAGCGCTTGTTGGTCATGGCCCACCGCGCTGTCATAATCCAGAAGGAATTGCTGCTGGTGATATGTACTGCGGTTCATTTCCAATGGCGTAAACACGTTCTGCTGCATATAGTCTTCAAAAGGCATGTCCATGATTTCCTGGAGAGCATATGCGACGAGATCAATCCCCAGATTGGAATAGGAATAGGATTCGTCTGGTTTAAAACGCAGATAGGTCTCATTAATACTGGCGATATGCTCTGCAAAAGGTCCGTAGGCAAAGTTGTTTCCGATAGGCGCCTCATGCCCAAGCCCGGAACGGTGGGATAAGAGCTGCCGGAATGTAATGTGTCCGGAATAGTCGTTGCCATCCTTATGCTTGACCGAGAACGCCGGAATGTACCGTTTCAGCGGATCATCCAGCGCCACTTTGCCGGCCGCTGCGGCCAGCATAAATCCGAATGCCGTATAGGTTTTGGAGATGGACTGGATACTGAACACAGTCTCTGAAGTGACCGGTGTCCGCTTAGTCGTGTCTGTATATCCATACGCCCCCGAAAAAATGCTCCCCTTCCTGTCGACTACCGAGATGGCAAAGCCGGGGATGCGGTGCTCCCTCATAAGCAAAGGGATAGCGGTTGTAAGCTGTTCAAAATATCGTTCAAACATCTTCGCTCTCACCTGGCTCCTTCCTTCTTCCAATAAAACAAACCTACCACCTGCAAAAGGCGATAGGTTTGTTGTCGGTTACTCTCATGTTCGCAGACTAAACTAACTGTAGCATCTGCTGCCATTCGGCCATTAGCCAATATTTCGGATCATCGTATCAAACGGCTCCAGCTCAAAGGTCTGTGGGCCGGCTTCCGTCTCGATAACGGCCGTTTGCGGCTGGTCGCTGTTGTTGATAGCCACGAGGATCTTGCTCTCCGGATAATAGGCGCACTCGGTATAGAGATTGTCTGTCAGGTACTTGGCATCGTTCAGCTCATGGCCCGCGAAGCGGATCAGGTTCAGCAGCAGGCGGGTGTTCTCCAGGCTGAATTCGAAGGAAGACAGGTAAATTCCCTGGCCTTTGCCGAACTCATGCGTGGACAGTGTAACCTGGCCGCCGGCGTCCTGCACGACATTCGCGGTTCCGTCGGTCAGATAGATACCCGCTTTCGGAGCGATAGTCGCCCCGGCAGGAATCAATCCTTGCGTATCCTCTGCCTGGAAGCTCCATCTGCCATGGCTGACCCGTGCGCCGGTATCTTCATCCACACCAAGGACATGCGCCATACGGAAGTAGTTGTCATAGCCTTCAACTGCCGAAGGCTGGTTAACGCCGATGTACGTACCGCCCTCATAGACCCACTTGGTCAGCACATCCACCACTTTATGGTCGTTCCAGTGCTTCCCGCCGCTCCAGGCCGTACCGGCTGAACCGGCATTGATCACGACATCGACGTCGGCGAGTGCGCCTTGGGCAACATCCTCGAAGCTAATAAACTTCACTTCTACCGGCAGGCCGGACAGCGCTTCGTTGATATGGATCAGATCCTGCGCCAGGGTCTCATGGAAATGGCCGGACAGCGTCCAGGAACGCAGCTTGCCCCAGCTGTGCAGCACAGCTACCTTCGTCTTGATCTGATACGGCTTGCCTGCATGGTGCAGGCCCTTGATCTCGCGGAACTCATCGGCAATCTTCTCGATGTAATCTACGAAATCCGGGTACGGCTCAACGAGGTGCAGATATCCGCCCAGGCCGATCCGGTCGATCGGCTCACGCAGCAGGGCGCGCCGGATGTTGATCCAGTAATTCTTGGCGTCCAGCGTCGGGTTGCCGCCTTCCATGAAGGTCGGCGCTCCGCCCAGACCTACCGGGAACAGGTATGGATGCAGCCGGATCTCATGTGTATCGACCTTGACGCCGGAGCAGAGTCTGGCCTCATAGCCGGAGAACACGCATTTGATCATGCCGTCGAAGCCGAACTCCTCGAAGCGGTCGTTGTAAGGCTCCATGCCGACCCAGCTGTCGTCGTAGAAGACATACGCGAGCTTGCCGTGATTGTGGACGATATCAATCAGCTTTCGGCCGAATTCAATGACGAAATCGTTGATGAATGCCATCCAGTCCAGCTTCCGCTGCTCGGCAGGGATGTGGCTGACCCGGTATTTGCCCCCGTTCACGAAATCCTCGGCAGTCAGGGAGTAACCGTATTTACCGGCGAACCGGTCGAGCGCCCGGGCGCTGACGGTGAAGTCATAGGAGCCCCAATCGGTGAACAGATGCCGATTGCGCTCATTGCTGCCCCAGATCCAGGCAAAGTTGTAAAACAGGGAAGTAAAGCGCACGACCGTCGTTTCCTTATGCTGAACGCACCAGTTCTCCATCCACTCCAGCAAATAGCTCTGGGTATCCTCATACATCGGGTCAATCTGCATCAGATGCTCTTTGGTCCAGTTGTTCGTGGTATGATTGTACATCGAAATTTCTTCCCAGATCCGGTAAGCCAGGAAGCTCACGGTATACTTGTGCCATGGGATGATGCCGGTAATCACGACATTGCCCGACTCACGGTCATAGTTCCACTGCTCTCTCGGCACTTCGGTTCCGGTCGTCCGGTCATACACCTGCCAGTACTTAAATGCTTCCTTGGAGTCATTCACCCGGAACTGCTCGGCAAAAAAGTCTTCCATCACGTAGATGGACAGGTAGTCCTGTACAGCCACCTTCGGATGGGTAATCAGAAACGTCTGCTGCAGTTTATCTTGATTGCGGCCTGCCCATTCATTATGGTCGCGGATGATGCAAATCGTGGAATAGATATCATAGCCTGCATTGATGATTTCATCGGATAACTGGGTGCCGTCACTGTCGCGGATGACGTCCGCGCCCCATCTGTCCGCCAGCTCCAGCGTCAATTGCTCGTAACCGGATTCTCCCGGCAAAGTAAAGCTTCCTTTGGTCTTCTGATTCATTGGCGCTCCCCCTGACTCACGAGATCGGACAGAAACGCCAAGGCTAAGCCCTGTCCCCAGCCCTGGGTCCATTCCTTCGGAATATTACGGTAGCCTTCTCTGTCCTTCATAACCGCTGTACCTCCCGAAACATTCAATACGCGGCCGTCTTCGCTGATATTCTTCAGCACGCCTTCCAGCGCCTTCTGTACATATTTGGTATGCAGCGGATTGCCGTTGTTGACCATCGCCGCTGCGATTCCGCAGGATGCGGACACTTCCTCATAGGATTCCTCGTCATCCAGCACCGTGCGCCACAGCCCGTTCTCAGTCTGAACATACTTAAGCGCAGCCAACTGATCGCGCAGCGCACACTCTACGTCCATACACTGCGGGTACAGGTACCAGTCCTTGAGCAGCGGCTTCACTTGGGACATGGTATAGGCTCCCCAAGCATTCGCTCTGCCCCAGAACAATCCCGACATATGGTCCTGCTTGACGTTGTTGTAGCCGTGGTACCAGAAGCCGGTCGCCGGGTCCTGCAGGTATTTGATATGCCAGTAGTACTGATTCAGCGCATCGTTGATGAGCTCCTGATCGTTCAGCTTGCTGCCGACCCGCAGCAGGAAGAAGGCGGCCATGAAGAGCGTATCCGCCCAGGCCTGCTCCGGAAAATCATTGGCAACCGACACGGTATGCTGGAGCACATGGTCTCCGAAGCGCAGTGCGTGATTCCGCAGATAGTCGACCTTGCTCATGGCGATATCCCAATATTTCTGCTCGCCGGTTTCTTCGTACAGCGTAAGCAGCATATGTCCCATAGCGCAGGTGTTTACGGTCCAATGCGGCAGACCCAGCTCGATATATTCATCCGCCCATTTGCGGAGCATGTCCAGATATTCTTTGTTTCCGGTTGTCTTGTAGGCGCGTGACACGCCATAATAGGCGACGCCGCAAGGCCAGTCCCATGTTAAATCCATCGTCATGGTCTTTCTGACGACTTTGTCAATGACCGCTACCAGTTCTTCCTTGTTATACTCTACGTTCAGCATCCCGTTCTCCTCCCGCCCATGCTCCCAAGAGTGTTTGGGAGTTGGCCGTTACTTTTGTATGCAAGCGCTTAACATTTTCTATTCTAAAGCCCATTATAGTCATAATCAAAGCATATTCGCAGCAAAACTGTGCAAAATCGACTATTTAATATGGTTGTCACAGGTTGTAGCCGTCTGCCGGTTCGCCTATAATCTACACAAACGGATAGAAGGAAGTATGCCTAATGGCCAGAGCCAAAAAGCCCGTCATCGAATACCGCCACTACAGCCTGCCGATTCATTTCCCCGTTCTGCTGCTCAGCGGCGAACGCTGGAGGATTTCCGATATCAAGAGCGAGCATCTGCATTTTCATAATCACCTGGAGATCGGCATTTGCCATAGCGACAGCGGCTTTATGCAGATTGAGGGAGAAACGCTGCCGTTTCAGGCCGGGGATGTCACCTGCCTCCCCCGCTATCTTCCGCACACCACATACAGCTCGCCGGAGGAGGCCAGTCTGTGGTCGTATATCTTTTTTTCGCCGGAGGAGCTGTTTCAGCAGTCGTTTGGAGGTGCCTACAGTAATGTGGAGCCCCGCCTGCCCGCAGTGAAAGGCACTAGCTGTATTCTCAGCCGGGACAAGCATCCCAAGATCTATCTGCTCGCAACCGCCGTAGTCAATGAACTGAAGGAGCAGCAGCCCTATTATCAGGAAAGCGCCTATGGACTGCTGTTGTCGCTGTATATCGAGCTTCTGAGGGTATACTCCGGTAATGAGCCGGTTGCCGGGGAACAGGAGGCAGAATATCCGCTCAAGAATACGTTAGCCATCTCGCCCGCCCTTGAGGTGATCACCCAGCATTACATGTCGCCGCTGACCATTGATGAGCTGGCCGGCCTGTGCCACTTAAGCACCACCCATTTCCGCCGTAAATTCCACGAGATTATGGGTACGGCACCGCTCGATTTTCTCAACAGCACACGCATTGAAGAGGCCTGCAAGCTGCTGAAGAGCACCGAAGATACCATTCTCTCCATCTCCGAGCAGGTGGGCTTTCATTCCATCTCCAGCTTTAACCGCTGCTTCGCCAAGCTGATCGGCGAGTCGCCCAAGGAATGGCGCAAAGGCGCGCTGCAATCCGCCTCCCAGTCGGCCAAGGCCTCAATCCTGGAGTTCACGGGGTGGGTGTAGCTCCTGTCCAATGTGCACAAAAGAGGGACTGCCCGCAGGCAATCCCTCTTTCGTTATTCCTTGACCGCGCTCACCATAATTTCGATCTCGTCCAGCGCGATATTTTCCCGTCTCCAGTTGCCTGCCGTGCCGCCCCAGATGTGCTCTACCGCAAGGCCTGCCTCCGAGAACATCCGCATCAGCTCGAACGGAAGATATCTGCGCTCCTTCACTTCGACCAGCTTCTTGCCCTCCGGCAGCTCCCAGACATCCAGATAATGCTCTACCATTGTTACCGGGTTGAACCTGCCGGACTCGACATCCTCCTGGGTAAGATTGCGCAGCCGCGTATAGGCATTTAAAGTGGTGAGGAGAAAACGGCCCCCGGGCTTCAGCGAATGTGAGATCTGCCGCAGAATCGCCATGTCATGCGCAATCGGCTCCTCGTCCCGGCCAACGAGACCAAACGCCCCTTCGCACAGGCAGATGACTGCGTCAAAGGCTGCTGCCGCTGAATATTTTACCGCATCGCATTGAATCCACTCGACCTGAACCTGGGCTAACGCTGCGGCCTTCCGGGCTTCCTCCAGCATTCCCGCCGATAAATCGACCCCGGTCATCCTGTAGCCCCGTTTCGCCAGCTCAATGGAATGGCGCCCTGTCCCGCAGCCGATATCCAGAATGCTTCCGCCCGGCGCAAGCCCTAATTCCTCCAGAACAAAATCAACTTCATTCAGCGTATTCTTCGTAAATCCGTTATTCATGTAATGAGGTGCATGCTGATCAAAAAAAGCTTCCCACTGGTTAACTCCCATCGTTATACCTCCGTGTTAGACGAACCACGAAAGCGCATAAATCCACTTGCTCATGAATCCGGCTTCCGGGCTCAAATAATTAGTAATACCTCTTGATTACTGCTGCGGAGACTTTTCATACCATCTCTCCCTTTCGCTTGTTATTTCCAGCATAAGATCAAATTCCATTATTTTCAAGGAATTCTTTAATTAAAGCTATGTTTTCCCTGGTATCGCCAGGCTCTCTACGATGGCTGCCCTTTTTCAAGGGACAATGTTTAAAATGATTAAAATTGTATATAATATAAAAATAGTTCGAAAGGTTCCATTAGTTCCTTTAGTTCCGTTTAAATATGTGTTAGCATGGGAGGTGAGGAGGTTGGTTGATATGACTAGAGTTCTTGATTTTGTCACTCTACCACAAACTGCTGAGCGTCGGCTGCACAGTGATGCTGAAGTTACACTTGCAAAGATTAGGCTAATTCAAAAAGCACTAAGGATTCAGGAAGCTCAAATTTCTATGACGCTTTCTGAAATTGACCTTAAAGCGGTCGAAGAATCAGTTGAATCTATACCCGTGACAATGGAGGTGGTTGAGTCTTTTATATCCGAAGTATCTAATGTGCCCGAATTTCTGTCTGTACGGGACGTTAGTAAGCTTACCGGTCGAGTTCCACAGGTTATACGTCGTCACTGCGCAAATGGAAAGTATGATGCAGAACAAGTTACAGGCGAAAACGGTACTTGGAGAATTAAATCTGAACAGTTCATGCACCTGTCAACCTGGGATTCGTTCCTGAAGGAGCGCAAAAGTGAAATTGAAAATTCAAAAAGAATAGTGGACCATGCTACGGCACTTTGGGACGGTGAAGGTCCAGTAGACATTGGTCCCAACTAAGGGAGGGAGCCAACGGATAAATGTCAGTTTATTTACCGGATACAAATCTGTTTCGTTATCTGGACAATAAAGATATGGAGTCCTACAAAAAAGCAGCACAAGCATTCTTTTCACAAGCACAGAAGGAACAAGCAGAAGGAACATCCATTATTTTGCTGAGTGAAGAAGTGAAATGCGAACTGGAAGTCCAAATGCATACCCTGAAAGACAGGGAAAAACGAAGTATCCAAGGCATGCTCGGGCAAACCGTCAGCGCGAACTTATCGGTTCAGCTCGAGCATGACCTTCGGAAATTCAGTAATTACATACGTTCCCCCAGATTTGAAGGAGTCTTCAAAATCCCCGAGTACAAAATCGACTACCTACGAACTTCTGATGCACGGATTCTTGTAGATGCCTATGTTAATGACGCAGTGCTGGTGACTGCAAACATTAAGGATTTCATAACTTATTCACTTTTCTGTGAACCAGGAGAACAAAAAATGTACGACTTCCTGAACCAACAGTACGTAGAAGTGTCTCGGGAAGCAAGAACAGCTATTGCAGCAGATCCCTTTTTCCTCTCTATCCAGAATCAACTCGAAAATTTATAACCTTAATTTAGAATAAAAAGATGGACTCTCGATTAAGTTGCAGGAGCCTTTCTCAGCTGATGTATATTTCAATAAAAGTGCAACAATCGCCCCTCTGCTACACCGCCGCACAAATCTCGATCAGGTTTCCCTCAGGATCGGAAACAAAGCTTGTCCGCAGCCCGTAGTCTTCTGTCTTCGGCGGGAATACCGGGACCGCTCCTCCGGCCACTACCCGGGCGTACTCGACATCTACCTCAGAGGGGTGATCCACACCGAAAGTGACCTGGGTCATCCCATTGATACCCTGTATGTAAGAGAATTTCTTGTCAGGGTCCATCAGGGTCCGCTCACAAATGTTAAAGAACATTCCGTTGTCCAGCTGTACACCCGTGAATGCCCCGCCATCCCATTTCAGATCCAGACCGATGACCTCCCGGTAGAATTTGACCATAACTTCCATATTATCGGCAAACACGCCGAACGCTCCAAACTTCAATGTCATAACAGCAGCCTCCTATATTCTTCAGATAACGTATCGCTGGACCGTTTCTTCTATTAACATATCCTCTTCTGACTTATCAACTTCATGAGTATTCGGCTCCATTGCCCCCTCCAATTCTTTCCTTTTATTCAACCATAACACAGCCTGTCGTTGTTTGTCCGGCGGTCAATCGGTTAATGAAGAGAAAACAACCCAAGAACAGCTCAAGGAGGTAATGCGATGTGGAAATGGGTGAAGGCGAAGCTATATGACCGCAAGGAGCCGGCTTTCCCGCTGGCGTTGTTCCGGATCGGCTTCGCGCTTGTATTTATACTTGAAGTGCTGCAAATGATCATCTTCAGGGATTTGATTTTTCAGCAGGACAGCCTGGCTGCTGAGGCCCCGGCATTCTTATCTGTATTGTTCGCGCTGTGGCTGATAGCGCTGGTACTGCTGCTCATTGGCGCACTGACCCGGCCCGCAGCCATCGTCAATTATGCAATCAGCGTATACATTCTGGGGTTCGTCGCCGTAAATGAAGCGAACAACTGGCAGGTGGATTCGTTGTTTCTGACAGGCTCCTTCCTGCTCCTATTCATGCCTGTGTCTGTCTGTGTATCGGTGGAGAGCCTTATGGAGCGCCGCCGCCAGGCCCGTGTCCGTGTCCGTAAGCTGCCCCGGCCGCAGGCCCGGTTCCTTCATACGGCGTATCTGATTTTGCTGATCGGATTATTCTATCTGGATTCCATGTTCTACAAGCTTTCTTCCTCCATGTACCTGACGGGTCTCGGGTTATGGGCCCCGGCCTCGCTCCCTTTTACAACGTTTTATGATGTATCCTGGCTGATTGACCACCACTGGCTGGTGCTGATCCTAGGCTACTCCCTGCTGCTTTATGAACTGCTGTATGTCTTTCTGGTATGGTTCAAGCCGCTGCGGGTATGGCTGAGTATCGGAGGGGTGCTCCTGCATGCCGGTGTCCTGCTGGTATTTCCGATTCCGGTCATGAGTCTCTTGGTCACTGTCATTCATCTGGCGGTCATACCGGAAAGCGCCTACCGCAAGCTGTATGACAGGCTCCTTGCGGCGAAGCGCAAACAGCTGAGCGTTTATTACGACCGGCTTTGTCCGCTGTGCCGCCAGACGGTCGGCATCCTGTCCGCCCTTGATATCCGCAAGGCGATCGAATGGAAAGCGCTGCAGGATTACGCGGCAGAGGAGAAGCTGCTGTGCGGCATCCCGGAGGTGGAGCTGCTGCATGATATCTACGCTGTGGAGAAAGGGACGAAGCTGCATAAAGGCGTGGACACGTATGCCGCCGTCCTGCGGGCAATGGGCTGGACCTATCCGGCGGGACTGCTGCTTGGCCTGCCGCCATTCCACGGCATTGCTGCCCGCATTTACGGCAAGGTGGCGGCCAAACGCAAGCGGGAGGGCGGCTGCACCGACAGCACCTGCGGCATCGGCATTGCCGCGCCGCCGGAGCGGCCCGCCTCTGTGCTGGCCGGAAAGTTCTGGCCTGCCGGGACGTTCCTGCTGCTGTGGGGGATTTCCTTTGTCGTTCTCTCCTTCGGAACGCCGTTCTACGGGAAGTATATAACCGGCGAAGACAGCCGGACTACGGCTGCTCTAAGAGATACGGCCGCAGTATATAAGCGGATCACATATCCGGTGCTGGGCTGGAGCAATCATGGGGTGTACACGGAAACCCATTTTGAGAATTATGTGTTCCAGACACGGCTCGTGTATGTTAGCGGCGACTCCGCAACTGCGCTGCCGGTCATGGACGGCAGCGGCTTTTCCCGGGCATACATGATCGGCCGCCAGTGGGATAACTGGGCTTATGCCACGGCCCATCCTGAGCTTCCGTTCGATCAGGCCAGCCGCAGCATGCTGGATTACGCCGCTTTCTGGGCGGCGCGCAGCGGGGTGGATCTTACATCCGGCAGCGGCAGCATTGAGATCCAGCGCAAGCCGCTCAAGGTGTCGATGGATGAATTCCGCCGAGGCCTACTGAAAGAGAACATGACTCAGCCGTGGACCCGGGTCGGTGAGATTACGGCAAACGGTGGGGAACTGCAGATCGCGCTAGATAGCGGGGCTGCCGAGGGAGTGCAAGCGACTTGGAGAGAAGCCGTCGAAGGCGCCGGCTAACCGGCCTATAAACAAACAACCGGGCTGGGACAAGGGAAACTTCCCTCGTCCTGGCCCGGTTGTTATTTTGCCTGCTTCATATTTAATAGCGTTACATACTCACTGTCTTACGCGCCTGGCGGGCATGCAGCTTCTTCATGGCATACCTGGCAATCGGCTGGGCGATCAATACCTCCACCCAAAAGGCGATAAAGAAGTTGCGCGGCCAGTCATAGAAGAATTTGCGGACCGGCTCCAGGCTGATCTCCCGCATCCCGATCCAGGACCCGATTACGGTCAGGAGGACAGAAAGAATGGTAACACTGAAGAGGATCGTGAACAGGACTCTGGCATTGAAGCCGTCGGTAGGCATGGTAAACTTGTGCACAAGTCGGCTGACGATGGGGTTCGCGACAAGGGTGACCAGCAGGATCACGCAAATCCAGACGAACGGAATCGCCTGCAGGGTGTCAAGATAGACTTCCCGGCTGAACCCGAATTTGAAGCCCATAATCAGCGGTGCGATCAGGTTGACGGAAAGAATGGATATAATCGCCAGAAATATAACGAATTCTTTGCCGTTCCGCGGTAATCTTGTTTCTTCATGCATAAGTGACCATCTCCATTTGAAAGTAATTTCAGATGGTAGACGTATCTTAAGAGACATATATTTTTGACCTGTACCGAAGGGTAGCACAGCCAATATCTCTACACACTGATTTGTCGATCATAGCACATATTTAAAATAAATTTCAAAGGCTGATGCCCGGTACAATTTCGTGACAGAAGCGTAAAGTGTGCTCTATGAAAGGTTGTCCCGCCGGTCAATAGATGTATAATGGTAGGAACTCATTCGAAAAGGAAGTCATGATATGCTTCTCGCTTTGAACCGTAAGCTAAATCGCATGATGCCGCTTATTACTCCGGTCAGCGTCCTGATTGGCGTGCTCTGCGGAACTGCGTTATCTCCGTACACCTTCTTGTCGCCATGGCTGTTTGCGTTTATGACGTTTGCCGGAAGCATCAGCCTGGGATTCAAGGATTTCTTGAATGTTCTCAAAAGACCCCTGCCACTGTTCGCCTGTATCTTTGTCCTGCATATTGCGATGCCGCTGGTTGCCTTCGGGTTCGGAAATGTGCTCTACTCCGGAGACCAATACACGATTACCGGGCTGGTGCTTGCCGCAGTAATTCCTACAGGCGTCAGCAGCTTCATTTGGGTCAGTATCTATAAAGGTAATACCGCGCTGACCCTGTCCATTATTCTGATTGATACGCTGCTGGCTCCTTTTGCTGTTCCCGGCGTATTGTCGGTGCTGATTGGAACGAGCGTGAAGCTGGATGTCTGGGCGATGATGGGCAGCCTCTTCTGGATGATCGTTGTGCCCTCCCTGCTCGGCATGGTGCTCAATGAATGGAGTAAGGGCGCGGTGGCTCCCCGCTGGAGTCCCAGATTGAATCCGTTCTCCAAGCTGTTCATGGCCATCGTCATTATGATTAACGGCTCTGTCATTTCGCCTTATCTGGCCGATATCGACCTGCAGCTGGTGCTGCTTGCCGTCGTGATCGTGCTGCTCGCCTCGACCGGCTATGCCATTTGCTTCCTCATCGCGAAGCTGCTGCGCTGGAACGAGGCGGACGAGGTCGCCCTGGTCTTCAACGGCGGCATGCGCAATATCAGCGCCGGCGCGGTGCTTGCCGTATCGTATTTCCCGCCGCCGGTAGCCGTTCCGGTCGTGCTGGGCATGGTGTTCCAGCAGCTGCTGGCTTCACTTGTAGGCTTCCTGCTCAGCACCCGCACAAAGCTGAGAGTGGCCGGCGGCAACAATTCAACAGCGGCATAAAACGCTAGAATAGGCTGCGGGGCCTTAGCCAAAGACCTGAACAGGTCCTTGCTAAGGCCCCGCTTCTTGGGGGATGGCCGTATGCTTATTAATCCTTATACGGATCAAATTCATCTGCACCGGCCATGCAGACGCCAATCGGCTTCAGCACATGCATGACCTCAATGGTTCCGGCATGAGCTTCCAGCACTCCCTGGAGCTTCCGGTAGACGAACGGGCTCTCGTCCGTTCCCGCGCCGCGCAGCTCTACACCGTAGTCCGATACGGCTGTGCGCATCTGCTCTGCAGTGATCGCGCCGCCGCTGCGGGTGCGGGTCTTCCAGTTCATTTTGCCCGCAGCCTGGGTGCGGCTCATCACTCGTCCGGCACCGTGAACGGTGCTGTAGTAAGCGTCCCGGTTCTCGGCACTGTCCTTCCCTCTGACGATCACAGAGATATCCCCCATGCTCCCGCCGATAAATCCGATCTGGCCCGGCGCGGATGGAGTCGCTCCCTTGCGCACCACGACCACTTCCCGGCCGTTATGGTTCTCCTTCCAGGCATAGTTATGGTGGTTATGCACCTCCAGCTCAGCGGTGGTTCCCAGAATCTTCAGCACCTGCCGCATCACTTCGTCTCTTCCCGCATAGGCGTAGCGTCCGGCCAGCTTCATCGCCCGGTAATACATCTCGCCAAGCTCACTGCTGAGGTCCAGCAGAACCGGCGGCTGGTCCATCTTCTCGCCCGGCGCATTTGCCATAAATGCTCTGCCCGCCGCCAGATTGATGAACCCGCTGGCCGTCTTATGCCCGAAGCCTCTGCTGCCGAAATGATTGGCCACCCATAAGGCCCCGGTCTCCGCTTCCTCGAACAGGTCCACAAAATGGTTGCCGCTGCCAACCGTCCCGAGCTGATTGCGGGCCAGCAGCTTCAGCTTGTCGTGCTCCTGCATCCCTACAGCCTTGTAGACATCCCAATCCGGATCATCGAACAGTTCATGATCGACCTTCTCATTGTTGATCCGTCCGACTCCGAAGGAGATTCGGCGGGCGATTTGATCCATGATCTGCGGCAGTCTCGGCTTGATATCCTTCGCGGCCAGGCCCGTGCGGACCGCCTTGTTGCCGCAGGCAATATCATAGCCGACGCCGGAAGGCGAGATTTGTCCATCATACACGACCACGCCGCCGATGGGCTGGCTGTATCCTTTATGGTGATCCGCCATGAGCAGTGTCTGTACGACATTGCCGTAGGACGAGCATACTTCCGCCTGAACCAGAGCTCCCTCGTCAGGCTTGCCCCAGACACGTACATTGTTGATATTTTGATAAGCCATTATGATTCAGTTCCCCTTACGCTCATAAATTTGGTGCTGTCCCGGTCCGCAATCCGCTTAATGTCCCACCCGGTCCTGTGCCCATATTTCCCGTAGTACCGTGCGAAACAGCCTATCCAGCCGTTCACTTTGATCTCCATCCCCTGCCGGAACCGCTGCAGCCGCCTGTTCATAATACTCAAGCCGCTCCTCCAAAAAATCGTTAATGACCTGAATCCTCGGTTCATTGTCCATCTCCTCGCCTGCCCGCTTGCGGACCAGCAGCTCGTCTATGCTTGCCTTCAGCTTGCTGCCCGCAGGCACAAGGTCACCGGCAAGCCGGTCAAACTCCATCGGCGGCATGCTGCCATGCTTCGCAATCCATTCACAGGCCAGAATCGGCCGCAGCACGTAGAAGTATTTCTTGATCCGCACGCGCTCACCCTGCAAGTATTGCCGGTAGTTGCCCTTCGCCATATGCAGATAGTGATATAGGCAGGACCTGGGTGAGAAGGTCAGCGGCGAGAGGCTGCGGATCTGCTCTGCCGCGCTATGGTTCTCCCGGTAAACAATCGGCGATTGCAGCCACTCCAGCAGCGGCGGGTTCGACTTGCGGAACAGCCGCAGCGCTTTGCGCAGGTCCCAGCCGTTAATATCCAGCATATTATTAATCGGGCGCTCGATGACATCCCGCTTATCTTCAATGGACAGGTACCACTCCACCGGACGGACATAGATGAATCGAACATCATAATCACTGTCCTGCGAGGGAAAGCCCCAGGCCCGGCTGCCGGATTCACAGGCATAGATAATTCGCATCTGCTCTTCCCGTTCAATCCGGCTTAACTCCTCTAAGATTTGTTGATGGATTTCTGTCATACCATATCCTCCTTCTCCCGCTCTGCTCCCGGTACGCTCCAGGCTTTTTCTCAAGCGAACCTTTCATTTCTGACCAAATTATTGCATCTTTAAACCTCCACGAACAGGGTGGATGTATTACAAACCTTCTATGCAAGCAAAAAAGAGCTGTTCCAAAAGCCACGGACTGGCTGCTTTGGGACAACTCCTCTAGGGTTGATGCTTTGGAACAACTCTTCTAGAGTTGATGCTGACGAATCTGCTCCGGGGGTGAATCCGCAGTACTCTCACGTTAACGGACCGAGGAGCCGCTATTTCGAAGTTATGGGCGAATAAGCCGCCGTAACGGACTATAGCGCATCCATAAAGCCAAGGCACTTTCGGCCATGGGTTTGTTTCTACGGCACATGCGTCACGATCCACCCGCCGGGCGGATTCCACCGGCATACCCCCCATCAACCCGCCGCCCGGCCGGGCTCCGCCTTCTACTCTATAAACAATTCATTGCCTTCCAGCCCGTCTGACTGCACAGTAACCACTACCCGGCCGCTGAATCGCACAATGGCCTGGGCCAGTCCGTTGAAGGCACGGCGCACACGGCTATGGGCAAGCGTATGATCCGACGGGTCGCCGTTACTGGTGCCGAGCAGCTCAACCTCCCCTTCCAGCATAAATGAAAGCTCATTGCCCGCATCCGGTACCCTCCGGCCCTGATCATCCTGCACTTCCGCCTTAATGACCGCGATCTGATTCTCAGCAAAATCAAGGCTTAACACTACCCGGTACGGAGAACCCGTCGTACTGATGACAGTCTCCTTAAGCAGAACACCGTCCCGATACCCTCTGGCCCGCAGTTCTCCCGGTTCATAGGCAACCTGCTCCCATTCCAGATAGTCATCCGTCTCCATCTTCTTAATGCACAGGCTTCTTCCATTCACAGCCAGCTCAACTTCGTCGAAGTTTGCGAAGACATGCACATCCTTCAGCTCACCCGGCTGGCCATCCCAGTGCGGAAAGACATGCAGCACCTCTTCATCCGTCCACCAGGCTTTATAGTAATAATAGAAGTCCTTGGGATAGCCGCAGAGATCCATAATGCCAAATTGGGAGCTGGTCGCCGGCCAGGCATACGGGCTCGGCTCACCGTAATAATCAAAGCCTGTCCAGAGAAAAAGCCCGCTCATATACGGAGGCTTGGCAGCACGCCACTGCCGGGCACCCTTCATGTATGAACTCTCCGTCTTGTCGGTGACCGCCAGATGCCCCTTCTCCGCCTCTGTGGTGTAGCAGCCTCTTGTGGATTTAAACGTGCCCTGCTCCGTGCAGATCATCGGCTGTTCCAGATACCGCTCATGGTATTCCTGCCACCGGTGATCCTGGTAGTTGAACCCGGCGATATCGAGCTGCTCGGAGATGCCGGCAATGTCGGAGATGTCTTCAATCGGGCGTTTGTTGGCCAGATCCCACATCAGGAGGCCCATCGTCACCGGCCGGGTAGGATCGAGCTTCCGGATCAGCTCCATCATCGTGCCGGCAATTCTGGCGCCCTGCGGTGTGGTCTGCGACTGCGCTTCCTCGTTGCCGATGGAATACATGATGACGGAAGGGTGGTTCCGGTCACGCTTCACCATGAATTCAAGCTGCGCAAGATCCTCCTTGGCGCTGGAGAGCAGCCGGGTCTCGTCCATCACAAGCATCCCCAGCCGGTCACAGACGTCCAGCAGCTCCGGCGTAGGCGGATAATGCGAGGTCCGGTAGGCATTGCAGCCCATTTCCTTCAGCTTCCGGATACGGAAAGTGTATATTTCATCCGGCAGTGCCGTGCCCAGCCCGCCATGATTCTGGTGGGCGCAGACGCCTTTGATTTTGACACTTTTGCCGTTAAGGAAGAAGCCCTCATCCCCCGTAAACTTAATCTCCCGGATGCCGAAGCCGGTGGTATATTCATCCGTCAGCTCATCACCGCTATAGGCCCTGCAGACAGCCTTATACATATGCGGATTATCCAAATCCCATAGCGATACACCGGACAAAAGCACCTCCTGTTCCGCGCACTCCCCCGAGAGCTCCGTCTCCATCGCTCCCACACTGTCACCGTCCGGATTGATAATCTCCGTAACCAGCCGAATCCGGGCGGACTGCCCATTGTCCAGCTCCGTCTTTACCTTAATCCTGGCCGAAAGCTGATACGGATCGACCTCGCACGCTACGAATACATGCTCAATATGTGCCGGAGCGGTCTTCAGCAAATAAGTGTGCCTGTAAATACCGCCGCCCTCGTAGAACCAGCCTTCTGCACCTCTGGCGTCCGCCCGCACGGAAATCACGTTATCGCCGCCGTAATTGACGAAGTCGGTGATATCACAGTGGATGCCGGTGTAGCCGCTTAAATGCTTTTGCACAAAAAAGTTATTTACGAAGATCGAGCTGTCCCTGTAGACGCCGTCAAAAATAAAAACAAGCTTCTTCCCCTTGTCCTCCTCAGGAATGTAAAAGCGCTTACGATACCACCCGACATTCTTCACCAAAGAGCCGGCGGTGGTATGCATGTTGTTCACACTCTGCATCTCGGGTATGGCATTGTCCTTATCGTCAAATTCTTTGACCATGTAGGGCTGAGGCTCCCCTTCAATGACAAAATCATGGGGCACGCTCACCTCTCTCCACGCGCTGTCATCAAACCCGAAGCTTTCCGGCCCCTGGTTCCAGGACCCTGATTTTCCCCAGGCCCAGCGGTTTCTCGGCTCTGTGAAATCCCCCAGGTGGAATTTCCAGCCTTTGTCCATTGATATTGTCTCACGCATTTGATGCCCCTCCTGTATGTTCAGGCCCTCTCCGTTAACGGATGCCATCAGGCCGTAATATACTTAAAATGATAAAATTCATACAACCTTTCTTCAAGATAACGATATTCCGAATCCTATTAAAATATTAAGATCACTGTTGCAGCAAAGCCGCCCCTGCTACAATGAAAAGAAGGCACTACACCGAACGGAGGATCAGCAATGGCCAAGGAAAGCTTCGATAAAGAAATCCAGTTTCTGCGCATGCTTGTCTTAACCAGCGGTGCCTTCAGCAGGCAGCAGTTCGCCGAGCGGCTCGGCATCTCCGTCCACACCTTCGACAAGACGCTGCGGCGGCTGAAGGAAGTGGCCGGCTCCCTGCATCCGCAGGATGCGCAGGAGCCGGGCAAGGAGCTGGCGGACTCCATCCGCTTCAGCTACTATGACTCCGCCGATCCGCTGCTGCTGTTTCTGTTCCGCGCCAAATCCGTCAAGGAAACGGAAAGCCAGCGCATCTCACTCCTGCTGGGCGCCCTGAACGGGCAAGCACTGACAGCGATGGAGCTGCTGGATCTGTGCTGCGCAGGCCTGCCCGCAGGGCTCGCACTGCCCGACGAGAAGACCATCCGCTCCGATCTGAAATACCTGGAGGTGGTCGGGGTGATCCGGCGGGAGCCGGGGCCCCGGCCCTACCGGTACCGCATTCAGGACGATCTGGTGCGCAGCCTGTCGGATGAAGAGCTGATGGATTTATATGACTTCGTCGATGTGATGGCGAATACGCAGATCCCTTCTGTCCAGGGCTATCTGCTCCGGGACGGCCTCAAGAAGCAGCTCATGCGGGGGACGGAAGCGAATTATGCCGCAGAGCCTTTCCTGTATAAATATCATTATCATTCACGGATTCTGGATGAGGCCCATCTGTTCACACTGCTGCACGCCATCCGCGGCCGCCGCCGGGTGCAGTTTCAGTATTTCTCCCCCAAATCAGAGAAAAGCTATGCCGCCAGGAATACCAATCCGTTGTTCGAGCGCAGCCCCGAGGGCAGGGCCGAGAAGACGCTCCCGCTCAAGATCGTCTACGATCATCAATATGGCAGATGGTATCTGCTGGCCCACGGCCGGGAGGGCATCCGTAAATACCGCACGGAGGGAATCACCCAGATTACCGAGGAGAACGAGGCGGCTGACGAACAGTGGTACGGACAGAAGCTGCAGGAGCTGGATGAGCGGCTGCGGTACAGCTGGCTGATCGACACCGGCAAGCCGGTCACGGTGCGCGCCCGCTTTTACAATCCGGAGGGCTCGGATTTCAACTTTGTGAAGGAACGGGTGCTGCTGCAGGGGCAGTGGGGGGAAATTGTCTATGAGGACGGACATTCATTTACATATGAGATAACGGTGAACGGAACCACGGAAATTAAGCCTTGGCTGCGGAGCTTCGGGTCCAGCTGCGAGGTGCTTGAGCCGGCCCGGCTGCGCCGCGAAATGATTGAGGAATGGAAGGAGATCAGGGCCTACTATGAATCTGTTTGAGAAAATCTTCAACCACCAGATCATCTCCCGGCTGGAGGACTCCGGCATCTTCACGGTCACCTCGCATGAACGGGCCTGGCTGAAGACGATGCTTGCCCATCCGGCAGCAGACGGAGCATTCACCCCGGGGACTCTGGCGAAGCTCCGCTCCATTCTGGAGTCCGACCAGGCCATGGATATCTCAGGCCACCTGATCGAGAAGGCCCGCAGCCGGGAGAAGCAGGTCTACCATCCGCTCCTCCGTCCGCTGCGCAGACTTATCCAGGACAAGAGCGGAATCCGCATCACCTACAGCATCAAAAGCGGGCGGGTGTATGCCAATCAGTACGGCCTGCCGTACAGACTGGAGTACTCTATGGTCAAGCGGGAGTGGTACTTGCTCTGGTACCATATCCGCCACCGGGTGTTTATGAGCACCAGACTGGCCAATATACAGTCCTTAGAATCGGAATATGTTAACCCCGCAGTGGCCGAGCGCATTCTCAAGAAGATCAGCTCCACACTCGATGCGCGCAAGGACGAGGTGACGCTTGAAATCGTCCGGAGGTACAACGAAGAATTGTCGCGCATCCTCTACGCCCTCTCCAGCTTCGAAAAGAAGGTGGAATATGACCAGAAGCAGGATCTCTACCGGATTAAGGTCTGTCTGATCGGCGATGAAATGGAATATCTGCTGTCCAAAATCCGATTTCTCGGCAAGCGGGTGCGGGTGACCGAAGGCGATTATCTGAAGCGGAGAATGCTGGAAGCATCGACGAAGGCGCTGGAGCGTTACGGGGCTTCGCCGGCGGATGAGGAGATGTCGTCGTAGAGCGGCAGTGCATAACCTGCGTCCGGCAGCTTGTAGCTATCTGAGGCGGTAACCAAAATAGATTAGGTGTATAGCTGCTACTTTGGTGCAGGCGAGCTGCTAGTTCGATTTCCGCCACTTATTTTCCGCGTAAAGTCCCATTTACCAGCAATAGTTTGATTTTGGCCACCTAATATGACGATACATCCTTCCAGACGTCAACTTCACTATGATTAAGTGGCGATTATCGAACTAGACTATCGTTAACCCGGACCAGTGGGCAATCTAAGTGGCGAAAAGCAAACTAATACCTCCACAGTGAAATCTAAGCGCTCTACTGGTCGTCCAATGAAGCCACGTCTAAAGGGTACATAGTTACAGTCAAAAAACTAGCCGTCCCCGGCAGCCCTTAGGCTCTGGTGACGGCTTCTTCGTGCAATACGGCTTATAGCCGCGGATCGATTTCCCGTTCCTTGGCCACCTCGAACAGCAGGTTCGCAGCAAAATCCGCATAGGCTTCGTGATCGGGGCTGATTTCCGCAAAGGGAACCGCCAGCATCTGCTGCCCCAGACGGTACTCGTTCAGCGAGGTCCGCAGCTTCGGCCGCACATTTTTTTGCTGCAGCAGCTTCCGGTACTTATGCGGGAATTTGTAATCATAGCCATAGATGATGGACAAATAATCCGGGTTCCGCACCTTCAGATATGGTACCGTCTCCCCGTCCCACCGCTCCGGCTTAAGGACGATGCCCTCCATATGCTTCTCCAGCGTCAGCTTGGCGAAATAACGCTCTGCTTGCTCCAGGGCATCCGGAGCGGACAGATCCAGCTTTACCGCCTCGTCCTCCGACAGGAAGGCGTACATCTCGGAGGTCACAGTATCCGGGATTTCCTCGCTCCCGTCTTCATAGACCTTTTTCAGAACCGCAAACGGTTTGTACTCCATCGTTCCCGCTTCAGCGTAGAGCTCTAGCTGCCGTTTGTAGGTCTGATGCGCCTGCAGGTGTGCGGCCAGCGGAACCACCCTCTCCCGGATATCCCCCATGTACTTATAGGTCTGGTACACACTAGGGCCATACTTATCGTTCAGAGCCGCCTTGGCCGTATGATGCTGGTCCTGCTCGAACCCGCTGGCCTCATATTCGGCGGCCAGCTTCGTGAAGGCGGACTCGAACCCATTATCTTGCAGGAAGTTAAGCTCGGTGTCGAGCGCCTGCTCAATCGGCTTGAACTGCCGTTCGATCAGCCCTTCGCCAAGCGCGGTCCACGGCAGCAGCTCCCCGTCCAGCAGGAGCATCGACAGCCCTTGCTCTGCCATGTATCCGCCGAATTTGTGCAGCAGCTTTCCGTAAATCTCCGTCAGCTCCAACTGCTTGATCTTGTAGCCGTTGCGGCTGACGGCAAAGCATTGCTCTACCTCCCGGTGCAAATAAACATTGCAGCGGGAGCCCATATATTTCGGCTGCAGCACGACCTCCTGCACGCCGCGCGACCGGAAGTAATCCAGGCCGCGGCTCAGCGACTCCAGCTCGTTCGTTCCCTCATTCTTGTCGGCGGGCGACATCGTACCGGAGATGAAGTTGATCCGGTGGCGGGAGCAGTAGCGGAGACGGCGGATATCTTCCTCGCCAAGATCTCCGACGGACACCTTGCGTTCCTTCTGGAAGAGAACCGGCAACGCCTCCGTAATTACTGCCTGTGCCGACTTGCGGGACTTCAGGAACGGCTTAAACGTGATGCTGACCGAGGTCAACTGGTTTCCATGAACGGCGCCGGTATCGATATGAATTTTGTTGCCGATGCGAAAGGCCTGCCCGGCCGCGATATGGCCGAATACATGATACGGATGGTTGCTGACCGCTTCCTCCCGCAGAAACGCCAGCTGCGCTTCGGCCTCCTGCTCCCGGTCCAGCCGGAACTGGCGCTGATGCCGGGCGGAATTCGCATCCAGCTTGCCGATGTACTTTTTCCGGCACGGGGCATGGGTAACATAGAAGGACGGCCCGTTTACTCCAGCATAACGATAGAACGGCTGTGCCAGAGACACCAGCTTGCGGAACTTCTCCAGCAGCTGCGCATCGTTCAAGAGTACTTGTGTGGAATCGAAGTAGGACTGCAGCAGCTTCTCCTCAACACCCTGAACCTCGCCCTGCATGTACTTATAGACAAAGTTCTCATGGTTCCCCATCACGAAATAGAAATGCTCCCGGTTGGCATAGAGGAACTCGATGATTTCCCGTGTCTGCTTGCCTTTATCAATCCAGTCCCCGACGAGCACAATTTTGCTGTGCTGCAGCTTATCGCCGGCAACGAGTCTGCCTTCCTGCAGCTTGTACCCGTAATCCAGCAGCAGACCCTTCAAGTCCTCCACACATTCGTGGACGTCGCCGACCATGATGTACTGGTGCTTGTGCGGCAGAACGGTCTGCAGATAAGCCGGCAAATCCTCAATGACGATACGGTAAGCCGGGTTCGCCTGCGCCTGCTCCGGGATATAGAAATCCTTCGCACGCACCTTATGCACCTTTACATAGCTCTCACGGGCCAGCGATCCGAGCACCTCTTTGCGCAGCCGGTTGACGTGGTTCGTAATCAGCCGCTTTGACCGTTCAGAGGCATAGTAGTCCTCCCGCTTGCGGTAATCGAAGACAATGGCTTCCAGGTTGTAGTTGTTCGCAGCCGCAATCTCCTTCACCTTTGCCCGGAAATCCTCCGCCAGCCCGGTCGTATCGACGACCACAAATTCCGCATTCACCGGAAAAGAAGTGACCGTCCGCAGCCGCTCAAACAGCATATGGAACGCCTGCTCGCTCGCCTCCAGCATCACATGGTCGTACTTATCGTATTCGTAGCCAAGAATCTCTTGGCGGATCTGGTCCGAAGAAAGGTATTGAATATTGGCCCGGATATTCCGCTCCTGGTCGGCAAACCGCAGGCCGGGAATCAGCACCTCCTTGGCGAAGGTGGTTTTACCGCATTCCGTCGAGCCGATCAGCATGAAGATGGTATGCAATTTCGTCTGAATCTCCATCATCAGGCCCCCTTCCGTTTCAAAATAACGCCTTGCGTCGTCTGGATACCGTCCACACCGTCACCGATCATTACGAACTCGCTCAGGAGTCCGGTGCCTGTGGTAACCCGGCCCATCCACTCCCGGAAGGCCTCTATACCCATTTCCCATTTATGGTCCTCATGCCGGAAGGTCTCCAGCTCGTAATACCGGTTGAATTCGGCGTTGGGCGTCGTGATCACGAACTTATCGAAGTCGACATGACGGCAGAGCTTACGGATTAAGGCTTCCGCCTCCTCCTGGCTCATATGTTCAATCACTTCGGTGAGAATGACATCGACCCGCTCCCCGTTATAGCTCTCCAGGAACTGATCGACGGAGTTATAAGTCACGAGATTATCGAGCTCCTTGGCTTCCGCCTTGCGCTTCACCTTCTCCAGCAGCTCTGGCACAATGTCGACCGCGTAATAGCTGCCTTCAATCTTCCCGGCATACGGAATGGCGTAGAAGCCCTCCCCGCAGCCGATATCGAGAATCGCTTTGTCAAAATCCAGCACGCTCCCGATGTAATTTCTCCGCTGCAGCGCCGTTCCCCCATAGGCGAACTGGATCTCATACCGGGGTGTCTGCTCCACTTCCGCTTTGTATCTCCGGAACAGCTCACGCGAAGACAGAAAATTGCGCACAAACAGGCTGCGGATATAGAAGGGCGCATCGATAACCTTGAGGCTCCGGATATACTTGTCGAGAACTCTGTCGGAAATATCGATATATTCGTTGCCGAACATGGACAAGAACAGACACAACACGCTTACGGTGTGCAGCAGATGATACAGGCTCTTGGTCGTCGTGACGGTGAGCGAATAGCTTTTGTGCGCCAGATGGTCCGTTTCGAAGGTGAAATCCTTCAGATGCTTACCGAACACCTCGATATACCGGGGCAGCTCGATATGGATCATGTTAATGAAGAAGGTATGCGTGTAACCTTCGGTATCCCGCTCGTGCTGTGCCTTCAATGGCGCGGACAAGAACTCATTAATCGCATTCAGCGGGAACAGCGGCGTATTGTACCTTGACACGTTGAGATATTCGAAGCTCTCCTGCTCGTTCTGCTTATAGGAGATTTCATTGTCGGCATCCTTGAAATAGACATTGTAGGTCTGTTCATCCGTGTACCAGCCGTAGGCCAGCCCTTTACGAACTGAGCGCAGCTGCATGCCGGATTGCGGATTTTTTTTGAGGAGGAACGAGAACTGCGGGTGGGTCGATCTGACTTGTACGATGGCCATTTCAATCGGCTCCTTGACTTTGTTTTCCATATTATTGCATCCACTGAGCATCCCGAACAGGGTAAAAGTATTACAACCTGCGAGCCCACGCAAAAAAGAGGAGCCTCCGATTGGAGGACTCCTCTTCACGACATCATTACAAATAAATGTAAAAATGCTAAAATGGACATATCTTATGTTTACACCGGAGGTTGATCGCTGCATGTACATGGAAAGCTCAGTAAAAACGCTAATCGTCGTGTTGCTAATTCTTGTTATCGTGCTCGTGTGGTCCTTTATCAAGTGGGCGAATCACAAATCAGGGAAGAGATAAGGCGCGTTACTGCGTCTCTTGTTTAATAAAACCGAAGAATTGCGGCCTGCCCTCTTCATTTACAGGCAATGAATACGGCTCAGTCTGATCATAGTAGCGCTGCACGAACTTCCCTTCGGCTACAGTGTAGAGTTCAATATACAAGCTCCCCTTGAAGCGTACAAAATACAGTTTGCCCCCGGTATACTCCAGCTGGATTTTACCGGGCAGATAGGTCCCGCAGTAAAGGGCAAGCGTCTCTTGCCCGGCAGGCATCTCCGCATGTTTGGATGGAGCCTGAACCTCGGCCCCGTGCACGATATCGGCTATTGCATGGCCCAATTTATACTGATTGACGGCTTCGTTATTTGACAGAATAAGAATACATAAGTCCTCGGCAAAAAAGCTCTGTATATACGTGGCGACACCCAGATGGTCCCCGCCATGAGCATACCGGTCCGTCCCATAGACCCTGGAATGCTCCAGACCATAACAATAGCCGTTCATATTGGCGGTGAAGAACCGTTCATATGCCTCCGCCGACAAAAGCTTCCGGTCCCGCAGGCATTCGTGCCACTTGAATAAATCCGCACAATTGGAGACCATCGCCCCTGCACCGATACTGAATTTCTCGTTATAATACGGGCATCTGACATACGAATCGTAATTCTTCGTATAATTGAAGGATTTGCCAGCAATGATCTTGTCGCTGTCATCGATGGTTGAGCCCTTCATCTGCAAGGGTTCATAAATGTGCTGCGCCATAAACTCATCGAATGCCAGACCCGACACATGCTCAATGATCCAGGCCAGCAGGTTATAATTGGAATTATTATAGTCATACCGCTTCCCCGGCTCCTGTACCGGCTGCTTCATGATATAGTCTGCGAAATACTCATCCCGCGAGTAATATCCCCGGTTGTCCCGGTCGAAGAAATCATCGGCAAACTGATAAAAGTTGTATAAACCCGAAGTGTGCGACAGCAAGTGGTGAACCGTAATGTTCTCCGGAATCTGCAGCCTCGCCGGGAGATAATCGTTCGCCGGTCTATCCAGATCAAGATGTCCCTTGTCATGCAGCAGCATAACGGCAAACGCCGTAAACTGCTTCGTCACCGAAGCAAGCGTAAAGCGTGAATCCACAGTGTTCTTGATTCCGAATTCCAGGCAGGCGTAACCGCTGCTGCGTTCGAAGACAACCTCGCCCCGCTGAATCACTTGAATCACTCCGAAGAAATCCCATAGCTCCAGATATTGGTCAATGTACTGCTTAAGCTTGTTTATGTATGGCTTGATCACTTGTTGTCCTCCACCCGCAGAATAACCCCACTCCCCAGCTCCTTCATCCCTGCGGCATACCCGCCGCTGAACGAGGAGGAAATCTCCGAATACTCCAGCTTGGTAAGCAGGTTCCCCCGTTTATCCATATAGCCGAAGCCCGTATCCAAATACCTGAGCTCTCCATCAATAAGAGTCAGCTTGTTATTGCCGACGAGAGCAACGCCGTTATGGAAATCGTAGACCCGGTTGAAATTACGGTAAGGGATCACCAGCGTCCCGGCCTTGTTGATATAACCCCACTGATCTCTGTCATTGGATACATAAGCCAAGCCTTCACTGAAGCTGCCGGCAAAGCTGAACTTGAAGGGGATCACCGTTTTGCCGTTCTTGTCGATGTATCCCCATTTGCCGGCAGTGTTCTGCACCGGGGCCACCCCGTCCGAGAAGTCGCCCCCGTTTGCGTATTTTAAAGGAACAGTTACCTTGCCTTGTGTATTCAGGTATCCGTATTTCCCCTTGTCATTCCGCACAACCACCAGTCCTTCACTGTATACGCGCCCATAATCGTACTTGAGGGAACCACGAGCGTGCCGGAAGTATCGATAAACCCGATGCCTCCGTCCTGATTATAAACCAATGCCAGTCCGCCGTTAAAAATATAATCCGAGCTATACACTTTCTTGAACTTGCTTACTACGCGGCCGAAGCGGTCGATCACTAACTTCTCCTCGGAGCCGGGCAAGGACACACTCGCGATGCCTTCGGAATAGGTTGCTCCCGTCTCATACAGACAAGGCACGGCTAACGCGCCTTTAGTGTTGATATAACCGACAAGGTTCGTCTTCACATCCTTTACAAGTGCCCTCTGTCCGTAAAAATCACTCAGCGGCTCGACCCCTTCCGGCAGAGTAAAGGCTTCCTTCCCCTGGCTATTATAAAATACTTTCTCCCCGTCTGACTTTACTGCCAGCAACAACCCGTCATGAAATGCACCGTCGCTCTCCGGCACAGCGGGGCTGAAATCGATGGCCGCCACCTTGGACACCGAGACGTCGGGTGCAATTTAAGAAGCTGCAGCGAAGGCAGGCATGGTGACCAGCAGAGTCAAACACAGGGCAGAGCACAGGGTTACGAGTGTTTTTTTCATGTTACCGCATCCTTTATAGCAGATTTATGTGAACTGGGAATATCATCCATACATTTGGACGTATGAGCGAGTGGGAAGTTGCGGGGGATAGACAGACATAACTTAGCCGATACAACTGCTCAGCATAGCCCTATGCAATAAACAAGCAGGGAACCGACAGTCATGTCGTTCCCTGCTTCGTGCCGCCTATTCGAAGAAAGTCAGGATGCTTCCGTTCACCGTGGTCACAGCGCAGGTCTTGCCGCCCCAAGAATGCTGCTGAACCTCTGTAATTTGATTCCAGCCCTTCTTAGTCTATGCTTCCTTTATTCCCCGTACTCCTCCCGCAGCAGCCCGTACATCTCCAAATCCACAACGCCCTTGCCCGCCCACAGCGAGGCCTGTCTCAGCAGCCCTTCCTTGCGGAAGCCGTTCTTCAGCAGCACCTGCTTGGAAGCCCTATTAGGCGGCATAACCTCAGCCTGAATCCGGTTGACGTTCACTTCCCGGAACAGGAAACCGAGCAGAAGCTGTACTGCCTCCGTAGCAACGCCATTTCCCCAGCAGGCTTCCGCGAGGTAATAGCCGATCGTTACCTTGTTTACTTTGACTTCAAAATCCATCGCCTCAATAATTCCCAGCAGACGATCGGGCTCCGCCTTGGCGAAGATCCCCCATTTGATCCTCGATCTTTTGTTGAAATCCCGCTCGAAGTGGCCGATCATATTCTTCACGGTCTCTTTTTTATGCTTGGGGATGATCCCGCACCATTCGAACACTTTGTCGTTATTATAGATTTCGAATAAGCCCTCCAGATGATGGGCTTCGATCTTAGCCAGCCTGAGCCCGTCCGACTCCAGGACAGGAAATTGTCCGAATGCGGCTTCCAGATTCATGCCGTCACCGCCCTTATTCTTATGTTTAGTCTTAAACTCTTTGAATGCGATGCCTTGCAGATACCTGTTCCCGGCGATCAGCCGGCTTGCTCTCTGCAAGACCTCCGGCCCCTGGGGCACACCGCCGCTCCGTTTCAGGAGCACCCACCGTAAGCAAGCGAACGCCTCAAACGCCTCCTGTTCCTCCTGCGGAAGCTCACTGTCCGCCAGATAGGCACGAAGGAACACCTCGGCCAGCCGGTCCGAGAGATACACCCGCAGCAGCAGCACCGACCACGCCAGCTCATACCTGGGATCACCTAATTGCCCGTTCGTCCAATCAATGACCGTATACCGGCCCTGATCCTCCAGGACATTTCCCGGATGAAAATCGCCATGAATCAGGCGTTCCTGCCTGACGGTTATGCTCTCAAGGAGCGGCAGCAGTGCCTCAGTGATGTCCTCATGTTCACCGGCCCCGGGAAAGAAGTATTCCCTGAAGGTGAACGCCGGGATTTGAATATCGCCAAGCTCTTCAACGCAAAGATTATGTATTCCGGATAAAATACCCGCCAGCACCGTCATCGCCCGCTCATCCGGCTTGCGGAGTGCTTCCCCGTCATAACGGGTCAGCAGGACCTGCTCCCCTCCGGGACTGAGCCCCCAGCCGAGCGGTCTGGACACTGAGATCCCCCGGGCCGACAATGCCTCCAGCAGCCGGTATTGAAGCCGGATATCGGGCCTTGCGCTTTGGTTCCATATTTTCAGGACATAGCTCTCCTGATCTAATGCGAGCTTCACAACCTCCGCTTCCATTCCCTGGTCCAGAGGGTGCATGGTTACCTTGGCTCCCTGCTGCAGCAGAGCATCCAGTCCAGCAGTATGCTCCATCCAGGTTACTTCGCTTATCGGATCCGCCATTCGCGCACTTCCTTCACTAAATTACATTCCTCTCCGTTTAACCGGCACATACAAGTCAACCTTACATTTCCCATCCGCTTCCTTGGCAGGGTCCTCCAGACAGAATTCCAGGCACGGCCGGTCGTCGGCATCATATCCGCTGTCCGGCAGCCACAGGCCGAAGACGGTCTGATAGGCCAGCACGAAATGTTCTACCGTCCCGGAATATGGATACACCGCATACAAACCGCCGGACAATGTCTTATATTGAACTGGCCCTGCTAACCCCACTCGACTGGCTGCGCCTGGCGGCAAAGTCACACAGGCATCATACCGGCAGGCGAACTCATCTGTGGTATTCGGGTCATCCAGAGAGATGCCGATAAACTTGGCCACGGGAGGCGTAAGCCCCTGGCTGCATGCCCAGCCTTGCAGCTTGTCCCATGCCTGGCGGGTGCCCAGGTAACTCCCGACATGTCTTACATACGCCACTTCGTAACCCGGAATTTCCCGGATGGTGATCATGGCGTCCCACGCCCTTTGCCGCAGCGAGTTGTTTCGGTTTCTATTATTGTAATCCCCCGGGGCATTCGGCGCGCCTTGCTTATTGCTGAGATCGTGCAGATAATTGCTGTTCTGTCGGAGTCCGGTCCGCACTTCGCTTGGGCTCTGACCATAATGCTTCCTGAATAGCGAATGGAAAGAGGATACTGATTCGAACCCGCACTCACTGGAAATGTCCAGAATGGTAGATTCGCTCGCAGCCAACAGGTAGACGGCCCTCTGCAGACGCACCCGGTTTACATAGGCGACGGGAGTCACTCCGGCTGCAGCCGTAAATAACCGAATGAAATGATATTTGGAAAAGCCCGCGATCTCCGCCAGCAGAGCAAGGCTCAGCTTCCGGTGGCTGTTGTCTTCTATGTACCTTATGACCTTGCCGACTCTATCCTTGTAATCCGTATGCATTGGCCTTGAATCCCCAGTCAGAAATATAGTAATTTCCTAAATTATACACCTCCAGCGGAGGATACCGATAGGCTTTGCATCGGGTGGCCCCATAAAGAAAAGCGCACAGGAGATTCCCGGCGCCGGAGGACGAACGTATACGGTTGTACAGGTGAATTCAGTAGAAAGCCTGATTCAGGACTGCGGAAGGCCGCAGGGGTTCCAGTTCCCCCCTTTGGCGTATAAGGCCGGCTCACTTCTTCGCACGGACCACCCGGAACCCCTGATCCGGCCCGTAGCCGCTGGCCTCGAACTTGCCGCGGAAGGATACCGCGTCATTGCTGACATCGCCGATCCAGCCGCCGCCCTTCACGGTCCGGTATGTACCGCTGCTGACATCCGGTTCGCTGTACCAGTCCCAGCACCACTCCCGGACATTGCCGGACATATCATAGATGCCGAGCTCATTCGGCTTCTTCCCGCCGATGATATGAGTCTTGTTCTTATTCTGCTCTATGGCCGGCCAGAGCCAGTCTCCGGTCAAATACTGATCGCCGGCATTCCGCCAGTACCAGGCCACATCATCTGCTTTATCGCTGCCGCTGTACATGTAGCTTTGGCTTAGCTGACCGCCGCTTGCGGCATATTCCCATTCCGCCTCTGTCGGCAGCCGGTAACCGTTCGCCCCCTCATTCGGGGTAACTGTCCATTTCAGCGTATCATTGCCGCTTTTATTGGCCGGGTCCTTAGTCTGCTTGTCTATCCTGTAAAAGGGCTCGAAGCCCTCTTGTATGCTCCGCTTATTGCAGTACTCCACCGCATCATACCAGCTCACCATTTCCACCGGCAGCTGACTGCCCTTAAAGAGCGAGGGATTGCCGCTCATCACCTGCAGCCATTCCTGCTGCGTGACCTCATAGCGGCCGATATAGAAATCGGGAATCGGGACCTCTTGTCCATAATCATTGGTCTTCGGGTTTACGAACTTGCCGCCCTTCACGAGCACAAGCGTATCCTGCTTGACGGGCTCACTGGTAGATTGCGGCGGGGCGGTCAGTTCGCGGGAACAGGCGCTGAGAGTAAGAGCTACGGCTATGATGGTGAAAATATTCGTCAGTTTTCGCATGGAACGCACTCCTTTAAGCAGATAGGCGAAGGCAAAGCCTGCGCTCTCCGTTGCCAATGGTAAGGCCACCCGGCATAACAGCCGGGCGGCCCATAACATGATCTCGGCTAACCGGTTACCACACCGTTACATTGGAGCTGCCGCTGCTCTGGTAGCCTTCAGTGGCCAGGACCTGGTAGGACCAGCTGCTGCCCAGGTTCATGCCCTTGCTCTTCCAGGCATTCACATGGTTGGCGAACGTGATGGCAACATTGCTACCGGTCGGCCGCTTCGACTGCCGTACGCTCCAGTACTGGGTGAAGGTAGCGGTACCATCGATGGAAGGGGCATTATACCGCATAGTAGTGTAAATATCATAAGTGCCGCCGTCACTGGTTACAGAGCCTTTGTAGGTTCCGGTTGGACGGTAGGTGCCCCAGCTATCCACCACGTAATATTCAATCAGCGAGTTCCGTGTCCAGCCGTAAAGTGTCAGATAGGCATTGCCGGACGGAGCGAACACACCGGCGTTGTAGTTGATGGTACGGGAAGGCGAGCCGACATTCCAGCCTTTGCCCACAACGAAGTTTCCTGTATTAGACCAATTAACACTGTAATTACCACCAGAACCATTAACAGCGTTTACAGTTCCTCCGCCGTCAGTCCAGTTCTGCCAGTAGTCAGTCGCTGCACCTGCCGTTGCTGCAAACATGCTAAATGCCATCGAAGCGGTAAGAAGCGCGGTCATTACCTTTTTAAATTTGAACATGAATATACCTCCTAGAGTTTAGTTGATTGGTCACTGCTTAAGTGTGTATTTCCGGAATATCGTCTTACCTATCCCCTTGAATTCACATCTGCAGAAGCTCCTGGAGTAATGGCCTAATCCCTGCGCATTTCTAGCTTCCTTCTCTTTTCTGCTGTTGCCTCCTCTCTTTCCCTCTGGGCCTTTCAGCATATTTGCAAATATACGAGATGATTATAGAATGACAGCGTTATCATTGCTATCTACCAAATTAAAGGTTTTACCCTGTTTTTTTCATATATTGAATCATTAGGAATCTCAATCCCGTGTCTCATCCTCCAGCAGGATGATCTTTTCTCCCCGCTGCTGCCTCAGTTCGATATTCTTCCTCCCCCACCTGCACATCACATCAACGATCTCATTGGCTGTGACGCCGTACTCCGTGAGGCTATATTCGACTTTGGGCGGCATCTGCGGATACACGGTTCTGCTCACGAGACCGTCCTGCTCAAGTTCGCGGAGCTGCTGGATCAGGACCTTTTGCGAAATGCCGGAAATCCTCCGCTGCAGCTCACTGGTTCGTTTCGGACCGGACATCAGCATGCAGATAATCAGCGCTTTCCACTTTCCGCCGATGATTTCCAGTGTAGCTTCTATACCTAGATGATACTGCTTCATTGCCTGTTCCCCCACTCCTACCGTTCTGTTCAAGCCTGCCTAATCCTTTATTCTTGCATAACAAGGAGGGGGAGTCCAGTACACACTTTGAGGTAACTATATGACAATATTGTGTGTATTTTCTTTTTGAGAGGCGTGCCAGATAATGAGAATATTCGATTAATGAGTATTCGGGAAGGAGATTTCATGATGAAGACGTTAGTCATTCTGGCCCATCCGGATCTTGGGGGCTCCAGAGTTAATAAGCGGTGGAAACAAGAGCTGCTGCAATATCCCGGCGATATAGCCGTTCATGAGCTGTACAAGGAGTATCCCGACTGGAACATTGATATTGGCAGAGAACAACAGCTGCTTGAATCTTATGACCGTATCATCTTGCAGTGTCCGCTGTATTGGTACAGCTATCCGCCTTTGCTGAAGAAGTGGTTTGACGAGGTATGGACTTACGGATGGGCCTATGGCTCCACGGGTGACAAGCTTGCAGGCAAAGCCTTCGGCCTCGCCCTGTCCATTGGCGACAAACAGGAAAATTACCGTCCGGATGGCTCCGTTTCTTTTACCGTGGATGAAGTGATCGCGCCTTTCAAGGCCAGTCTAATTCATGTCGGCGCCGTGGCATTGCCCCACTTTTCATTCTTCGGCGCTTCCTTTAAGGCCAGCGATGCGGCGATTGAGCAAAGTGCCCGGGAGTATATGGATTATATCCGCAGCATTCAGCAATAAAATAATCCTGCAAAGCGGGGCTTTGGCATGAAGCAGGGGCTATCCCAAAGTCAGTCCCCCTGACTTTAAGGATAGCCCCTTTTCATTCTACCAAAAGATCTTACGGCTAAGCTCTACAGGCAAAGCTCCAGTGCGGCTACAGCGTCTCCGTGCTCAGCGTAAAGCCTTCCACCATAACCTCTTCTTCCACCTCAATCATGAGGTAGCGTCTCCCCTGATGGTTCACCTGCTTCAAATATCGCAAATCCTGCGGGCTGACCGAAATTGTCGCCACCTTCGTCTCGATCTTAATCGATTTCGAGGTGAATTTCGGAATGACGCTGCTCGCCTTCATCTCGTAGTTCCGGTCGTCGATGACTGTCTCGAATGCCCGTTCCACCTTCTCGGCCGTCACATCCTCCACGCCGCTGGCCATCAGGACGCGCTCCACATCCTTGAAATCCAGCCTTGGCGGCTCTTCCGCATCTGCATTGTCCTCAATGACCTGCTGGATATTCTCGTACACATGCGCAAGCGTAGAGGCTTCAAGCTGCTCGCCCGCAATTTCCTTCACGATATCCTCGAAATAGGCCCGCTCATCCAGCGCCGTTACCGTCTGTTCGGCATTCAGCACCTGCTCGATAAACTGCGGATTCGGATCATTTACCTTGCCAGCGCAGTACAGGATACGGTTCACGTCAGAGTAATTGTCCGTCACGCTCGGGTAGAAGAAGCCCTGCTCCGGCGTACTGAGCTTGATGACCGGATCGACGATCACGTTGTACTTGAATTCCCGCTCCACATAATCGAAGATCAGCGTCTTCTTCTGCACTTCCGTGGAATTTAAGCTGCACAGAATGAACGGATGGGCGAACATTTCGTCCTTCTCGCTCTCCTCCGCTTCATCGTTACGGGACTTGGTCGGGCGGTAGTATTGTCCGCGGACGAAGGTGACCACCTTATCCCGGTCGAACCTGGCATCCACCAGCATTTTCTCCACCAGCAGCAGCATCAGGTCCTGCCACTCCTCCGGATCGCCGGTGACCAGCGCCTGATGGAGCAGCACGCGCGAAGGGTCCTGCACCTCTGCGGAGTCATCCAGGAACTTCAGCTCGAACAGCTTCTGGTCGAGCTCGCCGCTGAGCAATTTTTTGAAATTGCCCATATGCAGCTCCTGCTTCTCCCGCTCCACAAGGCCGAACGGCTCCCGCTCCCAGTGATAAATCTCGTTGTTCTCTTTCATAATATACACATTAAGAATGTCGTAGATGCTCAGCAGATCATGATCCAGCTTGAACTGCTTGCGAATGTGCGCGAGTTCTTTCTTCTTCATGGCTTGTCAGACACTCCCAGCTAGTAAAATTGGCTTTACCAGTATAAACGATATGGGAAGGAGTTCGCTAGAAGGGGATTTTGGGAAGGGGCTTATTTGCTGCAAAAGATTGTAAGGTATTTTTGAAGAATATGGTATAATCACAGGGCAGTAGAAAGGCTTATATGGGCGGTCGGCTAATCTCCCAGAAAAGCTTATGCTTCCGATGTGGCTTTCTACGAAAGCCTTCAGGTGATGCCTGTGGAGGTTTACCAAGCGTTGTCATTAATGTTCATGTTCGGTATGTTCATTATTGCTCTGCTAACTTACCTCAAAAAGAAATAGACCGCCCCGGCCAAAGGATGCGGTCTATTCTGCCTAAACCTTTTGATTGAGCCTCCGCCCTTAAAAGCGGCTACTGCACGGAGAGTCGTGTTAGCAGCACGGCTCTCTTTTGCCATTGTACGCTGTTTCTGAGTCCATTATACCACGATGACAAAGTTTTACAACGCACACCCTATCATTCTGGAAATTAGAGGAGGCTGCTGCATGCTGAAGCTGTTTGAGTATAACTGGCAAGTCCGCAAGGAGTGGTTAGACTGGTGCGAGACGGTAAGCCGTGAGGAGCTGCTGAAGAAACGTACCGGCGGTATAGGGTACCTTCTTCCTACGCTGTATCACATTGTGGCCGTGGAGTACGGCTGGATCTGCGGAGGCATTCAGGAGCAAGCCATCAACATTCCCGAATTCGGGGATGTGGCCAGCGTGCAGCAGATCAGGGAATTATCTGAGCGCTGCCATGCAGAACTCGCCCCTTTCCTCTATAACTGGAACGACAGCCTCGAAGAGCGGATTATGATCGATATCACGGATGAAGGCGAAGAGGAGCCTCATACCTACGGTGAGGTTCTGCGCCACCTGATCGCCCACGAGATCCACCACATCGGCCAGCTATCTGTGTGGGCCCGGGAGATCGGCAAGGAGCCGGTCAGTGCGAATCTGGTGGGACGGGTGTTCAGCAGCCATCCGGATTACCGCCCATCTTAATTCTATTGTTGATTCGGCACAGGGTGGTACAATCAGGAAAATGCTTCAGGAGGGAAACATGGACTATACCGGTTCCGAATTCTATGATAATGATGCCAACTTCGCTAAATATATGGAGCGGCGGCAATGGCAGGAGAATGCAAACGATACACTGGAGAAGCCCGTCATCCTTGAATTGATTGGAGATGTGCAGGGCAAGAAGATTCTGGACTTGGGCTGCGGGGATGCCAAATTCGCCAAGGATCTATTCGATTTGGGCTGTGAGGAATATAGCGGCATTGAAGGCTCCGCTAATATGGTTCAGGCTGCAGCCGCAGCAGTAAAAGGTTATAACGCCAGTGTAATTCACACCACCATGGAATCCTGGCAACCCCTCCACAACAGCTTTGACCTCGTTATATCCCGGCTGGCCGTCCATTATATCGAGGATTTAGCCAGCCTGCTGCAGAAAATTCACCAAGCCTTAAAGCCTGGCGGCAGCTTCATCTTTTCTCTAGAGCATCCTGTGATTACCTCGACACTCCAAACCTCGGGAACCCGCACCAACTGGATCGTGGATAATTACTTTATCGAGGGCTACCGCGAGCAGCAATGGCTGGGAGGGTCGGTCCAGAAATATCACCGTTCCATTGAACAGTATTATATAGCCCTGCAGCAGGCTGGATTCAGGATCGACTATCTTAGAGAATCCAACCCTCAGCGAAAAAACTTCAGCACCGATGAAACCTACGAACGCCGCTTGAGAATTCCATTGTTCTTGTTTCTATCAGCTAGTAAATAATTGCGGATGGCTGAATATGGGAGAAGCAGAGCCATTACATTGCAAAAGAAGGCGGTACAGAATGATCTCTGTACCGCCTTCTTTATGTTCTCTTCCCGCTCCGCTTACTGCCGCGCGCCGCGACGAACATGCCCGCTTTGCGCTCTCGCCACAGCGGGTCAACTGCCCGGCTTGACTCGCCTGCCTCCAGCCTTACAGCCTCCCCGCCGCCTTCACCTTCACCAGCAGCGCATTGCCCGGCAGGTATGCAATCGGAATGTCCTCTACGGATACAATCTGTACCGTCTCCGGGTCCGCCCCGGCGGCAGCCGCTTCGTTCATGGCATTCTGCTTCGCATCGTGGATGACATCGTCGTACTTCCAGTCGTCCAGCGAATAGATGCGCTCCGACTCGCCGCTGACCTCACCCAGCGCCGCGCCGATGGCGTTGGCCGCATCATAATGGTCCGGCTTGATGATCCGGGCCGCACCAGCCAGCTTCTCCGGCACCAGGATGCTGCCGCCGCCGACCAGAATGACATCCACGTCACCTGCGCTGGTCTTCATCCGGTCGATGGCTTCCTCCAGCAGCTGCTGCATCACCGCATCCGCCTCGCGGCAGGCGGACTCGTCCAGCGCAGCGCTGTCTGTGCCCGGCCACACGGCGCGGCCCAGCCTGACGGCTACGTCGGTCGCCGTCAGCGTATCGCCGCCGAAGATGCGGCCCCGTTTCGTCAGCTCGTAGCCGACGCTGTCCGGGCCGACCGTCACGCCGCCCGGGCCGTCAGGCCGCACAATCGTGCCGCCGCCGAGGCCGATGGACAGAATATCCGGCATCCGGAAGTTCGTGCGGATGCCGCCCAGCTCCACCGCTGCCGAAGACTGGCGCGGGAAGCCCTGCACGAGCACGCCGATATCCGTCGTCGTGCCGCCAATGTCGACGACCAGCGCGTCGCTCAGCCCCGACAAATGCGCCGCACCGCGGATCGAGTTCGTCGGGCCGCAGGCAATGGTCAGGATCGGATAGCGGAGCGCATATTCGCTCTTCATGAGCGTGCCGTCGTTCTGGCAGATGTACAGCTGCGCATCAATGCCGAAGCCGTTCAGCGCGGCCTCGAAGCCGCGCACCACGCCGGCAATGACCTGCAGCAGCGCCGCATTCAGCACGGAGGCGTTCTCCCGCTCCAGCAGCCCGATGCTGCCGATCTCACTGGAGAATGTGACCGGCATGTCCGCTCCCAGCACCTCGCGGACGATGTCCCCGGCCAGCTTCTCCTGCTCGCGGTTCACGGGGGCGAACACGCCGCACAGGGCCACCGCGTCGACTTCGCCGGCCATCCGCCGGCACAGCCCGGCAAGCTCCGCCGCGTCGAGCTCGGCAATCTTCCGGCCGTCATATTCATAGCCGCCGGAGGCCATATAGCTATGCGGCCCGATGGCCGCACGCAGCGTAGCGTCCCAGCCGGCCAGCGGCGGAACCGCCGTCGTCGCCGGAGCGCCGATGCGGATCAGGCCGACCCGGCCCAGATGCTTGCGCTCGACGATGGCATTCGTGCAGTGTGTGGTGCCGAGCATCGCATAGCGGATATCGGCGGCGTCCACGCCGCTCTCCTGCAGCAGCCGGCGGACCGCCTCCACGATGCCTTCGTTGACGTCGGCGGTTGTGTGCACCTTCACCTTGTGGACACAGCGCAGGCTGGAATCCAGCAGCGCGGCGTCCGTGTTTGTGCCTCCCACATCAATACCGATGCGGTAAGCCTTCTCCGGTCCGGCAGCAGCTCCATTATTCACCGTAACGTTCATTCTGCCGCACCTCCCTTCGCAGCCAGCGTCTCAACCGGCACATAGTCGAGATCATAGCCGAAATAGCGCGGCCCGGCCGTCTCAATCCCTTTGGCCGTGCGCCATTTGGCGTCGCAACGTAGGCCTGCGACCGTCACCCGGGCGCCGTACTTCAGGTTCTCCGTCGTCACCGGCATGCCTGTGTCCTGATCGAGCAGTGTAATCAGGTCCGGTGTAATTGCGACTGGCTCGTCCTCTACGGTGGCGAGCAGGAACTCGTTCTGGAAGAACAGCCGCAGCGACCGGCCCTTATCCGCGCCGGTGCCCTCGAACACCGCTTCGCCGCGCGTGAACCCGCCGTCCATCCGGCGGCGGATGTCCACGGCCTTGCCGTGGAACAGCGCATAGCCGTCCAGCTGCGTCAGCAGCTCCTGGACGGGATTCAGCTTCTGCTGCTTCGCCTCGAACAGCGTCCGGCCAATGTCATAGGCCAGCGACAGCGTACCGCCAATCGCGCTCCGCTTGGCCTCCGCTCCGGTCAGCGGATAATCGCAGATGGAGGCAGAACCGCCCATCTCCACCGTCAGGGCGCGGGCCAGCCGCTCCTCCCATACGCCGTCAATCGTATGCAGCAGTGCGGTGTTGCCCCGCTCGTCCGCCATCGTCACCGGGCTGCAGGGGATGCCCTCCAGATGGAAGGTCACCATCTGCGACTCGGGAAAAGCCCGTCCCATCGCATCGGCATCGACCAGCGGAATCCCCCGCTGCGCCGCCGCAAGCACCGGGACCAGCGAATTGCCGCCGCCGACCTCAATCGGCATGACGGCCGTTACGGGTCGGCCGAGCTCTTTTTCCAATAGATCCAGCGGTTTGGTTAGCTGCTGTGCCGAAGGAATCTTCTCCAGCATCACCGTTGGCGCTCCAATCATCGATACGGGTACGATCAGCCCTTCGTCGCCCAAATACTCGAGCTGCACGATCGCTACCGGACCATACTTACGGATCGCTTCCAGCGCCATCAGCTTGCCGACATGGGGATCGCCCCCGCCGCCTGTGCCCAGGACTGCTGCTCCTACCGCAATATACTCCACCGCTTGTTCGTCCAAGCTAGTTAATCTGGTTGTGTTATTCATGCTGTCATCCTTTCTTTACTGCCCACTTGCCAATCAATGCCTGCAAAATAAAAGCAATCAGGAAGCTGTCGAGCGCCGGAACCTGCGTCACCTGGAACCAGCCGAGCCCGTCCGGGCTTGCCGTTGTCATAAATCCGAAGAAGGTGGCTACGATCCAGACGGCGATCGAGCGGCTAATCCAGTTCCTGTTGCTGTCCAGTCCCTCGAACGAGAAGCGCTCCTTATTCACGAGCAGGTATTCCGCCGTATAAATGCCGCCTAGCGGAGCGACCAGCATTGTAATATAGGTAAGGAACGTAAGGAACCGGTCATAAATGCCAAAGTAAGCGAGCAGCGTCGCAAGCACACCGGCAATAACCGTAATCACAGATTTCGGCACCCGCTTGAATACGACGGAGAAGCCCAGCCCTGCAGAATACAGATTGTTCGTATTGGTCGTCCATTGCGCCAGCGTCAATACGATGATGGCCGGAATGCCCAGCCCCAGCGCCAGGAAGATGCCCGTAAGATCGTCGGAATCCATCGCGCGGGACAGGAAGAGGGCAATAACGGTCATAAAGCTGTTGCCGACAAAAAAGCCGATAAACGCCGCCGTAATCGCATGCTTAGGCGTCTTGGCCCAGCGCGCAATATCGGGAGACAGCGCCGTTCCGAGCACAAAGATGCCGATTACCAGCGAAATCGCCGTTCCCATCGGCAGCGCCTCTCCCTCAAAGGGCACCCACACCTTACTGCCGCCGTCACCGTTCAGTGCCATAACAAGCGCGATAATAATAAACACCACAAGCAGCGGCACCGACCACACACTTAACCGCTCAATCGCCCGGTAACCCCAGATAGCCGTAGACATCATCAGCAGCCCGCCGATGACGGACAGTACCCCTAGAGACCAGTGCCAACCGAGCAACTCGCTTAGCGCCGTCTGGAAGTTGGAGGCGAAGAAGCCCACCTGCACCCCGAACCAGCCCAGCGATGAAATGCCCAGAATGACGGAGACGATCAGCGCCCCTTGATTGCCGAACAGAAACCGGCTCAGCATCGCCGTTGACAGGCCGGTTTTGGCCCCGACATAGGCACAGACGGCCCCGATAATCCCCAGGATAATGGACCCCACAATAACTGCGGTAAGCGAATCGCCGATGCTCATTCCTGCACCGAGCTGCGCCCCCAGAAACATCGCCGACAGATCAATGCCAATTGCGATCCAGACAAGTGCCATGGACAGCCATGATTTCCGCAGGTGCTGCGGGACGGGCTCTCTTTCGTAATCCTGAATTTTTGTCTCGTTGCTCATCCTCTGACCCCTGCCTTCTGTCTATTCTAGTTGATTGCCTATGCCTTGACCGCTCTCCAGAACAGCTCGAACCCATGCTCCAGCTTCCGCTCGAACAGCTCCGGCGACTTATAGTAGTTGTACTGCACACCCAGTCCGTCCATCAGCGTGAGGAACGCATCCGTCAGCGTCTCTACCGGAAGGTCGACCAGCTCGCCGCGGTCCAGTCCCTCCTGCATCATGGCGTTAATAATTCCGCTCAGCAGCAAGTCGGAACGCTCGAACGACTCCTGCAGCCGCTCCTCCAGGAAGCTCGGCGGGAACACCAGATACCGGAACGTAAATACAGCCAGCTCATGCCGGTTCCGCTGAAAATCATAATGGCGGAGCAGCAGCTCATGCAGCTTCTTCTCCGTATCCATCCCTTCGCCGCTGTCCGTGAGAGCTTGGATAAACTCAGTGTAGGAGCTCATCGATTCCTCAAACACCGTCATGAACAAATCTTCCTTGCCCTCAAAAAAAGCATAGATCGCCGGCGTCTTCACCCCGACCTCCTTGGCAATCTCCGATAACGCCGTCCCGTCGTAGCCCTTCTGCCCGAACAGCCTCAGCGCGGCCTCCTTCAGCTTATTCCTGGTCATGGCCATCCCCTTTTCCAGTTTTTAATTAACGTTAATTAAGTAGATTATACAACTTTCTGCATAAAAATCAATTGGTTTATATCCCCGTTATTGTCGCCGGATAGGCCGCTCTATAAACAAAAAGCTTCAAGCCAGACGCAGCTTGCTGCGCCGCCGGCTTGAAGCCCTTGCGTAATGTCCGCTGTTTACTTGGCACCCTTGCTTTCACCTATAAGCGAGCTTAACCGCTCCAGCAAATCGCCGCCGCCCGTTACCGAGATGGAGCCGATCTTGTCGCAGATCTTCTCCAGGAATTCCAGCTCCTTCAGCCGGAACAGCGTCTGATTCTCGTCCATCAGCTTGGCCGTATTGAGCAGGCTGCGCGTTGAAGCTGTCTCTTCCCGGCGGGTGATCAGGTTGGCCTGGGCCTTTTTCTCGGCGAGCAGCACGGTGTTGAGGATATCCTTCATTTCCCCCGGCAGAATTACATCCTTCACCCCTGCACGGAGGAAGCGCACCCCGAACTCTTCGCCTTTCTCCTGGATACGGGACAGGATGAAGGAAGCCACATCCTCTTTGCGTTTCAGTAAATCGTCCAATTTCAGCGTCCCGACATATTCCCGCAGCAGTAGCTGTAGCTGGATGTGGATCTGCTCGTCGAAGGCTTTCATCTCCAGCACACGCTGCGGATTCACAATCTTGTACTGGCAGACGAAGTTCAGGCGCAGCGTTACCTTATCCTCGGTCATCATCTCCTGGCCGATGAGATCCATCTGCTGCTGCCTTAGATCAACCGTTCTCACCATCACCGAGACAGGGCCTTTCCAGAAGTAATATTTACCGGGGGCAAGCTCCCGCTGGAGGGCATGATCATAGAACAGAAAGCCGGACTCATGGCTTGCGATTTCGCAGCACTGTACATACGGAGTAAGCTTCATAACAACCGAACGGTCAATCCCGGCAGGGATTTCCGGCTGTCTGATATCTGTATGTACGAAGGTATGCTTCTTCAGAAGGTTCCAGTAAGCATAGACACCCGGCTTCAGCAGCAATGCGAATTGCCCGTCCTCATAGTGCAGGACCATCTCGTGATCCGCTACGCGTACGACATCGAGCTCCTGCAGGAGGTCTTCATCCTGCAGGAACAGCTGCAGGTCTTTGCCCTCGACGGCGAACGGATTGGCAATATTGAGCACTACTACCGTATGCTGCGACCAAGCGAAATAACGGTAGGTGCCCGGAAGCAGCCGTTTCACATAACTTCCCTTATGAAAGAGCAGACCGCGCTGGTCCGCTTGAATCGTGATTTGCTTAAACATTAATGTTACCCCCTTCATGGTTGGCAATGGATGGCAGAATCCCGCTGCATTCAGGCGGAATCACGTTTGAGACAAGCGGTCTGCCCGCGGGCTTGAGAGAACGGATGAAGCCGATGATCGGCTTACCTTCAGCCGGCCTTCTTCCTCTTCCTTCTTGCTCAGCCTGCCGGGATTTCCGCCATACCGGTATCCACGGATTGCAAAGCCTTCCCGCAGTGCGCTATAGCAGCCGCAGGGATTCTGTCCATTGGTTTCTTTTGCCCAAATACGCTCCAATTCTCGATGGAAATCGAGTGCTCTACCAGAATCGCTTCCAAGGCGACTGGGGAATCGAACCCCACTAGGTGACTCTTACCGGAACGGGCCGTACAGGATACCGTAACATACATGCCGGCACTGCGGGATCTTCCTGAGATCCCCGCCTCGTTACGACCGCCCGGATAAGAACCGGTGTATGGCTGTCTTGCAGGTTCTATCTTCGCTGAATTCGCGCCGAACGAACATGGCGAAAGTATTACGACGGGAGAATAAATTTCCAAGAGGGGGCTTAGCGCGGAACCTATTTCATTTCTCAGCGTCAGAATATACAGCAAGTTACACATGACCACGAGGTGAACGATGAAGAAACTGGACGGTCTCTAGCTTCCCTATAAGGAGGTTAGAGCGCCACATGAGCCATAGTGTAAAACAATCACCTGCACACACCGACCACCGCACACCCGGCACCCGCTGGAGCAAACGCCTGGCGAGCAAGACGGTCCGCCGCTTTACCGGCGACGTCTCAAACGGCAAGTGGTACCGCAAGCTGTTCAGTTCCTGGAATATTTGCGATTACCATTTCTACAAAACCAAACAGCAAGCGGTTCATGAATGGGAAACTACTGCCTGGCTGCAGGAGCGGTTTCCGACCAGAGCAGAAGTAATCAAGGATTGGGAAAAGATTTATAGAAGAAAATAAGCTCAAGGCCGGCATGGGAAGCCCGGCTTGAGCTTTTTTAATCGAGATATGTATATGTGTAACCGGAAGGATGATGAGGATACAATCGGAGCATTCAATGAGCGCTACTAATGACAACCTCAATATGTATTCAAAATTTTCCAGACATGCTATAATCGCAGAAGCAATAGAAAGGCTTATATGGGCGGTCGGCTAATCTCCCTTGAAGGGAGGTGATGCCTGTGGAGGTATACCAAGCGTTGTCCCTGATGTTCATGTTTGGCATGTTCATTCTGGCTTTGCTAACTTACCTCAAAAAGAAATAGACCGCCCTTCTCAAGGGAAGCGGTCTATTCTTTGACTGCCTTACCTATTTCAAGCCTCCGCCCTTAAAAGCGGCTATTGCACGGAGAGTCGTGTTACCAGCACGGCTCTCTTTGCCATTGTACGCTGTTTCTGAGTTCATTATACCACGATGACAATGTTTTACAACGCATAACACAACTCAATCAGCACATTCTGTTCTTGAAACCGCCACCTCTAAAAGCGCCGACCGCCACCCCCGCCTCCCCGTGACTGCGTGATTTCTGTGATCTGCTCCCCATTCACCGTGACAGTCCCTCCATTTAATTGGGCTGTACCATCCGCATCAAAGGCAGACGTAGCTTCTACATTAATGGTCCCGCCATTGAGATAAAGGTCACCGTTTGAATCAAAAGCATCCGTATCCCCGCTGCCCATGCTTACATGAATCGTACCGCCGTTAACCTCAATCGCCGCAGCATCATTTACTTTTGGTGTAGCGTTCAGGCCGTCATCACTTGCGTACAGTGTAATCTGACCATCATTTACGACGATATTATTGGCCTCGATGCCTTCTACAGAAGTCTTAATGTCAATGGTGCCCCCATCGATCTGCACAAGGTTGTTAGCGGTGATGGCATCATCGGCAGCGTTGATATTTAAGGTGCCGCCTTCAATATAGATATTTCCAAGGGTAGCATCCTCATCATTCTCGCTATGCAGGGCATCTTTATCCGTATTAATAGTAATCGTCCCATCATGGATCAGAATGGCATCATTGGCCTCCAGCGCGTCCGCAGCGGATTGGATGGTGTACACGCCGCCAGTGATTTTGAGATCATCCTTGGAAGAAATCCCGTTGCCTTGACCCGATACAATACCTAGGGTTCCGGTTCCGTTCAGAGTCAAATCTGCTCTGGAGAAAATAACCGCATCCAGATTCGTCTCCCCATCCGCCACATAGCTTCCGGACACCTCCATATCGTTCTCACTGTCAGTAGAGGTAACGAACACCTTATCCGCTGCCTTCACATAAATGGCTGGTGAATCTTCATTGGTGATATGCACGCCATCAAGGACGAGTTGAACCTTGGCCTCCTCGACAGCCTCCACTGTTACCGTTACATTCTCCACATCACCACTTAAGACGTATACGCCTTCCTCACTTATGGTCACATCCTGATTGCTTACCAGCTTCATCTGTGTTGCTGCTGCAAGATCCGCCGACTGCTCTAAATCCCGGTCACTGAATAATTCTGATGTGGCTGCAGCAGAAGTTTCTGATGTAGTAGCTGCACCGGAAGCTTCCGCAACTGACGTTGCACTCGGCGACACGCCCGTAGCTGTCTGAGTTTCGGTTTGCGCAGCTGTTTGAGTGGCTACAGCTGTCTCTCCACTGCCAGCTTCTGTATTGGAGCAGCCTGCAGCGGATACGGCAAGTAATGCGGCCAAAGTAATGGCGCTTAGGCTTTTCAATTTTTTTCTTTTCATAATGAACACTCCTCTATAATCAGCAGCAATCCTCTGTTTAGTATTCAACAAGCGTTACCGCTTCCTGACTTGTTCCAAGCATAATGCATAGAACTTAAATGAAACTTAAACAGAGAATACAAAAATGAGATATAGAAGAGATGATATAATTACGCTGAAATGGAAGCTCCCTCTACAGATAAACTCAGCCCGCCATATACTGACTCCGGAACAACAAATCATAGGTTTCATTTCGGTTATACAGGCTTGCATGTGTACCGAAGGCCACCACTCTGCCAGCTTTTAGAACCATTACCTGATCGCAGTCCAGAATAGTAGATAGACGGTGTGCAATGGAAATCATGGTTTTCCCCGAGGACAGGCTCTTGAGTTCTGTAATGATATCACTCTCATTTTCGTTGTCCAGCGCGCTTGTGCTTTCGTCAAAAATAATGATGTCCCTATCCTGTAAAAAGGCCCGCGCAATCGATAAGCGCTGCCTCTGGCCTCCTGAGAGCTTGACCCCCTTCTCACCAATGACCGTATCCAGTTGATCCTGTAAGGTATCAATGTAATCATATATGCGCGCCCTGCGGCAGCACCCGATCAATTCCGCCTCTGTTGCACCGGGCTTGGCCAGCAATAGGTTCTCTCTGATGGTCATATTGAAAAGAACAGGTTCCTGCGTAACGATACTCACTTTGTCTGATACACTCTCGCTGTTCACGGAATAGATATCAATGCCGCCAATGCTCACAGTACCCCCTTGCGGTTTAAGCTGCCCTGTCAGCAATTTAGCGAGGGTAGACTTGCCGCTGCCGCTCTCTCCCACGATGGCCAGATGCTCGCCCTTACTCACCGAGAACGAAATACCGTCAAGCGCAAATGAATCGTTCCCCTCATAGGTGAATTTCAGCTGCTCAACGTTTAGGTCTGTTCCGTCAATTTTTTTATAAGGCCTCTTACCGGATTCTAGATTTAATATCCCGATTACTTTTTCGATATTCACGGAATCACTCTTATAATTCATCATGGAATTGCTAATGCTCTCTATGAACCCAAAGAATTGCCCGTAAAAGCTGATGAAGACGAGCAATACCCCAACCTCCGAATAACCCTTAATGACAAATAATCCGCCAATAAAATAGATAAACAGCTGGGTAATAAAATTCTTCGTGAAGAACGAATACGTAATCCCAAAATGTAAGTACAGCTGATTGAGGAACCAAAGTGGCCTTATCTTCTTATAATATCCGTTTAATTCAGCGAGCTGCGCTTCTTCAAGGTTGTTGGTCTTAACATCCTTCCAGTTCTGAAAATTTGCGTGCAAGAAGCTTTCATATTTGATCTGCAGCTTCCACAGCTCCTCGCCGACATTCTTCGCTTTAACGCCCAGGAAATTAACCGTAAACAATGAGACCGGAACAAAAATAAAACTGAGCAGCGCAATTCGCCAGTCGTAGCACAGCAATATCACTGCCAATGCAACAGCATAAACGACGGCGTAGGCAAAATCCAATAGATGAGTCGTGAAGAATCTCCCGACAACAGCAGCATCGTTCTCAATCCGGCTCTTAACATCGCCAATACTGTATGTGCCATATACATCACGATCAAGGCTGATATACTTTTTGAGCAATTTGTTCTTCATTCTCACATCATATTTCAGGATTAACTGGTTGGAAAATCTCTTGCTGACTGCAATTCCGATGGTCGTGAGCAGGAACACAGCCAGATAACCGGCGATGACAGGCCAAAGCTCATTCAAGCTCTTATCAACCAGAACGCGGTTAACCAGAAACGAGTACAGGAACAACGGGATCAGCCCGAATACCAGATTCCACAGCTTGAACAAGCCGAGCGCAATAAGCGGCCTGCGGATACCGTCAATATCTCGTGTTAATGTCTTAAAGGTGTCCCATCGTTTCATACCGCTTCACCTCCTGCATACTGTTCACTGAATAAGTCCATGTACGTCTGATTGCTAGTAATCAGTACATCGTGAGTATCATAGCCTTGGACAACACCATCCGCCAGAACCGCGATTTTATCACAGCTTGCAATGGTGGAATAACGGTGAGCGATGATAATCAGCGTCCGGTCTTGCGAAAGCTCACTCATCATCTGCCGGATCAGCGCTTCGTTCTTGCTGTCGAGGGAAGATGTAGCCTCATCGAAGATTAGAATCTTAGGATTCTTGACCAATATCCTCGCGATAGCCAGACGCTGCTTCTGCCCGCCGGATAATTCTTGCCCGTCTGTCCCAAGCAGCGTATCCAGTCCGTCAGGGAAGGTCAGGACAACATCATACAGGGCGGCTTTCTTAAGCGCTTCCATTAATACGTCATCATTATCCTTGTTATTTGAAAAGGAAAGGTTGTAGCGCAGTGTGTTATCGTACAGGATATTCTCCTGATGGACAATCCCCACCTGGCTCCGCAAGCTATGCAGGTTATACTCATTGACATTCACTCCGTCGATCAGAAGCTCGCCGCCGTCAACGTTATACAGATTGTAGAGCAGGTTTCCCATCGTTGTTTTCCCCGCACCGCTCCTTCCGACAAGGCCAATCGTGCTTCCTGCATCTATGCGGAGATTGAATCCGTTCAATATAGGTCTATCTTCAGAGTATCCAAAGGTGACATTGTTAAATTCAACCCTGCCCTCCTTAATTTGCGTATGAGGCTGGTTGTCTTTGTAATCCTCTTCCTCTTCATTCAGAATATCCACGACGCGTTGTAAAGAGACGGTCTGCCCCCAGACATCGACAATTTTGCTGTTAATAGAGCTGAAGTAAGTCACAGCCATACTGAAATAGCTTACGGCCGCTACGAAAACTCCGAGCTGCATGTCGCCTTTAACAATGAAATAAGCGCAGACCGTAAAAATCAACAGCTGGGCGAGCAGAGTGATGAATGCATTCACCCGCTCAGTCGTCACCTCGATTTTTCCGTTCTCGACGTTCAGTTTATTGATCGATGTCGTTTTTCTTAAATAGACGCTTGTTACCTTTTTACCTGCGTTAAGGATCTTGATCTCCTGTAAATTCTTCACAATTTCAAATAAGTACGAGGATAGTTTGCCCTGTTCCGTTGCAATATCTTGGGTGACCTTTTGCGCTCTGGCCTTGAAATATTTCGAGGCAAAGAACACGGCAGGAACCAGAACGACCGTAAAAGCCCCCAAAAAGACGTTATAGTAAAACATGAAGCCTACAGCGAATACGATATGTAGAAAGTTGGAATATCCCCAAAGTCCGCTCCAGAAGACAAGATTCATAATATCCGTGGCATCGTGATTCATCCGGCTGATCATATCACCGCTGTACATTCCTGAGAGGTCTTTCCCTTTCTTATGTAATATCTTGCTAAATAGCGCCCGCCGTATATCGAAGACGAACCCCGTCATCAGCTGTGACGATATGAGATTGTTTAAGGTCGCAACGACAAACTGATTGAATACGAGTATACCCGCATAGATTAAGCACAGATTCAGAAATGCACTCATGTCTTGATCATAGAAAGCAACATTGATAATTCTCCCGTTCAGGAACGGATACATCAGATTAATCATCGTCATTAATGTAGTGATAAGGAACCCGCATGCAAATACCCATTTGTGCATTAACATAAACTTAGTGACCCATTGCCTTTTCGTCATAGACTCACCGCTTTCCATTTATTCACAAAGCCCATTGTAGCACAAACGTTCCTATTCACGAGTGAAAATTCTATGACTGCTGATGGTTAAAAATAAAAAAGAAGGGGCATCGCCCCCTCTTTAACCAAGTTAAATATTAACCCCAGTACTGCTGGGCAATCTCCTGCCCCTGCTTAATCTTCGCCCACTGCTCCTCTTCCGTTAACTCGTTGCCTCCGTCACAGGACGCAAAACCGCATTGATGCGACAGCAATAACCGGTCCTTATCAATAATCTTCGAGGCCTCATCCAGCATCCGGACGACACGTGCTTCATCGTCAAGCGTATTGGTTTTGGAAGACAGCAAGCCAAGTACAATCTCCGTTTCCGGCCGGTCTTTGAACACCGCCAGCGCCTCAAGCGAGCCCGCACGCTCATCATCCCATTCCAGGAAGAAGCGGTCATATTTAAGCTGCTTCAAGAACAGGTTGGCAATCTTGGCATAGGAGCCGCCGCCCATATTGCGGGAATCGTAGTTGCCGCGGCAGTTATGCGTCCACATTTTGAGACCCAAGCTATGACCGTAATCAATAATGGTATTGTTAATATCAATAAATTCTGCCGCCAGCGCCTGAACTTCCTCCTGATTGATATTCTCGCCGGTATAGGGGGAGTTCGGGTTATCATCGGCGAACAGCTCCCATAAGCAATCGTCGAATTGCAGAATTTGTCCGCCGGCAGCAGCGAAGTCCGTAACAAATTCCTTGTATGCCTTAACCAGACCCGCCTTAAGCTCCTGTCTGTCCTTATAGACAGCCTCTGTGCCGCCGATGTTATCCGACCAGGACAGTTCGCCAAAAATATGAGACGGAGAAGGCACGCACAGCTTCGTTTCACGGTCGCCGGCCAGGGCTTGAAGCTTCTTATATACAGCAATAAAATGATGGTTCTTCCCGCTCAATTCACCTGTGATGCGCAGTCCGATATCTTTTCGGGTCTCGTATTTGGAGGTTCCGTCGGTATCTCTGAAGAAATACCCATGTTCCGCGATATACCGCTCAATCCCCTGGAAGCCCCAGACAAAATCCAGATGCCACATCGATTTCGAATATTCTCCATCCGTAAGAACGGATAGGCCATTGTTCACTTCCTGATCGACTACGGCCTGAATCGCCTCAGCTTCACACTGCTCATACCCCTGGAAGTCCTGGTAGAAGGGATATTGGATGTCATCCCGGTGTTCAATCTGGTGTTTATATTCTAGTAAATTGGACGGACGCAGCAGGCTGCCTACGATCTGAAATCTGTTGCACATATGTAATCCCCCTCAATCTCATTCGTTACTTGCTGGAATGGTTTGATTCTAGCATGGAGGATCACGATCCACATAACACCTAAAAGTAATACCTGGCTAGAGGTAAAAGCTATAATGGGCATCGGATGGTACTAAACGATCCGGCTATCCGCTTTAGCGCTCCTGAAATACCATGATTTGCAGCTCAAATCCCTACAGAAACGCACCAAAATAAAACTCCAGCGCCTCCTGAGAGTAGCCATCATTGCCCTGCCACTCCGCCACGGAGATGAAGTCAGAGCTCCCGCCTCTGCCCTTCCGGGGGGTGTCCTGCGGTACCAGCAATCCGGCATAGCCCCAAATTTCCATGAGCACATCCCGCTCATTCTTACTGGAAGGAAGCACGTCCTTCCACCGCTTCTCCAGCATCCGCGGACTCTCGTAATCCGTACAATCCTTTATCGCTTCGAGCATTCCCGTGAGTATGGCAGTATCCTCGGCGGTACACTCGGCAGCTTCCTCCTTACTGAACAATTCGAGGTCCAGCCAGCAGTACAGCAGCCAATTCAGGCGAATGCCGCCCCATTTGACCCTTTCGAAATTCAGCACATTCAAATCCTCTTCGATATAATCCCGATCCGACATTATCCCGTGAGCGTTACAATCCCCGCAGCTGCTGTAATTCGGCCGAACCACACTCCGCTCCCCATAGGTATGCTCAGGCAACCCGGAAGTCAGAGCCCAACTGGACAGGGCACTCCGCAAATGGACTTTCTTGGTGGACAGACTATGCAGGAAGGCGGCAGCTACCCGTTCCTTGGTAATAACCTGATGCAGCTCATGCAGCCGCTTGATGATCTCGTCATGGGTAATGGTGACCGGATCGAACATCAAGCCCTTGCTTTTGGCATACTCGAAAGGCTCCCCGGCAAAAGCATCCGGACTGCTCTTCCAGCCGGCTGAGGTCCAGAAGGTGTTCATTAATATCTTCTTGGCTTGTTTGTCCATGGGGTCACTTCCTATCTGCTTATGTATAACGTGCTAAATCTTATTTATTCAAGCTTGCAATTGCCAAGTATTCAAAATTTTCCATCCATCTTATAATCGCAGAAGCAATAGATAGGCTTATATGGGCGGTCGGCTAATCTCCCTTGAAGGGAGGTGATGCCCGTGGAGGTATACCAAGCATTGACGCTAATGATTTCGTTTGCGACTCTGGTTGTGTTGATTCTATCTTTCCACAAAAAGAAATAGACCGCCCTGGTCAAAGGTAGCGGTCCTATTTCGATGGATAAACCTTTCAAGCCTCCGCCCTTAAAAGCGGCTATTGCGCTGAGAGTCGTGTTACCAGCACGGCTCTCTTTGCCATTGTACGCTGTTTCTGAGTTCATTATACCACGATGACAATGTTTTACAACGTAAAACAGAGCTCTGTCTTCAATTCTATTCATCCTAAACATTCCGCACCTCAACCACCCTGCCCAAATCCACACATTTTCTTGAAAACGTGGTCCGTGTACTGACTATCTCGCTAATCAACAAACCAGGCGTCTCCATTAAACTCACTCCAGTGGAGAGAGAAGCCTTTGGCTTGGATGACCCATTTACAGAAGTGGCTATCCAGACCCAGGATTATGTATAGATAGCAGTCTTCTTGTTGTATCCGTTCGAATTGGAGAATCTCCAGGTCTTGCAAGTCAGTGCACTCCATTCGCCGGTGAGACTTCTCTTCCTGAAATAGAGTTGCATGACTGAGGGATGGATGGGCAAATATCAGCCTGCAGTAATCTGTACTTTTAGCTACAGAATAAGGGTTAAGCGGATGACCCGCAAGTATGTTAACCGCCTCGAGCTCTACAACGATTTCATGGTCCGATACTTGAATGCTATCTATAACCGCATCGTGAAAATCCAGTAAATCGAAGGTTTCATCGGTTGCTGTGTATCTGAATGTATTCATGGTTCATAGTTCACCACCGGGACTATATGTAGGGGCTTAGTCCTTCTCAAAGGATAGCCGGGTCTCTTCACGCGAAGCCGCTTGGCATTATCATCTTGCTCATCCTTACGAATGTGTCTTACAGGTTCCATCATCGCTGAAATCACGCCGAACGAACATGGTGAAAGTATTGCGACGGAAGCATAAATTTCCAAGCAGCACCCATAGCCCGAAACCTATTTTAATTCATAGCGTCAAAATAAACAGCAAGCTACACCAGCAGATGAGGTGAGCTATGAAGAAATTGGACGGCCTCTAGCTTCCCCCTAAGGAGGTTAGAGCGCCAAATGAGCCAAAGTGTGAAACGATCACCCGCATACACTGACCACCATACACCCGGTACCCGCTGGAGCAAACGCCATGCGAGCAAAGCAGTCCGCCGCTTCACCGGCGGCATCTCAAGCGGCAAATGGTACCGTAAGCTGTTCTGTTCCTGGAGCATTTGCGATTACCGCTTTTACAAAACCAAGCAGCAAGCGATTCATGAATGGGAAACTACTCCCTGGCGGCAGGAGCGATTTCCGACCAGAGCAGAAGTAATCAACGATTGGGAAAAGGTCTTTAGAAGAAAATAAGCTCAAAGCGCCGGCACGGGAAGCCTAGCGCTTTGAGCTTTTTTAGAGTGCGGATTGTGATTGGGTTATGCTCCTAATCCGGCATCTTCAATCTTTATGGTTGCCCTCATCCCCATGGCATTCATAACAGCTTCAATTTTTTCTGCAGTGGCACCATAATACTCGTTTCGTTCATCCCGGGAAACCTGCGCCTCCGAAACCTCTAGCCTTCTAGCTAACTCCGCTTGAGTCATATTAATGTATATTCTAAAAGCAATAAGGTTTTTTCCTATGTCAGTAAATTTATAAATAGGATTAAAGGATCCCCTTTTTATCTTCTCATAATACTCAACTTCTTTCTTTAATTGCTCATGAAAAGATAACAGTGGTTCTATCGCCATTTCGATTTGCTCATCTGTCAGACCCATTTCTGTAAATCTCATTTTTTCCCGGAGGATAAAATCTTTATCTTGCTTTAACTTTTCCTGTGCTTTTTGGTAAGCTGTCTCGTTTTTAATCAACTTTCTCAGCTCCCTTCATTTAATGATTTTGATAATTCCCTTAGGCTCAAATGTATCACGTGTCTTTCTAAACGCAGCAGGAAACATCTGTTCAAATCCATGCTCATCCAAGATTCCTGATAGTTGACCAACATGCGGGTATAATTCAACTCTATATCGATGCCACATTGGAAGTTGCCACTTTGCAGAATTACGGTCATAAATGCGATCTTTCCAACTCCAGATTTTATGGGGATCAATAAGATGGAGGAGTGACTATACATTCCGCACCTCAACCACCCTGCCCAAATCCACATACTCCGCATGATCCAGCTTCACATGCACCCGGCCCCTACGGCGCATCTCGCGCCATTCCCGCAGCGCATCCTCTGTTTCCAGCCGTAGCTCGGCAATTTCGAGTGCCCGGTCCAGGATATACTTGCTCGTATAGAGCACCTTGTATATCCCTTGGCCTCCAAGGACGATAGGGGCGGCTAGCCTCTGCCAGGCCTCCACCGTAAACCGCACATACAGCTCTTCTTCGGTACCCGGACGGCAAGGGACATGCTCCGCTCATATTCACCGGAGCCCGCTTCCTGGTAGACTATGCCGTCCCGGTAGCGGTGCATCGTATTAATATCCTCCTCTTCCGGCCCCGGCTGTCCATAAGACCGCTGGTAGGAAGTCCCCTCATAGGCCGGGTTCAAGCGGTATTTGGCATCGAATACATACTTGTACTCCTTGACCTTGCCCGCATACAATTAACATATACCTTGGAATCAGTCTTATTCCGAAAGGACAGAAGGAGAAGCAAATGCATCAGCAAGCTGCATTCCATCCTTGAGTCCTTGTAGGTATAGACGTTCATATAGAAGAGATTGCTTTATAGAAAGCTTATCCTCCCAATCCTCAAACTCTGGCTTACGTGCAATATCCATGGAGGCAAACAACGCTTGAAAAGCTTTGTGTTCTTCTTCAAAAGCTTGTCTAGGCTCGGATTGATGTTCAATTAGTGCGCTTACCTCAACCAAGCGACCTTGAATCGTTTCTACAAACCATGCTGGAAAGCCCACCATATCTCCTCCAAGAAAGAAGTTTAAACAAAACGCATGTGAAATATCTATTCTTTTCTTGATACATCTGATTAATAAGCTCATCCACTCTACAACTCTGAGCCTGAGACACCCATTGCTGCTTAACGGAATTACCTACTCCAGCGGCCTCTCTCCGAGTTCATTCTGTGCTTCTCCTCCTCATATTTGTCATCAGATGTTTCATTGCATCCTCACCTTTCCGGCAAAGTTATTTGCATTAACTAGACTTTTCAGATAGCTACAACTCGCCCTACAATGAAATTTTTTGTCACGCGGAGACTCTTCTCGATACTTCATTTAGGTACCTCACTATATAGCCAAATTGTATGCAAAGAAAATGTTATTTTAATGCTAACATCGAATTAAAATAACATAAATTAATGAACACATTAGAATTTTCATACCCAGCTATAAAAAAGAAAATTCATTTTCAATTGCAAACCTTCGGTTTTGATATCAGCCCGACCAGTTGATCGCGATTGCAAGGTCAACATATTAGGATTATGAGGTGGTTGCTATTACGAAAATGCTTGATGTTTCTGTCGGGAAGTTGTTGGGGGAGAAGGATTTAGAAGAGAGTGGAATATAGACCGATTCCTAAACATTTATCAACGTAAAGAAAGACGGTCTACTTCAAATAATCATTGAAATAGATCGTCTTTAATATTATATATCCAACTTGTGTTCCCTTTATCCAATAATCTTGACCGCATTCTCTTTAATTCTTGTAACCGTCTCTACCAGCTTTTTCTGTTTCGTACCGTCGAAAAGCTTAACGAAACTTTGCGGCTTGTCAAAAGGCGGTTTTGTTAGCTCAGATACACTATCAATATAGCCGTTCTGGACAATATAATCGATAACCTTTTTGACAAACACGATTTGTCCCTGGTTAAGGGACTGGTCATTAATGAACTCTGAGAACGCAGCGGTGGCGGCTTCATATTCCAGCTTGGCGATTTTACGCACCAATAAGCCAAACGGCGTATCCTTGAATTCCCGTTGATAATCCTCCGCTGTACCAAGCTCGCCTGTGAAGATTTTTTCCAGTGCTTCATAATCCAGCGCCGTTAGCGGAATATTATTGCGAAGCTTGTGGATCACAATAGAGTCACGGTTTTGCTCAATATACCGATTGACCTTAAGCTTGTAATCTTCGAAGGTGTATGCTTCATACATCGCTTTGCCTTCATGGATTTCAAGAATCTCATCCGTTAAATTCGTAAAAATGGGATTTTTGCCGCCGCCCTCATCTATGGTTAGATAAATCAGACTACGCAGCTCCTTGCGTATCGTTTCAAAATCCAGCAGACCCGCACTCTCCCAGAACGCCTCCGTACCTATAGTCTGGATAAGGGGAAGCTTTTCTTTTACAAACTGGACGGTAGCCTTCTGAAGCAGGATGGAAGCCACCTCCTTCAGCTGCTTCTTCCCCTTCTTGAACTGCGGCGACTCTTCTAGCTGGGCAATCATCAGACCATACATAAAATTATCAAACCGTTTGGCATGTTCATCTGTATCTGACATAAATACAATAGGTGCAAGGTACAGAATAAGATTCGATTTATCTTGGTCCAGCAGGCAGGCAAAAGCTTCATGGTGCTTATACTTTTCTATATGCTGTAATTGCAGCTTTACTGATACCAGTTCGGTATTAAGGGCCAGAATCTGCCCCAATACTATCACTATCAATTCTGTACGGACCGCCTGATAGGCGTCATCGATAAATGCAGCCTGCTGCAGATGATGAATCAGCCGCACCCGCTTCGCAAAAATTGCTTCAGACAGACTCTGTCCTTCATTTCCCTGCAGACCTTCCTTGTGCTGGCGGAAAAATTCAAAGTTACCCAGATAATCAAAAATAACGAAATGCTGCTTGTGCTCGCCCTCTCCAAACAAATCCTTACGCAGTCTTGTCCCGCGTCCGATCATCTGCCAGAACTTTGTTTTGGAACGAATCCGTTTGAAAAACACCAGATTAACAATGTCCGGCACATCAATCCCCGTATCCAGCATGTCTACCGAAACGGTAATATGCGGCTCTTTATCCGACATTTTGAATTCATCGATCAGACTCTGTGTGTATGTATCTTCCGAGACAATCCGTCTGGCAAAGGTACCCTTATACTGCGGATAGAGCTTATTAAATCGTTCCACGATATATTGAGCATGATTTTTCTTCTGGGCGAAAATAATGGTTTTCCCCAGCCGGTCTCCGCCTGCTACCTTGATCCCCCGGGTCATCAGATCCTCCAGCACTCGGTCCACAGTGGCCTGATTAAAAATGAATTCGTTAATCGCCGGGGACGGAATAAACTCTGGCATTTCGCCGTCCTCATCCGTGAAGTCCTCCTCATACCGCGCTTTATCTTCCGGCGATAGAGTATCATAGGTAATTCCCTGCTCCAAAAACCTCGTCGTAACCTCAATGTTATAGTAAGGGACCAGTACACGGTCAATTTCCACAGCCGTTTCATAAGTATAGGCATAGGTCGGCACACCGCTCTGCATCTCAAAGAAATCATACGTATTGCGGTCCACTTCCGTCTTAGGAGTGGCGGTCAGGCCCACAATAATGGCGTCAAAATATTCAAAAATCGCCCGGAATTTCTTGAATATACTCCGGTGGGCCTCATCCACAATAATCAAATCGAAATGGGCGGGGGTAAACAGCCGTTTACCGTCGTCACTCTTAGCCTGGTCGATTGCATTCAGCATAGTCGGGTAGGTGGAAAACACAATGCGGGCTGTTTTGTCATTCTTATTGCTCAGCAGATTACAGAGGGACATATCCGGCAAATAATTCTTGAAGTCGTCTTTGGCCTGTTTAACCAGCGCCTTGCGGTCAGCGAGAAACAGAATATTGGTCACATAACCGCCGCGGGACAGCACATCCGTTAAGCTGGAGGCGGTTCGGGTCTTGCCGGTTCCGGTGGCCATTACCAGCAGGGATCGCCTGTGTCCGTCCATGATATTCTCGCATACGGCGCGGATCGCTTCCTTCTGGTAGTAGCGGTCGGTAATCTTGTCGTCAATAACGACCTCGTTCAGCGCCTTGCGTTCATGTCTGCGGTTCATCAGCTTCTGCAGATCCGCCTTGGAGAAGATCCCGCTCACTTTACGCTGCGGCGAGGTAACATCATCCCACAGATTCGTTTCAAAACCGTTCGTTGTAAACATCATCGGCCGTCTTCCGGTCATCTGCTCCAGACAATCGGCATACAGCCTAACCTGTTGAGTACCGATCTTCGGGTCCTTTGAAGTGCGTTTGGCTTCAATGACTGCTAGCGGCAGACCGTCTTTGCCGTACAGCACGTAGTCCGCATAACCCTTTTCCTCGCCATTGGGCATGCCGTACAGTTCTACTTCTTCCCTTACATCGTCACCGAGGGTCCAGCCAAGCAGCTTCAGATCAACATCAATGTATTTCTTACGGGTACGGAACTCGGAAAGATCACCAGGTGTAAAACGACGTGCTTCCTGATGCTGCTCTTTGTCAGCAGTAAGCCTGTCACTCATCGCGGCAATCTGGGCACGCAAAGCTTCGATTTCCGATTCCTTTTGTTCGATTAGGCTGTCCTTCTCTTTAATCTTCGCTTCGTCCAGAACGACCTTTTCGGCCGGGATGCTGCTCTCATTGAACTGCCGCTCTTCGTAATTGGCCCCGTAGCAATAATCAAGCCATTGCACAAATTCAAATAATGCAGCAAGCGACAACACCGCATCACTCCGGCTGACATTTCTGTCTGTATGTACCGCGAGGTTCCCCAGCTTGATAATATAACCCAGCTTACCCCAGGTTTGGTTCTCCATCGCGAATTTGAAGGTTGGCTCATGAATCAATGCTTGCAGATTATCCTTATAGGGCATAGTAATGGTGTTATCGGCAGCATACACCCACTTCACTGCAAGCTCAAAAGCCTTCCGGCTGCCCACCGCCGCCATCGCCGGAGAGGTGGCAAGCACCCGCTCCGCTTCAATGGCCGCTGTAGCAAACAGCCTATATTCCGTCTGTCCCTGTAAAAAATCAAAGTTTGCCGGCATTCGGTTCACCTCATGGGTAGAATGATGGTAGCAACTTGCTGACTTTGGAAGAATAGAGTTCAAGCCCGTTATTCAAAATACTCGCTCATCAGGCTGTCGAAGAGATGTTGCGTTTCGTCAATGGCTTGCTTGACAATTGCTTTTTGTTCTTCGATTTTGGTTACGATGTTGGCGAATTGGGTTTGGAGTTGTAGGGGCGGTACAGGGAACTGAAATCCTTCTAGTTGATTCTTATTTACTTTTGGAATGTTAGTACGGTTACTAAAATCCATAATATAGCTTAGAAAGAATTTTGAACGTAGAATATATGCCAAATATGCTTTATTTAATAGACCCTCTTTGGGTAAAATAGGGTACGCATCAGCAGAACAAAGTCCTTCGAAATAAGGTAAGGCTACCTTATTGAGATTTGGACGTATTTTGCTATAAATAATATGTTTATCACTAAATAAATACTTTCCACTAATTATATCGCTATCTTTAACAAGTTTATAATTAACTATTGCTCCCGTTTCCTTTTCAATACTATCTATGCCTATATGCGGATAATTAGCATATTTTACGAAATCCTTTGTCATTTGTGTATCTATTACAGCAACATCTTTAAATGTGCTAATTGTCCAGCCCATTTCATTAGTATCAGGGGCACCAAATATATCAAAAAAAGTTGCTTTGATCAGAGTGCCCAACTCAGTAAGTAGCTGTTTACGCATATCAAGTAATTCTGCAGCAGAGTCTAATGTTTTTGCTATTTGCTTTTGGGTTTCAAGAGGGGGTAGTGGAAAATATATATTTTTAAGAATTGTAGCTGAAATATTTGGTTGCGCCCCACCTACTCCTAACTTTATAAAGTCGTTCTTCTTACTACAAAGAAAATAATATAAATAGGAACTATCTACTTCTTCATTCGGCAAAAAGGCTGCGCACGCTTGATTAGTAGCTGCCTCAATGGACAGAATCGAACATGCACCAATTGTAGCTCCATACATGGCAACTAGGACTGTATTTATTGGAAATAGCTTTGCCGAACTATTTCTAATTGCATCTTCTGTGATTAAACTATCTACTTGAGTGATATATTTTTCTTTTAAGTCACCTGTTCGCACCCATTGAATAGTTCCATTTTCATAATATTCAGATTTACTTTTTGAGGGAGTTCCACCTGAAGATATTTTAAACATGTCCCCCAATTTAACTACTTCCCACTTACTCACCCAGCAGCCCCCTCAATTCCTCCGTCTTAGAGGCAATATCAAGGTTCAACTGATCCAGTCGGTTCATAATCACTTCAGGCTTGTCGTACTCTACCTTCTCATACACAACCTCTTTATAACGGTTGATCGACAGGTCGTAATCATTCGCTTCAATCGCTGACTTGTCCACCAGGAAGCTCTGCTCTGTCGGCAAGCGGTCTGCTTCAACTTCAAGGGCATGGTAACGGGCGATGATATCCGGGATATCATTAGCTGCGATCGGAGAACGTTTGTCGTCCAGCGAATAGCCATCGGCTTTCATATCATAGAACCATACTTTATCTGTACCGCCCGCACCTGTCTTGGTAAAGATAAGAATCGCTGTGCTAACTCCCGCGTAAGGTTTGAACACACCGCTCGGCAGAGAAATGACCGCCTGAAGCTGATGATTCTCTACCAGTTCCTTACGGAGGGACTTATGCGCTTTGGTCGAGCCAAACAGGACGCCGTCCGGCACGATACAAGCGCAGCGTCCGCCTTTACGGAGAATACGCAGGAAGAGGGCCACGAACAGCAGCTCGGTCTTTTTGGTATCAGTGATTGTTCTTAAATTGTCATTAATACTCTCGGCATCCACGGTTCCGGTAAACGGAGGATTGGCTAGCACAATGTCATAGGCTGAGGCTATATTATTTTGTCTGGATACACTATCCACATAATCAATATGCGGCTGGCTGATGGAATGAAGCATCAGGTTCATTGCGGACAAGCGCAGCATTGTTCTGTCGGTATCGTACCCGGAGAACATCTCCCCTGCAAAATGCTCCCATTGTTCGCCGGTCATCTCAGACTCATATTTTTCACGAATATACTCGGCAGAAGAGACCAGAAACCCCGCTGTACCGCATGCCGGGTCAACGATTTTGTCATTTGGTGTAGGTGCGAGCAGACGGACCATCAGGTCACGGATATGCTTTGGTGTTCTGAATTGGCCGTTTTGCCCAGCCGAAGCGAGCTTGCCCAGCATATACTCGTATAGATCGCCCTGCATATCGAGGTCTTTAATATCATGCTCATACAGCTCATCAAGGCCTGTAATCATCTTCTGCAGCACCTGCGGCGTCGGAACCAGGAACATGGCATCCTGCATGTAGCGTGTGAAGGCTGTCATGTTATCGCGATTCATCGTCTTGATAAACGGAAACACCTTCGTCCCGACAATATCATAGATGATACGGGCATCTTTGGTTTTGAACTTGCTCCAGCGCATGTCCTGCCCGTCTTCGTCCTGAGGAAAAATCTTAGGCATCTCAACACCGCTCAGCGCCTCAAAGCTTTCATTCTCCAGTTCCTTCTCATCCAGAGAACGGATAAACATCAGATAAGTTAGCTGTTCTATAACGGTTAAGGGATTAGTGATCCCGCCTGCCCAGATATCAAACCAGATTCTATCAATCTTATTGCGTACTTCTCCTGTTAGCATCCGCTTTCTCCATTTCTATAATTCGAATTGTTCTTGGCATAACTCCATAATTTCTTTTTATATTATACACTCTGTAAGAATACATATCTGAGACCAAATATATCATCAATTATTAAAAGTGCTTTTTAACAAGTAAAAAGGGGCATGAATATAATCATGTCCCTATCATTTAAAACTTACAAGTCCTTATACTTCAAAGCATTACCCTAGTCGAACGTTTAAACTCCGCATCATATCAAACGTATTAATAACGGGTATACGGTGCGCATCGCAAGCATTTGGGATCATTATTCTTTTTTTGGCTCCAGCCTTTGAAGCTTCGTGAGTAACAACAGTAAATTCATTAGCTTTAGCACAGGCGATAAGCCAGCTGTCGGCAACAGAAGCAAATTCCATCTTTGCCGCCTCTGTAAATTGTTCGCTTGTTGTAGCCCAGTTTATAACTTCTCTATAAGCATCTATAACCTTTAAATCCTGCGTTGGAAGAAACCATTCACCAAATTCCTGGTTGACCCATACTTTCAGTGCATCATCTTCTCCATAACCATCAATTTCACTTTTCACCCGGTCAATGCTCACAATCTGACCAGCCCTAGCCCTTTGGACTAACGCACTCCAGAATGATGGAGCGATATCAAATGAATAATATCTCTTGTAGGCTTCAACCAGAATATTAGTATCGATAAGGTATATAGAACCGCTCATATCTCTCCCCCGTAACCTAGACGTGCAGCAAAGTTCTCAAAAGTCTTTCCTTTTATACCCGTAAGTCTATACGCTTCTTGATAAAGGAGCCTTCCTTCCTTGGTCGCAGTTATTACGGCCTTTGCAAACCGCCTGCTAATTCTATAAGGCTGATTTAGGTAGAAGTCTCCACCTCCCGGTGATGTAGGATTCTCCAATACTCCCTTTAGATATCTGTTATTGTAAAAATCAAAGAATTCAGGACGTGTAATTAGTGTAAGATCTAACGATCTACGAGCTATGACAACTTCACTTACTTTGAAATGTCTTGCTAGTGTCTGATATCGATCAGCGTCATCTTGTAATGCAGGCCAAACTTTTCTTAATTCATCTTCCGGAACAAGAAATTCAGCTGCAACAAGATTGCACAGTCTTTCAATTTCAGCATCGGCTGGTTGGAGCTGATACAAATCAAATGCGGCACTCTCACCATACCAAACATGTGCTAATTCATGCGCCAATGTAAACATTTGAGCGGCTTTGCCGTCTGAGTTATTAACAAAAATCAAGGGGGCTAAATCATCTACGAGAACAAATCCTCTAAACTCATCGACATCCAGTTTACGTTTTGTATTATTACCTACGATACCATTTACCACTACGAGTATTCCGATATCCTCAATACGATTGATTAGCATCGTTAATGCAGCCTGCCAATTAGGACAGCTTGCCGACCACCCTCGTTCAAGCCCTAACTGTATCCGTATATCCTTTGCAATCTTCTTAGGGTCATGACGCCTGTCTCCTCTTCCAACAAAACTTAACCGGTCATAACCGATTTCACTTAAATAGTCTCGCATCCATTCCTGTCTTCGTTGCATTGTCTGTACTGTTTCGAGCAGGTTTGAACTCGGCGCTTCATTACCACGATCATTAGTTGTCCGATAATGTGGAACTGGTAGCTTTTCCTTGGGAGGTGCTGGCAAGAAGAATAGTCCTAAAGGAGTGGAAGTGAATTTCGAAATTTTCTCTAATTGATTGAATGTCGGTTGGCTTTCTTTATTAATCCATTGCCCCCACTTCGGAAACTCATCTTGAATTATGTTCTCTTTTCCCGCTCGTTGAGCTGCCCAATTCAATATGTCGGGACTTACTTCTACCTTGACCACACTCGCACCTCCTTTGAACTTTATTTTATGCTACATTGCAATTTTTTGAAACAAAAACATATGTGACTAGATCATTGTTTGAAATCCCAGGTTTATGTTAAATATTAGGATTTCTGATATAATTCATTAGCGGCTCCTGATGTATCTTTCCTGCTTATAGGCTCTATGTTTCCCGCTTTTATCCGGTTGATACACTCCTAGACCCATCCGCCTCATCTAATAAAAATACTGCGCCGCCTGTTGATATCTATGCCCTTGAAGCCTTCCTTCGCGAGGCCTATGCTCAACTGACGGAAGTATTTCGGCCTATCCCCCAGATATGTGCGACCATGGGCTGTTCGTTCTCGGTGAAAGTCATCAGCCTCCCCCTATGCTTCAGTACCACCTAAACTAAATCATCCGCCATGCTTAGACGCCTTTTACTAATTGAAGAGCGGCCGCTCTCAGTTCGCTGATGCGCTTCTCCGTCTGCCAGGCCAGAATCTGCTCGATCGGCAGGCTTCTCGCCACAACTCTGCCCTCATATTGTGTACCCTTCAGAAGCTCAATACAGATGCCGCCGTTGTCTGGCCTTCCCGCAAACTGCGGATACACAATGACAGATAGATGAGGGTCCGTTGTCTTATTGAAATACTGCGCATAGAAAGACAATTGAAAGAGATCCGCCGTATCCACTGGCTTACCGCCATAGTCTTTATACTTAACGTCCAATACCCGGCGCTCCTGTTCCGCTGTATCGTAAACAACCAGGTCCGGGATGACATGACGGTAGCTGGTGCCGTCCACTTGAACCGCATCGGTTACCCTGTGGGAAGCTTGTACTCTATAGTGCTCAGGCAGGTAGCGGTTAAGAAGTGTACCGACGAAATCCTCAAACAGCTTGTTCATATCGATCATCATAGAACAAAAGGAGGTGTCAGACGAGCGGTAGATATTATTCACGTTCAACTGGTCTACGATATATTTAGCGATTCTGTGGACTGGTTCATAATGGGCATTTAACCGGTGATAGTGGAACTCCGGCCACTTCCCCGAAGGATAAGGCTCGCACATCAGTCCGAACTCTGACCGGTACCTGTTAATTTTCCGGACGGTATCGGGACGCGCCTTAAAGCGCGACCCCGTTTCGAGAGCCAGCAGAATCACCTGGTTCTCGGGCTGGTTCGTGACCAGTTCGTCATACCGGCAGGCAATCCGGTTAGGGAAACCCTGATTTTCGCGCAGATTCCGGATAAGATCTGGACGTCCGCGCAGCACGGGGAGACTGTCCTCTTCGGTTACATAATCTTTCAGAATCCCTCTTTTCCATAGTTGATCCACCTGCTCCAGGAACAGACTGAGCAGCAGCTCAACCAGATCGTTCTTGCCCCATCCAGCGGAAGCCCTATGCCAGCGATAGGCAGGGAGACCTTCTACGAAGCCGATCATATCAAGAAGAGCCTCAAACCCTCTGTCAAACTTGGGCCTTATAGCAATTCTCGCCCGCTCCAGTTCAATGACACCGGCCCAGCTCAGCGTCCGAATCCGCAGCCCCTGCCTGAGTTCGTCGAAATAGAACCGCTTCTTCCCATGCTCCGCACTGTTGAGATCGGAGAGGGACTGGAGGTACTGCCGCTCCTGCTCCGTGAGCGAATAGCTTTCCAGAATACCTTCGCCGTATTCCGTTAAGTCCATAGACCGCTTCATCATTGCGCTTTAAACCTCTTGATTAACTCTGCCCCGAACACATCCTCATGCTGCTCGAACAGGGAAGTCCGAATCTCCATATGATCTGCGTCTATAAAGCTTTCACCTACGATTTCTGCCAAGAGACCATAATCATCAAAACAGTATTCCTGAATAAGCGGAATAATCTCGAGCTCGTAGACTTCCTTCAGATCCGCCAATGCAGTGAGCGGCTCCCCGTTCTTCATAAAGTAGGCGTGGCCAATTTGCTTATCACGTCCTTGAGTGTTCACGAGCGAGTTATTGAGAGATTTAAGGATATCACCGCTACTAATTCCAATATTATCGACTTCCTGCTTCAGCAAATCGTAACGAGGCATACACTCGATAAAGGCGAATCTCCGCTTCAAAGCGGCATCCATCATTTTGATGCTGCGGTCCGAGGTATTCATCGTAGCGATCAGGTGCAAATTCCCCGGAATCGAGAACGTTTCCTTGCTTTGCGGCAACCTTACCTCCACGCCCCGCTTGTCTTTTTCGAGCAGGGTGATCGTTTCACCGAAAATTTTCGCAACGTTGCCGCGGTTCAGCTCGTCGATGATCAGGAAATACGGTATTTTCGGATTTTCGCGGGCTTTTTCGCACATTCTCATGAGCAGTCCCTTTTCTAACCTGAAGGCAACTGAACCGTTTTCACCGGGTGCCGGCTTATACCCTTCGATAAAGTCCTCGTAATTGAACGACGGGTGAAAGGTACAGAGCTCCACGTTCTGCTGTTCCGGCATGTCCAGCCACTCTGCCGCCTTTTGGTCGCCGTTCTCCAGCAAATAATCACGGACCCATTCCGTGAACTCTTCCGTTACCTCGAACATGGAGCCCCGGTTGTTCATTTTTCCGGCCTGGGTGCTCAGATACTCTGGTGTATGTTTAAAATCATTGTAGGGAATCGCCTGCTCAAACCGTATGCTTCCTTTTACATGCAAATGCTCTCCGTCAAAAGGTGCCGTCACCTGGGCAAAGCCCACCAGACCATTATCCTTGCCTGAACCTTTGTAGCACAAAATCTTGTCGCCCTGCTGGGCGCCGAGAAAATTCCGTTTGACACTTCTCAGCGTCCATGGAACTGTTCCCCCATTGTTAAGGATACTTTCCCATTGAAAATCAAAATTTGCCGAGGCAATCATCAACCATACCTTAGCCGGCCTTCCGGGATTCGGGTTCATAATCTTGGCCTTCTCATGCTTCCATTCGATGTATTTTCTAGCCATGAACGTCTTCCCCGTTCCTGGAGGTCCATACAGAATGCATTGGCCTTTCCGCTCAAGCGCCTGTTCCAGCTTCGCAAAGAAACGCTCGTCCTCTTCAGTGTATTCAGCCGCTGCCCTTTGTACCGGTTTGTTCTGATCCGTTACGTTTGTCCACTCCAGAACCTGCTTTTTCGACAGTTCATATACGGTTTTCATAGCCCAGTATTTTTGAGCGGGTATCTCAAGCGGCTGGTCATAGACCTTGTCCCATTTCACAGTTAACGTATGCTTCTGATCATTCAATTCCGGCCGAAACCTATATCCAGGCTCAATAACAGTACCCATCGCGAGTATGGATGATATGCCTTTATTCGCAATGATCCTGTCGCCTGCCTTCATGTTATAAAAAAGCCAAACTTCGTTCGCCTTTTCAGTAACTTTACTTGGTGAATCTTGATAATAGTGAGTTTGAAAGGCACTCTTGAATTCTTCAAAATCTGCATACTCGTTAAGATCGCCTATATCATCCCAGCCGATGGAGATATATCCGCCATCCCTGCAATCCGTCCATAATGCCGCGTCTTTTCCAGGGGAGATCTTATAAAATTTCTCCGCCCGCAGTACGGTGTCATAAAGAAAATCTTTAATCTTGACGGGATGCCAGTTTCGAAAAGGCTCCTGTGCCCTCACGGCCTGGTTTAGCATTCTGCTGCAGGCGACATTATCTTTCCCCACCCACTCGGCGGAAGTATAACCAAATTCGGCAAGGGCGGTATGGAGGCTATCCAACTGGTAAATGGGCAGATAATCATCCGGATGGTACAGAAAAAGCAATTTGCCCCGTACCATATTGGCGCGGTGGAGGAGGTTATCGGTACTCAGCTCAAAGCCTTCGTCATTACTCCAATCCATCAGCTCCACAATATCCGAGCGCAGCTTTAGCCATGCCTCCTGGAGACTACTGAAACCGGCCGGATACTTCCAGGAGGAATACTTTTTGCTGTAAAAAATGATGTGTTTGGCCGCAACCCCACCCTTGATGCTGCCAAGGGGGATCGTGTTGTATTCCAACCACCAGCTGAGCGAACCGGTTGCAGTTTTCCCCAGCGCATATTCCTCCACGGAAAGGTCCGCAAAGGACTCCTTCGGAAAACGGGCGAGAAATTCCTTATGTAGCTGTATCGTTCCGTCCAGTGCCTGATGATCATATTGTTCGTCGAATGCTTTTGAAAGCTCCATCCATGATTTTTCCACTTGTCCCAACCGCCTTTTTATTTGTTAGGCGGAGAGCCTAAGGGAGTCTCCACCGCCACATCCATAGTTAGTTCTGTATAACGTAGACCGTTGCCATAAAAACATGCCGTCACAAAACTTCTATCCCGCTTATTTATTTTCCTGCATTTCCCTAAGATTTCCTAGTAACCGATACGACGTTCCTTTTCAACGGTATACCTTAGTGGGAATAACCATACATAGTAAGAGCCATGTAGATAGGTCTACATGGCTCGGTCATAATTTAGTATCCACTCATTTCGTTTCAAATACAGTTCTTTTAGCTACAGTTCTTTTAGCTACAGTTCTTTTAGCACTTCCTTGGAATTAGAAACAACATGTAATCCCCGACTATCGTAAAAATGAAAAACTGTATTTCTGGATGTGTTTACAAAGTAGATACCGTAAAGTGAAAATAGGATTTTTCTATATTTCAAGTCAGAACCTCTACACTTTAGAACAAACCGATAAGACTCCCAACCGTCGTCCTCCTCATCATACTTATGAAGTCTTTTACAGCAAAGACTGCGAATAATCCTCTGATCCTTAAATGCATGGTCTCTTATCCCGAAATTACCACCGTACTTTGAATAGACAATTTCCTTTGCAAGTACGCCTTCAGATATAGTTCCACACAGCAGCCCACCTGTTCAACGGATTCAGGGTCATCGCCCAGGTCGTCATATTGTTAAGGTTCTAGCTCAAATGATAGCCCAATCCCCGCCGTAAATCCATGAAATTCCAACCCTTCACTCCCTGCGTGACGCAAAAATAAAGACGCCAAGGGAAATCCCCCAGCGTCTTGAGGCCTTTCTATTAATTCTTGCCGCCATACCCCTGGTAGGTAGCGTAAACGGCATTGGCATATTGATCGGCCAGAATAGGACGGCCATAGGAATCGGTAGCACCCGGATACCAGTAGTCCCCTCCGTTATAGTGCAATAATCCGTTGTATATATTTCCGAACCGAACGATCTTTTCATCCAAAATCAATGCGCCCATGCATACCTGATCCTGTTCACTGCTGTGATTATAGCTGCGGCCGAATTTGGCACTGAATTGCGATAGATAGGCATTGCGTGTGTTCGGTTCTACCTGCATTAATCCGTCACCGGCTGATGGACTGCCCGGCAGACCTGCTCCAAAGCTGCTTTCCTTTTTGATAACCGCACTTAAGAGTAGAGCAAAATCGCCCCCTTTACCGAATGCATTGTCTACATTCATGACATAGGTCCAGATGTGACTTGGAACCTCGGAAGGCTTGGTTACAGAAGCAGGCGGTGAACCGGTATAGATCTTAACCGAGCTCATCTTGTCATTGACCGTATCGCCAACCCAGGAGGAATTTGCAGTATAGGTCCATTTGGTTCCGCCAAAGTTATCATTCTCATATACTTCAACCGTCCAGCCGCCAGGAACCTTAAGCGATGACATCCAGTCATTCGGAATTCCTGCTGCGTTCAACTGAGACAGTACATAGTTACCTGTTCCAAGAGTTACTGCCTTGCCGCCATAATTGATATCTGCATAGAAGGTGACTCCGTTGGTTGCCGGGGGTGGCGTTGGTGTGGGTGTCGTTGGTGTTCCGCTCTTCCATAAGGCAGGAACATTGGATGGCTCCCAGCCTGCGAGGGAGGTATGTGCCTGAAGACAGGTATACGTACTTCCGCTATAGGTCACTGTATCATTTACTGCATATGCAGTATTTGGCGCCCATGCCCCTCTGGCGGCCGCGTTTGCAGGCGATAAAGCTGTGAAGTAAAGGGATAGAAATACGGCTACCACTACCACAAGGGACAAGGCTTTCGCGGGAACTTTTTTCAAACTCTTAAGCCTCCTTTATTGGGTTTACCGGTTTCGCCCATAAGGCGATCCACAGATATATCTTATTTTTGTTTGTAAAAAAATTCCATTCTCCATAAACTTTAGCCGGTTGCCTCCAAAGTAAAAAGCTCCACTGACATCGCCGTCAGTAGAGCTTTCCTGGAGCTTGTAGCTATTCATCAGAAGAATGATCAGCCCGGGAAGGCCGGGAAACCGCCGCCGCCCCCATCATCAGCGTATTCACCCGGAATCATCTCATAGGTTACGTTCTGTGCAGGCATTGGGAGTGAACGGATGTCCATATTTTCGATCTCCGGGCCGCCATCTACTGCTCTCCACCCAAGAACCTTGCTTATATGGACTGGCGTTTGCCGCAGACGAGTAATTTTCACACAAACCCATCTTCAGGCTCACCAACATCAAAACCCAGTACTTGTGTTGCTTCTGATTTAAACCTCTCGATCCAGGAATCCCAATCGCTCTTAGTCATCTGTGCATAGAAGGATAACCCGCTTAGCTCAACGGAGGCCTCAATATACACATCATCCTTTTCCTGGCCGAACCAATAGGGAATCCCATTGTGATACCCGATCCAGCCAGGCATAGCCTTATAGATATCGGCAACCTTACGCCACATTTCATCAGGCAGATCATGCCATATATTCAGATTACATTGATGCGCGCTTATTCTATTCATTTGCCCTCCCCTTAGCCTAAGACTTATAGCAATTATACTCACATCCCCATCAACTCATAGAAATACTTAGGCTCGTGAGTCTTGTTAAGGTTATACCAGGCACCTAATCTATTAGAAGGAAAGACATCCAGGGCTTTCAGGACGTGAACGGTAAACTCCAGCGGAGCCAGTCCAGATGCGGTAATCAGCCTTCCATCCGTTACAGCAGGCTGAGGTTGATAGAGCGGTTCGCCGGTGTACGCGGGGCAGGTCATCTTCAGATACTCCAGATCATTGCTCGTGTGCGCCCGTGAATTCAGCAAGCCTGCCTGCGCAAGTCCTGCGGTAGCCCCGCAGATTGCGGCAACCCAGAGATTTTCCTCTAAATAACGCTTGGCGGTTTGCAGGACGGGCTCGTGCATGGCTTCTGTCCATGTCTCCCCGCCCGGTAAAATCAGCATATCCGCACCTGTCATGCTGCACTCCTGCAGGCTGATGTCAGGCAGAATTGTTAATCCGCCCATTGTAGTGATAGCGGACTTGTCTATCCCTACGGTAACTATTGTAGAAGCGGCTTGCCCCTCTTTATAGTATCTTCCCGAGTTCAGTTCAGCCGTCAGGTATCCTATCTCCCAGTCTGCCATGGTGTCGAACACATATAGATATACGGTATGGTTCATGTATAGCTCCTCCTGCAATGTAATACCTGTATAATAAAACAGCTCCACTGACATCCGCTGTCAGTGAAGCTTTTATAGCCGGTAATATTCTGTTAGTGGGACACGCCGGAATTCAGCATCCACCCCGCCGCAGCTCATAGAAATACTGCACCGCCGGATGCTTCATCCTCATCTTCTCCCTCATGCCTAGAATCCGCTTTTTTCCCACTCGCTTGTCCACCAGGGCCAGAATGTTCAGCAGGATATCGCTGCTCTCCAGGCTCTCCTCAATAGGCGTAGTCAGGAACTTATTCGCGACAACGTTGAAATTCGATTTAGTTAAGGCCGCCTGTGCGGACAACAGCTCTTTGGCAAGCTCTGTGCTTAGTCTGTTCCGGGCCATGATGATCAGGCGATCCTCCGGCACGGTTCCCTTATTAGCTTGTCTGATCGATTCAATGTCGTCACTGCTTACAGGAATCTGGATGTCCGGATCGTTCTTGATCTCCAGCTCCGTCTGATACCAGCGGATGAAGGTGGACTTATCGTTCATGTTGAGGATGTTCTTCTTATCTACCGAGATGTAACAGGTCCCCGATTTATCCGGTGAATAGCGGTAAGCGGGTGCGCGGTATTCGATCCTTCCATGTAGCGCAGGGCTGAGAAAGCTCTCCAGCTGTTGCTTCAATTTGCTCCAGGACATGATATCCCCCTTCCTATAGAAACAGAGGAAAGGCTTGCTGGCTCCGGGCAGGTTACCCTTTCCATTCATCCGTTCCTCGATGTTGGTGTGTTATTTATTTTATAAATGCCATCATCCGGTAAACGGGCTCTCAGGCAACCCTAGCGCTATCCGTAAAAGGTTCAGGTTAGGGAATTGCGGATTGTGTACGTACTGCTTAAATTCTCTTCTCCGAACGAGCATTTCCACACTTAGCTCAGGGTGCTTCTCTTGTTCAACCTGGATTCCTTGCAATAGCAAGGGCAGATTGCCGTAGTCCGTAATCTCTTGCTCGGAGAGGTCTAATTCGGTTATGATGTTGTAGCTTTTAACAGTATAGTCTTGGGGAAATTGATGAGCTTCCCGTTGTTCATCCACCAGGGTCAGACCGCCAGCTGCAGACAGCTCCGACTCCAGCAGCTCCAGTACAGCTTCAAGCTCTGCACCCTGCCAGCCATGAACGGTTACTCCCTGTCTGTCCATTTCAATAGTAGCGAGACTCTCCAGGACATGGACTTCGTCCAGGCCAAGACGTTCCCGGCGGTCCGCTGGTATTGCAGCCCATACCCCGTCCAGTTTCTCTGCCCGGCTAATGATAATGTTATCCTCTGCAGGGTCCGTCCCCGGTGACAGGATATATTCGTCTTTTCTCTCAAGCAGCATGTCCGCCAACAGCTTGGGATGCTCACAAGTATATTCCCGCGTTACATAGGTGTGCTCCCTCATGTCCTTCAGAGTGCCGGCCGGCTTATTCTGTCCATTGTTAATTTGGCTGCATAAATTGAGCATCGCCGGATAGTTCGCGGCCAGGATGTCCGCAGGTGCCAGCTTCTGTCCTGAAGCCTGTATAGTTTCTTCCTGCAGCTGCCCTACCCGGGTCCTTACCGCCGCTTCCACATCCGGGTGACCCCACGAAAACACCCCATGAATACACCAATCCTCTATATAGGGCTCAAGCATTCCGATGGATACGGTCCAGGGAGGAAGCTTCGGCATCGTTTCACAGTACGGCATACGGTACCTTGCTTCAGACCAAATGTCCTCAATGATCAAGCCTTGCTCATATTGGTCCACCAGCTTATAGCAGGACAGCTTCATGTCCCGCCATCTTTCAAGCATCTCCCGGTCCTCCCCGGAATATCTCTGGCCTCTCTCTTCCAGAAACCATTCGATCCCGCGCAGACCGTTATCATATACTTGATAGAAATAAGCCTGCATGTCGCCGGCCCCGTTTCTGTAATAGCCTAAAGAGGAGTCAAAGGGTTTATATTTCTGATGGTCGAATGCCCACTCACCGCCCTGCTTTTGAGCCACAAAGGTATACAAGTCATACGTCAATTTTTGTTTCCGCTCAAAAAACCGCCGGCTCTTCGCCTCCAGCGTCTGAGTCTCCGATTGCTTCAGCATGCAGCATTGCTTGTACTTTTTCCCGCTTCCACAAGGACAAGGGTCATTTCTTCCTGCCATGGTATACGCTCCTTCAAGATAAGTATAATGAAGATTCCTGAGTTCCCCCGGATCAGGGGCCAAACCAGGCATTTCCTTCAATAAAGCTCAGACATTCCGCAAGCTTGCCCTCATACAATGCGACCCATTGCCCGTTGTGGCGCTGAAACGCTGCCTCGCATTGGTCTCCGCGCGCATCGAATAGTGTAATGCGTGCCATCGGATACTCTGCATACTTGCCTTCAATTAAGGGTTTGATGAATTGAATCTCCGGGTTATCCCAGCCATACTGTTCATACAGGCGATGCAAATAGATTCTTCCCGCCTTGATCTCAACACGATACACCTTTCCGCTTAAATCCGGGGAGTCCGCTATGGCTTGCATAACGCTCGCTTCAAGTCTTGATTTATCGGCTGCCGTCAATTTAGCCGGCTTGGGATTATACGACCAACGCTTATTCGTCAAGGTTTCCCGCCTCCTTTAACCTGATAGCTTAATCTCCAAGCTCCTCCGCCCCGTCGTGCTCCTTATTCGCAAAATCCTCCAGCAGCGCACGCGCTTCGCTTGTGGACCTGGTGTTCATTAAGTGGTTTCGCAGCTCGCTGGCCCCGCGGAATCCGCGAACGTATATTTTGAAGAAGCGGGTCAGAGGGCGGTACGAGCGCTGCTCCAGCGCCGAATATTGATCATAGAGATCCAGGTGCAGCCGCAGCAGGTCCAGCAACTCGCTACTGCTGTGTTCCCTCGGCTCCTGCTCAAAGGCATACGGATTATGAAAAATCCCCCGCCCGATCATAATCCCGTCCACCCCGTACTCCTCCGCGAGCTTAAGGCCGGTCTGACGGTCAGGAATATCCCCGTTAATGGTCAGCAGGGTATGCGGCGCCACCTCATCGCGGAGCTTCTTGATCTCCGGAATCAGCTCCCAGTGGGCATCCACCTTGCTCATTTCCTCTCTGGTGCGCAGATGAATGGACAGATTCACAATATCCTGCTGCAAAATATGGGTTAACCAGCCGCGCCATTCGTCTACGCTGGTGAAGCCGAGCCTTGTCTTGACGCTGACGGGCAGTCCCCCGGCTTTGGCCGCCTGGATGAGCTCCGCTGCCAGCTCGGGACGGCAGATCAGGCCGCTTCCCTTGCCGTTCTCGGCTACATTCGCAACAGGGCAGCCCATGTTGATATCGATGCCTCGGAAGCCTTCCTGCGCGAGGCCGATGCTCATCTGCCGGAAGTATTCCGGCTTATCGCCCCAGATATGCGCGACCATGGGCTGTTCATCCTCGGTGAACGTCAGCCGCCCGCGCACACTATGGTTCCCCTCCGGGTGACAATAGCTCTCCGTATTCGCAAACTCTGTGAAGAATACATCCGGTCTGCCCGCTTCACTCACAACATGGCGGAACACTACATCCGTCACATCCTCCATGGGCGCCAGGATAAAAAATGGCCGTGGCAACTCACGCCAGAAATTCGTTGTCATCTCGAAAACCTCTCTATGAATACCGGGAAACATCCTTCCCGAAGTAGTAGACTAACTTGTTGATATCCTTGCTTTTAGATACAGCATGTTAAAGCTTCACATAATAAACGACAGGTTGTGTTAAGGTTTAGACACTTCCACAAGTATATCATAATCCGGAGCGAAGCATCCTTCCCCAATATCTTCACATCTGGAGGGGCTGCTGCACCGATGCCTACAACTTGCCGCACCGGCGGCGGAATGGAGATGAAGATGAAGAAATACTTAAGGCTAGGCCTAGTTCTCATGCTGGCCGTGAATGTAGCTGGTTGTTCTAATGGTAAGGCGGCTGGTGTATCCAAAGAGCCTGTCTCGATGGTTAATAAGGGCAGCCACTTTGAGGTGGTCCTTGATTATACTGCGGGCACATCCCATTATGACATGGGAAAGGCCTATGGTGCGGCGATCCTTGAAGCGGTGCCGGATTATGAAAGCCTTTTCGATTCCTATCTGGCGGATATGACCAGGGACAACCAGGATCTTGACTTTCTTTTAGGACGAGTAAAAGATATCAAGCCGCAAATGGAACAGGATTATGTGGATGAAATCGAAGGGATCGCCTCCAATTTCTCAGGAGGGACCGACAGCATCAGAGGAGACGGGAAGCTTTCTGCGGAGGAGCTGTTCCTGATCAATCTATTTCCGGATGTGGGCAGAGGCACCCAATGTTCAGCGGTTAGTGTATACGGACAGCGGTCTGAGACCCGTGAGACCATTACGGCGAGAATTCTGGATTGGTATAATGGCACGAAGAATCAGCTGTCCAGAATGCATGCGGTCGTTACGTACAAGAATGATGATAAATCCATCGTGACGATTGGCTATTTAGGGTTTATGGGGACGGTTTCGGGATTTAATGATGACAAGGTCTTTGGGGCGATTCTGGATGCAGCGACGGGGGCTGCGTATTCTTCCTCCTCGAAATATTCGTATCCAATGGATTTGCGGTATGCGCTGGAGCATTATCAGACGATGGATGAGGTTGCGGCTTATCTGACCTCCCCCGATCGGGAGTATGCATTTAGCCATCTAATCTTTATGAGTGATCCATCCGAAAGCAAGGTGCTGGAGAACAATGTAAGCGGGCAGGCCAACAGCCTTCGTAACGTCCGGACAGAAGGGTCCGAATTCAACGGCAAGATCGTCTGGGGGATCAGTGACTCGATAGGAAGTGTGAACTCATTTTTGTTAAAAGGTAACTTTAATAACCACTCCTTGAACTTATTCAACACCGCAAGGTTTGAGAGTATGAAGGATGCGCTTGAGTCCAAAGGAGAAGAAGTAACCGTAGATGAGCTGAAGTCCGTGGCCTCCTACTACGGCGGGGAAGCCCCCGGAGAGCAAACGAATGGGGATCTATATAATCTGGGGACACAGCAAATTATTATTTTTGAGCCAGGCGAGCTGAAGCTGGAGGTGTTCTTCCGGCCTATGGATAATGTGCTGCCGGCGGTTCCGCAGTTTGAGGAGATTGATGTGGATTTGGATTGAATAAACTTTCTCTCCAAAAAGAAATAGACCGCACTATCCCAAGGAACCGGTCTATCTCATGACTGCTATTCCGAAGCCGCCGCCCTTAATGCGGCTATTGCAAAAGGGGAGTCGTGTTGGCGCACGGCTCTCTTTGCATTTTACGATATTTCTGCCTTTATTATAATGGGCAAATCCCGCAATTACCAGGTCGCCGCGCTCCGGCTCGTACCTGCCCGTCACCCTGCTTCCCGTCCTTGTATTTCACCAGTAGAAACCTCTTTATGGAGATTATCCGGCGTGACCCTGGAAAGAATCTCGTCCAGTGTTGCCGACTTCGGCTTGATTACAAGCTGCCCATCCTCCACATCGAGTTCGACTTCAGAGCCTTCTTCAATACCGACCTTCAAGGCAAGGGACTTTGGGATGCGAATGCCCAAGCTATTCCCCTATTTTTGGACCTGAAACATAAAACCGCCCCCTAAATTGTCTAAACACATCTCCTTTGCAAGTCAATCAATGGATGCGGTGTTGGGCCTCTTTGATCTAAATCAGCCTGTCCTTACGGAAGCCCGCCGTCATAAAACGCCATGCAGCCTTTCGGTTGGTCAGCCAGGCGATTTGAGCGCCATTCTTGGTGTTGCTGAGTATTCTGGGTACGAGGAATTTGGCGACCGTCTCCGGTTTGTCTGCCAATATATTAAATATCCTTCTGAACCTCTCATCCGAGATGACCTCCGATGGATCACCGTCGGGCGTCCGTGTGATAAAATCTGTCAGCATCATGCCGGGAGATAGCCTCCCTGCCAGGATTCCTGTGCCTTCCAGTTCTTTGGTTAGCCCCTTCATAAAATACGTTAATGCGTGCTTAGTGGTACCGTACAATATGGTCTTGGGCTGGATCATATTGTTGGAGCCCAGACCCTCCATGCTGTATATCGCCCCATGCCCCTGCTTTATCATCCCCGCTGCCGCAATCTGTGAACCGTATATCATGCCTGTAATATTGGTCTTTATAATATTCTCCGTGTAAGATTCGCCCGTTTCCCACGCATACCTATGCGGCGCATTTTGCCCCGCGTTGTTGATCCAGATATCTACCCTGCCCCATTGATCCTGAGAAGTGTCCCAGAGGTTCTGGAGACTTGCTTTGTTTTGGACGTTGCATGGGACATAAGTGTATTTCCCCTCAAAGGGCAAAAGTGACGCGGCAGCCGCTTCCGGTAACCTTTCACCTCTGCCAGACAGGGTAACATTACATCCGGCCCGCAGAAACTCCATTGCCATAGAGAACCCGATTCCCCGTGTACTGCCGGTTATCACTATATTTTTCAATGAAAATCCCCCTTCATCGTCCTCATTGAAGATACACCCGTTCCTGCAAATATTCTATAGGTTTACCTTTTCTCCTCTAGCGGCACAATATCCTTCTCGAAAATAACTATTCTAGAATAAAAAGGGAGGATGCTGGGAGAACATTTATTGCGGGACTATCGCAGAAAGTTGGCAGCTATGGCGGTCCTAATATCGTTCAAAAACAGCATAGTACGATAATCAGGAAACACAAAAAAAGAGGGGCAGCATCCCTCTAGCTATATCCTCAAACATAAAACCGCCCCTAAATTGTATAAACATAGTATCCTTGTGAGTCAATCACCGAACATTCAGCGCGAAGACTATCACAGCACCACCAGCCCCGTTGCCTACTGCGCCCAAACCAAATAAAAAAGAAGCGGATGATCGCCTGCACCCAAGGACATCTCGAACAAGTCCGCTCCCATCTGGCCCATCTGGGCAAAAAAGCTGCCGTAAAACCCGATCACCTGGCCGTACAGCCGTCCATTACGTCGCCCAACACCTTGTCCACGACGAAATCCCAAATGAACATAAAGGGTACATCATCTCCCGTTTGGCAATTTTTGAATTAGCAGTTGCGTCACGAAGAGTTGACTCCTTCCACCAACGCAGTACAATGAAGACGCGAAGACAGAAACACAGTTCCGGTGGTAGTCCGGACGGGCGCAAGCCGCCAGTAACCTGCCTCCTTGGTTGTCCGTTCTTTGCGGATCAAACAAAAGGGGGAATAGTTATGGACGTCGTCAACTGAAGGTTCAGTCCACCCATTGAAGCAAGAGACACGTTAGAAAAGCAGATCAATCCCAAACTATGGAGGGTAATGCCTCAACAATCGGAGGTATCCATGAGAATTCAAAATATAAAAATCGGCAACATCCCATCCATTATTTGGGGTGATAGATCAGACAAGGTATATGTCCATGTTCATGGCAAAATGTCATGCAAAGAACATGCTAGAGATTTTGCTGAAATCGCTGTGAAAAAAGGATATCAAACGCTAAGTTTCGATTTGCCTGAACACGGGGAACGAAAGGACAGTAGTTATCGTTGTGACATTTGGAATGGCATTAATGACCTTAATCTAATTGGAGACTATGCCTTTTCAAATTGGGATCATGTTTCTTTGTTTGGGTGCAGTCTGGGAGCGTATTTCAGTTTGAATGCTTACACAAATAGTAATTTTGTCAATTGTCTGTTCCAATCACCTATATTAAACATGGAATATCTAATTAAACAGATGTTTAATTGGTTTGATGTGACAGAAGAACAGCTATGCATACAAAAAGAGATTGCAACCTCTGTTGATTTGCTGCGTTGGGATTATTATAAGTTCGTAAAGGAACATCCGGTTAAAAAATGGAATATTCCAACTTCAATCCTATACGGCAGAAAAGACAGTATGCAATCTCTGGAAGTTGTTAAGGACTTTGCGAAATCACATGATTGCAAGTTGGAAATCTCTCAGAATAGTGATCATCCTTTTATGCAAAAAGAGGATGTTAAGATAGTTCATGCATGGCTTAAAGAAAACATATGAGACTATAAGCTTAATACGGATTTGTCTTCCTCTAAAACCACCTTGGTTAAAAAAGTCCATCTATGGAAAGGGCACTTTTTAAGCCCAAAAACAACAAACCAGATAATGTAATTAAAAATCAATATGCGGTGTTAGCTCTTCGGCATTAACCCCTACATATCGTGGTTTTTTACCCTTTTCCTATAAAGTCCATCCGAGTTACGCACTCAACATGCACCGTATGCGGGAACATATCCACCGGGGTTACCTCCACTGTCTTGTACCCGCCGTCCTCTAATACCCGCAAATCCCTTGCCAGTGTCGATGGATTACACGACACATACACTACGCGTTCCGGCTGCATCGCCAGGATCGTCTCCAGCAGGCGCGGATCGCAGCCTTTGCGCGGCGGATCGACGACGATGACGTCGGGGGTGACACCCTGCTCTTTCCAGGCCGGAATCACGTCCTCGGATGCACCGACCTCGAACGTCACGTTCTTCATGCCGTTCAGTGCGGCATTCGCGCGGGCGTCCTCAATGGCTTCCGGCACGATCTCTACGCCGTATACTTTATCCGCGTGCTGGGCCAGGAACAGGGAGATCGTGCCGATGCCGCAGTAGGCGTCGATAACGGTCTCATTGCCGGTGAGGCCGGCGTACTCGACGGTTTTGCCGTACAGCACCTCGGTCTGGACCGGGTTCACCTGGTAGAAGGAACGGGCCGAGATGGCGAACTGCACGTCGCCGATGTAATCGTAGATGACGTCGCTGCCCCAGAGGGTGCGGGTCTCGTCGCCGAAGATGACGTTGGTCTGCCGCGTGTTCACGTTCTGGCAGATGCTCGCCACCTGCGGCAGCTCCTCACGGATGCTGCCAAGCCAGGCGTCCAGGTGTGGGATGTCGCGCCCGTTCGTGACCAGCACCAGCATCATCTGCCCGGTGCGGAAGGCCTTCTTGACGACGACATGGCGCAGCAGGCCGCGGCCGGTCTCTTCGCTGTAGGCGGAGATGCCCAGCTCGCTGCCGAGCCGCTTCACGGCGGCGACTACGGCGTCGTTGTGCTCATGCTGGATCAGACAGGTCTCCATGTCGATGATCCGGTGACTGCCGCGCGCGTAGAAGCCGCCGACCAGACCGCCGTCGGTGACGCCGATCGGCACCTGGGCCTTGTTGCGGTAGCGCCAAGGCTCGTCCATGCCGAGTGTCGGCCGGACGATGATGTCTCCTTGCGGCGTGGCTGCCCCAATTGCAGGAGTGCCGCTACCCGATGTGTGGCCTGCGCCAAGCGTACCTGTAGTTGCACCATTGCCCCCGTCAGCACCTTCTTCACCTTGCCCGCTTTCGAACGCACCATTGCCCGAAGCAGCACCAAATTCACGCTCCACGCCTTCAGCAGCGCCGCCACCACCCTGCCCTGCAACAGCCTGGGCAGCGCCAAGCGCCGCCCCCGCCACCCGCAGCTTCCCGATCCGCTGCAGGTTGTCCACCACCAGCTGCCGCTTCCAGGCCAGCTGGGCGGTGTAGTCCATGTGCTGCAGCTGGCAGCCGCCACACTGGTCATAGATCGGGCAAGGCGGCGCGATGCGGTCGCTGCTGGCCTGCACCAGCTCAAGCAGCTTGGCGTAGCCGTACTGCTTCTTGGTCTTCAGCACCTTGGCCCGGACCTTCTCTCCGGGCAGGGCGCCCTGCACAAAAAGGGTATAGCCGTCCGCGCGGCCTACCCCTTCGCCTTCATGAGTCATGCCGATAATATCGAGCACGACTTCATCGTTCTTATTCACGGGCAGTCCGGCGACGGGTACGCTTGCTTCCCGGCGGTTCCCGCCGCGTCCACTGCGATGTTTACTCATGTTCTGTATGTTCACTTCTTTCATTAATCTCTTGGCTTAACTCTTCCCGCCCGTTTAATTCTGGGCAAAGATCCGCAAATGCTGCGGCAAAATATGAAACTGTCCCGGCAGCGTGCCGCCCAGCTCACCGTCGAGGTTGATCTGCACGTAGCCGGGGGAGGTGACCTCCATGGCATCCGTGCGGAAATAGACGACGCGCTTATCCTGCAGATGCTCGCCGCGCAGCGCCAGTGTGACCAGCCGGATGAACTCGGCCAGGTTGCACTTCTTGACGGCGATGACGTCGAACAGGCCGTCGTCGATACGGGCATCCGGGGCGAGCTTCTCGAAGCCGCCGACCGAATTGGTATTGGCAATCAGGAACATCATGAACTCGTCGTGAATCATTTCCTGGCCGTTGGCCCGTATGTACAGCTCCTGCGGGGAGAGGCTGGCCATTTTCTCGATGCCTTTCAGGTAGTACGCCAGCTGTCCCATCATGGTCTTCAGTCTGCTGGGAACCTCGTATGTCAGCTCGGTCAGCCTTCCGCCGCCGGCTATATTAATGAAATAACGGTCATTGGCTTTGCCAAGGTCAATCAGGCGCGATTCCTGGCGCAGAATGAGATCGCAGGAATCCTCCCAGTTCTTCGGAATGCCCATCGCCCGGGCAAAATCATTCGTCGTCCCCAGCGGCAGTACGCCCAAGGGAGGCAGATTCGGCCGCTCGGCCATTCCGTTGATCACTTCATTTAAAGTACCGTCGCCGCCGGCCGCAATGATCATGTCATACGTGCCGCGCTCGACCGCTTCGATCGTAGCTGCCGTAGCATCGCCTTCTCCGGTTGTTGCGTGACAGGACGCCTCAATGCCGCCTAAATCCAGCCGCTCCAGGATGTCGGCAAGCCGTTTCTTCATTCCTTCCCGACCCGAAGTGGGATTATAAATCAATCTCGCAGTTTTCATTACCGGAACGCCACCTGTTTAGAGTATAGATAACTTTACTGATTATACCCAATTGGACACCCTACAAGCAATGTTATACCCGTCCTGGCCCAAATTTAGCAGCAAACGGCAGGACCACCGCCGCCGAGCTAACCCATTACCCGCAAACGTCTCCAATAAGTATACCTCTATATCTATGCGAGGCCACCCTCACTCATTCAGGCTCTTCCATTACGTTCTTCTCGCTACGAACGCTCTCGCAGCAAAGCAACCGCACGATTTACCTGCTCCTCAATCCAGTGCGGCAGCAGCGGATGCGGCAGCAGCGTTCTGCCCGAGTATGCAAAATCCAGGCCTTCGAGCCGCTTCGGTACGACGACCTTGGTGAAATAGCCCTCGCTCAGAAAGAGCGGGGCTACCAGCACCTCATACCCCTGCTCCTGCCAATGCTCCGCGCGGCTGCGCACGCTGTCCGGGTTCAGCAGCCCATAGTCTGCTGCCGCAACGCCACTAAGCTGGCGCACCCGTTCGGCGAGCGAGGCGATGCCCCGCTCCCAGCGCTGCCGGAAGCCCTCATGCCGGCTGCCGTGGCCGACCAGCAGAACCACTTCCCGCTCTGGGTGGTGCGACAACTCGCGCAGCTTATCCCAGATCATAACGGCAATGTCCGGATCGTCATCGACCGGATTGCCGAAATGTACCCGGGCCTGCACCGCAAACGGTGCAAGGTCCGTCTCCAGCTCAGGAGCAGCCTTGACGCCCAGTGCATATTGTATTTCATCAATATGGGTACTCCCCGAAGAAACAAACAAGGGGATCACAATTATATCTGTGACCCCTTGGCTCTCCAGTTCATCAATTCCATCTTGTATCAGGCGGCCTTCCACCAGCTCCAGGAAAGACACCGCCACCGGCAGCTCCTCCGCAAGACTCAGCTCCGCTACGGCTTCCTCCACCATGGATACCCAGGTGCGGTCGCGGGAGCCGTGACTGATAATCAGTACGCCCGGCTGCATGCTTATCGTCCCAGACGTTCCAGCGTCATCTTGTAGCCGTCGTTGCCGTAATTCAGGCAGCGCTTTACGCGCGAGATCGTCGCCGTGCTGGCGCCGGTCTCCGCTTCAATCTGATTGTATGTAGAGCCCTTGCCCAGCATACGTGCAACCTCCAGACGCTGGGACAGCGACTGGATCTCATTCACCGTGCACAGGTCGTCGAAGAAGACATAGCATTCTTCCATATTCTTCAACGTTAAAATAGCCTCGAACAGTTGATCGACACTCTTATCATTTAGCTTCTTCAGCTGCATCGTAGATCATCCCCTAAATGTGTGGTCAGTATATTGATTCACCCGTGAATTTACATACAGAACCCTTATAAATATAACAAATAAATCCGACTATCTGCCTCTACTATATTGTAACGGAGCAGTTTTTTCAAGCATTAACGATTTCACGCTGTAAAGAACGAAAACGACGGACAACTGTCCGCCACACACGCACAAATCTTATGTACTTGAGCACAAAAATCCTGCCGCGCAGCAGAGGAATTACCGAATTAACTATAGTATACTTAAGCGCCGGAAAGCAAGCCCTGACACGCTTTCTTCACTTCCTCGCCCCGCTCAGGGCACCTGCCCAAATCCGCATCTATCCCGGAAATCCGGGCTATGGTCTATACCTTATGTTCGCCCATGACATACAGTATAGCAAATCCATAACAAAGGAAAGTGATGACATGCCTGAGCATTACTACAACCATTCCCGCCGGAATGCGCGTGCCCTGGCCGGTCCGTATCCCTCCTCGCCTTATCCGGGCATCAGTCTGCCGCCCGCCCAGGCGCCGCTTCCGCTGGAAGCCGGGATGGTTCCCGCCGCCGGTGCGGAGCTGGTGGAGACGTCCCTGGCCGCTCCCGCTGCAGAAGCCGGAGCCAAGGCCGGTGGCCTGCTCGGTGGCCTCGGAAATCTCGGCAATCTGGCGAACATGGAGCAGATCAAAGGCTTCATCGACCGGATGGGCGGCATCGACGGCATTGTAAATAATATGGGCAAGGTGCAGAAGATGGTGCAGGGCTTCCAGCAGATGGCCCCGATGGTGAAGCTGGTGATGGGCAGCTTCGGTAAAGGCAAGGGGAATTCCGGGGAGCTGGCCGCCGAGGAGGATGCTGCGCTCTACAAGCCCCGGCGCCGCAAGAAGCGTCCGGCCGGCAATACCAAGCGCAGCGGCAAGAATGCGCCTAAACGGCGCAAACGGGCTCCTTCCTCCGCCGGACGCCGCCGCAGATAGCGGCGGTTGTCCGGCCTTTTTTTATGGCAGCAGCGGGGTTCAAGCCAAACTCAGATTATAGTAGATCATCCAGCCGTTCAGGGCCAGACAGAATACATTCACCAGGATGAGGACGAGGTTTTTGGTTGGCTTTTGCGATAACACGGTCATGATGCTTACAAAGACCTGCAGGCCCGGAACCATAAACACGTACAGAAGCTTGCCTACACTATTGTCGATTTGCCCGCCGGACATATGTATTCCCATCTGCTCGGGGAGCCAGGGATAGGCAATGAGATTCGTTACGAGAGTAAGAAGGATTACACCCAGGCTTAGATAAAGGTACTTGCGATCCGTCATATACTGACCTCCAATAAAATCATATCTTTAAATATACGGCGCTTGCGGCCCGCCCTACTTGAACCACCCGCGCCTGCGGAACCACCACAGCATCCCCAGCCCCAGCGCCAGCATGAGCAGCAGCACCACCGGATAGCCCAGGCTCCATCCAAGCTCCGGCATGTGATTGAAGTTCATCCCGTAGATCCCGGCGATCAGCGTCAGCGGCATGAACACGGTGGTAATGACCGTCAGTGTCTTCATGATGGCATTCATCCGGTTGGAATTCAGCGAAATATAGCTGTCCCGCAGATCCGCAGTCATTTCCCGGTCGGCCTCCAGCATATCGGTCAGCTTCAGCAGATGGTCATAGATATCGCCGAAATAGACCCGCTCCTGGTTATTGCTCTGCACATGCTGCGAATTGACAATCCGGTACATCAGGTCGCGCATCGGCACGATGGTCCGCCGCAGCTTCAGGAGCCGCCCGCGCACATTGAACACCTGGCTCATCAGGTCTTCGACGGATTCGGTGCCGCCTTTGCTCTCCAGATCGGCCAGTTCATCCTCCAGGTTGTACAGGCTCGGGAAATAGTAGTCCACCAGCTTGTCCATCACGGAATAGGCCGCGGCCACCGGACCTCCGGACCAGCCCTGGCGGCTGTGAATCTCCTCTCTGACATTCGCCCAGGCTTCGTCCAGCTCCGGCTGGTGCTGGTGATGGTAGGAGACGAGGAAGCTCGAGCTGAGGAACAGATCAACCTCCTCCGCCTGCAGCGTCTCCTCATTGAGCGCATGCAGCACGAAGAACTGCACATCGTCATAATAATCCAGCTTAGGGCGCTGCAGAATATGCATGCAATCCTCAATCGCCAGCGGGTGAAAATGAAAGTACGTATCCAGCAGCCGCGTTTCCTCTGCCGTAGGCTCGGCGAAGTCAGCCCAGATCCAGGCGTAGTCGGCCATGCGTATGCTCTCCAGCGGCAGCCCGGTCAGCACCTCGCCCTCATGGGTGACCGCAAGTGTTCGTATCATAGCTATCCCCCATCAATTCCGGCTAAAAAGCTTTCATGATTGCTTCCAGCTCCATTGTACCGCACCTGTACATTACACCCAAATGCGGAAATGCACTAAGCAGAGTGTTTGAGTGCTTAGCCGCGACTCCCCGGAATGCCTGGACTTCAGGGAGCAAAGCGTGCCGGCCGGCGGCAAAAAAATAACCCCCAGCCCGCTATGATCAGCGGAACCGGTGGTTCGTTGGCATTTCAATATCATGAGCTTTCGTGAGGTCCTGGGCTACCTGCGGCCCAAGCCCTCCTGCAGCTCCAGATGCAGCACCTGCAGGAACTTCTTGATGTTCACCTTCACCTTGCCGGTGTCCTTGCCCTGCCCGATTTCCTTCATCTTCAGCCGTACCTCCTCGAAGTCGAAGTAGAGCGGCGCGTAATATTCGAACTTCGGATTCCCGTAGTCCGTCAGGCCGATCGACGCCAGGTTCAACAGTCCAGCTGCGAGCGCCCGGCGCAGCCGCTGCTCTATAGCCTTGGCCTCCCTGGCCGCCTCCGTAGGCACCGACTTGTAGACATTGGCCGCCATTTCATACAGCTCCTTCAGCGGCGGCAATCCGCCCAGCGGGTCTTTGGCTATGGCCAGCTCCATCATCGTGATGATGTCCCGGCTGCCGCTCTCCGAAATCATGCCCATGTTCATCAGAATCGGCTGCAGGATTTCCCTGACCGTGCGTTTACCGGAATCAATCAGCGGCGATCCGAACTGCAGCCCCTCCAGCTTGCCGAGGCTCGACTTGATCTCCTCCAGGTAGCGGTTAATCGCATACCGCTCATTGACCTTGTGCAGCACGGCTTCGACTTCGATTTTGTTGATCGGCTTGCGGATGAAGAATTCGATGCCGCTGCGGTAAGCGCGCCCCACCATATCACTGTTCTCGATCTGCGAGATCATCACGAATTTGGAGCGGCAGCCCTGGGTCTGCAGCGACAGGATGGTCTCGATTCCGTCCTGGTCGGGCATGAGCAGATCCATCAGCACGATATCCGGGGCTTCCTCCAGCACCAGCTTCATGCCATCCTGCCCGCTCTCCGCTGTACCCGCCACTTCGCCGAGACCGCTGTCCTCAATAATATGCTGCAGCATTCTTCTGGCAACCGCATCATCGTCCACTATACAGAAAGTAAGCGGCATGACTTATTCCTCCTTCCGCAGCGTAGCCGTTGGCACACTGATCTGAAACATCGCCCCTCCGGTATGAATCGCCGTTCCTACAGTAATCCGCCCTCCCAGGGCCTCCACAATATCGCGCACATGCGAGAGGCCGATTCCCGTTGCCGCCACGCCTTCGTCATTGAACTTGGTCGTGAACCCGGGCTCGAACAGCAGCTCCCGGTCCCTTTCCTTTATGCCTACCCCGCTGTCCGTAACGGTAAACAAGGTGTATTCCTCTTTCTCATAAGTATCCAGAGCAATACTCCCGGAAGCCTTGATCGCTTCCACCGCGTTGGCAGTCAGGTTATTAAGCAAAGTAAGCAGAGGAATATAGCTGGCCGTAGTGTAGTCCGAGGCAAGGTGAAGGTGGAACTGAATCTGCTTGCCGAGCATCTCGGCATATTGCGCGTTGCTCTTGACCGTGAAGCGCAGGATTCCCGAGAGCGGCATGTCGCCCGTCGCCTCGCGCTCGGCCAGCTTGACAAGACCGGCCAGAATCCGCTGCGAATCCTTCTTGACCTCATGAATCTGCTGGGTGATGTCCAGCACCTGACGGCTGCGCCCAGGCTGCCCGTCCTCCTCCTTCAGGCTGCGGTACAGCTCGTAGCTCTTCAGCGTTACATTTTCCAGCGTTCCAATGGATTTCTTCAGATAAAAGACTTCGCCGTACAGGCCCGAGCCGAAGCCAAGCATCTGCTCGATCCGCCGGTTCTGCTCCCGCTGGGCGATCCGCAGCTGGCTGACGGAGATGCTGCTGTATACTCCGGTAGTGAAATACGTGCGCAGCACAGCAATCGCCATCAGGTAAGTCCATTCGTTAAGCCGGAAGGTGGCCGAATCGAGCACGATCAGCCGGGTCAGCAGCTCCATTTCGTTGGACAAGAGATCAATGACAGCCGCCGCTCCGCCGAGCACCAGCGGATGAAAGGTATCCAGCCGGCTCTTCAGCAGGTTCATCAGAGCTGCGAACACAATGTAGTAGACCATGGCCGATACGTGGCTGGTGAAGCTCTCAGGCAGCGGAATTTCGCTGCGGAACACAGCATCCATACCGGTGCGGAATAACAGCACCACAATCCCTGTGACAATGCCCGTCATGATGTAAGGAAGTCTGCGCATCAGCAGCAGGAACAGCAGGAACGCACTGCTCCCCAGCGCGATCCGGAATATGTCGCCATCAAACGGATTAATCTTGAATTCGCCCGCCACTGCTGTCCCCAGCGCCGCAACAAGAACCTGCAAGGTTCTGGATTTCAGTATAGAATGTAACATCGCCCACTGCTCCCGCCCAGAGATGTTGTCAACTATACTACCATAACCTTTGCGGCTCCGATACGTTTTCCGGCATGTTTTCGCTGTGCGGGTCAGACGGCCTTGGTCTCCAGCCTTCTGGACACCAGCGACAAGAGATAATTAACGACGAAATAAATCAAGGCGACCAGGAGCAGTGTGGGAATTGCGTAGCTGTAGCCTTGCCCGATGACAATTCCGGCGTTGTGCATCAGCTCCGGCAGCGAAATAACCACCGCCAGCGATGTATCCTTCAGCAGCGAGATGAACTGGCTGACCAGCGGCGGCACCATGCGGCGCAAGCCCTGCGGGAGCACTATATGCCACAGTGTCTGGAAGCTGCTCAGTCCGGACGAACGTGCGGCTTCTATTTGTCCCTTATCGATAGAAGCGAGTCCACCGCGCACAATCTCTGCGATCATGGCCGCCTCAAAGATCGTCAGAGCGACAATCGCTGCAGTCGTGAGTCCCATCCGGATTCCGATCTCCGGCAAGGCAAAACGGATAAAGAAAATAATCAGCAGCAGCGGCAGGTTGCGGATCAGTTCTACCAGCACAAGCAGCACTGGCGACAGCACCGGCACCTGCGCGTAACGAACAACTCCGATTAAACAGCCGATGATGAAGCTGAGGACGATCGACACAGACGCCACAATCAGCGTCACATACAATCCATCCAAGAGAAACCTCAGATGATCGGCCGAATATGCGCCGGCAAAATCCATACTATCCCTCCTAAGTGACTATCGAACTTGATGTTAAAGCTCATACGGGTATCTGCAGGCTCCGGTCTAATATTTCCGCTGCAGCCGTCTTTCCCATACCCGCACGCCGTAGCTCAGCGGCAGGGTCAGAACCAGGTAGAACAGGGCGACGAAGATATACGTATCGAAGGTCCGGTAGGTCTCCGTAGAGATGCTGTCGGCAAAATACATCAGATCCAGTCCGGCGACGATGGTCAGCACCGAAGAATTTTTAATCAGATTTATGAACTGGTTGCCGAGCGGCGGAATGACCAGCTTAATGGCCTGCGGCAGAATGACATGCAGCATGGTCTGGATGTAACTGAGTCCGGAAGAACGTGCAGCCTCCGTCTGCCCTTTCGGGATCGCCATAATCCCGGCACGGATGGCTTCGGCAATAAAGGCCGAGGTGTATACCGCCAGCCCGATGGTTCCCGCCGTGAAGCCGTCCAGCGTAAAGCCAATCGCGGATGGTCCGTAATAAAACACATACACCACCAGCAGTAGCGGCAGGTTGCGGACGAACTCAACGTATCCCGTCCCGAACCAGCGCAACCCCCGTACCGGTGTGATCCGGAAGACCGCGATCACTGCTCCGATCAGGAAGCTGCCGATCAGTGCCAGCACGCTGGAGATAACCGTTCCGCGAAACCCCTCCATATATAGGCCGAAATAATCGGTCAAAATTGAGAAATCCATCGTTGTCACCTACCCTTTGCCTTTAAATAATCTGCGGCGCAGCAGCCGCCTCTGTACATACACGAAAGGATGGCCGGCGGACATCCCCCTTCCATCCTTTCATCACTGCTATATCCCTGCAAAATTCCCCATAAACTACATTTGATCATCCAAACAATAAGTGAAATAGGTTTGGACCTCCGGCTGCGGTTGTCCCCAGATCTATGTATGCTAACCGCTACGTACGCACCTTTGGTCCAAGCTGAGTCCATCGCACTTTTCAGCGCAATCCTTAACTCATTTCAATCCTTACTTCATTGCAATCCTTACTTCATTGCAATCCTTACTTCATTGCAATCCTTACTTCGCAGGCGCCTTGCCGATCCACTTGGTGTAAATGGTGTCGTAGTCGCCGCTCTCCTTCAGTTCAGCCAGTGTATCATTCACGGCCTGAACAACATCGCTGTTGCCCTTCTGGATAGCGATGCCGTAAGGCTCGTCGGTGAACGGCTCGCCTACGACCTCAAAATCCGGGTCCTGCGAAGCCATCCCGTAGAGAATCGCGTCGTCGGTGGTGAGCGCGTCGCCCTGGCCGGCCTTCAGTGCGCTGAAGGCGTCCTGATAGTTGTCGAACTCCAGCACGGTGACGCCCGGCACCTTCTCTTTAATATTCTTGATCGAAGTGGCACCCTTGGAGCCCAGAATCTTCGTATCCTTCGTGACATCCTCCAGTCCTGTGATCGGGCTGCCCTTCTTCACCAGCAGCGATTGTCCGGCCTGGAAGTAGACGTCGGAGAAATCGACTTCCTTCTTACGTTCTTCGGTGATCGTCATCGTGGCGACAACCATATCAATCTCGCCATTGTTCAGCATCGGAATCCGGGTTTTGGAGGTCACTTCCTTCAGCTCGATGGCATTCTCGTCGCCGAGAATATGCTTGGCAATCGCCTTGGAGATGTCGATGTCGAAGCCTTCGACATTGCCGGAGGCCGGGTCCTTCAGCCCGAACAGGCGGGTGTCGTACTTCACGCCGACCAGCAGCTTGCCGCGTTCCTTGATCTTCGCGATGGCTGCCGAATCACCGCTTGCTGCGGCATTGTTGCCCTCGGCGGCATTGCCATCATTGTTGTTGCCGCAGCCGGAGATGACCAGCATGGCAGCCAGCAGCAGCGCGCCTAACCATTTGAAGCTTTTCATGGACTTGTTCATTTCTCTTCCTCCCCTTATTCCTATCTATGGTTTAATGGCTTAACACACGGCTGAGAAACGTACGCGTCCGTTCTTCACTCGGACTTGCGAAGAATTGCTCCGGCTCTGCTTCCTCCACAATCTGCCCCTGGTCCATAAAGATCACCCGGTCGGCGACCTCACGGGCGAAACCCATCTCATGGGTCACGACCACCATCGTCATCCCTTCGCGGGCCAAGGTGCGCATCACGTCGAGTACTTCCCCCACCATTTCCGGATCGAGCGCCGACGTCGGCTCATCGAAGAGCATAATTCTCGGCTTCATCGCCAGCCCCCGGGCAATAGCTACCCGCTGCTGCTGTCCGCCGGAGAGCTGGGAGGGGTACGCCTGGGCTTTGTCGGCAATGCCGACCTTCTCCAGGAAATACATCGCCGTCTTCTCTGCTTCCGCTTTGGACAAGCCCAGCACCTTGATGGGAGCAAGGGTGATGTTGTCGATGACTCTTTTGTGGGGATACAGATTGAAATGCTGGAACACCATGCCGATTTCCTTGCGCAGCTTGTTGATGTCCGTCTTGCGTTCGTTGACGGTGATGCCGTCTACCACCAGGCCGCCGCTCGTAATGGTCTCCAGCCGGTTGATACAGCGGAGCATGGTGCTTTTGCCGGAGCCGGAAGGACCGACCACGACAACCACTTCCCCCTCCTGCACATGCAGATTAATGTTCTTCAGAACGTGGAAATGACCATAATGTTTGTCTACCTCATGAAAGTCGATCAACGACAGGCCTCCTTTGCCAATAGCGTTTGCTTTCTGTATCGTCCAGACGATTCTGTCAGCTAACGTAACACTTAAGAGACACCTTAATGCAGACACTACGAAATCCTACATAATCCTACGCCGAATACAAAAATCTCATGTCATTTTCTTTTCAAAAAGTGATGTATTTCATTTTCTTTTTGCTATGATTAATGATTTTTATCGTTTTACCGTCACTTTTTGTGACATTCCTCTCTTGAAAAATAGGCAACAAAAAAAAGATGTCCTTAAAGCCCATCCAGGCTTTCCTGACATCTTTCATGCTTAAACCGCTATTCTTAATAGAAAATTTTGAAGAGAAGACCTGCAAGCAAGGCACTGATTGGAATCGTAATGAACCAGGTGATCACAATCCGTCCGGCCACTCCCCATTTGACAGCGGAGAAGCGCTTGGCCGAGCCTACACCGAGAATGGCAGAGGTAATGGCATGGGTTGTACTTACTGGCAGATGCAGCAGCGTAGCCGAGAAAATAACGGAAGCGGCGGAGATATCCGCAGCGAAGCCGTTGATCGGTTCGATTTTGAAAATCTTGGTACCCATCGTCTTGATGATCTTCCAGCCGCCGATTGAGGTACCCAGCGCCATGGCTGTCGCCGCCGCAATCTTAACCCAGAGTGGAACCTCCATTGTATCGAGACGTCCCGAGGTAACCAGCGCAAAGGTGATAATCCCCATCGCCTTCTGGGCATCGTTGGTGCCGTGCGTAAAGGACTGCAGCGCCGCCGTAATGACCTGCATCGAGCGGAAGCCCTTGTTGACCGTATGCGGACTGCGTCTGGCGAAGACCCATTTCAGAATGGTCATGACGATATAACCGATAACAAATGCAATCAGCGGGGAGAAAATCAGCCCCTCAACAATTTCAATGAATCCGCTCCATTTGATGTGCTCGGTGCCTGCCCCGACATATACCGCTCCGGCCAGAGCGCCGATGAGCGCATGCGAAGATGAGGACGGGATGCCCAGCCACCAGGTGACCAGATTCCAGATGATAGCAGCGATCAGAGTTACGATAACGATATCTATACCGTTGTCGAGCAGGGTCGGATCGGTAATGCTGCCGCCGATCTTCTTGGCTACGCCGGTGAACATCAGCGCCCCGACAAAGTTCATGGAGGCTGCGAGCAGGATGGCTGTACGCGGCTTCAGCGCCCGGGTAGAGACGGAGGTAGCAATGGCATTGGCCGTGTCATGGAACCCGTTAATGAAGTCGAATGCCAGCGCGAGAAAGACAACAATCCCTAGTACTAAAAGTGATGTTTCCATATTCCGACTCCTTATGAGTTGCGCATAATGATCGATTCCAGCATGTTGGCCACGTCTTCACATTTGTCCGTGGTCGTCTCAAGCCGTTCGTACAGTTCCTTGCGCTTGATCAGCTCAATCGGGTCGGTTACGGTTTCGAACAGGTGCTTGGTGCAGATGCGCAGCACTTCATCACCCTGGTTCTCCAGGTCATTCAGGCGGATCGTATACTCGCGGATGGCAAGCAGCTTCTTCTGCGAGAGCAGATGCACGGCTTTTTGAATTTCATAGGCCGATTGGCGCAGAATTTCTGCGAACTGGGCGATATACTCGTCCGATTCAAGCAGGTTGTACATATAGAAACGGGAGGCGGAGGCTTCCAGACCGTCGATGACATCATCCATGCTGGTGATCAGATCCATAATGTCGTCGCGTTCGAGCGGAGTGATGAACGTCTTGTTCAGCTCCTTGATGACGGTATGCGTGAAGCTGTCGCATTGGGATTCATATTTCTTCATCGTTGCGGCAAATTCTTCAACATTATTGCCAAGGGTCGTGATATTTTGCGCAAAATAATCCGCCGCCTGGACAATGGTATCGGCCATGTTCTCGAGCGTCTCGAAGAAAATGTCCTTTTTTTTCAACTTCATGAGTTTTAAACCCCTTTTCATAAAATTGCCGTGAAAGAAGAAGCCATCCATAGCGTTCCTGTAAACAGAATGAAAATGAATGACAACCCTTGTTATCTTATCATAACCACGAAAGGGATAGAAGTAAAAAGAGCAACTTTTTTACACGATATTTACAATTCCCGCGAATGTAGAAAATAATTCTCTGAATCGCCATTTTTGTCGCATCAAGTCGAACTCTCCGGCAACGTCACTTCGACATGGCTTTCAAACGACGGGCTGACCGGAACAATCAGGATATGGGTAATCCCCGGATACATCTGTGCCTCCGTCCCGTCCGCTTTGACGAAGCGGATCATATCGCCGGGCTGTCTCGACCAGCGGCCTTCTATCTTATTACCCCGCTGGAACAGCATAGCCTCCCCGCCAAGCTCCACATCCACCGACAAACGGCCGACATCGTCAAGCACCTTATGCTCCGTACCTAGCACGATTACATTCGCCGCCTCCACCGGGTCACCATTGTTCAGATCCAGATGCGGTTTGCCGTTGACCGAACGGGCATAAGTCCGCTTCACATCGTCGTATGTATAGCCCACCGTATAGCTCTGAAGCAGAAACTTGACGTCGAACGCCGCCGCAGGCTCACCTTCAAGCGGAACATAGTCCGGATCGGCAAAAGTGAATGGAGGAACCTCTGCGCTGTCCGCGTAGCCGAGCTTGTCCGCCCCTTCGCGCAGCTTTGCATCGTTGCTGTACAGATTATGCGGGGCTTTGCGCTCCTTGTCCCGCCAGAAATACGCGCCGGCGTTGCCGATCTCGTCCAGATCGTCCTTGCGCTGGCTCTGCAGAATCGCATAGGCGGCCGGACTGCCGCCGGCATGCACCGTGACCGCCCCGAAGCTCTCGCCGAGGTCGATCAGATAGGGGCGGATGCTGCGGATCGGGCCGATCTTGACCACGCCGGTCTGGCTCTGGAAGATGCCGATCAGCCGGGTGATGCCGCCTTCGGCCAGCACCTCATAGAGCACATCCGCCTCGCTGACACCGGACTGCGGCCGCGCGGCCGGCGCGTTGTTGATCATAACGGCGAGCGGCCGGGGCAGCTCGCCCTGAACCGGCAGGCCGGTCAGCCCGCTGACGGGGCCGAGGGCCTGGTCGGCGCTCGGTGCAGGCGTCGCTTCGGGAGCAGGCTCCGGCGAAGCGGTGGGGGGCACCGACGTTGGCGCCAGCACCGTTGCGGCGTCATTGCCGCCGCAGGCGCTCAGCAGCACGGCGGCCAGGGCAATCCCGGCCATCAGGCGGGAAGAGTGGCGGTTAATGGACATAACGTAGTTCCTCCTAGTGTTAGGGTAAAGGTGTGTCCTACTGAGGGAATCTGAACGGTTACTGTGAATGTTTGCTGTGAATGTTTGCTGTGAATGTGCGCTGTGAGTGCGGACTGTGATGGATATGTAATGTTGGATGCGAGCTGAGAATGTGCGTCGGCAATACGGACTTGTGAATATGTACTGTTGATGCGCACTGAGACTGTATACTGTGAATGTGTATTGCTGGATGCGTACCGTGACTGTGCGTCGGCAATGCTCACGCGTTTGGAATGTATGTGCTGTTGGATGCGTGCTGTGACTGTGCGATGTAATTGTGCATGCCAATAAGTGTATTTCATGCAATTATTCCGCCTGAATTCACCCAATAAATGAATAAAATTGTAGTTTGTACACTTAAAACGGCCGAAATGGTGCTCATCTGCTGTCGGAGCCCATTTTAATTGTACAGAATACATTTAAAATCCGTTTGTGTGCAAATAACGGGAATTTAATTGTACAAAATGCAATTATGCTTCAAGTTTAGGCATCATGATCCAGCCGTCACGTTCAGGCACCAAACTTAGGCATCATGATCCAGCTATCACATTCAGGCACCATACTTAGGCATTGTGATCCTACTATCACGTTAAGACTCATACTTAGACATCATGTATGCAACCGTCACGTTCAGCCATCCTGCTTCAAGCATTCTGGCACCATGACATGGCTCAAGCAGCTTATCCAGCAGCCGCCTTGCATTCACATCCAGCAGCTTTGCAGCTGAGGATTATTGCGGGCGGCGACGCCCCGCTTCTTCCATTTAATCACAGAACGCAAGCTTTTGTCGTGGCCCGTTTGTTCAGCACGCGACAAAATAGGGCACAGCCTTATTATCGGCCATGCCCTGTAATTCGCTTATTTGCATATTCAACTTATACTCAATACTCATATTCACAGGATACTCAATTTCACAGACTCATCAGTCTACCATCCAGCAGTTCAGACTCAGCGTCCCGTACTGGTAAGCCTGAATCATGCGCTGCGCCCGCCGGCCTTCATCCGCCGTGCCCATCACATAGAAGAGCGGGACGAAATGTTCTCTTCCATAGGAAGGAACCGCCTCACGTGCATGCGGGGCCTTCTTCTGATAAGCGAACAGCTCAGGAAGATCCCAGGCTTCCAGTCTGGCGGCAATCCAGGCGTCGAAATCGAGCGCCCATTGCTCCGGCTGGTCATCCTGGCGCAGCAGCCGCAGATTGTGCACCAGTCCTCCGCTGCCGATCACCAAGATGCCTTCTTCCCGCAGCGGGGCCAGCATACGTCCGATATTGTACTGCTCCGCAGGGGAGCGCAGGGAATCGACAGATAAGGCCACTACCGGGATATCAGCCTGCGGGAACATTTTCTTCAGAATGACCCATACGCCATGGTCGAGACCGCGGCCAAGCACCGGCTGATGGGGGAGGTTGTTGTTCTTGAAAAGCTCGGAAATCCGTGCGCTAAGCGCTGGATCACCCGGGGCAGGATAGGTCAGCGAGTAAATCTCGTCCGGAAAGCCATAGAAATCATGCAACGTCTCATGCTGTCCATCCACGGTCATCAGCTGCTCGGGACTGTCCCAGTGCGCCGAGAAGACTACGACGCCGCGGAGTGCTCCCAGATCAGCGCCCAGCCGCTCCAGGAAACGCGTGTACTCATTATCCTCAAGGGCCAGAACCGGGGAGCCGTGCGCAATAAAAAATGCCGGTAATTTCATCGGATGCCTACCTCCATAACCCAGTTTATGGTCTGCTTCTTTATTCTACCTGTTCTTCTGGGTTATTGCGAGTGCAGGACAATCCCTTAAATCATCCAGTTCTGCCATTCCTGCTGCAGGTGCTCCTGCTGATTCATCCATTCCCTTGTCCGTTTCAATACCTGCTCCTGCGCCGGCCCCGAAGAAAAGGTATGATCCGCCTGAAAAATAATCTCCTTGTCGCAGCGCCCCTCGGGACGTGTCCAGAACAGCTTCTGGTAGAGAAAAGCATAATCTACCGGAATAACGTCATCCGAGGTTCCGTGTATGACCAGCACATCGCCGTTGAATTTGCCGGCTTCCTGGAACGGCTGGAAGGCGGCTAGGGAATTGAAATAGACGGGAGTGAAATTATATCCGGCATAATCGGCCGAGCCGCTCTGAACCGAGCGGTCGTAGACCTCGCGGCCGACAATTTTGACAATATCGTTGAACGGATAGCCTACCGCCGCCCACAGCACCAGATTCTTCACCCGTCGGTCGCGTACAGCCGTCAGCAGCGCCACCGCTCCGCCCAGGCTGTGACCGATCAGCGTGACCCGCTGCGGGTCGACATCCGCGGAGCCAATTCCGTAATCGAGCACCGCCCGGGTCTGGGCGATCATCGACTCAATGTCCTCGCTGCCGTAATTCCCGCTGCTCTCGCCGCATCCCGCATAATCAAAACGCACCACCATATACCCGTCCTGGGCCAGCTCGCGGGCGGCCTTGACAAAGATACGGTCAACGCCGATACGGCTGCCGACGAAGCCATGGCAGATTACCGCAAGCGGCACCCGGTCTTTGCAGCGCCCAGAGCCGCTCTTGTCCCTGCACGGATAATGTATGCTCGCCGTTAGCTCTTCCCCGTTATGCCGGATAATTATATTCCGCTCCATACCCGAATCCTCCCCAGAAAGTCATTCTTTTCTATTTTCAATAATTCCGATTAAATTAGTGTGTTTTATATCTTTATTATATATCCTGCCGGATGTTTGTCAACCGGATCAACGATGGATCAGCAGATAAAGCCCCTGGCTCTGCCGCCACTTAAGAAAGGGCCTTCAGTCCTCCCGGGAGAGGCAAAAGGCCCTGCATACCGCACCTGCTTTAGTTGTAGCTGTCGTGGAACATGTCGTGGGTTTCCTGTCTGCCTTCCCAATCCTCAAAGCCATTCTCGGCGTCCACTGCGGAATCCCAGAGGCTATAGCCGTCGGAATTGCCCCAGTCTACCACCTCATTTGCCTTTCCTGGCGTACCTGTTCCGTTGGTTGCCGGTCCCTGCTTCTGTTCCTCTGCCATTACGCTCCCGCCTTTCCTCTTGCTTGAATATGGGTGTGATGCAATCACACTATCAGTGTTCACTCTTCCAATAGGATTATTCATTCAGGGCTGCCGGCCAGAGGATGGCGGGGTTGTCCTTGCGCTCAGCGCCCGGGCGAACGTATACTCTAGGATAGAGACTGACCCGATCAGGCGTCATTTGGAGGTTACCACCTATATTATGAAAGTCAAAGCTATGATTACGAAGAACAACCAGCTGCGCGAGCAGTTGACCCCCTTTAACCGTTCTTACATGGAGGACATGATCCTCAGTCTGCGGGAGAGCCGCCTGGACCGGGTGCGCACGGAGGAACTGCTGCTGGAAGCCACCGAGCTGATGCTGAAGGAGCAGGGCAAGGGCCGGAACGCCAAGCAGGTCTTCGGCGAGCATCCGGAGGATTACTTCCGGGAGGCTGCCGCCCCAGCCCCGCCCCGGCGCGTCCGCAGCAAGCTGAGCTTCAATCTGATGATCCCGTGGGCGGCACTCAGCTGCATGTTCGCTGTCCTGGGAATCGGCGGACTGCTCATGGAGTGGAGCGGCAGCTCCTCGGACATGTTCGGGCGGGTCAGCGTATTCTCGCTGATTGTTGTCGGTGCCGGGTCCATCGTCCTTATCCAGCTGCTGTTGAAATGGCTGGCTTCCTTGTCCGAGAGTGACGCCCCGCGGGCCAAGGGCTTCGACCTGAAGGGACTGGCCATGTATATAGCAATTGCGGTCGTTGTCATCTTTGCAGGCGTATTTCTTGATAACCTGTTTCCTGTCATCACCATCTCGCCCTGGGTCAGCCTGATCATCGGTTTGGCCGGGGGAGCTGGACTTAAATTGATTTTTTTCAGAGCATAAGCTGCTAATTCTGGTTCCTAAGAGAACGGGAGGTACATCATGAAGAAGCATCGCCTATTAATCGCTGTATTCGCCGTAACGCTTGGACTGCAGGCCGGATGGGCTGCTCCTGCTCCGGTCCATGCCGCCGGACTCCCGGCAGGTGCCACCCCGGCTGCGGGCTCCGGCCATGCGGCCGCAGTCTATAAAGCAGCGCTGCCGCTGCTGGCCGATTCCGCCAAGCTGCCGCAGGCTATCCGGTATCTCAATGCCAACATGTATGCCGTTACCGAGTATCAGGCAACTATTCTGGTACTGAAGCTGGAGAACCTGCATAAGTCCGCACTGCCGGCCTGGGAGAAGCGCTTCGCCAGCCAGTCGGTTCAGCGGGAGCTCGAATCCGTCTACAAGCCGGGGAGCAGTCTGGCCGAGCTTGCCGCGAGAACCAAGAACACCGCCGTGCGCAGCCTGCTGAGCAGCGCCGGGGAGCACGGATACAAGCTGGAAACGGCTGAAGGCACTTATTTTCCCGTTATTGATTACGCGGCCTACCGCAAATATAAAATGTATGTCATGGACGACATCCGCGATTATATTACCATTATGTCCGGCGAATCCGACCTGCCTCCCTCTAAGGATAACGGGCTGGTCATAGCCTGGAGCGAAGTAACCGCAAGAGCCCTGTCCACCGAACAGTTTGTCCGGAGCCATCCCAAATCCAACCGTCTGCCGGCCATCAAGGCGCTGCACGAGGCCTATGTGGCCAATACTTTCTACGGCCAGAACAATTCGCCGCTGTTCCATTACGATAACGGTGAGATGGATCTTGAAGCCCAGAAGGCGTACACCGGACTGCTGGCCAAGACCGGCAAGCTGGAGAACAGCCCTTATCTGCAGAAGCTCGACGGATTCATGAAGCTGCTGAAGGAGAGCGGATATAAGCTCGATGACAGCGTAGAGGCCTACCTGAAAGAGAAGGTTCCCCTCTCCTAAATGAACAATGCCCGCCCCGAATGAACATGGGGCGGGCATTTCTATTAAGCGGCTGATTAAATCAGCATATTAAACAAGTTGAGGTCCTTATTAATTTCCGTATAATCTACACCCTTCTGCTGCATGCGTTCGATCAGCGGAAGATAGTCTTCCTTATGCAGCAGCTCGATGCCGACCAGCGCCGGACCATTCTCCTTGTCATTCTTCTTCGTATATTCGAACCGGGTAATGTCGTCATCCGGACCGAGCACCTCGGCCAGGAATTCGCGCAGGGCTCCGGCGCGCTGCGGAAAGTTGACCAGGAAATAATGCTTGAGGCCCTCGTAGACCAGCGAACGCTCCTTGATCTCCTGCATCCGGTCAATATCGTTGTTGCCGCCGCTGACAATGCAGACCACCGTCTTGCCGCGGATCTGGTCACGGTACTGCTCCAGCGCCGCAATCGGCAGCGACCCGGCCGGCTCAACGACAATCGCATTCTCATTGTACATTTCCAGGATCGTCGTGCAGGCCTTGCCTTCCGGCACCTTCACCACATCATCCAGATGGCGGGAGCAGATATCGTATGTCAATCCCCCGACACGCTTCACGGCAGCGCCGTCCACAAATTTATCAATCTCGGTCAGAGTCACAACCTCACCCAACTGAATGGCCTCACTCATCGAGGCGGCGCCCGATGGCTCAACGCCGATGACCTTGGTTGCAGGGCTTACCTTCTTGACATATGTGGCGACACCCGCCGCCAGGCCGCCACCGCCGATAGTTACGAACATGAAGTCCGCCGGCTTGTCCAGGCTCTCCATAACCTCCATGGCAATCGTGCCGTTGCCGGCGATAATGCGCGGCTCATCGAACGGGTGAATCAGAGTCATGCCATGGTCGATGCAAGCCTGCAGCGCTTCTTCATAGGCGTCGTCGAAGGTATCGCCCTTCAGGATCACCTCTACGAATTCACCTCCGAACCGGCGCACCTGCTTGACCTTTTGATTCGGGGTCGTGCTCGGCATATAGACCTTGCCCTTGATGCCCAGCGTCTTGCAGGAGTAGGCCACGCCTTGGGCATGGTTGCCGGCGCTGGCGCAGACAATGCCCTTCGCCCGGTCTTCCTCGGATAAGCTGCGGATCATATTATAAGCGCCGCGGATTTTGAAGGAACGGACAATCTGCAGATCCTCGCGTTTCAAATATACGCTGCAGCCGTATCTGGCCGACAGCACCGCATCCAGCTGCAGCGGAGTGCGGACGATTACCTCGCGCAGCACATGATGTGCGCGCACAATATCTTCCATTCCTACGATCCGGTCTTCGCCTTCTCTCATTGCTTTCCTCGCCTCACTGTCTCTATCTAATCACTTCTGCTTCTAGTAACATACTCTGCCGGGGCGATTTTATCAAGCTTTGTCCTTCTCCTGAGGACTATATAAGCTGAACTTTATGTTCAACGTGTACAGAAACAACAAACGGCCCGGGCGGCGAATGCCGCCCGGGCCGCAGGCCAAGCAAAGGAATTATGCCTTGAACCGGGAGACCGCCTGCTGCAGCTGAGCCGAGCTGGCCTTGATCTCTTCCATCTCGGCAACGACTCCGCCGGACTTGGCGATGATGCTCTCGACCTGGGAGGCGATGAAGCCCGCCCCCTCTGCGCCTTCGTTCGCCGCGCTGCTCGTCTCACTGATGGCGGTTAACATACTCTGGATCGATGCCAGCAACTGTTCCGAGGTTGCGCTGAAGTCGGTCACCAGCTCATCGATATACCTGGCATCCTCGCTGTACTGCTCGCCGGTCCGCTGCATCGCATCGTAATCGGGCCGCACCTGCCCGTCAATGAAGCGCAGAACGCCCTCCGCACCCTCCACCAGACCGGCCACCGATCCGACAACGGCTGTCGTAACCTCCTGGATTTGTGCAGCCGTCTCGCGCGAGCTGTCGGCCAGCTTGCGGATCTCTTCGGCCACAACGGCGAAGCCACGGCCCGCTTCTCCGGCTCTGGCCGCTTCAATCGAGGCATTCAGCGACAGCAGGTTGGTCTGGGCGGCAATCTCCAGGATCGCCCCCGTGAGCGCCTGTATCTGTGCAATGGATTCCGACTGGACAATTGCTCTGCGCAGCCGTTCCTCGCTGTGGCCGTAGATGTTGTCGGCCCGCTGCCGCGAGGCAATCGCATCTTCCTTCAGCTGCGCAGCCCGTTCATTGATCTGGCGGGCGGCATCGGCGCCCTCCTGCGCTTTGCGGGCGACGCCCTGGATCGCATGCTCGAACTCAGTGGTGCCGGCGTTCATTTCCTCCATAGAAGCCGCGGTCTGCTGCATTCCGGCTGACAGCTCCTCGGTGATTGCCGAGATATCGGCAATGTTGCCGTCCAACTGTGCCATGTTGGTCTCCGTATTGTTCACCGCACCCGAGATGCGTCCGGCGCTGCTCTTGATATCACGGATCAGGCTTTGCTGCGTGGAGATCATCTCGTTAAAGCCGGCCGCCAGGAGGCCCATCTCGCCTTTGGCCGCTACCTTGGCCCGCACCGCCAGATCGCCGGCCATCGCTTCGCGGAACGCTGCCGTCAGCACCGGAATCGGCTTCAGAATGCTGCCGGAGACAAAATACAGGACGACGGACAGCAGCACTACGGAAACAAGAATGGACAGTGCGAAGATAAGCTCGAACTTCTTCAATTCCTTCTCCGCATCCTTGGCGGGTACGATCAGCGCAACAGACCACTGATTATCTACCGCCGGAGCGTAGGAGACGTAGCTGGCGGTGCCGTCTATGCCGGTCTGGTACACCTTTTCGCCCCATTGCGTCATTTTGCTCCCAAGCGCCTGCCAGTCCTCGCCAAGATCCGCCATTGTCTGGAGCAGGATGTTGTCTGCATTCGGGTGATAGATGAAGGTCCCCGTCTTGTCGATCAGAATGGCGAAGCCGCTGCCATTGTAATTAAACGAGCCCAGCGCCTCGGTGATCTGCTCTGTCGAAATATCCGCGCTCGCCACCCCGAGCAGCTTGCCGGAGTCATCAAGGATCGGCGTGCTGACGCTGACCACCATTTTGCCTGAACCGGCGTCAATATAAGGGTCCGTAATGGTAAGCCGCTTATTCTTGGCCGTCGATGCATACCAGCTGCGCTCCTTCAGCTTGAAATCGGCCGGGGGCTCGAACTCGTCCTGGGTAATCAGCTTCCCTGTCTGCTCCAATCCAAGATACACGTTCAGCAGATTGCTGTTGCTGTCCTTGATCAGATTCAGTGTGGCAATGAGTTCACTGTAGCCCTCGGTCGATTGAGCCGTATCTGCGGAGTCCACCCGCTGAATGAAGCCGCGCAGATAAGCGTTCGCGTTGAGCAGCTCCACACTATTGACGGCCGGCTGCAGCATATCGTTAATTGTCGCGTTAATCTCACCTTTTTCATAGGATAAGGAACGGTTGAGATCCTGCACGATAATCTGCTTCGCATTGTTGTGAATGACCAGCGCCACAATCATGAAAATGACGACCACCGATACAATCACGTACATAAAAAGCTTGCCGCGTATGCCCATGCTGCTATACCTCGAGGCCAATGACCGCCATATGCCGGAATCCGCCTTCCCCTTGCCCCCCGCACCGGAGGCCGGTTCTGTTCCCGACGCCTGAAGTCCGGGCAGTCCGCCCTTCTCCTCTATTTCCGTTTGATGCTTTTTTACCGCCATAAAATTCCCGCCTTCAAATTCAAATATTGCCAGCGTACTCTCTTGCCTGAGAGCTTCACCTGATTTCGACTTATTTCTGCAAAATATCACTTTAACCCTTTAGCGTTTTACATCGAGCTGTGAAAATACTGTGTCCATGTCAGGTATTTTCCGCATTACCGGGAACTAAACCAATCATTCCCTTTAAAAAGTCTGTCCAGGCTCTCCTTTTTACCCCTTTATAAGGGCAAACCCCGGACGATATGTAAGGTTATATGCCGGAACTCAATCCGGACAATCTGTTCAGCACCGAATGCCCCCCAAAGTGGAGCCTGCATCATAGCTGAATAGCTGATTCAGATCCCTTGCGGATTTCTATGCACAGCAAAGAACCACAGCATCGCTGCTGCGGTTCTCTTGTAAGCATCTATGTTTTATTGCTTCAGCATCCATTTCAGTAGCTCAGGTACGCTGGCCCAGAGACGTGAATGCGTAATGACATACTCCACGGCTTCGTTGGGATCGCCTGTGCCGATGAAATCGGGCAGATTGCTGGGCAGACGTTTCACCCCGAGCAGATAATCGGGAACATGCTTGTTGACGCCGCGCGCTACCCGGTAGAGCATTTTGAGCTGGGAGGTCAGGCCGTTCTTCTTGTACTCCAGAATCATCCGGTCATACGCAAAGGTTGCTGCAGCATCATCCTTGTATTTCTTCAGCAGCTTGTCCGCCGCATTCAGGTTGCTGCTGTGCAGGTACACTGCGACCAGCATATACCGCGCTCCGGTGTTGTCGTCCGGATTGTATTCCAGAATATGCTCCAGCATCTTCGCCGCTTCATCCATATCGCCGCCGAACCAGCAGGAATCCGCATAGCTCTTGCAGACCCGGAGATATGGCCGTGTCTCGCTGAGCAGCCAGAAATGTCCTTTATTCTCGGCAAAATACGCCTCTCCAAGCTCCCGCTGTCCGGCGGTGATGCCTTCCTTCAGATAAGCGCGGGCTTCCTGCTCGCTTTCAGCTTCTTCTGCCAGCACCAGATACGCATCCGGATGGTCGGGATAGAGGCTGATTGCCGTCCGCGCCAGTTGAACCCGCCGCTTCGGCGCCGCCTCCGCTGCCATATACAGCAGCTCCTGGGCCTTTTGCCGGGGCGACAGATCGGACCGCTTCACAACCGCCATTTCATCGGCTTCTCCGCCGAGCCCGTATTCCTCGACATAATTCTGCATTTCTTTGACCTTGCGGGAAATGGTCGCCGTTGTCACTTCATACATGTCGGCAAGATCGGCTTGCGACTGCATAAAGCCGTAGGTCTCAGACAATATATATTCGATCGCCGCGCAGAAGGAGCCTGACTTCTTCACCGCAGGCTTGCTCTGGCGGGAATAGCCGTTCCACAGCACGAGCGCTTCGTAAATCAGCTCACGGTCATATCGGTCACGCATGCGCTCGATAAGCTCCATAGCCAGCTGCTCATGGGCCGGATGCTCCCAGGTCATTTCCTTGGTAACCATCTTCTTCAGCGTAGGCAGGGTAAGCTTGCGATCTGGACGAAGGACAGGCTCCGCAGGAGCGGGACGCACGCCGGAGTCTTCTGCCGCAGTCTTGAGGGCCGCCGCATCCTCCGTTGTTACGAGCCGCAATATGGATTCAACCGCCGAGGTTTCTTTGCCAAGGCAGCATTTCTTGTATTTCTTCCCGCTTCCGCATGGGCACAAGTCATTTCTTCCAACCTTACTCAACAATAATTCCCCCTTAAATCTCTGGCTAGCCATTCGCGTAAGCGTATCGCTACTTTGGTACTATACAACAAGACATTGAATTTAAAAAGGTCTTCCCTGAAAGGAAAGACCTTTATCTGTATATATCCGAACTTTTTCCCCCGTACGAGTTGTATTATAGCACTTCTGTTATCGCTTGTCAGTCCTTTTTAGGACCAGCAGTGTAAAAAAAATGCAAAAATACAGTTCTTTTTGCTCAGATTAAGGCTTTCATGGCGATATCGCTGCGGTTCTGTTTACCTGCAAAAGTAATACCATCCGCCTGCCGGTAGGCCGCAAGCCGTGCTTCGGCAATGGTCTCGCCTATACCGACGACCCCGAGCACGCGTCCCCCGCTGGTAACATAGCTTCCGTCCGCACCGCGTGCCGTTCCTGCATGGAAGACCAGCGCTTCGCCGCCCTCCTCAAGACCCGAGATCGGCACTCCCTTCGGATAGGTTCCGGGATAGCCCCCGGAGGCCAGCACGACGCATACCGCCGCTTCGTCGCTCCACTCGATGTCTGCCTGATCCAGTCTGCCTTCGGTCACCGCCAGAAAAATCTCCAGCAGATCGCTCTTCAGCCGCGGTAGCACGACCTGCGTCTCCGGATCGCCGAAGCGCGCGTTGAACTCAATGGTCTTCGGCTTGCCGTCCGGCGAGATCATCAGACCGGCGAACAACACACCGCGGAATGGCCGGCCTTCGGCCACCATTGCTTTGGCGGTCGGCTCAATAATCGTCTCCACCGCTTCGCGGATAATGGAGTCCGCAATATGCGGCAGCGGCGAATAAGTGCCCATTCCGCCGGTATTCGGCCCTTTGTCACCGTCGAAGACCGGCTTGTGGTCTTGCGCGGCTGCCATTGGCCGCACCGTCTCACCGTCCACAAAGGCAAGAATCGACATTTCCTGGCCGGCCAGGAATTCCTCAATGACCACCTGCGCACCGGCTTCGCCGAATATTTTGTCCACCATAATATCATGCAGCGCCTGCTCCGCTTCTTCAAGGCTATACGCAACGGTTACGCCTTTGCCCGCAGCCAGTCCGTCCGCCTTGATGACGATCGGCACGGACTGGGCACGCAAGTAAGCCAGGGCAGTCTCATAATCACTGAACTTCTCATAAGCAGCCGTAGGAATACCATATTTATGCAGGAGGTCCTTCATGAATGTCTTACTGCCTTCAATCTCAGCCGCATTCCTGCGTGGTCCGAATACCCGGAGACCCTCGGCCTCCAATACGTCGACTATCCCCGCAGCGAGCGGATCATCGGGACCGATGACCACCAGGCCGACCTCGCGTTCTTTGGCAAAAGCAGCCAGCTTGTCGAACTCAAACACGCCGATTGGCACGCATTCCGCCAGCTGCGCAATCCCGGCATTGCCGGGTGCGCAGTAGATTTTACCGGCTTTGGGGCTGCGGGAGAGACTCCAGACAATCGCATGCTCCCGTCCTCCGCCGCCTACTACTAGAATATCCATCCGCTTGGTAAGCCTCCTTAGTGCTTGAAATGGCGGACGCCGGTGAAGACCATGGCGATGCCGTATTCGTTGGCCACCTTGATGGACTCCTCGTCCTTGATCGAGCCGCCGGGCTGGATCACTGCTGTAATACCGGCCTTCGCAGCCAGCTCCAGGGTATCGCCCATCGGGAAGAAGGCGTCGGAGGCCAGCACAGCGCCCTTCGCTTTCTCTCCGGCTTGTTCAATGGCGATCTTCGCTGCACCGACGCGGTTCATCTGACCGGCCCCAACCCCGACGGTCATATCGTCCGCCGCCAGCACAATCGCATTGGATTTTACATGCTTCACGACCTTCCAGCCAAAGAGCAGTTGCTTGAGCTCTTCTTCAGTCGGCTTGCGGTCGGTCACAACCTGCAGCTCCTCAGCGTTGACGGAGTGCACGTCGCTTTCCTGCACGACCATGCCGCCTTCAACAGAAGTGACGACAAAGCTGCTCTTGCGCGCTCCGGCTGCGCTTAGCTCGCCGATCTTCAGCAGACGGATGTTCTTCTTCTTCGTCAGGATTTCCAGCGCTTCATCGGTAAAGCCTGGAGCAAGGATGATTTCCAGGAAAATATCCTTCAGCAGATTGGCCGTATCCTGATCAATGATCCGGTTGGCCGCGACGATGCCGCCGAAGATGGAGGTCGGGTCAGCGTTGTACGCTTTTTGATAGGCTTCATATACGCTCTCTCCTACGCCCACTCCGCAAGGGTTCATGTGCTTAACGGCCACAACCGCCGGCTCTTCGAACTCCTTGACGATCTGCAGCGCAGCGTTGGCATCGTTGATATTGTTGTAGGACAGCTCCTTGCCGTGCAGCTGTTCAGCGGCAGTGAGGGTATCAGCGGCGGCCAGCGGCTTGCGGTAGAACGCCGCCTTCTGGTGCGGATTCTCGCCGTAACGGAGATCCTGGATTTTCTCATAAGTAACCGTATAGCGCTCCGGCAGCGGTTCGCCGGTCACATTCGCCAGATAATCGGCGATCAGGGCGTCGTAAGCCGCCGTATGGCGGAAGACTTTGGCCGCAAGGCGTTTGCGGGTCTCGAGCGTTGTATCGCCCTCTGTGCGGATTTCCTCCAGCACCTGGGCATAATCGCCGGCATCAACCACCACGCTGACGAACGCATGATTCTTTGCCGCTGAACGCAGCATCGTCGGTCCGCCGATGTCGATGTTCTCGATGGCTTCCTCATAAGCAACATCCGGCTTGGCAATCGTCTGGGCGAACGGGTACAGGTTCACTACAACCAGATCAATGTAGTCAAGACCAAGCTCGCTCATCTGCTTCGTATGCTCCTCATTGTCGCGGACAGCCAGAAGACCGCTGTGTACAGCAGGGTGCAGCGTTTTGACGCGGCCGTCCATGATTTCCGGGAAGCCTGTCACATCGGAAATGCCGATGACCGGCACCCCTTCTTTAGCCAGCAATGTGCTTGTACCGCCCGTGGAGATAATTTCTACGCCCAATGCAGACAACTCGCGGCAAAAATCCACGATGCCCTGTTTATCCGATACGCTGACCAGCGCTCTTTTGATACTCACTTTGAATAGTCCCCCTCGGATGATGCAAGATTGGTAATTCAGGTTGGTAAGCCGATGACGTCTGACGGTAGGCCCGCGGTTGGTGAGGCGATAGGTGCCCGGTAGGTGCTGCGGTTGCTGCTCAGTAGGTGACACGGTAGGTGACACGGTAGGTGATGCGGTTGCTGCTCAGTAGGTGACGCGGTAGGTGCTGCGGCAAGTGACGCGGTAGAAGCGCGCCGTTCTTGGGCAGCCCGTGCTGTCGAAGCTAGGATGCGCAGCAATTGCGGCCGGTTGTCTTGCAGCCACAGTACCTGCCTGTTCCCCCACCCGCCTAACCGCCTGCCCGCCCAACTACCCGCCAACGCATTCTGTCGGCTAGAAATGCTTACAGCATAGTTGGTAAGGCATTCTGCCAGTTCGCGATTATAGTAACGTTGGCACGGTACGGTATTCTCCCCGATTGGCATGTTTACAGCGCTTTGGCACGGCATTCTGCCGGATTGGCATGCTTACAGCTTCGTTAGTACGGCATTCTGCCAGGATCACAACGTTTGCCAACAACACTGGTACCCCTAGTTGGATTTCAGCCACTTAATTTGGCGATAAACGGTGTCTCTATAGCACTTAGTTGGATAATCGCCATCTAATATCTGACATTTCACGCGAAAGGTCCGAATACATCCAGATTAGTGTGCCATAATCCACTTAAATCCGAATAACCTGCAGATTTGCTCAAAATAAGTGGCGTAAATCCACTTCGTTCTTCCGTTTTCCGACAGCCTGCGCCGCTTGTGCAATATTTCCCGAGAAATATCGGAATCATCCGCTTAAATCCGAAACTGTCGATTACAACCTATATTGATCCGCTAAAATTCGAGTTTGTCGATCTGTAGTTACATCATTTCTCTGCTCCGCGTACACGTACCTGTCTGCCCTGCAGCTCTACTCTGCCCTCGGCAAAAGCGCGCACAACCTCCGGATACAACTCATGCTCCACCCGGTGAATTCGTGCGGCAAGCGTATCGGCCGTATCACCCGGCTCAATCGTTATAGCGCGCTGGGCAATGACAGGACCGGTATCCATGCCTCCATCCACAAAATGCACCGTAACGCCGGTCAGCTTAACGCCATAGTCCAGTGCCTGGCCGATGGCGTCCTTCCCGGCAAAAGCCGGCAGCAGCGACGGATGCACATTGATAATCCTTCCGGCATAGGGCGTGAGCAGCACCGGTGTAATCAGCCGCATATATCCGGCGAGCACAATCAGACCGATCTCCCGGCGCTGCAGCTCAGCAACAATCGCGGCCTCATACTCCTCACGGGAGGCGAAGTCCTTCGGCCGCAGCAGCATAGCAGCGATCCCCGCCTCCTCTGCCCGCTGGGCCACCGGCGCTTCCGGCCGGTCCGATACCAGCAGCTCGATCTGTCCTTCCCCGAGCTGACCCTGCCGCTGCGCCGCTACAAGTGCACTGAAATTGCTGCCCTGCCCGGAGGCAAAGACAGCGATCCGCGTGCTGCGCATCACACTTCGGCTCCCGTAAAGGTTACCTTGCGCTCTCCTTCCGTTACAGAGCCGATAAGATAAGCTTCTTCACCGCTTGCCTTCAGCAGCTCCAGTGCACGTTCACTGTCGGCTGAGGCTACTACCAGCACCAGCCCGATGCCCATATTGAAGGTAGTGAACATATCGCGGTTGGAGACATCACCTTGGCGCTGCAGCAAATCAAAGACCGGCAGAATCGGCCACGAGCCGTAATTGATTTCAACATTGACGTGATCCGGCAGGACGCGAGGAATGTTCTCGATAAATCCGCCGCCGGTAATATGAGCCATTCCCTTCACCGGCAGCTGCTCCAGCAGCGCCAGCAGCGGCTTGACGTAGATTTTGGTCGGTGCCAGCAGCACATCCGCAAGCGGTGCACCGAGCTCCGGAAGCACTTCATCGAGACCGTACCCGCCCTGCTCCAGCAGCAGCTTGCGCACCAGCGAGAATCCGTTGCTGTGCACACCGCTCGAAGCCAGTCCGATGACGGCATCGCGGGCTGCGATATTGGCGCCCGTAACCAGCTTGGCCTTATCCGCCACGCCCACCGTAAAGCCGGCGATATCATATTCACCTTCTGCGTACATTCCCGGCATCTCGGCGGTCTCGCCGCCGATCAGCGCGCAGCCGGCCTGGTGGCAGCCCTCGGCAATGCCGGACACAATCGCTTCGATCTTCTCTGGCACGACCTTGTCGCAGGCGAGGTAATCGAGGAAGAACAGCGGCTCTGCGCCCTGTACGACAATATCGTTTACGCACATGGCCACCGCATCAATGCCGATCGTGTCATGGCGGTCAGCGGCAAAAGCAAGCTTGAGCTTCGTGCCTACGCCGTCGGTACCCGACACCAGCACCGGCTCTTCGTATTTATCTTTGTTCAGGCCGAAGAGTGCGCCGAATCCGCCCAGCTCCGTCATCACTTCCGGACGATAAGTGCGTTTCACATGCTTCTTCATGCGTTCTACCGCTTCATTGCCAGCGGCAATATCCACTCCGGCATTCTTGTAAGCTTCCGACACGATGGGCCACCTCATTTAATTAGTTTAGCGAATTCTGAACAAAAAGTTGTTTGTACTTATTCGGAGAAGCAGAGCCCGGTAGTAGTTAAATCGTCATTCCGGGGAATGCTTGGACCTCCGGCCGCTGTTAGGTTTGGATTTCTGTGATTTGAACCGCTGTCTGAGGTAGAAATCCAAACCTAAAGGCTGACGCTCCTCCAGCCCCAAACTTCCCCTCCGCGACTTAAACTACCGCTCAGGCGAGCGCCCCTCCGCTTCTGCGCAGCAGACAGGACCGGGGCGCGAGCCCAGGCGCAAGGCGCACAGCCTTGCGCTACCACGCCCACAGGCGAGCGCCCCTCCGCCTCTGCGCAGCAGACAGGACCGGGGCGCGAGCCCAGGCGCAAGGCGCACAGCCTTGCGCTACCACGCCCGCAGGCGAGCGCCCCTCCGCCTCTGCGCAGCAGACAGGACCGGGGCGCGAGCCCAGGCGCAAGGCGCACAGCCTTGCGCTACCACGCCCGCAGGCGAGCGCCCCTCCGCCTCTGCGCAGCAGACAGGACCGGGGCGCGAGCCCAGGCGCAAGGCGCACAGCCTTGCGCTACCACGCCCGCAGGCGAGCGCCCCTCCGCCTCTGCGCAGCAGACAGGACCGGGGCGCGAGCCCAGGCGCAAGGCGCACAGCCTTGCGCTACCACGCCCACAGGCGAGCGCCCCTCCGCCTCTGCGCAGCAGACAGGACCGGGGCGCGAGCCCAGGCGCAAGGCGCACAGCCTTGCGCTACCACGCCCGCAGGCGAGCGCCCCTCCGCCTCTGCGCAGCAGACAGGACCGGGGCGCGAGCCCAGGCGCAAGGCGCACAGCCTTGCGCTACCACGCCCACAGGCGAGCGCCCCTCCGCCTCTGCGCAGCAGACAGGACCGGGGCGCGAGCCCAGGCGCAAGGCGCACAGCCTTGCGCTACCACGCCCCCAGGCGAGCGCCCCTCCGCCTCTGCGCAGCAGACAGGACCGGGGCGCAAGCCCAGGCGCAAGGCGCACAGCCTTGCGCTACCACGCCCGCAGGCCCGGCGTGGCAGCTATGCCGCCGGGCCGCACCAGCGCCGCCAAAGCGTGTCCCGCCCGTGCGCCAGCACACAGGGACAAAGCGGGCACCTGCACCCAAGCCCCCTTAGCAAGTTTAAAACAAACTCCTACGCCAACCTTTCGGGTGGCCGGAGGGCGGAGCCCTCCGGAATCCCCCTTTTTAAGGGGGACTTAGGGGGTTAGCAACTGCATCCGTCCTTCTCTTCCCCGCCGAAGTCCACCTGCGTCGGGTAGTCGTTGTCGAAGCAGGAGAGACAGAGGCCGCCTTTGTAGTCGCTGCCGTTCAGTCCGCCCACGGACTGGATCAGTCCTTCCGGCGAGAGGAACGCCAGCGAGTCGGCGTTGATCTCTTCGCAGATTTCCTGAACCGTCTTATAGGACGCGATCAGATCACGGCGGTCAGGGGTGTCGATCCCGTAGAAGCACGGGTTCTTGAACGGCGGCGAGGTAATCCGCACATGCACCTCGGCAGCCCCGGCCTCGCGCAGCAGATTAACGATCCGTCGCGAAGTGGTGCCGCGCACGATGGAGTCGTCGATCATCACGACGCGCTGGCCTTCAACCACACGGCGCACGGCGCTGAGCTTCATCTTCACGCCCTGCTCACGTAGCTCCTGGCTCGGCTGGATGAAGGTCCGGCCGGTATATTTGTTCTTAATGAGGCCCAGCTCATAAGGGATCCCCGTCTGCTCGGCATAGCCGATGGCCGCCGAGATGCTGGAATCCGGCACACCGGTGACAATATCGGCGTCGACGAACGCTTCCAGCGCCATCCGGCTGCCCATCCGCTTACGGGCGGAATGCAGGTTCGAGCCGTTCAGATCGCTGTCCGGACGGGCGAAATAGATATATTCCATCGCACACAGCGCCTTACGCTGCGGCTCCGCGAAGCGGTCCTCGGTCAGCCCGTGCTCGTCCAGCACCAGCAGCTCACCCGGCTCAATATCGCGGACCAGCGTCGCTCCGATGACTTCCAGCGCGCAGGACTCCGATGCGAAGACATACGCATCGCCGATCCTGCCCATCACCAGCGGACGCAGTCCGTTCGGGTCAGAAGCCACTAGCAGCTTGTCGTTGGTCATGAGCAGGAAGGCAAAGCCGCCGACCAGCTGGGTCAGCGCATCCTTGGCCGCTTCGACGAAATCCTTCGGCGAACGCGCAATCAGGTGTGCCAGTACCTCGGTATCGCTGGTCGTCTGGAAGATCGAGCCGCTGCGCTCGAGCTGCTTGCGGATCAGCGGCTCATTGACGATATTGCCGTTCGTAGCAATGGCCAGATCGCCGTCACGGTACTTGAAAACGAGCGGCTGGGCATTGGTTAGCCGGCTGTCGCCGCTGGTTGAGTAGCGCACATGCCCGATGGACATGTTGCCGATCAGCGAAGCGATCTTGTCCTTGTCGAACACTTCCTTGACGAGGCCCATGCCGCGGTGATAATTGAAACTCTGTCCATCCGCTACGCAGATACCCGCGCTTTCTTCCCCCCGGTGCTGCAGGGCATGCAGCCCGTAGTAGGACATAGAGGCCGCCTCCGGGTGTCCGAAGACCCCGAAGACGCCGCATTCTTCTTTCAGTGTGTCAAAAATATCTCCCGAAACCGTTCCTTCATTGTAATAATCGCCGGTCCACAGGATAGGGTCTGCCTGCTTGTTCCCGGTCTTTATTTCATAAGACATGGAATAGCATCCTCCCACACGGTTGTAAGTTCGCTAACGGCTTCATCCAGCACAGCAACAGACCCGCCGTCCAGGGTCACCCGCAGCCGGTCTCCGCCGACGGTGCCGATAATGGCAACCGGGACGCCGCTGGCTGCGATCGCGGCTTTCAGCTCTTCCGCCTGACCGGACTTGGCCGTCAGCAGAATACGGGATTGGCTCTCGCTGAACAGCGCCACATCAGCGCGGAGGCCAGTGGAGGCCAGTTCCACGTTCGCACCGATTTTGCCGCTGATGCAGCTCTCGGCCAGCGCGCCCGCCAGGCCGCCTTCGGACAGGTCATGCGCGGACGTTACCAGCCCGCCGCGGATTGCGGCCAGCACGGCGTCCAGCAGCTTCTGCTCGGCAGCCAGATCAAGCGCCGGCGGACGGCCTTCTGTTACGCCATGCACGGCGTACTGGAATTCGCTGCCGCCCAGCTCTGCGAAGGTCGTACCCAGCAGCAGAATGGCGTCGCCTTCCTGCTTGAAGCCCTGCGTCGTAATATGATCGGTATCTTCAACCAGACCCACCATACCGACAACCGGTGTCGGATAGATGGCTCCGGTGGCATTTTCGTTGTACAGGCTGACATTGCCGCCGATAACCGGCGTGTCCAGCACGCGGCAGGCTTCGGCCATGCCGTCTACGGCGCGTTCCATCTGCCAGAAGATCTCCGGCTTCTCAGGACTGCCGAAGTTCAGGTTGTCCGTGATCGCCAGCGGCTTCGCGCCGGAGCAGACAATGTTGCGGGCCGCTTCGCTGACTGCGATGCGTCCGCCCACCTCAGGATCAAGATAGACATAACGGCCGTTGCAGTCGGTCGTCATCGCCAGACCCTTGCGTGTGCCGTGAATCGTCACGACAGCGGCATCGGAGCCGGGACGGACCGCCGTGCTGGTGCGGACCATATAGTCATATTGGTTGTATACCCAAGCCTTGCTGGCAACGGTTGGCGAAGCCAGCACCTTGCGCAGTGCGCCGCCCAGGTCCTTCACTTCTTCATAACGCAGCGTATCCACGCAAGCATTCGCTTCATAGTATGCCGGAACCGCCGAAGGCTTCCGGTAGATTGGGCACTCGTCCACCAGCGCTTTGACCGGCATGTCGCCGACCACTTCGCCGTGATGGAACAGCTTGAGGCGGCCGTCGTCGGTCACCTTGCCGACCTTGCGGCAGATGACGCCCCAGCGGTCGAAGATTTCCTGCGCCTGTGCTTCATCCTTCGGCTCCACAACGAACAGCATCCGTTCCTGCGATTCCGACAGCATCATTTCGTAAGGCGTCATGCCCTCCTCACGCTGCGGCACCTGGTCAAGATACAACTCCAGGCCGTTGCCCGCTTTGCTGGCCATTTCCGCACTGGAGCAGGTCAATCCGGCTGCGCCCATGTCCTGAATGCCCAGCACAATGCCGCTGTCGATCAGCTCGAGGCAGGATTCCATAACCAGCTTCTCCATGAACGGATCGCCGACCTGCACCGCTGTCCGCTTCGCTTCCGACTCTTCGCTCAGCTCAACGGAAGCAAAGGTCGCCCCGTGGATGCCGTCGCGTCCGGTTGGCGGACCGACATAGAAGACCGGGTTGCCGACGCCTTTGGCGACACCGCGCTGGATTTTGTCGTGGTCGATGAGTCCGACGCACATCGCGTTGACCAGCGGGTTGCCGTCATAGCTGTCGTCGAACATGATCTCGCCGCCGACGGTCGGAATGCCGATACAGTTGCCGTAGCCGGCGATGCCGGAGACGACATGCTCGAACAGGTATTTTACGCGGTCGCTCTCAAGCTTCCCGAACCGCAGGGAATTCAGCAGCGCCACTGGTCTTGCACCCATGGAGAAAATATCGCGGATAATCCCGCCCACCCCGGTCGCCGCGCCCTGATAAGGCTCTACCGCCGACGGGTGGTTATGACTCTCAATCTTAAAGACAACCGCCTGGTTGTCGCCGATATCGACGATCCCCGCACCTTCGCCGGGTCCCATCAGCACGCGCGGTCCGCTTGTCGGGAAGCGCCCGAGCAGCGGCTTGGAATTCTTGTATGCGCAGTGCTCAGACCACATGACGGAGAATACACCGATTTCCGTATAGTTGGGCAAGCGGCCCATGAAGGAAGTGATCAGTTCATATTCGCTGTCCGACACCCCGAACTGGCTGTAAATTTTCTGCTCCGCAATCTGTTCTGCGGTCGGCTCCTTAGCGGATACTTGCTGCGTCATAACGATCCCTCCATGTCTTGAGAATGGATGTGAACATCCGTTTGCCGTCTTCCGAGCCGAGCAGGCTGCTAACCGCACGCTCCGGATGCGGCATCATGCCGACTACGTTGCCCGCTGTATTGCAGATGCCGGCGATATCGGCGACCGAGCCGTTCGGGTTGTCCGAATATTGGAAGACAATCTGATTGTTCGCGTGAAGCGATGCCAGCGTCTCTTCATCGCAATAGTAGTTGCCTTCCCCGTGGGCGATCGGAATGACGATCTCCTCATCTTTTGCATAGTCAATAGTAAACGGGGTTGTGTTATTAACGACCTTAAGCACCGTATCATGGCAGCGGAACTTCATCGACATGTTGCGGCGCAGCGCTCCCGGCAGGAGGCCCGCTTCAGTCAAAATCTGGAACCCGTTGCAGATGCCGAGCACGAATTTGCCCTGCTCTGCCGCTTTGGCTACTTCAGCCATCACCGGAGCGAAGCGGGAAATCGCGCCGCAGCGCAGATAGTCACCATAAGAGAAGCCGCCGGGCACCAGGATACAGTCATAGGCCGACAGGTCTGTCGCCGTATGCCACACATAATCCACCGGTTCGCCCAGGCTGTCTTCTACCGCTTTGTAGCAGTCGATGTCACAATTGGAGCCCGGAAAGACAAGAACAGCAAATTTCATGAGGTTCAGTCCTCCAATTCATAGCGGTAATCTTCGATCACCGTGTTGGCCAGCAGCTTCTCGCACATATCCTTCAGGCGGCCTTCAGCCTCGGCGCGGTTGTCCGTATCGAGCGTCAGCTCCATATATTTACCGATGCGCAGCGACTCCACTTCCTGGAATCCGACGGAATGCAGCGCTCCCTGTACGGCCACACCTTGGGGATCGAGCACGCTTTTCTTGATGGTGACATAGACTGTCGCTTTTAACATACGCTTATAGTTCCTCCTAAAGTTTAATCGGGCTATCCCATCTTCCTATCCAGACCACTCAGAACACTCAGAGCACTCACAACACTCCCAGGCAATTCCACGCCATCCAATGCGGCCAACGCACTACAGTTCTATGAGCCGTCAGCCCGGCCACCAATAACAGCATTTCATACAACTAAAATCAGGTTTCCAGCGGTAAAATCTCGAATAAGTGCAGTTGATACAGCTATATTCAGCCAGCATCAACGATTTCGGCCTGACAGCCGCTTTTAATTGTACAAAATACATCTATTGCTTGATTTCCTGCAATTTCACACCAAATAGCTGTACGATCTGCAGTTATTCCTCAACCGAACGCGAGCGGCTCATCATCTCATTGACCAACATCAGCTCCACAGAGCCACTACCCATCTGGGCCGGCCCGCCTGCTGCGTCTTCTACAACGAGTTCCCCGTCAGACGGTGATAGATATCCAGATAACGGCGGGTGGTTTCTTCCACAACCTCAGCCGGCAGCGGGTCCGGGGTACTGTTCTTGTCCCAGGAGGAGGCGGACAGGTACGTCCGGACCGGCTCCTTGTCCATGCTGTCGATCTCAATGTCCAGGGCAAAATTCTCTTTGGCCCAGAACCGGGACGCATCGGGAGTGAAAATTTCATCGATCAGAATCACCTTGCCTTCCAGCAGCCCGAACTCGAACTTGCAGTCTGCCAGGATGATGCCGCGCTCTTCGCAGTATTCTCTGGCAAAAGCGAACAGCTGCAGGCTTTTCTCCTTCAGCTCCAGCGCCAGCTCGGCGCCGATCAGCTCCTGCATCTGCTCAAAAGGAATGTCCTCGTCGTGCCCGACATCGTTCTTGGCCGCCGGTGTGAAGATCGGCTGCGCCAGCACCGCATTCTTGCGCAGGCCTTCCGGCAGCTTGATGCCGTTGACCTCGCCAGTCTGCTCGTACTGCCGCCAGCCGCCGCCCGTAATGCAGCCGCGCACCACGCATTCGATGTCGATGCGCTCCGCTTTGCGGACCACCATCACGCGGTTCTTCAAGGCTTCCTTGTCGCGGGCGATGCCGCCAAGCTGGTCCACATCGATGTGAACCACATGATTCTCCATCAGATGCTTGGTCTTGCCGAACCAGAAGGCGCTGAGCCGGTTCAGCACATTGCCCTTCTCAGGCACCGCCGGATCAAGCACGTAATCGAATGCTGAGATGCGGTCCGTCACGACAATCAGCGTATGTTCGCCCAGATCGTACAGCTCGCGGACCTTTCCTTTGTAGAGCAGCGGTGCATCAACGAGATCCACAGCCGTGGATACGGCAGGGTGAGTCATGGAAATTTCCTCCCTTGAACAAATAGTTGCTTATGCTTAATTCAAGCCCAGCTTGCGGAAAATCGTATCAACATGCTTCAGATGCCACGATGGATTGAACGCATCCTCGATCTCTTCCGGACTCAGCACCGCCGTAATTTCCGGTGTAGCTTCCACAATGTCGCGGAACTGGGTCTGCTGCTCCCAGGCCTGCATAGCACGCGGCTGCACAGTATCGTAAGCCTGCTCGCGGCTGAAGCCCTTGTCGATCAGCTTGGTCAGCAGACGGCCGGAGAATGGCACACCGTAGGTGCGATTCATGTTGCGTTTCATATTTTCCGGGAAGACGGTCAGGTTCTTCACAATGTTGCCGAAGCGGTTCAGCATGTAATTCAGCAGCATCGTCGCATCCGGCAGGATGATCCGTTCCACCGAGGAGTGCGAGATATCGCGTTCATGCCACAGCGCCACGTCCTCATAGGCAGTTACCATATGGCCGCGGATGACGCGCGAGAGACCGGAGATGTTCTCGCAGCCAATCGGGTTGCGTTTATGCGGCATGGCGGAGGAGCCCTTTTGACCCTTGGCAAAAGCCTCCTCGACCTCGCGCACTTCACTCTTCTGCAGCGCGCGGATTTCCGTCGCGAACTTGTCGAGCGAAGTGGCGATCAGTGCCAGCGTCGCCATGTATTCAGCGTGGCGGTCACGCTGCAGCGTCTGTGTCGAGATCGGCGCCGGGCTGGTGCCCAGCTTGCGGCAGACGAATTCCTCCACGAACGGGTCGATGTTGGCATAGGTGCCGACCGCGCCGGAGATTTTGCCGAATTGTACGCCGTTTGCGGCATGACGGAAGCGCTCCAGATTGCGTTTCATTTCCTCGTACCAGAGCGCCATCTTCAGGCCGAAGGTTGTCGGTTCTGCGTGCACGCCGTGCGTCCGCCCCATCATCGGTGTATCCTTGTAGGCTACCGCTTTGTCCTTCAATATCTCGATGAAGTTGATGATGTCCTTCTCCAGAATCTCGTTGGCCTGCCGCAGCAGGTATCCGAGCGCCGTATCCACCACGTCGGTGGAAGTCAGGCCGTAATGCACCCATTTACGCTCTGCGCCAAGGCTTTCCGATACTGCGCGGGTAAAGGCGATGACATCATGGCGGGTCTCCAGCTCAATCTCGCTGATCCGGTCAATGTCGAATTTCGCATGCTCGCGCAGCTTCACGACATCCTCCTGCGGGATGACTCCCAGCTCGGCCCACGCCTCGCAGGCGCATAGCTCTACTTCCAACCAGGCATTGAATTTATTCTCCTCGGTCCAAATGGCCCGCATCTCAGGTCTGCTGTAACGTTCGATCATATCGGTCTAGTTCCTCCAAAGGTTAGTTTGCTCCACCCAGGCCAGCGCGTCAGCGGTGTCCCGGCAGAGCAGATTGATGTGGCCCATCTTGCGGCCGGTCTTGCTCTCGGTCTTGCCGTATATATGAAGCTTAGGAATCACACCCAGTTGCTGTGCCGCTTTGTCCTCCCGTACAGTGCGCTCTACGGCGCCCTCCAGGTGCTGGCCCAGTACATTCACCATCACCACAGGTGTAAGCAGCGTCGTATCGCCCAGCGGCAGATTGCAGACCGCACGGACATGCTGCTCGAACTGCGAGGTTGCACAGGCATCCATCGTATAATGCCCGGAGTTATGCGGGCGCGGCGCCAGCTCGTTGACGAACAATTCGCCATCTTCCGTGACGAACATTTCTACCGCCAGCAGGCCCACCGCATCCAGTCCGGCGACCAGGCGCTCGGCCAGCTCACAGGCCCGGCGCTGAATCTCCTCCGGCACCCGCGCCGGCACGATGGACAGGTGGAGAATATTGTTCACATGGATATTCTCTGCTGGCGGGAAGCTCTTCACCTCGCCGGAGGCGCTGCGTGCGGCAACCACGGAGATTTCGCAGCGGAAGCTGATGAACTTCTCCAGCACCAGCTCCGGCACCTCGCCCTGCGCGGCGCCCGGGGCCACCTGCCGGAACGCGGCTTCCAGCGCTTCCGGCTCCCGGATGACGGCTTGTCCCTTGCCGTCGTACCCCCCTGTGGCTGTCTTCAGCACACAGGGCAGGCCCAGCTCGGCAGCCGCGGCCTTCAGCTCGTCCAGGCTGCCGACCTTGCGGTACGGGGCAACCGGCACGCCTGCTGCCTCGATGGCCGCCTTCTCGCGCAGCCGGTGCTGCGTCGTATACAGCAGCCGGCTGCCCTGCGGCACGTACGCCTCCTCCGTCAGCAGCGCGGCTACGCCCGCGTCGACGTTCTCGAACTCGTACGTGATGACATCGGAGCGGCGCGCCAGCTCGCGCGCCGCCGCAAGGTCGCTGTACGCCGCTGTAATCTGCGGCGACACCTGCCCGCACGGCGCATCGGCCGCCGGATCGAGCGCCACGAAGCGGTAGCCCATGGCGCTGCCGGCAAGCGCCAGCATCCGGCCGAGCTGGCCGCCGCCGAGCACGCCTACCGTCGCGCCTGGCGCCAGCGTCTTTACCGCCGCAGCGACGCCTGCTTCGCCCTTACCCGCATCGGCACCGCTAGCACTCGCTTCAGCTTTGCCTGGCTTGGCTTCACTCACCTCGGCTCTACTCGCTCCAGCCTCATTCGCTTCGCCCTTACCCGCATCGGCACCGCTCGCACCCGCTTCAGCTTTACCTGCTCCGGCCACACTCGCCTCGGCTCTATCATCTCTAGCCTCATTCGCTTCGCCCTTACCCGCATCGGCACCGCTCGCACCCGCTCCAGTCTCTGCCGCCCATCCCTTCTCCATGCTCATGCTGCCTGGCTCCCCCTGTCTCATAGGCTGTCGCTGCTCTCCAGCACCTCACGCTGAATGGCCTCGCGCCGCGCGGCTACCCGCGCCGCCACCTCCGGCTCGTAGGCGCCGATGATCTGCGCCGCCAGCAGGCCGGCGTTCACCGCACCTGCGCGGCCGATCGCCACGGTCGCCACCGGAATGCCGCCCGGCATCTGCACGATCGACAGCAGCGAATCGAGGCCGTTCAGCGCCTTCGTCTGCACAGGTACGCCGATGACCGGCAGCACCGTCTTCGCGGCCACCATACCCGGCAGATGTGCCGCGCCGCCCGCTCCGGCGATGATGACGCGCAGCCCTCTGCCCGCGGCCTCCTCCGCATAGCGGAACATCAGATCCGGCGTGCGGTGCGCAGATACGACTTTTTTCTCATAAGGAACCTTCAATTCTTCCAGCACCGCACAGGCATGCTCCATCGTCTCCCAATCCGACTTGCTGCCCATAATTACTCCAACCTGTACAGACATGCTTCACCCTGCCTTTCAGCTCCCGTTAGTGTAGCCCGCCGGAATATGTTTCCGCTTCTCTATCAGTATCCCATAAACCGGAACAAAAAAGCCCGGATTCCAGACGCAATTTACTTGCGGGTGGACCGGACTTCTGCAGGAGAACAGGACGCTGCGCAGGCAGCCGGAACCCTCGCAAAATCCGGCAAGTGGCAGTACACAGCCCACCGCCCCGTCTGTCCGGGGCGGCGCTGCCAAGGCCGCTGGGGCGTTCCTGTTCCCTCGTAGTCCGGCAGTTTACGGTTACCGGGTAGAGACTTCCGGGCCATATTCCCGGATATATACGAGCTCTTCATAGGTCCAGTTTAACAACGCCCTACACTTCGTGTCAACTTAAACACGAACATTGTTATACCTTGTCTTTATATTGTTCGCTTTTGGGCACATCTTTACCTGTTGTCAGGCTCTGCCTGCCCAGAAGCTCCAGCCGAATCCTGCTATGCCCTGCAGCCCGCCACAGCCACCACGACCCTCCGGACCGGCATACAAAAAGGGAACGCCGCAGCGTTCCTCTCTTCAACCTATTTTATTTGACCACCAGCACCGGAATGCGGGCGCTCTGGACCACGTTGTGACTGACACTGCCCAGAACAAATTCGCGTATCCCGCCCAGCCCGCGGCTGCCGATGACAATCACATCGACATTATGTTCGCCTGCATAATTCAGAAGAACTTCGGCAGGCGAGCCCTGCAGCAGCTCCACTGTGGCGTTAAGGCCTTCGGCATCAAGACGCCCCTTGACCTCATCCGTGGTCTGAACCGCCAGATCATAATAATCCTTGTTTACAGAAGCCGGCAGAGGCGCCAGTGCTTCCCCTATGAAGAAACGTGGAAATTCAAAGGCATGGACGACATGCAGCGATGACCCCGGAGTGATCTTGGCCAGTTCAATCGCATGCTCAAGAGCCTTGTTGGAAGCTTTCGAACCGTCGTAGGCAAGCAGAATTTTAGAGAATAACATGTACGCCACCTCTTTCTTTCTGTACTATTTTCGAACCACCCCGCAAAGCGGGGCCTTGCTTCAAGGCTTGTCCAGGTACTTCTCAGACCCGGAACTGACAATACTAGGATGATAAAAAATACCCATAGAGCACAAAGTTAAGCACCAGCAGGAGCGGAATCCCGATCCGGAAGGAAGCATGACGCGTCTTGTGGCGTTTGCGGTACATGGCAATCAGCACACCGAGCGCCCCGCCCATCAGGGCCAGCAGAAACAGCGTCTTCTCCGGCACTCTGTCGCGCCGTTTGCGCGCCTTGTCCTTATCCTCGGCCATGACCACATACCCGATCACATTGATGATCACAAACCATAGCAGTATCCCTCTGACCATCGCTTCCGGCCCCTCCTCATACACTTCGCTCTACTATCCATTATAGTACCCTTGCCGGCAAAAGACCAATCCCGGCGCTTTCCCCGCCTGGCCGCTTCTTTACCTAATCCTTACATGGCAGTGCCTCTGTCGGCCCGTTCTCTAAGCCAGATCCATGACAACACCGCTGCAATAGCGGCGGCGATTCCTCCCAGCCAGAATCCGCCCCGGAGTCCATAGACTGAGCTCATCCACCCTGCCACAAACGGCCCGCCGGACATACCCACCGCATATACCGCCTGATAGAAGCCCATTGCCGTAGCCCGTTTATAGGGAGCTACCCCGGATACCGATTTGCCGAGCAGCAGCGGAAAAATAAGACCCTGCATCAACCCGTTGCCCACCTGTGTGGCACAAAGGGCCGCCAACGTCGGCATCGCTGGAATCAGCAGCGTAAATACCGCTGTCCCGGCAAAGCCCAGCAGCAGCGTGCCGCGGTCGCCCAGCCGTCCGCCGAGCAGGCGCGAGCCATACAGCGTCGCTATGGCATGGGGGAGCATAAAGGCCAGTGTCAGCCAGCCCAGTTCGCTTTTGGCGGCACCGAGGGCAAGCGCCTGATTCGGAGTATACCCGAACATGGTAATAAACAGCACACAATGCGCCAGCACCGATAACAGGGAGACCTTGACGAGCAGCGGCTCCTTTACCACGGATGCCAGATCCCGGATTTGAATGCCCCCGCTATATCGCTCCTGCCGCTGTTCTGGCAGATGCAGTGTCAGCAAAGCTGCCACAGCCGCCACAGCCAGCCCGATGATAAAGGGGGCATTCCAGCCCCAGTGCTGGACAATCGTCCCGCTGACCAGCATGCTGGCAAGCTGGGCAACGACAGTGGCAAATTGCAGCATGCCCATTGCTTTTCCCGCATCCTCCTTCGGAAAATAGCCGGCAAACATCACCGAATACACCACCCAGGCCGACGCCGCAATTCCAGCTACGGCGCGCGCTGCCAGCGCCCAGCCGGGATGCGCCCCGGCCAGGAACAGCAGGCAGCTTGCCCCGCTGGCCAGCAGCCCGAGCAGCACGAACGGCCGCCGGCGGTTCAGCATATCCGAGCCGATGCCGATCGGCAGCCGGCACAGAATCTGCACCAGCCCGTATACGCCAAGCACTGCGCCGACCATGGTATAGGAGGCACCCAGCGATTCTACATACGGTGACAGCACCGGTACATATATGTAAGAAGAGAACCAGAACATAAACACAATCACCAGGAAGAACCAGCGGCTGTCCCTGCTTTTCTCCGGAACGGCTGTCCTGTCTGCATCCTTCCGTTCTTTCATAATAGCCACTCCATCACCTGCTTCTTCGATGTTAGTATAGACCCGGAATACGCCCTTCCGCCTGATCTTTCTAGTTAAGCATATCCCCGGACAATTGGGAAGAACATGTCCCGCTGTGCATACTACCGGATACAGGCAGCAAGGGTGCGCCCAGCGCCAATAACCCGGGAAGGCTGTGTATTTCACAGTCCTCCCGGGCTTCTTCTGAACATGCACTTGACTCCTACTTGCCTTTCTCCTTCGCTTCCATCGCCGCTTTCAGCAGATCACCGAGGCTTGTGCCTGCGCTTTCCTGTTTGCTGTATTGCTGCACCAGCTTCTGCTGCTCGCGTTTGTTGACATGCTTGTGGTCTTTGTCCAGCGTTTCGGTTATTCCGCAGCCCAGACACTGCACGAACATCCCCGCCTTGCCTTCCTTCAGTTCCATCTTCTTGTGACACTGCGGACAGCGGCGGTTGGAGAGACGCTTCTCCCCGGCACGGGTATATCCGCAGTCGTCCGCCGGGCAGACCAGCAGCTTGCCGCGCTTAGTCTTCTTCTCCAGGAGGCGTGTGCCGCATTCCGGACAATGGCTGTTCGACACATTATGCGGCTTGTATTCCGCGCTGCTGTTCTTCACGCCGGCCACCAGCTCCTGGGCCATGCTGCGAATGCCCTGCAGGAAAGGCTCCGGCCGTCCCTGTCCCTTGGCGATTCTTTCCAGATCCGCTTCCCAGCGGGCGGTCAGCTCCGGCGTCCGCAGCTGCGCGGAGACGATTCCGATGAGCTGCTTGCCCTTTCCGGTTGGATGCAGCGAATTGCCCTGCCGCTCAATCGTATCGGAGCTGACCAGCTTCTCGATAATATCAGCGCGGGTGGCGGGAGTGCCCAGCCCGTGCTTCTCCATCTGCGTCAGCAGCGAGGCTTCCGTATAGCGCTTAGGCGGCTGTGTCCGGCCGGAGCGGATCAGGCAGCGCCCGAGCTTGACGCTCTCGCCTTCCCGCAGCTCCGGCAGCTTCACACTGCCTGCCGCCGGCTCATCTGCAGCGTCATCCTCATCCTCGTCGCTGCTCATATCGCCGCCGTACACCTCGCGCCATCCGGCGTCTTTGACGGTAGTACCTTTAATGTAGAAGCTTTCGCCCTCTACATTGACGGTAACGGCTACCGCATCGTAACGCGCTGCCGGATAGAACAGACTGATAAAGCGGCGTACGATCAGATCGTACAGCTTGCGCTCCTCGGTGCTCAGCTGATTGAGCAGCACCGTCTCCTCTGTCGGAATAATCGCGTGGTGATCACTGACCTTGCTGTCATCCACAATACGTTTGGTGACCGGCAGCGGCTTGCGGAGCAGCGGCCGCGCCAGCGGAGCATAAGGGCCTACGGCTACGCTTTCCAGCCGCTCCTTAAGCGTGCCGGTCATATCCGCCGTCAGATAGCGGCTGTCCGTACGCGGATAAGTCACCAGCTTATGCTGCTCATACAGACGCTGCAGCACGCTCGACGTCTGCTTTGCCGAGAAGCCGAACTTCTTGTTCGCATCCCGCTGCAGCTCTGTCAGGTCATACGCCAGCGGATGCGGCTCGGACTTCTCGCTCTTGTGGACCTTGGCAATCTTGCCGGAGCGCCCGGTAAGCTTCTCCTTAAGCGCGGCGGTCTTTGCCTTGTCAAAGATCCGTCCATCGCCGCCCGCAGCCCTCCAGCCGGCCTGGAAGCTGCCGAAGTCGGCGCTCAGCAGCTCATACTCCTGGGAGCGGAAGCTCGTAATCTCGTTCTCCCGGTCCATGATCATGCCAAGCGTCGGAGTCTGCACACGTCCAGCCGACAACGGAGCACCGAACTTACAGGTCAGCGCCCGGGTAACGTTCAGTCCGATCATCCAGTCCGCCTCCGCGCGGCAGCGTGCCGATTCATACAGCCGGTCGAAATCCTTGCCCGGCCGTAAGGAGGCGAACCCTTCCTTGATGGCCTTGTCGGTCTGCGAGGAGATCCAGAGGCGCTTGAACGGCTTGCGCCAGCCGGCCATATTCATGATCCAGCGTGCCAGCAGCTCCCCTTCACGCGCGGCATCTGTCGCGATAATGAGCTCCCCGACATCCTGCCGATTCATCAGATGCTGGACCGCCTTATACTGCTGGCCGGTTTCGCGCAGCACTTTCAGTTTGGTCTTGTCGGGCAGAATAGGCAGATCCTCCAGCGCCCATGACGCATACTTGCTATTATAATCCTCCGGCTCCGCCAGCCCGACCAGATGGCCCAAAGCCCAGGTTACGATATACTTCGGTCCTTCCATATAACTCTTCTGCTTGTTGCCGCAGCCCAGTACGCGCGCAATCTCCCGCGCCACTGACGGCTTTTCGGCCAATACCAATGCTTTCATAGTACGCTCCTTTCTTCATCAACAACTTATTATACCATTATTCAAAAGTCCGCAAATATCGTCAGGCAAACCTGCTGCAGCTAAATTACACTATACCTAGCATCAACCGAAAGGAGTCACAGCCAATGCATAACCCAGAAACATATAATATTGTTCAGATAGGTACTGTGTCCGGAGCTTCATCCAGTCTTTATCTGGAGATTCATCCGCAATACGCCCCGGCTTTACTGGGCTTGGCCGATTTCAGCCACTGCCAGGTGCTTTGGTGGATTCATGAATTAGCAGATGATACATTCCGGAGCACCACACAGATTGACCCGCCTTATCAGGCGCCGGTCACCGGTGTATTTGCCTCCCGTTCTCCCGTCCGCCCCAACCCTATAGGGCTTAGTGTAGCCAGAATCGTATCTGTCGACATGGAGCGCGGCAGGGTAGAGGTAGCCGGACTGGACGCTTATCCCGGAACTCCGGTGCTCGACATCAAAGCGTATTTTCCTACAACAGACCGTGTCCGGCAGGCAACCGTTCCCGCATGGGCTACTTCTTGGGGAGAATGGGTGGAGGAATAAAACAGTGATCCTGGGAGGTGCAGCCTTGAATAACCGCCAGCTTATCGTTCAAGCGCTGGATCATATCGAAGCAAACCTCCGGGTTCCCTTGTCCGTCCAAGCCCTCTCCAGGAATACCGGCTACTCGCTGTATCACTTCATCCGGCTGTTTCAAGGCGTGACCGGGCTTACTCCCGGTGATTATATCTCCCGGCGCAAAATTACTGAAGCCGCAAAGGATATACTTAAGACACCTGAGCGTTCGCTCCAGGATATTTCTCTGGATTATGCTTTTAATGATTATGAGACCTTTGCCCGGGCTTTCAAAAGAATACTGCGCCGTCCCCCCTCCGCGCTGCGCCAAAAATTACATCCGGACATTCCGCCCCTGCTTCCGCGTCTGTATGAAAATGACTTACAGCAGTGGCCTGACACGCTGTTCGTGCAGCCCCGGCTAATTGATCTCGGAGAATTGGTCCTTCAGGGACCGCAGGTTAATGAATACACCAACCCAGCTGCTTTTGGGGCAGCCTGGGAGAACCTGTTCGGCAGCTTAGCCTTACTTCCGGAGCGCATGCTCCCGGAGCGATACTATCAATTGGGGTATTGGGCAGACGATTATGAAGACAGTGGAGCTTCCTTTCTGTGCGCATGTGAGTTAAGCCGCATTCATCCTGTATCGTCCGGCCCGGGCTCCGGCCTGGTTGCAGACCAAGCGATTCCTCAGTTCCCCGTCCATGTTCTGCCGCCAGCACGTTATCTCAAGTTTCTGCATAAGGGACGCTCCCGCGAAATCCCTGCTACATATAAGTATATCTATGGCGTATATTTGCCCAAAACCAACTACCGCCTGACTCTTCCTTATGAGTTCGAGTTCTACGGCGACGATTATTTGGGACCAGACCATCCGGAATCCGTCAGCGAAATTTATATTCCACTTACCTTACTCTGATAACATACACAAGCCCGCATCTGCTCGGCAGATACGGGCTTATTTGCGCCTATTTTTGTAATACTTGGTGCTGTCTTAAGGAATGACTATCGTGGTCTCCAGTTCCGGATAATAAGTCTTTACACGCTCGCCGTTGGCATCCGTCATTATTTCCATATCCCCATCGAATGTACAGGTATAGGGTCTGACCGTTATGGCCTTGGGCACTTGCGGAAAGGCATCATACAGATTATCCACAATAGGGTGCCGGATCGCTTTAGCCGGAGAATAACCCCAATGCTGCGGGTTAGCGATATTACCTGCATCGTCCACCAGCTCATAAAACACCTCGGTAGGCGCATACTCCCCCGTCTGTTCCGGAGATACGGGCACTTCGCCTGTACTGGTGATTACCATTCTTATCGAGACTGGGGTGATATTCAGCTTCGTAACCGTATATTGGAAATCGTCTCTGCTTGCGCCTTGATAAGGAGAAAGATTGATAATTCCCTCTGTTACCTTCTTTACCGGCACCTGAAATACAAACGGCTCCTTAATCTGTGCTACCGGAACACTGACATTAACCGTCATTTCGTCTCCGTAGGAAGCTGTATTAAGCAGTGCATTCAGTTCGAGTAAAAGCGTGTTCGGCTGTCCATCCACATCGCCAGTGGACATTGAGCCGTACCCTACAGGTTCCCCGGAGGGCAAGGTTACCGTCGGAATACCCAGCAGACCTTTGGCTGCACTATCCAGACCACCGGTTTCGAGAGCGCCAGGAACAGCCAGCACCCTCTCTTCATTAATTCCACTCCGCTCAAACCCGAGTGCCAGCCGCGTCCCATCATAGAAGGCCTCAGTAATACTTAAGGTCACCCCATCCTGCGTAACACTTAAAGCTGGAGCCGTTGTCATCCCTTGTTCCGCAGCCAGCTTCAGGCCCGGGTCCTCCGTATGTTCGAATATGCCGCCCAGCAACGGGAGCTGCTTTAACGTATCCGCCCATGCCGGGGAAACAAAGCCTGCACCTATAGTGCATATCCCTATGACTGCTGCGGCGCTCAGGGTAATCATAGCTTTTTTCAGCAGCCCGTGCTTTACTGCTGTTTGATCAATGCGGTTCATAATAAGCTCACTGTAGCTCTCTGCCGGCAGCTGCACCTTTTCAAAGCTCCGGCGGATTTCTTCATCTAAATGACGCTCACTTGAACTCGGCCACTTCTCCATGAAGGTAACCTCCTTTATTCTCCTTTTGCTGAATCAGCTTCTTCCGCAGCCGCTCGTATCTCTTGCGCAGAGCTGCCGGGCTGCGGCCGGTAATTTCCGCCATTTCCTCAAAGCTGTACTGCTCCACCACATGCAGAATCAGCAGTGCGCTTTCCTCCGAGGTCAGACCGGCAAACAGGGTATCCACCAGCGCCCCATCGCGCTGCCCATCGTTACCGTCACGCAGATGCATTTGATAAAGAGATAACAACCGGCTGCGGCGCTTGTTTTGGCGGAGCTGATCCAGACAATGATGATAGGCAATCTTATACAACCAGGCGGAAAAAGAAGCCCGCCGCTCATATCTTCCAAGCTCCCGATACACTTTCACAAAAATGTCCTGCACCGCATCCTCAGCCTCTTCCCGGCTCCGCAAAATGTAGAAGCAATAGGTGTAGATTTGCTTCTCATAAGCTTGTATCACCGTAGTATAGGCTTGGCGCTCACCTGCGCTCACCTTATCAATCGCTTCCTCGATCATATTTGGATTCATTGGGCTCCCGGGGTTCCCTTGCTCCAAAAGAATCACCTCCGTCATCCTTGTACATCTATATAACGAACCCCGATCAGCGATTTGTGACATCCTGTGGATAATGAATATAAAAAAAGCAGTCACTCGGAACTCTGAGCGGCTGCTTAGTAACACTGTTATTAACTCTGTTAATAACCCTATTATAAAAATGATTTTTATGAAGTCTCCCGCTTAGCAAGCTGCAGACATGCCTCAAATAATACCCGGCCTTCCCCCTGTCCACGAACATATATGCCGGTATCGGTCCAAGATGTTCGCAGAATAGAGATTTCATCCCCGAACGTCGCCTCCTGGGCATATGTAATATGAAGCCCGGTAAGCTCTAATTCCTCCCACTCTTCCAGCGACAACGCATCACAGCATAAGTCGACATAGCGGGCGTTGTTAAGATGGCCATTGTTATCAAGTCCGCTGTACCTCACCTGATACCGGTAGGCTTCCTCCATGATTGGCTCCTCCGGTATCGCTACTTTTTCAGGTAAGTCACCCACAGAGTCCTCCAGATAGGGCTCGACAGTAACAGGCAGCGCTGAGGGGCGGAGTATTTTTCGTTTATCGATATCTACAAGAGCCCAGATGGAACGGGCTGCAGCAACTTCATGACCAGCCTCGTCAAAAATACGGTAATCCCGCTGCCAGAGCGCTCCCTTATTCCCCTTGCTCCAGGTCTGCACGGTAAGCGATTCGTTCGGCTGCGGCAGGCGCTTAAGCTCCAGCTTCATTGTGATGACCATCCAGCCCATTCTAGCCTCAAGCATCTTCTCAATGTCCAGACCCAAACTGCTGACCGCCGAATCTGCAGCACGCTGCATAATATCAAGAAGATAGGAAAGCTTGACCCTGGAACGGAAATCCGTATCACTGGCATGAACAAAAAATTGCTCTGTCCACAATAAGTTGTTCTGTTTGTCCATAACTTGCTCGCTCCTTCATCATTTCATCCACATACATGTGTTATATCCACATAACCTCTCCTGAAATCCACAGCAAGCTGGGGAGTACTTAGTAATATGGATAAAATAATAAGCTATCCACATGTGCATAAGTTTAATTTCAGTCCATCAACAGCCTTAAAACTGCGGTATGTTTATATCGAATGGGCAAATCTATTTTTCCAATGCAAACAGAGCCTCGTAAAGATTAAATTATATCTTGTTAACGTATATTAGCTTCTGCTTCGCTCGTTCCCCATAGTCTCCGGCTTCAAAATGTAAAAGCAGTACAGGTGAACTTTATTTGTTCCAATCTGACAACCGAGTAGCACCTTCCACTTTGGTCAAAGTGTTACCCCTCTATATAATATAAGTCTTTACAACTTAACACAAAAAATCCGCATTTGACATCATGTCAAATGCGGATTTTCAGGTGCTTGGCAGCTTCCTACTCTCCCAGGACCCTTCGGTCCAAGTACCATCGGCGCTGGAGGGCTTAACGGTCGTGTTCGGGATGGGTACGCGTGGAACCCCTCCGCCATCGCCACCAAACGGCAGGCCTCAATCGCCTGAAAACTGAATCCGAAACGAATCTGTGTTTAGATATTTGGATAAGCCCTCGACCGATTAGTATTGGTCAGCTCCATGCATTGCTGCACTTCCACCTCCAACCTATCTACCTCGTCGTCTTCAAGGGGTCTTACATACTGGGAAATCTCATCTTGAGGGGGGCTTCACGCTTAGATGC
>NZ_VWRQ01000022.1 GCF_008635795.1 Paenibacillus tepidiphilus | reverse complement strand
GAGGAAGCGGTCATTCAGATGTACAAATCGGGCATGGGCACCCGGGACGTGGCCCGGTTTATTGAGAGTATGTTCGGCAGCCATTACTCGCCCACTACCGTCAGCAATATTACCGCAACGGTGCTGGAGGACATTCACCAGTGGCAGAAACGCCCACTTCAAAAGCGCTACTCCGTCATCTACCTGGACGGTCTCTACGTCAAACTCAAGCGTGGAACCGTCAGCGGTGAGGTCGTCTATTTTGCCATGGGCATTGACACGGAAGGCCACCGTCAAATCTTGGGCTTCTATGTGGGCGGCCAGGAAAGCGCCAATGGCTGGCGTGAAGTGCTCAAAGACCTCTATGACCGTGGAGCTCATGAGGTATTGCTAGGCGTGTTTGACGGTCTGCCTGGGCTGGATGCAGCGTTTAAAGAAGTCTACCCGAAGGCAGATGTGCAGCATTGCGTCGTTCATAAAGTCCGCTCCACGTTTCCGAAAATCCGGGTTCAACACCGGACCGAAGTCATTGAAGATCTGAAGACAGTGTACACCGCTGCCGATGAAGAGTTGGCCCGAGCGGCCTTTGACTCGGTAAAAGCGAAATGGGGCAAGCTGTACGCCAAAGAAATGCGGTCCTGGGAAGAGCAGCTCCCGACCTTGTTGACGTTCTACAAGTACCCAGCACTCATTAAAGAAGCCATCTACACTTCGAATCCGATAGAGCGAATGAACAAAGAGATTCGCAAGCGGTTAAAGCCGATGAACAGTCTGACGAATATGGATGCAGCAGAAAAGATCATCTACCTCGATGTCATTGACTACAATGAGCGATTTGCAGAACGTGTCATTCGCGGCTTTGGAGACAAAGATGTGAAGGTAAAGTTAAATGAGATGTTTGAAAAGCGGTATCCCGCACAGCCTGCTGAATAACTCTTGGTGGGGGAGGCCTCCCCCACCAAGAGAACCATCTCACCGATGTCCCAGAAGAATACTTTTACTCTTTTACACAAACTTCTTGACGCTACCCTGATTTCTCAGGAATAGATCGATTTGCGCCACTTAATTTCACCAAAATCAGCTTCTCACACCCAATTAGCCCGGATTAAGTTGCGATTATCGAACTAATTCGGCCCCAGGGCAGTTTAAGCGAGAATTAAGTTGCGATTATCGAACTAATGAACAGAGCGCTATCGCCGCAGGCTGTTTAACCCTCACTCTGCTCAGATAGCCCAAGCAGCCCAAACAACTAAACAGCTTTTAGGAAACATAACTAATTAAGTAGCTATGCCGCTCTTACAGTGTCATTCTTGTTCCGCATGTGGGTATAGACGAAGTATGCAATAAAGTCCCGCCTCTCTTACGAGACGGGGCTTGCAATGCACTTAAGCTTATAGCTTAACCTATTCCACCGTAGCCGCCACTTCATTCACCATTGCTTCCACGGACAGCAGGCCGCCGCCGGAGAGGTACCAGTAGTTCGGGTCAAGGTAGACGATTTTGCCGTTCTTGTAGGCATTGGTATTCTTCACGAGATCGTTCTCCACCATGTCCTTGGTAGCCGGCTCGCCGGTGCTGACCACCGCGCCGCGGTCAATGACGAACAGATAATCCGGGTTCTTCTCGGCGACGTATTCGAAGGATACGCTCTGGCCGTGCGTTGTAGCTTCAATGTTCTCGTCCGCCTGAGCGAAGCCGAACACGTCATGGATGATACCGAAGCGGGAGCCGGAGCCGTAGGCGCTGATGTTGCCGTCGTTGGCCAGGATGATCAGCGCTTTTTTGCCGGAGGCGGTTACCTTTTCGTTCAGGGCCTGAATCGAAGCATCAACGTTCTCCAGCTCGGCTGTGACTTCCGTTTCCTTGCCGAAGATCTGGCCGAGCTTCCCGGCATTTTCTTTGTAGGACTCCATGTAACGTTCGGTGTCTACGCCCATGTAGATGGTCGGACCGATCTTCGACAGCTCTTCATAGTAATCGGACTGTCTGCCCGAGATAATGATCAAATCCGGCTGGATGGCGCTGATCTGCTCCAGGTCCGGTTCCTTCAGGCCGCCGACATTGGCGTAGTCTGTACTTTCATATTTGCTGAGATACGGCGGGATGTTGGCCTGCGGCACACCTGCTACCGTTACGCCCAGCTTGTCGAGCGAGTCGAGCACGCCGAAGTCGAAGACGACGACCTTCTGCGGGTTCTCTGGCACCTTCGTTTCGCCCAGCTCGTGGGTGATCGTCAGCTCCTGCGGTTCAGCCGGAGCGACGGTTGCCGTTGCCGTAGCGGCCGGTGCTGCGCCCTCCGCTTGTGCACCATTGCCGCCATTGCCATTTGCTGCGTTGCTGTTCGCTCCGCAAGCTGAGAGGACAAGGCTCATGGCCAGTACCAGAGTCATGCCGAAAGTCTTGCCGGTAACCATCTTCTTCTTCATTGAATAGAACCCACCTTTTATTTAGTATAGTCGGCGAAATATACGCCCAGCCGATGTCCGCCGATAAGCTCCACCGGGATGTCCATGTCGTAAATCTCCCGCAGCACGGCGGTGTCGATCATCTCCTCCACTGTACCTTCCCGGATCACCCGGCCCTGCTTCAGGGCCACGATCCGGTCGGAGTAGCAGGAGGCGAAATTAATGTCATGCAGCACGATGACTACGGTCTTGCCAAGCTCATCCGCCAGTCTGCGCAGTACTTTCATAATCTGCACGGAATGCTTCATGTCCAGATTGTTGAGCGGCTCGTCCAGAAGCACATAATCGGTGTTCTGCGCCACCGTCATGGCGATGAAGGCCCGCTGGTTCTGGCCGCCGCTGAGCTGGTCCAGATACTTGTCCTGCAGCTCGCCCAGCTCCAGATAGGCAATAGCCTGGTCGATCATCTCCCGGTCGGCGGCCGTCAGCCGCCCCTTGGAGTAAGGGTAGCGGCCGAAGCTGACCAGCTCCCGCACCGTGAGACGGACGCCGATCTGGTTCGACTGCTTGAGGATGGAGATGGCCTGGGCCAGCTGCCCGCTGTCCCAGGCGCCCACCTCGCGCCCGTCGATCAGCACCTGGCCGGAATCCTTGGCGCTGAGGCGGCTGATGACGGAGAGCAGCGTGCTTTTGCCGGCGCCGTTCGGTCCGATGAAGCTGGTGACCTTGCCTTTATGGATGTCCAGCGACACGTTGTCGACGATGGGCTTGCCGCCGTAGCTCTTGGTTACATTTCTGACTTCGATCATATCTTGTTCTCCCTTAGCAGCAGGTACAGGAAATATAGTCCGCCGGCAAAATTGACAATGACGCTGATGGTGGTGGAGAAGGTGAAGATCCGTTCCACCAGCAGCTGGCCGAGGGCCAGCGCCGCGATACTGATCAGGATCGAGCCCCCGAGCAGCGCGCGGTGGCGGTACGTGGCCATGAGCTGGTAAGCGACGTTGACCACAAGCAGCCCCAGGAATGTAATCGGACCGACCAGCGCGGTCGACAGCGATACCAGCACGGCGGCGACCACCAGCAGACGCTTGACCGTCTTGTCATAGGCGATTCCAAGATTGACCGCATGGTCCCGCCCCAGCGACATGACATCCAGGATACCGAGATAACGCAGACCATAAAGCAGCACTGCGATCATCACGGCGAAGGCCAGCGGCAGGAGGCCGGTGTTCACATTGTTGAAGCTGGCGAACATCCGCCCCTGCACCACCAGAAATTCATTGGGGTCGATCAGCACCTGCATGAAGGTCGACATGCTGCCGAAAAAGGTGCCAAGCACCAGCCCCACCAGCAGCATCAGGTAGAGATGCCGGCCTTCTCCCTTAAACATCAGCCGGTACAGAATGCCGACGAACAACAGCATGCAGCCGGCCGACAGCAGAAAGTTCAGCTCCGGCTGGGTCACCAGGCGGCTCGTTGAGCCAAAGACAAAGACGATGAATGTCTGGAGCAGCATGTACAGCGAATCCAGGCCGATGATGCTCGGCGTCAGGATGCGGTTGTTCGTCACCGTCTGAAACACCAGCGTCGAGAACGCGATGGCTGCGCCAGTGATGGCGATGGCGGCGATTTTGTACACACGGCGGGGGAAGACGTAATCCCACTGCCCGATCATACCGGTGAACAGGAAGATCGCGATCAGCGCCAGACAGAGCAGCGACAAGAGACTGATTTTGACCGTGTTATTCATAGACCTTTCTCCTCAGAAGCAAGTACAGGAATATTCCGCTGCCAATGACGCCGACCGTCAGGCCGATCGGAATTTCATAGGGGTAGATGACGACCCGTCCCAGAATGTCGCAGCCGAGAATGAATACGGCGCCCAGGAGGGCTGTGTGGCCCAGGCTTTTCTTCAGATGATCGCCGCGCATCAGCGTGACGAGGTTCGGGATAATCAGCCCGAGAAAAGGAATGGTTCCCACCGTAATAATCACCACCACCGAGACCAGCGCGACGATAATCAGCCCGATGTTGACCACCTGCCGGTAATTCAGACCCAGATTTACTGCGAACTCTTCGCCCATGCCGGAGATTGTGAACTTGTCGGCAAAGATATAGGCAACAATAACCAGCGGAATGCTTATGTATAAGAGCTCGTAGCGCCCGCTCATGACCAGGGAGAAGTTGCCCTGCAGCCAGGAGGAGATGTTCTGGATCAGATCATATTTGTAGGCAAAAAAAGTGGTCACCGAGCTGATAATATTCCCGAACATCAGCCCCACCAGCGGAATGAAGACCGCGTCCCGCAGCTTGATCCGGTCCAGCAGCTTCATGAAGAGAAAGGTGCCCGCCAGGGCGAAGACGAAGGCGACCAGCATCTTGCCCATCGTAGGGGCGTTGCCGAACAGCAGCATGGCGACGAGAATGCCGAGCCTGGCCGAGTCGTCTGTACCGCCGGTGGTCGGCGAGACGAACTTGTTGCGGCTGAGCTGCTGCATGATCAGTCCGACGACGCTCATGCTGACGCCGGCGATAATCAGGCTGATGAGCCGGGGCAGGCGGCTGATCAGCAGCACCTGGCGCTGGCTCTGATCCAGCGAGAACAGATCGAGCGGGCTGAGATCCTTGACCCCGATGAACAGGGAGGTCACAGACAGGAGGAGCAGCACCGCAGCCAGAAACTTTTTGCTCAGAAAAAAAGAAACATCCTTCATTTCATTACCATGTCCTCTTTCTCATTGAGAATCATTATCATTATGTCTAGTATTACTATAACGGAAAAGACTTGCCGAAGGGGCTGGACAATACTTCAAATTCGATGGATTTTTCGGCATTATGGACAGCTTCAGCGGGAGAGCATCCGGCTGCTGGTATGCCAGACCGATTGATCGACCAGATTCTCGTAACACTCTGCATTATAATTGAGCACGCCGTGATAGGGGATGAAGAGACAGCGTTTCTTGCTGCCCCGCTGCCCGAGCCGCCGCCATTCCTGCTCCAGCCTGGCCAGCTCCAGATGCTCGAAGGCGGACGGAACCATAATCATAATATTCTCGCAGTCCATGTCGGCAATCTCCGGCAGCGAATAGAGGCCGGGGCCCTCCAGTGTATCCAGCAGCTTCGGACGCGTAAGCCCCAGCTCTCCGTAGAAGAGGTCGTTGATTTTGTTGTTGTTGCGGCCAAACACGACGAAATCCTCGGTCCGGGTTACGGCCAGCAGCACGGGTTCATCCCGCCAATACTGCCGCAGCTGCACACCGGCATTGGCGACCTTGCCGCTGTACATCGCAAGCCAGCGCTCCGCCACAGGCGTCAGCTCCAGCAGCCCTGCGATGTCCAGGAAGCGCTGCTTCCAGGGATATCCCTTCCAGCGGATGACGGTCGTCGGAGCGATCGCTTCCAGCTCCGCAAGAAGCTCTTTCTCGATCGGGCCGGTAAGGATCAGCTCCGGCCCGGCCTCGCGGAGACGGGTAAAGACCTCCTCCGGCTGCTCCAGGGCATTGCGTTCGAAGGTAAGCTGCGGCGAGAGGCCGAGCGGGGCGAGATCGCCCAGAAATACCGGCGTCAGCGTAACCACCTTGCGCCGGGCGGCGGCGCTGTATTCACTCGCACTAAGGCCAAGCTGCTTCTTGAACAGCCGGCTGAAATAATGCTCGTCGGGATAGCCGACGGCATGGGCGGTCTCCACGACGGATGAAGCACCGCCGGAGAGCAGCTGCATCGCCGCGCCCAGCCGCACGGCCGTTGTATACTGCAGGGGACTGAGACCGGTATGCAGCCGGAATGCCCGGTAGAAGCGGCTTGAACTGACCCCCGAGGCGCGGGCCAGCTCTTCGATATCAATGGTCCCGTGATACCGCTTCGCGATGTATTCTCGGGCATGCTCTACGTAATGAAGCAGATCGGCGGCCGCAGCCTTCGGCTTCTTCAGGGAAGCGACGAAGCCGGAGAGGATCATATACAGATGCGACTGCAGCCGGGAGTAATGGGCCAGATCATCCGCCGCCGCTTCGCGGGCGAAGTCCTGCAGCCAGTTCCGGGCCTGCGGCATCCGGAAGCTGCGGATGCGCTCGCCGCCCAGGTACTCGCGGTCCACGCCGCGCAGCGCTTCCCGTGCAGGTTCCGTTCCCTGTACGCCGAAGCGTACAACGAATGCTTTGGCGTTCTGTTCACCTTCGCTTTGCAGCATACAGGAGCAGTTCGGCGGGATCAGAAGGATTTCCCCGCCATTCACGGTATCGCTGCTCTGCGTGCCTTGTCCTTGCAATGTAGCCTTGAGGCGGTGCTGGTCCACCAGCAGAAAGGCCGCTTCATCCGCTGAGGAGGAAGTCCATTCCTTGTAGCCGCCCGAGGGAATTTCGAGCACATTGAAGCCGTTATATGTAAAGAACAGCTGCCGGGTATATTCGGCTAAGTGCACCATGTTCAGTTCTCCTTTGAAAATATACGATAATGATAATCATTATTAACTAAGGGGTGAGGGATTGCAAGGGAGCGGCTTAGGCAAGCCTTATGCCAAATACTTCCTGGACACACTGCCTTACAGGAGCCGGCCTGACACTAAGGTCAGAACGGTTCAGGAATCGGCTGCAGCGGCGGAAACTAATGCAGATTTCTGCGCTTGCTGTCGATCCGTGTTACAATGGACGTAAAGTTACAGGGCAGGGAGGAATGTTCGGATGAAGAAAGCGGTCGCCGGATTCCTGGCGGGAGCAGTGCTGATGGTGGGCACGCAAGCCATCGGCGCCTCTGGTACTCTGGTGGGGAAGACGATTGAAGCGGAATATACGGTGAAGGTATACGGCAAAAAGCTGGCCGATCCGGCCATTGTCATTAATGGTAAAAGTTACGCGCCCGTGCGGGCCATCGGGGAGCTGGCCGGCTACAAAGTAACCGTCTCCGGCAAAACAATCAGCCTGGACGAGAAAAGGGCCTCTGTCGCCAAGGAAGCGGACAAGCTCAGCCCGTCGCTGATCGGCCCGGTGCTGCCGGCGACAGCGCGCGACCCGGGGCTGTCGCCTGCCAAGAGCCGTATCGAAGCCATCGACACTAAAATCGACGCCGTGGTGGAGCAGATTCTGGCGGCCTCAAGCCGGCTCAAGGCAGAGCCGAATGATGCGGACCTGAAGCAGAGTCTGGAGTCGTATAAATCCGAGTATGCCGATTTATTGAGGGATAAAGAGCAGGTGCTGGAGCTGGAGAAGTAATGATTCACAGCTTCAGACAGCTTTTGGTGCAAGTACAATTCAGCCGCGAACACGCGCGAAGGCTGAGTCTGCTCCCGCAGAGACATCCTTCGCCTGTGTGACCTGCTGCAAAAGCGGCCCGGCCGCCTCTTTAGGGTAAACCTGAAGAGGCGGCCTTTTTTATAGTAGGAGTAGAACACTAAGTGAGGTATCAATCCCTTGTATGTTAAATTATATAACATATAAAATAAAATTTTAACGAAAAGGGTTGTAAAAACACTAAAAATTGATATACTAGACCTAATTTCCAATGAATCATTGAATTTTATGTTATTAAATATTACATTTGCTAGGGAGTTATTTTTTTAACTACATAAAAGAACAGCGTTCCGCAAATAAGAACAACTTAAAGGAGAGGAATAAATATGCCTGCTAATGAGAAGCCGAAGCTGGAGACCGGACACCGCATGCTCCTGCTGCTGGAATGCTTTACCGATCTGCGGCCCGAGTGGGGGGTAACCGAGCTGAGCGAGGAACTGGACTGCTACAAAAGCGTAATCCACCGGATGCTGACGACGCTGGAGGCAAGAGGGTACGTCACGCAGAACCCGGTAACCAAAAAGTATAGACTCGGCCTGAAACTGTTCGAGCTCGGAATGGTCGTCGCGAGGGGGATGAATCTTCGTACCTTGGCAAGACCCGTACTGGAGACGCTCGCCGAGCGGACCGGGGAAACCGTGCTGCTTACGATTGTGGACGGGCAATCCGGCGTATGCATTGAGAAGATGGAGAGCCATGAATCCATCAAATCGACCTCCCAGTTAGGCAAGAGGGTCCCGCTGTACGGGGGCGCGCCGACCAAGCTGCTGATGGCTTATCTGCCGGAGTACGAAAGGGAAGGCATCATCGCCGGAGGTCTGAATGCCTTCTCCCCCTTTACGGATACCGACCCGGACACACTGCGGGAGTCGCTGGCGAAGATTCGGGCGCAGGGATACAGCTGGACGTTTCAGGAAGTCGATATGGGCTCGGTGGGCATAGCCTTTCCTGTCAGGGATCATGAGGAGAAGGTCGTCGCCTCAATTGCGATTCTCGGTCCGGAGTTCCGGATGGAAGGAAAAATGGAGCGGTGCCACGAGGCTTGCGGCGAAGCTGCCCAAGCCATTTCCCGGGGCCTCGGCTCCCAATGGCGATATGAGGCGCGAACCGCCGGTATCTAGCGGCAATAATAGGGAAGAAGGAGGGAGGCAACATGGAGAAGGTAGACCGTAATTCCAGGTTGTTCTGGCGTGGCAGGGACAAGCCGTCGGAGGGCGCGGGCAGCGGAAGCGGGAGACTGCTAGGCAGACTGGACAAGCTCTCCGACACATCGACAGCGTACCTCTATCTGCTGCCGACATTAGTGCTGATTGTGCTTGTCGTTGTAGTCCCGATGTTGTACGCCCTGTTCATTTCGTTTACGAAGGTAGCATTCACGCAGGGGAATATGACTTATGAATTCGTCGGATTCGGCAATTACATCCAACTGCTGCGGGATGCCCGTTTTCCGCAGGTGATGACCAACACGATGTTCTTTACAGTGGTCAAGGTCATCCTTACACTCTCTATCGCATTCGGCATTTCGCTGACGATCTATTTCGGGGTTTGGGGTGCCGCATTCTTCAAGAGGCTCTTTCTGATTCCCTGGGCTCTCTCCAACGTAGTGAACTCCCTGATGTGGCAATGGATGTACAGCGGTGATTACGGCATATTCAACGAGCTGCTTCTGAGACTGGGTTTTATCGACCAATATCAAATGTGGCTGGTCAACGTACATACGGCCATGCCGGCCGTGCTGTTCGCCGATATTTGGAAAAGCGTCCCTTACGTAGCCCTGCTGTTGCTCGCCGCGATGCAATCCATCCCGAGAGAGCTTCATGAGGCGTCAAGAGTGGACGGCGGCGGATCGATTACCGCATTCTATCATATTATATTGCCTCATATTAAGCCCGTCATCACGGTACTGCTGGTTATCGAAACGATGTGGACGCTCCGCGTGTTCGACCTCATCTGGCTGCTAACCAAAGGCGGGCCTCAGGATGGCACGATGACGCTCAACGTCTTTGCTTACGAGCAGGCTTTCCGCAACTTCAATATCGGTTATGGAGCGGCGATCAGCTATTGCATTACCCTGTTGACCCTGGTGTTCACCTTGCTATATATGAAGACGCTCAAGGTCGAGAACTAAGACATTAGAGAGGAGCTTACGAGATGACGAAGGTGTGGGGGAAATCCAGACTGCATTGGGGTATGGCGGGTTTAGCGCTGGCGATGACGGTAACGGGATGCGGGGACAATAACGGCGGGAATACAGCGGCGGGTGCAGACGGGGCCGAAGGCAATGCCGCCGCAGGCGACAAGGGCGAAATTACGATCCTCTACGTCGGCGATCAGTTCTGGCAAGATCAGGCCAAGGAATTCGAGGAGGCCACTGGCATCAAGGTGAACTATGAAGTGGTCAACTTTACGGAGCAGCATGACAAGCTGGCGACGGCGTTTGCCGGGGGCAGCACCGAATACGACGTCGTGCATGTAAGAGACGATTTTGTCGCCGAGTTCGCGCCCAAAGGCTTCCTTACTCCGCTGGACGACATGATTACAGACGAGATGAGGGCCAATATTCCTGAGGATTATTTCACGCCGTTGATGAACGGCGGCCAAACCTACGGCTTTCCGCGTTATCTGTGGCCTTGGCAGCTGTACTATAACAAGGAGCTGTTTGCCAAAGCGGGCATCGCTGCGGCGCCGGCGACCTGGACCGAGTTTACGGAAGCTGCGACCAAGCTGAAAGAGGCCGGCATCACCCCATACGCAGAGCCCTGGGGTGAGAAATTCTCCTACACGCCGTTCATTGTCCACCTGAGAGCGGAGGGCGGCGAATTCTGGGATTACGAGAGCGACGTGCCGATCTTCAACAGTCCCGAGGGAGTAAGGGCGCTGCAGTTTATGGCGGACATGAATTTGCGGGATGGAATCGTCAGCCCCTCGTCCGTGCAGTATGACAGTACCGCTCCGATGGCTGATGCTTTTGCGCAGGGAAGCATTGCCATGATGATGAACGCTCCGCACACGTACCCGCTGGCGAACAATCCGGAAACGTCGAAAATCGTCGGCCAGGTTGGCGTGGCGATGATACCCGGCGCCGTCCTGAAGACATCCTCTTATGCGGAGACAGGCGGTTTGGCGATTCCTGCAGGTTCCAAGAACAAGGAGCAGGCGATGGAATACATCAAGTTCGTAACCTCAACAGAGCAGGAAAAAGCAATGGCGATTAACCTTGGCCGTGTGCCTGCCGATTCCGCCGCTCTTGCGGATGCCGAAGTGCTGGAGAAGAACCCGCATTTCGAGCCGCTCGCCGAGCAGATGCAGTATCCTTACGGCATGTTCAAGCATGAACAGGCGGCGGTCATCGCGGATGAAGTGTCCAGGCATATCTCTGCCGCCGTGGCGGGCAAGGAGACAGCGGAGGAGGCGCTCAGCGCCGCTGAAGCCAATGTGCTGAAGCTGCTCGGAAAATAAACGTTAGGGGGTATGCCGATGAACCGCAGCTATTCGTCCAAATGGACATCCCGGAGAATCGCCAAGGGGGTGCTCGTCCGGGGAATCTCTCTGGGCCTCATGTTATACGTGCTGTTTCCCTTTCTATGGCTGCTCCTGTCCAGCGTCAAAAGGCCGGTCGATTTGCTCTCCCGGCCGCCTGTGGTTCTTCCGGAGCAGTTCACCTTCAAGTATTATGGCAACTTGTTTTCAAACGGCACGTTTCTGGATGCACTCAGGAACAGTCTGGTTGTGGCCGGTTTTACGACTTTGCTGTCGCTGGTTCTGGGCATATTCGCCTCCTACGTCTTCGCCAGACTCAAGTTTCCGGGGAGGAAGACCGTATTTCTGACCATTCTCGGCTCACAGATGCTGCCGCAGATGGCGCTGCTGATCCCGATGTTCGTGCTGATGCGGGTAACGGGTCTGCTGTACAGCTACACAGGTCTGATCCTGGCATACATGACGTTCTCGCTTCCTTATGTAGTCTGGATGTATTACTCCTTTCTGCAATCACTGCCGCACGAAATTGAGGAGGCTTCCAGAATCGACGGCTGCACCCGGCTGCAATCCATCTTCCGGATAATGCTGCCGCTATCGGCCACGGGGCTTACGGCCACCGGCGTGTTTGTCTTCATCGGGGCGTGGAACGAATTTTTGCTGGCCTCCATCCTGACGGATTCGGGCACCCGGACGCTGCCGACGCGAATTTCGGAATTTATCGGCCAGGACCGCATCGCCTATGAGCTGATGTTCCCGGCGGGCGTCGTCTCCTGTATCCCCGTTCTGCTGCTTGTGCTTTATTTCCAGCGTTATATCGTGCAGGGACTGACGGAAGGCGGAGTCAAATAACAGCGGCGCACCGCTAAACTTACTACGAATCAGGAAAGGAACTGTGCAGATGAAGGAGCAAGCAGACATACTGATTACGAACTGCAGTCTGATGACCCCCGATTTTGAAATCGCGGAGGGCCAAACGGTCGTCATCCGGGATACCCGGATTGTGGATATCGGGCCGTCCGAGACGCTGAACGGAAAATATGAAGGCAAAGAAACGCTGCGCGGCAAAGGAAAGCTGTTGATGCCCGGCCTTGTCGACGCGCATACCCATACTTGCCAGCAGTTCCTGAGAGGGCGGACGCTCGGTGAATATCCGATGATCTGGTCGCGGATTCTGGTGCCCTTCGAGAGCAGCCTGCGCGAAGAGGATGTTTATCTCGGGGCTCAGGTGAGCTGCCTGGAAATGATGAAGTCGGGCACGACCACATTTGCCGAATCGGGCGGCGTCCACATGCACAAGGTGGCGGAGACGGTTATCGAATCCGGCCTGCGCGCAGCGATCACCTGCTCCACCATGGACATAGGACCGTTCATCCCGGATTCGATGAAAGCCGCCTCGCCGGAGGACGCAGCCGCGCGGATAGAGGAGTTGTACCGCTCCTATAACGGAGCGGGCGAGGGACGACTGCGCATCTGGTTTGCGCTGCGCCAGGTGATGACGAGCACCCCGGCGCTGATGTCGCTGATGGCCGATAAAGCCCGGGAGTACGGAGCCGGACTTCACGTTCATCTGGCCGAACACCGCGATGAAGTGAGCTATTGTCTCCAGCATTACCAGAAACGCCCGGCCGAAGTGTTCGACATGTTCGGGGCGCTCGGACCCAACATGCTGGCGGCGCATAACGTAGTGCTGTCGGAGGGCGAAATTGCTTTAATGAAGGAACGGGGTGTTAAGGTTGTCCACTGCCCGCGCAGCAATTTCGGCAGCCACGGCTTCCCGAAGACACCGACAATGATGCAGCAGGGGCTTTCGATCGGCATGGGCAGCGACGGCGCGGCCGGCTCCAGCCTCAGCCTGTTTGACGAGATGAGAGTGTTCCGTTCCGGACTCCATGCGTTCTGGGGACTGCCGATCTTTGATCCGGTCGTCATTCCTGCGGAAGAGCTGATCCGGATGGCGACAGCCGGCGGTGCAGCCGCGCTGCAGATCCCGGACGAGATCGGTACAATTGAGATCGGCAAAAAAGCTGACCTGATCCTGATTGACACCGATCAGCCGCATATCTGGCCGAACCACCGGATGATACCGACCATTGTGGAGGCGGTAAACGGCAGTGATGTCAAGGATTCCATTATCGACGGCGCCATTGTGATGAAGGACCGCCAAATTCTGACGATGGACGAGGAACGGATCCTGTATGAAAGCGGTAAGGCACTGCCTGAAGTGAGCGTCCGTGCCGGGATCTGATTCAAAGAAGGGGGGCGCTGTTATGAGTCAACGTAAAATGCTTCTGATTGACACTGATACTGCGGGCGATGACTGTACTGCACTGCTGTTAGCCGCCTGCTGGCCGGGCGTGGAGCTGAAGGCTGTTACGACCGTTGCCGGCAATGTGCCGCTTAGTCTTGGCACACGCAATGCGCTGACTACGCTGGAAATCGCGGAGCGTCCCGATGTGCCGGTGTACCCTGGAGCGGTCAAGCCGCTGATGCGTGAATTGTTCACGGCCGAGCATATTCACGGCTCGGACGGGATGGGCGGCTCGAACTTCCCCGAGCCGTCCCTGCAGCCGCAGGACGAACATGCCGCACAGGCCATTGTTCGCCTGATCAATGAGTATCCGGGTGAAATCGAGATGATCGCGCAGGCGCCGCTGACTAATCTGGCGCTTGCCTATTCGCTGGACCCCTCCATTGTCGGGAAGCTGAAGCGGCTGTGGGTAATGGGCGGAGCGAATAACTATATCGGCAACGACAGCCCGGCGGCAGAGTTTAACTTCTTCGTCGATCCGGAAGCGGCGAACATCGTTGTGCATGCCGGATTTAATCTGACGATGATGGGCTGGGATGTTTGCCATCGCAGCCCGGTGATGGCGGAGGAGCATTTCCGGGAGATCGAAGCCATGAACACGGCGTTCGCCAGCTTTTACATGAAGGTGCTGAGAACCGGCATGGAGCTGGGCCTGAAGCGTACCGGACAGCGCCGGCTGTCCCATCCCGATACGCTGACGGTAGCGATGGCGATCGACAACCGGATCATGTCTCGCTCGGGCCGCTATTATATTGACGTCGAGTACAAAAGCGAGCTGACCCGGGGCTACAGTCTGGTGGACATGAACGGGGTTCTGAAGAAGCCGCCAAACGCCGAGGTGTGTCTGGATGCAGACCGGGAGCTGTTCCGGGAGATGGTATTTACGCTCCTGCAGCAGCATTGATGGCGGGAATAAGGGGGAGGAACGCTTGACTGAGGCAGGTGGGGAAAGAGATGAACGGGATTTATACATCGTCATAGCCGGCGTAGTTGCCAAATGCCGGAAGCGCATAATCGGTGGAGAGACCTTTTATGTTAAACCTCCCTATGACGGCAGGTATCGGGCTGTGTTTCGCGATACCGGAAACGCAGCGGACGTGGAGCCATACGTATTTGAAACCAAGCAAGAAGCGCAGCGGGTCATTCTGGACCAGCTGTCCGACCCGTCGCCGCTGACATGGCGGGCGTTCGGGAGACCCAAGATTTATCTGGCCGGATTCCATGTATTCCGCCCGGATGCGGTGGAATATGGCCGCAGTTTAAGGGAGCTCTGCAATGAATACGGCTTTGAAGGGCTGGTGCCGCTGGACAAGGAGAACTACGATAATCTGGACCGGCGGGAGACGGGGACGATGATTTTTTACGCCAACGAAGGCCTGATCCGGGAGGCGGACATCGTTATGGCCGACCTGAATCCATTTCGCGGGGCTGAGCCTGACTCCGGCACCGTCTTCGAATGCGGATTTGGCTACGCGCTCGGAAAGCGGGTGTACGGGTATATCTCCGACGGGCGGTCCATGCGGGAACGGCTTGCCTCCGGCTTCGATCCGCTCACCGGCCTGTATTCGGACGGCATGCATGTCGAAGATTTCGACATGCCGCTCAATCTGATGCTGTCCGTATCGACTATAATTGTAACGGGAGGCTTAGAAGGGTGCCTTGTCCAGGCGAGGAAAGATTATTACGGCGGTTAAGCGGGACTTGGAAGGGCTTCCTGATCTTATCAAAAAGGGATGAGGAATAAATATAATCACATAGTTATTCACTGATTTGAAGGGATGCAGCTATTCTGGGCGCATCCCTTTTGTTGTTTACAAGACTTTCGTGTGCAGAAGTCCATCAAGTACGTTCTTCCGTGAGATACGTCTTGACCGGCGGAGCCGAATAGCTGAGGAACTGGCCCAATAGGCCCTGCGGCGTCGTATCGGTCAGCAGCATGGCCCGGTGCTTCTCCTGCATGAACCGTTCGCCGTACATCCGGTCGAACAAGGCGATCAGGGGATCGTAGTAATGATGCACATTAAGCACCCCGCAAGGCTTGCCATGCAGACCGAGCTGCGCCCAGGTAAAGATCTCGAAGAATTCCTCCATCGTCCCCGGTCCCCCCGGAAGCGCGATAAACCCGTCCGCCAGCTCCGACATCTTCAGCTTCCGTTCATGCATGGAGTCAACGGCAATCAGTTCGGTCAGCCCTCTGTGCTCGATTTCTTTGGTCTTCAGAAAATGGGGAATGACGCCAACAGCCTGTCCGCCCGCCTCCAGCACAGCATCCGCCACCGCGCCCATCAGCCCGACAGCCGCGCCGCCGTAAATCAGTGTGATGCCGCGCTGCGCCAGCTCCAGGCCAAGCGCCTGCGCGCTTTCTTTATACACGGGTGAGGCGCCCTCGCTTGATCCGCAAAATACCGCGATACTTTTCATGGTTTACTGCACTCCTTCGTATCCAAGGTTTTTCCGTTACTAATGTTAATGTAACACAGTTGCTTCTCAAACAAATAACGCCAGTGTTAAGAAAAAAAACAATCGTTTTAACCGGAAACTGCGTCTTAATATAGAGTGAAGCCAAAAGGATGAATCTGGAAGCTCTGAAGCGGACTGCGTTCGTTACATAGAAAGAGGGGGCGAGTATATGGCGGACCATGCTGCTGAAGGCGGCGGCCCGTACAGGGAGACGGCCGATGCAGAGGCCCAAGCCGGGCCGGCCAAGAAGGCTGCAGCCGCTGTGGAGGAAGAAGCCTTTTTCGAGCGGCTGTATAAGGAGCACCGTAGAATGTATGCGATCGCCTACAGCTATCTGCGCTCTGAAGCGGATGCGCTGGAGGCGGTGCAGGAGGCCACCTGCCGGGCGTGGATGAAGCGGAGCAAACTCCGGGACGAGCAAGCTTTTACAGCATGGGTGCTGCGGATTACAATCAATTGCTGTATGGATGAGCTGCGGCGCAAGAAACGGGAATATCCGGCAGAACGGCTGGAAGAAGCGGGACCGGAAGAAATGAAGAGCAGTGAGCGCATTGATTTGGAACGGGCGCTGGCGCGGATGAAACCTAAATACCGGCATGCGGTTACGCTGAAATATTATCATGACCTGACAGCGCCGGAAATCGCCAAGGTGTTGTCCAAGCCTGAGGGTACGGTCAAAACCTGGCTGCGCGAAGGGCTGCGGGAGCTGCGCGGAATGTTGTCCTATGAAGGGAGACGGCAGAAATGAACGGTAAAGAGGAACGTCTGTTGCAGCAGGATGCTTCTGAAATCAATCAACTCGCCGAAGCTCAGCCGGAAATGAAGATTTATGAGGCGATGCGGAAAGGAGTGAATCAGGGAAAAGTGCGCTACAGAAAACGGAGGTATCTACTAGGTATAACACTGTCCGTGGCGGCTGCCGCTGCCATCATGCTGTTTGCGCTGCCCTTCCTTCAGGAACGAATGGAATCACCGGCTGCAAACGCTTTTCAGGATGGCTATATGGAGGTCACCTTTGACAAGAACTGGAGCGACTCCGCCAAATTCAGCACAGCAAGCTTCAGTGATGTATCTCTGCAGAGCGCTGTGAAGAACGGCCTGATCCAGCCCGTCTACACCAGCATTGTGCAGAAGGGCTTCCGGGTAGAGATGATGGGCGGTGTGACGGACGGACGCCGGGTACTGCTGCTGTACAGCGTGAAGAACATGACGGAGCAAACGGTGAAGCATGCCAACTTTGCTTTGAATTATGGGGGGCATGCGGTATCGGACACGGGCGCTTCACTTGACATTACCGCCGAAGACAATAATATATTGCCCGGTCAGACGGCATACTTTGCTTATTCTTCCTATCTGTCACCCTCAGAAGATTACTCCAAGGATGCGAGATATGATCTGACCTTTACGGAAATATCACCGCAGGCGCTCACCGCAAGCAGCAATAAATACCGCACCAGCCTAAGCTTACCCTTCGAGCTTGACCCGTATTGGCTCAAGACAACGAAAGAAGTGTACGACCCGCAGCGGACGCTGACGGTTGCCGGGCAGAACATTCAGGTGTCGCAAGTACTCTATACCCCGCTGAACACCTATGTGGATGTGGAGTATGACGGCAGTAATGACTACAATATATTCCAGTTGATCGAGCCATCTTTGGTAGGAACAACGAAAGGTAACCGCAAAACCCTTAACTACCGGAGGAGCATCACCTCGCTTAACACCGATGTCTATACCGGAGAAGCGAAGGCAACAGTGGTCTTGGACCCTAGCCCCGTCGGAGAACTGGATGCAGCGAGGCTGCAGGTTGCTGGCATTGCCGCGGTTCCGAAGGATCAAATGCAGATTGTTGTCGATATCAACAAGCTTGAGGTGCTGGAAGCGCCGGACAGCCTGTTGACGGTTAGCACAAAGACGGAGGAAGGCCGGCTGAGCTTCGAGCACCGGAGAGAGCATGCTTTAATGGAGAATAGTTTTAGCATGCGGCTGAAGAACACGTATACCGACGCAGCGGGCAAAGAACACACGCAGGAGGGAGATACTGCTTCCTCCAGTCAATCTAATAGCGGCAATGATACAGTCTACGAGGAACTGACCTATAATTTTGGCCCCAATGCCGGAAGATATCCGCAGCCGCTCACCATCGAAATCGAGCGCTACTGGAATCCCGTGCTGGAGCAGGGCGGTGTGGATTTGTCGGCAGAGGAATAATACGGAAGGATTAGGAGCAGCACGCAGGATGCCTTTAATCATTAGGAGAATTGAAGTTCACCAGCAAGCCTCTTGCTGCTGCTATTGCAGCGGAGGCTTGCTGTTTTTTTGTTGGATTTTTAATGGAGGAGCTACAAAAATCGACATAGATAGCCAGGCGAACATGATATGATTTTCTCGGATAAAAAAGGGTTAAAAGGTTTACATTCCCAAACCTAATGTGAGAGGTGATGCCCCTACCTACGCTCGCTTCAAACCATTTGATCCGAAAGGGAGAGAACACGGATGGCCATTAATTTTGAAGAACAGTTGCAGGCGCTTGCTGATTATTATCTGCTCAAAAGCCAAGCGGTGCGTACCGGCTCCGGAGACGAAATCACTTTGGTGCAAAATAATGACCAGCTGAGCATTATGATCAACGGGGAATGGTACCGGGATATTCCGATTCCTTCGTTAGAGCAGTTGAAACAAGGCATTTACTTGAATACCGGGGGGACGTATTCGTTTCAGTTCCAGGAGGACGGATTCGTATTTGTATCGGAGAACGGCAATTTTATCGGGCTGTCCCGTTTTGAAACGATTGAAGAAGAAAGCTTCATCGATACCGTGGACCGGATATTGAATGGTGGGGATATCGATATTGAAGACCTGCTGGACGGTTATTCTCCCGGAGCCTTTGAAACCATCACCCAAGTCAGCGGAGCGTTGAGCGGGGGCAAGGGATTGCTGGAGTATTTGGACAGCGGACTGTCTGTAGTGGGAAAGATCGGAGATGTGGTTGACCGGATCAAAACGGCGGAGGATGCACTCAAAGCGGTGGCCGATCTCGCCGAAGGCGATTTGCTCACAATGGATCCCCTCAAGGATCTGCAGGATATTCTTTCGATAGGCGGGCTGTTGCCGGGCAAGTTATCGCCACTGTTCATGGATATGTATCTGAACGGATTGCTATCCGTGGGGAGCGAATTGCTTAACGAGGGACGGGCCACCATTATTGACTATCAGTTGCGGATGATCCAGCAGTATGTCGCACTTGGCGAGGAAGAAATGGCCAGAGAGACATACCCTGAGGTCTATGAGCTCTATGAGGAATATATGGGCTCGACCACCGTGACCGATCCGGTCCCATACCGCGACCCGGTCATACTTGACCTGGATGGAAACGGGATTGAGGTGACAGCACAGGCTCTGGGCGCTTATTTTGACTTCAATGCGGACGGGTTTGCCGAAAAAGGGCAGTGGGTGAAGCCGGGTGACGGATTATTGGTCCGCGATCTGAACGGGAACGGCAAGGTAGATAATGGACGCGAATTATTCGGTGACGCCACTTACCTAAAGAACGGTAATCTTGCACAAGACGGGATTGAGGCTCTGCTGGATGTTGACAACAACGGCGACCGTCGGATTGATGCCGCGGATGCTGTATTTGGTGAACTGCAGGTGTGGACAGACTTGAACCGGGACGGTCTGGCGGCAGCGGAAGAACTGCACAGTCTGGCTGAACTGGGCGTAAAGGCGCTGGACTTGACGGCGGTGAATGCGGAAACCCTAAGCTTTACTTTTGAAAAAGCGGACGGGAGCATTCATCAGGCAGGCGATCTGTGGCTGAGTGCAAGCAAAGCGGACACGCTGGACCTTGAAACGGGCGACCTGCCTGAATCGGTGCGTAAGCTGCCGAATGTACGCGGGTATGGACAGGTAAAGCAACTGGCGGTGGCGATGGCCCAGGATGCGGGTCTGCAGGCACTGGTGGAGCAGTTTGTGGCGACGCCGGGTTATGCAGAGCAGAAGATCCTGATGGAGCAGATTCTCTATAAATGGACGGGCAGCGACAATGTCAGTCCAACCGGTAGAGGCACCAATATTGACGCCCGGAAGCTCGCAGTCGTGGAGAAAATGATGAACGAGCCGTTTGTGGGGACTACCGGAAGCAACCCGGGAACGGCTGCGGCTGCGGCCATTATGGGCGTATATGAAGGATTCAGCAACCGGATATGGGTGCAGTTGCTCAAGCAGAGCCACTTGAAGCCCATACTGGAGCGAATGAGCTATATTGTTGATCTGACGGGAGAAACGGCGACCATCGGACTTGCCAAAGTGCAGCAATATCTCGACGGGCTTCTGCAGGACAACCGGGAGCTTGGCGTGAATCTGCTGCAGAGCTTCACTTTGATGGGGCTGGAGCAGACGGTGGCGCGGCAGCCCTTCGAGGATTTAATGCTGCGGTACGCATCCAGGGACAGCGAGCTGGCGAAAGCGATTGCCGAGACGGGAGCCATCCGCCTGGGAACGGATAGCGGCGACGGGTTGACCGGTACAGTTAACCGCGATCTGATCTTCGGAATTGCCGGCAACGATAGCATTAGCGGCGATGCCGGCAACGATTATTTGCACGGCGGTGAAGGCAATGACAACTTATACGGCAATGCCGGGGACGACCAAGTGTACGGAGGTTCCGATAACGATAATCTGTACGGTGAAGACGGCAACGACCAGCTGTATGGCGGAGACGGGGCGGATATCCTCTACGGCAGTACGGGCAATGACGTGCTGGACGGGGGAGCCGGGAATGACACACTATACGGCGAGCTGCGGAGTAGCAGCTACACCGGCCTGGAAGGCAACGACACCTACATCTTCGGCAAGGGCTACGGCAACGACACGATTGTGGAAGGCGGCGGTACGGCGGATGTGGTGCAGCTCGGAGTCAACCCGGGGGATGTGGAGGTGCTGCAGGAGAGCGGCAGCCTGGTGCTGCGAATCAAGGAAAGCGGCGAGCGTCTGCTAATCAGCAATTACTTCTCGGCTGCCGCGTACAAGGTGGAGAGTGTGGCGTTTGCTGATGGCACGGTGTGGAGTCAGACGGAGCTGGAAGCGAATGTGCTGACCTTGGGCACGGAAGCGGGAGAGTCGCTGTATGGCCTGAACAACGTCCACGACCGTATGTATGGCCTGGCGGGGAACGATAGCCTGTACGGCTATGACGGCAACGACCAGTTGTACGGTGGAGACGGGTCGGATATCCTCTACGGCAGCACGGGCAATGACGTGCTGGACGGGGGAGCGGGGAATGACACGCTGTACGGGGAGCTGCGGAATGGCAGCTACACCGGCCTGGAAGGCAGCGACACCTACATCTTCGGCAAAGGCTACGGCAACGACACGATTGTAGAGGGCGGCGGCACGGCGGATGTTGTGCAGCTTGGAGTCAACCCGGGGGATGTAGAGGTGCTGCAGGAGAGCGGGAGCCTGGTGCTGCGGATCAAGGAAAGCGGCGAGCGCCTGCTGATCAGCAATTACTTCTCGGCTGCCGCGTTCAAGGTGGAGAGTGTCGCCTTTGCAGACGGCACGGTGTGGGGCCAGACGGAGCTGGAAGCGAATGTGCTGACCTTGGGCACGGAGTTGGCAGATACGCTGTATGGCCAGAATAACGTCCACGACCGGATCTACGGATTGGCGGGGAACGACAGCCTGCACGGTTATGACGGCAATGACCAGCTGTACGGCGGAGACGGCGCGGATGTGCTGTACGGCAGCACGGGCAACGACGTGCTGGACGGGGGAGCCGGGAACGACACGCTGTACGGGGAGCTGCGGAATGGCAGCTACACCGGCCTGGACGGCAACGACACGTACATCTTCGGCAAGGGCTACGGCAACGACACGATTGTGGAAGGCGGCGGTACGGCGGATGTGGTGCAGCTCGGAGTCAACCCGGGGGATGTGGAGGTGCTGCAGGAGAGCGGCAGCCTGGTGCTGCGAATCAAGGAAAGCAGCGAGCGCCTGCTCATCAGCAATTACTTCTCGGCTGCCGCATACAAGGTGGAGAGTGTCACCTTTGCAGACGGCACGGTGTGGGGCCAGACGGAGCTGGAAGCGAATGTGCTGACTTTAGGGACGGAGTTGGCAGATACGCTGTACGGGTTGAACAACGTTAACGACCGGATGTACGGTCTGGCCGGGAACGACAACCTGTACGGCTATGACGGCAATGACCTGCTGTACGGCGGGGATGGCGCAGATATCCTCTACGGCAGCACGGGCAATGACGTGCTGGACGGGGGAGCCGGGAACGACACGCTGTACGGGGAGCTGCGGAGCAGCAGTTACACCGGAGTGGAAGGCAACGACACCTACATCTTCGGCAAGGGCTACGGCAACGATACGATCGTGGAGGGCGGCGGCACGGCGGATGTGGTGCAGCTCGGAGTCAACCCGGGGGATGTAGAGGTGCTGCAGGAGAGCGGGAGTCTGGTGCTGCGGATCAAGGAGACGGGTGAGCGCCTGCTGATCAGCAATTACTTCTCGGCTGCCGCGTACAAGGTGGAGAGTGTCGCTTTTGCAGACGGCACGGTGTGGGGGCAAAGTGAGCTGGAAGCCAATGTGCTGACCTTGGGCACGGAGGCGGGAGAGTCGTTATATGGCCTGAACAACGTTCATGACCGAATCTACGGGCTGGCGGGGAACGACAGCTTGTACGGCTACGACGGCAACGACCTGCTATACGGTGGAGACGGAGCGGATGTGCTGTTCGGCAGCACGGGAAATGACGTGCTGGACGGGGGAGCCGGGAACGACACGCTGTACGGGGAGCTGCGGAATGGCAGCTACACGGGTGCAGACGGCAATGACACCTACATTTTCGGCAAAGGCTACGGCAACGACACCATCGTGGAGGGCGGCGGCACGGCGGATGCTGTGCAGCTCGGAGTCAACCCGGGGGATGTAGAGGTGCTGCAGGAGAGCGGCAGTCTGGTGCTGCGGATCAAGGAAAGCGGTGAGCGCCTGCTGATCAGCAATTACTTCTCGGCTGCCGCGTTCAAGGTGGAGAGTGTGGCGTTCGCGGATGGAACGGTGTGGGGGCAAAGTGAGCTGGAAGCGAATGTGCTGACCTTGGGCACGGAAGCGGGAGAGTCGTTATATGGCCTGAACAACGTCCACGACCGGATTCACGGGTTGGCAGGGAACGACAGCCTGTACGGCTACGACGGTAATGACCTGCTATACGGTGGGGATGGCGCGGATGTGCTGTACGGCAGCACGGGCAATGACGTGCTGGACGGCGGAGCGGGGAACGACACGCTGTACGGAGAGCTGCGAAATGCCAGCTACACGGGTGCAGACGGCAATGACACGTACATCTTCGGCAAGGGCTACGGCAACGACACCATCGTGGAGGGCGGCGGCACGGCGGATAAGGTGGAGCTCCAATTGAGCTATGAGGAGGTCATTTTTGAAAAGAGCGGCAATCATCTGCTGGTTAAAATTTCCGATGCCAAGGATCAGCTGCAAATTTCCAACTGGCAATCCGGAACCGTCTATCAGACTGAAGTGTTTCAAACCAACGATGGCAGGACGCTGATGAATACCCAGGTGAATCAGTTAATTCAAGCCATGTCGACCTTCTCGTCCTCGGCGGGCCTGAATTGGACGCAAGCTTTAAATGAACGGAAAGAAGAGGCGCTTCAGGTGCTGGCTTCATTCTGGACCACTAATCCATAAGATGGGCTACCGACAAAAACGGCTGTCCATGCATAGAAATTCAATGAATAATTCATCCGTAATCCGCAAATACTAAACCTCAATGGTTTTGGCATCAGGAAATTATTAAAGGTGGACAACGCTGATACCCTGTGCTATTTTTATGGTGAGGCTTGTTACCGGTAACGCGGGCAAAACCACAACAGATTGCGCAGTGCATGAATTTCATGCATGCGGTTTCTGTTGTCGTTTGCCCGCTTTTTTTATTTTCCTCAACAATAGGTGGTTGCTATGATTATCAAACAAATCTTCAACAACAATATCGTCAGCACACTGGACGACAAGGGGAAGGAACTGCTGATCCTCGGCCGGGGCATCGGTTTCAGTAACCGCGTCGGTGATGTGATTGACGAGAGCCGGGTGGAGAAAGTGTTCCATCTGCAGGATGAAGCTATCCAGGAGAAATTCAAGGCTTCGCTGCTGGATACGCCCCTCGAAATTTTGCAGGTAACCGACGATATCGTTAGTCTGGCGCGTACACAGCTGAACAAGAAGATCAGCGATGGGATTTATGTATCACTATCCGACCATATTCACTTTGCGACAAGGCGCATCAAGGACAATATGATTGTCGCCAACCCACTGTCGTGGGAGGTTCAGCACTTTTATAAGGCGGAGTACGATGTGGCCAAAGAATCGCTGACGCTGCTGCGTGAACGGCTGGGCATCGAGTTTCCCAAGGAGGAAATCAGCAACATCGCCCTCCATTTCATCAACGCGGAAGTCAATGATTCGATGAATGACGTGACCCATCTGATGCAGCTGCTGCAGGAGATTATGAACATTATTAAATACCACTTCAATGTGGATTTTGATGAGGACAGCGTGAATTATTTCCGGTTCATCACTCATTTGAAATATTTCTGCCAGCGGGTGATTACGCATTCAAGCCATGACGATACCGAGGAGTACCTGTACGACGTGGTCCGCAAGAATTACAAGCAGACCTTTGCCTGTATCCAAAAAATCGAGCGCTTTCTTCAAAAGAACTACGGCTATCAAATGACCCATTCGGAGCAGCTGTACCTGACTCTGCATCTCGAACGGATGATGAAAAGAAAATAACGCCACCTGGGCTTGTTACTGTTCAATCAGGCAAAACCCGAATGAGAAGGTACGGAGGTTCATTTCCGCTGCCTGGTTTCGTTCGGGTTTTTGGCATATCTGAAAATCGGAGGGATTAGCTTGAATCATCAAGAAACGGCCAAAAAAATTGTGGAAGGCGTCGGCGGAGCCCAAAATATCAATTCCGTGTACCACTGCATTACCCGGCTGCGGTTTGATCTGAAGGACAACGGCAAAGCCGATAAAAAGCAGCTGGAGAGCCTGGACAAAGTCATGGGCACCAATATCTCCGGCGATCAGTTCCAGGTTATTGTCGGCAATGATGTGCCGAAGGTATTCGACGCACTGGTCAAGGAGTATCCGGCGCTGAAGGATGCAAAGGGCGGGGAGGGCAAAGAAGACAAGGACAACAAGTCGAAGAATGTAATTTCCCGGGTGTTCGAATTCATTGCAAGCGTGTTCGCACCGATTCTTCCGGCCATTGCCGGAGCAGGTCTGCTGAAAGGCTTCATTGCCCTCTTCGTCTCACTGGGCTGGCTGGCCGCCGGTTCGGATACGTACCGGATTATCTCGGCCATCGGTGACGGGGTGTTCCACTTCCTGCCGATGCTGATCGCGTTCAGTGCAGCGCGCAAGTTCAATGCTAATCCGTTCGTCGCCGCTGCTGTCAGTATGGCGCTGATGAGCCCGGATGTGACAGCGCTGCTGTCGAGCGGCAATCCGGTGGCCTTCCTTGGCGTCCCGGTGACTTCCGTGACCTATGCCTCGTCGGTCATTCCGATTCTGCTGGCCGTCTGGCTGCTGTCTTATGTGGAAAAAGGCTTTAACCGCATCATCCCCGCTTCGCTGAAGCTGCTGCTGGTACCGCTGTTCAGTCTGCTGATCGTCGTTCCGGTAACGATGATCGTCATCGGACCGCTGGGCACATTTATCGGCAACGGCTTGTCGGGCGGCATCAACTGGCTGATTGTCGAAGGCGGACTGGTTGCAGGCATCATCCTGGGCGGAGCGATGGCGCTTATCGTGATGACCGGGATGCACTATGCACTGGTGCCGGTCATTCTCAGCAATCTCGCAACCGTGGGCTTCGACAAGTTCCTGCCGCTGACCTATATCTCGAACATGGGCCAAGCGGGTGCAACCGCAGGCGTGTTCTTCCGCGCGAAGGACAAGAAACTGAAGTCCCTTGCCCTCTCGACGGCATTGACCGCCCTGATGGGCGTTACAGAACCGGCGATGTACGGGGTCAATATGCGTTACAAGAAGCCGTTTCTGGCCGGGATGATTGGCAGTGCTGCGGGCGGCGGCTTCGCCCTGATGTTCGGTGTCAACGCTTATGTACTGGCCGGCAACGGCGGGATTCCCGGTATTCCGGCATTCATTGGATCGACGTTCTGGTATGCGATCGGCGGTCTGGCCATCGCCTTTGTCGTCTCGCTGATTGTTTCTGTCCTGCTGGGCATTAACGAGGAGACCGTGGACAATGCGGATACTAAGGAAGTCACCGGGACAACTGCCGCACCGGTTGAAGTTGTAGAAGAAGTGCACATTGAAGTAACCAATGAAACCGTCTGGTCGCCCATGAAGGGCAAGGCGATTCCGCTGACCGAAGTCAATGATCCGACCTTTGGCGAAGAGATGATGGGCAAAGGCATCGGCTTCGTGCCGGCTACGGGTGAACTGGTCTCCCCGGTGAACGGTACGGTCATGAATGTGTTCAAGACGAAGCATGCGCTGGTCATCCGCAGTTGGGACGGCGTAGAGCTGTTAATCCATGTCGGCATCAATACCGTCAAGCTGAAAGGCCAGTATTTCACGGCTCATGTCCAGACCGGAGACAAGGTATCGGCCGGAGATAAGCTGCTCAGCTTTGAGCTGGAGCAAATTGCAGAGAATTACGATATTACCACGGCAATGGTGGTTACCAATACCGATGAATACAAATCAGTTGCGCCGATCCAGTTCGGGGAGATTTCTCCGAAGCAGCCGGTGCTGAAGGTCGAAGTATAACAACCAATCTGAATCAGGAGCTGATCATTAATGAAGACTGTGAACGGATTTCCGGACCATTTCCTGTGGGGCGGCGCCATTGCCGCCAATCAGGCTGAGGGTGCTTTTAATGAGGACGGCAAAGGATTGTCGACTGCAGATATGGTGCCGTATTTCGAAAAGAAGGACTATGTGAACCTGCGCGAGCTGATGCACGTGACCAGCGCATCGATTGAGCGGGCGATGGCGCATGACAGTGCGGAAGGCTATCCGAAACGCTACGGTATTGATTTCTATCACCGGTACAAGGAGGATATTGCCTTGTTCGCCGAGCTCGGGTTCAAGGCGTTCCGGCTGTCGATCAACTGGGCGCGAATCTTCCCGAACGGGGATGACGCACAGCCCAATGAACGGGGATTGCAGTTCTACGATAACGTGTTCGATGAACTGCGCAAATATGGCATTGAACCGCTGGTGACGCTTTCCCACTACGAAATGCCAATGACGCTCGTGGAGAATTATGGCGGGTGGGCAAACCGCAAGGTCATTGATTTTTATGTAAAATATGCCGAAACGGTAATGACCCGCTATCAGGACAAGGTGAAATACTGGCTGACCTTCAACGAAATCAATACGACCGTCATTGAGCCGTTCACCGGCGGCGGTGTCGTGGAGGACCGGGTGGGCAACATCCGTCAGGCTTCCTATCAGGCGCTGCATCACCAGTTTGTCGCCAGCAGCCTGGCCACCCGGCTCGGCCGTGAGATCAATCCCGAATTCCGCATCGGCTGCATGCTGGCCCGCATGATCCACTATCCGGCGACAAGCCGCCCGGAGGATGTGCACCAGGCGCTGGTCGATAACCAGCTGAACCTGCTGCATACCGATGTTCAGGTCCGGGGCGAATATCCGGCGTTTATCGGACGCTATTTTAAGGAGAATGGCATTGAGCTGGCGACAGAACCGGGGGATGAGCAGATTCTGCGGGAGAACACGGTCGACTTTATCTCCTTTAGCTATTACACCTCTCTTGTCTCCACTACAGAGCCGGAGAAATACGGGGTGACCGGGGGCAATCTGTTCAGCACCGTCAAAAATCCGAACCTGGAGCGGACGGAATGGGGCTGGCAGCTGGACCCGATTGGCCTGCGGACCGTGCTGAAAGAGATGTATGACCGTTACCGCGTACCGCTGTTCATTGTCGAGAACGGGTTGGGCGCCAAGGACACGCCGGAAGCGGACGGCACCATCAACGACGATTACCGGATCGACTACTTCCGCAAGCATCTGACGCAGGTCAAGGAAGCGATTATGGACGGGGTCGAGGTGATGGGCTACACGAGCTGGGGCGCCATCGACATTATCAGCGCTTCCACCTCGGAAATGTCCAAGCGCTATGGCGTCATTTATGTGGATCAGGATGATCACGGCAAGGGCACGCTGAACCGGTTCCGCAAGAAGAGCTTTTACTGGTACCAGAAGCTGATCCGCTCGAACGGCGAGGATATGGAATAAGCAGTCGGGGCAAGGCGCATTCCCGTCATTGGGCAATGGGCAAGGCTATAGACAGACCAGCGAGGCAGCAGTTCTCCGTTATGGAGAATTGCTGCCTTGTTTGCGTCCGGCATGGACGATAGTGTAGAGGGGGCTAACTTTTATCGAAAAAACTGTTAATAAGAGTTGATATATGTATATTTATAGTAAACCTAAAAAGGAGAATGCGGAATGAAGAAGAGAGCTCTAATCGCAGCATCTGTTCTGTTAGTTGCCGCTGGTTCTTGTAAATCTGTTGATCCGGTAACCGATAAAGCAACGAAAGAATTCAGTGTCCAATCGATTCAGTTGAACAGCAGTAACCGCGTAGCCGAAGAATCGCTGAAAGTAAAATCAGCAATGTTTGACCTTAATGGAGTAAAGGAGCAACTATCTTTTTCATATGTTCAACACGACGGGAAAAATGTGGTGCTTCCCAATTCAAGCGAGGGGTATGCCTTAACTGCCATCCCTGGTACAGCTCAATATATTCTTGAGTATAACCATTCGGTTTATAGCCTGAATATTGAAGAAGGGTCCATTGACAAGCTGCTTTTGGATCAGGTGGATCAATACAATCTGAACGAATTAAGTCAAAAAACAATCGAAGACATCCCTTTGGTCTGGGCAGAACGCCCACATATCGATCCTTCGGGAGAGTGGCTGATCTATTACAGCAACCGGAATGTTGTGCAGAATGAGGGAGGCAGCGGCCAATTGTGGACCAAGCATCTTACATCACAAAAGGAAACCGTTGTATATGAAGGCGCATACGAATTCATCGGATGGGGCCGAGACCATGAAGTATACATTAGAGATCAGGGCAATCTGGTGAAAATTGATCTGGTATCCGCAGAAGAAACAACCATTCAAGAGAATGCGGCATTGGAAACGATTGTAGCCTACCCGTATCTTATTGCTCCGCAAATCGGGAAAATTGAAGTGATCCATCTGGAAAACGATAAAATCGTAGAGATTGAGAAAGGGGTCGGAAGGGTTGAAAAGATCCTGGCCGATCCACGCGGCAAGCTGGCAGCGGTCAAGAATTATCCCGATCCGGGCAGCTTTGATGCCAATATATTGATCATCGGAGATCTATCGCAAAATCAGGTGCGCGTAATACAGCCGGAGGAAGGATTCATAATCCAGGACTTCTCCTGGGTGGATTCCGTGAATTTATTAGTCACCCAAATCAAGAAGGGATCTAACGAACAACAGGCATATCTTGTAGATGTGAATCTATTATAAATAGCCTTGGTTTTTTTCATAATAATGATGGAACTGGGACGCCTCAACCGCCCTGTTTGTTGATAGAATAGAAGCTGCGGGGGGTGGATGGTCTGAAAGCGGCAATGAAACATCAAATCCTGATGCAGGGAGCCATCGGGAACAATGTGGCGGAGGTCTGCAAGGCGGCCGGAATATCGCGGACAGCCTTTTATAAATGGAAGGATGCCTACAATAAACACGGTATGGCAGGGCTCGCGGAGAAACCGCGGAAGCCGGTTATGCCGAACAAGGTGGACCGGAAGACGGAACGGCTGATTCTGCAGCATGCCGCGAAATTCCCGGAAGACGGGCCCAAGCGCATCTATTATGACCTGCAGGATGAAGGGATGAAGGTAGGCGAGACCGGAATTTACAACGTGCTGCGGCGGCATGGACTGAGCCGGAGAGAGCAGCGGGAGATGTATGCTGCAGCGCTCAAAGAACGGAAGCGGCAGAGTCCAGGGGCAAAAGCCGGTGCACGAAAGAACAAGGGGAGTGTCAAACTGCCGGATTTCAGGATGAAGGACCCGCGCAATGCGCGTCCGGGCTATATCTGTCAGCAGGGGATTTTTTATCTGGGGCATTTTCCGCGGGTCGGCAAGGTATACCAGTATGTGATCTACGATGTCTTCTCTACACTCGGTATGGTGAAGCTGTACGATTGTAAATCGGCGATTCATGTGATCGATTTCATGCATCTGAAGGTCATTCCGCAGCTGAAGACGCTGCATTTCAATATTGAGAACCTGGTAACGTGCCAGAGCCGTGAGTTTACGTCGAATTGGGAACGTGGCAAACATAAATACAGTGAATTTCTACATAAGCATCAGATCAATCAGGTGACGGTGAGTGCAGAGGACCACGAAATTTTTGCGCCGCTGCAGCGGTTTGCTGCGGTACTGGCGGAGGAGTTCTACCGGCCGGCCTGGGGCGACGAAACGATTGATTCGTTTGCCGCCCTGGAGAAGCGCTTACAGGAATACCTGAAAATATATACCTTTAACAGAGAAATTGCCGGCGGCCCTAACCTGGGTAAAATTCCCGCAGATGTGGCGCTTGAATACACGGGACAACGCGATGTGCTGCCGCTATGGCTGTTTACAAGGAGATAACGAAAGATGGAGAACATGAACAGGGCGGAGTCCGTGTGCATTGTCGGTGCGGGTATAACCGGAGTGTCTGCCGCCCATTATCTGGCCAAGAAGGGCTACCGGCAAGTGACCGTTCTGGAGCAAGCGGACCGTGTCGGCGGCAAATGCCATTCCTTTCTGTATCAGGGCAAAACCTATGAAATGGGCACGCTGATCGGGCTGCCCTCCTACCATGCCACGAAGCAGCTGATGGCAGAATTCGGCCTTACCGACAAGGGGCCTTTATTGGAGCGCGGCTTTTTCAATCTGCATGGGCGCAAAACCTCGCAGATTCCCATGGATCAGCTGCCGGGCTTTACCGAGGAGTTCAAACGGCTGCCCGAAATCCTGCAGCGCTATGAACGGCTGAAGGAGCCGGGCTTCCTGGGTCTGCCGGAGGAGCTGTGCCAGCCCTTCGCCTCCTGGTGCGAGCAGAACGGGCTGAATGTCATTCAGCAGGTCTTCATGCACTACTTCAGCACCTTTGGCTTCGGGAGTATATACGAGGTGCCTGCGGCTTACGTGCTGAAATTTCTGACCTATGAGGACCTGCTGTCTTTTATTGAAATTACGCATATGATTACCTGGCCGGAGGGAGCTTCCGAGCTTATCAGACGGATGGCGGAGCAGGTGAAGGATTTGCGGCTGACCTGCGAAGTACGCCGGATTGAAGCGGATGCCAGCGGCAAGGTGCGCGTGGAGACGGATCAGGAGACCGCCTGGTATGACAAGGTGATTTATACTGCATCGCTGCCGAATGCCGCCAGGCTGCTGCAGCTGTCTCCGGGGGAGCAAAGCTTGCTCGGGCGCATCAGGCATGAACGGTTTCGCGTATATGCCTACCGGGTGGAGGGCATTCCCCGGATGTCCGGTTATATTCCCGGCAACCTGGCCCCCGGCCGCAGAGGGCAGATGATGGCCTGGTACCACCGGTGGGCAGATCTGGGTAATACCGATTTGATCACGGTGTATGTGGCGGAGAACGAGGATATGACCGACCGGGAAATGCGGGAGGCTGTGGAGCAGGCCTTGCTCGGGCTCGGCGGAACCCATCTGCGGTTCTACATGATGAAGCGGTGGGAGCATTTCCCCCATGTGGATGCAGCGGCGCTTCGTGAAGGCTTCTATGAGCAGCTTGACGAGATGCAGGGACGGGACAATATTTACTTTGCCGGGGAGATCATGAATTTTCCCACGCTGGAGAAGTGTACCGTGTATGCCAAACATCTGGTCGACCGGTTCTTCTGAACAGCGGAGTCCGCAGCAGCCTTGCTGCCCTAGGGCAGCAAGGCTTTTTTACACATATTTTACATTCAAGTTAGGTTTACAGTATACGGGGCTGGAAACAACAGATTCTGCGCTGGCCCGCGGGTCATTCGTGTTCAGGGCAGTGCTGCGGACCCAGACGGACGGCAGTGTAAACTTAACTCGAAAGCAGAGTTCCAGAACGTTGATAAATCAAGGTTTCCGCGAGATTGATGAAAGCCGGGACTGTGGGTATTCTGAAGGGGAGAACAAACATGAATATATATAATAAGGAGGAACAAAGTCATGTTTCTATTCGAATCGATTCCCTGGTACTCGGCGCTGATGTGGCTGGCGGTACTGGCCGGACTCATGATCGTCAATGAATTCGCCCGGATGAGCAAATGGTTCTCGCTGTTTCTGTTTCTGGCGCTGCCGATTGTGCTGACCATTGCCGTGTGGCCCAATACGGCGGGCGAGGGCTCCAGTACCGGTACCTGGTTCCACTGGGTTAAAGTATACTCCGCGCTGGCAGGCTGTCTGGGCTTTATGGGCATCCGGTATATCAAGGGCTGGAGCAGCAACAAATACATATTGATGTTCCCGGCGATCATCCTCGCGGTCAACATCCTGGAAGCGGTTATCCGCGATTTCCAGGTGTACAGTCTGGATGGTATGGTCGACGGTGTAATGATGGTGGGCGGTCCCTGGAATATTATGAACGGGATTGCGGGCATTCTGAACATTATCACCATTTCCGGCTGGATGGGCATTGTCATCAGCAAAAGCAAAACCAAGGATATGCTGTGGCCGGACCAGCTGTGGTTCTGGATTATTGCCTATGATATCTGGAATTTCGCTTATGTGTACAATGCCGTATCGGATCATTCCTTCTATGCAGGCGCAGCGTTGCTGGTCTCCTGCACCATTCCGGCCTTCTTCTTCAAGAAGGGCGCCTGGCTGCAGCACCGTGCACAGACCCTGGCCATCTGGATGATGTTCACGATGTCGGTGCCGTCCTTCGTCGGAGAGTCCAAGTTCGCAGTGCAGTCTTCGCACAGTGAAACCGCCCTGTGGGTTGTCAGTGCCTTGTCTCTGGCTGCCAATGTGGCTGTGCTTGTCTACCATGTCTACAAGATTGCCAAGCACAAACGCAATCCGCTCAAAGAGGAAATCTACACTGATTTGGCGGCTTACAAGGCGATTGCAGAGGATAAGGATACAAGCGTGGATGTAGTGGAAAAAAGAATCACCGGTGCTTCCGCTTAATTAATGGGAGGATAACCGGATGCTTCCGGTAAAAGAATGGGCCGATCCTTATAGCCGTTTATGGCTGTAGGGATCGGCCCTTTTGCGTTTATTGGAGGACGGTGGGTAAGCGCTCCTCAAGCCTTGCTAAAAGCTTGGAGCAGTCACCGGCTGCGAACGGACCCAGCAGCCGCTATTTTGGCAGTATAACCGGTTTTGCAGGATTAACGGACACACTCCCTATTCCAGCTCCACTACCGCCATCGCGTGATTCTCCAGGTACGGAACCGTGTAGCTAATGGAGCCGTCTTCGCCTGTCTGATACGGAAGCTCTTCCATGTCAGGAGCAAGGTACACCCGTCCAACGGATGCGGAAGCCGGCAGATTCAGAGTGACGGTGACATCACGCAGCGGCACGATATCTTCAATGACCTCGATGCGGCCCTTCAGCGCAGGCGAGGCATAGAGCAGATGGTTGACGTAACGCCGCTCTGCCGGCTGATACTGCAGCGTCGCAATTCCCCGGGCAGGCAGATTGCTCTGCAGCAGCGGCTGCGGGAGCAGGCGGGACAGGGCATGGAGGACCATCTCTTTCAGAATGAGATGCCCGTTGTCGGCATAATCGCTGAATACATCCCAGGCGATATAGATGCCGCTTTCGGATTCGACCATGCCGGGGCCGCTCTCCTCCCGCGCGCTTGGGGTATGCAGATGCGAGCAGAAGGTGAAGACATCGCGGTTGAAGTACGGATTCTCCACACTTCCGAGGGACTGGCCGCCTGCAAGCGTAACAAGCTGCCCTTCGCCATACATGACATAAGAGGCCGGGAGCAGCGGGCCGGGGACGAAATCCGGGCGGAAATAAGCAGGGCGGTAAGGGTTGGTTCCCTGCCAGCTCAGCCCGAGGTCCAGGGCAAAGGCTGTGCCGTCCGGGCCCAGGCCCGAGCGTCCGGTGGCGAGCACTTTGCCGCCTCCTGCCGTGAATTCGGCAATGGCTGCCGCAAGCTCCGGCCACACCGGTACTTCGTCCGGCAGGATCAGCACTTTGTAATCGCTGAAATCGGCGGCTGTATCTACGATGTCAAACAGATAATGCCCCTCGCTGAGGATGCGCACGGCACCGGCGTCGGCCTGGTTCGGCCGGCCGGCGAGCGCTTGACCGCCGGGGCAGGCTTCGCGCGCCGCCTCCAGCGACAAGACGGCGATATCCGCTACGGACTCCGTTCCGGCGCACCACGGCTCCTTCATTTCAACCTCCGAATAAGCGGCGCCGATGAGGGTATAGGTGGCTTCGTCCATAAGGCCAACCGGGTGCAGCTGGTCGCCGACCGAGCATTTGGCGCCATGGGCCAGGCTGAGCGCCGCCTCGTACCGCAGCGCGTTCGGATGCTTATAGCCGCCGAACTCGCCCCAGGAGGTATGGAATTTGCCGGTCATGCCAAGGAATTCCATCCCCAGCGTCTGGGCATAGCGTGCCGACAGCGGGAAGTGATCGTAGCCCCAGCCGCCGGTCGGCAGCGATTCCAGCTCCAGATGCGTGTTGACATGGGCGAGATCGCGGCGGCCCCGCCGCTGATGGCCGCTGTTATGGAACACCGGCAGGCCCGGCTTCACAGCGTCGATGGTCTCGCGCACCCGGCGCGCATAGTTCAGGTAAGTCCGCTCGCCTAAGGCGGCGACGGCAGCTTCGTCGCGCGGGTCCTGGCCGGCAGCCCGCAGGTCGGCTACGCAGTACTGACAGCGGCATTTACGGCTGCCGACGATGTCGAGGAAGATGCCGTCCGCATCGTAGCGGGTGACCACCTCATGAATCTGGGCCAGCAGAATATCGAGATAAGGTGTATTGAAGCAGAACTCATGATAGCCCGGGGTCATGAAATCCTTGACCCAGCGGGTCTTGTCCTCTGCATCGCGGATCAGCCATTCGGGATGCCTGCGCGCCAGCTTCTCGTCGAGTCCGGCCGACAGATAGACCGGTGTCAGGACGCCGATCTCGTGGGCGGCCTCGATCATGGCACCAAGCAAATCGAACGACAGCTGCGGATGCATCTCATTGGCTTCGCTGGGATGATATGCCCAGCCGTGATGGCATTTGGAGAAGACGGTGATGGATGAGACATGACCGGTCTTCAGCATGGACTGAAACTGTTCTTTGGAGAAGGCGCTTCCGATACCCGGAATGGCTTCAGAAGTATGGAAATCCAGATGGACCTGACGAAAACGCATGGATTAACAGCCCCTTGCACATTAGGATGTAAAACCGATTCCCTGTCAATGTAACTCTTTTTCCGGGGCTGAACCAGTGATAAACTAGACTTGAAGTAGCACAAAACCGACTTGGAGAGGGAGGTGAATAAGGTGCTGTGTCTTGAGCTTGCCATTCCGCCGCTGCCGCAATTCGTTACGGTGGGATATGCCGTCTGGTCGCCGGGGGATCAGCATTTCGCCCGCACCTTTGGCGTGTACGATCTGCTGCTGGTGAAGCGGGGAACGCTTTATATGGAAGAGTCCGGACAGCAGTACGCGGTAGGCCCCGGCAAACTGCTTGTACTGGAGGCCGGGCTGCCGCATAACGGATACCGCCCGTGTACGGAGCCTACGGAGATATACTGGGTTCACTTCATTCATGAGCTCCCGGCGGCGAAGCTGCGCCGGGAGGAGATTGCCTGGTCGTCGCTGCTGGCCAAGGGGACGGTGGAGGACGAGGCGCCTTCCGCCCAGCAGCGGCTCTACATTCCCAAGTTCGCGGATGTCGATACCGGTGTACTTGAGCCGGTACTGCTGGAGATGAACGGAATACACAACCGCTTGAACACGGAGAATGCGCTGCGTCTGCATGTGCTGCTGGCGGAGCTGCTGGCCTTGCTGCAGGCGGACTGTGCCCGCACAGCAGCGCCCGAGCCCTCGCTGCGCCTGGCACAGGCGGCGGCAGCGTATCTGGACAGGCACTGGCGGGAGCCCTTTGAGCTGGCGGAGCTTGAAGAGGAGCTGCATTTCCAGGCGGATTATATCGCCCGGTGCATGAAGCGGCATATCGGGACGACGCCGCTGCAATACGTGCTGCATCTGCGGCTTGAAGAAGCGAAGAAGCTGCTCGGCGGTACGGTGCTCGGCATCGCCGAGATCGCCGAGCAGGTGGGCATCCGCGATGCGAATTACATGACGAGGCTGTTCACGGCAAGACTCGGCCTTACGCCGGGGGCCTACCGGCGGCTGCGGCAGCGGAATGCGGCGGCTCCGGCCCCGGCCCGGGCGGAAGACCGTGAGTGAACCCGCCGGGGTGGTCTTCCGCCGGCTGGAAACGGCCGTTTCCAGGTCAATCCCACCGCCGGTCATTCCACCGCTAGCCATAAAGGCAGCAATGCCAGCCGGTGTTGCCCGCTGCCTTCAGTTATCCTGCAGCTTCTCGCGGTATTCGCTGGGCGAGCAGCGGAATACCTTGCGGAACTGGCGGGAGTAATAATTCTGGTCGCGGAAGCCGCTGTCCATCGCCACCTGGGAGATGGAGAGGTCAGGATTGCGCAGCAGGGTACAGGAATAATCGAGCCGTTTGCGGATGATATAGTCCATCGGCGTGGTCTGGTAGTTGCGGGTGAAGACACGCAGGAACTGGCGGGTCGACATATAGGCCATATCCGCCATTTCCTGCAGGGTGATCGGCTGCAGGAAGTGCTCCTCGATATAGGTGATGGTCTCGCCGATTCTTAGCGCCTTATTCTCCGCATGTCCGCCGTTCTGCTGGTAATAGCGTGACAGCATGCCGACCAGCGCCGTGAAATAGGTGCGGACCATTAACCGGTACCCCTCCGGCTGGCCGTCATGCTCAGCGAGAATGGTATCCAGCAGCCGCGTTGCTTCCTGCAGCTGCGGACCGTCCAGCATAAGCATGCCCTTGAAGTACATCTCCTTGCGGTAGAACGGCTCGATGTAGAACAGCGCCTGAAAGCCCGGCAAGAGCCGCAGCTCGGGAAGCTGCAGCAGCTGCTCGGGCTGGAACATCACGTTGACGTATTCGATGCCGTCGACATTCTTGTAGCCGTGGGACACATCGCTGTGAATCAGAAACACCTGGCCGGCGGAAACGGGGTACTCCTTCCCTTCAATGATATGAACGGCATGTCCCGACAGGATAACGACAAGCTCCGAGAAGTCATGGCAGTGGACGTAGTAATCGTGGTTCAGCGGACATTTCTGGATGCGGAAGGTGAAGCCCGGCTCCAGGCCGATGTCCCGCGCGTATAGTTTGGTAGTCATGGCAGTATTATGCTAAAGAAGGTCGGGATCGTCAAGGCGCAAAAGCGGCGGCGGCGCTACCATTAGGATGCGGGCCTGCTGCCGGTTATACCGGGCGCAGCAGGGGCCTGCATGATGGATAGGAGGGATATGATGAACGCGTTATTTGACGATACATTCTCTAAATTAAGGAAGGATTCAGCCGGGCCGGTTATTTTGTTCCTCGGGGACAGCATAACGGCAGACGGTTCTTACATCCGTTTCGCCTCAGACTGGCTGCAGAGCCGCCGCCCGGATCAGCCGGTGAGGCTGATTGCGCGCGGGGTGCCCAGCGAGACGGTCTCGGGTCTCAGCGAAGCGGCGCATCCGTTTCCGCGGCCCTGTGTCCATGACCGGCTGGCGGAGGAGCTGGCGTCTGCAGCTCCGGATATTGTAGTGGCCTGCTACGGGATGAATGATGGAATATACCACCCTTACGGCGAGGAGCGCTTCGCCGCTTACCGGGCCGGAATGCAGCGGCTGAGCGAACAAATCGCGGCAGCGGGTGCCCGGACGGTGCTGCTGGCGCCGCCGCCGTTTGATGCCGCCTCGTTTACCGGCCCGCTGCTGCCGGAAGCTGCGCCCGATTTCAGCTATCTGACCCCGTACCGGGAGTATAATCAGGTGCTGAAGCGTTATGCCGATTGGCTGCTTACCGGCAGCTGCCCCGCCGATTTCGTCATAGATATGCACTCCCCGCTCTTGGAGCATATCCGCCGGCAGCGTATGCTGGACACCGGATACCGTTACGGTGACGGGATTCATCCTGATGCTTCAGGCCATGCAGCCATGGCCCGGACACTGCTGCGGGAGCTGCTCGGTGCGGAAGCCGGAGAACTGGAGAATGTGGGGAATGCAGGGAATGCAGGGAATGCGGACTAAAGACCTCCCGCGAACGTATGATTGACAACCAAAAAGGTGCAGGATTATAGTAAGGTCACTCTAAGAGCAGGGAGTGAGGACTCTTGAATGTATGGCAGACGCTCCGTTCGCGCAAATATTTACAGCGCATTCTGCTGAGCTTTATGCTGGTGGTCGCCACGCTGGCGGTAACTTCGCTCGTACTCAATTCAAATGCCCGCGGCAAAGTGCTCAGTATGCAAAATGAAGCTGACCGCAAGCTGCTGACCCAAATCAACTACAACATCGAGAACATGAACGGCATCGTGAAGGATTTGGCGGTCTCCATGTTCAATGATGAGGAGCTGCTGGCGCTGAAATCCGGCGGCGATTTCAAGCAGAGCATTCTGAAGATTGAACGGCTGAACCATACGGTGGCGTCCTCGCCGTATCTGCATGCCGCGGTCTTTTACAACGGGAAGCAAGACAGGTTCTTCTCTTCCCTGAACCATGAAGTTCCGAACGAGACACTTTATGGCGCACTTAAGGATTATATGGATTCCCGCGCTGATCTGCCGAAGCTGCAGCTGATTCCGCTGGATCTCGACGGCAGGAACGAAGGAATTGACGTATTTGCCTTCTTCATTTACGATGGCGCGTCCCTGGGATCGGTCAACGACAATGTGCTGATTCTGACGGTAAAGCCGGACTGGATGCTCGATAATGTGAAAGCGCTTAACCTAGTGGCGGAGCGGGAAAATGACGTGCTCTTCGTCACCGACAGCGAAGGGCAGGTGCTGATCTCCACCGACGGTGCGCTGCCGTCCGGTCTGAATCTGAAGGAGGATCTGCTCCCGCGGATCGCCGGCGGCGGCGAGACGCCAGGAACCTTCGTCTATACCCATGAGAACCGGAAATTCAAGGTGACTTATTTGAGCAAAGCCCTGAACAACTGGCAGATCGTCAGCATGCAGGACTACGACGCCGTCCTCGGCAGTGTCCGGCAGATGAAATGGACGGAGGTCGCGGTGACGCTGTCCGTGGTGCTGCTGGCGGTGCTGCTGTCCGTGTTCTTCTCGCTGCGGCTGTATAAGCCGGTCGGCCAGCTGCTGACCCTGGTTCCGCAGGGCGGCGCGCCGCAGGCGAAGGATGAGCTGTCATTGATCGCGGCGAATGTGACCGAGATGATCGGCAAGCTCAAGGGGCTGGAGCAGGAGCGGGCCTCGCAGACCAACATCGGCAAGCTCTATCACCTGCGCAGCCTGCTCGGACTCAGCGGGAGCATGGAGGAGACGGAGTTTCTGCGCTTGCGGGAGCAATACGGCATCGACATCGCCTATCCGGGCCCGCTGCGGCTCGCACTGGTGCAGATCGATGATCTGCAGGGGCTCGGTAAAGGGCCGGGCTCACGGATGGAGTCGCTGTTCTACTTCGCGGTCGCCAATATCGGACAGGAGCTGCTGCGCCATACCGGCTCCTGCGAAGCGGCAGATATGAAGAGCGGGCACCTCGTGTTTATCGTAGGCGGAGACAACAGGAAGCTGGAGCGGCTCGGTGACAGCTTCCGCGAACTGCAGCAGACTATTCTCCAGTATTACCGGATTACCTTCACGGTCACACTGAGCGAGGTGTTTACCGACTACCGCCTGATCACGCAGCAGTATAACCAGGCGGTACGCCACAGCAACTACCGGATGATCTTCGGCAAGGGTGCGGTGCTTGAGCCGGAGCGGCTGCGTGCCAATGAACAGAGCGAATCGCTGCGGATTCCGCAGGAATTGGAGCGCCGGGTCATTGAAGGCTTGAAGAGCGGCGATCTGGAAGACACGGAGCAGGCCATCCGCAGCTGGCGAGAGCTGCTCGGCGGCTTCAGCTTTGAGAATATGTTCTCTTCCGTGCTGCATCTGGCGGTGACGCTAAGCAATACGCTCGGCGAGATGAATCATAACAATCTGAACCCGGTATCGGTCAATTTGCAGGCCATTAACCGGCGAATTCTGGAAAAGGAAACACTGGATGAGATCGAAGAGGTTCTGCTGGAGGTCGTGCGCGAGGTGTGCGGGCAGCGCCGCAGCGGACGCGAGGACAAGAACAGGCTGCTGGCCGACACCGTCAAGGAGGTCATCGACAAGCATTACGAAGACCCTGATCTCAACCTGCAGCGGATTGCCGATATGCTGAAGATGAGCTCCGTGTATCTCGGCCAAGTGTTCAAGGCGCAGGAAGGCGCAAGTGTCGTGGACCGCATCAATGAGGCCCGTCTGGCCAAAGCACGACAGTATCTGGAGCAGCAGGATATGACGGTGGCGGAAATTATGGAGAAGGTGGGCTTCGGCAACGAAAGCTATTTCTACAGACTGTTCAAGCGCCGCTACGGGGCGACTCCGAAGGAATACCGGCTGAAATCGGCCATTGACCGCAGCACCTAACTGAAATCTTTTGGAAGCAGGGCCCGCAAAGGAGAGAGCCGATTTGCGGGCCTTTGCCTGTCTTATCCGGCGGTTCCGCAGACTGTACAGGATTCCTTAGTCCATACAGCCCTCATGTACAGCAATCCGTGATCTATACAGCCCCTCTGTACAGCAATCCTGCAATTGTACAGTAACGTTCCGCCCCTTTCTGCGCTATCGTTAGTCGTGCAAAGCCTGAGACTAAGGGCAAGCGTCAAGGATGGAAAGGAAGGAGCTTTGCTATGTTGAAAAGGGTTACAATGGCCTCCGGCACGGAGCATGTTCCGGTCCCGGGTGCGGGGCTGGCGGAACAGGGACCGTATCCGGATTCGCCGCGGGGCACACAGAAGAAGAAGTCATGGTTCCGGAGAGAGCTTCACCATTTCCGGAACAACCGGGAGCTGTTCCTGCTCTCGCTGCCGGGAATATTGTACAAATTAATTTTTGCCTATATTCCAATGATCGGTCTCATTATCGCCTTCAAGAATTACCGTTATGATCTGGGCATGTTCGGCAGCAAGTGGGTGGGGCTGGACAATTTCCGTTATTTATTCGCTACGGATACAGCCTGGCGGATTACACGCAACACGGTTCTTTATAACACCGCTTACATTCTGGTCGGGACCTCGGCGGCGCTGCTGCTGGCGATCCTGTTAAATGAAATCAAGGCGAAGTGGAGCAAGTTCTACCAGACGGCTTTGTTTCTGCCCCATTTCCTGTCGTGGGTGCTCGTGGGTTATGTGGCCTACGCGTTTCTGAACCATTCCGACGGCTTCATTAACCGCACGCTGGAATCGCTGGGCTTCGATCCGGTGAGCTGGTATCAGACGGCGGCGCCGTGGCCGTTCATCCTGATCCTGGTGCAATTGTGGAAAGTGGTCGGGTTCAACACGCTGATTTATTTCGCGGGCATCATGGGGATTAACAGCGAATATTACGAGGCGGCGCGGATCGACGGGGCAACCAAATGGCAGATGGCCATCAAAATCACCATTCCGCAGCTGGCGCCGCTGGTCATTATTATGCTGATTCTCTCCATCGGCAATATGTTCCGCGGGGATTTCGGACTGCACTACTTCATACCGAACAACTCCGGGTTCCTGTACGGCTCCACGGATATTATCGATACGTATGTGTACCGTGCCCTGCGTGAAGTCGGCAATGTCAGCATGTCTGCGGCAACGGGCTTCTACCAGTCAGTGGTGGGTCTTGTGCTGGTGCTGACGGCGAACGGCATTGTGAAGAAAATTAACCCGGATCATTCCATGTGGTAAGGAGGAGGCCTAGCGATGCCTAAGAAATTCGAAATATCCAAAGTACTGCTTAACCTGCTGTTCATCCTGTTGTCGCTTGCCGTCATCCTGCCCTTTCTGCTGGTGATTGCGGTGTCGCTGACGGACGAGAAATCGCTGACCCAGAACGGGTATCAGTTTATCCCGGAAACCGTCAGCCTGGATGCCTACCGTTATCTGCTGGACAGTCCCGACGTTCTGTTCCGGGCTTACGGGGTGACGATTACCGTAACGGTTGTCGGAGCGCTGCTCGGCCTCCTGCTGACAGCGATGACCGCTTATGTAATTTCCAGACCCGACTACCGCTATAACCGGCCGACGACCTTCTATGTGTTCTTTACGATGCTGTTTAGCGGGGGACTCGTGCCGTCCTATATTCTGATTACGCAGTACCTTCATCTGAAGGACAGTCTATTTGCACTCATTCTGCCAATTCTGCTTTCGCCGTTCAACATTATGGTGATGAAGGGCTTTATGTCGAAGATCCCGCTGGAAATTATTGAATCGGCCAAAATCGACGGGGCGCGCGAGTTCCGCATCTTTTTCCGGATCATCCTTCCGCTGTCTACGCCGGCACTGGCTACACTGGGACTTCTGATCTCGTTCAGCTACTGGAACGAATGGTTTAACGCGATGCTCTACATCGACGATCCGAACAAGGTGCCGCTGCAGCTTCTGCTGGTGCGGACGCTTAACAGCATTGAGTTCCTGACCTCGAATTCGGAGTTCACGCAGGCGCTCGGCATCGACCTCTCCAGCTTCCCGAACAATTCGGCACGGATGGCGATTGCGGTGCTGGCCGGCGGACCGATGCTGGTCATCTTCCCGTTCTTTCAGCGGTTTTTTGTCAAAGGGCTTACGGTTGGCTCCCTCAAGGGTTAACATACAACTATTGTACTAAGTACAGGAGGTCACACACATGAAAAAGAAGCTGTTTGGTATGATGGCGCTCGCACTGCTCGCGGGCTCCGTGCTGTCCGGCTGCGGCGGCAATAACAACAACGGCAATGCAGGGAACGGTGCGAAAGAGCCGGCGAATTCCGGCACGCCTAGCACACAAAGCGCAGCTCCGGATGCGGGCGGTGCAAGCGACCTGAAGGAGGTCGAGCTGACCTGGTATTACCCGTTGTCCCAACTGCAGGCCGATCAGCAGAAGGTTCAGGATGAAGTCAACAAGATCGTTAAGGAGAAGATCAATGCCACCGTCAAGCTGATGCCGGTCGCCATCGGGGACTATGTGCAGAAGCTGAACACCGTGCTGGCCGCAGGCGAGAAGTTCGACATTCTCTGGACCGGCTACATGCTGAAGCCGGAGGAGCTGGTGCGCAAGGGTGCGATCCAGCCAATTGATGAACTGCTTGACCAATATGCGCCTGAGCTTAAAGCCGATGTGCCGCAGGTCATGTGGGACGGCCTGACCGTCGACGGACAAATTTACGGCATTCCGAACCAGCAGATTATCGGCTCCCGTTACGGCTATATCGTACAGAAGCGTTTTGCCGACAAATACAATCTGGACCCGGCTTCGATCAAAAAAATAGAAGATATCGAGCCGTTCTTCGAGCAGCTGAAGCAGAACGAGCCGGACATCATTCCATTCAACAACTTCGGCGGATACTTTGACTTCAACCCGCTGAACCACAACGAGGACTACTGGAGCGTGCCAGGACTCGACGGCCACTTCTATATCAAGACGAACGACCCGACCTATCAGCTGTACCGTTACCCTGAGGAAGAGCTGGACAATTTCCGTCTGGCTACCGAATGGTATAAGAAGGGCTACATCTACAAGGATGCCGCTACGGCCAAATCGACCGACTTCTCCAGCAAGGGACAGATTGCCGTTGATTTCAACGTCATCCTGAAGCCGGGCGTTGAAGCCGAAGTCAAAGCCAAGAACAGCGGTCTGGACGTCATCACCGTTCCGCTCAGCAACTGGTTCTCCAACGGCTATTCGGCGACCACCAACCAGTCCATCAGCCGCACGTCCCCGAATCCGGACCGGGCCATGATGTTCCTGAATCTGGTCAACACCGACAAGGAGCTGTATAACCTGCTCTGCAACGGTATCGCCGGTGAGCATTACGATAAGCTGGATGGTGAATACATCCGGGCCAAGGAAGACTCCCGTTACCGTCCGAATATGGACTGGGTCTTCGGCAGCGTATTTAACTCCTACCTGAAGGAAGGCCAGCCGGAGAACGTCTGGGAAGAAACGAAGAAGATCAACGAAGAGGCCGAAATCAACCCGGTCGGCGCCTTCAAGTTCAATTCCGAGCCGGTCAATACGGAGATCGCCAACCTCAACGCCGTCTGGGACGAATATAAACGCGGCATCATCACTGGCACCCTGGATTTCGACGAAACCTGGCCGACGCTGTACGGCAAGCTGAAGGAAGCCGGCGAAGAGAAGTACGTGGCTGAAGTCACCAAGCAGTTCGAGCAGTTCCTTAAAGATTCCGGTTTGAAAAAATAAAAGTTTAGCTTATATCAGGCTCAAGGAATTTCGGGAGAGATCTGCTGCAGAAGAGGGCGGCTTCGTGACCCAGATAAGAGAAGCGGGGCCGCCGTCAATTCAACCTGAAAGGAAGAGAGCAATGGCGAAACAACGTTTGCTTGCGGCATTGGCGGCCGCCCTGTTGTTCATGGCTGTACCGGCCCCGTCGTTCGCGGCGGAGGAAACGGAGATCCAAGGCAAGAAGGCGACCGCTTTTTATGTCGCAACAAATGGAAGCGATTCCAATAATGGCTCGCTGCATGCCCCGTTTCTGACGCTGGAGAAGGCCCGGAACGCAATCCGTGCCTTGAAGGCCAAGCATAAGCTGCCGAAGGGCGGTATTACGGTCTATCTGCGTGAGGGCACGTATGAACGCACCTCCAGCTTCGAGCTGCGGCAGGAGGACTCGGGCGAACGGGACAAACCGATCACGTATACCGCATATCCCGGGGAGAAAGTGGTGTTGTCCGGCGCCGAGCAGCTCCCGAAATCCGCCTTTGTGCCTGTTACCGATGAGGCAGTCCTGAACCGCATTATCAGCCCGGAGGCGCGGACTGAGGTATTGGTTGCCGATCTGGCGGCGCTGGGCATTGCCGATTACGGCGAAATGAGCCGCCACGGCTATTATCTGGCGAACGATCTCAGCAAGGTTCCGCCGATGGAGCTGTACGTCAACGGTCAGGGCATGACGCTGGCCCGCTGGCCGAATGAGGGCACCGTCCAGATGGATGAGATTATCGATCCCGGTCCGTCGCGCACCAGCCCGAACGGCGAGGTGCATCAGCGCGGCGGAACCTTCTCTTATACGTATGACCGCCCGCAATATTGGACCCAGGCCGACGATATTTGGCTGGACGGCATTTTCGGCTACAGCTGGGAATGGTCCTACAATAAAATCGCTAGTATCGACACAGCCGCCAAGACGATTACGCTCCGCTACGGCGAAATGAGCGCCATCCGCAAGACCTGGTACCCCGATTTCCACTTTGCGCAGAACCTGCTGGAGGAAATCGATATGCCCGGCGAATACTACATCGACCGCCAGGCCGGCAAGCTGTATTTTCTGCCGAACGCCGAATTTGCTGCCGCCAATCCAACCCTTGAAGTAACGATGCTGAAGACGCCGATGATCAACGCGCTGAATGCCTCCTACATCGATTTCTCCGAGCTGGTGCTGGAGAATGGCCGCGACTCCGCAGCGGTGTTCATGGGCGGCAAGCAGATGCGGATTCTGAACAGCGAAATCCGCAATTTCACCAACAGCGGTGTGCTGATCAATACGCAAAGCCGGTTCTATTACAACCAGTTCGATGGGGCACCGGGCACCGACCATGCGCTGATCAGCACCCATATCCACCACATCGGCGGCACCGCCGTAACGCTGACGGGCGGGAACAAGACGACGCTGCAGCCTGCGAATAACAGCGTGCAAAACTCGCATATCCACGATTTTGCCTATTACCACAAGGCTTACAATCCGGGTGTGCTGCTCTCCGGTGTGGGCAACCGCATGGTGAACAACGAGCTGCATGACGCACCCCACCCCGGTGTGCTGATCTTCGGCAATGACCATCTGGTCGAGTACAACGAGATTTACGATGTATGTACCACCTTCTCCGATCTCGGAGCCATCTATATGAATGCCGGTGAGACGCCGCAGGAGCGGGGCACCGTCATCCGGCGCAATTATTTCCACAACATCGGTGAGAGCAAGGCCGGGGTGGAGGGCGTGTATCCCGACAACTTCACGATGGGCCTGACTATTGACGAGAATATATTTTACAAAATGGGCAATTCAGCCATCAAGAACAATGGCGGCTCGCACATCAAGACCCGCAACAATATCTTCATTGACAGCAAAGTGCCATATGACTACGCCGATTTGTATTTGGGCGACGCCCCGGATAATCAGGTGCCGAAGAATTATATGCCGAAGTGGCAGGCGCTGTTCGCGGCGCAGAACAACTTCGCCGGCACGCCGTATTTGACCAAATATCCGGAGCTGGCGGACTTTTTTGCGGAGAACCGGTACTATCCCGATACCAACACGTTTGAGGGAAATGTCGTGTACAATCCGGCTGTCCCGCGTGTTTCCACCAATGTCTATGGGGCCTATGACAAATTCGGGCTGGTGCAGTATGCGGACAACTGGGTGACCACCACCGATCCCGGCTTCACCGATCTGGCGGGCGGCGATCTGTCGCTAGCCCCGGATGCGGCGGTCTTCTCCGCCATACCGGGCTTCCCGGATATCCCGTTTGAACAAATGGGCATCCAGGGCAAGGCGGGCACGACCATCGGGGTGGACCACTTCCCGGTCCAGTCGGTGACCGTCTATGACAACGAGGTGACGGTAGACCGCTGGAAGACCGTCAAGCTGCGGACGGCTGTACTGCCGTGGAATGCCAGCAACCCGGCGCTGAGCTTCACCTCGGCCGACAGCAGTATCGCCGCTGTGGACAGTGCCGGAGTCATCACAGGGAAGACGGTCGGCGAGACCGTTATCACGGTCGCCTCGGCCGAGAACCCGCTGCTGGCAGCCACCGTTCATGTCACGGTAGAAGCCGGAGACGGTGTCATGGATTTCACCGATTTCGAGAACGGGCCGAACGGCTGGCAGCAGGACGTCTACCGGATGATCGAGAAGGTGGGCAGCAACCGCTGGTACAAGGTGGTGAACGGTGCGACGGCCCTTAGCGCCAAAACCTACGCCGACTATGAGCTCAGCTTCCGGCTGAAGACGCCGGAAAGTATGCCGGAGTTCGCGACGCTGTATATCTTTGACCGCCAGTCCGGCAGCACCTCCAGCCGGATCGGTTACAAGACCCGGGCCGACGGCAGCTCCGTCTGGCTGCTCTACAACTCCGCCTGGGCGACGCTCAAGGAAGTGAAATTTCCGCACCACGATCTGCAGCCGAATACGGAGTATGACATCAAGGTGCTGGTCAAGGGCGGCGACATCAGCTTGTACGTGGACGGCGAGTTCCGCTTCAAGGCGAACGATCCCGGCCACAACGCCGAGGGCAAGGTCGGCTTCTATGTCAACAATGTCACGCACATGTATTTTGACAACATTAAGTTCAGAGAGCTGACTGCTGAACTCTCCGGCATCATCCCGGCAGAGAAGGAAGTGCGGTTAACAGCCGGTGAAGAGAAGCAGCTGCACCTGGGCTTCGACCCGGCGGATACGCCCGATACAGCTGTTACCTGGCAGTCGGCCAATCCCGAGGTGGCTGCGGTAAGCCCGGCAGGCGTAGTCCGAGCAGTGTATGAAGGAGAGACACTGATTACCGCCGTCTCTGCGGCCAATCCGCTGATCAAGGCGGAGATCAAGGTCATCGTCTCCAATATCCTGCATGTGACGGACTTCGAGAACGGCGGCAACGGCTGGCCGGTCGATCCGAACCGCAGCATCGCCGCCGATCCGGACGGCAACCGCCGCTACAAAATTCTGAACGGCGCAACCGGCATCGTAGACCGCAGCTTTACATCGTACCAGCTGGATTTCAAGCTGAAGACGCCGGCGTCGCTGCCGTCCGCGGGCACGATGTACATCTTCGACCGGCAGGACAGCGCCGGCTCCACCCGCATCGGGTACCAGATGCGGGCGGACGGCACCTCCGCCTGGATGCTGTACAATCCGGCCTGGGCGAAGATCAAGGAGACCGTCCTGCCGTCGGCCGATTTGCAGCCGGATACGGAGTATGCCGTCAAGGTTGTCGTTAAAGAGGGCGACGTGCAGGTCTACGTGGACGGGGCCCTGCGCCTCTCCGGCACCGACCCGGCCCACCGGCCGGCGGGTAAGGTCGGCTTCTACGTCAGCGGCTTCGACTACATGCTGTTCGACGACATTACTTTCTCACTGGTGCCTTAGCTTATACCAGTCAGGACAGCAGGTGTGGCATTATCGAGTCGATTATCGGGCTGATAGCCGGGCTCCTCCCCGCACGGGGGGGAGCTTTTTTCAGAAGAGCAGGTTCTTGGAGGGCGTCCCACTCCAGACAATAAGTCAATTTTCGCACACTAATTTTTCATAACCCAAGAACCATGTGTTTATTTCTAATTCGTTCCTTAACACCGCCTACGAAGCCGCATACAGTCAGGAAACACAGTGAAAAGGCCAAGTGTGTACGAAAAACCGACCACAATGCGCCACAGCATGGGGGAATGGGCAGAATGTGTATGAAAAACCGACCACAATCGATTGGTGCACGGGCAAACGGGCCAGATGCGTATGAAAAACAAACCACAATCGGCTGGTACATGGGCAAACGGGCCGAATGTGTATGAAAAACCGACCACAATGGGCCGGTACAATGGTAAGCGTCTAAAGTGTTGCCCATAGTTATCACGTTAGCCTGTTTCCATTATCTGTGGCGGTATCCAATTGGGTGAGTGATCGTCTCCATACAGGTGAAATAGGTAATTTTTTTTTGCCAAAACCAAACAGGCCAGTCTACCGATGGATTCAGCCGCAATCAGCGCTAGTAATCCAGAGAGTGGAATAGGCAGGCAATGGCCAGAGCTCCAAAATTACGATGAATTTACTTCCCGGCCTGAACGGATGAATCTTAAAATCAATTTCTACAGTTGATAAAAAATGGTTTTGCAGATGTCGTTTTCGTGCTAAACATGGTCCCCATCGTCAAGGCAAAACCGGAGTGAATCCGGTAACATGGAGAGGAAATCAAGTGCCGGAGGTGCAGCATGAGACGCTGTTTATATCGTGCGGAACATCAGGAAGGTCAAGTGAATGACCCGGCTTGGCTGAACGTATTAGAGGATGGGCTGAGAGCGCGGATGAACCGGCTTGCCGTAGATCAGTTGAGTCTTTTTAGCTGGGAGACCAGCCTGTTTCTTTACTATGAATGTTTGGGAGAACAGGTGGAGCCGGAGGATTTGCTGGTTAGTGCAAAAGAGTACCTGGCAGCATGGCCGGGGGGATGGAGGGGGCGGCACTGGGCGCCGATGACGGATATTTTTCATTATCAGTATCCGGTTTCGCGGCAGCACTGGGAGCGCCGGAATCCGGAGCGTGAGCCGTATGGAAGGATTGCGCTGCTGAAGCCGGAGGAAATCTCCAGCTATATCTACTATCACTATCAGTATCAGGAAGAACGGCCGGGCGACGGCGATAAATACGGGATTATCGGACTGCACGAGAATATGCTCTTCTTCTATGCAGAGCAGCCGACCGTGCGTGAGACCGCTCCGTATGCGGGGAAGCTGAACACTTCGCTGCGCCCGGATAATTGGGGAGAAGTGATGGACCCGCATTTTATAAAATGGACGGATGCGCCTGCCGGGCAGGAGATCTGGCGGCGGCTGGAGCTGGTGCTGGAGGTGCGGTCCGATGCCGGGAGGATGGGAGCAGAACATGCGTGAATTAGTATGCCTGAACGGGGAATGGGATTTCATGCCCCTGTACGATCAGCCGCAATGCCGCAGATTGCCGGAACATATTGTCTATGAAGCGCGCAAGGTAGAGGTGCCCTCCAGCTGGCGGCGGAGCTATCCGCAGGCGGGCGGGAGAAGGTTCGGGATTATCCCGGAGCATGAGTATGCCCCGATGGATATTTACGGGTACCCCCGGGAATGGGACGATGCCGAAGCCGGTGTGCTGCACCGCATCTTCCATGTTCCAACGAGCATGTCCGGTCAACGGGTGGTGCTGCGGCTGGACGGCATTATGCAAAAAGCGGTTATTTTCCTGGACCGGCAGGAGCTTGCAGTGTGGGAGGACGGCTATTTGCCGCTTAGGCTGGACATAACTTCGCTGGTGGAGCCAGGACGTGAACATCACCTGCATGTACTGTGTGCCAATTTCGACAAGGTAACCATTCCCTCCGGCCAGCAGAAAATCACCGGATTAATGGGCTCCTGGTTCGGCAATATTTCCCGGGGAATTTGGCAGGATGTGTACCTCGAAAGCTATCCGATGCTGTCGATTGAAGACATAACTATCCGGACTTCTGTCCGTCAGGGACGGCTGGAAGTGGATGCGCTTATCGGGGGGAAAGCCATAATCAGCAACCGGGGAACGCTGCGGGCAGAGCTGAAGATCCGGGAAAGAGGGGTGCAGGTAGACTCCGGCAGCAGACCAGGGAGTGGTGAGCTTATTAGCGCGGTTCCGCTTCCGGCAGATTATGGAGACGGGGTTGTAATGTCCGCCACAGCCGAGGCTATAGAAGCTGCCGATGCACCGGGAGTACTCCGGCTATGCGAGAATGTGCAGGATGGTGCTGTGTTTCGTGCGGCTTTCCGCTTGGACTGGAGTGATGCAAGCCTGTGGGCTCCCGATTCGCCGTTTCTCTACGAAGCCGAGCTGGTTTTACTGGAGGACGGCGAAATGATTGACCGGCGGGTGGAGGTGTTCGGCTTCCGTGAGATTTGGTGCGAGGGGCCGCGCTTCATACTGAACGGCATCCCGGTAAATCTGCGCGGCGATTCCTGGCATTTCCAGGGCGGAGCGCAGCAGACGGAAGCATATATCCGTAACTGGTACCGGATGTGCCGTACCGTCGGGGTCAACAGCATCCGGCTGCATGCGGAGCCGTACCCGGAGGAGTATGTGCGCATTGCCGACGAAGAGGGGATGCTGATCGTCGACGAAACGGCGATTTACGGCTCGGGCAAGTCGATGCAGGCGGACCATCCCGCTTATATTGACAATTGTCTCCGGCATGTTCAGCGGCTGGTCCGGCGTGACAAGAATCATCCTTCCGTCATTCTCTGGAGTGTACAAAACGAAATGCGCTGGGTGGACGGCCGCGACGGCTTCAAGCAGCATATCCCCGGCTTTATGGACGCTGTCCGCAGTCTGGACCCTACGCGGCCGATCATTGCCGAGGGAGATAACCGGCTGCTGCCGAAGGCGTACACCGAAGTGGAGAGCCGGCACTACAATATCGACGGCATTATTGACCAATGGGATCGCAGCGTTCCCTTAACCTTCGGCGAGCATGGCGGCTGGTGGTATATCTGCCCGCAGAACAGCAGCATGTATGTCGGACTTGGCGCTTACCGGGGCACAGATGAGAGCGCTTTAGGCCTGGCGCAGAAGGAGCGGCTGTTCATTGAATATGCCCGGCGTCAGGAAGTCTCCGGTATATCGACGTTTAATTTCGCCCATTATTTCATGCGTGCTATGCCACAGGAGGATGTCGTGCAGCCGCCTCGTGAACCAAGCCTGCCCGGCGTGAAGCAGAGGATGGTTCCGGCCTATTCGCTTACGATTAACAACGGCTTATTGCCGGAAGAGTATCCGGCCTATATGCCTAATCCGGCATTTGAGGTGATGGCGGAGGCTTTCAAGCCGGCGACCATCATTGCCGCCGAATACAACCGCTGCTTCTATGACGATGCACCGGTGTCCAGGAGCTTTGACGTATACAACGACACGCTTCGAGCCCAAGAGGTCCGCGTAGAGTGCGTAATCCGCCAAGGGCGGCGGGTCATCCATGAGCAGAGCTTTGCCTTCTGGCAGGAGCCTGCAGAACGAAAGACGATTTCCTTTGAATGGACACCCCGCCCGGCTGTGGAGGGTCAGGATCGGGCGGTGCTGACCGCTGCCCTGTTCCACGCCGGAGAGCAGGTGCACAAGCTGCACGCGGAATACCGGCTGGTGTCCGCAGAGCTGCTATGCCAGCCTGTGACCGTGGAACGTCCGGCTGCCTATTTGGGCGGAGACGCGGACTATGAGATGCTCCGCAGCTTCCTTCCCGGCTGTGAGCGGATCGGGCAAGAAGAGCTTGGGAAGCTGCCGGGCCGGTATCTCCTGGTCGTTGGCAGCAGGCTGGATGATCCGGACGGGGGGCTGGAAGCCGGGCTTAAGGCTTTTGCCGCCAGGGGAGGGCAGCTTCTGCTGCTGGAGCAGACCGGGCTGTCGCTCGGCAGGCTGCGGCTCTCGCGCCGCTCCTTCTTTCGTGCGCACGGCGGCGACTACAGTCACCCTGTGCTGGCAGGGCTCGGCGACGAGGACCTGATGTTCTGGCATGCGGAGCTCCGCGAGGAAGGGCCGCTGCCATTCATACACGCGGCCTTCGAGAAGCCGGTAACAGGCGACTTCACCCTGCTGCTGGAATGCAGCGCCGGCGATTTCGGCGACGGCGGCGATCTGTGGTCACCGCTGCTCGAATACCGCAGCGGCTCCGGCAGGTTCGTCGCCTGCCAGCTGGAGCTGATGGCCAATCTGCGGCAGGTGCCGCAGGCCTGCCTGTTACTGCGCAACCTGCTGGCCTACGCCGGCGGCGCGGGCAAAGCCGCCGCAGCGGAACGCGCACCGGTGGCCGCACTGGTGCGCCCCGGCGGGGAGGCCGCAGCGTTCCTCGACGCGCTGCGGCTGCGGTACACGGCGCTGGAGCTTCCAGCGCCGGCAGTTGCAGCTGCGCCGGGCGAAGCGGCGCACGCGGATGTGCCTGCGCGGGGCGAAGCCGCGCAGGCACGGGTGCCCGCGCTGCGCGATGCCGCGCGCGGCGGGGCCCCTGCGCCGGGCACAGCCCCGGCGCAGCCCGGGCAGGACTTCGGCCTGCTGGTGGCCGAAGCCTGCCTGCTGGCGGCGCCGGGGGCGGCCGACGCCGCCCGGCGCCATGCCGAGGCCGGCGGACGCGTGCTCGTCCTGCCGGCGGGGGAAGAGCAGCAGGCGGCGCTCGCGCGCCTGCTGGGCCGTCCCGTGCGCGTCATGCCGCACGAGACGTATCATCTGGCGGCGGATTACAGCGCCGCCGCGGTCCGCGGCGTGAGTCCGGTCGACCTGTTTGGCTTCGACAAGGTCTTCCTCTCGCCGCGGGAGGTCGTGAACCATGTGCTGGCGGACCACAGCCTGGAGGTGCCGGAAGCTGCAGCGTTATGCACCAGCGTGGAGGGGACGGCCTGGAAGGACTTTTTCGTCAATAACTACACGGCGGAGTACAGCCGTCTCGCGCTGGTGGAACTGAACCGGACCAAGGCAAGGCCGTCCGGGACATTTTTGGCTGAGCTGAAGCTGGGAGCCGGAACCGTTATTTGCTCGCAGCTCCGGACGGACCCGGGCAGCGACAAGGCGCTGCGTCTGTATACCCGTCTGCTGGGCAACCTGGGGGCGTCCTTCGATGACGGGCTGCTGGACAGTGTCAAAGGAGACGCCGAATGGGCGCTGGAGATGGCGATGGCGCTGCCCTGCCCGCCGTATGTCGATTACGAGGCGATGAAGGCGTATTATATGGACCCCGAATTCTCGCTGAATAATCTGGGTGAAGGACTATATGGCTGGATGCAGAAGAAAGAGCGCCGCCCTGAAAGCGGCACAATGCGGATCGCGGATGCCGGCACGGCCCCGTGGTTTGTGAGCTGCTTCGTACAGGTGCCTGGCGGCGGACAAGGCGTGCCCCTGCAGCGCCGTGGGCGTCTGCGCATTCAGACGGACGCAGAGTACGAAATTGTTCTGAACGGGGAGCGGGTTCCTGAGCCTGAGCAGGAGCTGCTGCTGCGGAGCGGACTCAACCGGTTGATCGCGGTTCTGCGCGGAAGCGGGGGAGACATTACGTTCGGCCTGACCTTTTTGCATGAGAACGGTGCCTATATGAAGGACCTGGAATATTCCTTGACCCTGGATGAGGTCGAGCCCAAATAAACGGCGGACTGGAACGCAGCGGCGGCAACAGCCACTGGATAGCCGGCATACCTGCGGCTGCGGACCTGATGCCCATTAGACAAACATAAAGGAGCTGATAACCATGAACACAAACGAGCAAGCAAATCGCTTGAAGCCTACGGACCATCCCGGGCGGGAGACAGGGACCGGTGCTGCAGCAGCAGCTTCTTCAACAGGCGTCCGACCGAACAGCAGCAATCCGGAGGATTATTATGTTTTTCACGATGAAGCCAAAGAAGTGGAATTCAACCGCCACGACATGCCGACCCCGTGGATGAATTATCTGTCGAACGGAACCTTTCATACGATGCTGTCGCATGCGGGCGGCGGAGTCGCTTTTTATAAGTCACCGCAAATCTGGCGCATTACCCGCTATCGTTTCTTTCATTTGCCGATGGACCGCTCCGGTCCTTACATCTATCTTCAGGACCGCAAGACGGGCGAATACTGGTGTCCGACGAACGAGCCTGCCCTGGCGAAGCCGGAGGAATGGAAGAGCGCGCATGGTCTCGGCTACACCCGTTTTACAGCCAAGCGGGACGGAGTTTCTGCAAAGACCCTGTATTTTGTCGGCCCTTACGAGAACTCGCTGATCTGGAATTTAACCTTAACCAACGAAGGCACTGTGCCAAAAGAACTCAATGTGTACGCCTATGCCGAATTCGGCATGATGGAATTTATGCGCGAGCTGCAGTGGCAGTGCTACAACAAGCATCAGGTGTCGGTGCAGTATCATCCTGCCGAGGCGCTGGTGTATAAATACGGGGTCGAGAATCAGCCGAAGCCTGAGGAGACCCCGCTGGTCTATCTGGCTGCCGATACACCGCTGGCCGGTTATGACGGCGACCGTGAGGAGTTCATCGGCAGCTACCGCAGTGAAGCTAATCCGGCGGCCATCGAGCACGGCGGCTGTACCGGGTCAACGCTGCTGGGCGGCGATCCGTGCGGTGCGCTGCAATTCACTTTGGTGCTGCAGCCGGGCGAGAGCCGGAGCATCAATGTTTTTCTGGGAACGGCTCCGGATGAAGCCGGCGTTCTGGAAGCTATCGCCCATTCCCGGGAAGCCGGTTTTGTCGAACGTTCCTTTGGAGCGCTGAAGGAGAATTGGGAGCAGTATCTGGGCTCCTGGGAGAGTGTACTGCCGGATAAGGATGCGGAGCGGATGGTTAACATCTGGAATCCTTATCAGGCGCACCGCAATTTCCTGTTCTCGCGGAATATTTCGTTTTATGCGACCGGCACATTCCGGGGCGTCGGCTACCGGGATACGTCGCAGGATATTTTGGCGGTGGTGCCCTTTGATCCTGAGCTTGCCCTCAGCAAAATGATATTGCTGCTCGGCCAACAGTACAGGGACGGCCATGTGAACCATTATTTCTTCCCGAACGAAGGCTGGGACCCGGTGACAAGTGTGCATTCCGATGACCATCTGTGGACCGCTCTGGCGGCCTGGGATCTGCTGGCCGAGACCGGCGACGCCGCATTCCTGCATGCGTCCGTACCTTATTACGACGGCGGCGAAGGCCCGGTATATGAGCATCTGAAGGCTGCAATTGACTTTACCGCCTCCAAGCTGGGGCCGAACGGCTTCCCGCTGATGCTGCGCTCGGACTGGAACGACCAGCTGTTCCGCGTCTGCCGCGAGGGGAGGGGAGAAAGTATCTGGACGGCGATGCAGCTCGGCACAGTGCTGCTGAAGATGATCGATCTCGCAGCAGCAGCGGGTCACCCCGAGGATATCGCACAATTTGAGGCGATGTATGAAGCGCAGCGGCAGCTGGTGAACAGCACCGGCTGGGACGGCCGCTGGTTCCGCCGCGCCATTATGGACGACGGCCGGTTCCTGGGCAGCGACGAGCATGACGAGGCCAAAATCTGGCTCAATGCCCAGACCTGGGCCACCCTGTCCGGCATGGCCGATTCGGAGAAGGGGCTTCAGGCGATGGATAGCGTCCGCGAGCTGCTGGATACCGAGCTGGGCATCAAAAAAATCCACCCGTCCATCACCACCTTCCCCGATCCGGCAGATCCGCTGACCAATTACAACAAGGGAACGGGCGAGAACGGCGCAGTCTTCTGCCATGCCAACACCTGGGCGATCATTGCCGAATGCCTGCTGGGCCGGGGCGATCAGGCCTATAAGTATTACCGACAGCTGCTGCCGAATGTAGCCATGGACAAAGCGGGCTTATGGCGGTACAAGGCGGAGCCGTATGTCTATGCCTCCAATCTGTTCGGGCCGGAATCCGACAAATTCGGCCTGGCCAACGTCTCCTGGCTGACAGGCACCGCCGCCTGGATGTACGTGGCCGTGACGCAGTATATTCTGGGTGTAAAGCCGGTCCTTGAGGGGTTATCCATTGATCCGTGCATTCCTTCCGACTGGGAAGGCTTTACGGTCAAACGCCGCTTCCGCGGCTGTCTCTACGATATAACAGTCAGAAATGAGAGCGGGGTCTGCAAAGGCGTCAAGCAAATCACCGTCGACGGCGAGCCGCTGGAGGGCCATGTACTGCCGGCTTATCCGGGGCGTTCCTCGGTGAAAGTGGAAGTCATACTATAAGCAAGTGTGTGCTGTTAGAGCCGCAAATACGGGAAACCGTTTTTGCGGCTTTTTTACCTGCACTGTTGTGGAGTTTCTTTAATAGCCATAAATGAATCCCTATTCTAGAATTCCGGCGTTATTGGCGGAAGCCTGTGCTCATAGAATAAAGAGTAGATTCCTTACGTAGACTGTTAACCCATTTTCGTCGATGGCATCCCCTCTTGCTCGCAGACAACAAAAAAGGCCCAACTCCGGCGCAGCGGGTGCGTCCGCGGGTTGAACCTCCGGCTGTCCAGTGGATTCACTAGGCGTGTGATTATGCTACATATTACCCAGGGTGACACGTCCTGTCAATATAAAAAATATTATTCACATTAGATTGCTTGGTGTTAAAGGGAATTTCCTTTTTCACCCGTAATTCCCCCATTGACAAAGCAAAGTATTCACTGTACATTAATCGCATTATTCACATCTAAAAAGTAGGTATAGGAGGTCATCAGCTGACATGAGTAATATCGACAACAATTTATTGACCGCAATTGAAACCAACTGGTATGGATTTACGGTGTCCATTATCGTGTTCGGCTTCCTCTATTGGCTGGCCCGCAAGCGCGTCGGTTTTGGCGTTCGCGTGCTCGTCGGTCTGGGCCTCGGACTGGTTGCGGGGATATTCTTCCAGGCCTTTGAGCTGCAGACGCAGGCCATCTCTACCTTCGGCAGCATCTATGTCAGTCTGATCCGCATGCTGGTTATTCCGCTCGTCTTTGTACTGGTGCTGAACAGTATCTCCTCGCTGTCCAGTCTGGAGTATCTGCGCAAGATCGGCACAAAGACCTTCGCCTGGTTCCTGGGGACAACGGGAATTGCTTCTATTATCGGGCTTCTGGTAGCCCTGCTGTTCAATCCCGGCAGCGGTATTCAGCAGGAGGTGCCAGAAGGCTTCACGGCGCGGGAAATCCCGACCTTCTCCCAGGTTATTCTGGATCTGGTGCCGTCCAATCCGTTCAGTGAAGCGGCTGAAGGTAAAGTGGTACCGATTCTGATCTTTGCCATCTTCCTGGCGGTAGCGATCCTGAAGGTCGGCGCCAAGAAGCCGGATGCCGTCAAGCCTGTACGTGACCTGATTGAATCGCTGACCCAGGTGCTGCACCAGGTCGTCAAGTTCGTGATCCGCCTGACACCTTACGGTGTGTTCGCACTTATCGCCGGAATTACGGCACGCTACGGCTGGGATACGCTGCAGGAGCTGGGAAGCGTCATTCTTGCTTCCTACACGGCGCTGATTCTGCATTTTGTGCTTGTCTTTGGCGGGCTGGTCCTGTTCGTGGCCAAAGTCAATCCGATTCGGTTCTTCCATAAAATATACCCGACGCTGACTGTTGCCTTTACGACAAGAAGCAGCTACGCTACACTCCCTGTGAATTTGGAGGTTATCACCAAGCGGCTGCATGTTTCGCCGAAGATTGCCAGCTTTGTCGCTCCGCTCGGCGCTTCCGTTAACTTTAACGGCTGCGGCGGCGTATGGCCAGCCATTGTCGCCGTATTCACGGCGCAGGTCTTTGGTATTGATCTCACGGCAACAGATTATGTTACGTTGGTGCTTGTCAGTATCGTATCTTCCATCGGGGTCGCCGGTGTTCCGGGCCCTGCGGTTATCTCCACTACCGTTGTTTTGACAGCACTGGGCTTGCCGCTGGAAGGCATTGCGATTGTGGCGGGCGTAGAAGCTTTGATCGACATGGGCCGGACGGCCGTCAACGCCTCCGGTACCACCGTTACGGCGCTGCTGGTCGCGAACTCGGAAGGGGAGTTCGACCGCGAGGCGTTCAACAGAGACGACAATGACGATGATATCGTGCTGAGCGCCGGTTAATAGTTAACTTATACGTTAACTAATAAAATGAACAGAGCAGCGTGTCCCCGAATGCCGGGAGAAGCGCTGCTCTTTCTTTATTCCCTATTGTACCCGGAAGCTTCATCCCCGGAAGTTGACCGGGCTGCATGAGTTGGCGGCGTTACATGAGTTGCCGGATCTACCTGCTTGCGGCCTGAGGGCTAGTCGTTTCCCTGCTAACTGTGAATTGGCAGCTTATAACTGCTTCACCCGGACGCTGTAATACCGCATGGCTTTCGGCACGCCTTTAATCTCCAGAAGTCCCCGGTATATAAGCTCCCGCAATCTGTATTCCAGGAAATCGTCGCCCACGTACTGCTCGCTGTACCCCAGCGCTTCGCCGATGACGCGTGCGGCTTTCATAAAGTCACCTTCCTTGCGCCAGCTTTGCAGCTCACGGGCTTTCCCCAGTAAATATTCGTCAAAATAATCGACACCTACGGCCTTCAGCTGCCCGGCTTCCCAAATCCGGTATTGCAGCTCTTCTCCGGCAGCAGTCAGATCGAGCCATTCTTGTACCAGCTTGTCCCGCTCACCGGACGTTAGAGGTTCGGAGGCTTCATTGTGCCTGAAGATGGCGGCTAGCTTCTCCGGAATGATCTCTCCGCTGTGCCGGTAGTCCTGGACTGCCGTGGCGGTATCGAAGAGAAGGTGGCTGTCCCGGTCCGGGAATATAACATAGAGGGGATTTCGGAGATTTCGCAAAAGATAAACGGCGTGCCGCAGCCCGGTCTGCTCACAGCCGTTGCAGCCGCTCCAGATGGTGACAGGAACATCGGGCGGCAGCGCCGCAAGATACTCCTCCAGTTTTAGCCCATACTCTTCTTCAAGCTCCGCATCGCTTTCAGAGTCATGCTGATTGAGACGTTCCCGCAGCCATTCCCGCCGCTCTGCGCGCCCTTCCGGCTGCTCCCATCCCGCGAGCGGTCCCATTTCGTATCGTTCGCGGAGTACAAGCACCTGATGACCAGGGCTCAGCCCCAGCTGCCGCAGCGCCATTTTGAGACCGCCGCCGGCGGAGTCGCCAAAGATAATATGCAGGCGGGTTATCGGACCCGGCGGAAATATCCTCGTGTAGTGATCCTGCTTCTTGGCTTCGGTCAGGCGTTCAAGCGTTTCGAATATTTCTGCAATGAATTGCTCCTGTGTCAGCTTGCCGCCGGCCAGGCGCTGCGTATGCATCATGTAGGCATGGAGCAGCCCTTTGGCCTCCTGCCCGTCCAACCGGTTAATTTGCTCGTGGATCCCGCTCATGCAAGTGACAGCTCCTTTCTTCATCCGCTGCTATCGGATCGTAAAATCTCTATTCGGCTTAAACCTCCGAATTTGCATTGGTATCGGAGTCAGATAACCTTATTCCTGATGAATGGGCCAATCATCATGTCATTTGACATAGATGAGAGCACTGGAGTCCGTTACGCTGCCCGATCGACCCGAAACTGAGCAATAAAGGCTATAGGGTCCGTTAGCGAGTAGAACTCAGGTCTCCAGCATTTCCACAATCACATTGCCAATAATCCGGCCTGCCGAGCGGGGCGCGACGATACCGGGCAGACCCAGGGCTGGCAAAGCCTGAACGCCCCGCTCCTTAGCATAGGCGAAGTCGGTTCCGCCCGGATGGGAAGCGAGGTCAACAATAAGTGCCTGGCGCGGCATGCGGGAGATGACGTCGCGGGTGATTACCGGAGCCGGAATCGTGTTGAACAGGATATCCGCCTGTTCCGCCTGTTCCGCCAGTTCAGAGGTATAAAAAGGCTGTAGACCCATCTCATACGCGCGGGCGTATGCGTCAGGCTTATGAACTCCGACCGCTACAATGGCACCGAGCGCCTTTAGGGTTCGGGCCAGCGTGGTCCCAATCCTGCCCAGGCCCAGCACAGCGCACCGGGAGCCATGCAGCATGACATCCGTATGCTGCATGGCGATCATCACCGCACCTTCGGCCGTGGGGATGGAGTTGTAAATCGCCACATCATCACGGTCGAGGATTTCCACCAGCGTCAAGGCATAGCGGCCGCACATTTCCCGCAGATAGCTTTTGGCGATTCCTGTGAAGAGGGTAGCATGCCTCGGAATGGCTGCGAATAGTTCCTCTGACATCACCAGATCTCCTGCCGCGAAGCTGGATTCGACGGAGCCGTCGTTGCCGGTTCCTGCAACAGGAAGAATAATGGCATCGGCTTTGGCAAGAAGGCTCGGCTCCAATTGTACCTTTACTGCTCCTTCCGGCACCTGTGCCAGTTCATCGTAACCGGCCAGCAGAACCTCGGCCTGCCGCTCCAGCAGCATACGGATCACTTCGAGCTGACGCAGATCGCCCCCGATCACAGCGATTTTTTTACTGCTTAATAATGTCATAACTTTTCTCCCTTTCGGATTCTCCTACTGCGCACTGTCCACAAATTTTCCAAGCGTGATCACCCCGATCACAACAAAAGCCAGAACCATGCTTAACGCGATGGCAAGCGTTGATCCGATCAGAGAGAGTTTAGTGATCCTATAGAAACTTGCCGCACCTATCCCAAAAGACAAGATGGCCAGCATCAGTACATAACTCAAATACCGGCTGTCGCTGACAGAGAAGAACAAGATCCAGGAAACGACGGAAAGGCTCAGGGAGGCAATGCTTGTTTTCTTCAAGCCGATCTCACTCCTTATGAGGAATTGTACTGACCATTCTGATCATGCAATCTAAAGTTAATTTTAAGCCAAGGGGGGCGGAAATCAAACTAAATGAAGTGAAGTCAATATCATGTTTCCCGTGCACGGCCGGAAATTTTGATATAATCAATTTAAGAATGGAGCTGTTCGATGTGGAGTTGCTTGATCCGAGAGTTGACTTTGTGTTCAAACGAATCTTTGGCAGCGAGAACAACAAGGATGTTTTGCTGGCTTTTCTGAACAGGATATTTACCAGGGCAGGTGAACCCACGCTCACAGAGATTATCCTGATGAACCCATATACCGACAAGGACGACCCACTAGACAAGCAATCTATCTTCGATGTTTATGCCAAGACGGCCGAGGGCAAGCTGATTGATATTGAGATGCAATTGTTCAATAAATACGATATCGAGAAACGTACATTGTTCTACTGGAGCAAGCGATACGCCGGGCAGCTTAAGGAAGGCGAGAAGTATCAGGAATTAAAAAAATGCGTTACGATCAACATTCTAAACTATGCATTCTTGTCAAATGACGAATACCATAATGTTTTTCACCTCAGGGAAGACCGCACAGGAATACCGCTGATTGATGATATTGAGATCCATGTATTGGAACTGCCGAAGCTGGAGAATGAAATCCCCTCGAACGGCGGACTGGAGAACTGGCTGCTGTTCCTGAAAGGGATCGATACAACTTATTGGGAGGCGCTGAAGATGAATGAACCGGGACTTGAGAAGGCTATGGACACTCTGCAATACTTGAGCCAGGATTCGGAAGCCCGCCGCTTGTATGAAGCCCGCCAGAAGTATTTGCATGACGAAGCTTCGATGCTTGAAGGCGCGAAGCAAGCAGGCATCAAAGAGGTTGCCAAAAACATGCTGGAACTGAATCTGGATATCGCAACTATAGCTAAAGCAACGGGCTTATCCGAGAAGGAAATCCTTGAGTTGAAATAAAGCTTGAAGAACTAAGTAGAGCAATAAAAACACTGGAGCCGAAGGGGATCACCCTTTTGGCTCCAGTGTTTTTTAATTATCGAGACGACAGGATTTGAACCTGCGACCTCTTGCTCCCGAAGCAAGCGCTCTACCAAGCTGAGCCACGTCTCGAAGCTGTTAACCTGCTTGAAAACTCTTAATATACAGAATTATACACCCGCTGTTGGGGCTCTGTAAATAATAGGCAGAGCTCTTTTTGCCATAGCTTTTGATGAAAATTGAAAGTGGTATGGTTAACAAATTGGTCCGGCGCATTGAGCGGTAATTGGTAATTTATAGATTATGGGTATATCAGGTACAATGTTCCATGACAAGCGATGAAGGAGGAAGACGATGAATCAAGTCCGCAGGAATCATACCAAGAACACCAGGGCCTTTAAGGTGGAGTTTTCCGGGGAAGTGTTTGAGATTGCTCCTGAGCTGCACGTCGGGCTGATCGCCGCTTCCCGAATGGCCAACCTGGAGAAGGACGCAGAAGTTAATGCTCTTCTGGCCCATATGGAACAGGAGGTTCTGAATTCTGGCCTGCAAAAAGATACGGTAAGTGAAATTCCGACGATAGCTGCTTGGCGAAAGGTTTACAGCCAGTTCGGCGTCAAGCCGGCCAGGTATCCGTGTGCAGCGGAATCGTTGATCAAGCGTGTAGTGGAGCATGGTGCATTGGCAAGGATCAATACTTTGGTGAATCTTTGCAATGCGATTTCCTTGAAATGCCGCACTCCCATTGTCTCCTGCGATATTTCGGAGACCCGGGGATTCACGATCAGAAGAGCTGCCGGAGATGAGTTGTTCCTGCCGATCGGAAAAGTGAATGAGTACGAGGTAGCCTCGGCAGGCGAGATCATTTATTCGGATGCTGCCGGGAGAGCGCATTCCCGCCGCTGGAACTGGAGACAGAGCAATCACATTAAAACGACAGCCGAATCTTCCCAAATGCTGTTCACGATTGAAGCGGTCCACAAGGACGCCAAAGCTCTTGTTGAGGCTACTACTCATTTGCTCCATGAGCTGCTGCGGCCGTTCACCGACACAGGGAGTATTGAATGCGCGTTCATTCATAAGGATGCTCCGAGCCATACCTTTCAATTACATTCGGAGGGGGTTATCGCGGATCATGCAGGATACCTTGAAGCTGTTCAAGAAGGGGATTATTGACTCCGCCCCTATCGTTATCGGGTATATTCCGGCTTGTATCACCTTCGGGCTCGTCGGTAAGGCGCTCTCTCTGAGCGACCTCGAAGTGTTCCTGCTGTCCGCAGTGGTTTACGCCGGCGCAAGCCAGTTTATTGCTGCCAATTTATTGGCTCTGGGGACCGCCGCACCCATTGTGTTGCTGCTGACATTTGTTATCAACTTGCGGTATTTGTTCATCGGCATGTCGTTCGCTTCGAAGATGAAACGGGATACACGGGTTCTTCATAAGGGACTGGTCGGATTCGGGCTCACGGAAGAAGTGTACGCGGTAAGCATGATGAAAATCCGCAGCCGTAATGACAGTTCCAGTCACTCTTTGCCTTATGTGCTGGGGATGGAATTTCCGCCATACACTGTAAATCTTATTTCAACCTGTGCCGGGATTATGCTGTCAGGTTATATTCCTGCCGATATTCTGCCGGCGCTTAACACCTCCTTGTACGCATTGCTTATTGCACTCGTGATTCCGCAAATCCGGCGCCACCGCAAGAACTTGGCGATCTGCATTTCGGCGGCAGCCTCCTCCTGGTGCTTACAGCCTTTGCTGGGGACAGCTAGTGTATTAGCGGCTATGGCTATAGGAGCAGCCGTAGGCGCAATGTTTCCCTTCAAAAAAGAGACGGTCAGGAGTGAGGCCATGTGACGATTATCGTGATTTTGGCAATAGGTGCAATGACTTTCCTGCTGCGCTTTACCCCGCTGCTCCTTGTCCGGAAGAACGGGTCGGCGAAGCAGAAGCACGGATTTCTGGAGAATCTGCCGCTGGCGATTCTGAGCGCGATGATTATTCCGGGCATCTTCCAGGTGGATAAAGAGTCGCCGTGGGTCGGGATTGCAGCGGGCGCTGCGGCAATTTTTCTTCTGGTATTCGTCAAAAAAATTCCATTGTTTGGTGTGATTACAGCTTCTGTTGCAGTTGCGGTGGTCGTTGCGTTAGGAGGGGGCCATTAATGGCAATTGAACTGTTAATTACAATTGATAAGAAACGGGAAACTGCGTTATCCAGACAGGTGTACGGACAAATTCTGCAGGCTATTGCCGGCGGATGCCTGAAGAGCGGAGACCGGCTTCCCGCTACGCGGCTGCTGTCCAAGCAGTTACTTGTTTCACGCAGCGTTGTGCTTGAAGCCTATGAGCAGCTGCAGGCAGAGGGGTATCTGGAGATGAGAAAAGGAGCAGGGACGTTCGTTGCCGCTACGGCAGCGGAGGCAGGAACAAGTTCTCCCCCGGTGTCCGGCGATGGCTGCACAGTAGCGACCAAAGCACCTGAATTTATTTCGTTTGATCCGTTATCCTCAGCGGCAGCCTATGATTTCCGCCATGGTGTGCCGGCATGGGATGTATTCCCGATGGACCGCTGGCAGCGGGCATTGAACGAAGCGTGCCGGAGAGCCACACCGGATATGCTTACATATGGACCTGCGGAGGGCTCCTTTGCACTTAGGGATGAAATTGCCCGTCTGGTGCGTTCAACCCGCTCCATTCCGGCGCTTCCTGAACAGATAGTGATCACGACAGGAGCAACACAGGCTTTAGATATTCTGTCCAGGCTCTGTCTGAGCAAGGGAGACCAGGTGTTGGTTGAGGATCCGACTCATCATGTACTGCGCGAAATTTTCAGCTTCTCGGGCGGAGAGATTATCCCGGTCCCGGTGGATCAGGAGGGGATTTGCGTCCGGGACATCGACCGGTGTCTAGCGGCATACAGTCAAGGACCGGAGAGAACCCCGAAGCTGCTGTACGTAACGCCCTCGCATCAATTTCCTATAGGAGTGACCCTGTCGTTTAATCGCCGGATTCAGCTTCTGGAGTGGGCGAGAAGGTCAAACGCGCTCATTATTGAGGACGATTACGACAGCGAATACCGGTACGTCGGGCAAAAGGCATCGGCACTTGCCGGATTGGACACAAGCGGCCGGGTCGTATATGTGGGCAGCTTCAGTAAAATTCTGTTCCCTGCTCTGCGGATCGGATATGCCATTCTTCCTCCTGCCCTGGTCGAGCCTTTTCTCGCGGTCAAAATGATCACGGACCGGATGACTGCGGCCATTGAACAGGAAGCGCTGGCGGATTTCATTCGCTCCGGCCAGTATGCCCGGCATATTGGCCGGATGGGGAAGCTCTATGCCACCCGCAGAGCCTGCCTGGTGGAGGCATTGCAGCGTGAATTCGGCGATCGCGTGCACATCCTGGGAGACGAAGCGGGACTGCACCTGTTAATAGAACTGCAAACGGCGGCAGATGAGCTGGCCTTGGCAGCCGAAGCGCTGCGTTACGGGGCAAGAATATATCCCGCTTCCGGATACTATATCGGGAGCAGGCCGGAATATCCTACCTTCATTCTGGGGTATGCGAACCTGTCGGAGCATCAAATCCGCCTGGGCATCGGTGCGGTGGCGCGGGCCGAACAAGCCCTGTCCAGGAATTGACGGTCCGAGATTGACAGATATTCCGGTGCTGGCTATACTGAGAATGTTAAAATACGAATCGATCAAAACGTTGATGAAATGAAGTACGCCGGAGCATGGCTCCCAGAGAACGGGTTCCTTTACGATTTCGTAATGGCTGCGAGAACCCTGTGCACATACCGGCCGAAAGCTGATTTCGGAGTGCGGGGAAATCCCGCCGGGGGCGCCCGTTAACAGCCGCGACAAGGCGATCGTCTGCAAGCTTCCGGGTTTTGTCCGGCAGAGGCGATAACCAGGGTGGTACCGCGATATCAATCGTCCCTGAATTTATTCAGGGGCGTTTTTTATTTTCTGAAGTAAGTTTGTTAGAAGGTTGTTGGTTCAGGTTTTGTGGCCTGTGGGTCTTTTAGGTTTTGGGGCCCCCGCAAAGTACTTGAATCGGCTTCGGGAAACAACTCCACTTTGTGGGGAAATTAGAGACGGGAGCTGTAAACGATGAAAGCAAGTGAAATCCGTTCCAAATGGCTGCAATTCTTCGAGAGCAAGGGGCATAAGATTGAGCCGAGTGCCTCGCTCGTGCCGCACAACGATCCGTCGCTGCTGTGGATCAATGCCGGGATGGCGCCGCTGAAAGTATATTTTGACGGCCGTGAAGTACCGGAGAATCCGCGGATTGCGAACTCGCAGAAATGTATCCGCACCAACGATATCGAGAATGTCGGCAAGACGCGCCGGCACCATACGTTCTTTGAGATGCTGGGCAATTTCTCCATCGGCGATTACTTCAAGGAGGAAGCGATCACCTGGGCCTGGGAATTCCTGACCGGCAAGGAATGGATCGGCTTCGACGGCAACCTGATTTCCGTTACGGTATATGCCGAAGACGAAGAGGCCTACAAGCTGTGGAATGAGAAAATCGGCCTGCCGCCGGAACGCATCATCAAGCTTGGCGACGAGAATTTCTGGGATATCGGCGAAGGCCCGTGCGGCCCTTGCTCGGAAATCTTCTATGACCGCGGTGAAGCCTACGGCAACGACATGAGCGATCCGGAAATGTATCCGGGCGGCGAGAACGAACGCTGGCTGGAAGTGTGGAACCTCGTGTTCTCGCAGTTCAACCACAACAAGGACGGCAGCTACACGCCGCTTCCGAATAAGAACATCGATACCGGCGCAGGTCTCGAACGGTTGACTTCCATCCTGCAGGATGTGGACTCGAACTTCGACACCGACCTGTTCCAGCCGATGATCCAGAGAACCGCCGCCCTGGCCGGCGTGAAGTACAAAGACAATCTGGAGCAGGATATCGCGCTGAAGGTCATTGCCGACCATATCCGCACCGTGGCCTTTGCGGTAGGTGACGGCGTGCTTCCTTCCAATGAAGGACGCGGTTATATTATCCGCCGCTTGCTCCGCCGCGCTGTTCGATTCGGCAAGACACTCGGCCTGGACCGTCCGTTCCTGTACGAGCTGACCGAGACAGTGGGCGAGGTTATGGGTGTGTACTATCCGACTGTGGTAGAGAACCGGGAATATATCGCCAAAATCATCCGCACGGAAGAGGAGCGTTTCCATGAAACGCTGTCCGACGGACTGGCCATTCTCGGCGAAGTATCCGCCAAGGCCAAAGAAGACGGCATCGATACCATTTCCGGAGCCGACGCCTTCAAGTTGTATGACACTTACGGCTTCCCGTTCGACCTGACCGAGGACTTCGCATCCGAGCAGGGGCTTAAGGTGGACCGCGCGGGCTTCGACGCAGCGATGCAGGAGCAGCGTGACCGCGCCAGAGCAGCGCGCCAGGACAACGCAAGCATGAAGATTCAAGGGGGCGCACTGGCTGATTTAACGGTTAAAAGTGAATTTGTTGGATATAATGATCTGGTAACCGAGTCGAAAATTGCGGCCATCGTAATTGACGGCGAGCTGGCCGATTCCGCCGGCGAAGGCGCTGAATGCCAGGTCATCCTGGAAACAACGCCGTTCTACGCTGAAAGCGGCGGTCAGGTCAGCGATACAGGGGTGCTTACAGGCGGCTCCGTAACGGCCAAGGTAACGGGCCTGTTCAAGGCTCCGCACGGGCAGCCGGTGCATCTGGTAACCGTCGAAGCCGGCGAGCTGCGCGTGGGCGATACGGTCCGCGCCGAAGTGAACCGCGAGATCCGCGAGGATGTCGTGAAGAACCATACGGCAACCCATCTGCTGCATAAAGCGCTGAAGGAAGTACTCGGCGGCCATGTCAACCAGGCCGGCTCGCTCGTGGAAGGTGCACGCCTGCGCTTCGACTTCTCGCATTTCGGCGCCATTACGCCGGAGGAGCTGAGCGATATCGAGCAACGCGTCAATGCCCAGATCTGGCGGGGGCTGGACGTGGTGATCGAGAACAAGCCGATCGACGAAGCCAAGGCTATGGGCGCAATGGCGCTCTTCGGCGAGAAATACGGCAACATCGTACGCGTGGTGCAGGTCGGCGATTACAGCCTTGAGCTGTGCGGCGGCTGCCATGTGGGCAACACCTCGCAGATCGGCATCTTCAAGCTGGTCAGCGAGAGCGGCATCGGCTCCGGCGTGCGCCGGATTGAAGCCGTAACCGGCCGCTTTGCTTACCAGTTCACCGAGAGCCAGCTCGATCTGCTGAAGCAGTCGGCAGGCCTGCTGAAATCTTCACTGAACGATGTGCCGAAGCGCATCGAAGCGCTGCATGCCCAGGTGCGCGAGCTCTCCCGCGAGAACGAGTCGCTCCAGTCGAAGCTGAGCGCAACGTTCGCCGCCGAGCTGACCGGCAGCGTGAAGACGGTAGGCGGCGGCACGCAGCTGCTGGCCGTGCAGGTGCAGGCAGGCAGCATGGATGCGCTCCGCTCCACCGCCGACGAGCTGAAGGCCAAGCTGCCTGAAGCCGTGCTCGTGCTCGGGGCTGCAATGGACGACAAGGTCAACTTTGTCGTAGCGGTGCCGCAGGAGCTGGTGAAGAAGGGCTACCATGCCGGCAAGCTCGTCAAAGAGGTTGCTGCTGTATGCGGCGGCGGCGGCGGCGGACGTCCGGACATGGCGCAGGCAGGCGGCAAGGATGCCTCGAAGCTGGTCGAAGCGCTCGCCAAAGCCGAAGAGCTTGTCGCAGCCTTGGGTTAAGCGGCCGGGGCTGCATCAAACCCCACAATTGAGCAAAAAAGGCTAATGTAGATCTACAAGCGCCCTCGCTTGCAGCGGGCGGCAGCATTTAATAAGTATACAGCGGTACTGAGGGCAACATATCAGTACCGCTGCTTTATTCCGCAGCAAGGCAGAATATGATGCTTTTTTGTGGCCAAGGCAATGTGCAATAGCGCGATAATCCAAAAATATCTATATTTTTGTAGACGAAATGCCAAAAAAAGCGCTATTACCATGGGAGGATTTCCTCGTTGGCCCATGAATATGTTATGATGAGGGCAGCAAGGAGCTTAAGCAGCAACACTTGCGAGACCGCCCCGGCGGGGTGATTTTGCAGAAGGAAGGTGTCACAAATGGACTCCATGGACAAAACGGTCAAATTCAATGTGAAGGGCGATGAACAGGAAGCATCTCCCCAGGAAATTCTGCTTGCCGTGTACGACGCGCTGGTAGAGAAGGAGTATCATCCGATCAATCAGATCGTAGGGTATCTTCTTTCCGGAGATCCGGCCTATATTCCGCGCCACAACAATGCGAGAAGTTTGGTCCGGAGAAAAGAACGTGATGAACTGATTGAGGAATTGGTTCGTTTTTACCTGGCGAATCATCGGGTGGACCATCTGAAATGAAGAAGCTGGGACTGGATTATGGCGACAGGAGAATCGGAGTTGCCGCAAGTGATATTTTCGGTTGGACGGCACAGGCTCTGGAGACCATTGAACGCCGCGGTAACGGCAATGAGTTCGAGCGTATCCGCGAGCTGGTCAAGGAACATGAAATTGGCGAGATCGTGGTGGGTTTGCCGAAGAATATGAACGGCTCTATTGGCCCCCGTGGTGAACTGTGCATGGAATTCGCCGGTCAGCTGCATGAGCAGCTAGATATACCCGTACACCTTTGGGATGAGCGTCTGACGACGGTATCCGCCGAGCGGGTGCTGATTGAAGGGGACGTCAGCCGGAAGAAACGCAAGGGGATTGTGGACAAAATGGCCGCAGCCCTGATTCTGCAAAACTATTTGGATGCTAACAGTAAAAGGTGAGGGGTGCATTGAAATGACTAACGAGCATATTGGCCAAGAAGAACCGGAAATTATCTATATTCCCGATGAGGAAGGTAATGAAGAGGAATTTGAGGTCATCATGAAATTTGAGGTCGATGGCTCAGATGCCAAATATATGATGGTGGTACCTCTTGATGCCGACGAAGAGGACAGCGACGAAGTCTATGCCTTCCGTTATGAGGAAGACGGCGATGATCTGCAGCTCTTCATGATCGACAACGATGAAGAATGGGCTATCGTTGAAGAAACGTTCAATACGTTGGTAGACGAGCTGGACGGGGGATCTGAGAATGACTGATTGGTCCGCCGATAAGGTGGTATGGACCTCCCGCTTGAAGGATATATACGGTGAGACTGTGGAACTGGAAGATGAGCAAGGCCGGTCTTCCGTTTACGATATCGTGGCCGAGTTTGAGGTGGGCACCCGCGCCTATGCGGTGCTGGCCGGAGCCGGGAAGGACGCCGAGCAGGAAATCATGCGGATTGTTGTATCCCCGGACGGGCTGCCGGAGCTGGAGAGCATCGAGGACGACGAGGAATGGGAAGATGTCTCCGAGCTGTACGATGAGCTGACGTTTCCCGAGGGTGATCTGTAACGGCCGCTGGCAAGCCTACACTTGAATCAATCATGGAAAGGGCGGAGAAACAGTTTCCGCTCTTTTTGCTTGAGAAAGAAAAGGGTTAAGAGCAGATTGTAAAATAAATGTTGAATTTGAAACAATACAATTTTATACTTTATAGTCGGAAAGTGAGGAGTCCCATTTGAAACCCTTTGTCCGTACCGTGCTGATTGTTGTCCTTGTGCTGGCCTTAGCCGCAGGGGGCGGGGCATGGTATGTATGGAACGGAATGCAGCCGGTCAAGCCTGCGGGAGCGCCGGTGGAATTCACGGTTGAGAAAGGAATGGGCAGTGCAGAAATTGCCGATTTGCTGGAGGAGCATGGTATAATCCGCAACGCACTGCTGTTTAAGGGATATTTGCGCTGGGTGAATGAAGGCTCCGCCTTTATGGCCGGTACCTATACCGCCAGCCCCGGTGACACCTATGACACGCTGATTGCCAGGCTGAACGCAGGCGATGTTGTCAAGGAGGAGACGGTTGTCTTTACCATTCCGGAGGGCTTCACTGCGCAGCAGGTGGCGGACAAGCTGGCGGAGGCCTGGGGCCAGCCGGCGGACACGTTCCTGAAGCTGATCGATACAGGCACCGGCCTGGAGGCAGTCCAGACGCTGGATGTACCTGAGAATGCGGACGTGCGGCACCGATTGGAAGGTTATTTGTTCCCGGAAACCTATGAGCTGGCTAAAGACAGCACACCGCAGGAGATCATCGCCGCCATGCTGGAGCAGTTCACGAAGAAGCTGGACAGCATCGAAGGCTGGCAGGAGAAGCTTGAGAAGCGGGGGCTAACGCTGCATGAACTTCTGACGGTGGCTTCGCTGGTCGAACGTGAGGTCGTCGTGGACGAAGAACGGCCGCTGGTGGCCGGCGTAATCTACAACCGGCTGGACAAGGGCCAGAATCTGGAGATTGACGCAACAGTGCAGTATTTGCTGGACAAGCAGAAGGAACGGCTGCTGTACAAGGATCTGGAAGCAGAGAGCCCTTATAATACGTACAAGAATCCGGGACTCCCGCCGGGACCGATTGCCAATCCGGGCCTTGCCTCCATTCAGGCGGCGCTTGAGCCGGAGGCTTCCGATTATTATTTCTATGTCACCAAGAAAGACGGCACCCAGGGGCATTTGTTCGGAAAAACGTATGAGGAACATTTAGCCAATATTAAAAAAAGCGAGCAAAATCCTTAGAAAACAAGGTACAATGGGAACTGATGCGCTTTAACTTTATATTTGATACGGCGATACAGCCGTTAACCGGGCCGATAGATTAGGAGGAAACAACATGATGAACAAACCGGAGCTGCTGGCGACGGCAGCGTCGCTGGAAGAAGCTGCTGCGCTGCTGGATGCCGGCGCAGATGCGCTCTTGATCGGAGACGACCGCTTCGGGATGCGCCTGCCGGGGCATTTCACGCTGGAGGACACCGCAGAGGCGGTCCGGCTTGCCCATGGCAGAGGCTGCAAAGTTTATGTGAGCCTTAACGGGTTGATGAGCAACCGGCTGCTGGATGAGCTGCCTGCCTACGTCAAGGCGATTGGCGAGCTTGGTCTCGACGGTGCGGAGTTCGGTGATCCGGCTGTACTGTCCGCTGTGAAGCGGGAGGCACCGGGGCTGAAGCTGTTCTGGAATGCCGAGATGACCTCGACTAATTACGCAACGGCGAATTATTGGGGCCGCAAGGGCGCATCGCGCGTCGTACTGGCGCGTGAGCTGAACATGGATGAAATCACCGAAATGGTGCCTCATCTGGAAGTGGAAGCCCAGGTCCAGGTGCATGGCATGACCAATATTTATCATTCCAAGCGCAAGCTTGTAGCAAGCTATATGGCCCATCAGGGCCGCCAGGTGGAAGGCAGCCTCGGTAAGGAACGCGGCTTGTTCCTGATCGAAGCGGAACGCCAGGAAGAGAAGTTCCCCATCTATGAGGACGTTAACGGTACGCATATTATGAGCTCGGACGACATCTGCATTATGGAGGATCTGCATATCCTGATGGCTGCCGGCGTGCACAGCTTCAAGGTGGAAGGACTGCTGAAGCCGACCGTCTACAACACGGCTGTGGTCAAAGCGTACCGCAAGGCAATTGACGCCTATGCCGCCGATCCCGAAGGCTATGCCTATGAAGAGGAGTGGCTGGACGAGGTCAGAGCGCTGCAGGACCCGGAACGGGAGCTGTCGTTCGGCTTCTTTTATAAGGAACAGGTCTATTAAACACCATGGAGGGGAGAACAGGAATGGAAACGAGAACCATGCCGAAATATAAGGGCAAGCGTTACCGTCTGGATAAACCGGAGCTCCTGGCTCCGGCAGGCAATTTGGAGAAATTGAAATTCGCCGTGCATTACGGGGCGGATGCGGTATATATCGGCGGACAGAAATACGGTCTGCGTTCAGGGGCGGACAACTTCAGCTTCGAGGAAATGCGCGAAGGTGTGGAGTTCGCCAAGAAATACGGCGCCAAGGTCTTTGTTGCGACCAATATTTATGCCCATAATGAAGACATCGCCGGCATTGAGGAGTATCTGCGCAATCTGTATGAGGCCGGCATTGCGGCGGTTATTGTCGCCGATCCGGTAATTGTCGATACGGCCCGCCGTGCAGTGCCGGGGCTGGAGGTGCATCTGAGCACCCAGCAGTCGACGATCAACTGGCAGGCGGTCTCCTTCTGGAAGGAAGAGGGGCTGCCGCGCGTCGTGCTCGGCCGCGAGACCAGTCTCGAGGAGATCGCCGAGATCAAGGCGAATGTCGATATTGAAATCGAAACCTTCATCCACGGGGCGATGTGTTCTTCGTACTCCGGCCGCTGCGTGCTGTCCAACCACTTTACGGACCGCGACTCCAACCGGGGCGGCTGCTGCCAGTCCTGCCGCTGGAAGTACGATCTGTTCGAGGATGCCCGCTGGGTATCCGAGGAGGATCAAGGCGAGGCAGGGCAGACTCCGCAACCGCTGCAGCCGGGTGTTACCCAGCTTCCGCTGCATCAGCCGGAGGATAACCAGTTTACGATGGGCTCCAAGGATCTCTGCATGCTGGAGAGCATCCCGGATCTGATCGAAGCCGGCATTGACAGCTTCAAGATCGAAGGCCGGATGAAGTCGATTCACTATGTAGCCACCGTCGTCAATGCCTACCGCAAGGCGATTGATGCCTACATGGCCGATCCCGAAGGCTACGAACTGAAGCCGGAATGGCTGGAGGAGCTGCAGAAGGCAGCGAACCGACCGCTCAACACCGGATTCTTCTACGACACGCCGGACCATGAAGACCATATTTATGAGCCGGAAGAGAAGGCGGCACCGTATGATTTTGCCGGACTGGTGCTGGAATATGATGCGGACAGCGGCATGGCCGTGATCCAGCAGCGCAATCATTTCAAGCCGGGGCAGGAAGTGGAATTCTTCGGCCCGGACAACACGGTGTTCAAGCAGACCGTCGGCGAACTGTGGGATGAAGAGGGGAATTCACTGGATGCCGCCCGCCATCCGCTGCAGCGGGTACGAATGAAGGTGGACCGGCCGGTCGCCTACTTCGATATGATGCGTAAAAGAAAGTAGCCAAAATTCATGTAAAGCCGTTCCCGAAGGGGGACGGCTCTTTTTGGTGGATTGTGCAATCGTTATCACAGTATGCGCATTACGGGAAAATAGAATGATTCCGGAAAATCATAAAAAAACTTGGGACAATTGCGGCAAAAGACTAAGAAATAAGACCCATTTTGCCGATATAATGATAGTGAACGCTTACATACGACTTCTAATCCTACTGGTAGGTAATTGCAATGGGGGCTCCCGGGCAGGAGAACAGAAGGGTAAATCAGAAAGGGAGAAGGATGCAAGTGAGGAAGAAGAGCGAGAAACCGGCGGATGTACAGAAAAACAAGACTAGCCGTACAGAAGAAACAAAGACAGCAGGACAGGGTAAGGTCTCCAAAACAGCCAGTGGCACAAAGGTGAATTTCACAGGTTTGCTGCAAGGCTCGGTACGTCAGGTGAAACGGGTCAATCCGGTAAAATCGGTTGGCGTCAAGTTGTTTCTGATTTTCTTGTCATCGATTGTGGTTGTTGTATTGCTGCTGGGACTGTTATCGTACAACAAGGCAAAGGACACAATTAAAGATAATGTGTCGGAAGCGAACCGGCAGACGATCATCCAGACTGCGGACAAGCTGGACATTACACTGAAGCAATACGAGAATCTGGCGCTGCAGGTGTACTTCGACGCCCAGATGCAGACGAATCTGACGAACCTGGAAGGCGCGGTCTCCAGCTATGAGCAGTTCACGGCGACAAGCGAAATCAGCAAGAAGCTGGTCAGCCAAACGACGACCGATTCGAACATTGTAGCGATTTCGCTCATTCCGCTTCTGGAAGGACAGAATGTGATTACTAGCGGCAGTTCAACGCTTAGTATGGATGATATAAGAAGCAAGGATTGGTTCAAGACGGTGGTTGCCAACGCCCAGTCTTATGAGCCGTACTATACCGCCGAAGCCACAAGCGCCCAGAACTATTGGTTCTCGACAGCCGTGGAAGGCGACGGCGGCAGGAATGTGGCCATGGTCAGAGTGCTCAAGGGGATGGGCAGCGGCCAGGGGTACGCCATTATGCTCGAGCTGAAGAACACATTGCTGGAGGAATCGTTCAAGAATGTATCGCTTGGCGACGGCTCCCGCGTTCAACTGGTCGATCCGCAGGGTATTGTGGTGGCTTCATCCGTACCGGAGGAGGATGGCCTCGTATCAGAGCTGACCTTCATCCAGGAATCGAAGCAGAGCAATGACAACAAGGAAGCGGACGGTATGCTGGCCGTATTCCATCCGATGGAGAAGGCGGACTGGAAGCTGAGCGGCGTGGTGCCGACCGGTGTGCTGGTAGAACCGGCGGAACCGATTCTGATTACGACCTATTGGGCTGCAGCTATAGCTGCGGTGCTCGCATTGCTGCTGGGCCTATGGATGGTCCAGATGATTGCCCGCCCGCTGGCCCGCCTGAAGGATCTGATGAACCAGGGAGCCAAAGGCGACCTGAGCGTGCGTACGGAGTATGTGTCGCGCGACGAAATCGGGCAATTGTCCGCTTCGTTCAACACGATGATGGGGAAGATCACCGATCTGGTTGCACAGACGACGGATACGGCGCGCGAAGTGCTGGAGACGGCCGGAGAACTCGGCGACGCCTCCCGCAAGACGGCAATTTCCGCGAAGGAAATCGCAGCCGCGACGGAAGAGATCGCCGGCGGCGCCGGAAGCCTGGCGCAGGAAGCGGAACGCGGCAATGAGCTGACCGAGCTGTTCGGCACGCAGATGCAGAGCGTTATCGCCGCCAACAGCGAGATGGATCACGCAGCGCGCAGTGTGGGTGAAGCCTCCGGCCAAGGCGCGAAGCGCCTGGAAGAGCTGCTGGAGCAGACGGGCCGGACCGGCGAGATGACTTCGGCGCTGGTAGACCGGGTCAACAACCTGAAGGAAACCGTATATTCGGTCATCAAAGTGCTGGATGTCATGAAGAACATCACACAGCAGACGAATATTCTATCGCTCAACGCTACGATTGAAGCGGCCAGAGCGGGCGAAGCGGGACGCGGCTTCATGGTCGTCGCCGGCGAAGTGCGGCAACTGGCTGACCAGTCCAAGCAGTCCATTGCCCTGGTAGCCGGCATTATCGACAAGATCGTCTCCGAAATGAATGAGACTGTAGATGTGCTCTCCCAGGTGGCTCCGCTCTTCAAGGAGCAGATGGGCGCCGTGAAGAGCACCAGCGATATTTTCCTCTCCGTGCAGGGGCAGATGACGGATTTCATCACCAGCCTGGAGACGGTGACGGAGGCCATTGGCAGCCTGGGTCATTCCCAGAGTGTGCTGTCCGAAGCGATGAGCAATGTCAGCGCAGTGGCCCAGCAGTCGTCGGCGACCTCCGAGGAAGTCGCTTCGCTCAGCAGCGAGCAGCAGAATGTCAGCGACCAGCTGGTGGCACTTTCCGGCAAGCTGGAGGGCGCATCGACCTCGCTCAAGAACAAGCTGTCCTTATTTACGATTAAGTAGCGTAAATCCATCTGAAATGCAGACCGCTTCTTTCCACCGTGGAAGAGGCGGTCATTTTTTTAAACAATACTTCTCTGCCATGCCGTCTTGTTAGTACGGCGTAACCATTCTGCTTGTATGAGCCGAATACGCTGGAATTATCTTGTGAAACTGTAGACTAACACGTATAATATTTTTGTTAGGGTATTTTGTTATAATCATCTGAAATGTTAGCTAAACTGTGTTGAAGGAGCAGGACCGAATGAAGGGGAAATTGAGGCAACGCTGGTGGTCCTATATCGGAGATATGAGCATGGAACGCAAGCTGTTCCTCGTCTTCCTCGTGATCATTACGCTTCCGCTCTCTTTTATCAGCGTCATCAGCTTCAAGAGCTATTCTAAGTCGATTCAGGCCAATACGGTGGCCTATTCGGAGAAGCTCATCGGCCAGATGATGGACGGCATTGACGACTACATCGAGGACATGAAGCGGATTTCATCCATGCCGGCTTATGTAAACGATATCAAACAGAATCTGATCCGCTCCAACCGCTATTATGAACAGAAGCAGAGCATGGCCGGCGCCGATGGCAGCGCCCTGCTCGCTCCCGGTGATTTCGATTTGCTTCTCTCCATTCAGCGCGGCATTGAAGGAAACATCTCTTTCATCAACAACATTAAGCGCGGGGCCAATTCAGTGTATATTTTTGACGCCTACGGCAACGGCTATTATTCCGCCAAAGACGGCGCCGTGCGGCTGGACCTGAAGCAAAGCTATGAGTTCTGGAGCGAGCAGGCCAAGAACTCCAGCGGGGAAGCGCTGCTGTTCGGTACCCAGGCGTACACCAGTAATCTGCAAAGTACGCGCTATGCGTTCACTGTGGTCCGGAGAATTGTCGACGGCCTGTGGAATCCGATTGGCCTGATCGCGGTGGAGACGAATATCAGCATGCTGGAGAACCAGGTTGCCGAGCTGGATGCCGTTACCCACGGCAAATCGCTGATTGTGGATGAATACGGCAAGGTCATTTACGACAGCGAGGAGAAGCTGCTCGCCACGGATATCTCGAACACGATGCTGTACCGCAACAGCAAAGGGGCGGCGGGGAGCTTCTATGATACGGTGTCCAGCAAGGAACGGCTGAACATTTATTCGAGCTCGGGCAAGACGAACTGGAAGGTGATTATCTCCATTCCAGTCGCCGAGCTGACCCGGGATGCCCTCGTCACGCGGAATGCCACCTTTGCCGCAACGCTTGTGATTATTGTTCTGGCACTGATTATTTCGCTGATTCTGTCCTTTGCGCTGACCAAGCCGCTGACGCGGATGATTCAGCTGATGAAGAAGGTGCAGGGCGGCGATCTGGATGTGACCTTCCGGGTGAAGCGGCGTGACGAAATTGGCCTGCTGGGCCACCAGTTCAACCGGATGCTGGTCCGGATCAAGGACCTCATTCAGGATATTTACCGGATTGAGCAGCAGAAGAAGGAAGCGGAGCTGCAGGCGCTGCAGAGCCAGATCAATCCCCATTTCATCTACAACACGCTGGAATCGATCCGGATGACCGCAGAGATCAACGATGATGTGGAAGCCGCTGATATGATCTCCATCCTGGGCAAGCTGCTGCGTTACAGCACAAGTGATCTGAGCGGCATTACGACGCTGAGACAGGAGCTGCTGTATGTACGCAATTATGTCGAGCTGCTGAATTGCCGCTATCCGGGCCGCTTTATTCTGGATATCTCCGTACCTGCGGCGCTGGACAATTATTCTCTGATCAAGCTGGTATTCCAGCCGATCATTGAGAATGCCGCCTATCACGGGCTGGATGACAGCAAGCCGCATATGCATCTCAGCATCACCTGCGAGGTCACTCCCCAGAAGCTGCTGTTCCATATCCGCGATGATGGCATCGGTATGGATCAGGCTACACTGGAGCGGCTAAACGACCGTCTGAAGCGGGAGGAGCCTCCGCGCAAGAGCATTAACGGTGGCATCGGTATGAAAAATGTACATGAGCGGCTTCAGCTTCATTATGGAACAGCCTACGGCATCGAGGTGGATAGCTGTCCGGGCGCCGGTACGGATGTTGTACTGTCCTTGCCGCTGCCGGAGCGCCAGAATACGGACAGAAAGATCATATGAAGGGAGCATCCGCATGAAGAGCGAGAAGCCAAGGTCATCCCCGCTTCTGGCGGTAGCGCTGCTTCTCCTGCTGACGGCCGGCTGTGAGAGGGCTGGCGCAGGCGTGCAGAAGGAGCCGGCTGCCGAACCGGGGCAGCAAGCGCAGTTGTCCGGGACCATCGTCATGCTGACGAACCGGGTGGACCTGGTGGAGAATGGAACGCTGGAGACTTACGCGGAGCAGTTCAATCAGAAATATCCCGGGGCACATGTCGAATTCGAGGGCCTGCCCAATTACGCCACGGATATCCTGGTACGCTTATCGACCAGGGATGCCGGCGATGTGCTGCTGCTGCCGGTCAATTTGCCGGCCAAGGAGCTGGGCCTGTTCTTTGAGCCGCTGGATGAAGCGATGGCACGGGATGAACGCTTCGTCACTTTCTCCACCTATGAAGGCAAGCGGTACGGCTTATCCACAGGCTCAACGACCAGCGGGATTATCTATAACAAGCGTGCTTTTGAACAGGCGGGCATCACGGAAATTCCGCAGACGCTGGATGCCTTCTATGCAGTCTGCGCGAAGCTGAAGGCGGCGGGAATCACTCCGCTGTACATGAATTACGGGGCCGTCTGGCCGCTGCGCGAATTCGGCCATAATCTGCTCAACTATATGACGGGCGATCCGGATTACCTGAATAATATGGTGAACCAGGACGCTCCCTGGCAGCTCGGCAATGAATGGGGACAATCCCTGGAGATCGCCCGGACGATGATCAATCAGGGATATGTGGAGGAGCAGCTGTTCTCGAACAACTGGGAGATTTCCAAGACCAAGCTGGCTACGGGAGAAGCCGGCATGTATCTGCTGGGCAACTGGACGATCCGGCAGGTGCTGGATGCGGGGGCCGAATCCGAGGATATCGGATTCTTCCCCTTTCCGTATGACAACGGCGCCTCCCATTATGCACCGCTTAATCCCGACTGGTTCATGGGCGTCAGCAAGTTCAGCAAGAACAAGGAGCTGGCAAAGGCGTGGGTCGAGTTCTTTGTGAAAGAGACGGATTACACGCAGGAGTGGGGATTCCTGCCGGCAGACGGCTCGCAGGAGCTTGGGATGCCGCAATATCAGGAGTTCCTGTCTTATCAGCCTACGCTGGTTGAGGCTACTGTCCAGAGTGATGCGTTTATCGACATGGCCAACCGGGCCAAGCTGTCGTTCTGGTCGGGCGATTATATGCAGGAGCTGATCGCAGCGCCGGATTTGCAGCAATCCTTCGACGAGCTCAATGCCAAGTGGAAGGAAGCGCGTGCGGGACAGGTAGCTTCCCCTGCAGCCGGATACTGATAATAATGATGGCAGCAAGTAACACTACATATGAAACCTCTAGGGGGCGTATTTATGGCTAAGAAAGTGACTATGCAAAAAATTGCCGACCATCTCGGCGTCTCCAAGTTCGTTGTCTCCAAAGCGCTCTCCGGCAAAGGCGGCGTCAATGAAACGACGCGGGAGAGAGTCATTCAGGCGGCTTCGCAGCTCGGTTATTTCACCCAGAAGAATGCTTATGTACAGAATATCAAGCGTACGGCCCAGCCCGGAGCCGGGGACCGGAATAAGCAATCCGTGCTGGTGCTGATGCCGAATATCCGCTCGCAGACCCAGGATTCACTCTACTGGGGCAAAATCGTCGACGGCATTGCGCTGGCACTTGACCAGGAGGGGCTCGGCATGGTCATCGTCTCCGAGCACCGGGCCGATAATTTCGTCAATATTCTCAATCCAAGCGGGCTGCTGGGCCTGATCGGAGTCGGGGTGATCTCCACCTCTCTGCTGCTGGAGGTCCACCGGATTGGCCTGCCGATGGTGCTGATTGATTACGAGGACCCGCTGATTCCAAGCGATACGGTCTTTGCCAACAATACCGACTCTATGTTCCGGCTCACCAATCATCTGATGGGCAACGGTCACAATCAGCTGCATTTTGTGGGGAACATCCGCTATGCCCGCAGCTTCCGGGACCGCTGGCTCGGCTTCCGCAGTGCGCTGGAAGAGAGTGAGCTGAAGACGCAGCCCGGCAATGACGAGCTGCTGATGCAGGATGGCATGGAGGACGGAACCTTCCGCGATGCCTTCAGAAGCTGGGTGGTCAAGCGGCGGAAAGCCAAGACGCTGCCCACCGCGATGGTCTGTGCCAATGACAACATCGCTCTGGAAGTCAGTGAGGTGCTGACCGAAGAAGGGGTGAAGGTACCGGAGGATGTCTCGGTCACGGGATTCGACAATATTGAGCTTGCCAGCCGAGGCCTTCCGCCGCTGACCACCATCCATGTGCCCAAGGAGGCAATGGGCCGCGCGGCCGTGGAGAAGCTGCTGAACCGCATTCAGCATCCGTCCGAGCCCCAGGAGAAGATTCTGATCTCGGCGGACATCGTTCACCGTGATTCTGTGGCGGGTCCGCGGGGCTGAGGTCACCGCTGATCCCGGCTTATATACTGATATTCATACAGTGAGCGACGTTGCTGCTGCCTATGGCCGCAGCGGCAGCACGCTGCCGGGTGCACCAGCAGGAGATTAGCAGAGGCCGGGCATTTGATGTACATATTAGTATTATTGGAGGATACAGATGACCTTTGAGTATGGCAAGCTTACATATTTAGAAATCCAAGCAATGATTGAGGAGGGGTACATGGCGGTTCTTCCTACTGGATGTACTGAACAACAAGGTCCTCACACAAGCGTTGATTTTGACACCTGGCTTGCCTCTGAATTATCAATCTCAGCCGCAGAAAGAGCGTATGAGAAGTATGGAGCCAGATATCTGGTCGTTCCCACGTTACCGTTTGGTCCAACGCCAGAACATAGAAATTACGGATATGGCTATATAGATAATCCGCAGGACTTATATGAAGGTCTGATTTATTCTGTACTGAAGTCACTTGCTGAGCAGGGATTCAAGAAAATTGTGATTTTCCGCGGTTGCGGAGGTCATCATTTAGACAAGGCAGCAGAGAGATTCAATAGCGATTTCAAGGGGCTTTCAGTCGCTTATATTCCGCATTATCCATTTTACGATGTGTGGTGCAAATATGGAGCCCCTGAGTTACCTGGAGGACATGCCGATAGCTTTACTACTTCGCTCGGATTGTTCAAGCGGAAAGAAGCTGTAAGGAACGACAAAATATTCAATCCACACAATGCAGAGCCGGACTGGGATGATCCCAATCTTGATTTCTCTAAATATTCTAAGACGGGTGTTATCGGTGACTCCACGCAGGCGACGGAGGAATTGGGAGAGAGGCTCTGGGATGGTGCGGTGGACGCAGTAGCCGATATTTTTAAGGATATAGCGTTCACTTAGTGTCAGTAAAACAACATAGCTCAATGGGCCGCTGGTAAGGGAGCGGTCTTTTTTTGCCCCATAAAGCAACGGACCTGCCGGGACGGCCCACTACAATCGGGGATCGAAAAGAGAGTGAATGACACTTATAGTTTAAGATTTGCTTAATCATTATCGCAGCATTCCTCAAACATAATGCTGGGGGATAGGAGTATCTGCAGATTTCCCAGGTTGATGACAAGCATTTGCTGCACGGAGTACAGGTGTCCATAATTTTGTGTGGCTGCCTACGAATTGCTCGATCATGCACCGCTAGAACAATCCAGGCTCATCCAGGAGGCTACTGGAGGCTGCTGCTTTAATTAATGGGGCTTCGTCACTGGGTAACTGGAAACCAGCCTCGTTCTGGATGCATTGAAGGATACTTATGTTGCTAAACGGCCAGGAGAAGGGCTCCTGCACCACTCCGACCGGGGCTCTCAATACACTTCTAAAGACTATGCCGACCAGGTAGAGCAGTACCATATGAAGTCCAGCATGAACCGCAAAGGGAACTGCTACGATAACGCCTACATTGAATCTTAGCACAGTATTTTAAAGAAGGAGCTCATTTACTGTAACCCTCGGTTTAAAACGCGGGAGCAAGCTTACGATGCGATCTTTCAGTACATTGAGTTATATTACAACCGCAAACGGATGCACAGTGCGCTAGGGTATCTTTCCCCTGCACGTTTTGCTGAGCAATTTAAAAGAAAAGCAGTAGCTTAACCGTCTACTTTCTTGACAGAGGTCCATAAAAAGTGTATTTGGTACTTGAAATTGACATCGCATCGTATACTTAACCTCAAGAAATTCGATAACACAGGCGAAGACATGGAAGACCTCATTTCCATCGGCACCATCGGCCTGATCAAGGCCATTGAGAGTTACCGTCCGAATAAAGGCACCAAGCTGGCCACATTCGCCGCCGATGTATTGAGAACGAAATCCTGATGCACTTGCGCAGCCTGAAAAAGACTCGTAAAGACGTATCGCTCCACGATCCAATCGGAACAGACAAGGAAGGTAATGAAATCACGCTTATTGATATCCTCGGCTCCGAGACAGACGATGTCATTAAAGAGGTCGATCTGAAGATCGAGAAGAGCAAGATTTACCGCAACCTGGACATCCTCGATGACCGGGAAAAAGAGGTCGTGATCGGCCGCTTTGGCCTGGATACCGGCGGGGAGGAGCGGACGCAGCGGGAGATGGCGAGGGAGCTAGGGATCTCGCGGAGCTACGTGTCGCGGATTGAGAAAAGGGCGCTGATGAAGCTGTATCATGAGTTTTATAAGGCGAAGCGGTAAAAAATGATAAGGATGACCTGCCGAGGGGCGGGTTTTTTTATTACCTTAGGCAATAAATAGGGTGAAATAAATGCAATTATATCCATGATTCGACAATATGTCTTAATATTGTTGTGGTACTATATTACTGATTTGTAAGTAAAAAGACCGAGGGATAATAAGACGGACGAAAAGTACTTAGCCTTGCGTTTACATCAGGATTTGCAAGAACTCGAAGCTTATCAGGCAAAAAGAATAAATCTAGAAAAGGATGATGCTGCAAACTTTATTAAAGTAGTTATTTTCGGTTTGGGCGATGTGAAAAATGTAATATTCAAGATTTTTATTATTTGGAGGGGACCCTATTTTTGAGAAAAAAAATAATTGAACGCTTTGTTATTGCGGTACTAATTTTGGGATTACTTGTTTGGCTAGGACCCTTTATGGTACTAGGTCTAAATCAACTGTTTGATCAATTAACCTATAGCGAAAAAAAGGTGATATCGTCGGTAGAACGTGTTCTTAGTGAGAAGTATGGTGAAGCGTTTGCCGTCGATAAGAATACTGTCGATTATAATAATCCTTCTAAAAGAGTTAATCTCAGGGCTCATCCTGTAGACTCACCGGAAAGTTCTATTTTGGTGGAAGTCTACCTTTCCTCAAAAGTTATGGAGTTTAATGATAACTATTTGATAAATGAAGCGTTAAACAAAGCTATGAATAATCGTCTAGATGAGATGCATTTTTATTTTGAAGGTAGTTATGATGATTTCGGTACTGAGACTGAGGAAACAATGAAAAAATACAATTTGCGGGAGCTAAACGAACGAAATAGCATAGAATACCTGCAAAAGAGCGACATTAAAATTATTGTTTTTACGGATATGGATAATAAAAACGAACAAGGTATAATTTTTTCACAGCAATTATATGAAGCGATTCGTTATTTAGATGATTTAGGTGTAGAGATAGGAAGTCTCCGTTTAGAGTTCCCGGCAGAAACTAATTCACAACGAAAGCTTACTCTTAAAGATCTTGTCCAGGCCAGAAAGCAAAATCCAAAATGGGATAGTTATCTCGGAAATTCGGTTACTGGTTGCTTTATCTTTCCTGAAATAGTAGGTACTTTACAAGATATGGTCAGTGAAATAGAAGATTGCGACAAATAAGTTTGACATAATGAAATAATTATTAGGGGGACTTGATATGGCGACTGATTTAGAGTTTTTGAGATTAAGTGATCGTGCTTATGAAAAAAATTATGCTGGCGAAGAGTTTCTTATTGAACAAGATTTTATGGGTAATAAAAGTGAGTGGGTAGTTCTTAAGTCTCTTTCTGTAGACAGGGATAAGTTTTTATCTGCAGATATTGAAAATAATATAAAAAATGCGTTGAGTTCTGGATTTGATATGACCTCTTACTATAATAAAAATACAAAAGAAATTGTTGTGGCTTTTAGAGGATCAGATGATGTTGAGGATTGGCTATTGGAAAACACAGGCTTATCAGGTCTGTTGGATGGTGAGACAACTGCGCAGGTAAAGTTAGCTTTAGACTTCGTTAATTCTTTTATTGCAGATGTTGTTGATGAAGGCATCGTTAGTAGTGTTAACTTCACTGGGCATTCACTTGGAGGAAAACTTGCACAATACAGCTACACAAGAGCCAAGGAAGGTGAACTACCCAATCTTAGTCCTAGCAAGGTTGGAAGAGCTGTTACATTTAATTCAGCTCCTGCTGTTAAAGGATTGGCACCAGATTCTACGGGATTCGATATCGCCAATTATGTAGTCGAAGGGGAAATATTACAGGCATTCAACAAGTTTGCGCACTTTGGAAGTCGATTTGTTCTCCCATATTCCAGAGAGATTACAGATGCAACAGACCCCATCACTCGGCACTCCTCTGTTGATATTAATGATTTCTGTTTTGAATATTATATGAACAGTGATGGTAATTTCCACCCAAGTTCAGAAGCGGCATGGAAAGAAAAAGGATTTACAATCTTAGGCCGGGAAACAAATGGGAGGGCTTTATCAGAAATATTGAATGGTTCAAAGAATGAGGATCTTATTGTTGGCGGTGGAGGGAATGATATCCTCCAGGGAGATAAGGGATCGGATACCTATAAATTTTTTGCTGGTGATGGACAGGATAAAATAATAGAGACAGCAGATAAAAAAAGCTCAAATGATCACCTAATTATTTACGGCCACTCCCTGGCCAGCACACGAATCACCTTTACCTTTGAAAAGGGCGGAGGGAAATATGCCAGCCGGCGGCTAGTTGTCTTGAATTTTGAGGGTTCCAGTGACAGCATTACCTTGGAATATAACAACGGATTTAATTCCTCAATCGGATGTGTGGAAAAGGTCTCCTTTGCGAACCCGTATACAAATGAGATTACGGCGACGGTACAAATGAAGGCCTTGATGGAAAGTTATTTGGATATCAATCCCGGTATCCGGGGGGATTCCAAGTTGTATACGTTAACGAACGGAGCGACGAAGTTTGTAGATCCGGTCATTCTGGACTTAAACGAAAACAGCAGGGACAACACGATAGGGATGGAGGAAAGCGACGTTTACTTCGACCACAACGGGGATGGGTTTGCGGAGAAGACCGGATGGGTGAATGCAGAGGATGGGTTGCTGGTTCGGGATTTAAACGGGGACGGAGTGATTAACAACGGTTCGGAATTGTTTGGTCAATATACATATTTAGAAGATGGGAGCTTGGCCAAGAGCGGATTTGAAGCACTGCTGGATCTGGATGACAACGGAGACCAGATCATAAATGCACAGGATTCGGGTTTTCATGAGCTAAAGTTGTGGCGGGACATGAATTCGGACGGCATAACGGATGAAGGCGAACTGCAAACATTAAGCGAGCGGAAAATTACGGGGTTTTATCTTAAAGATCACGGCAATCTAAACGACCCGGATGGACAAACGGGCAATATCGAAACCGGGCAGGCAACGTACGGAACCGCAGATGATACAGATTATCCCTATAAACCGTTAATCGAATACCAATTGAAAACGGCACCCTATGATACGGTGGCCAACGAGTGGCTGGAGGAAAGTGAAGAAGTGGCTTCCCTTCCGGACGTAGAGGGCAGTGGTCGGCTGTATTCGTTGCATCAGGCGATGATGCGGGACAGCAGCGGGCAATTAATACATATTGTTCAACAGTTTCAGACATCAATTCTTGTGACAGAGCGGACTGCGCTCATTGACCAGTTGGTTTACACATGGACTGGGGCGGATAAAGTTGACCCGAATAGCCGGGGAGGAATTGTCGATGCCCAGAAGCTGGTGGTCATTGAGAAATACTATGGAGTGCACCAGCCAGGGTATGTCCCTCCGGCAGATACGGCAGATGACATCGTGGAGTACTACACGGATATCCGTGAGCAGGTGTATGCGGCATTAATGGCACAGACTCATCTGGCATCGCTTTATGCAGATATATCGCTGAAATGGGATACAAACCAGTTTGTGATGGATCTGTCAGGAGTAAAACAGCAATTGCAGAGCAAGCTGCAGGCCGGAACAGCAGGCGCCAAGGACCAAGTAGGCGAATTTATTAGGACGGCTAAGCAGCTGTACCAGGCAGAAGCGATCGGACTGAAAGGGTTTGGCGCACACTTTGCTAAGCAAAGCACGGAACTTGCCTGGATCGTGGAATCGAACCTGAAAGTGAATATCTCCGGCACGACCGGTGACGATACCCTGGGTGGGACGGCCAAGGACGAAGCGTTCTCGGGAGGCAGCGGGAATGATGTGCTGCAGGGAAATGGCGGCAATGACGCCTTGTTTGGTGGGAGCGGCAATGATACATACTGGGTCAATCCAAAAGTAGGGAGCATCACGATTTACGAGGAAGATGCGGCGGCAGGAAATATGGATACGATCAAGTTGGAGATATCAATACTGCCAGAGCAGATAGAACTAAGCCGGGTGGAGAACGATCTGCTTATTTCCTGTAACGGAGAAGAAGGAACAGTTACCGTAAGCGGATTTTTCAAGGGAACAAGCCGTCAGGTGGAACGGATCGTATTCGGGAACGGAGTGATCTGGAACTCGGAGTATATTCTCAGCCATGCACTGTATCAACAAAAGGGGACCGGCCGGAGCGAGACGTTTTACGGAAGTGCCGAGGGGGACCAGATCCAGACAGGAGCAGGAGACGATACGGCCTACGGAGGCGGCGGGAATGACCGGATTGACGGTGGAAGGGGCAACGACCATCTAGTAGGAGAAGCGGGAAATGATACTCTGGATGGCGGAACTGACGGTGACTACTTGGCAGGAGGAATCGGGAACGATGTGTACCTGTTTGGCCGTGGATACGGTCAGGATACAATCGTTGAGAACGATGCAGCGGCAGGGAACTATGATCGGTTGTTACTGGATGCCAGCGTAACACCGGGAGAAGTCACGCTCATTAAGAACGGGAATGACCTGGAGGTCCGGATAAACGGAAGTAATGACAGGGTACGAGTGGCAGGTTATTTTGGAAGTACAAGCAGTGTGGTTGAGGCGATTGAGTTTAGGGATGGAACGGTGTGGGGAGTTAGTGAGGTGAGTGCGCGGGCGATTGTACTCAATAACGGAGCGGGATCAGCAGGGATTACGGTTACTGGGACGGAGAAGGGGGATGTGCTTGTTGGCGGAAATGGAAATGATAAAATTTATGGACGGTTTGAAGATGACCAGCTGTTTGGAGAGTCTGGAAACGACCAGTTATACGGCGGTGCAGGCAAGGATGTGCTGGATGGAGGAAGCGGAAACGACTCGCTGTACGGGAACTTGAGTATGGAGGCGTCACATCCGAATGCTGCAGTTTACAGCGGCAGTGATACCTATGTTTTTGGTAAAGGGTACGGGAATGACTGGATCTACGAAGGGGGAGGAAGTACAAGCGACGTAGATATCCTAAGGCTGCTGGTAAATCCGGAAGAGATAGAGGTGCTTCAATCAGGGGAAGAACTATGGTTTCAAATTCGGGAGACGGGCGAAACAGTTACAGTGAACAGATATCTAGCCTCAATGGATAACCAAATTGAACGAATTGAGTTTGCGGACGGAACGGTCTGGGGCCAGTCGGATATTGAAGCGAGAATGACGGTTAAAGGAACGGAGAACGACGACGCCTCGTTGAAAGGCGCACACTATCATGACGACCGGATATATGGGCTAGGGGGAAATGATACCCTATATGGTTATGCGGGGAAAGACTATTTGGAAGGGGGCAGCGGGAACGACACTTTAATTGGAGGTAATGGGGAAGACCAACTGCTCGGTGGATCAGGAGAAGATCGACTGTACGGCGATGGGTATAGCGATGCGGGAGATGACCAGCTGTTTGGAGAGTCTGGAAACGACCAGTTATACGGCGGTGCAGGCAAGGATGTGCTGGATGGAGGAAGCGGAAACGACTCGCTGTACGGGAACTTGAGTATGGAGGCGTCACATCCGAATGCTGCAGTTTACAGCGGCAGTGATACCTATGTTTTTGGTAAAGGGTACGGGAATGACTGGATTTATGAAGGAGGGGGCAGTGTGGACGATGTAGACACCCTACTACTTCAAGTTAATCCTGATGAAGTGATGTTTTTTAAAAATGGTAATGATCTTATATTAAAAGTTCACAATACAACAGACCAAATTACAGTTTCTAATTGGTACTTAAAATCTTCATACCAATTAGAGCTTTTTAAAAGTGAAGACGGTTATCATTTGAGAAACAACCAAGTAGATCTATTAGTACAAGCGATGTCGGCTTTCTCTATATCAAATGATATCAGTTGGTCTGAAGCTATAACCAGTCAAAATAGAGAAGCGACTTCAATCATCGCTCAATTTTGGACGAAAGACGTGTAACTATGCTATAGCGGATCGGAGATGCACAAAGAAGCTGGGGATCCACGCAGCTACGCTTCGCAGATAGAGTAGAGAGCGTTGGTGAAGCTGAATCATGAGTTTTATAAGGCGAAGCAGTGAGCGTATAGGGTCTGTCTTTTGACAGGCTCTTTTTTTGTCGAAATTGAAACTCTTAGTTCAAAAGAATTATGTAAAAAGTAGCATTATCGTGTAAAACATTTGAGAATTGATGTTATAATTTGGATAAATATAATCCTATTTAACTTAATTTGGAGGGGTAAAGGTGGCTCGTAGTTTTGGAAGTACAGTTAATAAAATGATTAAAGAGGCTGCAAAAGCGCAACGTGCAGCTGAAAGATCAAGGAATGCTGCTATTCGTGAACAGGAAAGACATTTAAGGCTGCAGCGACAATATGAACGCGAGACTGAACGAGCTATCAAACAGTCCATCCGTGAGCAAAAGGCATATGAGAAAGAACAAAAGGCGCTATACATAGAAGGCCGTAATGAAGAGACGAATGATTTAAATGCTGAGGTGCTTTACCGGCTGAACGAATTCAAATCAATTATAGGTGAAACGCTCAGTGTGGATGACAAGATTTCTTTCGAATCACTTTATAAGAAGGATGAATATCCTGAGTTCGTGGAGCCGTACGTTAAGCCTCTCCCAAATAATCCTATACCCGTTAGAGAAAACTTCTTTGCAGGAGTTGCTATGGAAGCCTCTTTCATGGAGAAGGTCATTGGTCTCGGAAAAAAAGCGCGTCTAAAATCGATCGAAGCAGCGGAGCAAGCATATGACTATGCCCTTCGCAATTATGAGTCCGCTCAAAATAAAATAAATGAATTGATTAAAGAAAATGAGATATTCCTCCACTCTGCAAGAGCAGAATATGACGAGGCCAAGCGTTTATATTTAGAGGGAATTACATCTCATAATAACTCGATTAATAATTTTAAAACTAGCTACTTCAATAAAGATAAAGAAGCCATAGAAGCGTATAACACTCTGGTTTTGGAACGTTCAAATTACAGTGACATTTTTCCGCAGACCTTTGATTTATTTTATTTGGAAGAGAGCAAAGAATTACTAGTAGAGTATGAATTGCCGGATGTGACGGCTGTACCTAAGGATAAGGAGTATAAGTATACACAAAGCCGTGATGAGATTAAAGGGGTTCCTTATAAGCCCAAGGAAGTGAATGAAATATACTCTATACTTGTGGCTTCAATAGCACTCCGTACACTTCATGAGCTTTTTGAAGCAGACCAAGGCAACCATTTGGATTCTATCGTGTTTAATGGGGTGGTATCCACGGTGGACTTAAGTACGGGGCTCGATATTCGGCCCTGCATTATAACCATTCAGACCCGGAAAGAAGAATTCATGAAATTTGATCTTGCCAGAGTGGATATTCTTGCCTGTGTAAAAGGCCTTAAAGCCCAACTTTCCCCGTCAGTCACTGAACTCACTCCTGTCAAACCAATTGTTGATTTGGTCATGTACGATAAACGATTTGTTAATGAAAGGGACATGATTTCTGCTCTTGATACCCGAACCAATCTTTTGGAGATGGACCCGTTTGATTTTGAACATCTGGTATGTAACTTGTTCTCCAAAATTGGTCTTGAATCGAAGCTGACACGCTCTAGCCGAGATGGTGGGGTGGATGTCATTGCATTTGATCCGCGCCCTGTATTTGGTGGGAAATATGTGATTCAAGCCAAAAGATATAAGAATACTGTAGAGGTAGCTGCAGTCCGCGACTTATACGGTACCATGATGAACGAGAATGCCTCAAAGGGAATTTTGGTGACCACCTCAACATATGGCCCTGATGCCAGAAGCTTTGCTAAGGACAAGCCCATTGAGTTAATCGATGGTAGGGTGCTCTTGCATATGTTAGAGGAGCAGGGGGTTCAAGCGAAGATACAGTTGTGAGATTAGACTTCCGACCTAAATAACTGAATTTACTAGGCTGATTGGTGTGATGAACATGCCATTGCACAGCGATGACGCTTCAATCTCTGCTAAGTTTTAAGTGCATATTTAATCACTAGCATCCTTAAGGTGAAAAGAATATTGGGATTATACATGATTTGGAAGGATTCAGAAAGTGTATGTCAAAAATTTTGTGTGAAATTCTTATCTCGGATATATGTTCAGAATGAAAGGTACTGATGCTTAGTGAAAGAAAACATTGAAATATTGCCAGCGATTATAACAGTTGTAGGTACAATAATAGTTTGGATAAGGCTATTCATCAGAACAACAAATAAAACTATTGTTGATATGGTTATAGAACCCAGGAACGTGTCCATGTGGGACAAGTTTATAGAAGTGGTTCTCCTATCTTCTTTGCTTGTGCTGTTCTTATTAATTCCTATTATAGTTCCTGATTATAGTCCTGCCATTTTGAATATTTTGATGATTGTTGACCTGGTGCTATTTTTTGTTAGTTCCGTAGTAATCGTGATTTTTTGGTTTTTATCATTGTTTAAGCGTGTGAAGGGGAGGATTTTGTCTTTCACCGTTGTTTCACATTATTTATTAGTTTTTTTAATGCCCTTTATTTTATTGTTGTTGAATAGGGAACATGTATTAAGGGAAGTTAAAGAGAATTATTTGTATGCTTTATTTGCCTTTTTTGGATTAGTCGTTTTTCATAGTATGCTAATTTCTTTTTATCCTGCGGTGCTTAGATATTTCAATAAGCCTGAAATAAAAAAGTATCGGCTTGAACGAATACATCAGCCATCTGATATTCTTGGAAATTTATTCTTACTGTACATGTTAGACAACGAAAGGCATGTATTAAGCGAGAATTCGAACTTAAATAAAATTGGAAATGGACCATTCTATATCTACTTTCCTAAAGAGAATGCGCTAATTAAGTATTTTAAATAAGCCAAATTTATTTGATGAGAATTGGAAACAGAAGTATATATCAAAACAAGTGAATAGTTCAATACATGAAAAAGGACAAGAATTGTCTGTATGAAATCTTATACCCTTTACACATTGATAACTGTCAAATATGTAGTGAAGCAAAAAAATATTGGGAGTAAGTCTTGGACAATCAGGTTACGTAGGACGGAGATACTATAGATGGCGAATAAAATTATACCCACAGGCAAAGACCCTGTTGTAAATTCGTGACTCTATAAATTAGGACAGGAACGTGCAGAACAGTGGCTGATTGATCGTGGCGCACAGACGACTCGGGATGATTATAAGCAAATCCATTTCGTACATGGTGATAATGATGAATCAATAAAGATCACTGTTCGATGGCATTATGAAGGAGTAGATAAAACGACTGATGGATTGGATCTACGGTTAATGCTTCCCAGAATCTCCCATCGAAAGTAAGCCATGTTTTATTAGTTATAACATACTACGATATGAAGGAGTATCTTTCTAAATATTGCTCTTCACCTTTATTCCGAGAGCATTGGCTGACAGACAGCACGTGGTGGCTTATAGAGAGTTAAAAAAGGATTTTATTTATGAACTACTCTGTCCGTCAGCGTGCAAACCCGGGTTGTCCGGCGGAATAACGTCTTTACGGTCCGCTAGTTTTCCGAAATCTTGCTTTTATAGTCTGCAGCTCGTCCCGCGACATCCGCTAATCATCAATCAGCATAAAAAGGTGACCTCCCAAAGCGGCTCTCTGTTCGAGAGTCCTTTGAAAGGTCACCTTTGTGGTTTATGGGAAGCAATGTCCAAGAGACTTCCGCCTTAACAGGCTGTAGAAGTGTCAAGCAAGCAACCCTTACAGCGCGAGGTTCCGGTCAATCAGTTCAATCCGCTGCTGCACGCTGGCATAAGAACGGAGCAGATCCGCCGGAGTGTTCATCACGTAATCCAGCATCTGGTCGACGGTGGTGGTGGCCACATGGATACGTGTGTCCGAGGAAGCATAATAAATATAGATTTCGCCGTTGTCCAGCGCGATGGCGCCGTTGCAGAATACCACGTTCGAGACGTCACCCACGCGCTCTTCACCGTCCGGAGCGATGAAATGGCCGCCCGGTGCGTAAGTCACCTTGTCCGGCTCAGCCAGGTCCGAAAGAAAGGCATACAGCACGTAACGCAGTCCCGCTGCCGTATTGCGTACGCCATGGGCGATATGCAGCCAGCCTTTCGGCGTCTTAATCGGCGCGGGGCCCTGTCCGTTCTTCACCTCTTTGATGGTGTGGTAATAGCGCTGATCCATAATGGACTCGCTGGTAATCACCGCATTCTCCATCGAATCGGCGAGACCCCAGCCGATGCCGCCGCCGGAGCCGGCGTCGATGAAGCCGTCCTGTGGACGGGTGTAGAAGGCGTACTTGCCGCCGACGAATTCCGGATGCAGCACTACGTTGCGCTGCTGCGCGGAGCCGGTCTTCAGGTCAGCCAGGCGCTCCCAGGTCTTGAGGTCTCTTGTGCGGGCGATGCCGCACTGGGCCACGGCGCTGGAGAGGTCGCCGTGCGGCGCATCGGGGTCTTTGCGCTCGGTGCAGAACAGGCCGTAGATCCAGCCGTCCTCATGCTTGGTAAGACGCATGTCATAGACGTTGGTATCCGGCTCTTCGGTCTCCGGCATCACCACCGGATGATCCCAGAAGCGGAAGCCGTCGATGCCGCTGTCGCTCTCGGCGACGGCGAAGAACGATTTGCGGTCATTGCCCTCGACGCGGGCGACCAGATAGAATTTGCCGTCCAGCTCAATGGCACCCGGGTTGAATACGCCGTTCACCCCGATGCGCTCGGCGAAGAAGGGGTTGGTCTCAGGGTTGAAATCGTACCGCCATACAAGCGGGGCGTGCTCTGCGGTAAGCAGCGGATATTTATAGCGGTCATACGTGCCGTTGCCGTAAGGCTGCTTCTCGTTCTTGCGGGTAATCAGCGCCTCGTAGCGCTCGGTCAGCTGTGCTTTGCGATCTTCAAAGATACTCATACATGGGACTCCTTTGCGGTTGAATTCAGGCGGGCAATCAGCTCAAAGCAGGCCCGGCTGTTATGATAAGGGCATTTCCAGGCGCTGATCTTCGGTTCATGCGCCAGCGGCTTCAGGTCCTTGTCGACACCCCAGAACCATTCGCCGTGTTCCGGGTCGGCAAGGTGATTACGGATGAAGCTCCAGGCAGCCTGCGAGGCCTCCAGATACTTCGCTTCCCCCGTTAACTGATAAGCGTTGTAGAATCCGACTACGGCTTCGGCCTGCGGCCACCAGTCTTTATTCTCACTGGCCAGGCCGTGCGGCTCCGCTTCGTTCCAGATTCCGCCGTCCGGGGCGACGCCTTCATTCAGCACAGCTTCCGCCATGGATATCGCTACCTGGCGTACACGCTGCAGCACGGCTTCGTCGCTCAGCACTTCGGCGGCTTCGAACAGCAGCCAGCTGCCTTCAATGTCATGCCCGAAGGAGACGGTCTCCGATTTCACATTCCAGGCTTCATCCAGGAACAGATGGAAATGCTGGCCCTTGGCATCCACAATATGATCGATCATCGTTCCGATCAGCTCGGCCAGCTTGGCGCGCAGCTCTTCCGCTTTCCAGACGCGGTAAAGGCCGGTGTACGCTTCCAGTACATGAAGATGCGTGTTCATCGATTTCTTCTCATTCATGTCCTTGGCGCTGAGCGACAGCTCTTCGGTAGGCTGCCAATCTCTCGCCAGCGCTTCAACATAGCCTGTATACTCTGGATCATATCCGTGCTTCTCCAGCAGGTGGAATAAAGCGACGGCTTCATCCAGCGCTTCCTTGTTACCGGTGGCATGATAGTACTCTGCCAGAGCGTAGATCACGAAGGATTGGCCATAGACCTGCTTCTTCAATTGGGCGGGAGCGCCGAGGGCATCAACCATCCAATAGAAGCCGCCGTATTCCCGGTCCTTGAACGACGTCATTAAATAAGCGCGGGCGCGTTCAGCCATCTCCAAATATTCGGAGCCGCCGTACATGCGGTAAGCGCTCGCAAAGCTCCACAGGATCCGTGCGTTCAGTACAAGGCTCTTGTCAGCCTGCGGATTAACCTGCATGTTGTTGTCAATCTCGCCGAGGAAGCCGCCGTGGACTTCGTCCAGCGTATGCTTCTGCCAGAAGCCCAGAATGTTGTCCTTGAGCTCGGCTTCCAGCTCCTTCAGCCATTGTTCGGAGGTAAATGTCATAGAATAAGTTCGCTCCTTAACTTGTGATTAGACACCGGTATGGGCCAGATAAAAGCTCTTGATGAGCGGGGCGGAGACTTTGCCGTACATGCAATAGTCATCATTGCCTGCCGCTGTCTCCAGCGGATACAGAGCAGCCGGCCAGTCCCAGAGCATGAACCCGCGTACCCATTCCCGGCGGCTGCAGCTTTCAAGCATTGCCCGGTAGAATTTCGCCTGCTCTTCTTCACTGGGCTCTCCCGGAAGGGACCAGTCGTTCGGAATGGCGGCGCTTCCGCTGCGGCTTGGACAGCCTGCTTCCATAAAGAAGAACGGTTTGCCTGCCGCCTGAACAGCCTCGCTGATTCTCCCGAGCTGATTCTCCCAGTCTTCAGCCGGATAATAGCCGCTGGAGGAGATGACATCGACGGCATCCCACCAGGTCACATTGTCCTCCTGGTACTTGTCGCAGTTGTACGTGATGATGCCGGAGTAAACCTTGCGCACCTCGGCAATGAGCGTCCGCCATTCCTCGGCACGGCGGTCTGTCTGTACCAGCTCGCAGCCGACGCAGAACATCTGGCAGCCGGTCTCCTCGGCCATCCGGGCATAATGCAGAATGAAGGCGGTATAGGAGCGGAACCAGTCACTCCATTTCGGTTCACAGGGTACATCCTTGTCGAAGAAGTTGATATGCGCCCGCCAGGTGCCGTCTGCGCAATTGACGATAGGCTTCAAGCAAACCTTCAGCCCAAGTGATTGGGCTTTGCCGATGGCCCAGCGTACTTCTTCATCGGTTACCGTCGGGTGCTCCTTATAGACAATATCGGTAGCTTGCGGATGTGCCTGCAACGCGCAGAAGGCAATGGCGGTCCAGTTCGCTCCGGTCGTCGTCTGCATAAGCTCCATGGAGCGTTCGGCGTCCGGAGTGGCCCAGGTACCGCGGATGCCGGGGTAACCCCAGGTAACGCCCCCGACATAGTCGTTGCGCAATGTCATGTAGAAACCTCGCTTTAATGAAATAATTAGGATAAAGGAAGAAATCAGTTATCAAATTGTTATAATGTTATTATAATTTTGTTATTAAATAATAACAATATACAACTTATTTATAACCCTTTTTGACTGCGATTTCAAGGGTAAACCTCGCAAAGTAAACTGAAAACCAGAAAAGAGCAATACAGTACATTTTCTATTTGGCAAGCGGGGCTTATAATTGAAATGATAGCGCAAACATACAACAAATATGCCAGCTGGAGGCGATGAAGTGATCAAGGTCATGATCGCGGACGATGAAGAGGTGATTCGCCGCGGACTGGAGAAAATAACAACCAGAATGGATTTGCAGGTTCAGGTGATCGGCTCCTACGGTAACGGACTGGAGGCTTGGAATCATCTGCAAACACTGACTCCGGAGGATATCGACCTTCTGATTACGGATATCAAGATGCCCCGTATGGACGGCTTCATGCTGATCGAGGCGACCAGAGACCGGATGAAGCAGCTGCCGATTGCCGTGCTGAGCGGCTTCAGCGAGTTCGAGTATGCACGGCGGGCCATGCGTCACGGCGTGCTTGATTATCTGCTGAAGCCGATCGAAAAGGCGCAATTATATGATTTGCTCAGAAGGGTGGAAGAAGGCAGGGACCTGCAGAACGCCGGGCCGGAGCAGGGACAACGGCCTCAGCCTCATGCCGAAGGCGGCGAGCACTATGTGGTGGAGCAGACCAAGGCTATTCTGGAGAAGGAGTACGGGCATAACTTCGAGCTGGAGAAGCTGGCCGAGACTGTGGGAATGAACGCCAGCTACATCAGCCGTCTGTTCAAATACAAGACGGGACAGACCATTACGGACTATCTGATTGGTATCCGTATTGCCAAAGCAAAGGAGCTGCTGACAAGCCGTCCCGATCTCAAGAACTATGAAATCGCCGAGATGGTCGGATACAGCGACCCGGTCTATTTCAACAAGCTGTTCAAGAAGATGTGCGGCGTCACGCCGAAGGACTACAAGAGCGGTTGCCGGGCGCCAAGACAGGAATTCTGATGCGGTATAAACTGGATTTCAGAGCCGGCTTCCGTTTGATGAAGTATATATATTAATAGGAAGTTCATTTAAATTCAGGAAAGAGGGCGCAGCCTTCTTTTCTGTTTTTTGTATCCATTAACATAACTAATCAATAATATATAAAAACAAAAATAACAAATTGAAGACCAGAAAAAGCAATAGAGACCATCGTTTTCAGCCAAAAAACGAGATATAATAGCAAATGTAAGCGATATCAACATTCTTTTCACGGAAAAGTGACAAAAGTCTACAGAAGAGATGTTATGATTCCGGGAATAAGAAAACTAACTGTTAGTATTAATGTTATTGTATTAAATTGAAGAGAGGGGTCAACAAAGCAATGAAAAAAAGCAAAGTAATGACAGGACTCATGGCAACGGCGCTGCTGGCGACAATGTTCACCGGATGTTCCTCGAACAACAACGGCAACAATGAAGCAGCCACAAATAATGCCGGCAATAAGGGGAGCAATACTGCTGCCACTGCAGCTCCTGAGGGCGAACCGGCAAAGGAAATCAAGGGCGAAATTACTGTTATTACGCAGCGCACGGATATTGTGGACACCGTATTCCAGGATTATGCCAAGCAGTTTAACGAGAAATATCCGGATGTCAAAGTGAACTTCGAGGCTCTTTCCAGCTATGAAGACCAGATCAAGATCCGCATGAGCACTGAAGACTACGGCGATGTACTGCTTCTGCCGACCAGCATTGCAATCAAGGATCTGCCGGACTTCTTCGAGCCGCTGGGCCAGCTGTCCGAGATGGAGAAGACTTACACAAGTCTCGAAGAACGTGCGGTGGATGGAGTGGCTTACGGGATTCCGATTACCGTCAACTATTCCGGTGTGATCTATAACAAGCAAGTCTTTAAGGATGCAGGAATCACTGAAGTACCGACAACGATTGATGATTTCATGACTGCGCTCCAGGCCATCAAGGACAAGACCGACGCGGTTCCGCTTTACACGAACTATGCCGCAGGCTGGACACTGACCCAGTGGGAGGCCGTACTGGCGACTGTAGCCGGTAACCGTGATTACGTCAACATCGAGCAGGTAGCCTCCGACGACAACTTCGTAGCCGGCAAGCCGCATTACGATCTGTATAAAGTAATGTACGATGCCGCCAAGAACGGTCTGATTGAAGAAGACCCGACGACGACTGACTGGGAATCCTCCAAAGCGGACCTGGCCAACGGCAAAATCGGCACGATGGTGCTGGGCTCCTGGGCAATCGGACAGATCAAGGGAGTGGCAACCAACCCGGATGACGTAGGCTTCATGCCGTTCCCGACGAATGCCAGCAATGTGTTTGTACCGCTGGCTGCCGACTACAACCTCGGTGTAAGCAAACACAGCAAGAACAAGGAAGCGGCCAGAGCATGGGTAGACTGGTTCATCAACGAATCCAGCTATCCGACCGTTGAAGGCGGCGGCATGAGTCCGGTGAAGGGCGCCGAGCTGCCGGAAATCCTGAAGCAATTCGAAGGCACGAACGTGACGTTTGACACCCTGGCAGCAGCCAAAGCCGGTGAAGAAGGCTGGGTGGACTCCATCGACAAGGAAGCTGAAATCGGTCTCTGGCAGCCTGACTTCAAGAAGGTCATCATTGAAGCGGCTATCGGCAACCGCAAGGAATCCTATGACGATATCATGAAAGACCTGAACGACAAATGGAAAGAAGCGCGGGCCAAGGTGACTTCCGGGCAGTAAGCTCCAGCCTGTAAGCTCCGGACATTAACCTGCCGGACAGGCGGCTGTGCGACAAACTATACTTTTCCGCAAGGCGTGAAGACAGATGTACAGAACGGGAAGCTGCCGGACGGCGGTTTCCCCTTCACTTTTGCGGGTGACGGATGATCCGTTTATGGAAAGGAAAGCAATGCGTTCTTAGGAGGGGTGGAGAGTGCCCAAATTGTCCAACTTGAGCTACAAAAATCAGCGGATTCTGATCATTATCCTGTTTTCATTGGTACCGGTAGCGCTGCTGCTGACGTTCTCATATTTACCGGTATTCAAAATGTTCCAGTACAGCTTCACCAGCTGGGACGGTCTCAGCAAGGATATGGAGTATGTCGGCTTTGAGAACTACAAGACCATCTTCTCCAAGCCGGAATACTTCGCCGTATTCAAAGTCAGCCTGTACTATTTCTTCGCCACCTTTGTCCAAATGGGCCTGGCCCTCTATTTCGCTACCATCCTCAGCTTTAATGTCCGGGCAAAGAACTGGTTTAAAGGCATTTTGTTCTTCCCGACTCTGCTCAACGGGGTGGCAATCGGTTTTATTTTTCTGTTCTTCTTTAAGCCGGAAGGGACGCTGAATACGATTCTGGACCTGCTCGGGCTTGGGGCGCTGCAGCAGAAATGGCTGCTCAACCCGAACCTGATCAATATTTCTCTGGCCACCGCCTCCGTGTGGAGATACATGGGGATGAACTTTATTATCTTCCTCGGAGCCATCTCCTCTATCGGCAGCGACATCTATGAGGCTTCGGAGATTGACGGTGCGAACCGCTGGCATCAATTCCTGCACATTATCATTCCAAGCATCAAGCGTATTTTACAGCTCAACCTGATCCTGGCGATCAGCGGAGCGATCGGTGTCTTCGAAATTCCGTACGTCATGACCGGCGGGTCCAATGGCAGCGGCACGTTTGTCATCCAGACCGTCGATGTGGCCTTCAAATACAGCAAGCTGGGCCTGGCCTCCGCTATGGCCGTCGTGCTTCTGATCATCGTTATCCTGGTCACCATTCTGCAGCGCGTTCTGATCAAGGAGGAGAAATAAGCTATGCATACCCTTAAATACTCCGCCGCCTCCTTCTTCAAATATCTGACTCTGATTCTCGGAGCGCTGGCGGCGCTGGTGCCGATTGCCGTTGTGTTCTTTGCTTCCCTTAAGACCAATGCCGAGTACGCCTCGACCGGTCCGCTGACGCTGCCGGAGAACTGGCTGAATTTCTCCAACTATACCAAGGCTTTTGTCGATGGCAAAATGCTGCTCGGCTTCAAGAACACGATTATCATCGTGGTCATCTCCATCGCCGGTGCCACACTGACCGGGTCCATGATGGCTTACATTCTGTCCCGGTTCAAATTCAGAGGCAGCAGCCTGCTGATGGGCGCATTCCTGCTCGCCACGCTGATCCCCGGAGTCACCACTCAGGTGGCAACGTTCCAGATCATCAATTCCCTGGACCTGTTCAATACGCGCTGGGCGCCGATTGTCATGTATCTGGGCACGGATATTATCGCCGTTTATATCTTCATGCAGTTCCTGGATTCGATCTCCGAGTCGCTGGATGAATCGGCGATGCTGGACGGCGCTTCCTATTGGACGATTTATTCGCGGATTATCCTGCCGCTCCTGAGTCCCGCGATTGTTACGGTGATTATCGTCAAGGGCGTCAATATTTACAATGACTTCTACACGCCGTTCCTGTATATGCCCAAGAGCTCGCTGCAGGTGGTCTCGACCGCCCTGTTCAAGTTCAAGGGGCCTTACGGATCACAGTGGGAGGTTATATGCGCGGCGATCATGATTGCGATTATTCCGACGCTGATTGCCTTCGTCTCGCTGCAAAAATACATTTACAACGGTTTTGCGCAAGGTTCAGTGAAATAGTTATCGGATGAACCGCAGACGCTTGAAGCGGCTGACGGAATTATGAAGGGAGCCTATTGTTATGAAACAAGTTCAAATCATCGGCCCGAACGTGCCGAACATGCCTTGGCAGGAGAAGCCGGCCGGACATGAGAATCCGCTGTGGAGACATAGCGACAATCCCGTGATTAAACGCAATCCGGCCAAAGGGGTAGCCCGTATCTTCAACAGTGCTGTGGCTGCTTACGAAGGCAGCTTCGTCGGGGTCTTCCGTGTGGAGGACAACACGACACGTCCGCATCTGCGCATGGGCTATAGTGTAGACGGGCTCGACTGGAAGATCGACGACGAGCCGATTGTGTTCCAGGACGAAGAAGGCAAGCCGTATCAGCCCCGTTATGCCTATGACCCCCGCTTGGTGAAAGTGGAAGATACCTATTATATTATCTGGTGCACCGATTTCTACGGCGCGGCCATTGGCGTAGGCTCGACGCAGGATTTCAAGACGTTCCGCAGCCTGGAAAATCCGTTCCTGCCGTTCAACCGCAACGGTGTGCTGTTCCCGAAGAAGCTGAACGGCAACTTTGTGATGCTGTCCCGTCCAAGCGACAGCGGCCATACCCCGTTCGGCGACGTGTTCCTGAGTGAGAGCCCGGACTTCGTCTACTGGGGTAAGCACCGCCATGTGATGACCAAGGGCGGCAGCGGCTGGTGGCAGAGCGTCAAGATCGGCGGCGGCCCTGCTCCGATTGAAACGACCGAAGGCTGGCTGATGTTCTATCATGGCGTGACCGGCACCTGCAACGGCCTGGTCTACAGCATGGGCGCGGTCATTCTGGACCGCGATGAGCCTTCCAAGGTCAAGTACCGCTCCAAATACTTCGTGCTGACACCGGAGGAATGGTATGAGGAGCGCGGTTTTGTCAACAATGTCATCTTTCCGTGCGCGACCATCCATGACGCCGAGACCGGCCGCATCGCCATCTACTACGGAGCTGCCGACACATATGTCGGAATGGCGTATACCACTGTTGAAGAGATCGTTAATTTCGTGATCGAGACCCATGAGGAAGTTGGCGACGACGCCGGATTGGGACGGATCTAAGAGACTTAAGTGAAGCCATCCGGAACTGACGGATTTAAGAAAAATGTTTAGCAGAGCAGGAGCACAGCCGGGCAGAAGCCCGGAGGCTCCTGCTTGACTGTGTGCTTGTCAATAAATTAGGAGCCGAGCTCATACATACTGGGAGGAAAACAACCATGACCAACGAACGGTCAGTGCCCGAGCTGCTGGCCTATCAGGGCAGCAGTCCGAGGCCGGCTAATTTCGATGAATACTGGGAGCGTGCCCTGGCGGAGCTGGATGCCCAGCCGCTCGATTACGAGCTGGTCCCGGCCGAATTCCGCAGCGAGCTTGCGGAATGCTTTCATTTGTATTTTACCGGAGTGGGCGGGGCCCGGGTGCATTGTAAATATGTGAGACCCAAGAGGGAAGTGGCTGAGCGGGGCCGGGGCATTGTGATGTTCCACGGATATGCCTGCGACAGCGGAGACTGGATGGAGAAGGTCGCTTATGCTGCACATGGCTTCAGCGTGCTCGCCATGGACTGCCGCGGACAGGGCGGTTTGTCGGAGGATAATCTGACGGTGCGGGGCACAACGATCCGCGGACATATTATCCGGGGCATAGACGATCCGAATCCGGATCATCTGTATTACCGGAACGTCTTTCTGGATACCGCCCAGACGGCGCGTATTCTGATGAATATGCCGGAGGTGGACCCGGCGCGGGTCGGCGCTTACGGCTGCTCCCAGGGCGGGGCGCTTACCGTGGCCTGCGCTTCACTGGAGCCGCGCATTGCCGCCGCCATTCCGGTCTACCCGTTCCTCTCTGATTACAGACGGGCCTGGGAGCAGAACATCACGACCTCGGCTTATGAGGAGCTGAATTATTATTTCCGATTCTTTGATCCGCATCATTTGCGGGAGGAGGATATTTTTAACCGTCTGGGGCTGATTGATATCCAGAACCTGGCCGGACGCATCAAGGGTAAAATATTGTGGGTCACCGGGCTGATGGACCCGATCTGTCCGCCCTCCACCCAATTTGCCGCCTACAATAAAATTACCGCTCCGAAGGATCTTCTGGTCTACCATGAATACGGCCATGAGTATCTGCCGTATCTTGCCGATAAGGCGCTGCAGATGTTTATGGAATTGTAGCGGGAGCCATTCTGGGGCAACAATGTTTTTTGCAGCGGCAGAGCTGTACTCTCCCCGCTAAGCAAGCGGTTGGAGTCAGGAAATTCGAGGCCGGCCAAGCGGCAGAAGTCAAGCATACCCTGCAGCCGCGGCCAAGCCTCAGTGAGATTTCAAGCGATTATTGCAAATAGTTTGATTTTCGCACACTAATCTTGCCGTTTATATGGATTTCAGCAGTCTAATTCGATTATCGCCACTTAATTTGGGCGTTTTTGGGGTAAGGGTTAATTTCCAGAGATATTAAGTGGCGGAAATCAAACTAGATTTGCGACTACCCGCTTATGGGTGAAATTAGGTGGCGATTTTCCAATTAAACTCAGCTGGCTGCCACCGGATTTCAACTGCGAACACGGGATCATTAAATAATCTGGGATGAGTGCGGCGAGAAGTCCGGAACTTCACTGGAATTACTCAGCTAATAAAAGAATAACAGGTAAGTTAAAATAGTACATTTCATGCCGCCCGTCCCCAAGGACAGGCGGCTGTTTGCATTAAGCGGGGCAGAAGGGAATCGGCTTGCTGCGCAACTGAGGTAATAATTCTGCCGGGTGGGCATAATAGTGAGGCGGACTGCCAGCTTTTTGACGGAGAGGTCCTGTCCCGGGCACCAAGGGGAATTGTTGAGGAGGTATCGCCATGCAAAGGCTTGTACATAAACGTATATTCTGGGGCTTACTCCTTCTTATAGGCTTGCTTGCCGTGTTGATCCTGCGGCTGGCCTGGGTGCAGCTGCTGCTGAAGGACCGCCCGGTTCCCGGCACGCAGTACAGCCTGTCCAAGATGGCGGAAATCCAGTCAGAACGCGAGACGGTGCTGGACAGCGGCCGCGGCCGGCTGCTCGACCGCACAGGCAAGCCGCTCGCGGGCGAGACGGTCTGGACGGCGGCTTTCTTTCCGCAGGAGGAGCGGCCGGGTTTGTCCACGCACGGGCCAGACGGGGAAGAGCCGCTCCACCGTTTGGCCACAGTGCTGGGTGCTACCTATGGCGAGCTTGCCGGGAAGCTGAAAGGGCTGGACGAGCTGGACGAGCCCTTCCTGTGGCCTGATCCGGCTGGCGGCGGCAAGCTGCCGCTGGCCCTGACGGAGCAGCAGGCAGAGGCGATAGAGCAGCTCGGAATTGACGGCGTCAGGGTGCTGCCGTATAACCGCAGGTATGACGGCACAGCTTCCGGCAGCCAGTGGCTGGGGTATTTGTCGGAGGCCGGCGGCCAGGCGGCCAAGCAATCGCCCAGCGGGCTGCGGGTACCCCTGACCGGTACGGACGGCCTGGAGAAGACGCTGGAGCCGCTGCTGCAGGGCGTCGGCCACACAGAAGCCTTGGCACAGGTGGATGCGCGCGGCAACCGTCTGCCGGGCAGCGGTATACAGGTCAAAGCTCCGGGCAACCCGTACTATCCGTTGTCCGTATACACGACTATAGATAAGCAGCTTCAAGAAGAAGTCGAACAGCTGGCTGTCCATTCGGGCATGAAGGAGGGGGCTGTGGTGGTGCTTGACGCGGAGAATGGTGATATCGAAGCAATGGTGTCCTTGCCGCTGTACAATCCGCTTCAGATTGATCCGGCGGGCGGAGCATGGAACAACCGTGCGCTGCAGGGAGCCATCCCCGGCTCCGTCTTCAAAATCGTTACCGCCGCGGCCGCGCTGGAAGCCGGCGTGTCCTCCCCGGACGAAACCTTCTTCTGCTCCGGGGAGTACGGCAAATACGGCCTGACCTGCGCGAACGGCAAAGGACACGGCACCCTCACCATGGCCGAGGGATTCGCCGTGTCCTGCAATACCGTATTCGCCACGCTGGCGGAGCGGCTGAACGCGCCGCAGCTGGAGCGGGCTGCGCTGGCGCTGGGCCTCGGCCGCCCGGTCGGCTGGCAGGCCGAGCAGACGCTGGGCCTGCCCCTGCTGCGGCCGCTCGCCGGGGAACAGCCGGGCGTCATCTTCGCCGCCGGAGCCGGGCCGGGCGATGACGGCGGCGCCAGGGTCCAGACCGCCATCGGGCAGCGCGATGTGCGGGTGACGCCGCTGCAGGCCGCGAACCTGGTGGTGACGCTGCTGCACGGCGGTGAAGTGCGGGCGCCGCGCATTCTGCAGCGCGTCGCCTTCGCGAACGGGCAGACGCTGCGCGAGCTGCCCGGCCATCTGGCCCCTGCGGCGGGCGAAATCTCGCCGCAGACCGCCCGGCTGCTGCGCTCCTGGATGCGCCGGGTGGTCACGGACGGGACCGGCCGCAAGCTGCAGTCGGCGCGCTGGCCGCTGGCCGGCAAATCCGGTACCGCCGAGACCATAGTCCGCGGCAAGGCACGCAATAACCAGTGGTTCATCGGTTACGGACCGGTGGACCATCCGCGGTATGCCGTGGCTGTAGCCGTAGAGAACACTGCCCCCGTTGGCCCTCATCTGGCCACAAAGCTCTTCGGTCAGGTGTTCGACTTGCTCGCCGGCTCATCCGGAGCCTGAGGCTGCTGCGGGTCATTGCTCTTCGGGTCAGCACTTACCGCTTCACTGTTATCGGGGTCACCGCTTACCGGGCCCCCGGCAGTGCTGGGTTCAGAGGCTGCGAACGGAGACACGATGAACTCTTCCTTCGGCAGGTAAATCCAGCGCTGCAGGTAACCCTGCTGAATCAGTTCCTTGATCAGGATCAGCAGGATCGGAGCGAGGATCAGTCCCGCTACGCCGAAGGCGGACATGGAGATGAGCACGAACGACAGCATGAGGAATGCCGAGGAGACACCGATCGAATTGCCGGTAATCTTCGGCTCCAGCAGCTGACGGACAATCAGGACCACTGCGAGCAGGACGAGCAGGCCAACCGCCATCCCTGTATTACCGACGATGAACAGGTAAATAATCCACGGGATGAGGATTGTCGACACACCGAGGAGTGGCAGCAGGTCGAAGACAGCGCACACCAGCGCCATCGTCAGCTCGTTTCCGGTACCGAGAATAAACAGTCCGACCAGTACAATGGCAAAGGTAATTGTAATCAGAATCAGCTGCGCCTTCAGGTAGGAGCCGATGGCTTTGAAGACATTGGCCTGCAAAAAGGCATAAGCTGTTTTGAGTGTCTTTGGCATTTTGTCATGAGCGATCTTGCGCCAGTCCTTGATCTCCATGCTCAGGAAAAAAGCCAGAATGATCCCGACCCCGAAATTGGCCATAAAGGAGGAGAAGGAACCGAGCAGCCCGATCATATAATTAAAGAAAACGGTCAGCCAGCGGGACAGAAAATTGGTGATATTGGTAAAATACCCGTTAAGCTTGTCGGTCAGATCCGGCGGCAATGCATCGATTTTGTGCTTGAGAAAGGCTGTCGTATCCGTAAAGCTCTGCTGGACAATTGCCGTATAATACGGAAGGTTGTCCTCAAGCCGCATGATCTGCATGGCTACCAGCATGCCGGCACCGAACAGTACCCCGAGCAGCAGCACGACAAACAAAATGACGGATATCGCCGATGCAAACGGCTTGGCCATCCCCTTGCGGTTGAGAAAGCGCGCCAGCGGCTCGATGATCATAAATACGAAGAAGGATAGAAAGACCGGGGCGGCCAGCGCATAGAGCTTGCTGAAGGCCAGCATTACCAGGTAGACCGTGAGCACGACCAGCCCGATGTCAAAGAAAGTGCGCCAATATTTTTTGTACAACGGCAACATGAATAGAACCGACTCCTTTTTTGAGGTCACAACATTTGGCTGAATTGACTTTTTCGTTACGTTCATTGTACATGATATTGTGAAAAAAGCGCCATTTTCTTCAGGACTTATGTTAAAATAGGGGGTAACGTCTTTTTGCGGCATCCACGCTTATCCGGCATTCGCAAAGGCGGCTTGCACCTTCATTTGGCCGTAACCTTACTCTGGCTGCAGAGCCATGCGGTCCAAAAGTCACTCTGGAAAAGCGGGGAATTTACATGCAGACTTTGCTGCTCTGGTTATTTTACATCTCGACTTTTTATGCATTTATTCCGGGACTGATCAGCCGGCTGTTCGGTTATCGCGTTTTCCGCAAAGGTGTCGGAACCAACGAGTTTTCTCTTACCTTTGATGACGGGCCTGACCCGGTATATACGCCGCGCCTGCTCGATCTTCTGAAGCGGTATAATATGAAAGCTACTTTCTTTGTCGTAGGCGCCCATGCGGAACAGCATCCGGAGATCATTAAGCGGATGCATGACGAAGGGCATCTGATCGGCATTCATAACTATCATCACAAAACGAACTGGCTGATGTGGCCGCGGACCGTCAAACGTCAGATCCAGCGTACGGATGATATTATTTACAGTATTACCGGTGAACGGAGCACGTATTACCGTCCGCCGTGGGGGATCGTCAACCTGTTTGATTTCTCCAAGCGCAGTCAGGTGCAGATTGTGCTCTGGTCGGCGATGTTCGGTGACTGGAAGGAGAAGCTCGGCGCCGAACGGCTGACCGCCAAGCTGCTGGCCAAGCTGAATCCCGGCGAAGTGATGCTTCTGCATGATTGCGGCCGGACACCGGGCGCCGATCCTAATGCGCCGGAGCAAATGCTGCTCGCCCTGGAGCGTATGCTTAAGGAAGTGGAGCGGCGCGGGCTAACGAGCATCCGCATCGACGAGATGATCCGCAAGGTGCAGGCCTCTCCGCTGCAGCGGCTCTCCTTCGGCAAACGGCTGATCGTTGGGCTATGGCTGATCTGGGAGCAGGTATTCCAGTTTATGTTCCGCATCAAGACCATATCACCGGCCGATCCGTTTCTGCATTACCGCCTGCGGAAGTATCAGGGTGAGACGGTGCGGATGGAGGGCGGCGAGTTCCTGCGCAAGGGTGACAACGTCATTGAACTGCATTTTGACAACCGGCAGCTCTTCGAGCTGGGGCTGCATGCCCGTTCCACCGCCCAGCTGGCGATCCGCATGATCCGCAGGATGGAAAAGGATTTGCCTGCACTCGCGGATAAGATAGCCGGCAATGTCGATCTGGCCGAAGCCAAGGCGCTGTACGGTGTAAGCATGATCAACCGCGGACCGGAGAAATTCGGCTTCATGGTTCTGGATTTGCCGGACGGCTGGTTCGCCCGTTCCACGAAGTTTTATCTCAGCATTCTGCTGAGTGTGATTCATCCGGCCGGCGGGGCCAGGCTGAAGCAGCGCAGCGACATGCTCGTGCCGAAGATGATGCTGATGCCGGTCTCGCAGCTGCTGAACCAGACGAACCGGCAGCGCCCGCAGAAGCAGGTCACCCATCTCGAAAGAGTGCGGGAGGAAGAGCTGGCGCTTGAGCCCGAATTGCCTGGTGCAACGGCGGTGCGGTAAGTTAACAGAACTCATGATATACATTATTGGCTCCGTAGTCCCGTTTTCCCTCTATAGGGGAGGCGGGGCTTTTTTTGTGCTCTGCTGGGAGTAGAAGTGTAGAAGGTACCTGTTTGAGGTAGAGGTGGAGATAGAGGTGGAGATAGAGATAGAGATTAAGGTGGAGGTTAGATGTTAGAGCTAGGCATTGGAGTTTAACGAAGATAATTGCAGAATGTGCAACTATTCAAGCCTATTTGATTCGTGGAGAGCGTTTAATTGCACTTCGTGCAATTATTTTCCACTAAAAGGGCGTATTTCACCAAAACTAAGAAGAATAGATGTACAAAATACACTTATTACTTGAATGACGCCGAAATTGCCCCGGATAATTGCACAGAATACACTTATTTCAGTTGTGGTGGCGGCGAGTGTCCTCCAGTGGTCACATGTAACTAGATTTACTGAGGCGGGAGTCAGTGTTCACATGTAACATAGGTTTGCTGGGGCGGGAGTCAGTGTTCACATGTAACTTTGATTGACTGCGGCGAATCACCTCCAGTGGTCAAAGGTAACTTTGATTTACTGCGTCGGGACTCAGCGTTACAGGTAACATTGGTTTGCTGCGGCGGGACTCAGGTTCACATGTAACATTGGTTTTGCTGTGGCGGGACTCAGTGTTCGAATGTGACTTTGATTTACTGCGGCGGGACTCAGGTTCACATGTAACATTGGTTTTGCTGGGGCGGGACTAAGTGTTCGAATGTAACTTTGATTTACTGCGGCGGAAGTAAATGGTCCATGCCACATGGAAATTTGACGCGCTGAGACGGGCTCAGCGGTCCATTTCACATGTAATTTAATTTGCTGAGGCGGGGCTCGTTGGTCACATTTAATTTTGATTTGCTGCGGCGGTCCCCATTGTTCACAAGTAACTCTGCTTCGCTGAGTTGCTCCTAACAGTCACATCCTGATTTGCGGTATATACGCTGCATGCGCAAATCGCGCATCAAACAAAAAACCGTCCAGACAATCGCAAGCGACTGTCTGAACGGTTGTCATTTCAATAAACTAGATCTTCAATACGCCGCCCTTGCTGGCGTTCGTAACCAGCTTGGAGTAGCGGGCGAGGTAGCCGGTCTTGACCTTCGGCTCGAACTCGGTCCAGTTGCTGCGGCGGGCTGCCAGCACTTCCTCGTCGACCAGCAGCTCGATCTTGCGGTTGTTGAGATCGAGCTCGATGATGTCGCCGTCTTCAACGAAGGCGATCGGGCCGCCTTCCGCCGCTTCCGGCGAGATGTGGCCGATGCTGATGCCGCGGGAGGCACCGGAGAAGCGTCCGTCCGTGATCAGGCCGACCTTGGCGCCGAGGCCCATGCCGACGATCTGCGAGGTCGGTGCGAGCATTTCCGGCATGCCCGGGCCGCCCTTCGGTCCTTCATAGCGGATGACCACGACATGGCCTTCCTTGACCTTGCCGCCGGCGATGCCTTCCAGCGCTTCCTCCTGGGAGTCGAAGCAGATAGCCGGGCCTTTGTGGTAGCCGCCGACCGAAGCGTCGACTGCGCCAACCTTGATGATGGAGCCTTCCGGCGCCAGGTTGCCGTAGAGCACGGACAGTCCGCCGACCTGGGAATACGGATTATCTATCGTATGAATCACGCTGGTATCCTGGATTTCATGGCCGGTCACGTTCTCGGCCAGTGTCTTGCCGGTAACTGTGATACAGTCGCCGAACAGGGCGCCAGGCTTCTTCAGCAGCTCGTTCAGCACGGCGCTGACACCGCCGGCCCGGTCCACGTCTTCGATGAAGATGTCGGAAGCCGGTGCAAGCTTGGCCAGATACGGTACGCGGTTGGCCACTTCATTGATGCGTTCCAGCGGATAGTCCACGCCTGCTTCCTGGGCGATTGCCAGTGTATGCAGTACGGTATTGGTGGAGCCGCCCATCGCCATGTCCAGCGCGAACGCGTTGTCGAGGGATTCCTTCGTCACGATATCGCGCGGCTTGAGATCGAGCTTGATCAGCTCCATCAGCTGCGTGGCCGATTTGCGGACGAAATCTTTGCGTTCCTCGGCTACCGCCAGGATGGTACCGTTGCCCGGGAGGGCGAGGCCCATCGCTTCAGCCAGACAGTTCATCGAATTGGCAGTGAACATGCCTGAACAGGAACCGCAGGTCGGACAGCCGTATTGTTCCAGCTCCAGCAGCTCATCGTCGTTGATCTTGCCGATCTGATGCGCGCCAACGCCTTCAAATACGGAAGTAAGGGAGAGCTTGCGGCCTTTGCTGTCGACGCCAGCCTTCATCGGGCCGCCGCTGACGAAGATGGTCGGGATGTTGACGCGCAGCGCGCCGAGCATCATGCCCGGGGTGATTTTATCACAGTTGGGAATGCAGACCATGCCGTCGAACCAGTGGGCGGAAACGACCGTTTCCAGCGAGTCGGCGATGATTTCGCGGCTTGGCAGCGAGTAACGCATGCCGATATGGCCCATGGCGATGCCGTCGTCCACGCCAATCGTATTGAATTCAAAAGGAACGCCGCCGGCTTCGCGGATGGCTTCCTTGACGATTTTGCCGAATTCCTGCAGATGCACATGACCCGGAACGATATCGATATACGAATTGCAGACCGCAATAAACGGCTTGCCGAAATCCTCTTCTTTTACTCCGGCGGCACGCAGAAGACTGCGGTGCGGTGCGCGGTCAAAGCCCTTCTTGATCATGTCTGAACGCATTTTCTTGGCTGCCATATAAATAGTTCCCCCCTAAAAATTGGTCAGGCGTAGCATCCATCAGGCCGCACAAAGCGGGCCCGGCAATCGCCGTAATAACAAGTGGTGCCGCGTTAACGCATTACAATCCCGGATGCTGCGGATCCGCGGTTTATAGAAAGAACAGGGTCCAGCTTCTTACATGGGTAGAAGGAGGGCGGAGCCGTTTCTATAAATCAACCAGCTGATGAGTACTGGAGCAATAAGATTTTTCTTATTTAGTGAGTCTATCATAAAAGACCTGTTTTTTCTACCGGACAATGTGAAGTTTACCGCTGCAGCAGCCGTAAAATGGTAGCAGTAGCCTGGCTGGAGAAACGCCAAAAAGCCTCTCCCGAGGAGAGGCTTCCTATCTGGCTTAAAAAGTTACAGAGGCCGGCGCAAGGCGGCTTGACGGAGTACGCTCATCCATTCAACCGGCGGCTCGACCAGCGGATGCAGCAGGCGCTTCACGGCAGGCTGGGCCAGCAGTATGGTGCAGAGGGTAGCTGAAAGCACCAGAAGAACGGCACCGAAGGCGTTGCCGATGTAAGCATAGATACCGGAGACGACGGCCAGACGGACTACAAAACCGTGGAGCAGGAAGACATACAGCGTGCGGCGGCCCCAATCCGTCATCCGGCTGAAGCGGTAAGGGACAAAGCCCAGGAAGGCGAGTGAAGCGGCAAACTGCAGACCGTACATCGCCAGACGGTAAGCGCCGGCATACCAATCGTGGGCTTCTACCTGCATAAAAGTCATATTGCCGTAGAGCCAGCCAAGCGGAATGCCTTCGAACAGGAAACCAAGCGTTACGAGCATTACGATAGAGACAGCAGCGGCGGCAATCCGGGCATACTTGCGGTAAAGCTTCTCAAAGGCGGCGAAATTAAAATGATAGCCAATGACGAAGAACGGCAGATACACGAACGTGCGGCTGATACTGAACCAGACACCGTCCAGCTGCAAATATCCGACAGCCACTCCGGCTGCGACTGCGAAGGCCAGCTTGGTCCACAGCGACCATCGCGCCATGCCGAGCATCAAGAGACGCCAGAAGACGTGGCTGGCCAGGAACCAGAGCAGCAAATAGGGTGCGAAAAAAGAATGGTGGATATTATCGGTATGGAAGAGGGAGACGTCGAGTGCGGAATACAGGCTTTGAAAAATGAGATACTGCAGCCCGATCTGCAGCAGCACTCTGCGGCCGGCGGTGCCGGTCAGGCTTTTCTTGGCGAAGTATCCGGTCACCAGCACGAACAGCGGCATATGAAAGCTGAAGATCCAGACAAACAGGCTGTGCAGGCCGCTCATTTGGCCGATCAGAGGTTCAATCGCATTACCGACAAAGACCGTAACGATAAGCATGAAGCGGAGATTGAGAAAAAAAGTTTCCCCGCGCGCTTCCAGCGAATTTTCCTCCGGCATGACCCTAACCTCCAATAATCTGCATGGCAATTAATTTAATTTTAAAATACATGATTTCAGAAGGGTAAATTGTGAAATATCTCACAATGGTAAGCGTTATCAAGGGGTACATTTGTGGCGATGTGTTGAAGGTTGTTTGAAAGGAAGGCTTCCTATATAATTTTCAGTAGGCAGTACTCGGGAGTGAATCTATTGAAGAAACATAAAACGAAACGCCGCATCCTGGCCGGATTGCTGGTAGTTCTAGTTGTGGCAGGGTTAGGAATATGGAAGTATCTGACCCCTTATGCCCCGGAGCCGGCTGCAGAAACGGCGCTTATTTCCGCCGGCGGAGTCACCGTGGAGAAGAATGACAACTGGATCTCCTTTGAGCCGTCGGCAATTCTCGGCACCTCGGTCATCTTTTACCCGGGCGGGCTGGTCAAGCCGGAAGCTTATGCGCCGCTCGCCAAGAAAATCGCCGCCGCCGGTCATCCCTTTTATATTGCCAAGATGCCGCTCAACCTGGCGGTGATCGACGGGGATGCGGCCAGTGATATTATCCGCGTACATCCGCAGCAGACATTCGTTATCGGCGGGCATTCGCTCGGCGGAGTTATGGCCTCCCGTTATGCGGCAGAGCATGCGGATGAGCTGGAAGGCGTCTATTTTCTCGCATCCTATGCAGATGAGAAGGGCAGCCTGAAGGATACGACACTTTCAGTTCTGTCGGTGCTTGGTACGAAGGACGAGGTAGTTGACAGGGACAAATACAATCAGGGACGCTCTTACTTGCCAAGCAATACGGTCTACACCTCGATTCCGGGCGGAAATCATGGTCAGTTTGGCAGCTATGGTCCGCAAAAAGGCGACGGGACGCCGTCTATTTCGGAAGAAGAGCAGCAGAGCAGCACAGCCCGGGCAATGCTCGATTGGCTGGGCAACCTGCGGTAGTTACGGGAATATTTATCTAAAGTCGTGGAGAGGAGCGGTTACATGCCCATTCTGCATATCAATGGAACGGCGGTCCCCTGCAGGGGGATTTTGTTCGACAAGGACGGAACGCTGCTTGATTTGCTGGCAACATGGGGAACATGGGCAGAGCTGGTGCTGCGCGGGCTGGAGAACCAGCTTGCGCTTGGCGGAACCGGCTCTGCCTTTGATTTGTCCGGAGTGCTGGGCACAGCCCATGATGCGTCCGGCAGAATTACCGGTTATGATCCCGCCGGACCGCTGGCTATGGCAACGGCCGAGGAGACCGGGGGAATCCTGGCCTGGCAGCTTTATTCATCCGGAGTCCCGTGGAACGAAGCAATGCTGCGGGTGAACGGCATTATTAAGGAAGCAATGGAAGAGCTGCGTGTTCGCCGGCTGGCTGTACCTCTGCCCGGCTTGCTGCCATTCCTGAGGCAATGCGCCGAAGCCGGGCTGAAGCTTGGCGTGGTTACTTCCGACGGAGATAAGACTACTGCGGAACAACTGGATTGGCTCGGCATCGCCGGGTATTTCGGCACGGTGGTTACGCGTGACCGTGTAACCCAAGGCAAGCCCGCTCCCGAGATGGCGGAGCTGGCCTGCCGGGAATTGGAGCTTGCGCCGGAGGACGCAGTGATTATCGGCGACAGCAATGCCGATATGCAGCTGGGCAAGGGGGCCGGGCTCTGCTTCTCGCTGGGCCTTTCTCCGGACGGCGCCGGTGCGCATTTGCTTGATGCCGACGCGGTAGTCGCGGATTTCCGGGCCCTGCGTATTACCGGCAGCAATCATGAAGTCATGAGAGGAAGTGCTGCTTACAATGGATCAAATGCAGACATTGGTATCATGGATTAAAGAGAGCGGGAATATTGTTTTTTTCGGCGGCGCCGGCACATCGACAGAGAGCGGAATTCCCGATTTCCGCTCGGCGGCCGGGCTCTACACGGCGGAGCATGAGTCGCCTTTTCCGCCGGAGGTTATGCTGAGCCGCAGCTTCTTCATGGCCCGGCCGGAGGTGTTCTTTGATTTCTACCGCAGCAAAATGCTCCATCCCGGAGCGAAGCCCGGCGGCGCACATCTGCTGCTGGCGGAGCTGGAGCGGCGAGGGAAGCTGAAGGCTGTCGTCACGCAAAATATCGACGGGCTGCACCAGCTGGCCGGCAGCAAGGCGGTATTGGAGCTGCATGGCTCTGTTCACCGCAATCACTGCCTGGATTGCGGCCGCTTTTACGGGCTGGAGCAGGTGACCGGTTCGGCGGAACGTGTACCCCGCTGCCCGGAATGCGGCGGGATCATCAAGCCCGATGTGGTCCTGTATGAAGAGGAACTGGACCACAAGGTGCTGATGTCGGCGCTTGCGGCCATCGCCGCAGCCGATCTGCTGATCATCGGCGGTACTTCGCTGACCGTCCAGCCGGCGGCCAGCCTGATTACCTATTTCAAAGGCCGCCATACGGTTCTGCTGAACCATGATTCGACGCCTTACGACGACCGGGCGGACCTTATACTGAAGGGGCGAATCGGCGAAGTGATGGCTGAGATCGAACGGCAGCTTTAGGATTCCCTCGGCCGGCTCAGGACCGCTGCCTTATAATATCCCTGTGATACGGGTCATCCGGCATTAACTTTTTCGGTTCACGATTATGTGCGCTCCAAGCGGTTTAAAATAGGGTAAACGCACGACAACTGAGAACGAAAGAGGCGGTGATGGCAATGGTATATGTGGCCAGCGATGATCGTTATGAAGCCATGCGGTATAACCGGGTCGGCAGATCCGGTCTGAAGCTGCCGGCGGTATCGCTCGGACTGTGGCATAATTTCGGCGGAATCGACGCCTACGAGAACGGCCGGGAGATGATTGTCCGCTCGTTTGATCTCGGCATTACCCATTTTGATCTGGCCAATAATTACGGCCCGCCCGCCGGTTCCGCAGAGGAACTGTTCGGGCGGGTGCTGGCCCGGGACCTCGCGCCTTACCGCGACGAGCTGATCATTTCTACAAAAGCGGGATATTATATGTGGCCCGGCCCGTATGGTGACTGGGGATCGCGGAAATATATGCTGGCCAGCCTTGATCAGAGCCTGAAGCGGCTCGGGGTGGACTACGTTGATGTTTTCTACTCGCATCGTCCCGATCCGCACACGCCGCTGGAAGAGACCATGGGCGCTCTGGCACATGCAGTCCGCTCCGGCAAGGCGCTGTATGTCGGGTTGTCCAACTACTCTGCGGAGCAGACAGCCGAAGCCATCCGCATCTTGAATGAGCTGGGCACACCGCTTCTGATTCATCAGCCGAGCTACTCACTGCTGGACCGCTGGATTGAGAACGGGCTGCAGGAGGAGCTGGACAAGCATGGCATAGGCAGTATCGCCTTTACACCGCTTGCCCAGGGGATGCTGACCAATAAATATTTGAACGGTATTCCGGCCGATTCCCGGGCAGCCGGTCCTTCCACGGCGCTCAGCGAGAGCAGAATCACACCGGAGGCCCTGCGCAAGATCCGCGCGCTTAATCAGATGGCCGTCTCGCGCGGCATGACGCTCGCGCAGTTCGCCCTGCTCTGGACACTGCGCGGCGGCAAGGTTACCTCGGCCCTGATCGGCGCCAGCCGCGTCAGCCAGATTGAAGAGAACATTGCCGCACTCGGGCACAGCGATTTTACGCCGGAGGAGCTGGAACGGATCGAGAATATTCTCCATACTGATGCCGAGGCCGGCGGGTGATACGTGAATCGCCAGCTCCGGAGCCTGGAGGGTGGGGCATGATTAAATTAACATGCGTCATTACATTTCAGGGCAACCGCTAGCCTGCTGCTGCTTAAGTCATTCTATCAGCCCGCTTCCGCACAGGATGCGGGCTGATGTGCTGGAAGCGGCCTTGGAGCTCCAGCGTGGTACATAGTACCGAAAAGTTAAATGGAGGAGAAGCGATGAAATGGCTGTCATGGCTCAGGACATTCCGGTTCTGGCTTACCTTGATTTCTCTGTCGGCAATCGGGATCAATATTAGCGGTCACGATGACTATAACCTGCTGCTGGCTGCAACCAGCCCGCTGACCTGGTTAGATGAATCATTCCGTGCGGTACGGGGGGAGGCTATTCCAATCGCCGTTGTTTATCTGACCTCATTGATATTCTGGTATACGGTGGGCTATCTGCTGGACCGGCTGGTATTGCGGTTAAGATCATCCCAGAGGTGAGACTGCAAGTCCGTACCGCACGGCGGGTTCCCGGATAATCGCCGCAAGGCTACTCGCGCGGCGCCGGCTTCTCGCCCGGCCGTGCGGTGGCTGAGCGGTAGGCCGTCGGAGACTGTCCGCAGAAGCGCTTGAACTGGCGCGAGAAATACAGCGCATCCGTCAGCCCGACGGACGCGGCGACCTGCTCGACGGACAGCTCCGGGCGCTCCCGCAGCAGCTGGCGCGACTTCTCGATGCGCAGCTTGAGCAGGTAAGTGACCGGCGAGAGGCCGGTCTCCTGCTTGAAGATGCGCGAGAGGTAAGCGCGGTTATAGCCCAGGCTGCCGCACATTTGCTCAATGGATACCGGATGGGCGTACTGGGCCGCCATGTAGTGGATCATCTGCTTCACGGTCCGCTTGACCTGCGATTCGGCTCCGGGCAGGCGCGTGGCGGTGAGCTGCCCGGCGGCTTCGCCGACAATCAGGTACAGATAGCCCAGCGAAGTGAGATGGGCGCTTTCCTGATTGGCGTAGAAGGCTTGCATCATTCCGGCAAGGGCGCCGGGAATGGCGCTGCCCTCGCCGGTGGACAGCACCGGTACTTGGGGAGTAAAGCCGGCCTTCAGGACCAGCGTATCCGATTCGCTGCCGGTGAAGGCGGCCCAGCGGTAACGCCAGGGCTGATCACGGTCGGAGATATAGCTGACGAGCTGGCCGGGATGGATCAGAAAGCAGTCCCCTGCGCCCAGTGCATAGGCACGGTTCTCGCTGCGGAAGACGCCGCTGCCGGATTCGATGTAGTGGAGCAGGTAATAGTCGTAGATTTTGGGGCCGGCCTGATGCAGCGGCAGGGTCTGGCTCTCGCCCGAGAACAGCACGTGCAGGCTCTGGGTCTCATAATAAACCGGATTGGAGGCTACGGCATAAGTGTAAGTGTGCTCCATCAATTTCATTCCTTTCTTACCGCCGACAATTCCGTCCATGATGGTGAGGGGCAAACAGTACTGTTGTCTGAAATTATATACCGCTGTCCGCCGGAAGTCACATTTGTCCATGTATTCCACACATGATTGCATTATCAGGGCAAGTCTGATTTTATTATAATGGAACCATGAACGAAGCAATACCGAATACCAAGCTGAAGCGATGACAGCGAAAGGATGGGTTGGCAGTAATGAGCGTACAGGATTTGAACACAAGATTTATCGAGAAATTCGGAGAGAGCAAAGAGGAGGTAAGAGTATTCTACGCACCGGGCCGGGTGAACCTCATCGGAGAGCATCTGGATTACAACGGCGGCTATGTGCTGCCGGCGGCGCTGGATTTCGGAACGACCCTCTTGATCCGTCCGAACGGCGACGGAGTGGTGCGGTTCGCTTCCACGAACTTCCCTTATGAAGCATCCTTCGCCTACAGTGAAATCGGCGCAGCCAAAACCGGCGAATGGGTGGATTATCCGTCGGGCGTACTGGTAGAGCTGGCGAAGAAGGAGCTTCCGCTTACCCAAGGCTATGATCTTCTGTTCCACGGCGACATCCCGAACGGCTCCGGCCTCTCTTCTTCCGCCTCCATCGAGGTGGTTACCGGCTATGCCTTCCTGACCCTGCTCGGCGGGGATACCGACACGGTTGAGCTTGCCCTGCTCTCGCAGCGTGCGGAGAACCAGTATGTCGGTGTCAATTCGGGGATCATGGACCAGTTCGCGGTAGCCAACGGCAAGCGCGACCATGCCATTCTCCTGATGTGCGACACGCTGGAGTATAACCTGATTCCGTTTGTGACCGGCTCCTACAAGCTGGTGATCGGCAACACGAACAAGAAGAGAGGCCTGGTGGACTCCAAATACAACGAACGCCGCAGCCAGTGCGAAGAAGCGTTCGCCATCCTGAAGCAGGAAGTTCCCGGCTTGTCCTATCTGGCTGAAATGAAACCGGAGCAGTTTGTTCTGCATCAGGATAAAATTACCGACGAAACGGTCAGACGGCGCGCCAAGCATGTTGTGGAAGAGAACCAGCGCGTGCTGGATTCCGTGGAAGTGCTGAAGAAGAATGACCTGAAGCAGTTCGGCCTTTATATGAACGATTCGCATGTCTCGCTGCGCGATCTGTACGAAGTCAGCTGCGAGGAGCTCGATGTGATGGTGGAAGAAGCGCAGCGCATTCCGGGCACGCTCGGCTCACGGATGACCGGAGCGGGCTTCGGCGGCTGCACGGTATCGCTGGTGCATGAGGATGATGTGCAGCAGTTCATCGCCCAGGTGGGCGAGGCCTACACCCGCAGAACCGGTCTCACCGGCGAATTCTATGTCTGCAGCATCGGCAACGGCGTTGAAGAATTGAAAGGGGAGAAGTAGAAATGGCGATTTTGGTAACAGGCGGCGCAGGTTATATCGGTTCTCATACGGTAGCGGAACTATTGGACCGCGGTGAAGAGGTAGTAGTGATCGACAATCTGGTAACCGGGCACCGCGAGGCGCTGCTGGGCGGCAAGCTGTATGAGGGCGACCTGCGCGACAAGGTTACACTGAAGAAGCTCTTCTCTGAAAATGACATCGAAGCGGTAATCCACTTTGCCGCCAGCTCCGAGGTTGGCGAGAGCATGAAGAATCCGGCCAAATATTACGACAACAATGTCTACGGCACCCTCTGCCTGCTCGAAGCGATGCAGGAAGCCGGCGTGAATAAAATCGTCTTCTCCTCCACTGCTGCAACCTACGGCGAGCCGGAAAAGCTGCCGATCGAGGAAGGTGACCGCACCCAGCCGAAGAATGTGTACGGTGAAACGAAGCTGACCATGGAGCGCATGATGGCCTGGTTCGACCAGGTCAGCGGCATCAAATACGTTGCGCTGCGCTACTTCAACGCTTCCGGCGCACATAAGAGCGGCAAGATCGGTGAGGACCACCGTCCGGAGAGCCATCTGATTCCGCTGGTGTTGCAGGCCGCGCTGAAGCAGCGCGCAAGCATCGCGGTCTTCGGTGAAGACTATCCTACTGAAGACGGGTCCTGCGTCCGGGACTACATCCATGTCACCGACCTGGGCGACGCGCATATCCGCGCGGTAGATTATCTGCGCGGCGGCAACGACAGCAATGTCTTCAACCTGGGCAATGGCCAGGGCTTCTCGGTCAAGCAGGTCATTGAGACAGCGAAGCAGGTAACCGGCCTCGACATTCCGGTAATGATCCAGGAGCGCCGCGGCGGAGACCCTGCCGTGCTGGTTGCCTCATCGGATAAAGCCCGCTCCGTGCTCGGCTGGAATCCGCAGTATCCCGATCTGGCCGACATTATCCGGAGCGCCTGGAACTGGCATTCCGAGAATCCGCAGGGTTACGGAAAATAAGCTCAGCACCGTGAATAAGGAGAATTTACATGACTAGCGAAAATAACGCTTCACCCGCGGCACAAAAGGCGCTCCTGGCCATTGAGCAGCTGGTACTGTTCGCTCTGCATAAAGAGCTGATCCAGCCTGCAGACGTGGATTACAGCCGCAATGAGCTGCTCGACCAGTTCGGCTTCAGCGAGCCATATCCGGCGGAGTTCAGCGAAGCTCCGCTGGAGAGTCCGCAGGGGCCGCTCGACAGCCTGATCGACTACGGGTTTGAAATCGGGCTGATTCCCGAGAATACGGACACGTACCGCGATCTGCTGGACGCCAAGATTATGGGCCTCCTGATGGCTCGTCCGTCGGAGGTCAATGCCGAATTTAACCGTCTCAAAGACGGGCAGGGCATACAGGCGGCCACCGACCGTTTTTACCAGTTAAGCATTGATTCGAACTATATCCGCATGGACCGCGTCTCCAAGAATGTCTATTGGCTGCAGGATTCGCCGTACGGCGATATCGAGATGACCATTAATCTGTCCAAGCCGGAGAAGAGTCCCAAGGAAATCGCCATGGCCCGGCTGCTGCCGCCGCCGGTGTACCCGAAATGCCAGCTTTGCCGCGAGAATGTCGGCTATGCCGGAAGGGTGAACCATCCGCCGCGCCAGAATCTGCGGATCATCCCGCTGGAGATGAACAAGGAGAAATGGTTCTTCCAGTACTCGCCGTATGTGTATTACAACGAGCATTGCATTGTGTTCCATCATGACCATGTGCCGATGAAGCTGACCAAGGATACGCTGAAACGGCTGCTCGGGTTCGTGGAAGCTTTCCCGCACTATTTCATCGGCTCCAATGCCGATCTGCCGATTGTCGGCGGCTCGATTCTGACGCATGACCACTTCCAGGGCGGACGTCATACCTTCCCGATCCAGAAGGCCCCGAAGGAAGATACCTTCACACACGGAAGCTACCCGGGTGTAAGCATCAGCATCGTTAAATGGCCAATGTCGGTGCTGCGCCTGCACAGCGCGGACCCGGCGGTGCTGCTGGAGTGCGGCAACGACATCTACGAAGCCTGGATGACCTACAGCGACCCGGCGGCCGACGTTCTGGCTGCAAGCGAGGTAGACGGGGAATCCGTGCGTCACAATACGGTTACGCCGATTGTGCGCCGTGCCGAGGACGGCGGATTCGAGATGGATCTGGTGCTGCGCAACAACCGGACCAGCGAGGAATATCCGGAAGGGATCTTCCATCCGCACCGGGAAATGCATCACATCAAGAAGGAGAACATCGGCCTGATTGAAGTGATGGGGCTGGCAATTCTGCCGGGCCGCCTCAAGGAAGAGCTGGATGAGGTTGCCGGCATTCTGGCCGGAGACGGCCAATTGCTGCAAGCAGTGCAGTCCGACCCTCAGCATAAGCTGGCTCAGCATGCCGCCTGGATTCAGGAGCTGGTGGAGCGCTTTGGTACGGGCAACGGCCGCGAGGAAGCGGTTAAACTGATCCGTAATGAGGTCGGTATCAAATTCACACATATTCTTGAGCACGCCGGCGTATACAAGCGGACCGAGGAAGGACAGGCAGCCTTCCGCCGGTTCGTCAGCAGCTTCGGCGCGCAGCAATAAATTGAAATGTCCCCCGCCTTATCCGGCGGGGGACATTTTTAAATGTATGATCTTTCCGCTTGATTTGAATGCGACTGTCCGGAGGTCTATAATATACAATTGCACCGAAACATATAAAACTACTGGAGGTTTGATTCCATGCGCAAGTTTGAATTTTACAATCCCACCAAGCTGATTTTTGGACAAGGAACCCTGCAGGCGTTGCGTACGGAAGTGCCGAAATACGGCAAGAACGTGCTTCTGATGTACGGAGGCGGCAGCATCAAGCGCAGCGGCCTTTACGATAATGTGCTTTCCGAACTGAATGCCATCGGCGCTGAAGTGACGGAGCTCGCCGGAGTGGAGCCGAACCCGCGTTTATCCACGGTACATAAAGGAGTAGAGCTTTGCCGTGAGCATGGCATCGATCTCATTCTCGCCGTAGGCGGCGGCAGCGTGCTGGACTGCGCCAAGGCCGTGGCCGTCGGCGCGAAATATGAAGGCGACATGTGGGACTTCGTGGAGCGCAAAGCCGCTCCGCAGGCTGCGCTGCCGCTGGGCACAGTGCTGACCATGGCCGCGACGGGCTCCGAAATGAACAGCGGCTCGGTCATCACGAACGAAGTGACCAAGGAAAAGATGGGCTGGGGCAGCGTGCATGCCTTCCCGGCGTTCTCGATCCTTGATCCGGTGAACACCTTCTCCCTGCCGCGTGATCAGACCGTCTACGGCATGGTTGACATCATGTCGCATGTGCTGGAGCACTATTTCCATACGGACGGCAACACGCCGGTACAGGACGGCTTCTGCGAGACGCTGCTGCGCACTGTCATCGAGACCGCTCCGAAGCTGATTGAAGACCTGGAGAATTATGAGCTGCGCGAGACGATCATGTACTGCGGCACGATGGCACTGAACGGCATGGTCAGCATGGGCTTTGCCGGCGACTGGGCTACCCATAATATCGAGCACGCCGTGTCGGCTGTATACGACATTCCGCATGGCGGCGGTCTGGCCATCCTGTTCCCGCACTGGATGCGCTACAATCTCAGCACGAATCCGGCCCGCTTCCGCCAGCTGGCCGTCAATGTCTTCGGCGTGGATGCCTCCGGCAAGACCGACGAGGAAGCCGGGCTGGAAGGCATTGAAGCGCTGCGCCGCTTCTGGGATTCCATCGGCGCGCCGAAGGCGCTGGCTGATTACGAGATCGACGACAGCGAGATCGGTGCTATGGCCGATAAAGCCGTGCGTTTCGGCCCGTTCGGCAACTTCCGCAAGCTGCAGCGCGAGGATGTCGTGGAAATTTACAAGCTGGCGTTGTAAGAATACAAGAGCTTGCGAATCTACACCTATAGATTATTGGTGCAATAAGGCAACAGCCGCCCCCGGACAGGGGCGGCTGTTGCCTTATGCCTTAACACTGAGCTGTTCCGTCATATCAAGAAATTCGATTATTGCAGCTTGATATTATATTCCTTGCTCAGATAGCTGTGAATCCGTTTGAAATCGGCAGACGTTAAGTCGGCCAGCGGCTTGTTCTCCCGGCCTAATATAATGCCGATGGTCTGCGCCGCGAGCGCGGTGGTCGCCATGATCCGTGCGCTGCCATAGGCCTTGATGTCGGCGCCGACATTTTTGCCAGTGACAAGCACGTTATTGTAGGATTTCAGTTCAAAAGAGCGCAGCGGCAGGCCATAGCGGTCCGGCTTGCCGAAGCCGATGCCTGTCGGGATTGCCCGGGTGCCCTGCAGGTCAACGGAATAGCCGCCGATGCTGACATTGTCATAGAACATCCGGCTGCTCATCAGGTCATTGTAGCTCAGCACATATTTGGTGGTGTAGCGGTTATAGTCGCGGATGTAGAGATATTCCGGAAAGCCGTTCAGCTCCGCCTTGGCAAACCCCGGGATGCTGCTGCGCAGAAAGCTCAGAATCCGGGGAGCTTCGGCTTTAGCCCTGTCTATTGCCGACTGCACAGATTTAGGATCTGCAGGATTTACATCATAGATAAGCAGAGCGTTGATAATTACCTGCCCGTTCTTCTGATAGGCCGCGTTCAGGCCGCGCAGCTTCAGCAGCTTGTCCTTGGTGGCAAATTTAGCGGTAATGTTGCTGAAGCCGGTGGCAAAATGCCAGTCCACATAAGTATTAGGTCCATATTTCTTGCGGACGTTGGTCAAAGGGTAATCCTCAAGAATGCTCTGGTGCAGCTTGCCCCAGTCCACGTTCTTGAAGTTCAGCATATAAGTAGCCGCCATATAATCCGGCTTCTTGCCGTTATAGATGGTCTCCATGCCCGGAATCCGCGCATCACTCAATTTGCCGCTCAAAGCAGTATAATCGGTGTTCTCCACCCAATAGCGTGCTTGAACAGTATAGTGGGTGCCGTCTTTGCCGGAGTAGTCCAGTGATTTCAGCGACTGTCCGCCGGAAAGCTTCTGGACATTGACTTTCCCGAGCGTAACTCCGCTCTTTAGCGGAATTCCGGAGATCAGCTTGTCGTAGTAGCGTTTGAAGTCGGCCGCTTTGCGGATCGTCCCCGCCTTGTAGCCATTCAGGAGATTCTTGATTTCCCCCTGGACCAGGCTCTGTTTCTTATTGTCGTTTACATCATCCAGAAAAATCATCTGTCCCTGGATCAATTCGCCGCCGGGCTTGCTGCGGGGATCGAGAATCAGCACCTTCAAGCCTGCTTTGTGTGCTTCACGGGCGAGCAGGACGCCTTGGATTTCACTTCCGACCACGACGACATCGTAGCTTTGTTGGATGGATGTGGTGGAACCGGCGGCGGCCGTACCGGCCTGCAAGCCGGGGATCATCAGCTGCAGAATCAATACGGCGGCCAGCAGTCCCGGGAGGATGCGAAATCTTTTTACAAATGTGATCATTTACTTCTGTGCTCCTGACTGTTGTTGGTTTTGATGCTTTATGCAAGATAGACCAGATTAAAGCAACCATTCTATCTTAATTAAGCCTGTGCCTTGTGTCTGTGAAAAAGTTGAGGTTTGTTGCACATCGTGAGCAGAATCCTTAAATCATTAAGGCGCAGCCTGTTCCCGAAAAATTTCCTTTGCATCCTGCGGCAACTGACGCACCGTTTCCAGATATAACGTCATGCCCTCATCATCTTCTTTCCGGTAGGTGTATCCGAAATGTGCCGCTACTTCCTCAGCTAGTACCCTGAATAGCGCGCAGGTAGATTCGACCGCTTTCCAGAAGCCTTCATAACTGCCGTCTGCATATGTATTTACGTACAGCTCCCAGTGCCCCGCCGGCAGATATTGCTTGAAATATTTGCCCAGCTTGCCCGCCGAGACCTCAAAGTCATGCTCTATGCCCACACTCCAGGAGACCATCCGGTCCAGCATGTCCCGAACATATTGATCAAACATACGCTTGGCGTAGGGGAGTTCATCCCGCCAAATACCCTTGGCGACGTTCTGCAGGCACCACCAGAATTCGTTGCAGCAGACGGCGAACTCCATTTCTGAAGGCGGTTTGACCCGGTAGTCGATATCCGTTGCCGGGGGAATCGGCGGCAGGCATGCATCCTTATCCAGCAGCAGAACCGTCAGCTTGTCCGCAGTGAATTCCGGCAGCGACGCTTCCAGGGTCTGGACATGCAGGTCGATCCGGTTGCCGTCTGTGAAGAGCATCAGATAACCGTAGCTGCGCGACAAGTCCGGCGTTCCGTCATCGAAATAGAAATATTGGCTGTTCTTCTCCGGCTCCTGGAGAATGAGGCGGGGACCGAATATGTCGATCCACCCTTCATCGCGGATAAATGATTCGGTGTCGGTGACCACATACACGATATCATAATCCTGGAATATATCCCGGGGAGCGTGCGGATTGGTGCGGGAGCCGTTCATATACACTGCACGGATTCGCTCATCCTTCCGGGCAACTCCCATAATCAGCTCCAGCATCTCTTGTTCATTTCGCAAAGGTGCGTTCACCTCACCATCAAGATTTTAACTCTGTCGGGTCCAAAATATGACTGCATACGTTACCATTAAGTGTAGCAAATGAACCGCGGGTCTTCCATAGGATCCCAGTAAAGGTTACAATACTGATATAATTACCCAGGTTTGTGAAACCAAGGACACAGTTTTGGCGTTTATACTGATACGACAGTCCGGAAATCATCGACAGGGGGGATCATATGCAAACGCTGTATTTGGGCTGTTTGGCACTCGGCGTTATCTTTGCTTTCGTCAGCGTGCTGCTGGGGGATGTGATCGGAGATGCGCTGGACGGAATTACAGATGCGTTGTCCTTTGACTTCGTCAATCCGGCCGTCATTGCGGGAGGGGTTACCGTATTCGGCGGTGCGGGCATTTTGCTTACACGTTACACAGGGCTTGAACCAGGGGCCGTCCTTGCACTGTCTCTGTTGATCGCCGCGTTTATGGGGCTGGTGCTCTATCTGGCCGTCATCAGGCCAACCCGGAACAGTGAGACTTCCACCGGCTTCTCCATGGCGGAGCTGGCGGGGAGAATCGGTGAAGTCACGGTGCCGGTTCCGGCACAGGGCTACGGCGAGATTATGGTAAGGTTCGGAGCAAGCAACAGTCTGCACACGGCGGCGAGCTTTGACCGTCTGCCCTTGCCTGCCGGAAGCCGGGCGGTGGTGGTGGAGGTCCGTGAGGGCGTCGCACTTGTAACAGAATTTGATGACCAAAGAGGAGTGGATGTGTAAATGTTTGGAATTCCTGATTTTCTGTTTATCCCTGCGGTGGTTGTCGCCGTATTGCTGGTGCTGGGTATCGCCTTCTGGGCCCGCTACAAGACGGTGGGTCCCGACGAAGCGATGATCGTCACCGGTTCGTTCCTCGGCAGCAGCCATATATCCGATGACGGCTCAGGCCGCAAGATCAAGATCGTCCGCGGCGGCGGTGCGTTCATCCTGCCGGTGTTCCAGAAGGCGGAATTTACGTCACTGCTCTCCCATAAGCTCGATGTGACAACGCCGGAGGTATATACCGAGCAAGGCGTACCCGTCATCGCCGACGGCGTGGCCATTATCAAGGTCGGCAGCTCCGTTGAAGATGTGGCGACGGCAGCCGAGCAGTTCATGGGCAAGCCGATTGAAGCGCTGAAGAGCGAGGCCCAGGAAGTGCTGGAGGGCCATCTGCGGGCCATTCTCGGTACGATGACCGTGGAGGAAGTATACCGCAACCGTGACCGCTTCGCCCAGGAGGTGCAGGGAGTGGCGGCACGGGACCTCAAGAAGATGGGTCTGCAGATCGTCTCCTTCACCATCAAGGATGTCCGCGACAAGCATGGATACCTGGAAGCCCTCGGTAAGCCGCGGATCGCAGCGGTGAAGCGGGATGCGGAAATCGCCGAAGCAGAAGCATTGCGGGATGCCCGTATCCAGAAAGCGAATGCAGAGGAGCAGGGTCAAAAGGCGGAGCTGCTGCGTGACACGAACATCGCTGAGGCGTCCAAGGAGAATCAGCTGAAGGTTGCGTCCTTTAAGCGCGAGCAGGATACGGCGAAGGCGGAAGCCGATCAGGCGTATCATATTCAGGAAGCGCGCGCCAAGCAGATTGTGGTCGAGGAGCAGATGAAGGTCGAGCTCGTCCGCAAGGAGCGGGAAATCGACCTGCAGGGCAAGGAAATCCAGGTCCGCGAGAAGCAGTATGATGCGGAAGTGAAGAAGAAAGCGGAGGCTGACCGTTATGCGGTAGAGCAGGCGGCGGAAGCCGACAAGGCACGGCGGATGCGTGAGGCCGATGCCGTGCAGTACAGCATTGAGACACAGGCGAAGGCAACTGCCGAGCAGAAACGCCTGGAAGGCTTGGCTGTCGCCGACGCCGAGCTGGCCAAAGGTAAAGCGGAGTCCGAAGTCATCCGGCTGCGCGGTCTGGCGGAAGCGGAAGCCAAGGAGAAGCTGGCCGAAGCATTCCAGAAGTTCGGTGAGGCTGCGGTGCTCGATATCATCGTCAAGATGCTGCCTGAGCTGGCCGGCAAGATCGCCGAGCCGCTGGCTTCGATTGATAAGCTGACGGTCGTTGACACCGGTAACGGTGAAGGTGCGGCCCGGGTCAGCAACTATGTCACCCAATTGATGGCGACCGCTCCCCAGATGCTGAAGGATGTCTCCGGCATTGATGTGGAGGGGCTGATCAAGGGGCTGACCAAAGGCGGAGCCGCCAAGCCGGAAATTAAGCCAGAGATTAAACCGGCAATCAAGCCTGCACCGGCTGTGGCCCCTGTGCCTGAGCAGCCGGTAGGCGAATAAGCAGGGATAAGACGACGAGGTATGGCGGACGGCATAAGGTCTGCCATACCTTTACTTTAACTGGAGACAGGAGGCTGTATATGCAGCTGCAACTGGATAATATCCGCAAGAAGTTTGGTGATAAGCCCGTACTGAAAGGCATTGATTATACCTTTGAAAAAGGCAAAATATACGGCCTGCTCGGACGCAATGGAGCAGGGAAAACCTCGCTGTTCAACTGCCTGAGCGGAGAAATCCGCATGGACAGCGGCGGGGTTTTTTTACGGCAGGGGGATGTCAGCCAGCCGCTTGGCGAGGAGGATGTCGGATATGTCTTCTCACTGCCGGTGCTGCCGGAGTTTCTGACCGGCTATGAGTTTGTGAAATTTTACCTGGATATCAACAAGGATAAGATTGCCGGAGCCAGAACGATCGACGAATACTTCGAGATGATGCGGATCGAGCCGGAAGACCGGCACCGCCTGATCAAGGGGTACTCCCACGGAATGAAGAACAAGCTGCAGATGCTGCTCTTTATCATTGACCGCCCGCCGGTCATCCTGCTGGATGAGCCGCTGACCTCCTTTGATGTGGTTGTCGCGCTGGAGATCAAGAACCTGCTGCGCAGCATGAAGAAGGATCACATCATTATCTTTTCTACGCATATTCTGCAGCTTGCCGCCGATCTCTGCGATGAGCTGGTCATCCTGAACAATGGCCTGCTGCAGGAAATTCCCTCCGCCATGCTGCAAAGCCCGGAATTTGAACAGCAGGTTATTGAAATGCTAAAGGACGGGCACGGCGATGCTTAGGACGCTGCGCAGCATAATGGAAATCCGTGGGGCTTCCGGGGCGAACCGGCTGATCTATTATTTCCGGAGAATTCCGCTTCTTGGGAGAATGATGAAGGAAGGGATGTATGCCCGGGCGGAGCTGAAACAGGCGCTGACGGTGATTGTGCAAATCCTCAGGGTGCTGTGGGGGTTCCTGGGGAAGTTTATGTATCTTGGAATTGTAATCTATTGGCCCGTTACCGCGGTTGGCAACGATTTGCCGCCGCAGGAGCAATACGGTCTGTACCTGCAGATGATACTGCTGCTCAGCTTCGCGCTTGCAGGTGTCTCCAGTGCGGTTATCCTGGAGCCAAAGCTGGACAAATATATCTGCGTCAAGCTGATGCGGCTGCCGGCCCGTGCGTATATGCGCTCCACGATGACGCTGCGCTGCCTGTCCTTCGGGATCTATTTCGCCCCGGCAATGATGGTGTTCGCCCATATGCTGCAGGCTCCCCTCTGGCAAGGCGCACTGCTGGCGTTGCTGCTGGCATCCTGGCGGACCTTGTGTGAAGCGCTGCATTTATGGCTTTTTGACCGGACGGAAATCGTGCTGGTGAAACAAACGGCTGTCGTCTGGATCGTGCTTGGGCCGGGATTTATTCTTGGTGCCTTTATGCTGTATGCGGGAGTATCGTTCATCGAACCGGAGTGGCTGTTTAATCTGCCGGTTGTGCTGGCTATCCTTCTGGCAGGGGGAGCGGCTGGCCTGTACATCGCCAGATACGGGAATTACCGGAAGGCGGTTGATGCCGTAAGCAAAATTGACGAGCCGCTCCTCAACATGGGCCGGATGATGAAGGATGCCCAGGCGAAGGATATCCGTTCCGATGAGGAACAGGCAGTCCTGCGGCCTGGCCACGCGGCATATGAAGACAAGACCGGCTATGCCTATCTGAACGCCATCTTCTTCGCCCGTCACAAGCGTCTCCTGATCCAGCCGCTCCAGCGCTGTCTGGCAGGCTGCGCCGTTCTGCTGTGCGGAGGATTGCTGGCACTTGCACTGTCCCCGGAGCTATTCATCGCTCCGGCACAATATTTGCGCTCCGGGATGCTGGTGCTGATCTTTGTAATGGCCTTTATCACCACCGGAGAAAAGGCCTGTAAGGCCATGTTTTATAACTGTGATATGAGCCTCTTGCGGTACGGGTTCTACCGCAAGCAGGGTGCGGTCATGAGCAACTTCCGCATCCGGCTGGCACGTATCTCCGGGCTTAATCTGATTGCGGCCGTGGCGATCGGACTGGCGGTCAATCTGCCGCTGCTGCTGTCGCCTGCGGATTGGATTATATGGGATGCTGCGCTCTTTTTCATGGCGGTTATCGGACTTGCGCTGTTCTACTCTGTGCATCATCTGTTTATGTACTACATGTTTCAGCCGTACGGCACGGAGATGAACATCAAGAACCCGTTCTTTATGGTGGTCAACAGCCTCGTGATGGCTGTCGGGGGCGTCGGCCTTGTGCTGAGAAGCAATGCGGAATTTTTTGCGCCGGCTGCGCTGGTCCTGGCTTTGGTCTATGCTGTGCTGGCATTGATTCTGGTCCGCAGATTTCATGCGAAGACCTTTCGGCTGAAATAAATGCACAAGCTGTGTGCGGATAGCTAACGGGATATTTTTTATAGCAGGGCGGTCTGAAGTTTAGCTTGAAGTTTGGCTGATGCAGTCCGTATAATGGAGACTAGCCTTTTTGTCTGTAGGCTGTTCATGTGAAGTTCGAATCTAAAGAGGTGTTATGGTGAGCAGCATCACAGTGGCCAAGGTCCTGAACAATAATGTAATTATCGCCGAGCATCCGCAATTTTCCGAGGTCGTTGTAATCGGCAAGGGCATTGGCTTCAACCGCAAAGCCCATGACCGCATCAATCTGGCTTCTGTCGAGAAGATGTTCATTCTCCGCAGCCAGGAGGAACAGGAGCAGTACAAGCAGCTCGTTCCCCAGGTGGAGGAGAAGCTGATTGAAGTTGTCCAGGAAATCGTCCTGCATATTATGCAGAATAGCGGCCAGGGCCTGAACGAGCATATCCATACGGCGCTTACGGATCATATTTCCTTTGCGATCCGCCGCCAGGAGCAGCATATCCCGATCCACAACCCGTTTCTGTATGAGACGAAGGAGATGTACCCGCAGGAATATAATCTCGCCGAGCATGCCATTGAGCGGATCAACACGGCCATGAAGGTGTCGCTTCCTCCCGATGAGGTTGGATTCGTCGCCCTGCATATCGTCAGCGCGCTGAGCAACCGGCATATTTCCGAAGTCAGGGCGCATTCACTGCTGATCGGCGACCTGGTTGGCCTGGTGGAAGACAGCCTTGAATACCGGGTGCCGCGCGATTCACTCGATTACTCCCGGCTGGTGACACATCTGCGGTTCGTGCTGGAACGGCTGCGCCGGGGAGAGACCGTGCGGGAAACCTCATCTCTGGACGGGCTGATGAAGCGTGAGTATCCCGAGATGTACATGCTGGCCTGGAAGCTGACAAAGGTCATTGAACAGCGGATGCATATCCCGGTATATCCGGCCGAGGTCAGTTATTTGACGATCCATTTGCAGCGCCTGGCGCAGAAGAAAGAAGACGAAGAGGAAATGCACCGCTGAAAAAGAGTCTTGCAACATCAAATAATCGGTGCTACAATGATCCCTGTTAATAAACGATAACAGAATACCGAACGTGTTACTGATTCGATCAGGCATGAGTGATTTACAGATTTATGGTTGTTTCGCCCCAAGTCGGGGCAATCTAACTTCAACGTTAGGTTAACATTCCATAACTGTGTTGCTCATGCCTTTTTTGGCGTTCTGTTGAAACCTAGACCAAGGAAGTGAAATTATGTTCAAAAAGTTATTCGGCGTTCTGCAAAGAGTCGGTAAAGCGCTGATGCTTCCGGTGGCCATTCTGCCGGCTGCCGGCCTCCTGCTCGGTATCGGCAACATGCTGGTCAACCCTGACTTCCTGCAGTACGTGCCTGCACTGGAAAATGACACGATTCAAGCTGTCGCCAACGTGTTAATGAATTCAGGACAGATTGTTTTTGACAATCTCTCGCTGCTGTTCGCCGTTGGGGTAGCGATCGGTTTGGCCGGCGGTGAAGGCGTTGCGGGTCTTGCCGCCATTATCGGCTTCCTGGTCATGAACGTGACCATGGGAACGGTCCTGGGGATCAACGACTATGTCTTGAGCAAGCAGGACTTTGCCTATGCCAGCGTGCTGGGGATTCCGACGCTGCAGACAGGGGTATTCGGCGGTATACTCGTCGGGATACTCGCAGCATCCATGTACAACCGTTTCTTCCGTATCGAGCTGCCGTCTCATCTGGGCTTCTTCGCGGGTAAGCGCTTTGTACCGATTATGACGGCGGTGACCTCGCTGCTGCTCGGTTTGCTGCTGTGCCTGATCTGGCCGCCGATCCAGCACGGTCTGAACTATGTATCCCAGAGTATGATCAACACGAATCTGACGCTGTCCGCGTTCATCTTCGGGGTGATCGAGCGCTCTTTGATCCCGTTCGGCCTGCACCATATCTTCTATTCGCCGTTCTGGTATGAGTTCGGCAGCTATATCAACCATGCGGGTGAGCTGATCCGCGGGGACCAGCGTATCTTCATGTCGCAGCTGCGCGACGGTGTGGAATTTACTGCCGGTACCTTCACTACAGGTAAATATCCGTTCATGATGTTCGGCCTTCCGGCCGCGGCGCTGGCTATCTACCATGAGTCCAAACCGGAGAACCGCAAGATTGTCGGCAGTTTGATGGTGTCCGCCGCATTGACTTCGTTCCTGACGGGGATTACCGAGCCGCTGGAATTCTCCTTCCTGTTCGTGGCTCCGCTGCTGTTCGCGGTGCATGCCGTATTCGCCGGCTTGTCGTTTATGACGATGCATCTACTGGACGTTAAGATTGGGATGACCTTTTCCGGCGGCTTTATCGACTATGTGCTGTTCGGCATTATTCCGAACCGTACATCCTGGTGGCTCGTTATTCCGGTGGGTCTGGTCATTGCGGTCATCTACTATTTCGGCTTCCGCTGGGTTATCCGCAAGTTCAACCTGAAGACCCCGGGCCGGGAAGAGCCTGAGGATGATAAAGAAGAAGTCAATACCGAAAGCGTGTCGAAGACCGGCGACGATCTGCCGCGCAACATATTGTCGGCTCTCGGCGGCAGCCAGAACATTGTCCATCTGGACGCTTGTATCACTCGGCTGCGAGTTGAAGTCAAAGACAAGGGCGGGGTGGATAAGAACCGTCTGAAGAAGCTTGGAGCTTCCGGTGTGCTTGAGGTCGGGAACAACGTACAGGCGATCTTCGGTACCCGTTCCGATACGATCAAGTCGCAAATTCAGGACGTCATGAGCGGCAGAACGCCTGTTGCGGCACCAGCAGCAGCTGCGCCGCAGCCCGAACTGGAGCAGCAAGCCGGTGTAAACGGTACGGCGATTATCTCTGAAGATATCGTCTCTCCGGTCAACGGCGAGCTGCTGGACATTACCGAGGTTCCGGATGCCGTATTCTCGCAAAAGATGACCGGCGATGGCTTCGCCTTCCTGTCCAGCGACGGCAAGATTGCTTCGCCGGTTTACGGCAAAGTGTTCAATGTGTTCCCAAGCAAGCACGCGGTCGGCATTATGTCCGACGGCGGCAAGGAAGTGCTTGTGCATATCGGGGTCAACACCGTCAAGCTGAAGGGTCAGGGCTTTACTGTTCTGGTCCAAGAGGGTGATCTGGTGGCCGCCGGCCAGCCGATTATGGAAGTAGATCTGGAATATGTGAAGGCCCATGCGCCATCCGTTATTTCTCCGGTAATCTTCTCCAATCTGCCTGAAGGCTCATCGGTTACGCTGAAGAAACCCGGTAAGGTGTCCATCGGCGACAAGGATATTATCAGCATCCAGTAACATGTACCATGGCGCTGCGCTTCTCCTTGCGGGGGAGGCGCCGTCTCCCTATATATGTATCCCAAATTAACAGAAAGCGAGTTGGATCTCATGCAAACAACATTCAGAATTATCGACGAAGACGGAATTCATGCACGTCCGGCGACTGCGCTGGTCAATACAGCTACTAAATTCAAGGACACGGAAGCCTTCGCGGAAGCCAAAGGCAAGAAGGTAACCCTGAAATCCATCCTGGGCGTACTGTCCCTGGGGCTGGAAACCGGCGA
>NZ_VWRQ01000021.1 GCF_008635795.1 Paenibacillus tepidiphilus | reverse complement strand
GCCCATGAATGACAAACATCGGAAAGCCGTATGAGGGAAAACCTCACGTACGGTTTGATGAGGAGGGGCTGAATTTATTCAGCCCTTTACTCTAGCGGATTATACGGAATAGCCGCGGGAACGGAATTGCTTGGGAGTACATCCGGTATGCTTGCGGAAATTTTTGATGAAATGGCTTTGGTCGTTGAACTTGAGCCGGCTGCAGATATCCGTCAAAGATAACTCCGAATACAGCAGCAGCTTCTTGGCTTCCTCAATCCGTTCCTGTCCGATGTAGACGCCAAGCGGCACGCCGACTTCCTTTTTAAATTGCTTGGATAAATACTCCGGATGCAGGTTGACGATGGCAGCCAGCTCGCTGAGAGAGGGCGCTTCGTAGATATGATTATAGATGTACTCACGGCAAAGGTTAATGACCTTGGAATAGCGCAACAATTGATTATCCCTTACCCGTTCCACAAGATCAAAATAGCATTGATAAATAACCTTACTGATCTCTCCGTCATTACTGCAGGCTTCAGCCTGCTGGATATACAAATCACTTAAGGTATAGGCGATTTCTGCGTGTACTCCGCCTTCGATAGCCGCGTGGGTCGCCAGAGTGATTCCGCAAATCGCCAGGTTGATCTGGTTGCGCAGCGGACTGCGGATAGAGGTCGTCCCCAGCTTTGCCCGGTTAAAGTCGGTAAACCATAGACTCAGATCGGCCGCGCGTCCCTCTTTGATATAGCGCATCATCTCCTGGGACCAGTCGGACGGGTGGTGCAGCCGCAGCTCTTCTCTTTGATTGGAGAGGCTGCGGCTCAACGATGACTCCGAGACATTAGGAGCTTCTAACGGCGTTTCACCGCTGTTTTCAAAGGCAACGTCCGATAGTTCGAGCTCCTTCCCGTACAACATATACATTGCCAGTTGCGCGTAATGAGTTGCTTTTTTTTGCGAAATGACAGGCAAAGGTAAGGAGGAGGAGTTGGCATCAATATATGGCAATCCATGAATGGATAATTGGAATGGACCGATGATTGTCCACTTGTGGAGGAGTTCCCCGGAAGATTCCGGCAGCACAATGAACGTCTCTCCGTATTCCAGGGTTCGGATCACCGGCCTGTCTGGTGTATCGCCGGATAAACATAACTGTTCTGTCCGATTATGCATAGAGTGGGGGTATGCAGACTCAGCACTGAGCTGCTCCAGGGAATTTCCTTGCCGGTCAAAATGTACAACGGGCAATTCCAGTGAATTGTGCAGGATTTGCGCGGCGAGGCTTGTCTTAGGCATGTTTTTATTTGGCGCCGATAAGCGCTACTCCTTCCTTCCGGTTTATTCATTCCATTTCATCTGCTGTCTCCGGTACTTTGCCGGCGTTGAGTTAAAGTGCTCCACAAAGGTTCGGTAGAAGAATCCCAGGCTTTGATAGCCCACTTCATGAGCGATCTCCTCAATGCTGGTGTTCGTATTAGCCAGAAGCGATGAGGCATGCAGCATGCGCTGAGTTTTGATCAGCTCGATGAAGGTTTTCCCTGTCTTCTTCTTCAGCAGATTGCCCAAATAATTGACATTGTAATTGAATATACCGGCCAGCTCTGCCAATGAGCAGGTCTTGTAGTTTTGCTCGATATATTTAAGGATTTGAATCAGATTAAATTTCGCATCCGGGTGGCTCTCCTGATTGGTGTGATACGTAAACACCCGCATCAATTCGGTTAAACTGATCATCATGTACTGGTAAATCATCTCATGGGAATAGAGCTGAGGTTCAAACGCCTCACACATCATATTCCGCATAAACATATGAAAATGCTCGTGTGCCTGGGATTCGAACAGGATATAGCGGTTATGGTTCGTACTGTCGGACAGCGCATTGACCATAAAATGGGACAAGATGCCCTTCTCACTGAATCGGCTTAACGCATTGGTGAAAATACCGGGCTTCATCAGAATATTGACAAGAATATCATTCTCGCCCATGGGCTCTATGCTATGCAGAACCTCTGTATCCAGCAGGCAGACCTGACCTTTCTCCAGTACAATCCGCTGTCCATTAATCCATTGAATGCAAGTTCCGGAGTAAATGTAATTCATTTCTATAAAATTATGAAGATGCAGCGGCATAGGCGCAAAGCGGTTATGCTTGCGGATGTGAATGGGGCCCTCCTGAAAGAAGACATCGTCCGGCATGCGGAAATACTCATTATTGGTGCCTTGCCAATCCAGCGGCCATACATCGTTGATATTTACCCCGGTAATTCTTTGCTGTTCTTCAACCGGGTTAATGCTGCGCAAATGAAGGTCAAGCTCTTGGTAGTTCAGGCCGCTTCTCCTCCTTATTAGCCAATATTCTATGCAGAACCAGTATACCTGTAAAAAGGATAAAAAGAAACGTGCTTAGGCAATTGTCCCTTGTTGTCGAAAACGCTTTAATATAAATGAGGCAGATCTTTAGACAGATGAGGTGGAGAAGATTGGAAGCTGTGAAAAACGGAATAAGAAGCGGTGGTCCGCAGGATAATTCCTTAGCCAGGATCAGTTTCGGAGAAAAGCTTGGTTATGGTGTAGGTGATATGGCCAACAATCTGATCTGGACAGCCATGTCCATGTTTGTGACCTATTTCTACACGGATGTTGCAGGGCTCGCAGCCGGTGCGGTTGGCACCATGTTTCTGATTGCACGCGTTCTGGATGCATTTGTCGATGTCGGTGTCGGCACAATGGTTGACCGTACTAAGAGCCGCTACGGTAAAGCCCGTCCATGGCTGTTATGGATGTGTATTCCGTTCGGCATAGCGGGGGTGCTGCTGTTCACTGCTCCTGATCTGAGTGCAGCCGGGGCTTTGGCTTATGCCTATGTCACTTATCTGCTGATCAATATTATTTATTCGGCCATTAATATTCCATACGGTGTACTCAGCTCCATGATCACCCAGGACCCGTACCAACGGTCGCTGCTGAATATTTTCCGTATGGTCATGACCCTGATCGGTATTCTGATTGTCTCCACCGGCACCTTGAAATTTGTCGAGTTATTCGGCGGCGGCAAACACGGCTGGACCTGGACCTTCGGGGCTTTCGGGTCCATCGCGGTCATCATGTTTATCATTACGTTCCTCACGACCAAGGAACGTGTGCGTCCGGCTGTCGTGGAGAAGCCTATCCCGTTCAAACGCGGACTGGGGGCATTGTTCCGCAACAAATACTGGGTGATGATCCTGCTCTTGAATACGCTCTTTTATGGAATGCAGGCAGTAACCTCAGCGGTCAATGTCTACTATGCCCAATATCTGCTTGGCAACAAGGATTTGGTCGGGCTGCTGTCTATTGTGCAGTTGATACCCATGATGCTTGGTCTGCTGCTGCTTGCGCCGGTCATTAAACGGTTCGGCAAACGAAATGCAGCACTAACCGGGATGGTGCTAATGGTTATCGGCAGTCTTATTCCGATGATTGACCCGGATAATTTAACCGTAGTCATGATCTCAACCGTTGTTAAAGCGCTTGGCCAGGCGCCGCTGATGGGCACGATTTTTGCTTTTACAGCCGATACTGTGGATTACGGTGAGTGGAAGACCGGTATGCGTACCGAAGGCTTGATCTTCAGTGCTTCCAGCTTCGGAGGGAAGACGGGCACCGGCTTCGGCGGTGCACTGGTGGGCTGGATTCTAGCCTTCAGCGGTTATGTCGGCGGGCAAACCGCTTTGTCGGGAGCCGCTTCTCAGGCTATCCAGTTCCTGTACATCTTCCTGCCGGCCATTTTATGTGCATTATGTGCCGTTATTCTGTGGTTCTACAGGCTCGACAAGGAGTATCCAAAGATACTGCAGGAGCTGCAGGAAGTCAAACAAATGGGCTGAGCATTGGTGAGGCTGATGTGTTAATCAATCTGATTCATACCTTAAGGAGGAACAATCATGGAAGAACCTAAAATGCAGGCAGCGTCTGTTGTTATTAAACCTAATGAAGAATTCATTCAGGAAGCGGAGCGCCTTAAGCCTGCGCTCTTGAAGCGGAAGGTAGAAGCGGCACAATTGGTCAATGTAGTACGGGATGAAGCCGTCATCCATGGATGGAGGGCGGAAGCTGCGGGAGAACCCGCTTTACTCTCCGCCAAGGAACTGGGGAAGGGGGATTCCGTGATTCTCGATTTCGGGGATCACCGGGTCGGATATCTCGCCTTTGATGTGTCCTCCGTCGGCAGCCCGCCGGATGCGCCGCTGCAATTGAAGCTTACCATGGGCGAGATGCCGGTGGAGATGGCCGAGCCGTTCTCCGAGTATGAAGGCTGGATCAGCAGCTCCTGGCTGCAGGAAGAGACGCTGACGATAGATGTGCTTCCGAAGCGGATTGAGCTGCCCCGCCGGTACAGCTTCCGTTACGTGAAGTTCGAGGTTCTGGCCTCTTCGATGAAATACCGTGCGATCCTTGATAATATCTCCTGCACGATTGTAACTTCTGCCGACGCTTCGCAGGTAGAGGCGCTGCATCACCCGGATGATGAGCTGGAGCGGATTGACCGTGTCAGCATCCGGACGCTGGAAGACTGCATGCAGGAGGTATTCGAAGACGGGCCCAAACGCGACCGCCGTCTCTGGCTGGGCGATCTGCGCCTGCAGGCGTTGGCTAATTACGAGACCTTCCGTAATTACGATCTGGTCAAACGCTGCCTGTACCTGTTCGCAGGAGTTCCGGACGAGAAGGGAAATGTCTCGGCCAACTTGTTTATTGAGCCGACGCTGATCGCCGACGATACGTATCTGTTCGATTATTCACTGTTCTTTACCACTTCTCTCTTCGATTATTATACGGCTTCCCAGGACGAAGAAACACTGCGGGCCTTGTGGCCTACGGCAAGAAGACAGGTGGAGCTTGCTCTCGAGCAATTGGATGACCGGGGAATCGTGCAGGACCGGCCTACCTGGTGGTCGTTCATTGATTGGCATATGGATCTGAACAAGCAAGCACCTTCTCAGGCTATTCTGATCTATGCACTTAAACGCGCCATTCAAATGGCAGTGTGGGTCGGGTGTGAGAGTGCCGATCGTCTGGCGGAGCAACTGTCTGTCATTGAGGAGGCGGCACTGAAGCATCTATGGGACGCCGAACAGAACTGGTTCGTGAGCGGTGAGCAGCGTCAGGTGTCCTGGGCAAGCCAAGTCTGGTTTGTACTCGCAGAAGTGATGCCTGCCGGAGCCAATCAAGAGCTGATGCTCCGCCTGCTCAATACTCCGCCTGAAATCGGCTTGTCCACTCCATACATGCATCATCATCTGGTGGAAGCTTTACTGGTTTCAGGTTGCCGGGAGCAGGCTGTTGCTCATCTGAAGGCCTATTGGGGCGGGATGCTTGCCGACGGAGCAGATACATTCTGGGAGCTGTATGACCCGGCCAATAAAACATTTTCACCTTACGGCAGTTATCTGATTAACAGCTACTGCCATGCCTGGAGCTGTACGCCGACTTATTTGATCCGCCGTTACGGACTGTAGCTCCAACAATAAAGCGAAGCACTTGTCAAATTCCTTCCGGGTTGCAAGTGCTTCTTTTATGCAAACGGTGATAAGGGAGAGAGTATTGTCTGTGAAAAAATATTCAATCAAAATGTTAATCATTGTAATGCTGCTTGCCATTGCTGTTATACCTTTAATGACTTCTACGTACTGGCTAATTTCCGGCTACGACCGCGAACTAACGGGCCAGGTCAAGGAGAAACAGCTGCAAATGGCGGAATCCAATGCCGTCATCATGAACAATTGGCTGAATGCAAAGATTGGTACTATCGAGGAAATCAGCAGCCGCAACCGTGAACTTCTTCTAGAAGGTGATACCGGAAAAATTGTTCCCTTATTAAAAACACTGAAAACAACGGACCCGGAGAATATCTCATTTTCCTACACGAATGCGGACGGAATCTCTTATGGAAGTGACGGAGTGGTTACGGACTTTGCCGGCGAGAATAATAACTTCAAATCTATTGAGAATGTTCAAATTACAGACGTTATGCCCTCCGGGGGGAACAATCTGATCATCATCATTGTTCCTCTGCGGAATGAAGAAGGTACATATCGAGGAAATCTGTTCTCAGTTATGAAAGCCGATATCCTCCTAAAAGATCTCAAAGCCTCCCAGCAGGATGCCGGAGCCGATATTTTTCTGCTTTCATCCAAAGGAACTTATATCGCCCATCAAGATGAACAGATGATCGGAGTATCTGTGAGTGAAACGTTGAACGCTGAAGCCGCAGCGGAATTCAATGAGCATGTGCTGACAGAGCGGCAGGGGACATTAACCTACAAGGATGACACCAGGGATGAGCATGTATTTTCATCTTTTGCAACGGTGGAGAGAACGGGCTGGAAAGTGGTAGTTACAGGCGATACGGATACTCTCCTCGCCGAAGCATCACAGGCCAAGCGGCTGTCTTTAATAATGATAACGGTTACAACCTTAATAGTTGCACTCATTGCACTGTTCTTCTCCCGTATCCTGCTGCGTCCCGTCCTGTCTTTATCCTCGTTTATGCGGAACGTGGCAACTGGCGATTTATCGAAGCGTTTAGATGTCCGCATTAACAATGAATTCGGGCAGCTGCAACGCAGTATTAACGGGATGCTGGATGAATTCTCCCTGCTGATCCGAAATATCGAGTCGACTGTTCAAGAGACGGTGGGCACATCGGCCATGATGGACAGGCTATCAGCCCATACCGCACAGGATGCCAAGAACATCTCCGCAGCAGTGTCCACAATAGCGGATCACTCCCGCCAGCAAGCGTTGGATTCAGAGCATTCGGCCAGAGGAGCCGAAGAAATCAGCGGCAGTATCCGGCTTATTGCCGTCTCCGCTGCTGCAATGACCGAGCACTTCGGAGGCGTTATGCATGCAGTCGGACAAGGCTCGGAGCACGTTCAAACTAATGAGGCGCAGATGAAGGGCATTCATCAATACTTAAATGTTGCCGGGCAGGAGGTGCGGCAGCTGCTGGAACGGGCCGGCGAAATTCAGTCCATAGGCCAATTCATTGCGGATATGGCGAAACAGACGAACATTCTGGCACTGAACGCCGGAATTGAAGCAGCCCGTGCCGGCAAGCAAGGCCAGGGCTTCGCTGTAGTGGCTGTAGAAGTGAAGCAATTAGCTGCAGAGACGGCAGCAGCTGCCGGACAGATCGCGGATCTTGTAAATAGTATTCATAATCAGTCTGTCCGCACCTATCAATCCATGGATAAAGGCATGGAAGAAACGGAGCGCGGGGTACAGATCACTCACCAGACAGGAGCGGCGTTCGCACAGATTGTTCAGCTGGTTCAAGGGATGAACGGGCAGATTGAAGCGGTGTCCGCAGCCGCTGAGCAAATTTCCGCCGGTGCGGATGAGATTTCTGCTTCCATCCATGATATGCGGGATGTATCCATAGCTGCGATGGACCGTCTGCAGGCAATTAACGAGACAGCCCAGGCGCAATCGGATTCCATGGATGGCATTGCGGCAGCAGCGGCAGCCCAGACGGGGCTATCCCGTCAGCTTGAAGTGCTGATCGGGAAATTTCATATATCAAGAAATGGCAATGAGCATGATTAACTTTCCAACAGGATCTCTACGTAGCGTACCTCCAGCAGCTCAAGCGTTGCCGTGTACATCAGCTCGCCTCCGGCGACTTCTGCTTCCCTTATTTTCAGAGCCGGTGCGGAGGAGCGGCTCAGCAGATCCAGATCCTCTGCACTGTGGAGGGGCATAGCGCCGAATTCCATCCATTTATCGAAGCTGCTTCCCGATTTCCGGTTAATGACATACTCTTTAATCACGCACCGCCCTTCGGGCAGGTTCTTCAGCGGGATGGACATCTCCAGGCTGGAATGGCTCGGGAAGGGCGTATAACGGTTGATTGCGGTCATATTAAACAGCTCTCCGGAAGCGAACAACTTATTATAATGCTCATAGTTATACAGCATGATTCGGATGGAGGGTCCGCTGCGGGTGACAAAATATCCGTTCCCCTGCGCCAGCAGCTGAGAGCCCAGCCGGTTGATAAATTGAAACACATAATAATGAGGTTTCTTGATTCCATTGTAGGTAAACAAGCCCAGCCCGCCGTGAAAGATCTCGCTGCGGTGCTGGGTTTCTTCAATCAGATCGGTCAATACCCAATAACCGAAGCTGTCTAGGCGGTCATAGTTCTCCAGCAGATTCTTGGCCAGATAACAAGACTTGAAGCAGGTATCATTGATCAGATTGCGGTGCGACACCGTCAAATTCCATTCTGTCATATAGATGGGCAGAGTATCCATGCCTTCTTCTGCGGCTACTTCCTTCACACGGTCGATAAAAGCATGGAACCGGTGCGCGTCTTCGCTCAATTTGCCGGTGTAGGTAGTGAACTGCTTGGTATGCAGATCGAAGTTATCGAAGTTATCGGCATAGAAATGCAGGTTCAGAAACTCGGGTACACATTCATGCTTCCGTGTCCAGCGGATAAAATCCCTTGCCCACCCGATGCTGTAATCCGAGGTCATCAGCAGCGAAGGCGTACCGAAACGCAGCGTAGAATCACATGCCTTCACGGAATGATATGTATTCAGATACAGCTCATAAAAGAGACTGTCGTCGCCAAAACCAAACATCTGGCTGGAGGTATCCGGCTCGTTCCACACGCAGAAGAGCCATTCGGAGACTCGGGTTCTTCCGTACCGCTGCTGCAAATGAGTAACAAGTTCGGTTACCAGCCGGTTCCAGAGCTTGATGTCCTTTGGCGGGCTGGTATTAAAGCGGGAGGCGAATACAGTCTTGCCGGGCTGGCTGGCCAGTGATTCAGGCATAAAGGAGAGTTGAATCAGCGGCTTGAGCCCGATGGACAACAGGAAGTCCATGACTTTGTCGACATAGACGAAGTTGAAATGCCATTTGCCGTTCTCATCCACCGAGCAAACCAGCATATCGTCTGAGAGCAGACCGTGAAATTTGATGTATTCATAGCCTACCTCCCGCTGAAGCGTGCGTAGCATTTCCTGCACATCAGCCAGCAGCAGCTCCTTGGCCCGTCCCACGGATGTGAAGGTCTTGAACGTATGGGTCAGCGCCTTGCCGGGGCTGCTGCAATCAATCTCTTCGGCTTGAAGGTAACGGTTGCTCCGCTGCAGCAGGCCTGAGCTGTTCTCCGGCTTGTCCAGGTACTTGGCAATTTGATGAAGATAATTGTGCTGATCGAACTCCAGGTAATTGACGAGATGGTCGGAAGCGGATAACGGAGACCCGGAAGACAGCATGGAGCCAGAGGGTAGCTGCTTCCGGTACTGGCTGGGCAGCATACTGTATTTTTTCTTAAACGCCCTTACAAAGGAACGCGAATCCGAAAAGCCATGCTTCTGTGCAATTTCTTCAACAGAGTTATCCGAGCTGATCAATTCGTTAACGGCATGCGAGAGGCGCACATCATTGTAGTAAGCCGTAAAGTTCACGCCCATATATTTCTCAAAGAAGGCGGAAAGATAGGGGACAGACAGGTATTCTTCTTCGGCGATCCGGGTCAGCGAGAGCTGTTCCCTGTAATGATCGTTAATATAATTCATGATACGGGAGAGCCGGGTCAAATGCTTCTGGGAGGTGATATCGCGTGAATTCTTCTCCACCTTGAAATGCTGAATCAGCTCGGAGAGCAGGGCATAAGCCAGAGATTTAATATGGAAGCTCGCCGCCTCATCAAGGATATGGCTGTCTTGAATCAGATTGGCGATGATTCTTTTCAGGGCCAGGAAGCCCTGATGGTTGTCTCCGGTCTTGGTGCTGAGGTCAAAATAGAGATCGTTTAGCTGCTCCTGGGGAAGTCCGAATTTGGACAGGTTAATCTGCAGCGCGACCAGCACGCAGCCTCCAGCCTGAAGTTCATGGACCGAGTTGCTGTTAATCAGGAACAGGTCTTCTTCTTCCAGGGTGAATGACCGGTCACCCACCACGAGTTGAACGCTGCCGGACAGAACATAGAGCAGTTCCAGGCTTTGATGCCAGTGCTTCGGAACGCTACCGAGCTTGTGCATAAAGATCTTGATCGGGACGATGTTGCTGAAATTAATGATTTCATGCCGCTCTTCCATGATTGATACCTCCAATTTAACAATAAAAAATTGATGATCTTCGATCAATACTCACTTTTTTAATATTACATGCATCATAACTGTCCCAATGCTTGTTGTAAAGGCTAAATGACCATAACATATGGTGCCTTTTCACCAAACAAGCGTCCTAGGAAGCGTATACACTTTCAAGTTAAGCTATAGTCATAAAGTTGAAAATCATAAGGAGAACATGATGAGCACAAATGTATTGTTTGAGGCCGTGGATATCTGTAAACGCTTTGATGCGACCGTTGCTCTGGACCGGGTCAGCCTTACGGTTCGCAGAGGAGAAATACGCGGCTTAATCGGTGAGAACGGCTCCGGAAAGTCAACGCTATCCTCCATTATTGCAGGTATTCAAAAGGCTGGAAGCGGTTCGATGACATTAAACGGGCAATCCTACGAGCCGGTAAATATGATCGATGCTTTGGACAAGGGTGTGGGCATGGTTGTGCAGGAAAGGGGGACGGTGTCAGGCATAACGGTGGCCGAGAACATCACCCTGGGGGAGAACTCGAAGTATTCCCGCTGGGGAACCATCAACAAAAAGGCGCTGTACAATCAGGCGGAGCAGGCCCTGCAAGGCATAGGGGTTACCCATATTAAGGCCTCCGATCCGACGGACAGCATTGATATGCAGGACCGTAAGCTGATTGAAATTGCTAAAATTATGAGCCGCCATCCCGAAATGATCATCGTCGATGAGACCACTACGGTGCTGTCCCAATACGGACGCGAGGTCATTTACGGCCTGATGAAAGAAATGAAAGCGCACAACAAGTCGGTCATCTTCATCTCCCACGATCTGGACGAGTTGATGCAGGTGTGTGATTCGCTCACGGTGCTCCGCGATGGGGTGTTCATCCGGAATTTAGAGAAGCCGGAATTTAACGAAGATACGATTAAGCAGCTGATGGTTGGCCGGGAGATGACCGGCAGTTATTACCGTGATGATTATGATGGAAGTTATGGTGAGGAGGTTGTCCTTTCTTTGGCGGACGGCAGTAAGGGCGACCGGTTGAAACAGGTCAGCTTGAGTCTGCACAAGGGGGAAATCCTGGGGATCGGCGGCTTGTCCCACTGCGGGATGCATACGCTGGGCAAGGCGCTGTTTGGCTTTGAAAAGCTGGACAGCGGCATCGTTGAAGTTGCCGGCGGCCGTAGAATCCGCAGTGAGCGTGAAGCGATGGAGCTTGGTGTCGGGTATGTGTCCAAAGACAGGGACGTCGAAGCATTGTCCCTGCAATCCAGCATTAAGGATAACATCGTCATTGCCGGTCTGGACCACATCAAGCGGCCTCCGTTCCTGATCCTCTCCAAAGACGAGAAGAAGTATGCGGCCCGGCTGATCGAACAGCTCAGCGTCAAATGCGCATCGATGGAGCAGAGTGTTCAAAGCCTGTCGGGAGGCAACAAGCAGAAGGTTGTATTTGCCAAATGGATCGGCCGCGGCTCGGATATTCTTATCCTCGACTGTCCAACCCGCGGGGTGGATATCGGTGTGAAGCAAGCGATGTACCAGCTGATCTATCAGCTGAAGTCGGAAGGCAAATCCATCATCATCATTTCCGAGGAATTAAGCGAATTAATCGGTATGAGTGACAGACTTCTGATTATGAAGGACGGCCGGATTACAGGGGAATTCGCCAGAAGCCCCCAGCTGTCTGAGTCGGATGTCATTTCCTATATGATTTAAGCGGAGGTTCGGTGTACGAATGAATTTGTTATGGACCAAACATAAAAGCACAGTTGCAGCTTCAGCACCGGTAATCGGTCTTATCCTGCTTGCGGTGTTATATATCGTTGTGATGCAAGGGGATATTACCCCCTACAATCTGAACATTATTGTTAACCAGCTAATGATTACGGCCGTCATTTCGACCGGTGCAATCTTCATCTTCTCCATTGGAGCCTTTGATATCTCGCTTGGCGCCGCAACCGCTGTCAGCGCGATGGCGGGGGTGCTGGCGTTCAATGCAAGCGAATCGCTGCTGGTTATGTTCCTGGTGTGCCTCCTGGTCGGCGTCTTAATCAGTCTCTTTAATTCAATACTCGCTGCTCTGCTGAACCTGCCGGTATTTGTAACTACGATAGCGATGCTCAGTGTACTGAACTCGGTTATTGAGATGCTGCTCGGCGGCCAGTCCAAGCTCAGCATCAGCAGTGAGGCAGCAGCTTCAGCGGATACCCTGCTGGTCAAGTTGTCCATCCTGATTCTGTTCTTTGTGATTTGCCTGTTTATATTCCGGTACACGCCGATTGGCCGGCAGAATAAGTTTCTGAGCGCCAATCCGGTGTCTGCCAAACAAACGGGTCTTTCCAGATCCAAGCTGACGATCATTGCTTTTGCGATTGCCGGGATCGGGATTGGCTTGGCTGCTTTCCTGACCATCGTCCGGGCTCCAGTGCTCAGTAAGACCACTGCTTCCTCCGTAGGCATGGACGTGCTGATTGCACTTGTCTTCGGTGGGATGCCGCTTTCCGGCGGAGCCAGATCGAAGATCAGCGCAGCTCTGGTGGGCGCGACCTCGGTTGTGCTGTTAAATCAGGTGCTGCTCGCCCTCGGGTTCTCTTCCGGGGTTAATCAAATCGCCAAAGGCGTGCTCTTTCTGGTGGTAGTGTTCGTGGCAAGCATCGGATTCCGGGATAAACTGCTTCCCCGGTAGGGCTTGAACCATGGGCAATGATATATCACATTTAGCTTCGTTACATTAAATAGGAGGGTCATTATGACAAAGCACATGCTCAAACGTTCCATGTTTCTGTTGCTCAGCCTGCTGCTGGTAGCCGGGGTACTCGCCGGCTGCGGCGGCAATTCGGAAGCAGGAGAAGGCTCCGGCGGGAAGAAGATAAAGCTAGGGGTCCTGATTTATGACGCTACCGATTCCGAGGTGGTAGCATTTAAGAACTATTATGAGAAATATATTGCCAAGAATTATAATGTTGAGTTTACGTATTCGGATACCATCAACACGGCCGAGCAGGAGAAGGCGGCTATCGAGAATTTCATCAGTCAGCGGATTAAGGGGATTATTTCGTTCTCCAATCAGGACCGGCTGGCGAGCATCGCCATGTGCGAGGAAGCACAGGTCTACTATGCAGTCGGAGCTGGGACGCTTTCGGATGAACAATACGAACAGGTGAAGGACAATAAATATTATGTCGGCTCAATCGGCCCTTCCTTGGACAATGAAGAGCAGGTCGGCTATGACATGGCCAAATATTATATCGGGCAAGGCGCCAAGAATTTCCTGCTGTACACCGGCGGTTATCCGTTTGTCTCCATGCACAAGAAGAGAACCGATGGAATGATCAAAGCTTTCCAGGAAGCCGGAGTAACGTATGCTGAAGGCAGCAACGGAAATATCGGCACATTCTCGGGCGGCGGCTTCACCATCGACACGATGACAGGTTTCCCGGATGATTCCGGCGCATTCTATGGCACAGCGGGACAAAAGCTGGGTGCCTCTAATCTTGAAGTCGTTATTACTGCTGCACTTGGTGTTGAACTCTTTGGAACATCGATCTCCCAGACCAATCCTAACTTGAAGCTAGCGACGGTTAGCTCTTTCACAGATGCTTACAAATCAGCCTTTAATGCGGAACCTCCACAAGCAGATTACCTCGCCGGTAAGTTTGCATCTTCTATTGGTCCGATCTTTGCAGCCGTGTACAACGCGGTAAATGGAGATATCGATAGTGTTCGTGACAATGGTCAAGCCTTCCGTCTTGCGCAGGGGTACTGGACTGCTATCGGTAAGGAGCAGTTTAACGAAAGGTTCGAGCTGTCCAACAATGTGGAGACACCTGCGTATTCCAAGAAAGATCTCGACACTGTAATCAAAGCAACGAACGGTGATACCGATTTTGAGAGCTTCAAACAGTTTGTGGAAGCCTACACCTATGAGGACATTCAGAAACTGCATCAATAAGCGGGCAGCAGACCAAAGGTGGTATACATGAGCAGAATAGTAAAAAATACAGCTTACACGCTGATTATCCCTGTCTTTGTACTTGTATTGTTTATCTTGCTGACTTCCATAAATGGAATAAGCCTGTTTGGAAATCATGGGCATGTACTGACATTTGTGCGCTCTACGGTTGTCATTGCCTTTACGGCTTGGGCATTGGGGCTGAATCTGGACTCCGGCCGCTTTGATTTCTCGATCGGCTCCGTATCGTTATTGTCTTCGCTTATCGGGGCTAAGTTGGCAGTGACCTATGACCTCTCACCTGGGATGATGTTCGTCCTGATTGCATTAACGGGAATGCTGCTTGGACTGGTTTCAGGTTTGGCTTATATTACACTCAAATTGCCTCCACTTATTCTCTCCCTTGGCATAACCTTGATTTATGAGGCATTCACTTTTGTGATTACCGGAGGAGAGGGGTTGCTTATCTCCACGAACCTTTCATTGGTCAAGTTATCCTCATTAGAGAATTTGCTATGGATGGCTGGTGCTGGCCTTGTGCTGATGATCTTCCTGGCCAACTTTACAGGCTTTGGCTATAATCTGCGGGCCTTGCAGCATGGACAGAAGATCGCGGTTCACACGGGTGTAAATGAGAAACGGAATGCGGTAGCCTGCTACATGCTGGCCGGACTCTTAATGGGTGTCGTAGGCAGCATCAATATCACTACACGCGGCTCGGCTTCGGTTGTACTGAATTTCTCGTCAATCTCCTTGATGTTTACTGCGTTTCTGCCGTTATTCTTAGGCGGTTTTATCGGCAGGTATAGCGAAGAGAAACTGGGGATCTTCCTGGGGAGCGTAACCAGCGCCATCATCACACTGGGCTTTGTCCGGCTGGATGTGTCTTCTCAAATGCAGTCGCTGTTCAATGCCATTATTCTTCTCTTATTCCTGGTGTACCTGAACAATGAGAATAAAGTGAAGGAACTGGTCTTTCTCAAAGAAAGAAGCAGAATGAATCGGGCATCAGCTCGTTCAAACTAATTGATAGGCAGCTCGATGATTTGACATCGGGCTGTTTTTTTCATTTCGGCGTATACTGTAGCTCATCGAAATCGGGAGATCGCCAAGGAGCTGGAGATCAGCCGCAGCTACGTTCCCGGATAGATAAGAGGGCGCCTACGAAGCTGTATCATGAGTTTTACACGGCGAAGCGATAAATGATAATGATGACCTGCCGAGGGGCAGTTTTTTTATTTATATCTTTTTTAACAATGCAAGCTTATGAGAGTAGAAAAATTAAAAAAATGAAAATTATTCCATGTTTCGACATTATATCATGATATTGTTGTGGTACTATATTACTGATTTGTAAGTAAAAAGTCCGAGGGGCAATAATGCGAATGAAAGGTGTCTAACTTTTAAAAAAGGATGATGGAGAAAAAGTGAAGTTTCGATTTATTTTCGGCTGGTTGATTATTTTGGCATTAGCGGGTTGTGTGGATTTGCCTTCTCAAGCGGAGAAAGAACAAGTGAAAGCCAATATGCTGGATTATCTGGAGAACAAGTACCATAAAGAATTCATCGTAGACAAGATGGAATACACATGGAATACAAGTGACTATCAATTTCAGATGCTTCTTAAGAGTAATAAAGATATTGAGTTCTTTGCTTATATCAACAAGGAAACGAGGATGATGGGAGACACCTTTTTGCTGGTGTATTGGAACGACGAACTACATCAACAGTTTTATAGTTTTTTCAATAAATACTTTTTGGAATTACCTGAGATTAGAGGTGGACCTAATATAGGCATTGACTTTATTCCTGGATTTAGAGACCAGTTAGTTAGTGAAGGGTATCCCAGTTGGAAGGAGATTGTAGAGAAGGATCCGGATAGCTTTGATATCTCCATAATTGCTGATGTAGTAACAGAGAAGAAAGTAATCGAAAAAGAGGAGTATACAAATAAAGTATGGGGGGTTATTCAAGAATATAGAAAACAAAGTATTAACGTGGATGGGATTACATTTTTCTTTTATACAGATAAAAAAGATAATACTCCAATGTGCGCTATACATGTACAAGGTAGAGAAAGAGTAGACAGTATAAAAGGTGCAAAGGATTTAGAAAGGTATTGGCGCATTATATCGAATGAACAATGACATTAAATTTAGGAGGTTTTAACTTGGCAACTGAATATGATCTGATGAGAATGGCACATTTAGCGTACTTCCCATTAAATGAAATTAAGGGCGTGACAATAGATGAATTGCAGAGTGATGAGGAATTGGCTAATTCTATCATAAACTACGAAGGTAAATCGATACAAACGGTTATGTTTGATAATAATGTTACATCTTTACTGGATATGAACGATTGGAAAATTGTTGATTCTATTAGTAATGAACAAACTGTAGGAGGATTTTACGGGGTTGCTTTTCTTAATGAGAAAACAGATGAGATAGTTATTGCCTGCAGGGGAACAGAAGGAAAGGGGGATGCAGCGGGAATCAAAGACATTGTCAATGATGCAATGTTGGCGATGAACTATAAGACCAAGCAAGAGATGGAGTTGAAATTATTCATAGAACATGTAGCAGATAAATATAATGGTTCCATTTCCATAACAGGCCATTCACTTGGAGGTTATTTGGCTCAGGTTGGCGCATTGGAGTTAATGGACAACTATAATTCGCGGTTTAGCAAGGCGGTAACCTTTAATGCGGCTGGAGTTTATAGCCCTGCGTATATGCCTTTTCCTGAAGTCCATGATGCAATAGTGGGTGCCTTATCTGAAATCTCAAATTTGGTAATTGCCAATTATGGTTTGGATAGTGTCCAAGCGCAAGGCATGGATTTAATCTATTATTATTTTGCAAATCCGACATTTAAAGGGGTCACAAAGCAGCAGTGGGAGAATAATAAGAATGGAATTTATGATGGGAAAGTCAGAAATTATGTGGTATCTGCCGATGTGGTTGGAGCAGCTCCAATTTTTCAGGATCATATCGGCTCTACCATCATTTTGCCATATATGAATGAAAGTAAATTTTTTGGCGAGCATGGTTTATCTGATAATTTCTATAAGTATAAGTATTCTGAAGAAGAACTTACGAAGGATGTATTTGAGACAGCGGATTCAATCAAAGGAACAAATGGACGCGACTGGATTTACGGAGGTGGTGGGGATGATAACCTTCAGTCATACAATGATAGTCTTTTTGACATGGACTATCTCAACCTGGCCTTTCAGATAAGTGAAATGATCCGGGGCATGCTTGGAGAAAATGAGCCTGTATTGGATCTCTTTGGTGAATATAAATTAGAGGCAACGCTGACAAGGTATCTTTATAAGCTGGATAATGCATTGGAAAATACATTTGCCATAGATCAGGATGATCATGTGTTCGGTGGCAAAGGAGACGATTTAATAAAAAGTGGTGCCGGAAATGATTATCTTGAAGGCGGATCAGGAAATGATACAATACATGGCGGCAAAGGGGACGATACATATGTTTACAGTAAAAATGATGGATCAGACAGTATTTATGAAGTAGGAAAGGATGTAAACGATACCTTAATCATTAAGGGATATTCCTTGGCGGACATACTGGTGAAGTATGACAGTAAGACGGATCTCTTAGTATTTACTTTCTCAGGCGAAGCGAACGATAAAATAACGGTATATAACTGGCTCACCGGTGCAGGCTCGCTTGTAAACAGAATTGAAAAAATAACGCTTGATGACGGAAATGCATACGATTTTGCTAATGCATTTAAAGAATATATCGAACCTATAGTCCTAAATAATATTTGGAGGTTATCCGATTTAGCCGACGAGAGTTTTGAAGCCAGACTGCAAGATATGATTCATCCGGAACATATAAATAAAACACTCTTTATCCGGGACCACTCGCCCGGTGACGCAGTTATATCCCGAAATCCGTTTAATGGAGATGTATTAATTACCTTTGAGGATAGTACAGAATTATATGTAATCAAACGCAGCAAGGACGGAAGTCGTTATATAAACGAATACATAGATTTTATTGTGAATGAAGATTACTCGGTTAGATTTAGGGTTGAGGAATTCGTAAACGGAAAAATTGCGATTGATTTTAGTAAAATATTAAATTTCGAAGCTATTTTGGCCTATTATGAATATGCCACCCAGCTCATCTCTCCAATCATCCTTGATTTAGATGACGATGGAATTGAAACATCGGGTGTAAGTGAAGGCGTCTATTTTGATTTGGATGGAAACGGTTTTGCTGAAAAAACAGGATGGACCGGCAGTGATGACGGCTTGCTAGTACTGGATCGTGACGGAAACGGCCTTATAGAAACGGGGCGGGAGTTATTTGGAGATCAAACCATGTTACAGAATGGGTCAAAGGCACAACATGGATTCGAGGCTCTAAGCGAGCTAGATGCCAATGACGACGGCAAAATAGATATTCAAGATGCTGCGTATTCAAAGTTGAGAATTTGGAAAGATGAGAACAATGACGGAATATCCTCCTCCGATGAATTATTCAGGCTTGATCAACTGGACATCAAATCGCTGTCTACTGGCTATGTTACAGTAAATAAAACCGAGTCCAATAAAAATATACTGGGATGGCTCGGAAGCTATGAAAAATTAGATGGTAATATTAATGAAATGGGAGATTATTTATTCAATAGAGATAGAACTGATTCTAAATGGATTCAATCGGTTGCCCTAACAAAGATTATTGAAGAGCTGCCCGATATTATAGGGTCAGGTAATGTGGCTTCCTTACATCAAACTATGGCAAGTGATGCGACTGGAACACTTATTGCGTTAGTTCAAAGATTTATCAATGAATCCAATTCTGATCTTATAGAACAACGTGCTTTAGTAGAAGAAATTATTTACGAGTGGTCAGGCAGTGCCAAGGTCGTTCCCGGAAGCCGGGGGACCTATATTGATTCCAAAAAGTTGACAGCTCTTGAGCATTTTTTAGGCATACCTTTTGTTCAAAAGAGTAGTTGGGGAGCTTCGCCAGGACCCATGGCCGGTAAAACATTGGAAGAATGTTTTAGCGATTTGCTAGATAAGTACCAAGCCCTGCTGATATCCCAAACCTACGTAAAAGATCTTACGGAAATGTTATATTACAAGAATGTTAATGGAAAAATGGAAATGGATTTTACAGCAATCCAAGGAAGATTACTTACAGAATTAAATGCAGATCCTCCCGTCGGAAAAAGAAGATTAGAAATGTTTAGTTTTGTGCTTCATGAATTTAAAATCTTTGATTATGTGGATAAAAACAGTTTCAGAAGCTTTTTTTATTCCCTCAATAAAGAATGGGCTGCTATTTTTGACGCTCAGTTCTTGAGTAATAATATGTACTCTTCAAATACAGTGTATGGAACCTCTGCTGATGATTATCTGATGGGAGTGTTGGGAGATGATAGCCTCTTAGGCGGAAGCGGAAATGATTCTCTGGACGGACGTTGGGGCGATGATTATTTAGAGGGCGGAACCGGGAATGACATCTATATCTTCGGCCGCGGGTATGGGATGGATACGATTTATGACAACGATAGTACAGCAGGGAATGTGGATGTTATACGGTTCAAGGATGATATCTTGCCGGAAGATATTACCCTGATAAAGAGCGGAAACCACCTGGAGCTGAGAGTGAACGGAACGACTGACAAGTTGATCGTAAATGACTATCTGGTCAGCGGTGGAAGCAATGCAATTGAACGCATCCAGTTTGCGGACGGAACGATCTGGGATCCGGCGTACATCAGGGAAGCCACATGTACAATCACAGGAAGTTCATCCGCTGACATACTGACGGGAAATGCCGACAATGATACGCTGGATGGCGGATCGGGAAATGATACCTTGCAAGGCGGAACCGGGAATGACACCTATATCTTCGGCCGCGGCTATGGGGTGGATACGATATATGAGAACGATGGCACAGCCGCAAATATAGACGTCATTCAGTTCAAGAATGATATCTTGCCAGAAGATATTATTCTGATTAAAAACGGAAACCACCTGGAGCTGAGAGTAAATGGAACGACTGACAAGTTGGTCGTGAATAACTATTTGGTCAGTGGCGGGAACTATGTAATTGAACGTCTCCAGTTTGCGGACGGAACAGTCTGGGATCCGGCGTATATCAGGGATACCACACGCACGATCACTGGAAGTTCATCCGCTGACACACTGACGGGAAATGCGGACAATGATAAGCTTTTTGGGCTTGAAGGTAACGACTACCTCTATGGTCAAGCGGGTAATGATTTACTGGACGGAGGTGCCGGAAACGATCAGTTATACGGAGGGGATCGTTCGAATTCACCGGGCAATGACACCTATATATTCGGCCGAGGCTATGGAGTGGATACGGTTTATGACTACGATGGCACAGCCGGAAATGTAGACGTTATTCAGTTCAAGGATGATATCCTGCCGGAGGATATTATCCTGACAAAAAACGGCGACAATCTGGAGCTGAGAGTGAATGGAACGACTGACAAGTTGGTCGTGAATAATTATCTGGTCAGTGGCGGGAAATATGCGATCGAGCACATCCAGTTCGCAAACGGAACCGTCTGGGATTTAGTGTGTATCAAGGAAACCACGCGTATGATGCTCGGAAGTACATCCAATGATACACTGACGGGAAATGCCGACAATGATACGCTGGATGGCGGAATGGGAAATGATACCTTGCAAGGCGGGGCCGGGAATGACACCTATATCTTCGGCCGCGGATATGGGACGGATACGATTTATGACAACGATGGCACAGCCGGAAATATAGACGTTATTCAGTTCAAAGATGATATCTTGCCGGAAGATATTACCTTGATTAAGAAAGGAGACCACCTGGAGCTGAGAGTGAATGGAACGACTGACAAGTTGGTCGTGAATAATTATCTGGTCAGCGGCGGGAAATATGCAGTTGAACGCATCCAGTTTGCAAACGGAACGATCTGGGATCTGGCGTATATCAAGGATGCCACCCGCACGATCACAGGAAGTTCATCCAATGATACGCTCATAGGTAATGCGGACAATGATACGATAGATGGCGGAATGGGAAGTGATACCTTACAAGGCGGGGCCGGGAATGATACCTATATCTTTGGCCGCGGCTATGGGGTGGATACGATTTATGACAAAGACAGCACAGCAGGAAATGTGGACGTCATTCAGTTCAAGGACGATATCTTGCCGGAGGATATTACCTTGATTAAGAACGGAGACCATCTGGAGCTGAGAGTGAATGGAACGACTGACAAGTTGGTCGTGAATAACTATCTGGTCAGCGGCGGAAGTTATGCAATTGAACGTATCCAGTTTGCGGACGGTACAATCTGGGATCCGGCGTATATCAGGGAAGCCACACGTACGATCATAGGAAGTTCATCTGCTGACACACTGACTGGAAATACCGACAATGATACGCTGGATGGCAGAATGGGAAGTGATACCTTACAAGGCTGGGCCGGGAATGATACCTATATCTTTGGCCGCGGCTATGGGGTGGATACGATTTATGACTACGATAACACAGCGGGAAATGTAGACGTCATTCAGTTCAAGGATGATATCTTGCCGGAAGATATTACCTTAATTAAGAACGGAGACCACCTGGAACTGAGAGTAAATGGGACGACTGACAAGTTGGTCGTGAATAACTATCTGGTCAGTGGCGGGAAATATGTAATTGAACGCATCCAATTCGCAAACAGAACCGTCTGGGATTCAGCGTACATCAAGGAAACCACGCGTACGATGCTCGGAAGTACATCCAATGATACATTGACGGGTAATGCAGATAATGACACACTGGATGGCCGCTCGGGGAATGACACCTTACAAGGCGGGGCCGGGAATGATACCTATATCTTCGGCCGCGGTTATGGGGTGGATACAATTTATGACTACGACAGCACAACAGGAAATGTGGATATTATTCGGTTCAAGGACGATATCCTGCCGGAGGATATTATCCTGACCAAAAACGGTGACGATCTGGAACTGAGAGTGAGCGGAACTGCCGACAAGTTAGTCGTGAATAACTATCTGGTCAGCGGCGGGGAGTATGCAATTGAACGCATCCAGTTCGCGAATGGAACCGTCTGGGATTCAGCGTACATCGAGGAAACCACGCGCACGATGCTCGGAAGTACATCCAATGATACATTGACGGGTAATGCAGATAATGACACACTGGATGGCGGCTCGGGGAATGACATCTTAAAAGGCGGGGCCGGGAGTGATACCTATATCTTCGGCCGCGGCTATGGGGTGGATACAATTTATGACTATGACAACACAGGAGGAAATGTGGATATTATTCGGTTCAAGGACGATATCCTGCCGGAAGATATTATCCTGACCAAAAACGCTGACGATTTGGAACTGAGAGTGAGCGGAACTGCCGACAAGCTGGTGGTGAGTTGCTATCTGGCCAGCGGCGGGAGATATGCGATCGATCGCATCCAGTTTGCGAACGGAACCGTCTGGGATTCAGCGTACATCAAGGAAACCACGCGTATGATGCTCGGAAGTTCATCCAATGATACACTGACGGGAAATGCGGATAATGACACGCTGGATGGTGGAATAGGAAATGATTCCTTACGAGGCGGGGCCGGGAATGATACCTATATCTTCGGCCGCGGCTATGGTATGGATACGATTTATGATTACGATAGCACAGCAGGTAATGTGGACGTTATTCAGTTCAAGGACGATATTCTCCCGGAGGATATTATCCTGACCAAAAACGGTGACAATCTGGAACTCAGAGTGAACGGAACTGCCGACAAGCTGGTTGTGAGCAACTATCTGGCCAGCGGCGGGAAATATGCGATAGAGCGTATCCAATTCGCGGACGGAACCGTCTGGGATTCAACGTACATCAAGGAAACCACGCGTACAATGCTTGGAAGTGCATCCAATGATACGCTGACGGGAAATGCAGACAATGACACACTGGATGGCCGTTCGGGGAATGACAGCTTACAGGGTGGGGTCGGCAATGATACCTATATATTCGGCCGGGGCTATGGGGTGGATACGATTTATGATTACGATAGCACAGCAGGTAATGTGGACGTTATTCAGTTCAAGAACGATATTCTCCCGGAAGACATAAAAGTGCAGAAATACGGGAATGACCTGGAACTGAGCATCAACGGTACTGCCGACAAGCTGGTTGTAAGCAACTATCTGGCCAGCGGCGGGAGCTATGCGATCGAGCATATCCAGTTTGCAAACGGAACAGTCTGGGATTCAGCATACATCAAGGAAACCACGCGTACGATGCTCGGAAGCATATCCAATGATACGCTCATCGGTAATGCGGACAATGATACGCTGGATGGCCGCTCGGGGAATGACAGCTTACAGGGTGGGGCTGGCAATGACACCTATATCTTTGGTCGCGGCTATGGGCTGGATACGATTTATGATTTCGACAGCAAGACAGGTAATGTGGATATTATTCAGTTTAAGGGCGATATTCTTCCAGAAGATATTATCCTGACTAAAAACGGTAACAATCTGGAACTGAAGGTTAGCGGAACTGCCGACAAGCTGTTTGTGAGCAACTCCCTGGCCAGCGGCGGGAGCTATGCGATCGAGCGCATCCAGTTCGCTAACGGAACCGTCTGGGATTCAGCGTACATCAAGGAAACTACGCGTACGATGCTCGGAAGTACATCCAATGATACATTGACAGGAAATGCGGATAACGATATACTGGATGGCCGCTTAGGGAATGACAACTTACAGGGCGGGGCCGGCAATGACACCTATATCTTTGGCCGGGGCTATGGGGTGGATACAATTAATGACAACGACAGCACAGCAGGTAATGTGGACGTTATTCAGTTCAAGGAAGATGTCCTGCCGAGCGACATCCTTTTGAAGAAAAGCGGGGATGACCTGGAACTGAGCATCAATGGAACCACAGACAGGGTGTTCATACGGGATTACTTTAGCGCTGGCGGAAGATACACCATCGAGCGCATTCATTTTGCAGATGGTACACAATGGGACTTCGCGTATATCAAAGAGATAACCCGCCATATGATAGGAACCGGATCGAATGATATTCTTACAGGTAATGCATTTGATGATATACTGGATGGCCGCTCAGGAAACGATTACCTGGATGGAAGAGCTGGCAATGATACCTATATCTTTGGCCGGGGTTACGGTTCTGATCGGATCTATGATAACGATAGTACAGCAGGAAATAGGGATATTATCCAGTTTAAAGACGATATTCTCCCCGAAGATATTATTCTGACTAAAAACGAAGACCACCTGAATATGAGAATTAAGGGAACCGAGGATTCATTATTTGTTAATAATTACTTTTCCGGCGGTGGAAATGATGCAATTGAACAATTTCAATTTGGAAATGGAACCGTTTGGGATTTCGCGTATATCAAGGAAAAAGCACGATATATCGTGGGAAGCGAAGTCATGGATGATACGCTGACGGGGAACGCGGACAATGATCTGCTATTTGGGCTCGGCGGCAATGATAATCTCATTGGTAAAGCTGGAGATGATGTTTTAGACGGGGGATCTGGAGAGGATGAGTTACATGGGGGGGACAATTATTGGGCGGATGAAGTCGCCGGGAATGACACTTATATCTTTGGCCGCGGTTACGGGGTAGACACAATCTATGACAACGATAGTACAGCAGGGAACATAGATGTCATCCGGTTCAAGGACGACATCCTTCCGTCAGATGTTGTCCTACAGAAAAGCTCAGATAATCTGCTATTAAGCATTAATGGTTCGAGTGACAAGTTGATTGTCAACAACTTCTTTTACGGCGACGGTAACCATATGATAGAACGCATTGAGTTTACGGATGGCACCGTATGGGATCTTGCGTTTATTAAGACCAAAACTGCCCGCATAGTAGGCAGCGATCTGGATGATGAATTGTATGGTAATGATGATAATGACAACATTGTTGGTCTCGGTGGCAATGATTTGTTGTTTGCGGGAGGAGGAGATGATGTGCTGGAAGGAAGTTCCGGCGATGACACTATCGTGTTCGGTACCGGTAATGACCTTATGATTTATAATGTCGGAGATGGTCATGATACGGTAGAGAATTGGGATTATCAGGGGTGGAATACGCTTAGTTTCGGGCGAGGGATTACTCCAGAGGATGTTTCCATTATAAGAGAAGGCTCAAATTTAATTTTCAAGGTATTGGGGAATACTGGATCGGTTACGATAGATAATTTTTACTTTCATCCCCAGTTAAACCAGGTTAAATTTGAAGACGGTACTTTATGGACCTATGAGGATATATATGATCGGGGATTAACCGTGCTCGGTACAAGCGAAGACGACCAAATAGATGGGTTGTATGGTATCAATGATAAGTTATATGGCTTGGGTGGCAATGATGAGCTAAACGGTCATGGCGGCGATGACGTACTGGACGGGGGGGCAGGAAACGATACATTATACGGCGGAGAAATGGGTGCTGTCCAATTTGTCTTCGGACGAGGATACGGTAAGGATACGGTTGTTATTAGTGATTGGGATAATAGCAATATTGCTACCATTAAACTATTGGTAAATCCTGCAGATATTGAGGTGGGGGTAAACAATAACTCGCTTGTTCTTGCCATAAAGGGTACAAATGATCAATTGATTGTAGATTCATACTTTACAGGTGAAAGTAAAAAAATAGAACAAGTGGTCTTTTTGGATGGAACAGTGTGGACTAGAGAAGATACTTTAGCTCAATTGTATGACTTTACTGTTCTTGGGACTGTAGACAGCGAGATGCTGGAAGCCTGGGAAGATGAAGATAGTCTGCTGTATGGGTTTAATGGAAATGATAACTTAATCGGTAAGGGTAGAAATGATGTTCTGTATGGAGGAAACGGGTACGACAATCTTTATGGTGGCGCAGGAAACGATGTGCTCGATGGAGGTAGCGGTAATGATCTGCTATATGGAAATCAAGAGTCTGCAACTTCTCCTGTTCACTCCGGAAATGATACTTATGTATTCGGTAAAGGTTATGGAAACGACATCGTCTATGATTATGACGTTAGTACTGGAAACATCGACACCATTCAGTTACTGGTCGATCCAGAAGAAATTGAAATATACCGGGAAACAAATAATTTAATTTTTCGGATAAAAGAGACAAACGAACAAATGACAGTTAATTATTATTATTCCAGCGGCAACGATTACAAAGTTGAAAGAGTTTTATTCGCCAATGGAACAGAATGGTCTCAGGCAGAACTGGAATCAAACTTAATTATCCGCGGAACGCAGAGCGATAATTGGTTGTACGGTTATTACGGGATCAATGACAAAATTTACGGTTTGGAAGGGAATGATACTCTATCCGGATACAGTGGCCATGATGTATTGGATGGGGGTACAGGTAATGATACATTATACGGAATGGATGACAACGATACATTATATGGAGGTGCGGGGACTGACCAATTAGATGGCGGCGAGGGAGATGATGTACTCTTTGGAGAAGCAGGAAATGATCTGCTGATCGGAGGGAAAGGTTCTGACATTCTGAACCCTGGAAAAGGAACAAACCGGATTATTTATAATCGCGGAGACGGAATAGATACAATAATAGCCGGTGACAATACCGGCGTTGATGGCGATACCGAATACTTTAATTATAACTGGGGCTGGAAGGCGACGCAGGATTGGAATGGATCCTATTGGTCTGACGGCGGTAATGATGCTTTTGACAATTTTGGATCAACTACTATCCGGTTCGCAGGGGTATCCTCCGGAATCTACTTCGGAGCTGCGGACGGAGTTACTCGGGAGACTGTTGTCGCAGGCAATACGTTCGCAACACGTGCCCGTTTTCTAAGTGACAACATCCTGGAGCTGTTCATTAAGCAGAACACGGAGAATGCACTCTTTTCAGTAAGCACTGGAGGTAATTTGGGTTCGGATGGTAGAGAGCAGTTTGAAGTAAGGACGGTAAATATTGGAGGAAATGAAGTTCGATATGCCCACTCCAAAGACTTATCCGGTTCTGATCCAGATGTATATTTGTTTATAATTCCTGAAAGTAGTGTTGGCAGCGCAGTAAATTATACAAGAAATAATGACAATATTTACGGGTCGACAGCTGATATGTCCGGAGCAGTCAGGATTTTGATAATTCCTACTTATCTTGGCTTTCAGACCATACAAGATTTGCTGCGGGATAACCTTTTCAATAATAAAGCAAGGAACTCTTTAAGTTTCGGTGAAGGGATTACACCGGAGAATGTTTTAATTGTCAGAAGGGGGAACGATCTGGTATTGATAACCTCGGCTGAAGGGGAAGTCGCGGTTTCAGATTGGTACTCCGGAAACGCTCTTGAAAAGGTTGAGTTCTCCAATGGGACTGTATGGAGCGCCTCTGAGGTGGAAGCTAACGTTAAACAAGAGATACGTGGAACAGAAGAAGTTAACGAAATTATGGGTTCCGATAACGATGAGATCATATTCGGTTTAGGTGCAGACGACATCATTTATGGGAATGGCGGCGCGGATATAATTGACGGCGGAGGAAATGAGGATGTTATTTATGGTGGTGCCGGAAACGATAAGTTAAGAAATGGCGCATACTTATTTGGCGATCAAGGGGAAGATTACTTGGAAGCCGTTGAAGATGGCTCTTCTCTTCACGGTGGGGATGGAGAAGATATCTTAATGGGTAAATCCTCAAACGACAGTATTTGGGGAGATGCCGGCGAAGACTTTATTGATGCCGGCGCCGGCGATGATAATCTATACGGAGATACCGGAAACGACACCATATATGGCCAGGATGGAAATGATCTGCTAACCGGCGGAGAAGGAAATGATTATTTATATGGTGGAAAGGGAAATGATTCTATTTCAGGCGGAGACGGGAATGATATTATTTTTGGGGAGGCAGGCGATGATATCCTTGCCGGAGGCAAAGGGTCTGACATTATAAACTCTGGAAAAGGAATAAATACATTCATCTACAATCTCGGAGACGGGAAAGATACATTAATAGTAGGTCACATTCTTGACTCCGGACTCCTTCAATATAACTGGGGCTGGAAAGCGATACAGGATTGGAATGGATCTTATTGGTCTGATGGCGGTAGAGATGCTTTTGATAGTTTTGGAGTTACTACCCTCAGTATCGGGGGGGTATCATCCGAAATTAACTTTGGCCTTGCGGATGGAGTTACTAGAGAAACAGTGGTCGCAGGTAACACCTTCGCCACACGTGCCCGTTTCCTGAGTGACAATATTTTAGAGCTTTACATTAAACAGAACGATGAGAATGTCCCATTTTCAATAATTGCTGGAGGCAATTTAGGGTCGGATGGAAATGAGCAATTTGAAGTAAGGACTACAAGCATCGGGGGGGTTGAAGTTCAATATGCCCATTCCAAAGACTTATCCGCTTCTGATCCTGATGTGTATTTATTTATTATTCCTGAAAATAGCGTTAACGGCACAGTGAACTATACAAGAAACAGGGACAATATATTCGGATCAACGCAAGATATTTCCGGAGCGGTCAGAATTTTAATTATTCCCACGTATCATACCCCTCAGGAGATAGACGATTTATTGTGGGATGGTCTGTATACCCAATCAAATAATACACTTTGCTTGGGGGACGGAATAACACCTGATAGCGTAAGTATATACAGGGCAGGATCAGATCTAGTCTTGAAATTTCAGGATGACGGTGAAGTTAAACTGGAGAAATGGTATGACGGTCACCAATTGGAATCCATAAAGTTTAGTAACGGAACGGTGTGGGATGCCGCAAACGTTGAGTCTAATGTGGAGTTGCCTGTTACGGATGGTCCAGATGAACTCTATGGTACGGATGGAAGTGATACCATTGATGGATTGGGCGGAGAAGATGTGATTTATGGTCTGGCCGGTGACGATACTCTTAAAGGTGGAGAACAGAATGATACCCTTTATGGCGGTAAAGGGGATGATACTTTGTTTGGCGGCAGTGGAAATAATACCTTTATTGGTGGACTTGGGAATGATACCATTGTTGTCGAAAGTGGTGATAATTCAATCGTCTATAATTTGGGTGATGGAACGGATACCGTTATTTCGGCAGAATCGACTCTAGTTCGAAATTATCTGAAGCTCGGTGAAGGCATATGGCAATACCTGCGTATCTTAAGAAATGATAATGATTTATCCATAGTTATCTCTGAAAATGAAAAGATTATTATAAGCGGATGGTACTTGAATAATGCTCTCGCAGGTATTGAATTCGCTGACGGGATAGTCTGGACCAAAGAGATTATTGAAGGAAAAGTAAGGCTGCCCGGGGAGATTTACGAATTCTGGGGAACCGACGAATTCGATGTGATGCACGGTACTGAAGGAAAAGATGAAATGCATGGATTAGGGGGCTTTGATGTATTTTATGGTTATGGCGGAGATGATACGATAGACGGCGGGGGAAACGGGGATGTGGTGTATGGCGGATCCGGGAACGATTTGTTGAAAAATGCTGCTGTTCTATACGGTGAAGCCGGTGATGATGTTTTGCACAGTCAGGAAACTGGATCGAATTATATGGGAGGTGGCGAAGGGAATGATATTTTGTATGGCTGCGACTTATATGACAACATTTATGGAGATGCTGGGAATGACCAATTGTTTGGCCGCTTAGGAGATGACTATCTCAACGGGGGGGCAGGAGACGATATGATGGACGGCGGCAGTGGAAATGATGACTTCTTCGGCGGCGACGGCAATGATATTATTTATGCATGGGAAGGAAACAATGATATATGGGGAGACCTAGGCGACGACCTGATTTATGGAGGTGGCGGGGATGATTATATATACGGCGGGGACGGAAATGACACTATATACGGCGGGGACGGAAATGACGTCCTGTACTCCAATGATGGAAATGGCTTCATAGATGGTGGAGAAGGTAATGATACCGTGTATGGAGGATATGCAGGCTCTACTATTTATGCTGGTGCCGGAAACGATACTATTTTCCAAAACAGTGCATCATTAGTTTGCGGCGGTACTGGTAACGACACATTTTTCTTATCTTCTTACGATGGGGATATCATTAGCGGAGGGTCCGGAGACGATCTATATGATGTTTGGACGATCTCCGGTGTTGCACAAATTAACGATTATGATACAACAGCAGGAAATACAGATACCGTTCGGTTGTCATATAATCCGGCAGATATCGTGTTTGCTCAAGACGGCGAAGACCTGGTTGTGAAAGTGGTTAATACCGCAAATCAACTTGAAGTCACTGGATGGTATAACGGTATAGAACAGCAGACTGAGGTTTTTATGGCATCAGATGGAACAAAGCTTCTCAGCACTCAAGTCAACCAACTCATTCAAGCCATGTCTTCCTTTACGGAATCGACAGGAATAGACTGGTCGGAGGCGGTCAGCCAGCGCAGAGAGGAAGCTATGCAGGTGCTAGCACAGTATTGGACGGCAAACGTTTAGCTGGAAACACTTGAATTTAATATGTTGTTAAGGAACGGAAAACAGGCCATCACTTTAGTTAGTGATGGCCTGTCTTCTTCCTAAGTTGGTTCAAGATAGACTTTAGTATCTTGACTAAGCCAAATCTAAGAAAGGTTTGCGCCGCCCCCCAGCCCTGACCCGCATGTTAGTTGGCTCACCGGTCAAGGTACTAATTGCCGGGCCCACGCTTAATCCCCTTCTCCCGCACGAACCGCTCCAGCACCCGGAAATCCTCGGTCACCTGCTTGAACGGCAGCGTTTCCAGCACCTTATGCCGGTAATCCTTGCCCGCAGCGGCGGACAAACGGGAATCGAGAATGCTGAGTACGCCGAGGTCCGTCTCGCTGCGGATCAGGCGACCGGTGCCCTGTCTTAGCCGCAGCAGCATGTCCGGTACGAATACCTCCTGAAGCGGATGCTTCGACATAGAGGCCTTATATTCATAGACCGGATCGGCCGGGACTGGGAAGGGGAGGCGGAACACAATGACCTGCGACAGGTCGGAGCCTTCGATATTGATGCCTTCCCAGAAGACGCCCGTGCTGAGCAGCACGCCATTGCTGCTCCGGAATTCGGCAATGACCTCATCCTGCGACGAGCCTTCCCTCTGCACATGCACCGCCCAGGGAAGCTTGTCTTCCTCGGCAATCAGCTTGCCGTAAACCGCCTTCATATCCTCCTTGGCCGAGAAGAGCACCAGCGTCCGGCCCTCGGTGAGCTTGCAAAGTCTCAGCATTTCCCGGTATGCCGCTTCAAGATAGCCTTTCCGGTTCTCATGGTGATAGTGGGGGATTTCCCGGGCAATGTACATCATGGAATGGCTGTCATAATCGAACGGCGAAGGCTGCCGCTCCATATAATCGCCCTTGTAGCCAAGCGCTTGTGTCAAGTAAGCATACTGCTCCTCCAGCGTTTCTCCGCCCTGGCAGAGCGTTGCCGATGTTAAGATCACAGAGGTTTTGCCGTTAAATAAGGCGGATTTCAGAAACTGGCTGATGTTCTTGGGGCAGATGCTGATGGTGGCTTCCCGCTGGGGCTTGCTTGCCCAGAGCAGATAGCTGTCCTTCGTTCCGCCGAGTACCGCGAAGAGCTCGATCAGTCCGTTTACAGCTTCATAGTCGTCATCGATCTCCCGCTCATTCCGTGAGCTCAGCACGGAGAGGCTAAGGCGGGCTTCTTTGAGGATTTGCACTCCCCGGGTGAACGGTATTCCGTGCATCTCCGAGACTTTGATCCGGTCATTCTCCTGCTTGGCGTTCTGCAGGAGATCGGCTTCCACGTGCTTGAAGATGCCGACGAGGCAGCCTTTTAACCATTTGAATTGCGAGTGCAGCCCCCGGTCTGCCGTTTGCTTGAGCAGAATCTGCAGGGTATCATCCAGCGCGCGGCAGGCTCCGCGGAAGGTGAATTCTAGCGTCCGCGCATCCCTGACCTTCGCCTCCAGATTATGCGCTTCATCGATGACAATCAAGGCCGGCCGCTCCGTAATTAATCCCCTGGTGCCTTCCTTCTTCTTGATCAGGTCGCGGATCAGCAGATCCTGGTTGACGATAATGAAGTCCATGTCGCCGGGTCTGGCGTTAATCTTTGCCCGCATGTCATAGAAGGAGCAGGTGGTTCTGTACCGGCAGTGTTCAAATTTGCAGTCGTTCACACAAACACCCGACCATACCGCATCACTGACGCCGCCCTTGATATCCGCCCGCTCGTCAATTTCATAATTGAGAATACGCTCTGCAAGGCTGGTCAAGGGAGAGCTTGATTCGCTTCCGGCTTCTTCGGGCTTGATCAGGCCTGCTGCCCTGTAACGGCAGGCATATTGTCCCATGCCTTTCCCGACGACGGAACGTACGGTTGTAAAGCCGAGCCGGCTGCCGATGACCCGCAGATCTTTATGGATTTGTTCAGACAGCTGGATGGAGGAAGTTGCAATAATGACCGGCTGCCGCGAGATATGGTTGATGAGCAGGCCGGGGATAAGGTAGGCAAAGGACTTGCCGATGCCGACGCCGGCTTCGATCATGGCATTGCGGCCCTGGATATAAGCGTCCGCGATATCGAGGGACATATTCTGCTGGCCGGTCCGTTCCCGCAGGCCGATCCGCGGGAAGCGGTCATACATCCGGAAGATGGCGTTGACCAGAGAGGCTTCAATGTCCTTGTCCGGCTGACGCTGCCGTAATTTATAGAGCTCATTTAACCCGTTCATGACGATCGCCTCTTTTCCTGATCTATGATCCTCGTCTACAGATTCTTAGCGAAATTATAATTATCTTCGATGCTGCCGGAACAGTCAAGGATGCAGGACAGTTTACCGTAAGATCAATCCTGTTCTATTCCTGTGTCTGCTTCAGGGCTCCTTGCAGCTGCAGGAAGAAATCCAGCTCCGTGCTGGCAAGCAGCATGGAATAGTTATAAATGTAGGGGGAGAACGGCAGGAAATCCGTATCCGCCTTGATCTGATTGAGATTGTCCAGCGACTGGATTTGCTCTTGCAGATGCGCTATGCGGCTGTCCACGAACTTCTTGCGGGTCTCCACTTCAAGCAATTCGAAAAAAGCCAGCCGGTTAAAAATCTCGTTGTTATTGGCGGCATACTCCGGCGGGAAATCATTGAGCATGTCATAGAACATTGTCTGCCCCAGGTCTGTCAGAGAATACATATGCCGATTGGGGCGGCCTTCCTGGGTCTCCAGGCTCTTGGTGATGGCGCCCTTTTCTTCAAAGCGCTTGAGCGCCGGATACAGGTAGTTATTATTGATTGAATTCGATTTGCCGAGCATGAAAAGTACGTTTTTCTTGATCTCGTAGCCGTGTTTGGGGCCGTTCATCAGTTGTGAGAGTATTAAAATATCAATATACAAGCAAATCCCCCGTTCGCGTGTTCACTTACAGAGTAAGTATACTATCCTCCTCCTGATGGCGGCAAAAGAAAAGGATACAGCCCTATGGCGTATCCTCTTCTCCAGGTACAGGCGGTTTAAGCAATGCCTGCTTAAATCATCTGCGCTACCATTGCGCCTTCATAGATCGCCTCCAGTGCTTTGCGGGGCTGGAGGGCGTCGCCGATGATATGGAAGGGCAGGCGCTTCTCCTCCAAAAGGCCGCTTAGCTGATCCAGTGACCTGGAACCTGTGGCCATAACGACCGTGTCGATGTCCTTCAGCTGGAAGCGGGTTCCCGCTTGCTCCAGTGTGATATCTGTCTCGCCGATGGCGATGCACTTGGTATGAACATAGACCGGAACACCCTGTCCGGCGATGAACTCCATGGCATATACCTTCCGGGAGGATACCAGCTCCTTGGCCACTTCATTGAGCATTTCCACAATAATCGGATGCTTGCCTTGTGACACCAGCAGCTCGGCAACCTCCATGCCTACGAGTCCGCCGCCGATAATGGCCACCCGCTCACCGGTTGATCCGCCGCGCAGCACTTCATGAGCCGTCTTCACATGACTGCGCTCATTCCCCGGGATATTCGGAATGAAGGGCACCGAGCCTGTGGCGATGATGACTTCATCGGGCTGCAGAGCCTCAATCAGCGCTGCGTCAGCCGGCGTATTCAGCAGAATTTCTGCGCCGCTGCGGCTGATCTGTCTGCCCATCTGCAGTGCAGCCTCCGCCATTTCTGCCTTGGAAGGCGTTTGTCCGGCAAGATACAGCTGGCCGCCCAGCATATCCGTCTTCTCACAGAGCGTAACCTGATGTCCCCGGTTCTGCAGCCGCAGGGCTGCGGTCATACCCGCTGCACCGCCGCCGATGACCAGAATCCGCTTGGACTCCCCGGCGGGCTCGTCTGTGAAGAGATATTCCCGTCCCGTGACCGGATTCCGCAGGCATACCGGACCGTAATTGCGGTCCGCCTCCGGATCGGGACGCTGGCCGCTGATGCAGGACTGGTTGCAGCCGATACATTTTATGATATCATCGCTGCGGCCTTCCCTCGCCTTGATACAGAAGGCCGGGTCGGCAATCAGGGTCCGGCCCAGCGCCACGAAGTCCGCTTGACCGCCGGATACAATCTGCTCCGCTACGGCCGGATCGTTGATTCTTCCTACGACCATAACCGGAATGCGGACGGCTTGTTTGATGCGTGCGGAGAACCCGGCATTGAAGCCGGCCGGCTTCTCCAGCGGGGCAATCGTCTCATGAACAGTCTCCAGTATGCCGCTGGTAACATGAATCACATCGGCTCCGGCCTGCTCCAGCCAAGGGCTGACTTCAATAATATCCTCGGGAACGAGCCCGCCCGGAACATGCTCGTTAATGGTGACCCGGTAAGACACCGGGAAGTCGGCACCTGCCTTCTGCTTAATGTTCTGTATGACCTCCATGGCAAAACGGGCCCGGTTCTGCAGACTGCCGCCGTACTCGTCCTCCCGGGCGTTGCTGTAAGCGCTCATAAATTGATTCAGGAGATAACCGCTGGCGCCGTGTAGCTCCACCATGTCGAAGCCAGCTTGCTTCGCCCGCAGCGCTGCGTCGCCGAACGCGTTGACAATCTCTTGGATAGACTCCCGGCTCATTTCTTCCGGCATTTCCTGATATACAACGCTCGGTACAGCGGAGGGGGCGATGATCGCCCGGCCGGTAATCCGGCTGCTGGTCTGCCGTCCGGCATGCCACAATTGAACTCCGATTTTACCGCCTGCGGCATGGACAGCTGAGGTTAACTGCTGCATACCCGCAATAAAGCGGTCGTCATACAGCGAGGGGATTCTGGCATTTCTTGTGGTCGGATGAACGGCTGTGTATTCAACGATATTAAGTCCGACGCCGCCTTTGGCCCGCAACACATGATATTGAATGAAAGGTTCCGTAATCATCTCCTGGTCGGCCATGCCGGAGCCCATCGGTGCCAGCACAAAACGATTCTTGAGCGTGAGCGTCCCGATTTGACCGGGAGAGAAGACATGTTCCAGTGCCATTCATAAAACCTCCTAAGATTATGGGTTAAAAATACCTATGTTAAAATAACCTATAAACAGTATAGAGGATGGTATCATTATTTTATGTGAAATATTTCACTAAAAGAATAACAGCGAAGTTGATCCAGTCTAACTTGCTTCAGCAGAGCGGAAATTGACTCTGCTGGAACCGCTAACTTATAATTGGGCTTGCCTGCGTCGGTGAAGTGCATGGGGCGCAAAGGAATGAGATTGTTGCCGCAAAGCCTATTGATCTGTAAAAAGGAAGGGATCCGTAAACATGAAAGAACGATTGCGCCACTGGATGTCGGGCCGCTACGGAATGGACAAATTCGGGCAATTTATTAATATTGCTGCAATGATTGTGCTGATATTGGGAATATTGTTCTCCGAGCTGCTGGTTTCTATTGCTTTTGCGGCGGTCCTCTATCAGAACTTCAGAATGTTCAGCCGTAAAACTGGTGCACGCAGCCGGGAGAATCTGGCTTTTATCTCAATGCAGCGGCGGCTCAAAGCCCGCTTTCAGTCAGCCGGGCAGCAGACCCGGCAGCGGAAGACCCACCGATTCTACCGGTGTCCCTCCTGTAAGCAGCAGCTGCGGGTACCAAAGGGCAAGGGGCAGATCAGACTCACTTGTCCGAATTGCAAAACGCAGTTTGAGAGAAAGAGCTGAACCGGCAGGGTGGGCTGCGACTGAAGATGCTCCCTATTTACGGTAAAGGAACAGGTCCGGAAATTTGGCGTGAAAACGGAAGAGAAGGTTATCCTCGCCGAAATGTCGGAGGATTTCCAGGTATACATAGCTGTCAATATCGGAAAAGGTAAACCCTTCGACGGATATGCGATCCGGACAGTGATAAGTCCAGCCCCCGCTATCTGAGGGGGGGTTGTTATGAAGAGAGGCTGGTCCGTCTGGCTTCCGTGGTGTGGGGTGACCCGCCTGCCCATTGACAGACCCTGAAGGCAGATGCCAAAATATAGTTAGCTAGGCTAACTATATTTTGGGGGTTATTCACATTGATGTATGAGAGGTTAAGCGACAGCGCCGATACCATCGGTTTATTTTGCCGCTTGCATATGAACGCCAAGAAGAATTTACCGGTCAGATCCAGTGAAATGGGCGTGCTTATTTACACGGACAAACAGGAAGGGCCCGTTACACCCTTGATGGTCAGCAGCTTCTTCAAAGTGTCCAAGCCTACCATAACCGCCTTAATTAACTCGCTCGTCCAGCAGGATTACCTGTCCAAAACCATGTCGACCACCGACGGAAGAAGCTATACCCTCTCGTTGACCTCTAAAGGCAGCGAGCTGGTCAGAACAACAGCGTCTGTGTTTTTTGGTAATCTGGAAACGCTGGAGGAGCAGATGGGTACCGTGGAGTTTCAAACGTTCATCTCGCTGATGAAGCAGGCGAATGAGATCCTACTTAAAGAAGAGGGATGATTTCATGGAGGTGCTGGTTACCGGGGCGTCCGGCAATGTCGGTGCTTATGTTGTTGAAGAGTTGAGCCGCAGGGGCGAGCGGGTGGTGGCCGCCGGAACGGATGTGGACAAGCTTAAGCGCAGATTTGGCGAACAGGCCAGGCCTGTTGTTCTTGATCTGACCGATCCGGGCACATACCCCGGTGCGCTTGCGGGTGTTGACCGGGTGTTCCTGATTCGCCCTCCCCATCTGGGGAAGCCCGAGGATTTGTATCCGTTCATTGATGCGCTTAAGGAACACGGCATTCAGCTTGTCGCTTTTCTATCCTTGATGGGCGTGGAGAAGAATCCGTTCCCGCCGCATCACAAAATAGAGAAATATATTGAGGCCGCCGGCCTGCCTTATGCGCATATCCGCCCGGGCTTCTTTATGCAGAATCTGTCGGGGATTCATGCTGCAGAAATCAAGGCAATGAATCAGGTGTTCATCCCTGCGGGGAAGAGCAGGACCAGCTTTATCGACGCGGCCGATATCGGGCTGGCGGCAGCGACGGTATTGCGTGACCCGAAGGTCTACACGAATACATGCTACACTTTAACCGGCGCTGAATCGCTTGATTACGACCAGGTAGCGGAGATTCTCAGCCGGGTAACCGGACGGAACATTACATATGCCAGACCCGGTTTATGGAAATACAGACAATACTACATCCGCCAGAGAAAGCTGGACCCGTCATATGTCAACGTAACAGTCGCGCTTTATCTGATGACACGGCTCGGAACGGCTGCGGCGGTGACCCCCGATTTCACCCAGTTGACCGGACGGGAGCCGCGATCCTTGGAGGATTTCGTTCGGCGTCATGTGGATTGCTTCTGATCAGGAGAGGAGCGTACTGGGAAGGGAAAGGACGGGATCGGAAGGGAATAGCACACAAACAAGAAACTGTTCCCTCAGCCCTTCCTGGCCCCGAAACGCAAACAAGAAGCTGCCCATCAGCCTTTCCTGGCTTTCGGGGCAGCTTCTTTTGACGTAGCTTGGTTACAGCTACTACTCTAGTTCAATTCACTGTGAGGCGGAGGCACATTCACATTCAGCGACTCGTCGCGGATGTCCCCGACGATCTCCTCCAGCAGATCCTCCATCGTTACAATGCCGATGGTAGCTCCGGAAATGTCCGTAACCTCGGCCATATGGACCCGGGTGTGCTGCATCCGCAGCAGGACGTCGCGGAGGTTCTCGGTTGCCACGAATTTGGGGATTTCGTGCATGAATTTTTGCCAATCGGCAGCTCTTCCTGCAGCAATGCTGGTCAGCATTTCCTTGGTATTAATGTAGCCGGTAAACTGTGTGCTTCCAGGTTGATTGACCACCGGATAACGGGTATAGTCATGTTCACCCAGCACTTCGATCAGCTCCTCCACCGGCATTTCCCATTGCAAGGTCACCACATTGCCCAGCGGCACAATAATCTCGCCGAGCGTCCGCTCGTCAAAAGCGAAAATATTGTTCAGGTAGACAAGTTCGGTCTTGTTGATCTCTCCGCTCTCGTAGCTTTGGTCAACAATCCATTTCAGCTCCTCTTCGGAGTGCACGCTCTCATGTCCGGCAGGCTTCACACCGAAGATGCGGAGAAGCAGGCGTGCAGATCCATTCAGGGCAACGATGAACGGATAGGTGATTTTGCCGAACCAGTACAGAGGCGGGGCAAGCAGCAGGGTCATCTTCTCGGCGAACTGAATCGCCATTGTCTTCGGGGCCAGCTCTCCGATCACGACGTGCAGGAAGGTAATGACCGAGAGGGCAATCAGATAAGACAGAAGGGTGGACACCGCAGCCGGCATTCCGAGCTGGTCGAATAACGGATGGAGTATCCGCTCGACGGTCGGCTCACCCAGCGCACCGAGCACCAGGGCTGTAATGGTTATCCCCAGCTGGCAGGCCGACAAATAGTAGTCCAGGTCATGAGCGACCTTCTTGGCGGTCAGTGCTTTCTTGTTGCCTTCACTGATCAATTGATCAATACGGGACATCCGCACCTTCAGGATGGCGAACTCAGCCCCGACAAAGAATGCGGTAAGCCCGATAAAGATGGCAACCATAATTAAATTGATTGTTATAACTCCGTCCAAAGTTTTCCCTCAAAGCGAGGGATTCACCTCCAAAGTTGATAGTTATGCGCTTTCACGATTTTTACACTTGCGTGTGTTTGAGAATAACCTTCTTGATCTGCAGATTATCTGTCTCTGTAATGGTCCAGTGCTGTCCGCCATCCAGGAATTCATACCCCGGTTGCAGGTCGGTGCCCGCCCGGAACTGAATCCAGCCGCCGATGGTATCAATGTCCTCGCTGTTCTCGAATACCAGACCGAATTGCTCCTCGATATCCTCCAGCAGAACACGGCCGTGGATCACATAGGTCTGTGCGTCAATCCGCTGGATTTCCGGCACCTCATCGGCATCGAATTCATCGCGGATCTCACCGACCAGTTGCTCCAGAATATCCTCCAGCGTCAAAATACCGGCAGTGCCGCCGTATTCGTCGATTACCAGCGCCATATGCATTTGTTCCTGCTGCATTTTCAGCATGGCCTCCTTGATGGGAGTGACAGACGGGACTGCGGGAAGGCTGCGCACAAAATCCTGCAAATGACGCTCACGGCCCGCTATGATATGCGGAAGCATCTTTTTCACATTGACCACGCCCAGCACCATATCCTTGTTGCCGTCCTCGATGACTGGATAACGGGTATAGTTGTTGGCATCGAGTATCTGCACGATTCTCTCATAAGACATGCCGTAATCCAGCGTAACCATTTCAATTCTCGGAATCATAATGTCCTTGGCCATCCGCTCATCGAAGGCAAAGACATTCTCCATATACTCCAGCTTGGTTTCGTTCAGCTCGCCGCCTTCAAAGCTTTGGGCCATAATGATCCGCAGCTCTTCCTCCGAATAGTGCTCCTCGTGGCCGGCAGGCTTGACGCCGAACATCCGCAGAATGACCCGTGAGGTTCCATTCAGCGCTATGATGAACGGATGCATGATTTTGCCGAACCAGTACAGCGGAGGCGAGAGGAGCAGCGTCAGCTTCTCGGCATACTGAATGGCCAGCGTCTTGGGCGCCATCTCCCCGACGACCACATGCAGGAAGGTTACCAGGATAAAGGCGATGGCATAGGAAGCGACGGAAGCAGTGGCTTCCGACAAACGGAGGAAATCGAACACCGGGTATAGAATCCGTTCCACGGCCGGCTTGCCGATGGCTCCGAGACCCAAAGCCGTAACGGTAATTCCGAGCTGACACGCGGAGAGATAATAATCCAGATCACCGACAACTTTCTTGGCGATGACCGCTTTCTTGTTCCCTTCATCAATCAGTTGTTCGATCCGCGACATGCGGATTTTGACGGCAGCGAATTCCGAGGCCACAAAGAATGCCGTCATTATAATTAATACTGCAAGAATAATTAAGTTCGTAATCGTTATTAGGTCCAAGCCTTTCCCTCCGAAAGAGGGGTTCACCTCCAGATTTGAATTGAATTCACTGCATCCATTCGGTCAAAGTTACAAAAGCACCGTCTGAGAAGCGGATCAACTCAGGAGCACAATCCATTTGCAAAATCGCCTTCCCATTATTGTTCAGCCTCCCCTCGCAATAGTTAGAGAAGAGTATAACACAGACGGGTATAAACCATCCAGTTTCACGTTATGGTTTGGCAGAGAATAGCGGTTGGCTGGGGCCGCAAGCTGCAGCCCTTACGAACACAAAAAAAGTATCTCCATTAAATCATGGAGATACTTATATAAGTTCAGCCAGTACAGACACTTCGGCCTGCTGTCTGTGGAATTATGACGCCTGGTGCCGTCAGTCCCGCTACTCCCGCGAAACGATGAGCTGGAGCTCTCCCGCCAAGGTGTAAGGTCCGAACCCGGCGGGCAGGATGAGATGGTCACCCTTGTTCAGCGTATATTCGCCGCTTGCGGTGCGAAGCTGACCGCTGCCCTCGATGACGCTGACGAGGGTGTATTGCGCTTGTTCCGGCTGCTCGGCACTGCCGGACAGGTCCCACTTCTCCACGGTGAAGAACGAATTGGACACAAAGGCGGTAACGCTCAGGCTGCCAAAGGTGGCGGCGCTGTAAGCGGCAGGCTCGTATGCCTGGGGAATGGAGGTGACATCGACAGCCTTCTCCAGATGAAGCTCACGCAGGTTGCCGTCTTTGTCCCGGCGGTCATAGTCGTAGACACGGTAGGTGGTGTCCGAGCTTTGCTGGGTCTCCAGCACGACAATCCCTTTGCCAAGGGCATGCACCGTACCGCTCGGCACATAGAAGAAGTCCCCGCGCTTCACCGGAACCTTGGTCAGCAGCTCCTCCCATTTCCCGTCTTGAATCATCTGCTCAAGCTCAGCTCTGGTAGTCGCCTCATGGCCGTAGATAATGGCCGCACCGGGCTCGGCATCGACAATGTACCAGCATTCTGTCTTGCCCAGCTCGCCGTTCTCGTGCTCGCCGGCGTACTCATCATCCGGGTGAACCTGCACCGACAAGTCATCCGAAGCGTCCAGCAGCTTGATGAGCAGCGGGAACACCGGAGATTCGGAGCGGAACAATTCCGGATGCCTGGTCCATAATTCGCCCAGCGGCAGTCCCTGATACGGACCCTCCTTCACGATGCTCTGGCCGTTCGGATGGGCCGAGATGGCCCAGCATTCGCCGGTGGAATCATTGGGGATCGGATAACCGAACAAGTCTCTCAGCTTGGTTCCGCCCCAGATTCGTTCCTGGAATACTGGCTGCAAAAAGATAGGTTGATTCATAGAAATCACACTCCTGTTCTAATAGTGGGTATGAATAAGCGCGGCGGCACCGATCAGCCCGGCATCCTGCTGGAGGGCGGCGGGAACGATCAGGGTGTCGCGGCCGGAAGGATTCAAGGCATGACGCTTGACATAACTGCGCACGGCATCGAACAAAGGCGCCCCCACCTGGGAAACCCCGCCGCCGATTACCACCATTTCGGGGTCGAGGGTATTGATCATCGTCACGCAGCCGATGCCGATGTAGTTAAATACGCGATTCACGAGACTCTCCATGGCGGCGTCCTGACCGGATAAGGCCAGCTCGAAGACTTCCTTGGAGGTCACCGGACGGCCGAGCAGGCTGCTTGCTTCTCTGGCAATCGCCGTTCCGGATGCGATATATTCGAAGCAGCCGCGCTGGCCGCAGCCGCAGAGTGGGCCGCCGGCATCAATGACCATGTGCCCGATATCGCCGGCATTGCCGGTTGCGCCGGTAATCAGCCGGCCGTGACTGTAAATACCCGCGCCGATGCCGGTGCTGATCGTGATGTATACGAAATGGTCCGCAGCCTTGGCGGCTCCCAACCATTTCTCGGCCAGCGCCGCCGCAGTGGCATCGTTCTCCAGCACAATCGGCGCCTGAAAGTGGCGCTTGAACGCCTCAACCACCGGGAAGTTCCACCAGCTCCGGAGGTTCGGCGGCTCGGCAATCTGTCCCAGCTTCGTGTTCAGCGGGCCGGGAGCGCCGATACCGATGCCTTGCAGGTCCGACTCCTGCAGTCCGCTGCCGGAGAGCAGCTGCTTGGCCGCTGCGGCGATCTTGTAGACCATATCGGACGGCGTCAGCGACAGATCAGTGGTAAGTGAAGTCTTCGATAGTACCTGGCCTCCGGAAGAGACCAGACCCAGGGCGGTCTTGGTACCGCCAATGTCGATGCCGATTGCGTAAGTCACTGAAAGTCCTCCTAGTTCATCATTCATTTTAACCAAATAGTATAGCCAGATGTTACTTGACAAACTTGACAAAAATAATATTTGTAAAGTAAATTTGAGATAAGCTTATCACGGATTGAAGGGATTGAAAAGAGAGATGCCCCGTAAAAAGAAGATATCGATGCAAGATATTGCCGACCGGCTGAATATATCCAAGAATGCCGTATCACTCGCTCTGCAGGACAAGAAGGGCGTCGGCGAAGAAATGCGCTACCGCATTCTGAGTACGGCGAGAGAGATGGGCTACGGTGAATACGCCGAGAAGCCGGCGGCCGGACGGAATGTGCTGATTCTTGTGCCAGAGCGGGTCATGAGCTATCAGGACAACGACCATTTCCGGTTCTATCATGACTTGATCTGGGGACTGGAGAAAAGTATCCGCAAACGCGGCCTCAGTGCGGTGATTGCCCCGATTGACCGTGAGATGGAAGCCCGTCTGCAGCTGCCGCGGCAATGTACAGAAATGGCTTACCTGGGGATTATTCTGTTCGGGATTGTCGACCGGGATTACGCCAGGCTGGTATGGGAGCTGGATACCCCGCTCGTCATGTTCGATTCCTATCACCGTGACCTGCCGTGTCCGGTTGTCGCTTCCGCCAATATGGAGGGAGCTTATGAGGCGGTGACGACGCTGATCCGGTCAGGACACCGGAGGATCGGCTTTATAGGTCCCGCCAATCTGACGACCAGTCATGAGGAGCGCTGGCTCGGCTATTTACGGGCTGTTCAGGAGGCGGGGCTTCCGCTGGAGATGCATCAGGTGCTGGCGTCCTCTGCCGGGTTTCAGTATACGGAGCAGGAAATTGCTGCTTATCTGGATGGGGCGGACGACTATCCTACCGCGTTCTTCTGCGGCAACGATCGGATTGCCTATTTGCTGGCCCGGCAGCTGCGGATGCGCGGACGGCGGGTTCCGGAGGATGTCTCCATTATCGGTTTTGACGATCTTCATTACGAAGAAGAAGAGAGCGGGCTGGCCATGACCACCATGCGGGTTGAGAAAGAAAAGATGTGCGAAGCGGCGGCCGATATGCTGCTTAGTCTAAAGAGCACAAGCAGGGAAATGCTGCGGATGTATATTAGTCCAACGCTCGTATCCCGTAGTTCTGTATCTGCTGTAACAAACCAATCTTTCCATTCCTAATATAACATGGTATATTAGTATGTGTCCCTTTAGAGAGAATGCAGTAATGGAGGTGCAGGATATGGCCAATGATTCAGGCTCGATGCCGATGTATGAAATGATATTTCAGACTCTGAAAGAGCGGATAACAAGGAATGAATATAAAGTCGGTGACCGTGTGCCCTCGGAGCAGGAGCTTTGCACGGAATTCGGCGTCAGCCGGATTACCTCAAAGAAAGCACTGAAGCTGCTGGCCGAGGAGCGGTTAATCATCCGTCAGCCGGGGAGAGGCTCGTTCGTGGCGGATGCCAATTCTATACTCCTGAAGCCGCTGGATACCCCGCAGGCTGTCCGCACATCCGGTAAGAAACGGATCATCGGGCTGGTCATTACGAACTTCAGCGATATGTACGGTACAGAGCTGATCTACGGAATGGAAGAAGCTTCGCGGGAGAATGACTGCTTCCTGGTGGTCCGGCGTTCATTCGGTATTCCGGAGCTGGAGGAGAAGGCCATCCAGCAGCTGCTGGGCCTGGGCGTGGACGGGCTGATTATTTTTCCGGCACAGGGTGAATTCTTCAGCGCAGAAATCCTGAAGCTGGTCATTCAAAAGTTTCCGTTCGTGATGATCGACCGGTATTTGAAGGGGATTCCCGCCTCGTCGGTCAGTACGGACAATATTCAGGCGGCCAAAGAGGCGACCCGCTACCTGTTCGAGCTGGGGCATCGGCAGATCGGATTTCTGGCCCCGCCGCCGGCGAATACAACAACCATCGAGGAGCGGATCGAGGGAATTATCGAGGCCTATGTGGAGCATAGCCTGATGGTCAACCGCGAGCTATGGATGGAAACGATTACTTCGACCATGCCGAATGTATTTGATCCGCAGGCCCGTATCGACGACGTGAACAGGCTGGTGGAGCATCTCCGCAAGAATCCCGATATTACCGCATTGTTCGCCGCAGAGTATAGTATTGCGCTGCTGGTTGAAGAGGCGGCAGGCAAGCTGGGACTGCGGATTCCCGAGGATTTGTCCGTGATCTGCTTCGACAGTCCCGAATCGCAGGAGGGTTGCCGGATCACGCATATGCGGCAGAATCAGTTTGAAATCGGCAAGCAGGCATTCGAGAATGTACTGGAAATGCAAGGTCATGAGCAGCCGATCACCCGGATTCTGCTGCCTGCAGCCTTAATCAAGGGCAGATCGGCGGCGCCGGTCAGAAACAACTGAGCGGGAAGCGCAGCACGCATGTAAGAGGATGGAAATAAAGCAAGGCCTTCATAACGAAGGCTTTTTTTGTTGTTTATTTTATGTGAATTAATATACTTATACCAATATATTAATTAAAAATATCATTCTATTAATATACCAATAATTATATTGACATATTAATATTAATTGTTTAATATGATGAAAGCGTTTGAAGTTGATATAATCCATCATGGAGGTGCAATATTCACCCTTGAAGCTGCAGAATGATATACCTAAGTCAGTATATGATATGATTGGTAAGGTGCAACAAGAGCTGTCCGATTCTCCGAAGCTTGCCAAGATGTTTGAAGACTGCCTGATTAATACGATTGGGACCACGATTTCCCGTAAGCCGGATGGAACGACCTTTGTGATCACCGGTGATATACCGGCGATGTGGCTGCGCGATTCGGCCGCACAAGTCCGTCCTTACCTCCTGCTTGCCGCAGAGGACCCGGAGATGGAGGCTATGATTGCAGGCCTGGTCAGACGGCAGATGGATTACATATTGCTTGATCCGTATGCCAACGCCTTTAACGAAGCGCCGAACGGCAACGGGCATCAGTCCGATCTTACGGAGATGGGGCCTTCGATCTGGGAGCGTAAATATGAAATTGACTCGCTGGCATATCCCCTTCAGCTCAGTTACCTGCTATGGAAGAACAGCGGCTGTGTAAGCCAGTTCGACGAGAGCTATCGCCGTGCTGCCCTGGAAATTATCAAGCTCTGGAGAGTGGAGCAGCATCATGAAACGGAGTCGGGCTACCGGTTCCAGCGGCTGGATGCACCGCTTACGGATACGCTGCCAAGAGAAGGAAAGGGCACGGAAACTGTCTTTACCGGAATGACCTGGTCGGGCTTCCGGCCGAGCGATGACGCCTGCGAATACGGTTATCTGATTCCAGCCAATATGTTCGCTGTAGTCGTGCTTCGTTACCTGGAAGAAATCGCGCAGGAAATCTACAAGGATCAGGAGCTGGCGGACGCTGCCAAGCAGCTGGCGGATGAAATCAACCAAGGCATTCAGGAGTACGGTGTGTATACGCACCCGGTCTATGGAAGAATTTATGCTTATGAAACCGACGGCCTGGGCCAGTATAATCTGATGGATGATGCCAATGTACCGAGCCTGCTGTCGCTGCCTTATCTGGGGTATACCGATGAGAGTGACGAGGTGTACCGGAACACGCGGAAATTCATCCTCAGCGAAAATAATCCTTACTATTATAAAGGCAAGGTTGCCGAAGGAATCGGCAGCCCGCATACACCGGAGGGTTATATCTGGCATATCGCATTGTCCATGCAGGGTCTGACTTCTCCAGAGCGCAGCGAGAAAGCGCGCCTGCTGCAGCTGATCCAGGATACGGATGCAGGCACAGGGCTTACGCATGAAGGCTTCTCCGTTGATGATGCCGGCAAGTTTACCCGTCCATGGTTCTCCTGGTCGAATATGCTCTTCAGCGAGCTGATTATGGATTATTGCGGAATCCGGGTATTGAAATAGCTTGAACTGGCTTTCTGTTTTGCGAAAAGGCGGCTCCGCCGTTCTTTTCAAGGCTGATATGAAAGCGTTTTTGAAATTAACAACAAAAGGGGCAGAGACAAAATGAAGACAAACAAACTGAAAGTATCCATGACAGCAGCGATGGCTTCCCTTCTACTCTTGACCGCGGCTTGTTCGAACGGCGATTCCGGTTCGGGAGCCGCAGCCGAAGGCAAGGAAGAAGTGACCATTACCTTCCGTTCCTCCGGCTCGGAGGACACGCTGACCAAATATTTTGAATCCGGCCTGATTGATAAATTCGAGGAAGCGAATCCTGATATCAAGATCAACATCGCTCCGGTATTGGCCAGTGAGGGCGATTATACCTCCAAGATTGTGCTGCAGATGAAGTCCCCGGATACCGCGCCGGATATTGTAGCCGAAGATACCTCTATCATTAAATCCGATGCGGCTGCTGGTTATCTGGAGCCTCTGGACACCCAGGTTGCCGGCTGGAGCGACTGGCAGGACAAGTTCATTGAGAATCTTAAGGCCGGTGTAACCGGTGAAGACGGCAAGATTTACGGTGTTCCGGCAACCTCGGATACACGGGGCATCTGGTACAATAAAGAGCTGCTGGCAGAGGCAGGCATCGAGGTGCCGTTCCAGCCTGCAAGCTGGGAAGAGGTTCTGGAAGCCGCCCGTACCATTAAAGACAAGCTTCCGGGCGTAACTCCGCTGAATATGATCGTCGGCAAATCGAGCGGTGAAGGCGTGACGATGCAGACGCTGGAAATGCTGCTGTACGGCACGAACGATACGCTTTATAACGAAGAGACCAAGAAATGGGTCGTGAACAGCCCCGGGCTGCTGGACTCCTTTAATTTCATTCATCAACTGTTCAATGTAGACCAGACCGGACCATCCATGCAGGTAGCCCTGAACGGACAAGCGGGCAGCATTGCCTTCCAGCAGCTCTTCCCGCAAGGCAAGCTGGCGATGGCGGTTGACGGAAGCTGGGCAGGCTCGACCTGGTTCGAGAACGGCGCGGCTCCAATCGAGAATGTGGCTGATAAAATGGGCTTCGCCCCATTCCCTACCCAGAACGGACAGGAACCGGGAGCCATCACCATGTCCGGCGGCTGGGCCTGGTCGATTCCGGCGCAAGCGCAGAACAAGGAAGCGGCCTGGAAGTTCCTGGAGTTCCTGATGAACCAGGAGAATGCTACAGCGCGTGTAGTAGCCGAAGGCAACCTGAGCCCGCGCAATGATTCCGTGGATGTAGCCGGATATACCGACCGTACCTTTGTTGCTGAAGCGCAAGCCCTGCTGGATGTGGCCCATTTCCGTCCGGCCAATGACGAGTATGCCACGGTGTCGGCACAGATCCAGAGCCTGGTGGAAAGCGTCGCTTCCGGCAAGCTGGCTCCGGCGGATGCGGTGCAGCAGCTGCAGGATAATGTAACCCGCTCGCTCGGCGCAGATAAAGTAGAAGTAAAATAAAGATTTGAACATCCGGATAAAGGGGAGAAGCCATTCTCCTCTTTCGGATTTGGAGGGGGAGTGACCTATGAAAAGGAAGTCGCGGGGCGCATTTCTGTTTCTGACGCCTTCTGTCTTGCTGCTGCTGATCTTTTTTATCGTTCCGATTATTCTGACCGTTTACTTTGCATTTACGAACATGGCCTTGACGGGGAGCGCCGCCCGGAATCTGGAGTTTGTCGGCTTCCGCAATTTCACCAATATGTTTCAGGACCCGGATTTCCGCATTAGTGTGTGGAGAACGCTCGTCTTTCTGATCTTCTCGGCAGTCATCGGCCAGGTCGTGCTGGGATTCATTCTGGCCCTCCTGATGAAGGAGAAGAATGTCACCTTCCGCCGGATCATCGGCATTATCGTAATCGCCGGCTGGGTTACCCCGGAGATCGTAGTGGCGTTCTGTATGGTTGCGTTCTTCAGCGACAACGGGACCCTGAATCAAATTATCGGGTGGTTCGGCATCAGCCCGGTATCCTGGCTGTTCAGCTTCCCGATGGTCAGTGTCATTATCGCCAACATCTGGCACGGCACCGCTTTTTCCATGATGGTCTACCAGTCTGCACTCGATGAGATTCCCAAGGATATTGAAGAAGCCGCTACGATCGACGGGGCGGGTAATTTTAAAATTCTCAGCTACATCACCATTCCGATGGTCAAAGGATCGATTGTCACCAACATGATGCTGGTCACCCTGCAGACGCTTGGCGTCTTCACACTGATCTATACCATGACCGGTGGCGGGCCGGGTACGGCCACGCAGACCCTGCCGGTATTTATGTACAACCAGGCCTTCGTCAATTATCAATTCGGATACGGTACGGCCATCTCGCTGGTGCTGCTGGTGATCGGAATTGTTGCAAGCTTATTCTACATGAAATCAATGAAAGTCAAGGTCTAGCCCTGAAGGAGGTGCGTCACCAGTGGTCAAGCATAGGCTTCAACGCAATATACAATATGGGATTCTGGTCGTTCTGGGACTCTGTTTCCTGGTTCCGTTATTCTGGATTCTGCTGGCTTCGTTTGATACCCATGCCCAGCAGGGGATCAAAATGCCTAATTTCACCCTCGACAACTTCTCGGCGGTGCTCGGGGACAGCGGCAATCTGCGCTCGTTCGGCGTCGGGATCATTCTCTCCGGCGGACAGGCTACGCTGGTCGTCATCGCATCGGTTCTGGCGGCCTATCCGCTGTCCCGCTATGAGATGAGATTTAAGAAAAGCTTCCTGTTAAGCATACTGTTTATGACCTCGCTGCCGATTACGGCGGTGATGGTTCCTGTCTTCCAGATGTTCCTGTATTTCAAATTACAGAACTCCATCTTCGCCACGATGCTCTTCCTTACAGCATCCTCCCTGCCTTACGGGATCTGGATGATGAAGAGCTTCATGGATTCCGTACCGATTGACCTGGAGGAGGCTGCCTGGATTGACGGTGCATCCGTGTGGGGCGGACTCCGAAAAGTGGTCGCTCCCCTGATGCTTCCCGGGATTGCCACCATTGCCATTTTCACCTTCTCGGGCAGCTGGGGCAACTTCTTCGTGCCGTATATCCTGCTGCAGACACCGGATAAGCTGCCGGCCTCTGTTACGATCTATCAATTCTTCGGCAGCCACGGCCTGGTCGAATACGGAAGACTTGCCGCCTTCTCCTTGCTGTACACCATGCCTTCCGTAGTGCTGTATATGTTCTCCCAGCGGTATATGTCCAAAGGGTTCAGCATGGGCGGAGCAACTAAAGGATAATTGGAGGGAAACCATCAATGGCCAACAAAAAAACGGCGCATATCATCTCGCATACCCATTGGGACCGGGAATGGTATATGCCTTATGAATATCATCACATGTTACTGATTGAGCTGGTCGACAAGCTTCTGGATACCCTCGATCAAGATCCGGATTACCGCTACTTCCATCTGGACGGACAGACGATTATCCGCGAGGATTATTTGCAGGTCCGTCCCGAGCAGCGGGAGCGGCTGGACCGTTACATCGCCGAGGGGCGTATTCAGTTCGGTCCGTGGTATGTGCTGCAGGATGAATTCCTGACAAGCAGCGAAGCCAATCTCCGCAACCTGCTGATCGGGCACAAGGATGCGGGGCCGTTCGGTGTCATTTCCAAGACCGGCTACTTCCCTGATTCGTTCGGCAACATGGGCCAGGCGCCGCAGATTCTTCAGCAGGCGGGCATCACCAATGCGATCTTCGGACGCGGCGTGAAGCCGACGGGCTTCAATAATACCGTAGGAGAGATGGACAGCTACGAGTCGCCGTATTCCGAGATGATCTGGCGTTCGCCGGACGGCTCGGAGGTGCTGGGTGTACTCTTCGCCAACTGGTACTGCAACGGAATGGAGGTTCCGGCCGATCCAGCCGCGGCCAAGGTATACTGGGACAAGAACCTGGCCGACGCCGAGAAGTTCGCATCTACACCGCATCTCCTGTTCATGAACGGGTGTGATCATCAGCCGATCCAGACCGATCTCTCACAGGCGATCCGCACCGCCTCCGAGCTGTATCCGGATGTTGAATTCGTGCATTCGAACTTTGATGAATACCTGCAGGCCTTGCAGGCGAATCTGCCGGAGGATCTGGTGGCGATTGAAGGCGAGCTGCGCAGTCAGCACACGGACGGCTGGGGTACGCTGGTCAACACGGCATCGTCCCGGGTATACCTGAAGCAGCTGAACCAGGCGGGGCAGACCCTGCTGGAAAAAGTAGCCGAGCCGCTGGCCGCATTTGCAGAGCTGGCAGGCGTGCAGGCCTATCCGCATCATCTGTTGACCTATGCCTGGAAGACGCTGATGCAGAATCATCCGCATGACAGCATCTGCGGCTGCAGCCTGGATGAAGTGCACCGCGAAATGATCACCCGGTTCGCCAAAAGCAGCCAGATGGCGGAGGCGATTATCGCTGAAAGCGCCGCAGCGTTGGCCGAAGCCATAGACGTTACCGGCGTAGCAGCCTGGGGCAATGCCCCGGTGCCGTTTACCGTGTTCAATACAAGCGGCTGGGAGAGAAGCGGAACCGTTACGGTCGAGCTGATTATAGCGAAGAAATACTTCCCTGAAGGTCCGAATCCGCAGGCACTTGCGCGTGAGCTGGGCCGGGAGCCGCTGGGTTCCCTGCAGGTATTGGATGAAGAAGGCCGTGTGTACGCAGCCAAGATCGAGGACCTCGGTGTCCATTTCGGCTACGAGCTGCCGAAGGACCGCTTCCGCCAGCCGTATATGGCCCGGAAGGTTCGGGTGACCTTCCCGGCGACAGAGGTTGCCGCACTGGGTTACCGCACATATGCCTTGGTTGAAGGCGCGGCGGACCTGACTGTGGCTGCTCTGGATGCCGTTAAGGTGCAGGGTCATACGATGGAGAACGGCAAGCTGAGCGTGACGGTTGCTTCTAATGGCACGCTGACGGTTACCGACAAGCTGTCCGGTGCCGAACACACGGGACTTAACGTGTATGAGAACACCGGTGATATCGGCAACGAATATGTATACCGCCAGCCGGAAGGCGAGCAGGCGCTGACTACCGAGGGCCTGCAGGCTGAAATTTCGGTAATTGAAGCATCCCCATATCGTGCAGTCATCGAGGCTGTGCTGAAGTGGGAGATTCCGGCCAGTGCCGATGAGACCTTCGTTACGGAAAAGCAGGAGATGGTGCCTTTCACTGAGCGTAAAGCACAGCGTACGGAGCAGACTGTACCGCTGGTCCTGACCACGCGCTATACGCTGGAAGCCGGAAGCGGTATGGTACAGGTCAGCACCAGCTTCAACAACCAGGCCAAGGATCACCGCCTGAGAGCCTTGTTCCCTACGGGTCTGGCTGCGGACCATCATTATGTTGACTCCATCTTCGAAGTGGCTAAGCGCAGCAACAAGCCTGCCGCGGAGTGGGTGAACCCGAGCAATGCCCAGCATCAGCAGGTGTTCGTCAGCGTTGAGGGCGGCACGAACGGTCTTGCCGTGGCCAACAAAGGCCTGAATGAATACGAGGTGCTGCTGGACGGCAAGAACACCATTGCGGTTACACTGCTGCGCTCCTCCTCCGAGCTGGGCGACTGGGGCGTGTTCGAAACACCGGAGGCCCAGTGCCTGGGCGAGCAGACGGTGGAATATGCGATTATTCCTTATGCCGGCGACGGCGCCACCTCCGGTGCGTACGCGCAGGCGTACCAGTACCAGATTCCGTGGACAGCCGTGCAGACCCATGGCCCTGCCGAGCGGGTTCCGGCGGTGAACGGCCAGCCGCTTTCGGGCGGCGTGACATTGCCGGTATCCGGGCAATGGCTGAGCTGGAATGCCGAGGCTTCGCCGCTGGCATTCTCGACCTTGAAGTTTGCCGAGGAGACGGGCGACCTTGTAGCACGCTGGTATAACCTTGGCGGGGAACCGGCAGAGCTGCGGGTGCAGCCGTCTTTTGAAGCGGCTGCCGTGTTCGAGAGCGATGTACTGGAGCGCCGTGCCGCAAGGCTGGACAGCGGGGAACAGCAGGTAGGCGGGTATAAGATTGTGACCCGGGCTTATCAGCTGGGGGACAAATAAGCAAGAGCCTGGAGAGGCGAATTAAGAGCGACTTGAGGAGCGAATTGAGAAGCGAATTAAGAGCGAGTTAAGAAGCGACTTGAGGAGCGAATCGAGGAGCGAATTGAGGAGCGAATTGAGGAGCGACTTGAGGAGCGAATTGAGGAGCGACTTGAGGAGCGAATTGAGGAGCGATGTGAGAAGCGAATTGAGGAGCGAATTGAGGAGCGAATCGAGGAGCGATTTGAGAAGCGAATTGTGGAGCGAGTTGAGAAGCGACTTGTGGAGCGAATTGAGAAGCGACTTGTCTGCGGACGAGTCGCTTTTTGTTATGGACAGGGAGCTGTCGGCTGGCTTGAAGTGGCCCATTACCAAGGAGAGCGCGGACCGCAGAAGTCATTTTAGTAACATTTGATTCATTTGTATGGAGTTAATGCGGAGCTAATATTTTGACGGCATTGAATTGTTGGTATAAACCATCTAACCTGCGAGTAAGGGTGAGAGCTGTCGGCGCATACAGTCGTACTTAAGGCACCCCCTGTTCGCACACCGCAGGTTAGTTGGAAAATCGCCACCTAATTTTACCAATATGAAGGTTTTTCACCAATCTAGTTGGATAATCGCATCTTAATATGGGCGAAAACTGATGTTCTTGCCAATTTTGGCCGAATTAAGTGGCGATAATCGAATTAATATGCTGAAATCCGTAAGAACGGCAATATTAGTGTGCGAAAATCGAACTAATCATGATGAGCTATTGAATTTCAGATGAGAGTTAGCTATGAGTGCGCGAAATGATTGCCTTCAGCCGCTACAGTCTGCCAGCTTCAGCCTCTGCTGTCCGCACCCCTCAGCGCTACAGTCCGCATGCCTCAGTCGCTACAGTTCGCGTGCTTCCAGGCGTTACAGTCCACAGCCTTGCTTCCAGACTTCAACCGCCCATAGCGGCTATGTCGGCAACAGCATATGCTTCCGATACCGGCTATTCTCCGGAAAGCCTTCAGGCAAACGCTGCTCCAGTTCCAAATTTGTTGGATCAAGTGGCACTGGTTCTTTTAACCTGTATACCGGCTAGTGATGTGTTGGACCTCCAGCACCGGAAGCGGGTTTTGAAGGCTAGGGCTTAAAACTTTCCCGCCGTTTTGGAAACAGCGGTACCATATTAGTGGATACATAGCTTGTCTGCCATCATCCGGTCCAATTGATCTGGAGCGAACAGCTGTGTCTCTTGTCATCCAAAAAGACCTACACAACGCGTATAACACGTGTTATACTCTTGTAGAGGTGCTGAATATGAGCAAGAAAAGAGTAACAAGCCACGACGTGGCCAGACTCGCCGGTGTGTCCCGCAGCGTTGTTTCCGCCGTGCTGAACGATACCCCCGGTATCGGAGTCAGCGCCCAGACGCGGGAAGCGGTGCTGCGCGCGATCTCGGAACTGAACTATCATGTCGACGCCCAGGCGCGCAGTATGAAGACCGGCCGAAGCATGACGCTGGCCGCCTTCGGAGATACCCGGCATCCGCTGTTCATCCGCCTGCTGGAAGGCATGCAGCGGGAAAGTGAAGCAAGAGGCTATCATCTCCTGCTGTGCTCGCCCGGCGGGAGGAAGAGCGGCGAAGCGAGAAACGCGCTGCTGGATCTGTATCACCAGCGGAAGATCGACGGGATCGTTACGCTGGACGAGACGAGCTACCGCAGCGCGGATTGGGCGGCCAGGGTGAAGGAGGCCGGCGTGCCCTATGTGTCCGTAGAAGGCTACTCCGATACGGCGGGCGTCTATTCCGTACTGGCCGATTACAGAGGCAGCGTAAAGACGGCGCTGGATTACCTGTGCCGTGACGGAAGTGCAGCGGGCAAGGCGCCGGTGTATGCGGAAATCTACCATGCTTCAGGCGCCAAACGGCTCAACTGGGCGGAGAAGAACCGCCGGAGCGCATATCAGGACTGGTGCCATAAGCACGGAATGGAGCCGCAGCTTCACCGCCTGGAGGAGCAGGCTGGGCGTGTGGAATGGCTGGATTGGCTCATTGAACTGCAAGAGCAGAGCGGAGGGGAGCTGCCGCCGGTTCTGGTGAACTGGTCGAGCGCCGTACCCGATCTGTACCGCGCAGCCTTCCGGCTGGGCCTGACCATCGGCGGAAGCCTGCGAATTATGGCTGCAGACAATACGATTCAGGGGGACCGCCTGAGCGTGCCTACGCTAAGCTGCGTGGAAATTCCTTATGCTGCAATGGGCGAGGAGGCTGTGCGCTGCGTCTTGCAGCAGCTGGAAAAGCAGGCGGTTGAGCCGGTGTCTCCGGGCAAGCTGTGGCTGCCGGCCGTGCTGAAGCCGGGTGAGAGTGCGTAGCCGAGGGCAGGGCTCCGGCGGCTTGACGCTGGGTGCAAGCACGGCCACGGGTACAGTGCGCAGACGCAGGCCACTAGGCCGCCTGCATGTGCAACCCGCAGGCGCAGGTCGCTAGTGCAGTCCGACGGTACAGTGCGCAGACGCAGGCCGCCAGTGCGGCCCACTGGTGCACTCCACAAGCACAGCCAGCGGCCCCAGCCCGCCACTTTCTTCGGGACCGAAGGCGCAGCTTGCAACCAGCGAAGCAACACCAAAGGCATAGCCCTACGGGGGATGCCGTTTCTTTTTAGCATATAACACGTGTTATAACCAGGGAGGATGAAGAAAATGTTCTGGACAGAAGAGAAGCTCGGTGCGCGAATTGCCGAATTGGAGCCTTACCGTTACCGTGATGCCGTGATACTGGAGGAATGGCTGGGATTGGAAGACAAGGAAGGGGCAAACGGTGTGTATCCTCCGCCCTTGGAAGGCGGAGCGCCCTACCGGGTGGGGGATTACTGGACCGGGCGTAACCTGTACCTCTGGCTGCAGCGGGCGGTGGAGGTGCCGGAGCAGTGGCGGGGCCGGCGTATCGTAGGCGTGTTCGACTTTGGCCGGACAGGGAGCGGCAATAACAGCGGCTTCGAATCGCTGCTGTTCCTGAACGGCAAGCCGTATCAGGGCGTGGACTCCAACCATCAGGAGGTGTTCCTTGAGCCGGACACGGCAGGAACGACGGTGGATTTCACTTTCCGGCTGTGGTCCGGACTGGAAGGCGGCGGCAAACCGGTCCTCCAGGAGCACCGGATCAAGCGGGCGGAGCTGGCCTGTCTGGATGAAGCGGCCGACAACCTGTACTACACGGGCCGGGCGGTGCTGGGCGTATCACAATCGCTGGCCGGCAGCGATCCCCTGAAGCAGGAGCTGCTGATGGCGCTGGACCGGGCGTTCCGGCTGCTGGACTGGTCCAGACCGGGCAGCGATGCCTTTTATGCTTCTATGCAGGAAGCGGATGCGCTGCTGACGGCTGCGCTGGCGGCCATGAAGCAGGAGCATCCGGTGACAGTAACGGCCGTAGGGCATACCCACATCGACGTCGCCTGGCTGTGGCGGCTCACCCATACGCGCGAGAAAGCGGCACGCTCCTTCTCCACGGTGCTGCGGCTGATGAAGCAGTATCCGGAATATGTTTTTTTGCAGACCCAGCCTCAGCTGTACGATTACATCAAGCGCGATTATCCGGAGATGTACGAAGGGATCAAGGAGCGGGTAAGGGAAGGACGCTGGGAGGCCGGGGGGGCCATGTGGCTGGAAGCCGATTGCAATTTGACGAGCGGGGAGTCGCTGGTGCGGCAGATTTTGTACGGGACAAAATTCTTCCGTGAGGAATTCGGGGTGGAGTGCAAGTATCTGTGGCTGCCGGATGTGTTCGGCTACAGCTGGGCACTGCCGCAGATCCTCCGCAAATCGGGCATCGACACGTTCATGACGACCAAGATCAGCTGGAGCCAGTACAACCGCATGCCGCATGATACCTTCCACTGGAGAGGCATCGACGGCAGCGAGGTGCTTGCCTATTTCATCACGACGCCGGAAGGACCGGACTCCAGTGCCTGGTACTACACGTACAATGGCCTGATCGAGCCGTTCACTGTGCAGGGAATCTGGGACCAGTACCGGGACAAGAATCTCAACCGCGAGCTGCTGCTGGCATACGGCTACGGTGATGGGGGCGGGGGTGTGAACCGCGAGCATCTGGAAATGCGGCGGCGCCTGGACGCTATTCCGGGTGTGCCGAACGTCAAGACGGGGCGTGCGGACGATTATTTTGAGCGTCTAAATGAGACCATTTCCAGAACCGACCAGTATGTCCACACCTGGGATGGCGAGTTGTATCTGGAGTACCACAGAGGGACCTATACCAGCCAGGCCTACAATAAAAAAATGAACCGCAAGCTGGAGCTGCTGTACCGCGAAGCCGAATGGCTGCAGATGCTGCTGGCAGCGGAATCGGGCAGTCTAGCCCAGTATCCGGGAGAGGATTTCGCCGAAGGCTGGAGGATCATCCTGCGCAACCAGTTCCACGATATTATCCCCGGCTCTTCGATCCGTGAGGTCTACGAGGATTCGCGGCTCGAATATGCAGAGGCAGAGCGGCTGGGAGCCGGTGCGGCGGAGGCGGCGGTGATGGGCTTGACGGTGGCTGTAGAAACGGTCTCTGCGGAAGACGGTGCTACAGAAGCTGTCGCTGCACAAGGTACGAAGTACACCCTTTTCAATAGTGCGTTCTTTGACTGGCGAGGCTTAGTATCTATAACCGGCGGCGGTGCGGAGATTCAGGAATGGCGGGACAGCAGCGGGCGTTTGCTCCGTTCGCAGAAGCTGGAAGGGGAATGGCTGATTGAAGCGCCGGAGCTGCCGATGCTGTCAGCGGCGGTGATTACGGCCTTCGATTCTGCAGACGGCGGGCAAGCAGACCGCGAAGCGCTGGAGACAGCTTTTATATGGGAAGATGGCCGCCTGACAACTCCACATTACATTATGGAATGGAATGAAGCCGGGCAGCTCAGCCGTCTGCATGACCGGGAGGCCGCTCGGGAAGTGCTGGCGCCGGAGGAATGCGGAAATGTGCTGCAGGTGTTCGAGGATAAGCCGAAAATGTACGACGCCTGGGACATCGATCTGTATTATCAGGAGAAAAAACGTGAAATCACCGATTTACGCTCGGTAGAGCTGCTGGAATCCGGTCCGCTGACCGCAGTTGTGCAGTTCTCCTGGCGCTATATGGATTCGTCCGTGATCCAGAAGGTGAAGGTGTACGCCGGAAGCCGCCGGATTGATTTCGAGACGCTGGTCGACTGGCAGGAGCAGCAACAGCTGCTTAAGGCGGCTTTTCCGGTCGCGGTGCGTTCAACGGAAGCCACATATGATATCCAGTTTGGCAACGTGAAGCGTCCGACCCACTGGAATACGAGCTGGGATTACGCCCGCTTCGAGAGCGTCGGCCATCAGTGGGCCGACCTGTCGGAACGCGGCTACGGCGTCAGTCTGCTTAACGATTGCAAATACGGCTACGACATCAAGGACCATGTCCTGCGGTTATCTCTGATCAAATCGGCGACGGCGCCGGATTGGCAGGCCGATCAGGGCGAGCACCGGTTCACGTATTCGCTGCTGCCGCATACGGGAGACTGGATTGCCGGAAGAACGGCGGAGGAAGCCTGGATGCTGAACAATCCGCTGCGGACTATCCCGGGAGCTTTGCAGGGCGAGGCCGGCAGATCGCTGCTGCGGACAGATGCGGAAGGAATCGCCATCGACGCCGTGAAGCTTTCGGAGCAGGGTGACGGCTGCGTAGTGAGACTGCATGATTATTTCGGCGGCCGCCGGAAGGTAACGCTCAGCAGCGGCTATAACGTGACTTCGTGGCAGGTTTGCGATTTGCTGGAGCGTCCGCTGGCCGATCCGGTTCAGGGCAACGAAATCGAGCTGGAGTTCAAGCCATTTGAAATTCACACCGTGCTGGTGAAGTTCTCGGGATAGCCAGGCTGCCAGGGTGAAGAAGGGGAGGTGCGAAGGAACAGAATACTGAAAAGGCCCCCCGGCGAAAAGCCGGGGGCCCTTGGCCTGGCTTCATATAAGTTTCACTTGTGCAGTTTACGATAGTCGCGGGGGGATAGACCGGTATGCACTTTGAACACTTTGCCGAAATGGGTCAAGCTCTCAAAGCCGCATCGTTCAGCTACCAGAGTGATGCTCCAGCCGGTATCCCGCAGCAGCCGCTCCGCTTCCCGCACCCTGGTGATGTTAATGTACTCTGTATATCCGAAGCCGGTAAACTTCCTGAATACACGGCTTAAATGGCTTGCGCTGATGTAGAATTGTTTGGCAATGTCGTCCAGCTGCAGCGGTCCGGCAAAATGATGATTAATATGACGGACGATATCCGTTACCTTGCGGTGGACCGGAGACGGCTCCTGAACCGGCGGAATGCCCCGTTTCTGGATCAGCCGGGAAATATACAGCAGCAGCGATACTGCTGTATTCCGGATGTGCAGCGCATATCCGGGGGGCTGTTCGGTCAATTCTTGCAGCAGGGAGAACAGCAGGTTCTCCACGGCCATTTTTTCCTGAAGATTCAGGGTATGGAGCGGATTTCCGCCAGCAAAGGGTAACAACAGCAGCTCTCTCTCCTCCGGCGCAAAAGCTTCAAAGAAGGATGGCCCGTAGTAGAGCACAATCCGTTCATTCGTTGGCTCAGCCAGTCCGGATGTTCTATGCAGCACATTCGAATCGATCAGCACCAGGTCGCCGGAGCGTATATCATAGACGTTGTCCTTAATGAAGAATCTCCGCTGCCCTTCGAACAGGTAGAAGACCTCCATTTGGTTGTGGTAGTGGCTGTTGTGCATGGAGAAATGACCGTCCCGCCGGTCAAACTCGATTTTGAAAGCATCGTTTCAAGAGTCCAATCGCAGCATCTTCGGAAAAGGTAAGCCTGACATTGCGCACTCCTTTCTGCAGAATGACTTAGCTGTATTCCTTGCTGTATTCATTGTAGCAAAATAAATGGAATTAGCGGAAAAATGATCGAAATTTGCGGAGTATTCCATAATTTATTGTGTTAGTCTGATTAACAAATGTAAGAAATAAATGAAGCAACGGGAGATGAAAGCGTGCGCAAATTTGAAATTGATGAACAAGAGGTCCTGGAGCTGATTGACAGGGTTGTCAAGCGGACGATGAATATGGATTTTACCTGGAACTGGTCCTGCGGGGTCGCTTATTACGGCATCTGCAAAGCCTGGGAGGTGACCGGGAAACAGGAATATATTGATTTTCTGGTCCGCTGGGTCGATGAATATCTGGAGCTCGGCCTGCCGCCGCTCATGGTGAATTCCTGCGCAATGGGGCACACCATGCTGACCTTGCATGAAGCTACCGGTGACTCCAAATATTTGGATTTGGCTCTGCTCAAAGCCGAATATCTGCGCAAGGATGCCATCCGCTTCGGAGAGGGCGTCTTCCAGCATACTGTCTCGTCGCGGAATGATTTTCCGGAGCAGGCCTGGGCGGACACGCTGTTCATGGCGGCCTATTTCCTGCTGCGCCTCGGATTCAAGCTGGACAACAAGGAGTATATCGACGATGCGCTTAACCAGTTCTACTGGCATGAGGAGTATTTGCAGGATACGAAGACGAATCTGTTCTACCATGCCTGGGACAATGTCAGAGGAGACCATCTGTCCGGCGTATATTGGGGAAGAGCCAATGCATGGGCCGCCTACACCATGGCGCAGGCCTACAAAATGCTGAATCCCTTCATGCCGATGTGGATGCGGCTCGGCGGCGCGCTTGGCGACCAGCTCAGCGCTCTGGTCCGGCTGCAGTCGCCGGAAGGCCTGTGGCGGACCGTTCTCGATGACGAGACCTCCTATGCCGAAACGTCGGCCTCTGCCGGGATAGCCGCTGCCATCGTGGTTAACGGGCATCCGCTGCATCAGAATGCGATGGCCAAGGCGTACGAGGGGATTATCGCCAGTATCGACGAAGACGGCTCGGTCCGTAATGTATCGGCGGGAACGGCTGTGATGCACACGGTTGAAGATTATAAGGTGATCTCAACCAAGCGGGTCCAGGGTTGGGGACAGGGGCTGACCCTGGCCTATCTGGTGGCGCTGCTGCAGAACAGGGAGCTGGTAAGCAAAATTTGATGGGTTAAAAGGCTGGCCCGGACGGCAGGCTGGTCTGTGGAACAAAGTAGCGCGGCGATTCTCCGGTTATTGGAGGGTTAGCTGCGCTGCTTTTTTTTGGTCTGCGGCAGCTTGCGGGCAGAGGCTTCAGCCTGTTCGTGCCGTGAACCGAGAGTTGCCGGAAGCTCAGGGCCCGGTCTGCTCTCGGGTTCAGCACTCTTTCTGGTTCTGTGGGTCGGTAATAGGCCGAAACGGGAGGGCTTACGCGAGGGCTTGCGGACCGTACAGCTCTTCTTTCAGCGAAAGGAGCAATTTTGCGGAGCTACGCCCGCCCCGTCCCGCGCCCGCCCCGTCCCGCGCCCGCCCCGTCCCGCGCCCGCCCCTTCGAGCTGCAGAATACTCAATGACATCATTTTTTACTGCTTCCATTATAATATTGGAAAAAATGAGCGGGAGGAGAATATCATGCAGCATTTCCGAATGGCATATGTTATCCTTTGTCACAAAAATCCCGAGCAGATCAACCTGCTGCTGGACGTATTGACCGATGAGCATGTCGAATTCTTCCTGCACGTAGACCGCAAAAGCGGCATTGAGCCGCAAATTACGCATCGCGGGGATATTCACTTTGTAAAGCAGCCGGTGGAGGTCCAGTGGGGGCATTACAGCCAGATTGAATGCATTCTGAAATCCTTCGCGCTGATCCGGGAGCACGGCAGCTATGATTATATCCATATTATCAGCGGGCAGGATTTGCCGCTCGTTCCGAATAAGCAGATCGTCGATTACTTCATGGAGCACCGCGGCCAGGAGTTCGTGAAGCATCTTCAGCTGCCCAATGACGCAGAAATGTGGGGCTGCCTCTACCGGGTGTCCGTCTATTATCCGCGATTTCTCGTAACACGGGCCAAGGCCGTCTCGGAAATCCGCAACCGCTATATCAACATGGTCATGTCGGTGCCTCTGCTGAAGCGTAGCCTGAGGAATTTACCGGCGGATCTGTATAAGGGCTCAAACTGGATGTCGATTACGGGGGAGTGCATGGAGTATATTCTGGAGTTTATCGGGGCTAACCCGGGGTATGTCAAATTGTTCAAGCATTCCTTCTGCGGTGATGAGATCTTCTTCCATACGATAATCCTGAACAGCAGGTTTAAAGCAAACGTAGTCAATGAAATCAAACGCTATACGGATTGGGATACCGGGCCGGAATTCCCGCGGACGCTCCGGGCGGAGGATATCAGCCGAATCCGGCAGCAGGGAGCGGAATGCTTCTGGGGCCGGAAGTTCGACCTTGACGTCGACCGGGCGATAGTCGAGGAAATTCTGCAGCGGCAGCTGGCCTGATGGCTCTGGCAGGACCAAGAAATCGCCCTTTGGAGATGGCCGGACGGCCATATACCCGAACGGGCGATTACTTTATGCTTTCTGATTACCCGAACTCAATCGAAATCCCCGCTTGGCGGTATTGCCCTGCGACCTCTGCAGCAAGTCCGTTGTCGGTCAAAATGGCATCCACTTGGTCCAGCGAGGCGAAAGTACGCAGGGCAACCTGTCCGAATTTATGGTGGTCGGCTACGGCGTATACCTGGCGAGCAGTCTCGACCAGCGCTTGCTTGAATTCAATCAGCTCACCGGTATAAATCGTAAGCCCGTGCTTGATATGGATAGCGGTGGCGGAGAGGAACGCTTTCTGGATATTGAGCTGCCGCACGTAAGCGGCTGCTTCCGGTCCGGCCAGCATGTTGCGCACACGGGCGCCGCCCGGTACGACAAGCCGGATCTGATCCTTGTGCACCAGCTCGCTGATGATATAGACATCATTGGTGATGACTGTGAGCGGCAGATTCTCCAGCCGCCGGGCGATTTGCAGGGTTGTGCTGCCCCCGTCCAGGGCGATGATATCCCCCTCTTCGATATGGGACAGGGCCAGCAGGGCAATCGCTGTTTTCTCCGCCTCGAAGGTATCCAGCGGCTGCCTCGAAGGCAGAATGCCGAACTGGTCACTTTGGGCCAGCACAGCCCCGCCGTGGACGCGCTTCACCAGTCCTTGCTCCTCCAGCTTGCTTAAATCCTCCCTGACCGTTTTTCCGGTGACCTGCAGCTGTTCGCTCAGCTCGTTGACGGTGACCTCCTTCCGGTTCAGCAGTACTTCCATAATCCTTTCATGACGGCGCATCGGGTTCATACGTCTGCCTCAACTTTCCTTAACGTTTTACTCTATTCTATGCCGGGAGAGGTTGACGGTCCAGAGGAATGCATGGTCCAGCGGTCATATTGTTTGTTTTGGTTTAAATATTCTTCAAAAATGTTCATTTATCAACTATAATGTTCATTATAGTTCATTTATGTATTTTCAAACCCATTATGTCTGGAGTGCTGACAAGTGATCAGAAAAGCAAGCATTATGCAGGTTTACCCGGATTGTTATGAAGAGTACCAACGACGCCACGATGAGCTATGGCCGGAGATGGCGGAAGAGCTGAAGAATCACGGCGCACACAATTATTCTATCTTTCTGGATGAAGAGACTGGGAATTTGTTCGCTTACCTGGAAGTGGAGGATGAAGCGAAGTGGGATCAGATGTCCCAGACGGAGATTTGCCGGAAGTGGTGGGTATATATGGAGCCGCTGATGAAGACCAACCCGGATCACAGCCCGGTATCCAAAGCCTTAAAAGAAGTCTTCTATCTAAAATAGCCGCTGTCTGCAAGGTGCCCTGTTCAGCAAATACAGAGCACCTTTCTTATTGCGGGGGATACCTGATCAAAATAATTTAACATTGGGATCAATGTTGAAATTAAAAACGCGTACCTGATCAGAACAGGTACGCGCGTTTTATTTTACATATCCAGGTCAGTAAAGGCGTAGGGCAGTAAATCCTTCAGCTTCAATTCCAGAATCTCCTGCTTGTCATTGGTTAAATAGACCGGCATATCCGGTAAGCAGAATTCAGCCATGACCTGCCGGCAAATGCTGCATGGCGGAAGAAAGTCTTCCGTATCTCCGGCTACGGCAATAGCCTGAAAATCGCCTTTGACATACCCGCTAGCTATCGCGGTGAAGAACGCCGTCCGTTCGGCACAGTTGGTCGCACCAAAGGATACATTCTCTACGTTGACCCCGCTGATCACCTTTCCGTCCTTCAAGAGCAACGCGGCTCCAACCGGAAATTTGGAGTAAGGCGCATACGCAGCCTTCTTCACCTTGCGTGCGCATTCCATTAATTGCTCTTTGTTCATAAAATCCACCCTTTGCCTAAGAATGAACTTTGCAGTTCCCTTGACGCCAATATTGAGTTGGCAGGACTTCTAATACTATAGGGACGAGGCCGCTTTGTCAAGATGAAGCCTTAAAGCTTAGAGGATATGCATTTTTCCTGTTTTGACGTAAACTGAGCATTAGGATATTTGCACAAATGAGCTCGGGGAGCGTTAAGCATGGAGAAGCTGGTGGAACGGGTACAGGATGAGCTGCTGCCGAATGTAACTATAGAAAGCGTTGATGAGAGGGAGCCGGTAAAAGTGCACCGTGTGCCCGGGTCCTGGAGATTGCTCGGAGCCGGGAATTATGCCGCCGTCTTCTGCCATCCGGAATATGAGAACTATGCAGTGAAAATATACGCCCCGGGAAGGCCCGGCCTCGAGCAGGAGCGGGAGGTATACCGGTGTCTCGGGAGCCATCCCGCTTACGCGGAATGCTATGATGCCGGCAGCGATTTTCTGATTCTGGAGCGGCTGCGGGGAGTGACCTTCTATGATTGCATGAAGCGCGGGGTGCTCATTACCGAGCAGGCCATTCGGGATATTGACGACGCGCTGGATTATGCCCGTTCCAGGGGGCTGAGTCCCCATGATGTCCATGCCAAGAATGTCATGCTCCGTGACGGCCGCGGGGTGATTGTCGATGTCTCGGATTTCCTGAACCGGGAAGTCTGCACCATGTGGGAGGATTACAAGAAGGCGTATTACCGCCTGTACAGGCCGATTGCTTCCCGGTGGATGTTTCCGGTTCCGCGCGTGTTCCTGGAGGCGGTCCGTAAAGGCTACCGGCTGTGGAGCCGCCGGAAGAGCTGAGCCTGCTCCCGTCAAAATTCCTTGTTGCGCTGAATCCGCGCCGATACCCCATAAGACACGGCAAACATCAGGACGGCAACCAATGTGGACACGATGCCAACGGTAACGCTGTTAAAGCTAATGGCATCATTAAACAGGTACAGCAGATACCAGATGGCCATTTTAATTCCAATCGACAGTCCCGCGCCCGTAAGGAGCAGAACATCGCTTTTCTCTGCCCCCAGCTTGAGGATCAGCGGGTAGACAATGGCGACCGTCGTAATGGCCAGCTGCAATCCGAACAGGTATCCGTGAACCAGTGCGGCGGCATCCAGCCTGCCGAGTGAACCATGAAGCAGCAGGGTCACCAGGCTGCTGGCCAGGCCCATAACAATCAGAAGGATAAAGGAAAGGTATTTGGCGTTGATAATGGCCGTTCTTGTGACCGGCAGGGTCAGCTCCCACTTGTTCCATTTCGAGGTCTCATCCATTTGCAGAGAGGTGCCGATATTCGAAGCGAAGACAAACGTCTGTACTGCAATGATCATCGAGAGAATCTTGGGGTCTGTTGCCAGGAGCGGGATAATGACAACCGCCAGGGCAATGCCTGCCGACAGCTTGATATTATCCTGCATGGAATAAAAGTTGTTGATCACTAGCCCTTTCATCTTATTGTTCCCCCTTAATAAGCAGCAGCATAATTTCGTCAATGGTGCCTCTGTCGACAATGACATCCCGGTATTTCCGTTCGAAGGCTCTCCGGTCGTTCACCAGCACATCAATCTGATAATCCCTTCTCCGGTAGGCCAGCCGGTCTGCCGGGTCCATCTGCTGAAACTGTTCCGACTTGCAGCGGGCAATGCCGTACTCATAGATCAGATGGTCCTTCTTCTCGGTCAGAATGACCTTTCCTTGGTGAATGAAGGTGATATAATCGGCGATCTTCTCCAGATCGCTGGTGATATGCGAGGACATGAGAATCGAACGGCTCTCGTCTTCAACAAATTCCAGGAATACATCGAGAATTTCATCGCGGACGATGGGGTCAAGGCCGGCAGTCGCTTCATCCAGAATGAGCAGCTTGGGCTGGTGGGATAAGGCCACGGCCAGAGCCAGCTTCATGGTCATGCCCCGCGACAACTGCTTGATCTTCGTATTCAGCGGAATATTGAACCGCGCTACCGTGTTCAGGTAGATCTCCTGGTCCCACTGTCTGTAGACACCTGCAATCACCTTCGATAATTTAGCCGGGGTCAGCACGCCGGAGAAATTGACGGCATCGAAGACTACGCCGAGCTGTTCACGCAGATCGGTATCCTGATCCTTCATCTCCCGGCCGAAGAAGGTCACGCTGCCGCTGTCTTTCTTGACCGTATTCAGAATGGCATTCATGGTGGTGGTCTTTCCCGCACCGTTCTCGCCTACGAAGCCTATAATCGTTCCGCGCGGAATGGCGAAGGATACATTGTCCAGGCGAAAGCCGGAATGGGGATAGCTCTTGGTGAGGTTCTTGATTTCCAGGCTGTAAGTCATTCTTATTCCTCCTCGGTGTAAAAAATAGTCAGCAGCTCGGTCAGCTTCGCCAGCGGAATGCCGCCGCTGCGGGCCGTCTCGGCCGCCAGCTCCAGGTATTGCTCGACCTTCCTCTGCAATTCCTCTCTCATGAAATCCTTGCTCTGCGCGGCCACAAAGCTGCCGCGCCCGACGGTCGTCTCGATATAGCCGTCCCGCTGCAGATCCTCATAGGCCTTCTGGACCGTAATGACACTGACATGAATGGATTTGGCCAGTGAACGCATGGAGGGGATCGGGTCGCCGGTCTGCAGCTCTCCGTTCATGATCATCGCTTTGATCTGTGAAGTGATCTGCTCGTAAATCGGCTTGCTTGAGTTGCTGCTGATAATGATCTCCACATAAACCACCTTAATGTATCATAGTGTACTTATACAATAAGTACACTATGATACATTGTTTTGTTTTTGTCAACCGCCAGATTGCAGAACAATTCTCGGGCTTGTCCCGGAAACAGCAAAGCACGCGTCTCGTCCGGGGACAAGTACGCGTGCTGTAAGAGGTGGTAAGTGGGGCGACGGTGAATTGCACCCGTCTGCAGGCTACTTGCTCTATCTGTGGGGTCCTTCTTCCGCCAACGCCGCATTCCGGTACTGCCGGGGTGTCATACCGATCTTCTGCTTGAACAGCCGGTGGAAGAATTTCAAATCCGCATACCCGACTCCGGCAGCGATCTCCGCGACCCCGGCCCGGCCCGTGCGGAGCAGCCGGCAGGCGGCTTCCATGCGGATGCTCTGCACATAACCGGTGAAGCTCATGCCGGTCTGGGCCTGGAAGAGGCGGCTGAACTGCCGCTCGCTGAGATTGGCGCCAGCGGCCAGTGCGCCAAGCTTCAGACTGCCGGCATAATGGCTGCGAATGTAGGCGATGGCTTCGTCTACCGCAAGCCATTGCGGCTTATCCCCGGCAGGCGCGGCGGTCTGCAGCCGGTCTCTGTACATACCGGTCAGAATCCGGACGATGAGCGAGGCGAGGACCGCCAGATATCCCGGCGGCTTGGCCGAGAATTCCCGGTACAATTCCTGGAACAGCAGGTGATAGGCTCCGGCCGTATCCTTCACCGAGAACCAGTGCAGGCCCTCATCCCCAAAGAATCCGCAAATTTCTTCAGCCTGGGGAAAGGCTGCCCGGAGCCCGGACAGATAGCTTACCGGGAACAAACAGTTGTATACAATTAAGGGGCGCTCTTTCTGCGGCGTCTTCGGCCGGAACACATGGCTGTGTCCGACCGGGATGAAGAACAGGGTACCCTGTTCGGCAGGTACCGCCTCATCGGCAATATAATGCATCCCGGCGCCTTCGCTGACATAGGTAATCTCCACAAATTCATGGGAATGGGTGTGCATCTCGAAATTTTCATAGGCCCGGTTTACAAAGATCGGAATCTCGGATGCAAAAAAATCCGCTCCCGACATGACAAATGAGCTTCGCTTGATACTCATGCTTGTTGCCTCTTTTCTAAAGTCCGCCGTATTGATTACAGCGTATGCAATCGGCAGCGGAATGTCCAGATGAAATGTCCGGATCGGCCCATATAAATGTCTGTAAGGCCCCCCTTCAGAAGCCGCTTAGCCCCTTACAATAGACTTATTACTTATTCGTATGAGGAGGAGCGACAGCAATGGCGAATGTAACCGTCTCGAATGTGAAGGTGAATTATAGAAGCAGCCCTCTGGGAATCGACGATCCCCGTCCCCGTCTAAGCTGGCATATCCATTCGCAGTCAAGAGGTGTTGTGCAATCGGCTTATCAGATCCAGGTGGCCTGGACACCGGAATTCGAAGGGGAGTACGTATGGGATACCGGTAAGGTACAGTCGGAGCGCAGTGTGCACGTAGAATACAGTGGTCCTGCCTTGCAATCCCGCACCCGTTATTGGTTCAGGGTCCGGGTGTGGGACGGCCAGGAAGAGGGCTCGCCCTGGAGCGGGGCGGCAGCCTGGGAGACAGCTTTGCTGTCCGCCGGGGAATGGCAGGCCGACTGGATTGCGGCCCCGCCGGTGCTTGCGGATGACGGTGCGGACGCCTGCGATTATTTCCGCACGGAATTCACCATTCCCGACCAAGTGGTCTCCGCAAGAATCTATGCGACCTCGCTGGGCCTCTACCGGCTGTATGTCAACGGCATTCCGGCGGATGATACGTTATTTAACCCCGGCTGGACCAGCTACAGCAAACGGCTGCAATACCAGACCTATGATGTGACAGCCTTGCTCGCTGCCGGCGCCAATTCGCTCGGCTGCATCGTGGGAAACGGCTGGTATAGCGGAAATCTGGCCTGGGACGGCAAAAACGGCTTTTACGGAAACACCCGGGGACTGCTGCTGCAGCTGCACATTACACTGTCTGATGGCTCCGAGCGGATTATTGGGACAGACGGCAGCTGGCGAACGTCCACCGGACCGCTGCTCATGTCGGAAATCTACCACGGTGAAACCTATGATGCGCGGCTCGCGCTGGATGGCTGGGCTTCTCCCGGTTACGCCGATCAGGCCTGGTCCGGTGTGGCTGCTGCGATTCCCCCGGCTGCGGCCCTGGTCGCCCAGGAGAATGAGCCGGCCCGGATAGTTGAGACTCTGAGTCCGGCCGCAGTCCTGACCACGCCCAAAGGCGAGACCGTGCTGGACCTGGGACAGAACATGGTCGGCTGGGTCCGGTTTACGGTCTGCGCTGAGGCCGGAGCAGTGATTACGCTGCAGCACGCCGAGGTGCTGGACCGTGACGGTAATTTCTATACCGGGAACCTGCGCGCCGCGAAGCAGACCGTGACCTATATCTGCCGGGGCGGAGGCGCCGAGAGCTTCGAGCCGCATTTTACGTTCCAGGGCTTCCGCTATGTGAAGGTTGACGGCGTTGCCCCGGATCAATTGCTGGAGCATTTCACCGGCTGCGTCATTCACTCGGATCTGGAGCCGAGCGGCCGCTTCCGCTGCTCGGATGATCTGGTGAACCAGCTGCAGCATAATATTCTCTGGGGCCAAAAGGGCAATTTCCTGGACATCCCGACTGACTGCCCGCAGCGGGATGAAAGACTGGGCTGGACGGGGGATGCGCAGGTGTTTATCCGCACCGCCGCTTTTAATATGAATGTGGTGCCCTTCTTCGAGAAGTGGCTTAAGGATCTGGCAGCGGATCAGCAGGCGGACGGAAGCGTGCCGCATGTCATTCCCGACATTCAGCCGGCGGGCTACGGCTCCTCGGCCTGGGGAGACGCTGCCGTCATTTGCCCCTGGACACTGTATCAATGCTATGGCGACATCCGCGCGCTGGAGACGCAGTATCCCAGCATGAAAGCATGGGTTGAATATATCCGCGCGCAGGGCGATGACGAATATCTGTGGAATACAGGCTTTCATTTCGGGGATTGGCTGGGGCTGGATGCCAAGGAGAACAGCTATGTCGGTGCTACGCCAAGGGATCTGATCGCCACCGCGTTCTATGCCTATTCAACGGAGCTGCTGGCGGAAACCGCCGCCGTACTCGGAAAGGCAGAAGAAGCGGAGCAGTACCGGATGCTGCACGGGAATATTGTTAACGCCTTCCGCCATGAGTTTGTTACGCCAAGCGGCCGGGTTGCATCACCGACCCAGACGGCGTATACGCTGGCCCTGATGTTCGATTTACTGGAGGAGAAGGACCGTGCCCGGACAGCCGGAATGCTGGCTGCGCACATTGTGGACAACGGCAAGCACCTGACGACCGGATTTGTCGGGACCCCTTATCTGTGCCTTGTCCTTTCTCGCTTCGGATACACGGACCTGGCCTATGAACTGGTGCTGCAGCGGGAATATCCGTCCTGGCTGTACTCGGTGCTGCAAGGGGCAACCACCATCTGGGAGCACTGGGACGGAATCAAGCCGGATGGCACGTTCTGGAGCGATGATATGAACTCTTACAATCATTACGCTTACGGCGCGATTGGCGATTGGCTGTACCGTGTATCCGGAGGTATTGAGCTGCTGGAGCCGGGCTACAGGAAAATGCGGATTCAACCGCAGCCCGGAGTGCATTTTAGCTGGGTGGAAGCGGCCTATGATTCTGTCTACGGCACCATCCGGTCAGCCTGGAGAAGGCGGCAGGACGGATCGGCGGAGATGGATGTAGAGATACCTGCGAATACGACGGCGGAGGTTATCCTTCCGGCGGCCAGAACAGGCAGTGTCCTGGAGGGCGGGGCCGCATTGGAACGCGTGGCGGGAATAAGCGGTGCAGAACCGGTCACTGATGGCCTGAAGCTGCAGCTTGGCTCTGGAAGCTACCGCTTTACATTTGCGCTGTAGTCCGCAGAGCCGCATTGTTCGCACAGCCAACTTGTATATAAGTATGGTAGTATATTCGGGATAGCATATTTGCTTTATTCCAATATACAAGGAGTTGTTGCCTGTGGATCAGAGAGCAGCCGAGCTTGCAGCCTATGAGACGCCCGAAGGTACGCAGATTCTTTATGGGGATTTCGCGGAGGGAGGGTCCTTTTATTCCTGTACCTACCGGCCCGATGTCGTGTATGCAACGTATGGCGATGTGGATCGAAGGCTGCAGATTATTATGCCGGGCGGAGGTGACTGCAAGTTCCCGCTTGTTGTCTATATCCAGGGTTCTGCGTGGAGAAAACAGGATGTATACGCCGGCCTTCCTAATCTGTCACAAATTGCAGCCAAGGGGTATGTGATTGCAAGTGTGGAAATCAGGGACACGGATATTGCCCGTTTCCCCGCCGCTGTGGAGGATGTGAAATGTGCGATCCGCTTCATGCGCCGGCATGCAGAAGAATACGGGGTGGACGCGGAGCGTGTCGCGGTGTGGGGAGACTCCTCCGGCGGCCACCTCTCCCTCATGACGGGGCTGACCATCGGTGAGTATAACAACGGCCTGTACAGTGAACAGCCGGATGCCGTCAATGCAGTCATTGATTATTACGGGGTCACGGACCTGCTGACCTTGGGGAAATACAATGATATTCTGGACCACGATGCAGCCGATTCCCCGGAAGGCCTGTTTATCGGGGGTAAGGTGAAGGAACATACGGAGCTGGCGAAGCAGGCGAGCCCGCTTCATCAGGACCTTGATAAAGCGCTCCCTCCATTTCTTATCATTCATGGAGACAGCGACGGAGTGGTACATATTAACCAGAGTATCGAGATGTACAAGGCATTGAAGGCACATGGACAGAATGTGCTGTTCTACAAGGTGGCCGGTGCAGATCACGGACCGGGCTTCTGGAGCCCGCAGGTGCTTGACATCACGGCGAAATTTCTGTCCGCGCACTTGAAGCGGCCGCGGTGAGAGGGAGCTTCAAGCTGCACGCAGAGAGGAATAATGACAAAGATAAAGAGTCTGCCCCTGGGGGACAGACTCTTTATCTTTGTTCACTGCTGCTCTCCGGTCAGCCTCTTGCCGCCTGCAGCCGGATCACGTTCCAGGAAGCCCGGCTCAGCCCGGAGGTTACCACGCCCTGATCCACCTTCGTCTGCCCGCCGCTGCGCGGGAGTACCCGGTTCGGCTGCTCCTTGGTGTTGGCCGCCTTCAGATCATCGCTTTCCAGCACGATATGTTCAATCAGCTGCAGCTCGCCGAAGCTGCGGACATCAATGTCCAGCGCCATGAATTCCTCCAGATGCCGGTTCACCGCGAAGATAGTCAGCTGCCCTTCCTCCTCGTTAAACACCGCCACCGATTCAAGATAAGGGACATCCGTGAAGTCCTTGGAATCGTATTTCGGCGAGCTGACATTGGAGAGCAGCACGGTTCCTCTGCCGAAATTGGAAGCGTGCAGGAACGGATAGTAGGTTGTCTGCAGCCAGAGTGCGCCGCCCGTATCGGTCATGATCGGTGCAATGGTATTGATCAATTGCGCCAGGCAGGCCATCTTCACCCGGTCCGCGTGCTTCAGAATCGTGATCAGGTAGCAGCCGACGGCAAGCGCGTCTTCGTGATTATAAGTGTCCTCGAACTCGGGCGGAGCGATCTGCCAGCGTTCATTGGCACGGCTGCTGCCGACTGTCTTCCACACATTCCATTCATCCAGGGAGAGCATGATCTTCTTGTTGCTGCGCTTCTTGGCTTGGGCGAAATCGCAGACAGCGGTCACGCTGTCAATGAACCGGTCCAGATCAAGGGAGCTGGCCAGGAAATTGCCGGTATCGCCGGCATTGTTGTTGTAATAAGCGTGCAGCGAAAGATAGTCGACCTGCTCATAGGACAAGTCCAGCACCGTCGCTTCCCAGTCGGCGAAGGTCGGCATATTCCTGGAAGAGCTGCCGCAGGCCACCAGCTCGATGGTCGGGTCGACCCAGCGCATGACCTTTGCAGTCTCGTTGGCCAGGCGTCCATATTCCACCGCAGTCTTGGCTCCGATCTGCCACGGACCGTCCATTTCATTGCCCAGGCACCAGGTCTTGAACCTGTGCGGCTCCTGATAGCCATGCGAGATGCGCAGATCGCTCCAGTAGGAGCCTGAAGGATGATTGCAGTATTCGACCAGATTGCGGGCGGCATCCATACCGCGCGTGCCAAGGTTGACGGCCATCATCACTTCGGTGCCGGCCAGCTTGGCCCAATCGGCAAATTCATTAGTGCCGACCTCGTTGGTCTCGGTTGTCCACCAGGCCAGCTCGAGCAGACGCTTGCGCTCCGCCTTCGGGCCCACGCCGTCTTCCCAGTTGTAGCCGGACACGAAATTGCCGCCGGGGTAGCGGATAATCGGCACGTTCAGTGCCCGGATGGCCTTCAGCACATCCTGGCGGAAGCCGGCAGCATCGGCTTCGGGATGGCCGGGATCGTAGATTCCGCCGTATACTGCGCGGCCCAGATGTTCGATGAAGGAACCGTATACCCGCGGGTCTATGGCGGATACGGTGAAATTGCGGTCAATATGCATGCTGGAGCGAATGGTCATGGGATGAACCTCCATTTTAGAATTAGTGTATGAATTAATCCAATGTAATTGAAATCCTACTATATTCGTATCATAATGGGATTTGATAGGGCAATTGATTCTTTTAGGATTCACCCAAAACATAATTCAAAGAGGTGGGGGAAATGCAGCTAACCACGAATGCCAATTCGCTTCGCGTCTATGAAGCACTGGCCAGTGAGGTGCGGCTCAAGATTATCGACAGGCTGTTCGAGAAGGAGAGCCATGTCAAGGAATTGGCGGGGGAGCTGTTTCTCAGCAGCGCCGTTGTCAGCGGCCATATCCGCAAGCTTGAGGAAGCGGGTATTGTCGGAAGCCGGATGGTGCGGGTGGACGGCGGTACCTACAAGGTGTGCTACATACGGACCGAATTCATGCAGATCAGATTATCCCCCGCCAGCCCGGAGACGCTGTCTTTCCATGAGCTATCCCTGCCGATCGGCCAATACACCGACTATGAGGCCTGGCCGACCTGCGGTCTGGCGACAACCCGGGCGCTTATCGGCCAATATGACAATCCGGCCTGTTTTATGGACCCGAAACGCGTGGATGCTGGCATTCTGTGGTTCGCCAAAGGCTGGATCGAATACAAAATCCCCAACTATCTGCATAACGGCGAGTCCCTGCATGAGCTTGAAATCTCGCTGGAGCTCGGCTCGGAGGCGCCCCGGTTCAATGAGAACTGGCCTTCGGATATCCGGTTTTGGCTGAATGGGCAGCTGCTGGGTTTATGGACAAGTCCGGGTGATTTCGGAAAAAAGCGGGGGCAGCTGACGCCGGAATGGTGGTATTCGGATGTGAACCAGTATGGACTGCTGAAGGTGCTGCGGATTAAGAGGACAGGCACTTACGTGGACGGTCAGAAGATCTCTGACATCGGTCTTGGGGATATCGACACAGGGGCGATGAAATGGACCTTCCGCATTGCTGCAGAGGATCAGGGCCGAAGGCGGGGCGGACTTACGCTCTACGGCAAAGGCTTCGGCAACTATAACCAGGACATCATGGTACGCATGTATTATGTTTAGAATGCAGTGAAATATTATTCTAAAAAACAAAGCAAACGCAAAAAAAGCGGGTTTTCCGCTTTTTTTGCGTTTTAACGCGGGGAACTTTATACCATTATTTGATACACTCTGTGCATATTTGGGAGGCAGGCCTGAGAACAGTTTGACATCAGTATACACAAGCCTGCTAAACATGCCGATTTCCCCGAATATGCAGTATCTCCGGAAGAAGTCTAAGGAACAGCGGGTGTTGAAGAAGGAGGGGATGATCGAAGGGCCTGTACATGAAGAGGACAAGAGCTTTGGTGTACGCTGCTATACTGGTTACGTGTTCGGAGGTTCCCCTGATTGCTGCACTGAATTTAGGTCAATAGGAGGAGTTAATTAGATGGGTATAAAAGCTGTCTCCATCAAAAAACCGATGGTTGCATTCTGTATGGCATTTCTGATGCTCTTTTCCCTGATCGTTCCCCCGGCTCCGGGATACGCGGAGTCTGACTCCGGGGCGCCCGGCCGTCAAGCGGAGTATCTGGACCGCGGATTGGTTGCGGTTCTGGTTGACAACGGCGTGTATTTGAGCTGGAGATATTTATATTCGGACCCGGATGAAATCGCTTTCAATGTGTATAAAAACGGATACAAGGTCAATGCGGCGCCGATCAGCGACTCCACGAATTATGTGGACACGACAGGCGCAGACAGCTCCCAGTATCAGATATCGGCCATTGTTGCCGGCAAGGAGGAAATGCAGCCGGAGACGGTATCGGTGTGGCATAACAGCTATTTGCCGATACCGCTGGATAAACCGGCCGACGGCCGCACCAAAGACGGCGGGACTTACTCCTACTATGCCGGCGATGCTTCAGTAGGCGACCTGGACGGCGACGGCGAGTATGAGATTGTTTTCCTGTGGAGTCCAAGCAATTCCAAGGATAACTCACAGGCGGGTTATACCGGCAATGTCTACATCGACGCCGTCAAGCTTGATGGAACGAAGCTGTGGCGGATTGACCTGGGGGTCAACATCCGGGCCGGAGCGCATTACACCCAGCTGATGGTGTATGATCTGGACGGCAACGGCAAAGCCGAAGTCGTCGTCAAGACGGCGGACGGCACGAAGGACGGCCAAGGTACGGTGATTGGCGACGGCAGCAAGGATTACCGCAATGATGGCGGGTACATCCTGACAGGCCCGGAATATCTTACGTTGTTCGACGGACAAACGGGAGCAGCTGTATCCACCGTTGATTACATTCCGCCTAGAGGCGATGTCAGCTCATGGGGCGACGGATACGGAAACCGTGTCGACCGATTCCTGGGCGGCATTGCCTATCTGGACGGCGTGAAGCCGAGCGTAGTGATGGCCCGCGGTTATTATACCCGCACGGTGCTGACAGCCTACGACTATACCGGCGGGCAGCTGGTTCCACGCTGGACGTTTGATACTAAGGAAGCCGGCCAGCAATATGAGGGTCAGGGCAACCACAACTTAAGCGTGCTTGACGCCGACGGCGACGGCAAAGACGAAATCATATACGGCGCCCTGGCCATCGACGACGACGGCAGCCTGATGTACAGCACCGGACTCGGCCACGGTGACGCCTTGCATGCCGGCAAGCTCGATCCGAACCGGGACGGCTACCAGATTGTCAGTGTGCACGAGCATACGAATGCCGAATACGGGCTGGAAATGCGCGATGCCGCGACTGGCGACATTCTCTGGGGACAGTACACCGGTATAGATACCGGACGCGGCATGTCCGCCGATATTGACCCGAATTATCCGGGCTATGAATCCTGGGCCTCCAATATTGTGAATGGCCAGATGGACCCGGTCACCCGCGTCTATGCGGCCAACGGAGAGGTCATTTACGAAGCGAACGAAGTGCCGAAGAGTGCCAACTTTGCGATCTGGTGGGACGGCGATCTGCAGCGGGAGCTGTTCGACCATCAATGGGACAATGCTGCGGCCAAGGGAATTCCGCTCGTCTACAAGTGGGATTACGAGAACAAGCAGCTGAAGGAGATTTTCCGGGCAGCCGGCACCTTGACTAATAATCACACTAAAGGCAATCCGGCCCTGCAGGCGGATATTCTGGGCGACTGGCGCGAGGAGCTGCTGCTGCGCAGCGAGGACAGCTCGGAATACAGATTGTATTCAACAACAATCCCTACCAGCTACCGGATTCCTGCCCTGATGCAGGACCCGGTATACCGGCCGGGTATCGCCTGGCAGAATGTGGCTTATAACCAGCCGCCGCATACGGGATTCTATCTCGGGGCGGAAGCGACGGAGTTCCCCAAAGCGAGTCTGGCGCTTACCGGCGGGAGCACTATGACGGAGCAGGTCTATCACTTTGGCTTCGGCACGAATCCGGCCGCAGGTACGACTGCTGTACAGGATACTCCGTATACAGCTGAAGCGGGATATGGCTTCGAGAACGCAAGCGGAATCAACGTCGGCGCGGGCAGTGTCTCCCTTCCCGAGAACGCCAAGTTTGCCGTTGATCTGCCGAATGCCAACTACAAGGTCACCCTGAAGCTGGGCGACGCAGCCCGCAGCTCGAACGTTGGCGTTAAATCCGAGTTCGTCCAGAAGCTGGCAGTGTCGAATGTGAACGCAGGAGAAACGAAGGTGTATTCCTATGACGTTGCGCTGGTGGACGGTCAACTGGAGTTCCTGTTCACCGGAACCGCCATCGACGTGCAGGAGCTTGTCATTGAGAAGTATCCGGACAAGGTGCCGGGAGCCGCGACGACCATCTATATGGCCGGCGACTCAACCATGCAGTCCTACAGCGGCATGCAGGCACCGCAGGAAGGCTGGGGCCAGGAGTTCGGCCGTTATTTTGCGAACGGTGTCGTGGTCCAGAATGAGTCGATCGGCGGCAGAAGCAGCAAATCGTTCATGGTGGACGGCCGCCTGGACAGCATTCTGCAGCGGATCAAGCCTGGAGATTACTTCTTTATCTCCTTCGGCCATAACGATGCCAGCGCAGGCATTCCGGACCGGTATGCGTCGCCGGCGGATTATAAAACCTATCTGGCCCGATATGTAAACGGTGCCATTCAGCGCGGCGCAACGCCGGTGCTGCTTACTCCGGTAGGGCGCAGAGACTTCAATACGATTACCCAGGAGTTTAATGTAAGCTTCCCGGAATATGTGCAGGCGGCCAAGGAAGTGGCGGCGGAACTGAATGTTACACTTGTTGACTTAAGTCAGCTGAGCGTCGCCTATTACGACAAGATTGGCCTTGCGGCTTCGGAGAAGCTCTTCCTGTACGCCAATCCGGGCGAATATCCGAAGTATCCGAACGGCGTGAACGACAATACGCATTTCAGCGGCTATGGCGCGCAGGTCATTGCCGGCCTGGTTGCGGGAGCGGTGAAGGAGCTGGAGCTGGGCATTTCGCCGTTTGTGATCGATCCGGACCTAGAGGAGCCGGAGCCGGAACCGGAGATTCAGGTGTATGAGGAAGACTTCGAAGGTGATCCTGCCGCCGCCGAATATGCGATGGTCAATGCCACGGGGATCGGCGGAACCATGGCGGGAACGGTTGTAGACCAGAACGGTAACAAGGTGCTGTCTGTTGCCGGTTCCGGCTCCGGGCACCGTGCCAAGGTATTCCGTCTGTTCGATGCGGTGAACGGCGACATTGTCCATGTGAACTTTGACTGGCATTCCGGCAATGTGAGCGCCTTCCCGTCGGAAGGTCATCTGACGCTGCAGGATGCGAATGAGAATATTATATTCACACTGTTTACGAAGACAGGCACCACAGATCCGGGTACGAAAATCCATTATTACTCCGGTCCGTACACAGCGGATTATGGAACCGGAAGCACGGCCGTTCCGGAAGGCGGAACAGCTACAAGCATTGCGAAGAACCAATGGGTCAATGTGGATGCCACCATTAATTTTGCCGAGAAGACCATTGATTTGACGTTGACGAGTCTGGCGGACCCGAGCGTTACGCAGACCATCGAGGGTATCGAGATGTATCCCGGTGCCTATGCCAATAATGTAAGGGGCATCCGCTTCCTGGGCACAAGAAAAGGCGGCGGCGGCACTTTGAACTGGACAACGCAGATTGACAATGTAAAGCTCGAAGGCACGAAGCTCGATGCTGAAGCGGGCGATCAGACTGCGCTTATAGCCCTGCGCGATGAGGTGAAAGCACTTGATCTGTCGGCGTATACCGAAGCGTCTGTAGCAGTGCTGAACAAGGCTTTGGCAGCGGCCGAAGCACTCATCGGCACAGAAGCAACGCAAGCCCAGGTCGATCATGTCTTTAACATGCTGACCGTTGCCAGAGACTCGCTGACCAGCGAGCCTGCCGGTGAAGTCAGCGCGTATAGCTTTGACTTCGGCTCCGGAGCCGCTGCCGATGGATACCTGAAAGTGGATGCCAAGCGGGCTTATGTGGAGGGCAACGGCTACGGCTTTGCCGATACCGCCCTGGTCAAAGACGAGAACCGGGAAACCGGGGACGCGCTGACCGAGGACTTTACCCGTGTGAACGGCACCTCCTTCCTGGTGGAGCTGGAGCCGGCCAACTATCGGGTCACGATGACTGTCGGCGATGCACAGGAATCGACGAACACTGGTATAACGATTGAGCAAATGCCGAAAATGCCGGTGACGACGGTAGCCAAAGGCCAATTCACTGAACTGACGTATGACATTGCCCTGATCGACGGCGTCTTCGACTTTGCCTTCTCCGGCGGTACGCCGAAGATCAACGCTTTGAAGCTCGAGCGTCTGCCGGGGAACGGTGCAGGCGATCAGCCGGTATTATACCTGGCGAGTGATTCTACAGTAGCCAATTATGCCGAGAGCTACCGTCCGCAGGCCGGATGGGGCGAAACGCTGGGCGGTTATTTTAACCTGGATGAGATCAGTGTGGATAACCGGGCCGTCAGCGGCTTAAGCAGCAAGACGTTCCTCGTAGGCGGATATCTCAACGACATTCTGCTGGACATTCATGAAGGCGATTATCTGTTCATGCAATGGTCCCATAATGACTCCACGCCGTCGCGTTTGGAACGTTATCTTACTCCGGAGCAATTCAAGGTGTATTTGAAGGATTACATCAACGGTACGGTGCAGCGGGGAGCCACCCCGGTACTGGTAACGCCGGTCAACCGGCGCGATTTCACCGGAGAAACGCTCAACAAGAGCTTCCCGGATTATGTGAAGGCGATGAAAGAGACGGCGCAGGAAACCGGCACGCTGCTGGTAGACCTCAATCAGGTGAGCTGGGAATACTTCCAGGAGCTCGGTCCTGAAGGCACGAAGGATATCTTTATGTGGGTAGGTACGACAGAGGATAATACCCATCTCCAGATGAACGGTGCAATCAAGGTCTCTGAAATGGTGGCACGGCTGGTGCAGGAGCTGAACATTCCGTTGTCCGAGCTGGTGACTCTGGAAGGGGAGCCTTCGGACGGAAAGGCGCCGCATACAAAAGCGGCGGTGGAAGGCGAATCGCAAGGCGAATGGTATACCTCGGCGGTAAAAGTTAAGTTTACGGCGGCCGATGAAGATTCTGACGTCGAAGCGACTTACTACAAGGTTAACGGCGGTGAAGCGGCAAGCGGCACCGAGTTGACCCTGAGTGAAGAAGGCAACCACACCGTGACCTACTGGAGCGTCGATGTGGATGGCAACAAGGAGAACGAGCAGACGCTGTCCATAGCGATCGATCTCGCACCACCGGTCCTTGAGATTCATGGACAAACGGAATACACCATCGACCAGCAAGTGGAGATTGGCTATACGGCCTCCGATTCGGTATCCGGTGTACCGGCGCCGAGCGGTGTCGTATTGAATGCTCCGGCCTATACACTGGAGCCGGGACTCAATACCGTAACCGCTGCGGTCTACGACTTGGCGGGCCACACGCAGAGCGTTGATTTCAGCTTTGGCGTTACCGCGACCTTCGCCAGTCTGGCGGAGCTGACGCGCACCTTCGCCGCCGGGTCGGCAGACCCGGGTGCGGCAGCCATAGCCGAGCAGCTCGCAGGCAAGCTGCAGCAGGCGGAACAAGCGGCGACTGCGCATGAGGGCGCGAAGGCGCGCCAGCTGCTGGCAGCCTTCAGCAATGACGTCAGCGCTGCCGGCGAAGCCGTGTTCACAGCCGAGCAGGCGGCTGCACTGGGCAAGTGGGCGGCATGGCTCGCTCAGGCGACACCGCTGGCGAGCGGCGCTCCCGGCACACCGGTGCTATCCGACAATAACGGCCACGACACAGGACTGAGAGACGGGGATTACACCGTCACGATGAACCTGTGGTGGGGCAATAACGGCAGCCGGTTCAAGCTGTATGAGAACGGCGAACTGGTGAAGGAGGTAGCGCTGGCCGACCAGTCTCCATCGGCCCAGACCGTCAAGATTGACATTGCCGGCAAGAAGAACGGCACTTACGTCTATACCGGTGAGCTGATCAATGCACTGGGTACAACGAAGAGTGCGCCGCTCACGGTCACGGTGACTGATGCTTCACCGGGGCAGGCGGTGCTCTCGAACGACAACTGGGACGGCGACGGCAGCTTCAATGTCACCATGAACCTGTGGTGGGGTACGAACGCTACCGGGTATGAGCTGTACGAGAACGGCGTTCTGGTCGACTCCCAAAGTCTGGAGGCCCGTACTCCAGGTGCCCAGTCGGCGGTAACGCCGATTTCCGGCAAGGCTAAGGGAACCTATGAATACGAAGCCGTGCTGCGCAATACGGCAGGTGAAGCCCGTACGGCGAAGATGGTTGTGACGGTGCGGTAGCAGGAGCGATGTTAAGACAATAGGCAAATAGGCAGAACAAGAGAGGGCAGCCCGGTATGGGCTGCCCTCTCTTGCCTGGCATGGGGATTATCTATAGGGAATACAATTTTCCACTATTATGATTGGTAGGGTGAATCTTATCACAAGTAACGGCAAGTGTTTGAAGGAATACTTGCAGGAGCCTGTCAAATGTTTTAGAAGAGTGTAATAAAATCATTGAGTGTTGTCATAAAGAAATGCCATTCTTTACCCCGTCACTAATAATTAGCAAAAACAAAAAGCAAGTAAGGATTGCTTATTTACTCCCTTTTTCTAATAGGCTATTTTATTGTTAATAAATTAGTTATTTTGCGGAGTTAACAACAGTCTGGAACTCAGTCCGGTCCGATAAATCAAACCTACGGCACATGCTAAGACTCTGTCTTTTAACTTATTAATTTATACTTCTTGGTGAACCGTTTAAGAAAGAAGATGTTTGTATGAGGAATTATTCTGCCGACCTGTTCAGCTGTTAAATACACCTCACTGATTCTCTCATACATTCTTCCAAACATATTAAAGTGTTCCTTGCTTCGCTCTAAAAATAAGGAAACAGGCATCTGAACCCAATTAAGTTCGTCGTACATACTTGACTTCGGAAACTCATACATAATCCCCGTGTATGGGTCAGGAATCTCGTGAATGATCTCGCCGATAAAACGTTGCTTCATATTTGCGTGTATGTTTCTTACATAAACAACCTCATCCAACCGAAGATAACCGACATTTTTGCGCGCGTTTGATCTAATGAACAAGTTCCCTGTCTTGTTTATCTGGGAAATATCGTAGTTGTATAGAAAAGCAAAACAACCTTCGGGATTAGGAACCATCATCCGATCAGTATCACGCTTGTAAAGATTAACGGTTTGATGCAAATTATTTCTTTCAACTGAGTAGTTGAAAAAATCTCCTGTGTGATAGTAAGCCTTAGAACGATAGGGTTTTATATTAAACCCTTCGTTCGCATATCTAACTACTTGAACTATAAATTCTATAGCTCTCACTCCTCTCGTTATATGATTTGTTGCTACAATTGCTAACCATTGGGGATAGGTTCAGCCAATATCAGCAACATTGAAATAATTATACAGCATTCTTTATTTTATTATTCACTTCAGAATGCATTAGCATGTTCGAGTACTTGAGTACGGAACTCAGCCATTATGAGGAGCTAATAACCCTCCCTCTTTTTAATACTTGCCGTTTCAGATGGCGCGGTGAACCGTAATGCCCGTAGGGCGAAACTTATTATTTTGCAAGACAAATGATGTGAATTACTTGAAAGGCACCTCTAGTGGGTGCCTTTCGATTTGGAGAGCATTAATTTATGCGGAAGTTCTGGGGAGAGAACTTCTAATAGGAAAATATACCCATGCATAGTAAGATGGATAGAGAACAACTAGAGTGAGGTGTATTATGAAGGAAATCATATTGTTTCTACTTGCAGTTGTAGTGCTAAGTGTTATCGCAGGATTATTGCAGCCTCAGAAAAAGAAAAAGGACAGAACTCGACGTCCTACCAATGCAAATAAGAGGCGTCCAGAATCAACACAGCGGAAAGTTAACCGGAGCTCGAAATCTTGTCGACCAGATGAGGTCATTCTGTCCATGTCACTCGATGATCTTAACGGTACTGAGTTCGAGAGACTACTTGCACTATACTTTCGAGATCAGGGCTACGTAGTTTACGAAGTCGGAATCGGCGGAAATGACGGTGGAGTAGATTTGGTCATTGTGGACAAGCGTGGCGAGAGGACGGCAGTGCAGGCAAAATGCTATGCCGACCACAACATGGTTCCAGTGCAGACAGTTCGGGAACTTGTTGCCGCCAAGCGGAACCATAATTGCATTCTTACGGTACTTGTTACGACATCGGACTTGACTGGACCTGCGAAGAAGGAAGCGGAGCAGTTCAGGGTCGAGTATTGGCATGGTGGGGTAGTCGAAGAGAAGTTGCGGAGATGGGGGAAGTGGCAACCCAATCGTGGAAGGCGTAAAAAGGCATAATTTAAGATAAAGCCCCTTTTGCTCGAAAAATTCTTCATGGAGGATAAGAATACTATGTTAAAGCAGAGTTCTTCAGAATCAGACATACTCTTAAAGCCTTATGCAGAGCGTCAATTTATTGTGGTTTTAAGCGACGAAGAAGTAAAGGCTCAGCATAGGTATAAGGGAGATGTTGAGGAGGAGTCAGCGTTCGTCAAGGTGTTTAAGACAGCTAGAACGATATCTAAGTATATTTACCCGTGGCCATTGCATATTGCAGAAGCAACAATAGAAGTATACAAGGGTATACTGAAACTTCGCGAGCAGGGAATTGACACGTTATCTGTGTCTCAAAGTGAAGCCACCAAGTTGGTATTCCCGCTCGGGCATCCCAGATTTGGTGTTCTTTATGTGGCGCATCCTGCTGATGCGAATGTATATTTCCCTTTCGCTCAATTTCACCGTTTTACATTTGAACATAAGTTTTCAGAGGCTGTTACCCTACTTATGTCACTTGGGGCATCACATATTGAGGTGCAGCGTTACAGGTTGGTCAAAAGAATTCTCTTCTAAAATGGATATAGCTATTCCACAAGTAAACACTGGGGTAACGGCCGATGCCACAAAAGTCAGAAAATCCGGTTCCGAAATTTTGTTTACAGCAAACTTTGAGGGCAACCCATCTGCATCATTACCAGAAAGCCTAGTCTGGTATCATCATGAGCCTACATGGAAGCAGATTGCAGATGGGAGACTAAAGTATGGTATGAAGGACTTCTCGTTAACAGTAAGGTATGAGGATGACCTTGGCGTTAACACGGGTCTAAAACTTGCGGCAACGAAGGCAAACCTTGAAATTGGTGGTAGTTTTGAGGATCATCAATCCACCGTGTGGAAAATAATAGGTGAGTTTACATAGTTCCAAGAGAACCTCAGTTATGAAACGTCTAGACATCCAAGGCACCCAATCAAGTTCCTTTGATTTCGCTCTATGAGGATAGGAGGGACCCTAAAATAAGTAACGGCACAAAAGGGAGTGTACAGACACTCCCTTTTGTGCAAATATTGTATGATATCAAATGTCTACTTCATATTAATCTCAAGGCGAGAAACAAAGTTTGCTTATACCGGCATCGACCCCTTAATTTGCCGTCTTATTGACAAAATCAATCTCATTTCTGATCCCTTTATGGGCGTCATACCACAAGCCCTTTGTCAGGCGAATGCGCAGCAGGCAGGTGTTAGGGTCTTCGTCGTTATTGGCCTCGTTATACCACTCGGCGAATATGGTGCGCAGCTTTGCCATCATCTCCGTGTTCTTCTCGTCACATACCCAGCCCAGGTTCTCACCGATACCATCGGCCGTAAAGTTTTCGACGATGATACAAACGGCGACTTCGGGGTTCTGGGCGATCTGCTGCATCTTGCTTGAGGTCGCGTAAGTGACGGTGTAGAACGCGCCGTCTTCATAATAAGCGTCCACAATGCGGGCGGCGGGACGGCTTTTACCATTGGTCCCCGGTTCCAGCGCGATGGTAGACAGAGTGATCAGGCCATCCTTGTTGCCCGCTTGTTTTTCCAGCAGCTTCATGGCTTCGTCATACTTGCTCATTATATTACCTCCTAAAGTGTCGTAAGGCATACATTATTAAGCTTATCATTGTAAAATTTTAGTGCATGTGAAGAATAATACGATAAAATAAAATCGCATCGCTATCATCATGAGATTAAGAAGGAGGTGAGTAACATGCTCTTTATGATGATTGTCAAAGCCACAAAGAATTCGGAAGCCGGAAATCTGCCGAGCCCGGAGCTCACCAAAGCTATGACGAAGTACAATGAGGAGTTGGTTAAGGCAGGTGTGCGGGTTATGGCTAAAGGACTTTACCCAAGCTCACATGGAATTCGCCTGTCTTTTCCGGAGCCGGGTGGGATACCGATCGTTACGGATGGTCCATTTACTGAAACGAATGAGTTAGTCGCCGGGTTCATTCTGATCGATGTGGAGTCTAGGGAAGAGGCGCTGGAATGGGCCATGCGGATGCCTGATCCGCAGGGACATGGGGAAGGGCAAATTGAACTGCGTCAGGTATTTGAATTGCAGGAGTAAAGTTTATTAAAAAGCAAGTAAGGGCCATCCGCAGAGGATGGCCCTTAGACTTGCCGTTATAGACTGGCTGCAGCCGGTCTCTTAATCCGTTCTCACTTCATACTATCCCAGAAGCTCTGAAACGCTCCCGATTCGATTTCGAAGAATACCGGTGCATTGCCGTAGCGCACCAGGCCCTGGCCGAAGAGGGTCAGCTCGACCCGCGTCTGATCCTCCAGCGTCAGATAGATGACCTTGCGGTCTTCGCTGTCGTAAATGCCTTGCTCCGTCAGCGGCTCGGCGGCCAGCGGCCCAGCGGCCATCAGCGCTGACACGAAGCGGTCCAGCGCTTCGCCGCTGTCCAGCGGGACGAGCTGCTGCAGGCCGTTGTTCCAGCTGGCGAAGCTCTCCCACTGTGCCGAGGTGATGCGGCCTTCGAGGCTCAGCTTGCCGATCAGATCGGCGCCGCTGCCGATGGTAATGCCGTTGGTTTGCTCGTACAGCTCCGCAAACACCTGGCCGTCCACTTCCGTATAAGACATGATCCGGAAGTTCGTGTCATAGCCCTTCACGGCATAGATGTCCGTCTCGCCGATGTTGGAGGCCAGCTCGATGTAGGCATCCTTGCCGCTCCATTCATCAATGCCGCCGGTAGTGCGGCCGAGCTTGTCGCCGCGCAGCGCCGCTGCATCGGCGGAGTCTATGCGGGTGGCCGCCTGGGTGTAGACATTGCCTTGATACACAACCAAGGCAATCATATTCATCTGCGCCCCGGAGCTCATATCCGGCAATTCCATTTTGGGAATGACAACGGCGCTTCCGGAACCGTTGCCGCTGCCGGCGCCCGGTGTAACCAGCGCCACCTCGCTGGAAGCTGGACCTGCTCCGTTCAACTGCTTCCATACCGCCGGGGCGGACAATCCGATCCCGGCTGCCAGCACGATGCTTGCCGCAATATATACGCTCTTGCGCGGACGTTTCGTTTGTTGTCCACGGCCTTTGAGTTGTTCTTCCAATCTGCTCTTCATCTCTTCACTTGGCGTCATCTGATCCACCGCTTTCTTGTATTGTGTACGAAACTCCTGCTCATTCATCATGCTTCCGCTCCTTCCAGTTCCAGTCTTAACAGGTGCCGTCCGCGCTGAAGCCTCATCTTCACCGCCGACTCGCTGATCTCCAGAATTCTGCTGATGTCCTGGACGGGAATATCCTCGTAATAATACAAATGAATGACCGCTCTATACTTCACGGGCAGCGACAGCACGAGCTGGAGCAGCGCCATCTCCTCGGGCGCATCACCCGCTGCCGCCGTCTCGGCGCCGTCTAGCTTAATCTCGCGCCTCCGCCAGCTTCTGCCCAGCATGGTTTTACAATGGTTGGTGATCACGCGGATCAGCCACGCCTTCTGATGCTCGGCGTCCTTGAACACGGGTGCTTTTTCCATCAGCTTGATGAAGGTGTCCTGTGTGGCTTCCTCCGCATCCTCACGGTTCCCAAGGTGGGCCATGGCAATGCGGTACAGCATGCTGCCATACCTTTCAAAGCTCTTCATCACATGATTTTCCGGCCGGGTCATGCTTGAATGCTGCATGTTACTCTGCCCTCCTTTACCTATAACACTCTTAAGGACGATGTCCGGTCACATTTTGTTGGCGTCAACTGAAAATAGATGATTAACAGACCGCGCAAGCACGCTAAATGATAGGAGGGGCAGGGTTACTTCATACCGATTCCATTCAAGGTAATATGGTCCTGCAGTGCTGCCTGAAACGGTGGAAAAGAATGTCTTCTGTTCCTTTGGAATTTCCTGTATACTCCCGTCAGGAGGGATTTTATGAAAAAAATTGGTTTTTGCCTCATGATCGGTCTGCTGCTGACGCTGCTGATGAGTATCGCGTCTGCCGCCGCGACGATTATGGAGCTTGATGACAACGGGATTATGATCGCGCAGGGACTGGCATTTCTGACGATGGGTGTCGGTGTGACCGTTTATATGCGCAAAAGGGACCGCAGCATGGCAGCCTTCGGATTCGGCAAATGGGATATCCGTGAAGACGCCAAAGCGCTGTATTACCTGCCGCTGCTGGCTATTGCGCTGGTTCAGCCGATCATGGGCGGCATCGACCCGGACCTGACTGCTGTGAAGATCCTGCTGGTCGTTGTATTTTCTGCTTTGGTTGGCTATACCGAAGAAGTGGTATTCCGCGGCATTATGCGGGAGAAGCTGCGCAGCCGCGGTGCCGGATTCTTCATCGTGTTCAGCTCGATCTTCTTTGGGGTGCTGCATATGGCCAATGCCCTGAGCGGCAAAGATGCACTGAGCACAGCCCTGCAGATCGTCAATGCGCTGCTGATCGGCTTCATTCTGGCCTTGCTGCTGGAGCTTACCGGCCGCATCGTGCCGCTGATCCTGTTCCACTTCCTGTTTGATGCGCTGGCCCAGATGACCAACCCGGCCATCGATAACCATGAGGTCCTCGTTGTCTCCGTACTTAACGTCTTCTATCTGGCGTATGGCCTGTATATACTGTTCGCGCTGCGGCGCGGTAAAGCTGTTCCATATACTGCAACAGCGGCCTAGCAGATTACCGGCTCTGCATACTTGTACATATCGTAGCTGCTCTAGCGAGCAAACAAACAGCCAGCGTGTGCACGTCGGAATCGGCGCACGCTGGCTGTGTCGTTTATTGGAGTCAGCCAAGGTTTTCGCATTTTGACAGGCAGGGCGCAAACTGATACACTGCGTTTATGACAATAGTTTTAATAACTCTTTTTATAAGGAGGCCGCTATGAATATTGAAGCCATCAAACGAATGACGAACTCGGGTGAAATGTACGATGACGCAGCCGATGATGTAGCAGCAGTAAGGTCCTATGCTTTAAACAGATGCAGAGAGTATAACCATAAGGTAAATACCAATATGGGCTATGACATGTCTATATTGAAGGAATTGTTTGCCGAGGTCGGGGAGAATGTCTATATCGAATCCAACTTCCGCTGTGAGTTCGGATTTAATATTTCGATCGGCAACGATGTGTACATTAATCACGACATGATCATCCTGGACTGCAATGAGGTTAAGATCGGCAATGATGTGTTTATTGGCCCGCGGGCGGGGTTATATGCAGCCAATCATGCCGAAGATCCTTATGAACGGGCGGACAAAGGGGTATATGCGAAGCCGATTATTTTGGGGGACCGGGTATGGCTGGGTGGCGACGTTAAGATTACCCAGGGTGTGACGATTGGCGAGAACAGTATCATCGGCGCCGGAAGTGTGGTTACCAAGGATATTCCGCCAAATGTCATTGCTGCGGGGAATCCGTGCAAGGTTATTAGGCCCATCAAATTATTGGATCGCCCTTGGCGAAGATAGAGTCGTTCGCCCAGCGGCTGAGTATATACAAAGAAGGAGCGCAGCCCGAATGGGTACGCTCCTTCTTTGCATGCGCTTTAAAGCGATTAATTCGCCTTCTCTGCCAGACTCATCTCTACACACATCAGGATGAACGCGCCTGCGCCGTGCAGATCGTTCTCACTGGTCGGGCGGGCGATATAGTGGGCGTAGTCGCCGATGCCGGTGCCTATGCAGATGTTGCCGATCACCACATGTCCGTTCTCATCAAACTTCAGGGTGTCGATTACGCCCTGGTAGCCTTTCCAGGCGTATTTCAGATATTCGGTGTCCAGGTAACCGAACCGCACAGCCTTGGCGATAGCGTGAACGAACAGGGAGGTACAGGAATTCTCCAGCCAGTTGTCCGGCTGCTCACCCTTGTCGATTACCTGATACCATAGGCCGGTATTCTCGTCCTGATAACGGGTCAAGGCAACCAGCAGGTCTTGCAGAATAGTTACAAGCGCCGGCTTGTCTTTGTGGTCCTCCGGCATATGCTCGAACATTTCCAGCAGCGCAACCGGGAACCAGCCGATGGCGCGGCCCCAGAATTCCGGCGCCTGTCCGGTGACAGGATCGGCCCAGAACGCTTCCTTCGTCTCATCCCAGCCGTGGTACAGCAGTCCCGTTGCCGGGTCCAGGGTATGCTTATGCATCAGGAGGGCCTGATAAGCCATCAGGTCGAAATATTCCGGCGCTCCGAAGGTCCGGGCGTATTGAACGGCAATCGGCCCGGCCATATACAGTCCGTCCAGCCACATCTGGTTCGGATAACGCTCCTTATGCCAGAAGCCGCCGGAAGGATTAGTTGGCATCGCTTGAATCAGCGGCACGAGGTAATGCAGGGCTTGCTCATATCTCTTGTCACCCGTCTGCTCCAGAAGATTGAACAGCAGAACTCCCGGCTGGATATCGTCAAGCTCCTTCGGGTTGTGCTTCTTGATGCTGCCGTCTTGTAGCACCTGGCTGTTCACCCATGCCTTGAGATACTCCAGATACTGCGGCTTCTTCGTCTCGTGCCAGCATTTCTCCATCCCGGACAGGAAGACCCCCTGATGGTAATGGAAGCGGTCCGGCGGCAGCAGCTCCGGTTCATATTTGGCCATGAGCGCCTCGCAGGCCTTCTCCGCCCACTCAATAGGGCTTAGCTGTGTCTGCGGTTCCTGTACGCGGTTTGTTTCGGATAAGTTCATATCATGGTTGCCTCCCTCTTGGATTTAAGGCTATACTAACACAAAGATATGTACATATTTTGCCGGAATGCTTCGCTTCTTCTTATATCTTGCGGCAATTCCCGGGGATGCTCTAATAAATAAAATGGCAGGAGAGGAGGTAGAGAATTGGCGGATATTCATTTTGAGAATGGCGACGGGACGTTTACTGTTTCCCACCGGAAGGCGCGGAGTCATCACATGCCGGTCAGCCATTTTCACAGTACCTATGAAATCTTCTATCTCATGGACGGCCAGCGTGAATTCTTCATTAAAGACCGCACCATGGTAGTCAGCGCCGGGGATGTGATTCTGATCGCGCCGAATGTGCTGCACCGGACGGCCAATACGGAGCTGCCGGGTCATGAACGGCTGGTCGTCAACATTCATGTGAGCCATATGGCTGCGGTCAACGGCGCTTATGCGGAGGTTCTGCAGCCGCTCTTCGAGCGGGACTATATCATTGCCAGATGTCCCCTGCAGGATCTGCTGGCAATTGGCGCGCTGGCCCAGAATATAATCCGGGAGCTGCAGGAGATGAGGCCCGGCTACGAGATGTTCGCGCAGACGCTGGCGCTGCAGCTGCTGCTTATTTGCTGCCGCCATGTAGGAGAATCCCGCACGGCGGAGCAGCTGGAATCGCCCAGTCCGATGCATGAGCGCATTTCCGAGGTTGTCCGTTATATTAACAGCCACTACATGGAGGAGTTGTCGTTGTCACTCCTGGCGGAACAGTTTTATGTGAGTCCTTATTATTTGAGCCGTTTCTTTAAGGAAGCGACCGGCTTTACATTCATCGAATATCTGAACAGTGTCCGCATCAAGGAAGCGAAGAAGCTGCTGGAGTCGTCCTCGATGAAGGTGAACCAGATTGCCGCAAAAGTGGGCTTCGGCAGTGTCACCCATTTTGGCCGGGTGTTCAAAGAGGTGACGGGGCATGCCCCGCTATTTTACCGGAAGGGGAAGTAGGGGGAGTAAACGGGAAAGGTGTGCACTTATGCGATGTTTATGAGTGCTGTTGATATGCCGCTTTGAAGTGGTGGAATGGGCCGGTTGTTAATCAAAGATGTGGGAATATCCCGAGAAGTATATAATATCTATAAGTGGAGATAAAATGCATATTTTGTTCGGTGAAGTGAAAAGTAGCAAATTCACCACAAATAAAAAGGATGCGATCAAGCATGCTGCGAGTAAAACATAGCCGGCCCATACTTTTGTTGTTATTCATATGTCTATGTATATCAGGGTGTCAGGAGAATGAATCCGCTAAGAGCTATACCAAGCCCGGAAATTATATTACTCACGATAATTCACGCTTCAACTTCAGTGTGGATTTCCCTGATACTTGGGAGTATACAATCGACGGAATTGAGAACTACAAGCCTGAAGATACAGGATTACCGGAAGAACTGCCGCAGGCAGGTGTTAAAATTACTTTTGACAATGATCCCGAGCAAAGAATCTTTGTTTATGGCCAAAATGGAACAATTACTTGGGACGCGAGAGAGAACACAGTTCTAGAAGATATCACCACAGTTAGTGGTTTGAAAGGGAAGACCTATACTGATGTGAGTGACAATAAACTCGAAATTTATATTGTGTTTGATGACAATAATTTCCCTGGATACAGATCGCGATCAATAGGTGGAATTATCCGAATGAATAAAGACGTCTATGATCGAAACAAAGATGATATCGAGCTTATGATTAAGAGTATAAGGCTTAATAATAAGGCAGTTACAGATAAGGACATGCCATAGCGCTACCTCTCCAGGCAAGACAGCAATTAATGTCCGTTCATTAGGGCTGAGGTACGATACACTGAAAGCAAGTTCCTTGGGAAGGCGCTGTCTTGTGGTCAAATCCTACTGCCCGGGAACAAGGAAAAGGGGGAGTACGATGATTCAGATTACGGAGGCTTGGCTGGCAGCCATGGCGGACAGGTTCGGAGCCAAACTGGATGCGCTTACTTACATCGGCGGGGGCCGGGAAGATTCGGACGGGGTGCTTTACGGTTACCGGGACCCCGGGACTTCCAGGGACATGGTGCTGAAGATTCTCGCGATTCCGCATGAGAACCAGGCAAGGGCCTTCAAGGAAATCGATGAGCGTACGAGATTTGTGAATTTTCTGGGAGAGCATGGCATGGATATTGCTTATCCGGTGGCCAACCGGAATAAGCGCATTCTGGAGACGCTGGAAGTGGACGGATATATCCTGGCGGCGTATGCCATGCACCGTATTGAGGGGGATACGCCGAAGCCGGAGGAACGCACGAAGGATTTTTACATAAAATATGGCCAAACCGTCGGCAAGCTGCACCGGCTCACGCAAGGTTATCACAAATGGAAGGGCAATGCTCCGGACGGGGACAGGGACGGGGACGTGCTGAACTGGCACGATGAATGGAGCTTCTTCTATAACTGGTGCAAGGACGAGGAGGTGAAGCAGGGCTGGAGGCATGTCCGCAGTGAGCTGGAGCGGCTGCCGGTAACTCGGGAGGGCTTCGGCTTCGTCCACAATGATCCCCATATTGAAAATATCATGCTGGACCGCAGCGGCAGCATCATTCTGATTGATTTTGATGTCGCGAACTTTCACTGGTTCGCCAATGACATCGCCATCGCTTCGCAATTCCTGCTGTTCTCTCCTGCGGGCGGGATGAGCGGGCCGTTCCGGGATTTCGGTGTGTTCAAAGCCTTCTACCAGCATTTCATGGAGGGCTACGAACGGGAGCATCACCTGGATTCCGTTTTTCTGGAGCGTCTCGATCTGTTCATCAATTACCGGAGAATGCTAATGTTCACCCTGTCACAGCAGTGGCTGGAGCATGAGCCGGAGCAGCGGGCGTCGTGGAAAAAGATGATCGCAGAGAGCGGGCCGCTCGGGATCTTCGACTGAAGGCTGTCCCGTAACAGCCTCGCGTTCCGGCTGGCTCCATAAGCTTAAGCGGCGGCTTGCCGATGGACCGGCAGGTGCGCTGATACGCTAGCAACAGGAAGAGGGACTGTCATCAGGACAGCCCCTCTTGGCGCGTGCTTGCCGCATATTAAGAGAAACGGAACCACTGCAGATCGAAGCGGCTGCCCGGCAGGAACAGAATCGTCACGGTCTGCCTGCCGGTCACCGGCTCCAGCAGGAACTCCCGCTCCGTATACTCGTCTGCTCCGGCAAATTCAATCAGCTGCTTCGCATCGCCGTCCTCGCCGCTGAACAGAAAATGCAGCGTGTTATGCTCCAGAGCGGAACGTCCGCAAATGGTCAGACGCGTTGCGCCGTCCCCGCCGAAATCCATTCCCTCATACACCAGGGAGACATTGTTGCCGATGCCTTCAATGGCGTTCTCCGTAACGGTGAACGAATCGCCGTAAATCCGGCTGTTCTCCAGTGCGCTGAGGGTCTCGAAGGCCTTCGGCTTCGGCAGGAAGCGGAAGCCCTTGAGATGGATTTTGCGGCGGAGGACGAAGGTCAGGGACGTGATTCCGCGCAGTCGCCTCGGCAGCTTATAGGTCTCCTCCTGGTACACATTCCACTGCGTCGGCTTCTGGTAGCGCACCTCGGCCACCCGCTCTGCACCGGGCTCGCCCGGCAAGCCCTCCCAAATCTCAATCGGAAATTCCTCGCTGTCCAGCGAGAATATCGGCAGCACAATCTCATCCGCACCGTATTCCCCAAAGTCAATCCGCTCGAAGTGAATCAGGCTCTCGCCGTCCCGGGCGGTGGCGGCGCCGCGCTCATTGCCGTTAGTCAGGTTGCGGCTGGCCGCACTGTGGTACCCGCCGGATACCAGCTCATACGGGTTCAGGAACGGCTGGCCGAAGCCGGTCAGCTTGAACTCCATTTGCGAATAGAGCCGGACCCCGTCCCCGCCATTCGCGGTACCGCAGCGGATATACACATCGCCGTCTCCGAGCGCGCGGATAACCGCTTCCCCGCCATGTACCTGAATGGCGGCGTTGTTGGCGTCGATGCCCGCCGCATTGGTGATCCGCCATTCCACTTCCCGGTAGGTGGCATTCTCCGGATGCAGCTTCACGCGTACAGGTACTTCCGGCCGGTCCGGGGTAATCCGGTTGCCTTCCGGGCAGAGGATTTCCAGCTTGCGCACCGGAATCTCGATTTCCTGCAGGTCAGAAAGCACTTCTGCAGCCGCACAGGCTTCCAGCGGGCAGTCGGCGTACAGATAGCCGTCCTCATCCTCCTGCACGGGAAGCACCGGCAGCACAGACTGGAGCGCTGCTTCTCCTGCCGCAAGTCCAGGGGAGAAGGCGTGCAGGGTTACAGGTCCGGCATTCCGCGTAGCTGCGAGGATAGCGAGCAGCTTGCCGCTGAACATTCGGCGGCTCACGCCCTTATAAGCGTCGTAATCCGTGCTGTCTCCGTTGTCCAGCCCGACCAGCCGTGCCGGCCCCTCAACGCGGAAGTAGACGCGGTTGTTGGCATTCTCTACGGTCCGGCCGGCCGTGTCTTCGGCGGTGACGGTCACGAAGATCAGATCACAGCCGTCTGCGGACAGCGTTGTTTTGTCCGGTGTGAGGACAAGCCTGGCTGCATCGCCGAAGGAGGCTTGCTCGCCGGTGGCGATGATGCGGCCTTCTTCGTCATAGGCAACGGCCCGCAGCACACCCGGTGTGTACGGCACCTGCCAGTTGCCGACCAGTTGCTTGCCGTGGGCATGGTCGATGTCGAAGGTTCCCTGCGATATACCGTTCAGGAACAGCTCAATCCGCGGGGCATTGGAGGTCACACGCACATCAATGAGCTGTCCCTCCGAGAAGTCCCAGTAAGGAAAGATATGAATCATCGGATGACTCCGGTAATCCGTCCATTCGGCCTGATAGATATAGAAGGAATCCTTCGGGAAGCCCGCTGTATCGATCTGGCCGAAATAGGAGTTCTTCGTGTGATAAGGTGTAGGCTCGCCGATATAATCGAAGCCCGTCCATAGAAACTGTCCCAGCGAGAAGGATGCGTCACGGTCAGAAATGATGCAAGCTTCGGTGCTCCGGGCTCCCCAACTGGTCGAGCTGTTGCCCAGGGAGGAGCACTGCTCGTCGTCGTCGGCAAGGATCGGCTGGGCCAGCGGGAAATGGTACACACCCCGGCTCTGCACCGTGGAGCAGGTCTCGCTGCCGTAGATGAACCATTCCGGATGCTCCCGGTGATGCTGCTCATAATACTTCTCGCCGTAGTTGTACCCGGCGACCTTGACGATATCGGCGCATTTCTGGGCATTCTCCCAGGGCATGAAATTCGAGCCAATCGTCACAAAAGCGTTAACCCGCGGATCATGGAGCAGAACCTCATTCATCAGCTCGCGGGTAATTTCCTGGCCGCGCACATCGGCATGGGTATCATAAATCTCGTTGCCGATGCTCCACATCAGCAGACTCGGATGATTCCGGTCCCGCCGCACCCAGCTGGCGATATCGCGCTTCCACCACTCCGGGAAGAACCGGGCATAATCGTAGGGCGTCTTCGGGCGCTCCCACATGTCGAAGGCTTCCGAGACGATCAGGATGCCCATCTCATCAGCGAGCTCCATCAGCTCAACCGCCGGCATATTGTGCGCGGAGCGAACGGCGTTCACGCCCATTTCCTGCAGCAGTGCAAGCTGCCGGCGCAGCGCCGTCTTGTTGACGGCAGCGCCAAGGCTGCCAAGATCGTGATGCTGGCAGACGCCCTGCAGCTTCAGCGGGCGGCCGTTGAGGAAGAAACCACGTTGACTGTCCAGCTCAAAGGTGCGGAAGCCAAAGCGCTGCGACTCTTCTTCGATAATTTCTCCGCCGTCCAGCAGTTCTGTCCGCAGCGTATAGAGCTGGGGAGCTTCAATATCCCACAGCTGCGGCGAGTTCACCGTCATTCGGGTGCGGACAGGCGTTGCTTCATCCCGGCCGGCTTGCACAGCGGGGATGGCTTCTTCTACAGCAGTGACGACATTCCCTTCAGGGTCTTCAACAGAGTTCCGCAGCACCAGCGGGCCGGAGGAGCTGTTGCGGCTGCCTGCGATCAGCTCACTCTCTACATCAAGGGTCCATGACTCTCCCGCCGCAGGTCTGGCCGCAATGTAAATGCCGTCCGGGGCAAGATGGGTATCCGGGTAGGATTTCAGCCACACCGAGCGGTAAATGCCGGCCCCGGAATACCAGCGCGAGTTCGGCGATTCATGAATGACCTGTACAACAATCAGATTATCGCCTTCCTGCAGGAACGGAGTAATGTCAAATTCAAAGGTGGAATAGCCGTATTTCCATTCCCCGGCGAACTGGCCGTTGACATACAGCTTCGAGTTCATATAGACACCCTCGAAGCGCAGCGCAAGCCTGCCCTGTGCGGGAAGCTCGGCCAGGGTAAGTACCTTGCGGTACCAGCCTTCACCGTCCTCATACAAATTGAGGGTATCGTAGATCAGCCAGTCATGGGGCAGGCTGACCGGCTGCCAGGCTTCGGCGGCAAGCGCTTCCACCGCGGCGAATGCTGTTTGCAGCGGCTGCTTGCTGAAGTGCCAGCCGCTGTTGATTTTGCGTTTGATGCTCATGCGCCGGAATCTCTCCTTTATGCTTAAATATTGTGTTCAAAATCTTGTATACAAGATCATTTCGCCTTGATGATAAAAGACGGACTCTCTTTTGTCAACGGAGGATTATATGTTAACCCGGGCCTACCCGTTACGGACAGGAGGCATCACCTTGATAGTATACAGGAAGAGAAAGGTTCACCTGCTCAACCCGGCGGGCAGCGGCGGATTGACATCCGCTCTTTAGAAATGCGCCCCATATGACGATATACATTGTAAAAAACAGATGCTTAGGAGACTCCATATGAACAAATTAGATGCACTGGTCCTGTCCGCCCCGATGTTTAAACAGATTCATGCCCAGGATATTATGATCGGGATTACGGATAACGAGATATTTCACTATTATGCGCCCAGCAAGGTGCTGGATTTCGGCCTGGTCAAAGGCAGTCCCGTCCCGCCGGACGACCCTTCCCTGGGCAATGCCCTGAAAGGCCATGCTACCACGAACCGCCTGTCTCCGGAATTATACGGTGCAACTGTAATCTCTTCGGCAGTGCCGATCTATGGAGATGATGGCGAGATCATCGGCGCCTTTGCCATTGCCTATACGCTGGAGAATGAAGACAAGATGGAAGAGCTGACCGAAGGCATTAACCGGATCAGCGGGGAGCTGGTCGATATGGTGCAGAATGTGGCCGCCCAATCGGAAGAGTTATCCGCGACGACAGCGGAAATTCTGGCGAACTCCCGCAGAACCGTAGAAGAATCCAACGAGGTTAACAAGGTTGCCGGCTTCATCCGCGAAATTTCCGAGCAGACCAATCTGCTGGGCCTCAATGCGGCCATTGAGGCGGCCCGGGTGGGCGAGCAGGGAGCGGGGTTCGGCGTTGTCGCCGCTGAGGTACGCAAGCTCTCCGTCAATACCAAGGAAGCGACGAAGTCAATCGAGTCCTCGCTGGCAGCGGTGCAGCGCTCCATCCGCCAGATGGAGCAGGAGATCGAAGCGATTGCCGCTTCCTCCGCCGCCCAGGCTGAGCTGGTCGCCGGCTTCAGCGCGGCCATTGACCGGCTGAATGAAACCAGCAGCGAGATGGGGCGTTTCATGTCCTCGATCATTCAATAATATAGCGAAGGCACGAGGGACAGGAGAATATCCTGTCCTTTTTTGACGCCGAAACAGCAATATCATACAATACGTGAACCTGCGGGTGTTGTACAATTAATTCATAAGCCAGCTGTGTTAAGGAGGACAAAGATGAAGCAAGAGCAGCGCAGCATCCGGGCCGATGAGGCGCTCGGACTGGAGCTTTACCAGTTTAAAGGAATCAAGCAGAACTTCGCCACCCATTTCCACGATTATTACACCATCGGCTGTATTGAGGCGGGGGAGAGAATTTTCGTCTGCAACGGGCAGGAGCACCGGCTTCAGCCGGGGGACTGCATGCTGATTAATCCGTTCGACAAGCATAGCTGCGAGATGGTGGAGCTGGCGCCACTGCATTTTTACAGCTTCAATATCGGCAGGGAGAGCATGGGCAGGCTGATGCAGGAGCTCTCAGGCTGCCGCAGTCTGCCATACTTCAAGGTGAATGCCCTGTACACTCCGGAATGGGGAGAGGCCATGCAGCGGCTGAAGCTGATGATAGAGCAGAACCGGCCCGAAGCTGTCAGAAAAGAAGCCTACAAGCTGCTGATGCAGCGTCTGCTCGCAGCGTATTCGCAGCCGGCAGCGGCAGCGGACCGTCCAGAGGGCAACCGGAAAGTACAGCTGGTCTGCAGATATCTGGAGCGGCATTATGACCGTAATGTGACGCTGGATGAGCTGAGCGCGCTGGCCGGCTTAAGCAAATATCATCTGCTCCGCCTGTTTACGAGGGAAATGGGCATCCCGCCGGGACGCTATCAGCAGAATATCCGGATCGGGCAGGCACGGAGAATGCTGGTCCACGGCGCGATGCCGCTGGAAGCGGCACTCGGGACGGGCTTTACCGATCAGAGCCACTTTACCAACTATTTTAAAAATATGATCGGATTAACCCCGAAGGTGTACCGGGACTCCTTTCAATAAGGGCAGGGAAGTGTATAAGATGAACAGAAATGCCGGCGGACATCTGGTGGCGCTCCTGACGATTCTGATCTGGGGCACCACCTTTGTCTCCACCAAAGTGCTGCTGGAGGCGTTCAGTCCCACAGAGATTCTGCTGATCCGCTTTGTGCTGGGCTATGCGGCGCTATGGCTGATCTATCCGAAACCATTAAAATTGGAACATAAACGGCAAGAAATTTATTTTATTGGTGCAGGCTTGTGCGGGGTCATGCTTTATTATTTCCTGGAAAATATCGCGCTCACTTACACCTTCGCCTCGAATGTGGGGGTCATTATCTCAATTGCCCCTTTCTTCACGGGAATTCTGGCTCACTTTCTGCTGGATAATGAGAAGCTGAGCGGCAATTTCCTGCTCGGATTTCTGTTTGCCATTGCCGGAATTGTACTTATCGGGCTCAACGGTGCTGTGCTGCGGTTGAATCCGCTTGGCGATCTGCTGGCTGTCCTGGCGGCGGCCGTCTGGGCGGTGTATTCCATTCTGACCAAGAAAATCAGCGGCTTCCGGTACAACATCATCCAGGCAACGCGGCGGACCTTCGGTTATGGCCTGATCTTCATGCTTCCCGCCGTCCTCCGGCCCGGTTTCTCGCTGGAGCCGCGCAGGTTTGCAGAACCCGACAATCTGCTGAATCTGCTGTATCTTGGATTTGGTGCTTCGGCGATGTGCTTTGTTACCTGGAATCTGTCGGTCAAAATGTTGGGAGCCGTCCGCAGCAGCGTATATATCTATATCGTTCCGGTGGTTACGATCATTACTTCCGCACTGGTGCTGCGGGAGCGGATTACCGGGCTCGCCATGCTCGGAACGGCGCTGACCATTCTGGGATTGTGCCTGTCCGGAAGCAAGCTGAAGTATAGGCTCCGCCGGAGCGGCAAAGCTATGGAGCATCCGGAAATGTAATATTCGCGGTATAACAACAAAAGGACCCCGAGGGGTCCTTTTGTTATGAGCTGGTGCAGTACACGCAGGTTATTCGTAAGCTTTTACTCGCTGCGCAGAGCCGTCACCGGATTCTTCTTGGCCGCGAACTTGGCCGGGATGAACCCGCCGAGCATGGTCAGCAGCACGTTGATGACGATCAGCAGAATGGCGTGCACCGGATTAAGCTGGGCCACATTCGACAGGTCGGTAAGCGACTTGATGATCATGTTGGCCGGAATGGTCAGCAGGTAGGTGATGCTGATCGCCAGAATGCCGGAGAACGCGCCAATGATGAACGTCTCGGCATTGAAAACGCGGGTGATGTCCTTCTTGCGGGCACCGAGTGCACGCAGTACACCGATTTCCTTGGTCCGTTCGAGAACGGAGATGTAGGTGATAATACCGATCATGATCAGGGATACAATCAGCGAGATCGAGGCGAAGGCAATCAGCACCAGCGTAATGGCGTTCATGATGCCGCCCGACAGGTTAGTCACAATCGCCGCCATATCGGTATAGACGATCATTTCTTCTTCGGACAATCCTTCATTCCATTGATCCAGATAATCAACAATCTCTTCCTTGGCATTGAAATCGGTCGGATAAATCGAGACTGAAGACGGGATTCCCGTTGCCCCCAGCACCGCAAGCACTTCTTCCTGGGTCTGCGGAGCGCTTGGGGCTGCTGCCCCCATCATCGCCGCCTGGCCCATCATAGCGGATTGTCCTGCGGTCTTGGAGAAGACTTCGCCGGTCAGTACATTGACCTCGGCAGAGGCTTCCTGAGCTTTGACAATCTCTGAATTTTGGGCGTCTGCAATGAAGCGCTGCGCCAAATCATCGGAATACGCAATGCCCGCCGACATGGTGGACATCGGAGAATCCTCCTGCGCCCGGATAATGCCGGCGATTTTGACAGGAATGGCACTTTCGCTGTTATACATATCGGTCAGATTGGCGGAGGTGCCGTTCACCACGTAATGATCGCCGGATTGTGCATAATATTCGTTATTCGGGATCAGCCGGAATTCCTGGCCGATAATCTGGTCGAAGGCAATGCTGTCTGCATTGAAGTCCAGGCCAAGCGTTTCGACCGTGGATACATTGAGCCGGTTATAGCCATCGACAATCAGTACGAGATCCGTATCATTGGCCGGGAAAGAGCCTGCCAGCAGATCATAATATTTCTCCAGATAGCTGCCGATCTCGCCGTCCTGCTTGCTCGGGAACGAAGAGAAGCCGGCTGTTTCTACGGCCGTCGCCGTTGTCCCGTCGGACTTCAGTACATTCATGTTGACCGTGCGGGTGAAGGAGGTGCCGTCTACCAATGTCGGATCAATCTTGGCGATATAATCCAGATACTCCTGGGTAATCACATTGGTATGCATAATCGTGTTCTCGCTCGGATCATACGGATAGATTTCCGTACTGTCGGTGAACTCCGTGAGACCGCCTGTCGGATCTTCGGACATGGTGGCCGCCCGGTCCATGCTGACGGCGGAGTGGTTGATCATAACCGGGAAGTTCGACAAGGCCCCGGCTTCATAATTGTTGATCTGTTTATTGAAGCCATTGGACAAGGACAGAATCAGGGCGATGCCGATGATCCCGATGCTCGATGCGAAGGCCGTCAGGGTCGTCCGCCATTTCTTGGTGAGAATATTCTTGCCGGACAGCTTCAATGCAGTCATGAAGCTCATCGAGGTCTTCTTCAGGTTATAGGCGGAGCTGATCTTCTGGTCGGGCAGCGGGTTGGTGTCGGAGATGATTTTGCCGTCGCGGAATTCCACGGTACGGTCGGTATATCTTGCCGCCAGCTCGGGGTTATGCGTAACCATAACAACAAGCTTGTCCTTCGCAATCTCCTTGATCAGCTCCATGATCTGTTCGCTGGTTCCGGTATCCAGAGCGCCTGTCGGCTCATCGGCGAGAATAATGTCCGGATCATTCGCCAGGGCACGGGCGATTGCTACGCGCTGCATCTGGCCCCCGGAGAGCTGGTTCGGCTTCTTATGCACATGGTCCTTCAATCCGACCCGCTCCAGCACCTTCAGCGCCTTCTCCCGTTTCTCCGCAACGGACACGCCGCTCAGCGTCATCCCCATTTCCACGTTGTCCATAATGCTTAAATGCGTGATCAGGTTATAGCTCTGGAAAATAAAGCCGACGCTGTTGTTGCGGTACGCGTCCCAGTCGCTGTCCGCAAAGTTCTGCGTCGATTTGCCGTTGATGATCAGATCGCCGCTGTCGTACTGGTCCAGCCCGCCGATAATATTGAGGCAGGTGGTTTTGCCCGAGCCGCTGGGCCCGAGAATCGCCACAAATTCATTCTCCCGCAGATTAAGGCTGACATTGTCGAGTGCCACCTGGGTGAAGTCTCCGGTGGTGTAGCTTTTGCTGATATTCTTTAATTGAAGCATGGGCGAACCTTCCTTTCAAATCAAACTTACAGTTGAGATGAAAGGATCATAACACACAAATATGAACTGAACATCAACTGGCCCGTCCGGCGGCATGATAATATAATTTAGACATAGACAATGCTATAGAGAAAAGTGGTGAACAGGATGATTACCATCCTCGTGGTGGAAGACAACGAGACGCTGTGCCAGCTGATCTGCACGGTGCTGGGCAAGCAGGGGTACAAGGCGGTTGCCGCCGAAGACGGACAAAGCGCGCTTGATGTAATTGAAGCGGAGCATATTGATCTCGTGATCTCCGATATAATGATGCCGAATGTCGACGGCTTCGAGCTGATCGGGCGGCTGCGCAGTGCGGGTTACAATATGCCGGTGCTCATGATTACGGCCAAGGACAGCTTCCAGGATAAAAAACGCGGCTTTCTCGTCGGCACAGACGACTACATGGTGAAGCCGATTGATATTAACGAAATGGTACTGCGCGTGGGCGCGCTGCTGCGGCGGGCGCAGATTGTGAATGAGCGCAGGCTGACGCTGGGCGAGGTTACGCTGGATTATGATTCCGTAACGGTATGGCGCAGCGGCGAAAGCGTATTGCTGCCGCAGAAGGAATTCTATCTCCTCTACAAGCTGATCGCCTATCCAAACAAAATTTTTACCCGCCAGCAGCTGATGGATGAAATTTGGGGCCTGGACTCGGAGACGGACGCCCGGACGGTCGATGTGCACATCAACCGTCTGCGCGAACGGTTCCGGGATGTTCCGGAATTCGAGATTGTGACGGTGCGGGGACTCGGCTATAAGGCGGTCAAGCAGTCATGAAGAACAGCAGGTTCGGCAATCTGTGGGTGGCACTGGTGCTGCTGGTCTTTCTCATTCTGCTCATCTCCATGGGCTTCACGCTGATCCTCACCGTGGTCATTGTCAAGTTCAATCTGGTGGAAAAACGGCTGTTCGACACCTTCTGGTTTCTGCTCGTCATCCTGCTGTCGGGCATTCTCACCGGAACCATCATTACTGCACTGATGGGGAACCGGATTCTGTATCCGATCAGCAAGCTGCGGGAAGCGACCCGCGAGGTCGCCAAGGGCAATTTCAGTGTCCGTTTGTACGAGAATTACAAAATTGAAGAGTTCGCCGATATGTCGCGGGACTTCAACAAGATGGTCCAGGAGCTGCAGGGGATTGAGACGCTGCGCAATGATTTTGTCACCAATGTCTCCCATGAGTTCAAGACTCCGCTTACGGCGATCGAAGGCTATGCCATGCTGCTGCAGAGCAAGGATCTGCAGGAGGGGGAGCGGGAGGATTACGCCGGCAAAATCATCGGCAGCACCCGGCAGCTGTCGCAGCTTACCTCTAATATTCTGAAGCTCTCCAAGCTGGAGAATCAGGAGATCATAATCGAACAATCGCAGTTCCGGCTAGACGAGCAAATCCGCGAGGCCATCCTGCTGCTGGAGCCGGAGTGGAGCCGCAAGCAGCTCAGCCTGGACATCCGGCTGACAGACACGGAATATTTCGGCAGTGAGGAGCTGCTGATGCAGGTGTGGCTGAACATCATCGGCAACGCCGTCAAATTCTCGCGTGAAGGCGGCAGCATCTCAGTGGCTCTGGCCGAAGAGAATGACGGCTTCCGGGTGGAAGTCGCGGACACCGGCATCGGCATGCGGCCCGAGGTGCAGAAATATATCTTCGAGAAGTTCTATCAGGGTGACAAAGCCCGGACCCGGGACGGCAACGGCCTGGGCCTGCCGCTGGCCAGGCGCATTGTGGACCTGTGCCAGGGCAGAATCTTCGTGAAGAGCGCGCCTGGCCTCGGCTCCACCTTCAGTGTGGTGCTGCCGAAGGAGCGGCAGGATCAGCTATAGAGCGTGATGCGGCCACTGCGGCGGCCACTTGTGCGGTGGCCGCCGCTTCCTGGCTGCTGTGCAGGCCGGCTTATGACCGCACCTTGGGGCTTTAGTTTTCGTTGCCCCCGGTCAGCTAATTACCCCAACACGCCGCCCGGCCCGGTACATGTATCAGCTATGCAAAGGCACCTTGATGCCGCGGGATGTATATTTCTCGCTGCCCGGCAGGTCGTCGAACCACTCGGCATCCGGCGGGCAATCCAGGATCATGAATTTTCCGTATTCTCCCGCTTTGGATTGATGGTACTTGAGATAGGCCTTGCCGTCCTCAATGGCGAGTATCTCGATTTTACCGCTGGCGTGGCTCATCGAGAGGCGGACCCGTTTGCCGAGTCCGGAAGTGCGGGCCTTCGCTTCCTCCACAATCCGGTATACCTGCGCCAGCGGCAGGGCAAAATCGCGGTTGCCGGCGATCGGCCGGTTGATGAAGAAATAATAGGGCGTGACCCCAGCCCAGGATAATTGGTCCAGCAGTTCGCCCAGCACCCGGGGATCGTCGTTGATGCCCTTCAGCACAGGCGTCTGGTTAACGACAATTGCGCCCGCTTCATGCAGCGCGGTGAAAGCCTGCCGGGCCTGCGGGGTAATCTCGCGCGGATGGTCGATATGGGCCATGACATAAATGCGCTTGTCGGCAGTGGAATAGGTGCGGATCGTCTCCAGCAGTGCATCGTCCAGATAAATGCGCATGGGATTAAACACGGGCAGCTTCGAGCCTAGCCGGATGATCCGGACATGGTCGATGGCCCGCAGCTGTTCAATGATGGAGCGGAGCTTGGGTGTGGAGAGCATCAGGGAATCTCCGCCGGTGAGCAGCACATTGTTGATTTCGGGATGGGCTGCAATATAGCGGATGCCTGCAGATACGTCGGTTTGTGCTTCCTGGGCTTCGCCCCGGAAGAGGCGTTTACGGAAGCAATAGCGGCAATAGGCGCCGCAAATTTCGGAGACGACCAGGAGGGCGGTGGTGCCGTACTTATGCTGGCAGCCGGGGACGGTGTAATTGCTTTCTTCGTCGGAGGCATCCCAGCAGCCGTATTCCAGCAGCTCCCCTTCGCCCGGGATTACGAGCCTGCGGATCGGATCATGGGGGTCCTCCCAGTCAATCAGTGACAGGTAATAGTCGTTGACCCGGAAATCAAAGCGGTCGGCGACTTTTTTTAGCTGTGCTATTTCGTGAGTTGGCAGTTGCTCCAGCTTGGTTACATCCGTTATGTACTTGACCTTCTGCACTTCTTATCTCTCCTTATGCCGCAAATTTTGCGCACGGGAGGGGAGCCTTGCACAGCCAACATGGTTGCCAGCAGGGTCATGAATCCAAACACAAAGAGACCCTGGGCAAGGGTCTCGGCGATGAATTTCCTGATAGAAAGCAGACCCATCCACTGCTGACGAGGTTAGCTGACGGACTCGGGTAAGATGGTACCCTACATGCGGAACTCCGCACTGATTCGCCCCAAAAGACTGGTTCCCCCGCTTTCCGGCCCGGAAGGACTGGAAATTAAGCGTAAATCCAGTATAACCCAGCCATTTTTGAAAAGTCAAAGATTAATCTCCCGCCATAATTTTCTTCAGGCACGGTTTGGTATGGACCAAGCGAAGGTTGAAAAAAATTTCAGACTAGTGTCTATACCCTGATTTGTACACTGCGGCAGGGCCGCAGCTGCAGACTGGGTCGGTCAGCCGCTGATTGCTTGCGGGGCAAGGCTTTGAAGAGGGGGAGACTCTTTTTTGTGAAACAATTGGTAAGCGCTTACTGGAGGTAATCCGCGCCTGCTGCTGCCTGCCTTCTGTAACCGCATCCATGGCGGTTTGGACAAGCTGCCCGCCTTGACGCCGCTTTCCGGGCTTTGCTATGGTTTATAACAAGGACGACAGGCCGGCGGGGCTCCCGGCTCACGGAACTGCCGGAAGGACAGAAGCCGTGCCTGACCCATCGATGAGGGAGATGATTTCATGATCAAAGCACTGATTTTTGACTTTGACGGAACGATTATCGACACAGAAACCGCCTGGTACACGGCGATGCGCGAGGCCTATGATACGCATGGCGTAGAGCTGACCCTGCAGCAGTACTCGGCATGTATCGGCACCAGTCTGCACAGCTTCAATCCCTATGAATACCTGATGACCGATCTGGGCCTGCCCATCGACCGGGAGGAGTTCCGGGCCGGTGTCCACCGCAGACACAGCCAGTTGATGGAGCTGGAGACGATGCGGCCGGGCATTCGCCATTACTTGGATTCGGCGCGCGCCGCCGGCCTCAGAATCGGGCTTGCGTCAAGCTCGTCGCTGGAATGGGTGGAGAAGCATTTGGAGCTGCTGGGTATCCGCGACTATTTCGAGTGTATCCGTACCTCCGATGATGTGGCGAAGGTGAAGCCTGATCCGGAGCTGTACAACCAGGTGCTGGCCTGCTTCGGCATCGGACCGGACGAAGCCGTAGCTATCGAGGATTCGCCTAACGGAGCGAGAGCTGCGGCTGCCGCCGGAATCGGCTGCGTGGTCATTCCCAATGCGATCACATCGTTTCTGGAATTTGATATGCCGCGCCGCCAGATCGAGAGCCTGGAGCTGCTGGAGTTCGGAACGGTCATGGACCGCAGCTGCTTCAAGAACTGCGATGTGCAGGTGTAGCAGAGCACAGCGGGGTTCAATGAATCCCCGGTTATTACCTGTGAGCTTATGCGTACGTCAGTAATGCCCAGACCATGCTTGACGAAGGGGGAAACCAGCTTGAGAGCCGTTCATTTCGGAGCGGGCAACATCGGACGCGGGTTCATCGCACCGATGTTGTCGAATTCCGGTTATAGAGTCTGTTTTGTCGGCAGGAATAAGCAGAGGATCGCCGCGCTGCAAAAGAGGGGCCGTTATCCCGTGACGCTGGCTAATGAGAACAGGGACCGTTACATGGTCGAAAATGTGACCGCCATTGAGCTGAGCGACGCGGATAACGTCGCCCGTGCGGTGGCGGCTGCGGAAATTGTCACCACGGCTGTGGGACTGACGGCACTCCAAGATATTGCCGGCGCCATTGCGCAGGGCATCGAGAACCGGATTTCGGCCAGCGGAGCGCCTCTGCCGCTGCATGTGATAGCCTGTGAGAACGGAGTCGGCAGCGGCCAGCAGCTGAAGCGACATGTCTACCGTCATCTGCCGCCGCGCCTCCGCAGCCGTGCCGATGCCTGCGTGGCCTTCCCGAATGTAATGGTGGACCGCATCGTGCCCGTGCAGGCTCATTCCGATCCGCTGGAGATCCTGGTCGAGCCTTTCAGCGAATGGGTGATTCCCCGCAGCGGCATGCTCGGCAGCTTCAAGGAGATCAAAGGGGTCCACTATGTCGATTCGCTTGATGCCTATCTGGAGCGCAAGCTGTTCACGGTCAACACCGGACATTGCTGTGCGGCCTATTTCGGCTATCTCAAGGGCCATGACAGTATCCAGGCAGCGATGGCCGACGCGGAAGTAGCATCCCGCGTGCGGGGAGTGCTGCAGGAAACGGGAGAGCTCTTGATGCACAGACACGGCTTTGACCGGGCTGCGCACGAACGGTACACCCTGCGGATTCTCGAACGGTTCGCCAACCCTAACGTTCACGATACGGTTGCACGCGTCGCCCGTTCGCCGCTGCGTAAGCTTGCGCCGGGTGACCGTCTGCTCCGGCCCGCCTTGCTGGCGCATGCTGCGGGCTTGCAGACGCCGGGCCTAATCTCGGCTATTGCCGCAGCGCTGGCTTATGCCCATCCCGGAGACGCAGAGGCGGCGGAGCTGCAAGCGGAAATCGGAAGCAAGGGGATACATCATGTCATCGCCGGCCGGCTGGGCGTGCCGCAGGAGCATCCGCTTCATGAGGCCATAGCCCGGGAATATCTGCGTCTTTCCGGGGGGAAACATCAGGCGGTAAGTTACGCCGAAACTCACGCTGATTCTCAGGTCGAAACTCACGATGATACACACGTCGGAGCTCACGCCGAAACTCACGCTGGAACTTACGCCGAAACTCACGCTGGAACTCACACCGATACTCATGTTGGAACTTACGCCGATACTCATGTCGGAACTCACGCCGATACTCATGTTGGAACTTACGCCGATACTCATGTCGGAACTCACACGGATACTCACGAAGATATTCAAGCCGAAACTCACACCGATACTCACGCCATAAATCTCCCGATAAATTCGTATAACAAGGATAATTAAGTGTGTTTCATTCTTGATGAGTTAAGTTAGTTTATCGGACTTTACATGACGTTCTGCTGTAACTTCTTTTGGGGAATGGTGGGCCGCTTCCGGCAGTGTATGGTGAGAATGGTGAAGATCCGCGCTGATGTCTTTTTTATTCGGGGAATGGTGGGATTTTGTAATTGCCAGTACCATGTATTGTTAGGGTGGAAGAGTTTTGTCGCTGCCGAACTTCTATAGGGGAATGGTTTCCCATTCCCTGCTGCCCGTCTCCTCCCCACTCCAGCGGTTCGAATACGGCGGGAGCCTGCTAATACGAGTTATCTGCGGAACGTTTCAGGGGCAGGTTCCCGGTGCACCAATGCACCAGCTTCCCAGCTCACAACTTCCCAGCTCACAACTTTCCTAAGAGCACCGGCCCTGTTGAGTGGTTCAATGCTCCAGAGATTTAAGTGGATTTCCGCCACCTAATTCGGCTCTGAGAGCGCCATAAAGAAGTCTAAGTGGAAAACGGCAAACTAATTTCATTGATTTTGAGGCCTACGGCTCAAAACCCAATAATTAGGTTGCATATTTCCACTTAGACTCCGTAAAATCTCGAAAAACCCGAAATTAGTTGGCGATTTTCCACTAAGGGGAGCTTTGAGCTGCAGATAGAGGCGGTTGTTACTTCGAGAGCAAATGAAAATCCGGACGCAGCCCGTGTCCGGATTTTTCGCCGCAGCTTGTATCCAGATACCACGCCCCAGCCCGTGTCCGGATTTCTCGCCGCAGTTTGTATCCAGATCTCGCCCCAGCCCGTGTCCAGATTTCCCGCTATAGCCCGTATCCGGGTTTTCACGCCATTGCAGAGGGTTCCATATGAGGGAACAACGGGAAATGTTCCCGCTATTTCAGCAGCCCAACGTTCAAAGAAGTAAATAACGGGACGCGCTGCCCCGTCCGTCGGCATTCACGCCTCCCCTTCTTCAGTCCCGCCAGCAATGCGCTTGCGTACCGTCGGCATTTTCGCCGCCGCTGCTTCAGTCACGCCTGCAATGCGCTTGTGTGCCTTCGGCATTCACGCCGCCGCCTCCTCAGTCCGGCCTGCAATGTGCTTGCGAACCAGCGGCATGAACAGCTGCAGCAGCGGTCCGCCGATGGCGACGGACACCAGTGTGCCGATGCCGATTGGGCCGCCGAACAGCCAGGCCAGCGCCAGATAAACCGCATAAATCAAGGTCTTGGCGGAGAGCAGGCTAAGCTTGTATTGCTGCTGGAGAAGCAGCATCAGATGATCCAGCGGGGTCGGCGCGAACGATGCGGTCAGATACACGGCCGTGCCGAGTCCGATCAGCACCAGACCCAGCGCGAGACAGATCAGCTTGCCGGCGAGACCGGAAGGCTGCACCAGATCGCCGAGCAGCAGCATCCACAGATCGATGCCGAGCCCGGTAATCAGCGAAGTGACGACTCCGAGCAGCAGCGGCCGGCTGCGTGCCAGCAGCGAATTGCCGAGCAGCATTAGCATAGCCAGCACAATCTCCCAGCTGCCCACGGTCAGCCCGACACTCTGCGAGAGGCCGACCAGCAGGGCATCGAAGGGGGAGGTGCCCAGTGCGGAGAGAATCGTCAGGGCGATTCCGAGCGCCAGCAGCAGGATTCCCGATACATAAAGGCCGCCGCGCAGACGTTTACCTGGCATCACCCAGCTCCTTCATCATCACGTAATGGGGGATGCCGTCTTCCATGAATTCAGGAGAGGCAATGGAGTAGCCGAGCTTCTCATAGAAGCCGGCGGCATGGGTCTGCCCGTGCAGCTTCAGCTTCCGCCAGCCTTGCGAGCGGGCCGCTTCTTCCAGCGCGCCGACTACGCTTTTGCCCAGGCCATACTTGCGGAACGGCTTAAGGACACAGATCCGCTCCAGCTTGCCGTAGCCCGTAGCCTCCCGGATTCTACCGGTAGCAGCCGGTTCCCCCTGATAATGGACGACCAGGTGCCGGCAGCGCCCGTCCAGCCGGTCAAATTCGTCGAACTCATCCGCCAGCGGGACGCCCTGCTCTTCGACGAACACCTTTTTGCGAATATCAAATACTTGCTGCAGCTGCTCTTCTGAGTCAATCAGTTTAACTGTAATCAACGGGTTCCAATCCTTCTTTCTGAGCGATAATACGGGACAAATCCGGTTTGCACTTCCGTATGAACTAAGCTACACTATTATTATTGCAATTGCAACAAAAATAAAGTGCGCGGAGGCCAGAATATGAAGGAAATATTGCGCGAGATCGGCATGATCGCCCGGGCGCTTGATTCCATCAGCAACATCGAATTCAAGGAAGTGGAGCTTACACGGGGGCAGTATCTGTATCTGGTGCGCATCTGCGAACAGCCGGGTATTATTCAGGAGAAGCTGGCAGAGATGATCAAGGTGGACCGGACCACGGCAGCACGGGCCGTTCAGAAGCTGGAGCTGCAGGGGTTGATCGAGAAGCGCAGCGACCCGGATAACCGGAAGATCAAGCGGCTGTACGCTACGGATAAGGGGAAGGAAGTCTACCCTTTTTTGCAGAGAGAAGGGGTGCATTCGGACAAGGTTGCGCTCAAGGGATTGTCGGAGGAAGAAGTGGAGGCGCTTATGGGACTGCTGACCCGGGTCAGGCACAATGTGGAGGCCGATTGGGAAGAGGTCAAGAAAGGCAATAAGCGGCAGTATTAGGCGGGCTGACAGGATTAGCAGAGTTTGGTTTTCAGAGCTCATGAATGTGCGGATGCCAAGATCAATGAAGGTCCTGCTTAAAGAACAAGGCCGTCCACAAACGCCGGGCACAATAAACCCGCTGATTCCAGGACGTTTCTGTACGGCCGCTGGCGGTAAACGGCAAGCTGTTTATTTTGAAAAAAGATAACCTTCTCGCATAAACGGTTACCGTTCTGTTCAGGGCGGCGTAGCCATGTCTACTTAGTAAGCGCATACATGAAAGCGGCTAATCAATCTTGCGGAACACGGCCCACAGCAGCAGGAGCAATAATGCTCCCACGCCGAGCAGCGCCCAGGGAACCCAGTAGGCTGCGGAAACTGCGGAGAGGTTGACGGATACCACTTGCGATTCACCTCCATACGGCCGGGCAGGCCGCTAGTTCAGGGCAGGAGCGTAGATGAGCGATACCTGGTATTTGTTCAGAAAATCAATCCATTCCGCCGAAGGCTTCTGATCGGTCACGATATAATCCACCTTGTCGAAGCTGAACAGCTTGACGAAGGCGATACGGTCGAACTTGGAGTAATCCGCCAGCAGAATCACCTTGCTCGCCTGCTGCTGCATCAGAATCTTCAGCTCGGCTTCCGCCTCGTTGGAATCGCTCAGGCCGCCGGTCATTGACAGCGCTTTGCAGCTGAACAGCGCCACATCCACATTATACCGCTGAATCGTATGCGAGGCGCTCGGACCGACAAAAGAATTCGTCTGCGCGCCAAGCACACCGCCTGTGGAAATCAGCTTGTGACCGGAATGCTGGAATTCCGACAGGACAACCAGCGAGTTGGTGATCAGCGTCAGATTGCTGCGGGCTTCAGTAATCCGCTTCAGCGCTTCAAAGGCGGTGGAGCTCGTATCGGTCATCAGGCTGTCGCCGTCCCCGATCAGCTCCAGCACATTGGCAGCAATGGCACGCTTCGCCTCCAGATTCACCGCGTGACGATGCGAATAGGACGGATCTTCGTTGGTGTGCACGTTCAGGATAGCGCCGCCGTAGCTTTTCTTCGCCACACCTTCATTGTCCAGCTTCTCCAGATCCCTGCGGATCGTCTCCTCGGATACCTCGAAGTCCCGTGCCAGATCGGCGACGAATACCTTCTTGTGTTTATGCAGCTTGTTGATAATCAGCTCACGCCGTTCGAATGCTTTCATACTTGCCCCCTGAAGAATGAAATCTGGGATTCTCTATATTTCTTTATATTTACTATAACCGATTTCCTGAAAAAAAGGATATCCCACAATAAAAACCACATAAATAATTCATAAACCACATAAAAACACAAAAATATTGTGGTTTTATGTTGACAGTAAGGATTAGCCATTTTATGATGGAAGAGTTGAAAGCGTTATTATATGAATCCTTTTATCCTGCTGAGGAGGCTGTGAACAAATGGCAACTCATTATCCGAAAATAGGCATCCGTCCGACCATCGACGGCAGACGGCGCGGTGTACGTGAATCCCTGGAAGAGCAGACGATGGGGCTGGCTGAGCGGGTAGCCGCATTCCTGCAAGCATCGCTGCGTTATCCGGACGGCACGCCGGTAGAGTGTGTGATCGCCGATACGACGATCGGCGGCGTTCAGGAAGCGGCGGCGGCCCAGGCCAAATTCGCTGCGGCGAATGTGGGCGTCTCCATCACCGTAACTCCATGCTGGTGTTATGGCTCAGAGACGATGGACATGAATCCTTCGATTCCCCACGCGGTGTGGGGCTTTAACGGAACGGAAAGACCGGGCGCCGTCTATCTGGCCGCCGTGCTTTCCGCCTATGCCCAGAAGGGCATTCCGGCGTTTGGCATTTATGGCGAGGATGTGCAGGATTCCGGCAGCGAGGAGATTCCGCAGGATGTAGCGGTGAAGCTGCTGCGCTTCGCCAAGGCGGCGCTGGCTGCGGCCCTGATGAAAGGACGCTCTTATCTGTCGATGGGCTCGGTATCCATGGGCATTGCCGGGTCCATCGTGAATGAGCAGATGTTCCAGGATTACCTGGGCATGCGCAATGAATACATTGATATGTCCGAATTCGTCCGCCGCTTCGAGGAAGGCATCTACGACCAGGAGGAATACGCCCGGGCGCTGGCCTGGACGAAGGAGAACTGCAAGGTGGGAGCCGACAACAACCCGCCGCAGCTTCAGGTCAGTGAGGAGGACAAGGAACGCCAATGGGAGACGGTGGTCAAAATGACCCTGATCGCCCGCGATCTGATGGTCGGCAATCCGGTGCTGGCCGAGATGGGCTTTGCGGAGGAAGCGCAGGGGCATAATGCACTGCTGTCGGGCTTCCAGGGGCAGCGCCAATGGACCGATCACTTCCCGAACGGGGATTTCATGGAGACGATTCTTAATTCCTCCTTCGACTGGAACGGCAGACGGGCTCCATACATTGTCGCTACCGAGAATGACAGCTTGAACGGTGTAACGATGCTGTTCAATTATCTGTTGACGGGCACGGCGCAGATCTTCGCCGATGTGCGGACATACTGGAGCCCTGCGGCGGTGAAACGCGTAACCGGCTATGAGCTGGAAGGCCGGGCAGCCGGCGGTCTGCTGCACCTGATCAACTCCGGCTCGGCGGCGCTCGACGGAACCGGTGTGCAGCAGAAGGACGGCGAGCCTGTCATCAAGCCGTTCTGGGAGACGACAGACGAGGAGGTCAAGGCAGCGCTGGAAGCGACGCTGTTCCGCCCGGCCTCGCAGGAGTATTTCCGCGGCGGCGGCTTCTCCACCGACTTCCTGACCAAGGGCGGCATGCCGGTGACGATGGCCCGGCTCAACCTGGTCAAGGGACTTGGTCCGGTGCTGCAGCTCGTGGAAGGCTACACGGTGGATGTGCCGGAAGAGGTGCACCGCACGCTGGACGAACGGACCGATCCTACCTGGCCGACGACCTGGTTCGCGCCGGTGCTGACCGGCACTGGCTCGTTCAAGTCAGTCTACGATGTGATGAACAACTGGGGCGCGAACCACGGGGCCATCAGCTACGGCCATATCGGCGCCGATCTGATTACCCTGGCTTCCATCCTGCGCATCCCGGTCAGTATGCACAATGTGCCGGAGGCGGATGTATTCCGGCCGCGCGTCTGGTCGCTGTTCGGCACCGAGAGTCTGGAGGACGCCGACTTCCGTGCCTGCCGCAATTTCGGCCCGCTGTACTAGCAGCGGAGCAGGGCGGTGCATGAGATGAGCGAATTCAAACGGGTGCTGGCCGTCGATCTCGGTGCAAGCTCGGGAAGAGTCATTGCCGGAACCTATGACGGGAAGGGAATTGCGATGGAGGAAATTCACCGTTTTCCCAATACACCGGTCATGCTCGGTGGGCATTTGCACTGGAATGTGCTGGAGCTGTACCAACAGATCAAGCAAGGTGTCAAGCTGGCCTGCCGGCGTTATCCGGACATCCTCAGCGTCAGCGTGGACACCTGGGGTGTGGATTACGGCATCCTGGACGGAGAAGGGCAGCTGCTGTACACACCGCATCATTACCGGGACCGGCGGATGTACGACGTGCGTGCAGAGCTGGAGGAGCTGCTGCCGCCGGAGGAGCAGTTCCGCTTAAGCGGCAATCAGCCGGACCCGATTAACACCGTGTACCAGCTGTTTGCCGACTGGCAGAGTAATGAAGCGCTGCGCTCAGGTGCAGAGCGGATTCTGCTCATGCCGGATCTGTTCCATTATTTCCTCTCGGGCGTTGCCGCTGCAGAGCGGTCCATCCTCAGCACGAGCGGGCTGCTTGCTGCGGGCGCGGCGGAGCCATCCGGCGAAGTATTCGCCCGGCTGGGGCTGCCGGAGCGGCTGCTGCCGGACGTCGTGGAGGCCGGGACGCTTATCGGCACGCTGCGGCGCGAGCTGTGCGAAGAGCTGGGCTGTCCGCCGCTTGCGGTCATTGCCGGCGCCTCGCATGATACAGCGGCTGCGGTGTCGGCCGTTCCGTACCGCAGCAAGGAACGTGCCGCCTTCATCAGCTGCGGCACCTGGTCGCTCGTCGGCATGGAGACGGAGCAGCCGGTATTGTCGGAAGCCTGCTACAGCCAAGGCTTCACGAATGAGGGCTGCTTCGGCGGCGGCAACCGGCTGCTGAAGAACATCACCGGCCTGTGGCTGCTGCAGGAGACCCAGCGCACCTGGGCCGAAGCCGGCGAAGACTACAGCTTCGCCGAGCTGACAGAGCTGGCGGAGCGCGAGCCGTCGCCGGGCAGCCTCGTGGACCCGTGCGACCCGCAGTTTGCTCCGCCGGGCGACATGCCGGCGCGGATCAGGGAGTACTGCCTGCGCACCGGCCAGGCAGTGCCGGAATCGCGCGGCGCTGTCGTGCGCGTTATTGTGGAGAGTCTCGCCCATGCATACAGCGAAGCGATTGCAGCGCTGGAGGTCCTGACCGGCCGGAGCGTGGATACCGTCCATATGGTCGGCGGCGGCATCAAGAACAAGCTGCTGTGCCAGCTGACCGCCGACGCCACCGGCAAGGAGGTTGTCGCCGGTCCGGCGGAAGCCAGTGCGCTCGGCAATATGCTGGTGCAGCTGGCCGCGCTGGGTGAGCTGGACCCGGCGCACGCCCGCGAAGCCGTGGCGGCCTCGGAGACGCTTGAGGTATACCGACCGGTGCGCGGCGCAAGCATACCGGGTTCAATTTAAGCAGGATGTGGAGGAGCGTACCTATGGATAAACAGGAACAACAGCTGCGGCTGCGAATTTGCGACATCGGCCGCAATCTGTTCAATAAGGATTTTATCGCCGCCAATGACGGCAATATTTCGGCGCGTCTTAATGAACGTGAGATACTCGCTACGCCGACCGGCGTCAGCAAAGGCTATCTGGAGCCCCATATGCTCGTAAAGGTCAACCTGGAAGGCGAAATTACCGAGGCCTTTGAAGGCTACCGGCCTTCCACGGAAGTGAAGATGCATCTGCGGATTTACCGCGAGCTGCCGGAGATGAACGGTGTCGTTCATGCCCATCCGCCTTATGCCACCGCATTCGCCATTAAGGGCGAAGCACTGGATAAGATGATGATGCCCGAGTCGGTCATCGCGATGGGCGATATCCCGCTGGCCGCTTACGGTACGCCGTCAACCGAAGAGGTGCCGGATTCCATCATGCCTTTTCTCGGCAAGAAGACGGCGGTTCTCCTCGAAAGCCACGGCGCCCTGTCGTGGGGCAAGGATGTCATGGCCGCTTATATGAACATGGAGCGGCTGGAATACACGGCCAAGCTCACCTTCCTGACGCGGATGATCGGCGGCGAACGGGAGCTGCCGCCGGAGCGGATCGAGCAGCTGGTTGCGCTAAGATCGTTCTACGGCATGTAAGGGAGGCGCAGCACTATGCTCTGCAACATCCCGAAGCTGCTCTCGCCGGAGCTGGTGAAGCTAATGATGGAGATGGGCCATGGCGACGAGCTGGTATTGGCCGACGCCAACTTCCCCGCACACAGTCTGCATTCCCGGGTTATCCACTATGATGGCATCGGCATTCCGCAGCTGCTCTCGGCCATCCTGGAGCTGCTGCCGCTTGACCATTATGCGCAGCAGCAGGCAGCGCTGATGGGCGTCGTTCCGGGCGACACTGTGGTGCCGGTCATTTGGGACACCTATAAGGAGATCATCGCCGCCCATGATGCGGAAGCCGTGATCGGCGAAGAGGAGCGGTTTGCCTTCTACGAGCGTGCCAGGAAGGCCTATGCAGTGGTCATTACCGGAGAAGAGGCGCTGTACGGCAACCTGATCCTGAAAAAAGGCGTTATCCGCAGCGGGAGCTGACGGGTTACTTTGGTCAGATTCAAGTTCAAAGAAGAAGCTGAAATAAAGAGAGAGCAGCGATTCTCCCGTTGGTGGAGGATCGCTGCTCTATGTTTCGGGTCTATTGGCGGCCAGGGCTTAGGATGCCGAAGCAAACGGTGCATCGCCTAATATGATGCAGTTCGTCGGGCAGCTGTCCACGGCATCCTGCAGTTCATCCAGCAGGTCCTCGTTAATGGCGGTTACTCCGCGGTTACCGTCACCCTCAAAAATCACTTCGGCGAATCCGTCATCATCCAGATCAAAGATGGCGGGGGCTGCAGAATTGCAGGCGCCGCAGGAAATGCATTCTTCCTGGTTTACGGTGGCAAATTGGCTCATTGCTTACATCGCTCCCTTGGTCACAATAATGATCAACTACAGCTCTCAATTATCTTGTCATTTGACAGCGATTGCAGCTAGGAAAAAATTCACATCAAATGGCTTGAATTTACAATATATTTGATCAAGCAGCGGACAAATAGTATATTGTCCAGGGCAGCGTTCACCGGTGTGGAGTAAGATGTAATACCTTACTTATTAATGTGCTAATCAAGGGCTCTCCGGTCTGTAACCCTGGCAACTCCGGCGCGCGACCAGCGCCCAGCGGCCCAACGGGCGCCCGAGCTCCCCCGGCCGCTGCCACAATCAACCAAAGGAAGGACTCTGATAATGCACAAGGACGATTATTCAGCTTATACCATGCATGCAATGACCGAACCTGAAGCGCTCAGCATAGCGGAATGGAGATATGAAGCACCCTATGAGTTTTACAATGTGACGGGAGAGGTGGAGGAGGTGTTGGCGGAACTGCTGGACGGCTCCTATTATGCCGTGCGCGGCAACGCGGAAGAGCTTGTCGGGTTCTTCTGTTACGGGCAGGCGGCCCAGGTTCCCGGAGGCATCCGTCAGGGGCTATACGCAGGCGAGCATGTGCTCGATATCGGACTGGGTCTCAAGCCGGAGCTTACGGGCCAGGGCAGGGGACTACCTTTCCTGCAAAGAGGCATCGAGTTTGGCATCAAGCGCTTTGCGCCGCATAAGCTCAGACTCAGTGTCGCTGCGTTCAACGCCCGGGCGATTGCCTTGTACAGCAAGGCGGGATTTACTCCAGCAGGCAGCTTCGTCAACGCTGCCGGTGAATGGACGACCACATTCCAGCTGATGGAAATGGAATGCCGCCGCCCGGAATAAGAGCTCAGCGCCAGGTATTTCATCACCATCCGGAGCATCGCTTACACAGCCCGGTAACATTTGCATTGACCCGGGGAATATGTTCTAATTTTAAGTATATTCATCCCATTAAATCATTCCAAGGAGGCGGTATTATGTTCAAAAAGCTGATCAAGAAGGTTATGCATTCCGTAGAGCATAGCAGTCATCGGCACTCAAGCAGCCATCGGGGAAGGCGGGGGCACACCCATTATTCCAGCTCCGGACGGGGGCGGGTAAACTACCGTCATTCCAGCAGCGCCGGGGCGCGATACGGAAGAGGTTCATCTTCGGACTACCGCCAAGGCGGTCACAGAGGGCATAAGTACTACAAGAATCGCTACGGCAGCCATTCCAGTTAACTTTGTCCGATCAGGCTTTGAGTTCCGGGAGACTCCGCTCTAGATCGGAGACCAACTCGGAGGTATGGAGATAGGGCTTATCCTCTTCAAGCAGCCGAAGCAGGATCTGCTTCAGCGGCAACGACAACGCCAGCTCATCCATCCAGTCCGCCTCTGCCGCATCATGCCCGGGATCAAACCTGGAGTAGAGCATAAAGAGCATCAAATCGCCAATGTCGGATAAATCCGACGGTATACTAGCAGGCCGGGGCGGCGTAACGCCGTTCCGGCCTGCTTTGCCGTGCGGGTGATCGGCCGGCAGCGGCGAGCCCAGACGTGCGGCCAGCCCGAAATCAATCAGGTACAGCTCACCGGCATGCATAATGACATTGGGTATCCGGATGTCCATATGCGCGTAGCCGCGGTCATGAACATGCCGTACGCGCTCAAGCAGCGTCAGGGTCCAGCGAACCGTATCCTGTTCGCCGAAGGTCATGCGCTCGCCAAAGATCAGATCCTCCAGCGTCTGCCCTTCCACCAAATCGGTAACCAGCCAGCAGGAGCGCTTCTCCTCAAAGTAGCCGCGGCAGGCCGGGATATACGGGTGATCCAGCGCCTGCAGCACATCCCGCTCGCGGGCCAATAGCCGCTGGCCGATCCCTTTCTTGCTCGGCTTGGCCTGCTTGAGCGCCACAGTCCGCTGCTCCAGCCGGTCATAGCAGCGGTAGGTAATCCCGTAGCTGCCGACTCCGAGCGGGGATATTACCGTGTATCTCCCTGCAAGAACGCTTCCTTCCGGAAGCGGGTAGTCCGCCCAGGCCTGCAGGAAATTTTGAATAAAGGTATACAGCCTACTCACCCGCCGTCCTCCAAATTTGCTCCATTATATCACCCGTGAAACATGGCCCGCCACTATTGCCGGGAGGACAGCAACCATCTGCTTACTGCGCGTTGACTTCGATAATTTTGCGGATCAGGGCCTTCAGATTCTGATTGGTCGCATTGAGCTGATCAATCGTCTCCATGAAATCGGTGACCAGCTGAGCCTGTTCCAGAGAGGAGGAGGCAATTTCGGCGACTTCACTTTCCATCAGCTTCATGGAGCTTTGCACCACCTTAAGCGATTGCTCGATGCGGCCTGTTGCTTCTTTGGTATGTACGGACATTTTGCGGATTTCATCGGCGACAACGCCGAATCCGGCCCCGGCCTCACCTACACGCGCCGCTTCAATGGCGGCATTAAGCCCCAGCAGATTGCTCTGCTCGGAGATTTCACGGATAAAGCTGGCCACCTCAGTGACTTTTTTGGAGTCCTCAACGGTCTGCTTGGTATTGGAGAGAATCTCTTCCGTTGTGGAGCTCAGCTCCTGGGAATGCGCGGCAACATGCTGAATGCTGTCCACCAGCCGTCCGGTGATGGCTTCTGCTTCTTCCATCAGCTGTCTCAGCTGATCCTGATTGCCCATGCTATAGGTCAAGCTTAGACTGGCAACGACTGCACCCTCTTCCTTGACCGGAATGAACACGGCGTCGAACGGCATGCCGAACAGCTCAGCAGGAAAATGAGCATAGGATTTTTCTTCGCCATCCTTCAAATCCCGGAATTCTCTGTTCTCATCATTCAACGGGTCACCGGCCTTGAAATCAAGCGGCAGGGACTCACTCTTGGAGAAGTACAGAAACTTCTCACGGTCATACAACGAAATCGCGCAGTCTTCGCGAATGGCTTGCTTGAGATAGGGCATAGCGGCAATAAGCACATCTGTGATATTCATGGGGAAGGTTCCTTCTTTCTAAAGTTTAGTTAATTATTATTTTTAGGTATCTATATGTTATCGACCAGAGGTGCTGAAATGTTTACTCCGGCCGGGCAGCCAATCGTGAAGACAAGGCAGAGTGGAGAATTGGAGGCGATCTCTGTTAGAATAGAGGGAGTACCAAGAACAGGACCAACAGGCATCATTTATAAAAGGAGAAATGAAAGTGAGCGACAAATTAAAGCAAGCGTATGAACGTTTGGGACTGCCTGAAAACGTATCCAGGGAAGAGATTAACAAGAGATTCGATTTGCTGATCAAACGGCAGCGTTCCAAAAAAAATGACGACGAGGAAAGATCGGCGCCGGAAGAGGATTTCCAAACCTTCAAGTTTATCCTCGACACCCTGGACAAGCAGGAAATTGCTGAAGCCGAGGAGCAGCGTTTGGCCAAATACGGCAAATTGTCGGGCGTTGCCAGCAAGACGGAGCGGTTCTTCCGCCTGTACCGGACGCATGTTATTATCTCCGTGATTGCAGTCATTGTACTGGCCATAGCCGGTAATGCCATTTATAACAATATTCAGCATAAAAAATATCTGGCCTCCCTGCCGCCACTCGACGCGTCAGTCATGTTCCTCGGCAATTTCGGGGTGCAGGACCCGGACGGCGAGACAGCGCCCTTGGAGCAGGCTTTCATTGAGCAATATCCGGAATGGAAGCGGGTGAGCGCGACTATCACCTATCTGCCTAAAGTCGGAGAGGGCGCAACCGGCTTCGATATGAACTATATGCAGAAGGCTGTAGTCGAGCTGGCAGCCAACCGGCCGAATATTCTGATTCTGGACGAAGAGACAGTGGAGTGGATCGGAGGCCAGGAGGGCTTTCAGGATCTGCAGCAGCTGGTGACGGATGGAACGCTGGCCAAGGATGATCCCCGGCTGAAATGGGGCACCAATTCCGAGACCGGCCAGGAGGTGCTGTATGCCGTGGATATTACGGACTCGCCGTTTGTGGCGGCGCTGCCGATCAACCGGGCGACCCAGCGGATTCTGATCGGTGTGCTTGCAGACGATGAAGTCAAAGCCAAAGCGCTGGGTCTCATCGCACATATAGCCGGGGAATCCTCCCCGGAATAATAAGCGCAGCTGGGCACTACCGGCAATGTCAACGCAGAGCTGCAGCAGCAGTTTGTCCATAACTGAGCCGCCCTGCAGAGAACACCATCCGCCTAAGAAGCTAAGTTAACTACTCGCAACAAATAGGAGCTGCCCCAAGCCATTGCATCGGCTACGGGGACAGCTCCTATTTGGCGATGGGGCCTAGTTCTCCAGGCGGTAGCCGCCGTGGAAGACAGGGCCTACATATTGATTAAAGGCATAGCCGCTACGGATCGCTGCCGAGACGAAGTCCTTTGCCTTGGCAACGGCATCGTGAACGGACAAGCCGTTCGCCAGACCGCCGGTAATTGCGGCGGCGAAGGTGCAGCCTGCACCGTGATTATGCGCCGGTTCGATCTTGACCGATTCCAGGACAGTGAAATCGGAGCCGTCGAAGAATACATCGATGGCCGTGTCTCCGCCGAGCGCCTTGCCGCCTTTCACAACGACATTCTTCGTGCCGAGCTTGTGAATCAGGCGGGCGGCTTCTTTCATATCCTCGATGCTGCTAAGCTTGCCCAGTCCGGAGAGCACGCCGGCCTCGAACAGGTTAGGGGTAGCAACGGTGGCGAGTGGAAGGAGCAGGTCACGGATTGCGTTGGCGCTCTCCGGATTCAGCACTTCATCTTCGCCTTTGCAGACCATAACCGGGTCGATTACGACATTTTGCTGCCGGCTGGCTTTGATTGCCTGCTCGGCTACCTGTACGATCTCCACGCTGCCGAGCATCCCGGTCTTCATCGCATCGACCGGACCGCCGGCGAATACCGTCTTGAGCTGCTCGGCGACGATTGCCGCATCGACCGGGTAGACATTGTGGTGCCAGCCGTTATCCGGGTCCATCGTTACGATGGTCGTCAACGCGCTGAACCCGTAAGTGCCGTATTCCTCAAAGGTCTTGAGGTCGGCCTGAATGCCCGCGCCTCCGCTGGAGTCACTGCCGGCAATGGTTAACGTTTTGATGATTTTTGACAAAGCAAACGTCCCCTTCTAATATACGGATTGTTGAAGTCTGACTGTGATGCATCAATAAACTCTCCGCTATTATAACACCAAACGACTCCAGCGTCCGCAAATTCACCTATAAAATGAGCTATTCCACAGGCAGCTGCAGCGCCCCTTGGTGAGTCTGGAAGAAGCTGAGCACGGTATCGCGTGTCCCGTCCATTACAGAATCCGGGGAGAGCGTGAATTCCAGCCGGCGGATGTGATAGCCCCATTCCCCTTCTTCATAATAGAGAGCACCTTCTTTCACATAACCGTCTGCGTCAGCTGCTTCAGTATAGCGCACCATCCGCTGCTCCGGACCCAGAACCTCCTGACGGGTAAAGTTCAACGGCTCCATGCTGTAGCCGTACGATTCGGCCCATGCTGTCTTGCCCGGAAAATAACTGCCGATCGTGACGACGGCACAGCCGTGGCAGCCCCAGTTATTGTCGGTATAATGCAGGGTTTGCTGCGGATTTTCCGGATCTGTGAACGTGGTTCCGTAAGAGCCGTTCGCCCCAATAACGGCCGAGGCCTGCCAGCCCTTCGGGGCGAGCAGCAGATAGCCGCTGCCGCCAACGGCGTGGTATACGAGCGCCGCCTGCAGTTCGCCCATCAAGCCGGCTGGCAGCGCGTCCGTCATCTCCGGCAGCCCCGGCGGCTCGGCTGTGGAGGGCTGGCTGCCGTCATCCACGCTCGGAACCGCGAGAATGGTGGAGAGGGGCAGCGGCACCGTTCCCGCGCCGCCCTCCGCAGCGGGGAAATCCACCAGCGGCTGCGGGGGCTCGGCTGCGGGGTTCGGCGTCACGGGAGCTACACTGTCGCTGCCCCCTTCCGCCGCCGGGGCTGTTCCCGCCGGCAGCGGTGCCGCTGCCTCCGGCCCCCACGTGACCGCGCCGAACCAGCCGCTGCTGTAGCCGGCCAGCAGCAATACAGCCGCCAGCGGCAGCAGCGCGAGGCTGTAAGCCCAGCGGCGGGAACGGCTGCGCGGTACTTCCTCCAGCCGCTGCAGTACATTCTGCTGCAGCTGCGGACTAAAGCTGCCGTCCGCAAACGGCTTATTCTTCATTTGCTCTTCCCAATCCTTATTGCTGTTGCCCATCATCCTTCAGCTCCTTCTCCCAGCCTTGGGCCGCTTTCCGCCGGGCCCGCTGCAGTCTTGATTTGACAGCGGACAGCGACAGGCCCAGTGTGGCTGCCATTTCCTCCATCGACATGCCGTAATGGGCGTGCAGCATCAGCACCTCGCGGTCTTTGCGGGGCAGCCTCAGCACCAGTGCCCATACATCCCCGTGCAGCGATTGCCGCAGAAACTCCTCCTCGGCTGAACGTTCTGCGCCGCTTGGCTCCGGAGTATCCTGCAGCGTCACCCTGCGGATAAAGCTGCTGCTGCGGAAGGTCAGAAAGCGGCCTCTGGCAATGCGCAGCAGCCAGGTCTTGACGGAGGCGTCACCGCGGAAGCTGCCCATATATTTATAGGCCCGGATAAAGGTCTCCTGGGCGATATCGTCGGCGGCGCTACGGCTGCCGGAGAGAAAATAAGCATAATTCCAGATATCATCCCCGTACGTATCCATCAGCGCCTGCAGTTCGCCGGGTTCCATCAGGGCAGTCTCATTGCGCCTGCTGTTCATGCTGTTCCTCCTTCTCTACTCTTTATTGACCCTTGCATCCGCAGAAAAGTTGCTTGCTGCAAGTGATTTTGCAGGAAAAAAGATAGGCCTGCAGGTTCCTCGCCGGATGTAGGTGAGTACAAGAGTTCCTTACGGAAGCAGGTGCATATCAATAAAGTAGCACTAAATATGCGTTCAGGAGGAACAAGGGACTTATGATCGAAATCAGCCTGTGCATGATCGTCCGCAATGAAGAGAACAGTCTGCCCCGCTGCTTGTCATCCATGAAGGGGATCGCCGACGAGATTATCATTGTCGATACCGGCTCGACCGACCGGACCAAAGAAATCGCTGCATCCTTCGGTGCCGTGATCCATGATTTTGCCTGGGTTGATGATTTCTCCGCTGCCCGGAACTTCGCCTTCAGCAAGGCGACAAAGGAATACATCTTCTGGTTCGACGCCGACGACTTCCTCAAGGAAGAGGATCAGGCGCGCTTTCAGGAGCTGAAGCGCACGCTGCCGCCGGAGGTGGACAGCGTCAGTATGCAGTACAATCTGGCCTTTGACAGTGAGGGGCAGGTGATTACTTCCCTGCGCCGCAACCGGCTTGTACGCCGCAGCTGCAACTTCCGCTGGATCGGTCCCGTGCATGAATATCTGGAGGTGTACGGCAATCTGTACAGCAGCGATGTCAGCGTGACCCATGAGAAAGACAAAGCCTATACGGACCGCAATCTGCGGATTTACCGCAAGCGGGAGGAAGCCGGAGAGAGCTTCTCGCCGCGTGATCAGTTCTATTATGCCAACGAGCTGCGCGACCACAGCTTGGCTGCGGAAGCGTCCGCTTATTATGAGAGGTTTCTGGACGGGGGCCAGGGCTGGATCGAGGACAATCTGCAGGCCTGTCTGCGCCTGGCCGAATGCCGCCAGCAGCTGGGCGACCCTGACGGGGCATTTGCAGCGCTCTGCCGGGCGCTGCGGTATGACAAGCCCCGGCCGGAGCTCTGCTGCCGGCTGGCTGCATGGCATCTGGACCGAGGGCAGTACACTCCCGCCATCTACTGGTACGAGACCGCGCTGCTGCTGCCGCGCCCGGCAGAGTCCATGGGGATGTGGAACGGGGCTTATGACACCTGGCTGCCGAATCTGCAGCTGGCGTTATGTTATGACCGCATCGGAGATCCGGAGAAGGGCAATCTCTACAACGAAACAGCGCTGTGCTACCAGCCGAATCATCCCAGCATGCTCTATAACCGTGAGTATTTCAAACAAGTGCTCGGCGACAAATATGTATCGCTGCAGCCGCAGCCGGAAGCCTAACGGGTTTATAAACCAATACAAAAAGCCTCCCGAAATGCTGCTTTCGGGAAGCTTGGACGGCAATGCCGTGAGACTGAAGGGAAGGCTGAATGCTTGCGGCCCGTGCCTTAAGCTAATGCCTTGCAGCAGGGTGGAAGCCGCCGTCCTGCAGCAGGTGCGGTTCGCTGCTGCGGATGAAGCTCAGTACCTTGTCGTATATAATGCGGTGTCCTTCACGGTTCGGATGGATGCCGTCCACACAGATCAGTCTGGTAAAGTCCGGTTCCTGCAGGAACGCACTGCGGATATCGATCAGCCGGGTTCCGGTATTTTCCGCCACCTTCATGATGGTGGAATTGTATTTCTCCTGCCACCAGTAGATTTTCGTAACGCTGCCGAGCCACTTCAGAATATTGACCTCCGACTTCGGATTACTGCCGCTGACCCATTTGAAGTAGCTGTCGGCGTTCAGCGGAGGAAGATTCATCAGGACTGGCACGATATTCTGGCCCTTGAGGTAATCAATCATGTCCAGGAGCATCGCTTCAAATTTCGGAAAAGCGGTTTTCGGATTATGCTCCGCGTCGGGATTAAGCGCGATCTCTTCCCAGTGGAAGTCGCAATCATTGCCGCCGTATTCAATCAATACGATATCGGGCTTATCCTTCACGACATCCCGCTGCAAATTGCCGAAGCCCTTCATCAACGTGTTGCCGAACCGTGCGGTGTTGCGCAGTCCGCCCTTCAGCTTATCCTGGAGCAAGGAGACATAATTGTCCTCCAGAATAACATATTTGCTTCTTGATTCATCGTAAATGACACCTTTGGAAATGGAATCGCCGCTGACCAGTGTTTTAAATTTCGCCCCGGCTCCCTCTGTCCAAGTATTCATTGTTATCATCGCCTCATCTTTGCCTGAAGATTCCTATGTTTTATTAGTGTACTGCTGCAGGCAGGGGTATGCCTATACACAGATGTCATGGTTTTTGCCACTGCCCAGCCTCCCCCCGAAAGAAACAGGCCACAAAGGTCCAAACAACTGCAGCAATCCGCCATATGCTGATTGTAAGTTCACTATCCGATATGAAGGAGGTTTGGTTATGGTACAGCTTGTCGATTTCAGTAAAAGCACCGTGAACAGCTTCAGCCAGTCGCTCGCCGTTCCGGTTGCTGCGGCGCCCTCCAGTACGCTGCTTACCAACTTTGGGTTGTTCGTTACGCAAGGGGGCAATGTGCTGCTGAACGCTACGATCGGAATGCAGTCTGTCGGCGGCTCGCCGATCCTGATGTTTATACTGGCACGGAACGGCACGCCTATTTTTACAATTCAAACCCAAATCAGCAGCGCCGGAGATTTTGAGGACGTTACTTTCAGCTATGTGGATACTAATATTCCCACAGGCTACTACAGTTACACCATGAGTGTCTCGCTGGTCAATTCTGCCGCTGTGAATGCGGCCAATGTGGTGGGTCCCGCCGATTTCTCGGGACTCTCGATGGGGTGAGCGGAGAATGGCGCAGATTATTGATTTCGGTAAAAATGTTCCGTCCAGCTTCAGTCAGACGACATCATTTTCGGTTCAAGTATTGCCCAACAGCACGATTCTGGGACAGTTTGGCCTTAACGTGGCCGCGGGAGGGTCCGCTCTGCTACAGGCGACAGTCGGGCTGCAGAACACCGGCGGGACGCCTGGTGCCGATTGCATTTATACCATCGTCCGTAACGGAGCGGCCATCTTTTCGATACGTGCAGGAGGCATTCCGGCGGAAGTCTTCGACGGGGTTAGCTTTTCGTATATGGACAGCGGCCTTCCAGCCGGCTATTACGCATACGGACTCACCGTTTCCGCCTTCACCGGTGCCGCTCCGCCGAACGTTGTCGGACCGCTGGTCTTCTCAGGAATGTCACTGCTCATGTAATGGTCCGGGTAGGGATGCGCAAGCATCCTTTTTTTAATGCTGCATTCCCCTGCATGTTCTATAAACCTTTCGCTCATTGGACAAAATCCGTCAACATAATCATATAAAAGCGGTCATTTGAAGATGGGAGGAAATATTATGCGAACAATCGTTAGAAGAGCTTGCTCTTCCGGCGGCAGGAGGGGGGGGCAGGAGCATGCCGTATACCACAGGCGCCGTCTATAACCCGCCGGCTGGCCTGAATCATATCGACCGGATTCAGATTTCCTGTCTGAATGATTCCACGATGGTGCCGATCAATTTGAATCTGCAGATTTTTCATTTCCGCGGCGTCAATTTCACCCGTTTCCCGGTCGGAGAGGCGTTGTTCCAGATCAACGCCCAGCAGCTGATTGTACAGACCTACTCAGTCAATATTGCAGATTACTATGAAGTGCAGATGAATTTCTACAGTGCAGTCAACACGATGATCAACGTGTTCGCACTCGATGCCGCAGGCAATGTATTGGACCGGATTTTGCAGCCTGAGCTTACATACATTGACCGGTTGTCCATCATTCCAACATGACCAAGGGGGATAGGCCATGGTAAATGTCAATGTGACCGCAGCGCTTCCGGGTAACCATATCGAGCCCTCGATTGTGGTCAGCTTGCTTAACCCGAACATCATGTGCGTGGTGGCGGTGGATGACAGCACCGGAACGGCGCTGACGGGATTCTACCGGTCGGTGGACGGCGGCCAGACCTGGTCGAATACCATTTTGCCGCAGGCGCCGGGCTTTATGAGCGCAGAAGCACCGACGATAGACTACACCTTCCCAAGCACCTTTATCGTTGCAGTCCATTTTTTCAATGAATTCAATGACGGTACGATCGCCACCTACACTTCCTTTGATGATGGGGCAACCTTTAATCCGCCGGTCATTGTCCGCAGAGGGTATGGAACTTATCTGCATAATGATGAACCGTTTCTGGCTTCCGACTTTTCACCCTCCAGCCCGTATCTGGGTAATGTGTATGTCGGTTATACACCGCTATATAATCTGGCAGTGAATTCAGCGATCTTCTTCCAGCGCTCATTGGACAAAGGCTTGACCTGGGAGCCTCCGATCCGCATCTCGGACCCGCGCGGCCGGATCGAACGCGCCGCGCTGGTCGTGGGGCTCGCAGGTCAAGTGTACGCGGGCTATATTCTGATCGGCGGAGGACCGACCTATGCGCTGGTGCGTGTATCGCAGGACGGCGGAGCAACCTTCAGCCCGCCTGCCAACCGCGGGGCCACCTTTATTGCCAATACGGTGCCGGTGCCCAGCCCATTGCCTGTGCCGGGGTATGCCTTCCGCGTGCAGACCAATCTGGCCCTCGGGGCCGATATTTCGGATGGCCAGTTCGCAGGCTCCGTATATGCGGTTTGGAATGATTTCCGGCAGGGCTATGCTGACATTTTCTTCTCGCGTTCACCGGACGGTCTCCTGTGGTCGGCGCCGGTCAGTATCACAGGCTCACCGCCCGGCTCCCAGAATTTCTCGCCCTCCATTACAGTCTCGCCCTTTAACGGTACGATCCGCGTGATTTATTACACGAACCGGCTGAACGGTTTCCTGCTCGATGTGTTTGTGGCGGAGTCGATCAACAGCGGCCTGTCCTTTGTGAACACCAGACTTACGGATGTATCCACCAATCCGAACGGCAATTCACCGACCCCGGTTCCGCTGATCGGAGATTATATTACGGCGGCCACCCAGTTCCCCAACACGCTGGCGGCAGTGTGGAATGACTCCCGCCTCGGCAAGCAGGATGTTATCTTCGGCCAATAGAACCGCTGCTTTTATAGAACCCGAGAAACAGGACAGCAGCAAATCCGGTAATTCTGGATTGCTGCTGTTTGGGTTGCAGGTTCAGCTTTTGCCGGTCCGGAAGATGCCCGATAAGCGGGATCTGGCGGACGCGCGCGGCTGCTGGGCTGCGCTACCCGAGAGAAATCGGAGGACGGCCTCTTCCAGCTTCTTCACGCTGTTCTCCCAGGTCCATCCCGCCGAATCGATCTCACCCTGCCGGGCCAGGCGGGCGCGGAGCGGGTGGTCCATGGCCAGCCGGGCGACATCCGAGGCCAGCCGGTTCTCATACCGGTACGAGAGCAGGCAGTTCTCCTCATGGCGGGCATATTCGAGATTGCCGCCGGAGTAGACCGATACGAGCGCGGCGCCGCAGCGCATCGCCTCGAGTCCGGGCAGGGAGCCGGTGTCGAAGCTGCTGGAGCTGACGAAGATATCGGCGCAATTGTAGTGGTAGCACAGCTCCGCATCATTCGGCGGCGTATAAAAGCGGTATTTGCCGCTTGCCTTCATCGCCTGCAGGGAGGGGGAGCTATAGAACTCATCCGGCGGGCTGATGAAATTGATATTCACATGCGGCAGGTTCTGCTTGACGGCGTCCAGCTGCTGCACCAGATAGCTCTGCTCGCGGTGCCAGGAGAAGCCGTTCTCCTCCTTGCGGAGAATGGCCGTGATGTTCAGCGGCTCCTGCAGCCGGTGGCGGATGCTCAGGTTCCGGAAAGCGGCACTGATCCCGACCGGTACGATGCTGCCGGTAATGCCATGGCCCAATTCGATCAGCTCCTGCTGCCATTGTGACAAAACGATCAAATTGGGAGTGATATGATAAGAAGGAAAGGATTTCTCGTTCTCCGGCAGAAACAGCGGTTCATAGCAAAGAGAAAGCCTTACATGTACACCCTTACCGTTGCTGCTGGCCGCTTCGGCGACCGGGACAGTGGTGTAGAAATTGGATACGATGACATCGGCATATGGGAAATCCGTCTCCCGCAGCACTGTGTGATCGGTGCGGAGCAGCGTGGAGTGGACCGTATACGAAACATCACCCCCCAGCGGCATGAGGATCACAACCTGGTGGCCCATGGCCGTAAGGCCGTTGGTAAGCTCAACCAGCATCCGCTGCGCCCCGCCATGGCATAGGGTGAGAATGGGAAAGGTGAATCTCAAGGCTGATCGCTTCCCTTCTGTAAATGGGGTGTACAGGCAAGTTAAGCAAGCGTTTTGCCATTATTTTATTCAGGGGAGGCCATGAAGGTGAGCGAAATCATTACAGAGTGTATGCGGAGACTGGAACAATCCTTGGGGTACATCGAAAAGGCGGTCGGAGAGCTGCCGGAGGACAAAATCTGGCTCCGCCCAAGGCCGAAAATGAACGCCATCGGCAATTTGTGCCTGCATTTGGCAGGCAACGAAGCACAGCATATCGGCGGGGCAATCGGCGGATCAGGAACGGTGCGGGACCGGCGCGGAGAATTTCTGGCCCGCGGGGGAATGAGCGGAGCCGAGCTGCTGGACCGGCTGCGGACAGTCAGGGAGGAGAGCCGGTGTGTGGTCCGGCAGCTTACGGGCGGTGATTTGGAGCGGGAGGTAACGGTGTATTATCCGGAGGACTCCGGCGTGCAGAGTTACCGGTGGAGCATTCAGAAGGTACTGATCGGTACGGCAGAGCATTATGCTTACCATACCGGCCAGATTGTGCTCGCCGCCAGATGGCTGCAGGACGAGGATATCCACCTGCTGAACTGGAAGCATTATGAATAAGGCCGGCTGGTGGTCTTCCAGGCTCCGCCGGCCGCTGAGCTTCGTCTTACTTATCGCGCAGGTGATTTAGCAGCGACACGGTTTCCTTGATTTCGCTGCCAGTGATCTCCTCAAGAGAAACATCGATCATCGGTTTATAGCTCTGCAGCTTGTTCAGGAACCGTGCGGTATGGAACAAGCCCTGTCCCGATTTGCCATGGCGGATGTGTTCACCTTCGGCATAGATATCCTTCAAGTGGGCCAATATGATCCGGTCGCCATACAGCTCGAACGCCTGGTCGACGATCTGGTCCTGACGCTCTACATCGGCTCCGATCAGGTTGCAGGGATCAAAGACGATGCCGATGGCGCTGGAAGGCACTTCATCCAGAATACGCTGTATTTTCTCCGGACTGGACAGTGTGTGGGAGGATACACCTTCCAGTGCCAGGAAGACGCCCCATTTCTCCGCTTCTTCAGCCAGCTCTTCAACAGTGGATTTGAAGATATCCCACCCGATACTCTCGTACCGCTCAGGATCGGACGCCTTGAAGGTGGTCAGGCCGCCGCTTTCGGTAGCGACCATAGGTGCGCCGAAGTGACGGGCATACCGTAAATGCTCCTTGAACCGGTTAATCTCTGCCCGGCGGACCGCCGGATCGGGATGAATCGGGTCGATATAGCAGCCGAGCACCCCGATGCGGATGCCCGCACGGTCGAAATGCTCCCCGATATAGTTGGCCAGGCCCGGGCTGAGCTTGCCTGTAGATAAGTCAATATCGGCAATGGCCTTGGACAGCGCAAGCTGCACAAAGTCGATGCCGTAGGTTGCCAGCTCGGCGGTAAGTTCCTGAAGCGGAAGACGACCGGCCGTATGCGCCAAAGTTCCGTATCTGATAGCAAACCTCTCCTTCCACAAAATGCGTAATAGTCTCACATGATCCATACTAAAGTATGCGTTTTTATAGTGGCAATACTAAACTTTTTTACCTGGGCTTCCGGAGCCGGGGCTCCTGCAGCAAGCCGGGTTCGTTTCAATCCGGCAGATCGGCGGTATGTAAGTTCATAGGCAGCAGGTTAGCTGCATACAGGTTAGCTGCATAACGGAAGAAATTCAGGAGGGATGAATCCATGAAGGAGCACAGGCAGCAATTGCCGGCTGCGGCGGGGAGTGCAGAGCTTACCGAGGCCTTCCAGTACAAGCGGGAGAACGAAGCGCTGGTCAAAAAGAGCTTCTGGAGCAAGCTGCGCAAATTTGCCGGCCGGATTCCGTTCACCAGAGATGCCGTGGCCATGTATTACTGCGCCCTTGACGCCAAAACTCCGCTCTGGGCCAAGGGCATTGCCTTCGGGGCACTGGCCTATTTCATTTCACCGCTCGATACGATTCCTGATGCCTTTATCGGCCTCGGACTCACCGACGATGCAGCGATTATCGCCGCCGGTGTCCGTGCTTTGGCCGGTCAGGTGACCGATGAACACCGGCAGAAGTCAGAGCATTTCTTTGATGAAGAATAACTACATCGGCAGCTCTTTATCACTTGAACAGCTCTCTGCGGAGAGCTGTTTGCTTTGATATTCCAGCCCCCATACTTTCATCTGCTGAATAATCGGGATCAGTGTCTGCCCGAACGGTGTCAGTGAGTACTCCACCTTCGGGGGGATCTGCTGGTACACTTCGCGGTGAACGATGCCGTCTTCCTCCAGCTCGCGCAGCTGCAGGGTCAGCATACGCTGCGTAATGCCGGGACAGATTCTGCGGAATTCGTTGAACCGCTTGCAGCCGTCCATCAGATGATACAGCAGCACACCCTTCCATTTGCCGCCAATGACACCCAGCGTGAATTCCACGGGGCAGGCCACTCCGCCTTCCGGACACTCGCCAAATCCGCCTTTGCGCTCCCTCATGCTGGAACACTCCTTACAGTATCAATTTGTATACTACATATCAAAAATGTGCGTACTTCCAACTCTGCTGTATATATTTTAAGATTAGCTCGTAAGCAAGTGCCAGTCAATTCAATTTCCCTTGCCGGGACGAAAGGGTGTAATGAACGATGGAAGCAACAGCGACAGCAGCAATCAAGGAAGATATTTTAGCGGCCTTTGCCTTTAGACATGCGGCCAAGGAGTTCGACAGCAGCCGCGTAATCAGCGAAGAGGATTTTCAGTTTATTCTGGAGACCGGACGCCTCTCGCCAAGCTCCTTCGGATTCGAGCCGTGGCGCTTCGTCGTGGTGCAGAGTCCCGAAATCCGGGAGAAGCTGAAGCCCCATGCCTGGGGGGCGCAAAAGCAGCTGCCTACAGCCAGCCACTTTATGCTGATTCTGGCCCGTCAACCGCACGACATGAGCGCCGGCTCGGCTTATCTGCGCAGCATGACGGAAGGCGTGCAGAAGCTTCCGGCGGACGTGGCTGCAGGCAAGGAGAAGGCTTTTGCCGCTTTTCTGGCGAACGACTTTGCGCTGGCGGGCAATGACCGGGCCTTGTTCGAATGGGCGGCCCGCCAGACCTACCTGGCGCTCGGAAATATGATGACTGCCGCCGCACAGATCGGCATCGACTCCTGCCCGATTGAGGGCTTCAATAAAGCGGCTATCGAAGAAATTTTGACGGCGGAGGGCATTATGGACCCCGGGCATTTCGGTATCGCCTGCATGGCCGCCTTCGGCTATCGCCTGAACGAACCCCGCGGGAAGACCCGGCAAAGCGCTGATCAGGTCATTCAGTGGGTGTAAGCGACAGCGGCATAATCAGAAGTTCTTCTAAGCATTCGCTATAGTTATGAGCAGCTCTTTCTGCAGGGAGCAGACCTTTCGCACAAAGCAGACCTTTCTGAACGTTGACGGCTTAGCCGTATGCAATCGGAAGGGTCTTTGTGTTATTAGCGCATTCACACATAGTCGGGCAATCAGAGATCGATAATTTCTGAAATTTGCTTGAAATCTGCTTGAAATCCGCTTATTGTAATTGAAAATTTACTGAAAGGTCTGATAGTCTTATAAAGTCAGCCGTTTCGGAAGTCATATCATGCTCTACATTTCAAGATTGAAGGGATTCCTGCATCGTGAAAATCATTCGTATCATTGTCCAGATCGGTGTGCTGTATGTGTTCTTCCTGGCCGGGGAGTTTCTGCAGAAGCAGCTTCAGCTTCCTGTACCGGGCAGTATTGTCGGACTGCTGCTGCTGTTTGCCCTGCTCTTGCTCAAGATCGTGCCGGTAAAGATGATTGAAGAGGGCTCCTCCTTTATCCTTGCTTACCTGCCGATGTTCTTCATCCCGGCAACAGCGGGAATTATGAACCATTTGGATATGTTCAGCGGCAGAGGCCTGCTCCTGATCGGCATTCTGGTCGTCAGCAGCGTCATTACGATGGCGGTGACGGCCCATTCCAGCGAGTGGATTGCCAGCCGCAGCAAGGCACTGGGGAACCGCCGGACATTTGTCCCGCTGATCCGCAGCAAGAAGGAGAAGGAAGCATGAACGTGCTGCTTGCCCTGGTCTTTATTCTGCTCAGCGTCGGTGTCTATCTCCTCATGTCCATGCTCTATAAACGTTACCGCCTGCCGGTTCTGCTGCCTGCCTTGACCGCAACTTTTACATTGGTTGTTCTGCTGCTCGGCCTGCATATTTCATATGAGACCTACATGATCGGCGGGGAGTGGATCAACCGGCTGCTCGGTCCGGCGGTGGTATCCCTGGCGTATCCTCTCTATAAACAGCGCCACGTGCTGTGGCAGAATCTCCCGGCCGTGCTGGGCGGGACGTTCACCGGCCTGCTGGTCGGCATGTTCAGCGGTCTGCTGCTGGCGCTCTGGTTCGGCTTCTCCAAAATGTATGTACTTTCGGTGCTGCCGAAGTCGATTACGACAGCGGTGGCGATTCAGATATCCGGCAATCTCGGCGGGGATGCGTCGCTGACCTCGGTGTTCGTCATGATTGCCGGCTTCACCGGTGCCATTGGCGGTCCCTACATTATCAAGCTGTTCCGCATCCGCGGCGAATCGGGGATCGGCATCGGATTGGGCACGGCCTCCCATGCCCTTGGCACCGCCAAAGCGCTGGAATACGGCGAGCGGGCTGTCTCAATGAGCTCTGTAGCCATGACGGTCTCTGCCATCGTCGGTTCCATCGTCGGCCCGGTGGCCGCCTGGATGCTGTATCACTAGGCTCCGGAGACTGCCAAGACGAGTGCGGGCAGAAATAATGTTTGTAAATTTGACTATCGGGTAACTATAACTATGGGAAAGACAGTAACACTCATATAACCGATAGGAGGGAATTGTCATGCCGGACTACAGTCAAGACGAAGCGGAAATCCGCAATAAAGAGAACAAAGACGGTGATTCACTGGCCGAGCGCAAGAAGATGGAGAATGGTGTGGACATTGAGCCCGAGGCCGACGATTGGGTAGCCAAACCGGCCGAAACCGCCCATCCCGACCCGCTTCCCAAAAATTAAAGATACTGATTTGCCAGGCAGACCATCCTTCGGGGTGGTCTGTTGTTGTTATGGCTTTAGCCAGTTGAGTGCGTGAAACGCGCGAAACAAAAAACCACCCGCTATGCGGGTGGAGGGACTGAGGGTTTGACCACTAAGACCAT
>NZ_VWRQ01000020.1 GCF_008635795.1 Paenibacillus tepidiphilus | reverse complement strand
GCCGCTGTCGTTGGCCGCGCCGAACGGGAAGCACGGCTTCGTCCGGCGCGCCGGGAGCGCGAGCTACAGCTGCTCCGTGCTGGCCACTGTCACCGGACGCCGAACGGGAAGCGGGTCTCCCGGAGCGTTGGGAGCGCGAGCTGCAGCTGCTTGTGCTGGCCGCTGTCTCGGGCCGCGCGAACGGGCAGTAGACTGGGACATCAAGAGAGTGTCCAAAAAGAATCTGACCAGAAAATATAGTATCCGACAGAAGCATGCGCTGCCGCTGGCCAACGTAGCCGGTTGCCGATCGCGGTGCCCGGGTGCTTCCGGAGAACCAGGAGCACGAGCTGAAGCATGCGCTGCCGCTGGCCAACGTAGCCAGGGCTGCCGATTGCGGCGCCCGGCGCTGCCGGAGAACCAGAAGTACGAGCTGAAACACGTGAAGCAGCTGGCCGATGTAACCGGAGCTGCCGATCCCCTGCGCTTCCGGAGAACCAGGAGCTCGAGCTGAAGCATGTGAAGCAGATGACCGGCGTAACCGGGGCTGCCGATCGCGGCGCCTGGCGCTTCCGGAAACCAGGAGCTCGAGCTGAAGCATGCGAAGCAGTTGGCCGGTGTGTAACCGGAGCTGGCGATCCCCCGGCGCTACCGGAGAACCAGAAGCGCGAGCTGAAAGCATGCGAAGCAGCTGGCCCGTTTAACCGGGGCTGCCGATCGTGGCGTCTAGTCTAATACTTTATTTTTTCAGTCTACAACTTTATTTTCTTTCAACAGCAGTTGCTCGTGCTGGCTGTTGTCGTCGGCCGCGCCGAACGGGAAGCACGGCTTCATCCGGAGCGCGGGAGTGCGAGCTGCAGCTGCACATAACGGCTGCTGTCGCCGGGCGCCTGAACGCGAAGCCCGGCTTCGTCCGGAGCACTCGTTTACAACTTATTTTCCGAGTCTAATACTTTATTTTTCAGTCTAACACTTTATTTTCTTTCTACAATTGCAGCAGATGGCGGCCTGGTCCGCTGCCGATTGTTCCTGGAGTGTGGCGAACCTATGGTGGTAGCTATCCGAATCGCTCCCAAGCTGTGCTGGTTTCTCGCCGAACGTGCCTAATCACGCCGTGGACCATCCAGACGGCAACCTAAAGAGCCGTCCAAAAAAGGACGGCTCTTTTCCCGTTGAAAACCTCCACAAATTCAAACGGAAGTTGATACATATAATTTAGCATACCGTACCACGATAATTGCTCGCCGCCGCTAAAAATGGGACGGACCGCATGACCCGCTCCGGCAGTTCGGCGGCGCAGGTGAGACCGGTCAGCGATTAGCGGACGAACTGTGCTGTGACCACCAACGCCCTGAATGCAGGCGTTGTCCGGCGAAAACCCCACGGTAAACGCACATTACAGTAAACTAATCTTGCAACGCCGACAACAACAAATGCTGATGTTATTGAGCAGATGAATGATGATTCCATATAATTTTCGCTGTTTCAGGTCGTGATTTCCAGTATGCGAGATCCACTATGCAACCATCTTCCATCCGCAAATGAGGGACGTCCGAACTATCAAAGCTAAATTGAATACGGGTACCATCCGCTAGTTTCAAATACCTCTTTTCTCCACCAATAATCTGAAACTCGACAATATATTTTTTATTGATTGAGTTGAAGTGAGCTATGCAATATTGGATAACTATACGATCTGGATTAACTTCTCCTCTTCGCTTTAAAACTTCGTATTCATTTCGTCCGTCCTCTTTAATACGACGAACTTGGATCTCATCATTATGTTGTAAATTTAAAATGCGTGAAATTGATTCATTAAGATAATCTACTTGATTTCCGTCAGCGTCTTGAACTACTCCACCAGCTAATTTAGATCTTTTAAAAATCAAGTAGCGCATAGCTGATTCTTTACCATTATCTAATTGGTTAACATTTGCAACTGTTTCATTAGCATCATTTATGCCCTCGTTTAAAATTAACTTCTCGGTGTCAGTTTCAGAGATAGAGCTATTCCAATTCCACTCCAACAACTCATATTTACCTAAATCAACGTTAGATTTCTCCTCATTTATTATAGGTTCGTACTGTCCATCATCTAATACTTCATTGTTATCTTCTTTCATTTTAAAGAAAAGAAGCGCCATAGAAACTTTTTCCAGATCAGAAATAGCTTCATGCAATTCATTTACTCGACATTGAAGCTTCGATATAGCTATAGAACTACTCACTCCATCTACTTGCAATCCGTCTACAGTTTTCTTAACAAAAGCAAGTTGCCAATGATACATTGATAAACATGATGAATGATGTTTTTTCAATACCATATAAATTTCTTCAGCTATTAATGGTTCAACTTTTTTGAGTAACATCTGAAACGCAGATTCTTTTTCTTTATCACTAACCGCGCTCCAGCTCCAATATGGGTTGTTAGACGTATCAAAGAGGTTGTCCCACTCTAACTCAATTGATTTTATAAAGTTTGACTGTATCGAATGGTCTTTTAATACGTTTAATGGCGAAATTTTCCCAGCTAGTAGTTTAAAAAGTATATCCGAATCGTGGTTAGCTAGGACACGATGAACCATATCTTTAAGGGTAATCTGTTGATTCATTCAACACTCACCTTTAATCCGTTATTTAAGTGCCTTGTATTAATATTCGACACTAGATAACTTCGTCCTTGCGAAATTATTTAAAATGAAAAATTTTGCTGCAGAACTCTTTTTAGAATTGATGTGCAACGCCGGTACGTTTCGTCCGGCCGGTTTTGTCCGTAAGCAACCAGGTGCGAAGTGCTGCTAAAGCTGGATGCCCCTGCAGGCGGGGTTATTCTGCCGTCTCTGTCCGGAAGGAATCAGGTACCCGGAGCTCTAGTAGCTAACCCAAGTCGTACCAGTGTGGTGTGACCGACTTTTTCTAGAAGCAACCTTGCGCGCGATGCTGCAGCAGCCGGAAAACTCGTGCCGGCTCAATCCGTCGCCTCTGGAGAACCAGGAGCACGAACTGAAGCTAACGAGCAGCTGGCCCCTGTAACCGGCTGCCGGCTGCCGATCACCGCTCCTAGCGCTCCTGGAGAACCAGGAGTACGAGCTAAAGCTTGTGAAGCAACTGGCCACCATAATCGGCTATCGACACCTCGCCGAGTCTATATTTTCTTTTAACACTAGCTACTGGTTTACTGGGCAACTGCTGGCCACTGTCGCCAGTATGCAGATTATTTCTCGTCAGTCATATCCAGATGAATCATAGCCGAAACTAAGATCCCCGCGTCGATAGCTCTGTCGTCCCCACCCGCTCGCTGCGCTCGACACATTCAGAAGGACCTGAAACGTTACCCTGCTGTTTTCCTGCGTATCCACCGTGACGCTGATGTGTCAATCGCACTCCGATAGGAGTTTGGAAGAACCCGTTGCCCGCCCGACGTGCCCAGATGAATCAGGTGATCGAAGCAAATAAAGTATTAGAGCGGAGTTATTGATTTTGCGCGATTTTTAGTAAAGAAAATCGTTAGGCAAATAAAGTAGTAGACTACAAGCAGCAGTTGGTCGAAGTAACCGGCTGCGATCCGCTGCTCGGCGCTTTTAAAGAAAATCAGGAAGACGTGCCGGCCGCTGTCGCCGGTCGCGCCAAATGGGATACGGGCTTCGTCCGGGCGCCAGTGTGAGCTGTAGTTGCTGGTGACGACGCCGGACGAGCCGAACGGGAACCAGAGTCCGTCCAGAAATCAGGAGCGCGAGCTGCAGCTGCTCGGGCCGGTCGCTGTCGTTGGCCGCGCCGAACGGGAACCGGGCTTCGTCCGGTGGGCCGGGAGTGTGAGCTGTAGTTGCTGGTGACGCCGCCGGACGTGCCGAACGGGAACCGGGCTTGTCCAGAACCCAGGAGCACGAGAATGCAGTTGTTCGTGCCGGTCGCTGTCGCCGGACGCGCCAAATGGGATACGGGCTTCGTCCGGGAGCCGGGAGTGTGAGCTGTAGTTGCTGGTTCCGCAGCTGGACGTGCCGAACGGAAACCAGACTCCGTCCAGAACCCAGGAGCGCGAGCTGCAGCTGCTCGGGCCGGTCGCGCCAAACAGGAGGAACCAGGATTCGTCCGGTGCGCCGGGAGTATGAGCTGCAGCTGCTCGGGCCGGTCGCTGTCGCCGGACGCCTGGAGCCCGGCTCAACCGGAGCACCAGTCTACAACTTTATTTTCCGAGTTCAATACTATATTTTTCATTCTAACACTTTAGTTTCTTTCTAGCGCAGGAAAGCAACCAGCTACCCTGTGCAGTGCAGCAACCGTTGTTGCCTTTAAGCCAATTGAAGCATGTCCTGCTCATCTGGAATAACCAGAACACTTATAGGCCCCCACTGCTAACCGACATCTCCGGCTTGTGACGCCCCCCAGCCCTTCCTGATGTACCAAAACTCAACCTGCCTTCGCTGCACTGCCGCCGCTATAACCGATATGCCTATCTCAGTCCACCTGGCGCATGCCAAAGAACCAGGAGCTTGAGCTGCTGGTTTGCACACGGTCTGTTTCTAGCACCGGTATGGCCATTTCTATCCGTCCGGCATATCCAGAATAATCATAGACGAGCTGAATATCTCCACAAAGCTAAATGCTGTTGCCAGTATGCTGCATCCGGAATTCCAAGAGCACAATCTGGTGGTTTACTTCTCAAGCGAGTCTTTACCGGTACCCAAATGCGATCCACCCAAAGATCAATCTAATGAAGTTTAGTATAAAGGTTCAGTCCATTCAGAAATATTTAAAGGCGAGATCCCTAAACATTTACCTATTTTCTTTGCAAGTATAATTGAAGGGACAACGGTCCCATATTCAATAGATTGATAGTGCCTTCTTGAAATTCCACATTGCCTAGCAACATCAATCTGATTCATATGCACGTTTTTTCGAGCTTCTTTAAGTTTAATTATTGATTTATTTTCTGGAAAATCATTGGCTTCCTCAACATCCCAATTTGAGATTGCAAGAGGTGAAATATTAAGAATGTTTGCAATTCTTCGAGCTAATACAATAGAAGGCTTAATATCACCATACTCAATTCTCTGATAGTGCCTTACTTCAATATTGCATTGTGCAGCTATGAAATTTTGAATCATCTTAGCCTGTTTAATCCGTGCGTCTTGGAGAGTTATTTTTGGGGCTTGCTTCGTACTGATTGTTAAGTGCGTTTCACTAAGGAATTGCTTTTGAGATATCATAGAACTGTTGTTGAATCAATTAAAGTGTGTTTTAGGATATCAGCAGCATCATAGAACCCAAGCTTAACTGCAACATAATGAAGATCAATTAGTTGGTCTAAGGTTGCGTCTTGCCGCTGAGGACAAGGGCCGATTTTATCAATTTCTTGTTTCCATACACTTTTGAGATCATTATGCATCTATGAAATTACCTCCTTTTTACCATTCATAATCTTTCGAAATTTTCATAGAATATCTACCTTTCGTAATTTATGTCTCTCTTAAATATCTTGCTTTTCGATCTTTAATACAAAGTTAGTTTTTTCACGTCCGGAAGCTGGTTTTATCCGCATCATGGAAGATACAATAAACCGCTCCATAACCCAGTCCGGCACTTTGGCATCTGGATCAGGTGAAGAAATATTTAGATGGCGCTTATCAGGATCATACTCAAATCCCATATATTCCGAATCAAATCTGCCTCTCCATTTTTCAATGTAATGTTCTGGAGCAAAATTGCAAGTCAAAACCATAGCTTTGGGAACGACCATATTAGCAAAACGATAAGTAGGTTGATTCATTACAGTTAACAAAGCCTGGTATTGATCCTCGGCAGAATCACCTCTTGGATAAACAATTCCTGCAGCCCTCAGCGTATCCACTTCATTGATACCTGGCAGAAGTTCTCCTTTCGAATGAGACTCTTGTTCCCCGGTGCTCCAGGTGATGAAACAAATTTCTTCATTATCCGGATCTGTGCCATCCAAAGTAAAGGACCATATCTGTCCACTTACCACGGTGTCATATGTGTTGCCGATTTCAGGATCCCAAGACGCTTTAAATTTCAAATCTTCCCCTCCGTTATTTTATGAATTTTACATCCCAGGCGTTTTATTAATTTCATTTTCTTCACCTTTCTATCGCATCATAATCTAAAATTATCAGTAATTAGCGCCCTAGACTATAAAGCTCCGCGAAATGGTTTAACTTATCCATAATATCCTTACAGTACGGTGTAGATAGAGTTTCTTTAATAACGCCTAAACTAGTATGCCTGTTATGTATTAAAAATTCAGATCCTTTGTAGGGAGAGAACATTCGTCTCTCGACACGTACGGTTTCCTTATCATCAAAAAATAACTTCGGATTATGAATAGTAAGTCTGACTGAAGAATAAGTACAAGATTCGGTAAATATTTTTTTTCGATTTAATCTTTTTCCTAAGCACCATTCAATTGCTAGATGTATGTCCTGGTGCACATGAAAGTCGGCTGGTTCATATGTGTGGCTTCCCAGCAAGGAACGGAAGTCAAAGATCTCTACTCGGATTATATTTGAATCACTCACTAGCATAATCGCTCTTCCTCCATTCACCGATCCGGCTTCTAAGGATACGATCAAGATCGTCATTTAAATTCTTTCACATTTGGTTATACCGCGGCTATAACTTATCCAACTCTTTCACGATTTACTTGGCCAACCGTTAGTTCGCTTCTATAAAATGAAAAACTTCTTCAGGAAATTCAAACTCCATAATTTCAATTAAATCCATTGATCTAAAAACTTCAACCTTAAACTGAATATCGGTGATTCGGCAAATCTCGAATCTCTTCTCATCGTTTAGTAGAGGCGTAATTGAATAACAATCACCTGTAGGCAACAATTTTATTCTCTTCTTTTGCATTGGGGTAAGCTTCACATCAATAAAGCCCCTTTCTACAAACTTTGATTCATGGGCTTTCATCTACGCCATCCAGATAACTCTTGAATCTTCAATTTTATTTCCAAACGTCTCACCATCAGAAAAATTAGCAACTTCTTTTCGCATATCTTTAGATAGAGCTGCACGCCTAACATGTGCTTTCCTTTTTAGATTTGAATCTAACAGATGATAATCGTATCCGATTCTAAAAAAGCCCAATTCAAAGGTTTCAAAGGTGTTTAAACTGATAACAATACTATTTTCACCTTTCCAGTCTAAATACCCTTGCGCATTAGGTAAGAAGACTCTGAATTTATCATCTGTCACATTTTCAGAAGAATAGGTTCTATAAAATTCTCTTCTTAATTCCTTTGGATCTTTCAATATTTCGAATAATTTTGCCTCAACATTTTTATTAAGCGGACTTATCATGGTTACTTTTTTTCCCATTTTAGTTTCAAATCTTTCTTTTAAAATGTTGTTATCTAACATCTCACTATACCATTTAGTAGTTAAGGCTTGAGAGAATTGAATGACTCTCTTCTCATTGTCTTTTAGCTCCCCAGCTTCTAGCGCTTCTACCCCAACCGTATAAACTAGGCTTTCAATAGTCAGCTCCTTAGAAAGATGAAATTGAGAGTACAACAACCTTCTCATTGATCGACAATCAGGAAGATCCTTCTTGAACCAAGAATTAAAACTAGAGTTATTCTGAACTAATGTGGTAATAAGGTTTTTCCAAACCTTTAATGAATATTGATCAAACAGTTTGTCATTTGCGTATCTACCAGATATATATACTACCCACTTTGGGACTAGATCCTTAATATTCAACGTTATTCCCAAATCGCACCTCCTTATATTCGTCTTTCAGCAACTTGCCTACCAAGCTCAGTAATACGATATTGATCAGCGTAATTGATTACCTCACCTGTTCTATAAGCGAGACCGTTTTCCACTAAGAAACGTCCCGTTCTTTGCTCCCCTTCCTATACAGAGATTCTAATGATTACACCAATTATCAAGCTCCAAAAGATTTTTCTGCTGGGCTTTTGTAAGAACCTTTGTAAAACCTCCATATCAACACCTCATGTAAAGTTTGCGTCTACTATGGCAATAACGTCCGTTGTTGGGCCACCAGACGTAAATAGCCTATGAACTCATAAGCATCATCAGTGACAGCAGATTCTTGAATCTCAGCCAGTATCATTCCCACATCCTGTCTATCCTTGATGTCTCTATCCCTAATCATTTTCAAAGCTATTTCCTGAGAATTAAGCATCACAAATATCCTCCTTCATAGTTGCGTCTATAATTCATTAAGTCCAACTGATCGACTCCACCCCGCAGCCTCTAAATCCTCCACACCTGGAGTGGTGTATATCATCAGCAGATCATTACCGGCAGTCACCAGGTTTAAACAGTAACGCTTTTTTTATTTCCTCTCATTAAGTTGTAAGACCTAAGACAAATAATAAGACAACGAAAATGAAAACACTGAGCAATATGAGATACACAGTGAAGAGTACTTTGTGAAGCCGTTTCTCTTTATCTTTGACATAATAAATTTGAACCCACGGTATCAATAATATCGGGATTAAAAGACTGTTTAGTATGAAACTGAGAAATACAGCTACAAAAAACCAATCATCAGTTAAATCTATGAACAAAGCTAAATTCAGATAAATTATTAGAAGTGTTAAAAAGATCGACCATACAATAAGGACTTTTCTGGATCTAGATATGTTCATTCCATCTTTCACTCCAATTCTGTAAACCTACCACCTTTCTCAATCCGAATGAAGTCATTTACTAGATTAGTCATAGTATTCCGGACCGCTTCTGGAGCAGGCCATGCCTAAAGGTGTCGTAATCTAAGTATGGAAAACCTCATAGAGTTGGGACCAAGCAGATTCCTCATGACTGTCCGACGTAACAATAATCTCTATTCGAACTAAAAGGAATTTGGGGTTCATAACTTGGTATTTCTTAGTAGATGTAGTTGCATCAATTATTTCAATGTTCCATGCGCCTTTTAGCTGCTCCATTAGAACACTCCAAATTCAGTATAATTCATAGTGTCTCGTTGACTATTCATTAATTTCTTTAGATGTGCTGGCAGTATCCATCCCTTTGCTATGACCATCTAGCCATACCCTGATTTCATCGTGGGGTAGAATTTCTGACTGACCCCCACGCACCGTTTCTGGTGTTTCCTACATATTTAAAAAATAATTATTTGAACTTGGGAGTCGCATATGCGCCTATATGCTTCATGCGTAAAACTTGTGATTCGACCGTCTGAATATTCAAAAAACAGGGCAGACCCTGTTATTTTCTTTTGCGGGTATACACTTTCCACGTATTTCACGACATCTTCTTCAAATGGCCTCGTTCGGTAGTTTCGTTCGAAAACCTGGGTTTCACCGGATAGGGATGTTACCAGAATAAAATTTAGATATCCCTCATCTCTCCATATAAATCCAATATCATTTAATGGTTCGGGAAGAAATTCAACAGTATAAATATTTGATTTAAAAATATCGGCTGAAGCAACAGAGTAGATAAAATTCTTACTTCCGTTTTTAACTAATGCAAAAGTAAGATGCTCATTATGTGTAGCAGCTTTCTTAAGCATCTCTCTTTGTTGGACCTGTAATAAAGAATCTTCACTTGTACCATTATCATCAAAAACTGGAACGCTGTAACTTTCCCCCAGAGTGTTGCAATAAAGGTTTCTTATAGTCATTTGATTTATTAAGTTATTCCTATACCAATCATGTTTAAGTATCATCTCGGCTTTTTCTATTAGGTCAAGACGATCTTGTAGTGAATCAACGTCAAATGGGTTATATTTAACTTTCACATTGAAAAGCAAATCTTTCTTCAAATATTCCTTTCTAGCCTTCACATCCCGCAGTAACCATCTTTTTTCAGTGGGATTAATGTCGGGAAACTGTCTGAAAATTTGTTTTATTTTTTTATCTTTAAAATAACGGATCATATCCTCACTCCAGAATCTGTTTTGGGTTCGACGTAGCGGTTTACTTTGGTAGCAAACAAATCATAACCAACTTGCATTCTGGACATAATCCAGACTGCGGCAAGTCTAACGCCGTATATGTCTATGAATTAAACTCATTGATGAACTTTTCATTGCGATCAATGTCGTCAACTGCATCTTGATTTGTTAGTTCATTTGCCACGGCAACAAAAAATCAACATTCCATTCACCGTCATCGTCATCATAGCTCATAACCTGCTGACTTCCCGGATCGTAACAGAACAGGAGCTTGTCTTCTGGTTGATCATTGAAGGCTACTACAACACCTCCAGGCTTTGTATCAAAAGGCTGAATTATGGCATCGTCCAAATGATCAAATATAATTTCAAGGTGCTTCATAACAATGGCCCTGTAAGCTTCATTCTTCTCCTGCCCCATGCTCCCTACTCTCCCTTACTATTACGCTATATGCGTCTAAAATTCATTGCGTCCAGTTTATCAACTCCACCGCGCCACCAGGTCATGCCCAAAGATGTCGTAAGCTATGTATGGAGAACCTCATGGAGTTGGGACCAAGCAAATTCCTCATGACTGTCCGCCGCATCAATAATCTCGCCAGTCAAGCAGCCCGCAGCCGGATCGCTCGGCGCCCGCTAATCGTTCGGCAGGCAACGCTGCTCCCGCAGGTATTTTTCCGGAACTGGATGCCCGGCACACCGCTGAGTGGACAGCCTGGGAACCGAATCTCCACCCCGAAGCTCGCTCGATTGTCAGTGCTGCTCCTGCGTTTTTCCCTCAAGGATACCGGCGCACTGCTGATGGCCAGTAAGGCTAACAGCGGATGGATCCCCGCGGCGTCGGTTGTTTGAACAGAGAGCTGCTGCAGGTATTCGTCCGGACCCAGCCGGTCTGCTGCAGATGGCCAATCATGTGGCCGGCGGTTGATTTCTACCAATCTCAATATCCGCTTACCAGTTCTTTACCCTCTATCTCTTATCTTAACAAATGCATCGAAAGTAGAAAGGAACGTGTAGAACATCCATGGATAAAATATCTCGGTGTCATAACCTGCTTCTTTAATCTTATTGTTATGACGTAAATCAAATTTATTCAACAGAGTAAAGATAGCCTGTTCTTCTGTATGCACCTTTTCTGTAAGCTCACTCCTAATTCGCTCCAATGCGCCACCAATTTCAAGTAAAGCACCTTTCTTGGTTAATTCATCAGAACCATATTTCAAAAACTGTCTAATTGCTTTTCTAATTCTCCCGTCAACTTCTGTCTCGTTACCATAAACTGCAATTTCATCAATTAATGGTTTAAACCCTTCTGACAATAGCTCACGCACTTCGCCATTTGATTGTAATTCCCATCCTTTACTATACCTTGATATCTGATCATTAATGCGTTCCCTAAACTTCAATTGTGAATACTCTCGAATACCTTCTAGATCATAAATACCAAGCTGTTCTTGTTGATAAGAATCTTTAAGATAAATATGTTTGTGAAGGAGCTCAATCAAATCGAACACATCTTCCTCAGCATATTTAGGTGTAGTTTGACAGTAGAACGGATCAGATATTCTCCTACCAATCTCCGAAAGCACGTATGCTTCGAAATTCCCGCTTGCCTTTCCTTGATTCCACTTTCCCCAATTGTCCTCAAAACCGTAAAAGTCATTGAAGTACTTATCCTTGGCTAAATCATTAACAATGACTATAAACACTTCGATCAAGTCTTTTAAGTTTAATTTTTTTTTCTCAATCCCGCTACGCTCTGAAAAATAAGAATTATTGCTCATTTGATGCCCCCCGTATCAGTATAATTCTTTTAAAAAACTTTCGATTCATTAGAGTGCTATAACTCTACAGTATCTTATATGCAATATCTGAACGCTGATATGCGTCTACTGCCCTTCACTACGTTCATTTGATCGACTCCACGGCCGCTCAGATCCACAGCTCAATGCTTTATTTCAATATACTCTCAATTGCTGGCCATATATTTACGAAATCTTTCACAATAAGAGTATTCTTCCATATGTCCTCCGTTTCCAACACAGCTCCAAACTTCTCTATTTCCGTTCAAGCTTTATCATTAGAACGCGTTGCTCCATTCCTTTACTTGATCCCATCGGTTTTTATGGTGAGTTGCTTCTCTGCCTCTTCTAGAGCAGCCCAGAGGTCACGTACAATGCCTGGCGCTTTATCCATTAACTCACTGTCATGCGCCCAATCTGGCCCGTCTGCTGCGTCTAGTAGTGCTTTTAACTCTACTTTCCGTTCTGGCGTCATGCTATATCTCTCCTTCGTTGTTAGAGGATGGCTATTTAAGGATTATCCGGCCCCCGGCTCGGTCTGGTTCGATGGCCTTTGGCCTTAAGCGTTATTTCGTTGCACTGCGACACTATCTATTCTTTAAAATCAAGTTTTAAAAACCGCTCTCCTATCTCATATAGGACCTGTGTTTCAACAACTCTCAGGTCAATATCCATATCTAATTCTGTTTCGCAATCTTCGTGCAAGGCTCTGACATACCCATCTCGCTTCAAGAAGCCCGTCTCCATCCATTCTTTAAGCTCCTGAAAAACTTCTGTAATTCTTTGTCGGTTAACTGAGCAAATATTTGCTTGACTTTCATTCGCTTATCCATCCTCTCTACTGCGTTTTATACGTCTTATCAGTGATATCTATTCATGCTATGTAACATCCGTTTTAAAAACCATCACTCCATTTAATGATGATCTAGAGAATTCTTGCATTGTGTAGAAATTACCATCTTCTGCGATAAAACCATATGGTACTTTACATTTTTTTGTCCCGAATTCTTCCCAACACTCCTTTGCAGCATTCCTAAACCCATTGTTGCCCCACTTACGTCTTTCCTTTGCAGATAGTTCTTCCCATTGTACGTATAAATGGTCCGCACCGTTACCTATATCAAAAATAGGCTGCCATCCTTTATTGCCGCTACACCATTGACTGGCAAGCTCTGCCGCATCCATTAATTCGCTCCTTCAGTTTCGTCATATGTGGCACTAACCCTAGAAAGTAACGTTTGTGTCATATGCTCAATTTCGGCCCTACGGTATTTAGCACGAATTAGTGTGAACCACCCATTAGCATAGATGATAGGAGGAGGTTCTTTTCCATTTGCTTGCAGATAGGCGGCTTTCCAGGCATCTATCACTTCATCCATACTGCATTTCACCATCCTTTCCAAACTGTATGCGTCTATCGCCTTTCTATCACCTGAAAGGAGGACATCCATGAGTTGACCACGTGTGTCTGCCTCCGCCTTCAGCAAGGTAATGCTGTCGAGCGCCGGCTCCTCATCCAAGCGCATATCTCGTCGTACCCTGCGGACAGAACAGCAGCCTTAAAGAATTTGGATAGCAAATCCCTTAACCCAATCCCCTGACATGGCATTACGGTCGTCAGAATTTAATACTATTCGTAAACAACGCCCAAGTAATGGTCACCAGGTATAGAGAATAGAACAAAATCCCAATAAGCATCGTTGCTTTCTTTTTATTTTTGATGGCTATGAGAAAATTCCCAACCCCTAAAATAGCGATAATGCTTACTATAATAATCGTAAAAATACTTATCATATTACACCTCCAAGGTCCTGTTTAAATCCTAGCCGCTGCGGACATATTCCTTTTTCACATATAGAGTTTTCCTGTAATTGGTGCCATTATCGCCTTTTTACATTAATTTAGGTCCTACTTATCGACTCCACTGCAGCCTCAAGATCTTCAACACCTGGGGTGGTGTATATCTCTGTCATAGCAGTGTTTGGAGTGCCATCTTCTTTAAAGTGGCCCATGAGTGTAGCTACGCGCTGCAGATCAACTTTGGCCGTAACTAAATCATGTCCAAATGAGTGTCTCAAAGCGTGGCATGAAAGATGCTTGATCTTTACGCGGTCCCGATACTTTTCCACCATGTGCTGTATGGCCCTGACAGATAACTGTTCTGAACGTTGAGATCTGAAGACATAACGATTATCTGCAGGCTCATCCCTTAAATAATCTTCGAGAGCTGATCGGACATCCGCATTAAGCGGAACCTCTCTGTCCTTGTATCCCTTACCACGAATATAGGCCACACCACTTCGCGCATTGATACTTAGCTCAGTCTTTAAGAGCTCACAAATCTCATGTACTCGGAGACCGGCCTTAAGCATCAACACTATAATTGCGAAGTCGCGCCTTGAGCCGCTTTTTCGAACTTCTACAAGAAATGCATCCTGTTCGGTGTTGTTAAGCCACTTAGGAGTACGTTTTGCAGCCGGTGGCTTCTCAATTGAGCCTAGTGGATTTTCTGAGATAAACCCTTGTTCCGTAAAATATTTGAAAATGGCATTTAGTTGGACAAAATATTTATTCGTGGTCGCCGGCCTTGCCGGCTTTCCGTTCCTCCCTCCAAAATTGTCTAAATACTGCTTGAAATCTGCGATATCTTTTTGAGTTGCCAGCCCTGCATCCTCGGGACTTGGATCAGTTTGAAAAATCCATTTCTTGAACGAGCTCCAGGTTGCCTTGTAATTATCAATCGTTCGGTCAGCCAAACCTTCATTCTCTAGCTTTTGAAGAAATGAATTAAACATTTCAGACATAGTATTCTTCCCTCATTTACAGAAGATGTCGAGTATTCCTGCCGTTAAGAAACGGTGGATTGTGGGTTTTCTACTTCCATTATATCACATTTAGTCGTCTTCTGTATAGAGAAGACGACGTGATTATGAATGAAATTCAACCGCATCTTTTTAACCGGGAGAACGATAACTACTATTAGAAGGTGCAAAGATGGATAGACTCCTTATCTGATGCATTGGTGAAAAACCTGGAAATATCGTCCCATCTGTATCCGGGAGTTGCCTCCCCCTTCCTTAAAAAAAATTCTTTTATTGTTTTTGCAACAAAACGGATAGGTACCCCGATTATTAGCGTGAGAGATTCAGGGCAGCTTGCCGGATATCCCCACCCTACTGACTATCTGCAATAATAATCAGGAAAAAGTACACAGGAACCCAAAGTGATTAACAATAACATTTCAAACCACTTTAGGGGTTGAGGAAGAGAACGGGAGGGGCTACCAGAAAAAAAGCTTTTCTGAAGGGACAGGCTGCGCTTGAACAACCTTCAAAAATCCATTTATATCTAGGGGGAATTAAACATGCATGACATTTTGATGATTATTAATGATTTTCGTGAACAGTTGGCTTACCTCGATTGGCCAAGTATATTCTCATACGTTAATTCAGGGATGGCACTTGGTATTAACATACTGAGACTAAAAGCAGCTTTAAAATCATTCAGGAAAGTCCCCGTGAAATCAGTAAAGCCATATCGACAATTTAAAGTGAAGAGAAACCCGCGGCGGCATTCAAAATCCCGCCGGAGAAAACATATCTCTTCGTCATAGCACCGAGATCCTGCTATAAACAAACAGCCGGCGCTTTGCCGGCTGAGTTTTAATCTGCTCTGATTTGAATAACAGGTTGGTGGTTCCAGGCAAAAATCCAGCTGCACTATATTACGAACTCCGTAAATACTGGACTTCGGAGCATACCAGATTTAGTCCAGTTTCTCATACGTACCTTGGCTCGCACTCTTGGCTCCAGATGAACAAACTCCTTGTCCTCGCCGGTCACAAGCTGGCCAGCAACCCCGCGAAAGGCTTGTTTGTGAAGCGGTGACGCCCCGAACTCAATTATCCCAGCGGGCCGCAGCTTGCCGGACGGACTGGGCACCGCCGCCAGCCACCCGAATTCTTGCTTACGGTAGCCGGTGATATACACCTCGGCGTAAGTCCAATTAATGACCTTTTGCCAGGCGTAGGATCGGCGGCCTGTCTCATATACACTGTTCTTTCGCTTACCCACAACGCCCTCCATGCCTCGTACCTCGATCTGTTCAAATAACGCTTCACCGGCACTCTCCACGAACGGGACGATGCCAAAGCTGCCGGAAGGTAGCTTAAGCCCGGCCAGAATCTGTTTACGCTGCATCAACGGCAGGCTCCGCAAGTCCTGCCCTCGATACTGCAGTACATCAAATATGGCGTAATAAACCGGCAGTGTGGCCTTGAGCTGCTGTATTTTGTCGGGCCGACGTGCCTGGAACCTGCTCATGACGGCTTCGAAATCCGATACTCCCGTTGCCGGATTAACGCAGGCGACCTCACCGTCCAGGATAATGTCCTCCTCGAATGGTAGCTGCAGCTCGGGATACTGTCGGGTACAATCGTTGTCGTGCCGGGTATAAAGCCGGACATTCCCCATCTGCTGCGAGAAGATCAATCGGTGCCCGTCTACCTTTGGTTCAAATATATAATTACTATGTGAAAAAGGCCCTTGAGCCGTTTGCAACAACATTGGACTTATAAACATACTTTCCACCTCATCATAATTATAAGCCTACTTACGGGTCGGAAGTGGCGGTAAGTATTGGGATCAGATAAACCATATCGGCGTCTGGAACACTCATAGATCTTTTTTTATTTCGTAGTGCTACTGAAAGAAAAGATAGAGTATTAGACCTGAAGCTTGCGAAGCATTTGGTCGAAGTAACCGGCTGACTTTCCGCTGCCTGGTGCTTTTAAAGGGAACCAGATACACATGCCGGCTGCACCAAACCGGAGACCGGCTTTGTCAGGAGCGCCGGGTGTGAGCTACAGCTGCTCATGACGGCCCACTGTCGCCGGACGCGCGCGCTGTCGCCGGACAAGCCGAATGGGAAGCACGGCTTCATCCAGAGCTCCGGGAGTGCGAGCTGCAGCTGTACGTGACGCCCCGCTGTCGCCAGACGCGCCGAACGGGAAACCAGCTCCGTCTGGAGTACCAGTCTACAACTATATTTACAGAGTTTAAATACTTTATTTTCTATCTACAGATGCAAAAAAGAAAAATGTTTCTGGGTTAAAAAAGGTTTTTCTCAGTATTTTTGAAAGAAAAGTAATGAGCAAGAACATAAACATAAGGGGGAATACTAAATGTATCAAATTTTAGGCCATGTTTTCGAATTTTTCAAAGACATCCCATGGGTTAAGGTACTCCATGGAATCAAAGAGGTGATAGATTTAATAAACAACATTATTGACATTCTATCCTTCTTCCTAGCAAGAAAGGCTGCTTTGCCGCCAGTTCCTACACCCAAACATCGAAGCAATAGACCCAAAACCAAATACCGAAAACGGATTTCTCGAAATTCGAGCCGCAGAGGTCGAAGACGGCAGCGTCGAAAACGAAACTCTGAAAGCAAGAAACAATGACTTGAGGGCCCGCGGATGACCCCTTATTTCTTCATAAGTGGCAGCCCGGGCTATACATTCACTGCGCGGAGCGGGCTTTCGGCCCGGACGTCACTACGGCGCGGCATCTGCTGCCGGGTTTCCTTGACGCGCGACACGCACAACCGGCATCCTGGAGGGCAGACTTACTTGCAGACGCTAACGCCGCCGCAGCAATGGACCCGTTGATATTTTCCTGACCTCGACATACGGGTGTTCCTTTCAGCTCGCCTGCCCGAAGGAACGAATTTCTATACATTGCAAACATTTGTGTGCAAAAGTATAATAAATATATACATTATTTGGAGAGTGATGGTTATGCCCCCTACTAACTTTCGGACAGAAAAGCTTGAGAAAGAGCTTGCGACGCTTTTTAGTAAGCGACTGGATATTTTTGAGGATCTTAAATTTTTTGCCCTGAACGGAGAAGAAAAAGATGTGAAATTCTGTTATGGCAAAGGTGATGCATATCGTCGATGTATCTGTGACCTGCTGATTGCTTTTAGCCTCACCGGTACGGAGCTCTACAAACAAAATAATAAGCGGTTTGAACTGGAGTATCTGATGAAACAGGAAGAAACACTTAAAGAATTGAATGAATCGCCAACTATTCCCGTCTCTTCTTCTCCATTGGAACGTGAAGAAAATCCATTTCTAAAGTACAAGATTATTGAACAGCACAACGGAACTCCTATAGTGCAATACCAGAATGAGGAAGGTTATCGCGTCGATTTTGGTACCAGACGCTCTATAGAGGTGCCTTCGGTAGAAGCAGCAAAAGAATTGATTGATTATTATTCAAAAGATAATTCAAAGTGACCCTTAATTCATAAAACAATTTCCAATAGACGACAATCATACATACCATTTGGGGCGTAGTAGCCGGCGAAGATACCGGTATATAATTTACTGTGTTACTGCGATGGAATACATTTTTACGTTTATGCTTGGCTTAGATGTAAGAATTAGGAGCATGAGCAGCAGGTTTGCCGAACATCTGGACGCTTTTGCAGTCACGCTGATTCCAACCTGTTTCCAGTACATGTAGAAACAACCGGGCTAGTTACCTTTCGCTGTCGCGGCCGATCGCTGCTAAAACTCGCATCTGGTTTGCATGTTCCCTCCGAAACCGTCCAAGGCCCATCCTGTATTCGAAAGAACCAGAAGCACCAACTACTGGTTCACTGCGCAGCCGAGACTGTCATTAGCATTTGCCGATTGCAGTAAGCTCGGCGCTGACAAAAACCAAAAATTGACTACCTGCAATGGTTGGGTGCGGCAGTACTCGGGATGCCGATTACAGCCAGCCGACGTCATCGGTTGCCTATCGCCGCCCACCGTCATATGGAAGGACCAAGTGTAGGCTTTTTACGGGTTCTCTTCGCGCATCCGAAAGTCCAACAACATCACCAGCTACTCCTAACTCGCAACCGCAGCTTACCCCGAAATTCTGGACACAGCGCGTCCGGAAAAACAAAGAGTACGACCTGTTGCTCTCTCCCACTAATGTCGATTACGGCCGCTCTGCACCTCTGCACGAGCTAGGAGTACCAGCTGCTGGGCTACTTTTAACCCTTCCGGATCTCATACCGGTGCTGTCTGATACGTCCAGAATTTATGTTAATTTTATGCGCTGCTTTTTGGTAATCGGCTTCCCAGTCTACAACACTAGTGGGATTAGTTCTAATCGAGAAGTAACACGATGTTGGTTAACTTATTTACTTTTTCTGATATTCTTTAATATATCCTCACGTTTTTTTTTATTTAATTTAGTAATTTCTTCTTGCGATCTAAACGTTACTTTTTTCGGTTTGGAATATATATGAGTGATTTTCTTTGACATTATAGCACCACCTTGTCTTCAATATTACTAGACAGTGTGGCCAACTCTTTTAAACTTATACACAACAAAAAGCCCACTCTATAAGAGTGGGCGAATAAACTAATTAATCAGAGATTTTTTACCTTTACTTTCTATATTTGTAGCAGCAACTTCCTCTTGGGCTCGTCTTATCTCATCGAAAAGGTGGAGCATCTCAGTACGTCTTTCCCTATTTGATTGTGTAATCTCACTTTGAGTACTAAAAGTTACTCTTTTTGGCTTCTCTACCCAGGTCGACATTAAGATCCCTCCCCTTACTATTACTTAACATATCCTTTTGAATTAAGAGACAAAAGGAATGAATCATACGGTACACTTCTCTTATTTCTATTATATCGTCGGAAAGTGTAAGATTCAATGCCATATGATTTGTATCGTCAAAATGAAAGCTCCAAATCCATTGCTCACCATCAAGCATTTTCATTAAATAAGATACAACTGTTCTCCCCGGGTAAGGGTTATTATACTTGATACTATCATCATGACTCATCGCCACATCAACGACTGCATATCTTAAGGCATTTTGCTGTGTTATTTCAATAATTTCAGGACTGGCACCAGATGTTCCTTTATCAATAAATTTATATAACTTTTCATCTTTGACCTTATATATAGTATAGGCACAAATAAAGTCAAGCTCGTAAAAATTCATACTGTTGTTAACAAAACGAGAAACACTTTTGTTAGCTGCCTTAATGAGTTGTATGAGATAACCCACGGTTCTTTCATATTTCTCAATTTCAGCAAGGAGGTAGTTTCTTTCAGCTGTTATTATATCATTCGAGGATCTTAGTTCTTCGGTTTGCCCTTTGGAATGCTCTATTATCTCTAAAATCTGAGAATAGTTTGGCGTTAATAGTTGGCTCATTTCGTTAAACAAACCATTAAATGTCGTTCTGCTATTCTCAACAATTGGTGCCCAAATGAGATATTCAGCTGGCTTCTTCTCTTTAAAAGCAGCTACATCAAAGTGATGACTTGTTATTGAGGTCATTTTATTAGTATGTAGTAACACAAGGATCCAATAAACTAAAACCAACAAAATAACGCACGCAGTAATCATCATCCACACTGGAATATTAGAAATGCTATGACTCGCATACGCAATGACGGATCCAATTACGGGTAAAGATAGCCATTGAATTTTGGCCAAGGGACCCGCAGCTTTAAAAAGAACCTTCATGTTACTCAGTGGTCCTTTCCAGGCTTTTTTCCTCCAGCTTACGGTACCTTGATATCTCATTTTATGAACGATCGGATCTAGTGACCTAAGTTGATCTATAAAACTATGATAGTTCTCATGAATAGAATCAGCTGACACTAAAACACCTCCAGTTTATGCACTTAATAATTTCATCAAACTTCACCACAATCCTTCCTCTCAATTGATTTAGTAGCACATCGAAAATAGACAATCATCCCCCTGAATCAGAAAAAAGCCCTAAGAACGGTCATATACACAAAAATAGTGTACAATTCCACCCTTAGGGCTTCTATCTTCAAAATAACGCTTATCTTCAGATAAGCAAAGTAGAATAATAATTACTATTTCAATAGTATCAGGAATTTCTTTAAAATACCATTATTATAAAGGTGTGGGCGGCTGCGCCAGTGCGCGTCCCGACGCCTAACAAAGGCAAGTCCTTCTGGATACAGCAATCGCCCTGGCGTCACCGGTGCCGTGCGGGTTAAGTTCAAAAACACAATGGACGCACTCCAGATCTCTTCAGCCAGACAGATATTTGCCAATTGCTGGTGGGCTGCACCGTGGTACGCGTCTCAGACACGCTACATGGCCAGCTCTTTTCCGAACTGCAGCAATTGCCCTGGCGCCGCCGGTACCGGGCGGGTGAGGGTTAGACGCCCGGCGGACGCACTCCTCTTCTCGGGTATATCGGTGCTTCCGGAAGACTGCGCCGCGGCGCAAGCTCGGCGCGTGACATTGCCAAGCTCTTCCGGATCTACAGCAATGCCCGGAAAGCCGCTAGTGCAGGAGGGTGAAGGTCGATAGCCAGACGGACACACTCCAGGTTTCTTCAGTCGGACAGTTTTTGCAACAGCTGGACGGCTGCGCCGCGGTGCGCGTCGTCGGCGCGTAACATGGCCATGTTTTTCGTTGCTCTGCAGGCGATTGCCCGGGGCGCCGTCGGTTCTAGGCGGATGAAGGTCGGTCACCCGGCGAGCGCACTCCAGGACTCTTCAGCCGGACAGATTCCTGCAGCTACTGGGCGGCCACGCCGCGGTGCGCGTAATCGGCGTGTGACATGGTAAGTCCTTCCTGATCAGAAGCAACTGCCCGGGTTGCCGCCGGTGCCGAACAGGGAAGAATGGTCGCCAGGCGGATGCTTTCAAGGCCTTTTCAGCAGGATAAATTCCTGTAGCTCCTGGCGGCCGAGCCACAGTGGCATCGCCGGTGCGTGAATTGGCCAGTCTTTCCCGTTCTGCGACGATTGCCCGTGGTGCAGGAAGGGTGAAGGTCGGTCGGCCGGCAGACGCACTCCAGGTTACTATTTAGCTCTAGTAAATTCCTCAAGCTGCTGGACGGCTACGCCAGTGCGCAAGCTACCGGCGCTTGCAGATGTCCAAGTTCTTCCGGATCTATAGCAATTGCTCAGGGTGCTGCCGGAGCCGGGTGGGCGAAAGTCAGCAGCACGCTTTCGTATTCCAGGCCTCATCAGCCGGAATGATTCCTGCCAGCTGTTGGGGGGCTGCGCCGTGGTGCACGTCGCCAGCACATCACAATAGTCAGGACCTACCGGTCACGCAGCAATTACTTGGGCGTCGCCGATGCCGGACTGATGAAGGTCGACTGCACGCTGCCAAATTCCAGGTCTCTTGAGTCGGACATCTTCCTGCAGCTGCTGGACGGCCGCGCCGCGGTGGCTTCGCCGGCGCGTGACATGGCCAGGTCTTTCTTGATCTACAACACTTAATTGTCCAGAATGCCTGACGGCTGATATTCGGACGCCCGGCAGACGCACCCAAGTTACTCTTCAGCTCCAGCAAATTCCTCATGCTGCAGGTGGCTGCAACGGTATGCAAGCTGCCGGCTTGTCGAGATGGCCAAGTTCTTCCGGATCTGCAACAATTGCTTGGGACGCCAGTAGTGCCGAACGGGTGAAATTCGGGACGCCAGTGTTTGGAGAAAATAAAGTGTAGAATCATCAGCTTTTTAGAAAAAACGTTTCCCGTAGCTTAATCAATCCTCGCAGTCCGCTTTTTTCTCCGCATATTTGGACAATATTGCATAACCAAATGAAACAAGAAACTCCAAGTGATCGTCGGGGTGATTACAACCGCAATTATTAGCGTTCATTCATTTTAATAAGCATTTGCTTCGGTGCAGGAAAATCATTTAAGCAAAATTTCGCGTTCTGTTTTACTGTACTGTAGGCCCAGCTTGACTGCGATTGGCTTTATTGGCGCATAGGCTGTACCATCCTGAATAATGATATCCTTTGCTTTTAGATCAACGTAGGCCTTTTTGTTCTTGTAACTAAGCTCAATTTTGCCGGGTTCAACGGTGAGCGTGGCATTGAGGGTGATTGCTAAATCTTTTACGGAGCAGTATAGCAGATTATTTAGTCCCAAAAAGGCCGGCTGATCATGAAATACAACAGGTTTTCCCTCATACACAATTTCCCACGGTCTGGCATATGTAAAATAACTCTGATCCGCATTGGGAGTAATGACATATTCATCCGGGTTGTCGTAGGGATCAGAATCTTCCTTGGTAACAATCCCCTTCAGGATTTCAACATGTACATCCTTAACATAGTCGGGTCTGCTGCTTGTAAAAGGTGTGTATTCAAGGCTAGTGTTGGAGTGCCACGTCAGATCTGTAACCCATTCCTTGTAGGGCATGGCAATTTCATGGAGTTTCTTTTGGCTGATGGTGTCATATACCAATAAGCTTCTGCGCTCCCCCCGTTCATATTCCAGATCAAAAACCAGATACCTCCGGTTAGGGGATAGATAGATTCTCTGCACAAATGCTTTTGCCGGCGTAATGACTGTTGCCTTTTTTGTCTGCTGATTGATCATGTAGATTCTTTCATCATTGTTATTACTTCTTGGTTCCATTATGTAATTTCCAAACTGTACCCTCCACTGTTCCCGCGTCACCTTCAATTGCTTAATTTCCTTGAGTTTTTTTTGCTTGTCCAACTCATAGAATTTCCCGTTTTTGCGGATAACCAGATTGTCGTTTACAGAGATAGAGTCGTTGCCTGTATAGCACCCTTCGCCGTAGCCTCTTACGCAGGAAAGAATGTCTCTAGGCCCAAGGAAATCCTGCTGGCTGACGGATAAAATATACTTGTTGTCAGAAAGGGAGTAGAATTGCTTCTGTTTAGTTGCAGTGTTGTCCACAGTGTAAATATCGTTTTTGGACAGTAGTTCAATAGTCGTGCCGGCAGAGGTGAGATCACTTTTCTCGGTGCTTTCTGCTGTTCTTAGCAGTTTCATTTCCTTTTTGCTGTAGTCAAAAGAATATAATTTCTGGGATCTGTTGATGGTATCGGCGTGATACCCTGTGCTATATGTACTTTTATCTCCTCTATATAGGCCATAACTGAAGATTTGTCCTTTGTTGATCACCGTGTAACTCCATGCCATTAAGTTGAACTCTTCTTTTTTGCCCGCTTGATCTGTCGTTGATATGAACTCCCTCCAGTCTGTGACAAAACCGGCAGGTGGTGAATAAGCCAGTTCATCAAAAACATACTTTTCATATTTCCTTTCCCCCGTGCTGTAGCTCAGTGTATAGACCAACACAGCGGGAATGATCAAATTTTTTTCTTCGTTATGGTCATATTCAAAGTGTATAGCCACTACCTGCTTGTTCTCTGAGGCAGAAAAAACACTCTGTATACCACTCTCCGATAACACTGTGCTGATTAGCAACGTTATAACTATGATTTTGCCCGCCATGCTGTTCAACAATTTAACCATTCATTAACCGCCTTTTTTGTGAATCGTCAAGTTTAATCGGTATAGAAATTTATTTTCTCCTTAACAGCCGAAAATCCCTCCGTTACCAAGTGTACCGCACGGATTCGTCAGGGGGCAACCTGGTTATACGGAGTTGTAGCTGTGCGAAGAAAATAAAGAATTAGACCGGAGTTGTTGATTCTACGAGGCCTTCTGTAATGAAAATCGTCAGACACTAAAAAATATGAAGTAGACTGGGACATCAAGAGAGTGTCCAAAAAGAATCGGACCAGAAAATAAAGTATTAGACAGAAGCATGCGCTGCCGCTGGCCGACGAAGCCGGTTGCCGATTACGGCGCCCGGGCGCTTCCGGAGAACCAGGAGCATGAGTTGAAGCATGTGAAGCAGCTGGCCGATGTAACCGGAGCTGGCGATCCTCCGGCGCTTTCAGAGAACCAGGAGTACGAGTTGAAGCATGCGAAGCAGTTGACCGGTGTAACCGGGGCTGCCGATCGCGGCGTCTAGTCTAATACTTTATTTTTTCAGTCTAATACTCTATTTTCTTTCAACACCCTCAACTATCTGCCACATTTACATCCTCGGATTCGGGCAGTATTGGACTTTGCTTTGGTTAGTAAGCTCGTCCCATGATGCCTTGTATGTAAATGTATGTCTAGTGATCTGATGCTGTATTGCTAGGTTCTTAAAGAAGTAAACACATAAAAACTTCACTTACACCCTAAAAAAGGACGGTGCCTTGCGCACCGTCTCTTTAATCGCATTTTTCCTCATTTTCGTCTTCTATTAAGATAGGGATGGTTTGTATTCTTCTTCAACTTTCACGATCCTCCAACCATGCCTTATTGCATTGTGAATATCTTCATCTGAAATATTCTCCTCAAGCATGGCAACACCTGCGAAATAACGTGGCCGGCTTAGAGCAACATAAGCCAGTTTTAAAGTATCTTTCACAAACGAATCTTCAAGCAATTCTGGTTGATGAGTGCCGGTAAGAAACCTGAAAATCGAATACATGTCTGAACTTCCAGCTCTATTCGATTCTAAGAGGAGCGTAGCAAAGTGAGTTTCGCCTTTAACTCCATGGATAGTGTTTAGCTCTAGATTCATTTCTTCAGTAAGTACTGTCTCACTAAGTTCTGATTGCGGATCCTTCGCTAGAATTTTCTCTAAACTCTTCCTCAGATTGGTCATACTTATAGGCTCAATTTTAGTCATATCTTCATATAAGACAGCTGCTATACATTCCTTGTATTTAGCCTCCAGTTCAACCAATACTACGGATTCATCCATTCCTTCATTAATGGCTCTAATCCAATTGGCCCAAATGGCCTTTATCTCAATGTATACCTTCGGATGTTTCTGACTTAAGAATTGAGAAATGTTCTTTAAATACTCGTTTCTCTCCGTCCTATCTCTGCTATCATTTCTTCTTAGTCCAGCCAACAATGATTGATGACATTCATGTAGACAATCCTGCATTTGTGAGTACAATGGCTTGCCGACTTTGGAGCGTTGATACGCTTCTGAATACCACTCAAGTGAATCATGATGGTGACAAACCGCTGCTATTTTCCCTTTGATACCGGCAGTTTCAGCGGAAGCAGCTTTGAATTCAGAAACCATTCGATAATAAACCGTTAACAAGTGTTCTTTGTTCTCATGATTAAAAATAAAAAGATGCGGTTTGGCGGAGTTAATTGCTACATTGGCTTTCAGGGTAGTATATTCCTCAATACATGTTGTTCTAAGAATGTTAGCAATATTCTCTCCGAAGCGATTACTGTAGTTTATTTGTAGACTTTCTTCTAGAGACGGCCTCCAGGCATCCTCTTTACCATAGAGGCTATAGAGTGCTTGATAAGAATCTCCGTACCACTGAACTACAGTTTCTTCATTGTTTTCAATCAACATTCTAAGCGTCTCATATTGATCGGTGCTGGTATCCTGAGCTTCATCAATAAAGAAGTATTGAAACCGATTCTGAAATGCCTGCTGGATTGCCGCCTTATGGTTGCGAATATACCACTTAGCAAGTTCCACAGTATCGGAATGCCTTAAAAATCCTTTGCGAAACATGTCCTTAATCGTATTTAAAATAGATTCATGATAATTCCCAGCCGCTCTTCTTGAAATAATGCGAAGCTGATCATTGGTGTCAATATGTATATCTGTTCTATCGACCGCAGTAATAGGTGTTTCATAGGTCCAATAATCTGGTCTGTGATACTCAAAAAACCGTTCAAAATACCTCTTATATTCTTCATTATCCATTAAGTAAAAGGTATCCCTTTGAGTATAAGCACCATATGCCTTCATTGAAAAAAACACATTAAAAAACTCATGAATAGTCCCAATAAAATGAGGGTATGCAATACTGCTAATCCCTAGTTTATTTAAGCTCTTAATAATCTCGTCAACAGCAACATTCGTATGGGTAATGACACAGATCCCTTTATTTGAGCCTTCTTTTTTAAGTTTTTCCAAGAGCAAAGAAATTTTAGCAATTAGTACCGTCGTTTTTCCACTTCCCGGACAGGCCATAATGTTTGTTGAATGACTTGAGTTGATTACGGTAACTTGCTCAGGTTGGAAATGGCGGTTTCCTCCAAGCAGCAGGGATTCGATTTTCTCTCGATTTTCATCATGTAGTAGCATTTTCCGGTGCTCCCCCAGTGACGTTGTAGATAGCATCTCTTAAATAGCGCAAATTCCCATCGGTTAACAGGACTCGTTGTGCCTCTGCTGAATTCTTTTGTAATATAACCGCTAAGTATTGCGCTGCTGCCGCCTTAGATACATTTTTCTTAAGCAACGGTCTATAAATTTTATACGCTCTTTCTTCCACAGATAAGCTTCCAAGGGATTCCTTATGAGCCTTGAATTTTTCTTCTCGTTCAGCACTTTCAAGATCTTTATGCTGAATGGTAAATATCGCTTCAGCCAGCATTATTCCCAAGTCACTTAATGCAATTTCATACTCTAGAGTCCACTTTTCAGCATAGTAAAGATTGATATTCCCCTGCATAGTACCATAATTGTCAATTAGTTTTTGAGCTTTATGTGTTCTTAAGGAATCAATTGTTTCTGCTGAAAGAGTCTTCGTTGTCAATTCAATAATCTTTGTGAATGCAGCAACGCCCACTTTAGCATAGCTTTGAAGTTCTTCTCTAAAACTCGATTTAGTGCCGAATGCTTGATTTATTAAATGGGTAATCTGTGTGGATTCTATCTTCATCTGATCAGCAACCTGATCGATGTTTTCTTCATCTATAATATAGATATCTTTTAGGGCAGGTAATTCATCATCACTTTTCTTCTTCTTATCTAAATAATATTGCAATGGTCTCACATCCAGGTCTGTCACTACTGAAACGGGCATCTTCATTTTAGTGTCAGGATAACTTTCAAGCCAAGCCGCTGATCTAGAGTAAATTTTCACGTATCTTTTGAATGCTGTATTGCCTATATTCACGATAGAAACTCCAAATTTATGTAATGGTCGATCCATCAGGTTTGCAAGCGTTGGGAGAAGAAGATTTTCTGCGTCACCTTCTACAAAAATAACACCTTTTGCAAAAAATAGATTGGATTTGGTGGCATCTAAAAAACGTTCTAGAAATTCATAGTCCTCTGAATCCAGATCAGTATGTTCTGATCCCATGGGATAAGCGATTCCATCATACAGCAGAATAATATGCTTTAACTGGGTGGACGCCGCAAGGGTTGTACTATGAGTGCTCAAAATGAACTGACTCCCTAGACTTTCTGTTTCACCAGTAACTTTTTCTTGCAAATACTTTATTAAGCGTAATTGGGCCTGAGGGTGAAGATGCGCCTCAATTTCCTCAATCAGTGTCAAGTTGGGGCCCATGGCTAAATCGTCATCGTGTAGAAGTAACTCCGCGGCAATAAAAAGTAAGTTTAAGCTGCCTAAACCAGAGGGTACTTCTTCAAGCAACAAACTGAGTCTTCTTAAAATTTCGTTCAATTTCACAGATGTAATTTTAAACAAAGATTTAGGCTTCGCTTCCTCCCCTACCGGCTTGTTAAAAAATTCTTCTAGGTATCGTAGGAGTTGTACCTGAATGGTCTTGTCTTGGTCAGTTCCATAAGGTTTATCGAAAAAAGCCTCTACCCTGTTATTAGCTTCCTCAAAGGTTAATTCAAGTTCATGCTTTACTGTCCGATCTTTGACAATAAAAGCAGGATGGCTTCTTAAAATTTGCGCTAACCGGGAACGAATACCCGGCTGGAGTTCTATTTCAGCATTTCTTAAAGGCTTCAGATAAGTTGTGCGAAGAATTTCTCTGGCTAATCCCTCGAGGCGGGTAGACGAAACCTCAGGACCTGCCTTTATGTATTTATCGATCCGCTCTGCGATGCCAGCTTCCGCTGCCTTTTTCTTTGCAAATAATCTCACCTGTAGTTCATATTTACCCTCATGATCAAACGTCAGCCATTCGAAAAATATTCCTGCTTCTTCCTTGCTTAACCCAGAAAGAAAGCATTCAATTTTTAGTTCAGTTGTACTTTCCCCCTCTTTCGGAACAAAAAAGTCCTCATCTGTAATTCGTAGATTGTCATCGCTTGTTGTTCCCAGGGTAAGTTTAATGGCATCAATAATTGCTGTTTTCCCCGAGTCATTTTCTCCAATCAGGAGGTTAAAGGTCGGGTGGAAATGTACAGTAGTTCCCGGTAAGCTATTGTCTTCATTAATAATGGTTCCGTATTTTCTGAAGTTCCAGATTCTCAGCTCTTTCAGATACATGTTGGCCCCTACCTCAATTCCTATAAATTCTATTCTTTGTCATTATATTATATCCTCTCTTGATTCTCGCATTAATCTTTTTTTTTGAAGTGTGAACCTTTTGTTATTGTTAACTTAAGCCGTTTCAAGAGGAAAATAGAATTGCTCGATGTATTGAAAATGGCATTAACGTCCGCATTCACGAGCTTCAACCTGCCTGAAAAAACGTGTGTCGGCTGCGCCGAACGGGAAATCCGGTATCGTCCAGAGCACCAGGAGCGCGAGCTGCAGCTGCTCGTGCCGGTCGCTGTCGCCGGACGCCCTGAATGGTAAGCCCGGCTTTATAAGGACCACCAATATACAACTTAATTTCGAGTCTAATACTTTATTTTTCAGTCTAACGCTATTTTCTTTCTACAGCTGGACGGCGCGCCGAGGGGCAATTTCCCGGCGCGCAACATGGCCACACACTTCCGAATCTACAGTAATTTCCCGGGCGTCTCAGGTACTGGGCTGGTGAAAATTGGCCGCCTAGTGGATGCACCCTAGGTTACTCTACAGTTCGGCAAAACCCTCCGTTTAACTGGACGGGCTGTGCCTCGACGACGCGGGACATGGTCAAGTCCTTCCGAATCTGCAGCGCCTGGAGCGAAGCTGGTGCTTGACGAATGAAAGTCGTACGCACGGCGAACACACTACAAGTCTCTTCATCCGGACAGAGTCCTGCAGCTTCTGGACGTCTACTCTTGGGAGCGCGTTGACGGCGTACGACATGGCAAGTCTTCCGGATCTGCAGTAATTGATCTGACGCCGCTGCGCCAGACGGTGAAGGTCAGCCACACGACGAATGAAATCAGGTCTACTCAGCCGGACAGATTCCTGCTGATGCTCGGCGACTGCCTCTGCGGTGCGCGACATGATCAGGGCCTTCCAGAGAAAGCAATCCTTGGGCGCCGCCTGTGCCGCGCAGGTGAAGCGTTGGACGCATCTATGGTTGCTCTACAGCTCGTAGATTTCCTTTAGCTGCTAATAGCGGGAGGAACAGTATCAGCGCGTCGAAACTCTACAATGGAAACCGGCTTCTCAAACTACTCGAGGTTTAGATGCATAAGCATAAGAATGAGTAAAGCGCCCTCTTTTACAAATAGAGGGCGCTTTACTCATTCTTCGTCAAATTTATTACTTCGATCACTTTGCAGCGCTTTTCTTAATAGTTCATTTAACGCTTGGTCAAAATTCATGTTATGATTTTCTGCATACTTTTCTACTGATTTAACAACAGTTTTCTTTAAGTGCGATCTCCGAGTGATCGTTTCTCCATCTAGATAGACCATTTCTCCATGAAAAGAAAGTTGACCTTCCAACTTATATTTATTAAGAAGTTCAACGTCCGATAGGGTACCCTTAAACTCGCCCTTTCTCGTTTTAACATAATAAGTCGATTCTCTATCAAATACCCTTACGTTCTTTGTGCCTAGATAGAAGACCATTCTTTCTAATAGGTGATAAATCTCTGAAGTAATGGATTCAGGTTTTGGGAAGGAAAAGATTATTGAACCTGCTCGCTTCTCATATGGAAAATTCAGGCATTTATTAGAAACAGGTAAAGAACCATCATTAGGTTCTATTGTATATCCATTTTCTGATAGTAATTTTACGGGTTCTACAGAAATAACGATAACTAGCTGTTCATTGTATCTGAAATTATCAAACAAGCGAAGGTCATTATTGTATAACTGAAGTTCTCTGCCTCCGTCTCGCATCTGATGAGTATTCTTTGCTTTCAGGGCTTCTTTTAGCATTAGGCAATCCGCTTTTCGGAACACTCTTCTCTCTTGCCGACCGTACATAATTAGTTGACTAGGTATCTCAGGCGGATCAGCTTTAGCTAGCATCGCTAAGTACTGTTTAGTTACTCCTACCAGTTCTGCAGCATCTTTTAAAAATAAAACATCCGTACCAAATAACCGTTTGACTCTCTCATATTCTTCTTGACTGAAACGATACCCACCATCGCTGCGATAAGTATCGGCATTGATAGCAGTTATCATTCCTTTATCAACCCATAGTCTGATGGTGTTAACAGACTTCCCGAATAGGTTGGCCATTTCCTTTTGTGAGATATATTTTGACATTAGTTTTGATCCCTCGCAACGGAGATAGTCCAGATAGGAATATAGTCCCATAGTCCATATGTAGCTTAACAAAATTATGTATATATGAATATACTTTTTTTCCCAAAGCAATGCAATCTATCTTGCACATGATAATATGATTTCTCAAATATCTCATAATTAAACAGTAACTTAAAGCTTGAATTATGACAGATGAACAACTAATCGTCAATTTATTACACCGGTTCATAATTCCAACAAACATTTTACTTGCGACGGATGCGCTTGGTAGGCTGAAAACTTAAGTTACCAGTACTTTTACCGCTACCATATTTGGAAGTATCGCTTCCTTTGGATTTAGTATTCTCAGTAACGGTAAGAAAAATAAACAGAATTATTGTTGGCAACAATACAAATGCCCACATTATATAATTCCCTCCATTATAAATGATGTAACTAATTAGATACTGATAAAGACCCTTCACATCTAACAGGCATCGAACCATTTATGAATTTGCTTTTCATAACATTGAGAGTTCCTATTTTCTATTTTCCCGATATAAATGTCAGAGTCGATGATTTTATAAAAAATACGAATTCTCTGAACCTTTATTCGTTTTACCGTTGAACAACGATTCACTGAACTAAATCCAAGCTGAAGAGGCCATGGATTCTCAATCAGAATTTCAAAAGCATCTAAAATTCGTTTCTTATCCTCTTCATTAAACTCATTAAATTCTTTTTGAACTCTTTTAGAGACCATGGAGATATTATACATAAATTTCCCTCCCTTATTTGAATTACTTTCTATATATACTAACACCATATTTTGGCTTAGTACATAACGTAAAATGCATTTCTGATGTTTATTTTACGATATTAAATTAAACATAGGCAAATTATCAATTTTTCTATCTTATCTGACAAAATGGAATATGATAAAATAAGTTTACTTTCCATTTTGATAGGAGATACATATATGTCTAACATGCCTACTAATATTCATAATACCAATATATTGTATCCTTTTAATTTCAAAGGGTACCCAACCAGTTTCAACCTATTAGATAGCAGCTTGTTCAAAACATTATCTACCGAGCAATTCAGACATACCAATTGGAACGAAATTCCTGATGAATTGCTAATGTACATTTTCTTACATGACGAGCCTACATACGGTAAAAAGCGTGTGCAGGGTACTAAGAAAGAATACCTTCGTGATTTACAAGGGTTTCTTCTTTATTCCGCTTCATTGGGAGGAATAAAGCATCTCGACCCAGCAGATCTTCTTGTGTATCAGGACCGCCTTTCTGAACATTACGCAAATACTACATTTCGAAAAAAGGTTTCTGTCCTAAAACAATTTCTTCGCTATATTCATCTCAAGAAAATAATTCCCTCTGATCTATCCATAATGATGAAGAACGTTGCTCAGCCAAAAGACGAACAAAAAAACAGAGATATGTATCAGCATGAGGTAGACGCGTTACTCGAATATTTTCGGCCAAGGAATTTTAATATGTTCACCCTCCTATCTGTTTTAGTTAGTACAGGTATGCGCATAGAAGAGCTAGCTTCAGCCGAATGGCGTAAAGCTTATTATCTTCCTACTGTCGGCTTTCATTTTATTGACGTGAAAGGCAAAGGCGGAAAGGTAAGGCCTATCCTAATTTTTGAGGATACTTTCGATACAATTAAAGAATTTAGAGAAAGAAAAGGATTAGAAACCGAATTAAACCCAGCTGACGAATCGGCATTTTTCCCAAAGCCTAATGGTAGGCATTACAATTCAGCTTATTTATCTAACCTTTTTATAAAGGAAATTAACAAATCCGCTCTCCCTTTTCTTAAATATAGAGCGGATCCCATTACACCTCATACATGTAGACATTATTATGCTTCGTTTTTGACTTCTGCAGGATCTACTATTGATGCAGTTAAAGATGCTCTGGGACATCAGAGTATTATTACGACTCAAGGATACCTTTGGAGATACCGGCAACAGGAAAAACATGCTGCTATAGTTGTTGGAAAACGTTTCAGCAAGTGAGTTTAGGATTAAATCACAAACACCAATACCTCACCTTTACTGCAACAAGCTTTTGGGTGTCTTCAGCATACATTAAATAAAGCGACTCAGCTTTAGTGTTATATATTGTTCCATATGTATCGCAATTGCTATCAATGCAGTTATCTTTAACTGTAAACCAATCTGAAATTTCATATCCTGTGTCGCAGTAGGGGGTAGACAATTGAGCAATCGAAGGATCCTCTATGTATGTCACTTCAAAAGTATATCCTTCATCGTTTCCTGAGGAATCTTTAATATATTCCTTGGCAATTTTTATGGATTAAGTATCTGTAAAAAAGGCCTTTAATTTATAGACTTCTTGTTTGCCCCATGAATTTAATAATGAAATTTCAACATCTTTAATCCCCCTTGATGAGTTCCAAAGCCAGCTCAATAATATACTTACAGCTGCATTGTTCCGATCCCAATTGTTACGATATTCAAAATACTCAAACTCCTCTTGGATTTCGATGACATAATATAACGTACGAACTAAAACACTAAGGGATTCTTTCTTCTCCTCATCTTGAACAGTAACGGGTATTAAATCTATATTCTTGATACTTATTAAATCCTCTTCAGTGACTTCTATCTCTTTTGAAATCGTCGTTTTTTCAATGCCAAAGAGATGCAGCTTTACAGCTGCTATAATGTTCTGGAACACTAAAAACATTCTCCTCTCAAAAAAAATTCAGAATAAAGAGGTAAGAGGAGGTTGCCCTCCTCTCATATAATCATTTAATCCGATGAGATTTGAAATATTCCGTCCATTCGCCGAGGATATTTACTGTGACAGTATCAACTTTTGTACTGTAGTCATTCTTTGCTGTGAATGTAAAGGTAACTGGGCCGTCCGGAAGTTGCTCAAATACTTGATTGTACAACTCTCCTGTCCACAAAGTTCGATCTGCGCCTGCAGGTGTCAGTGTTGTGTTATAACCACCGCTCATTGTAACTTGAATGCTTGTGGGCATCCCTGTTGCATTAGCCTGCAGAACAAATTTCTCACCTGCCCAAAATACACTGTATCCCCGCGGAATTTCCGGATTCCCACTTTTCTTAACGTTGTAAGCCTGCCGATGCTCATTCCACTCTACCGTATGCTGTACCGCACCCCGTACAGTCAATAGGTTCACCATTAAATATTTGCGTGGGGAGATGCTGCTCCATCCGAAGCCATCATATGCCTCCACTTCCAGCGCATATACCTCATTCTCCTGCAGCGTACCTGCAGGTACCGTCCACTGCTTAGCCCCGGATATTTGTTCCCCTGAATCGACTTTTAAACTTCCATCCGACACACGGTAGATTCGAACCTTATACCGCTGCTGGGCATCGCCATCAGCGTCCTGGTAGTCCCACTTTATGACCGGTGTCAGGGTATTAGAGACCGTAGGGCTTGCTTGGCTTGAGCTGGTCGGGTACGTAATGCTGACCGCTGGCAGCCGGTTGGCCACTGTAATGGTTTGGGATACTTCGCGTTTCAGCCCAAGTGAATCCGTGGCTACCTGTCTCAAAATAAAGGAGCCGTTTGTCGTAAATTGCTTCGTGAAATTGGCTGCTGCACTGGCCATCCCTTCCGTTCCGCCTGCAGGCTTCAGATAATATTGATAGGTGACACTGTCACCGCTCGGAATATCCGCATCGGTGGCCGTGCTCTGGATGTTGAGCAGATCCGTCCGATAAATCGGGCCGGTCGCCGCGTTTCGCCCGGTATCAGTGATCATCGTAAACCCAGGCTGTGGTGGATTGTCGATGATAAAGGCTTTTTCATTGGAGATATCCGACCAGGAATTCATGGAGTATACCCGGCCCACTACGGTGAACAGCTTGAACCGATCAAATGTACCGTTGGGCACCTGGAATTGCCGCACAGTTCCGGCGCTATCCGCATACTCATATGACTTGGCCAAGATGCTATCCTTCGTATAGAACTCCAGTGTGTACTTCTCTTGTACATCATTTTCAGGATCCGCATACGTCCACTGTATCAGGGGATCGCCTGCAAGGCCTGTGTCGATAATAGTTGGGCTGCTGCTTGTTCCGGCCGGCGCTGTTAAAGTCATCGCCGGTTTTAAGTTTTCCTGGACTGTGACCTTCAGGCTGGCAACATTAGACTTGGCACCGATTTGGTCGATGACCCAGTGCTCGATCGTGTATACGCCGGTGTGGTAAAAAGTCACATTGATCGATTTGTTATTCCGGAGCAGTGTGGCTTGTCCTTCACTGTCGATCACCCGCCAGTAATATTGCAGGCTGCTTACGTCTGAGCTGTCCAGATCCGTTGCCCCGGAGGTATAGACTCTTGTCGTGTACTGTGTTGTGTCTGTAGGGCCGGCTATATCCGCTGTCGGCGTATGGTTTAGGACCTCAAACATTTGGGTTGCATACGCCGTTTGGCTGCCGTCTGAAGCGTTCAGGCGCATTTCCCAATCCGGAGATATGGCTGCTTTATCGGAAAGCCCGAGGCTCCGAATCAAGTCACGAACAACCACGCTTTGATTACGATTACTGCCGGCGTAGACGTAGCTCGCATTCCCCTTACGACCGTACCAGGTATAGGTCAGCGGATCTCCATCCGCATCCGGATCTGGCGTTTTGTTGTCCATGACCACAATATCGTCTCTGTATACTTGGGACGGCATGGCAAATTGTGCAACCGGCTTGTTGTTAATGACATTGGCCCACTGCGAGCAATAGGCAGACCATGCTCCTCTGTTGTCTCGTACCCTCAAAACAACTTCATAGCTCCCCACGCCGTATGTTGTAAGGCTGGGAGGAATGGCGAAGGAACCGCTGTAATAGTAAACCTGGGAGCCATTTTTCCGTATTACCCACTCGTACGTATCCAGCGGATCATTATCCGGGTCATACGATTTATCCATAATCGTGGTGCTTTTGCGATAACTTACATTCGTGGGGTCGATCATAAAATTAGCGACCGGCGGCAGATTCGATCCTGTACCCACCAGTTGGGAAGCCCAATCCGACCAGACACCAATTCCTTTCGAACCATCTATATCCCTCACCCGGAGACGTAATTCATAGGCATCATTGGTTGGGCGGCTGTTCAGTTGGCCATCATTCCATACTTCATCACCGGCTTTTCTCCATTGCCACTGCCGTTCAGATAATCCCTTGTTGTAAGCTGTTGTATGGTCGATATCGTATGAATTGTCCGTAACCTGTATGCTGTTTCCGATGAGCTTTGCAGAGAACATGGCTGTTGGCTTCCGATGAATGAGGAATATAAGGGAAGACTCGTTATCCCTACTCCACTTCCGGAATTCATCAAAACTTTCGCCTTGGGGATTATCCCGAACTTGTACGATGGCATTATACCAACCTGGGAAATTGAATGAATTATACATCGATGACCGCCATAACCCAGAATCACTGAGCATCCCTGATGGATTATCAAAAAATGTTGGGATGTGATCATACCGAAACCGCGTAGCATACTGGGGATCACCTTCATAATCTTTATAGGATGAGCCAATTTCCACGCTTGAACCAACTAAATAATATTCCTTATTTTTAAGTTTATTTTTAACCTGAACGGTAACTTGACCTGATGCTTTCATGTTGAAAGGATCTATAGCACTGACAGTCATTGTGTATGTACCTGGTGGTATGGATTCTGAGATTACATCCATCAGAATAGAAAAATGTTTTGGGGACAGTGTATCATTGACCTTGATTCGTTTGTAAAACACATTAGGTATTTCAGCGATTACATCTAACTCATCGTTATTCGGGTCTTGGGCGAAACCTTCGATGTTAAAGACGTTTGCCCCTTCATCATTTAGAACAATCGCATTATTCTGTGAAGTTATACTTAGGGTCGGCGGACTATTATTGATTAGGGGGATTTTCACCATGTCGGGCATCTCATATTTTAGGTAAAGTCCATTATCGATCATATCACTCCAAGTTACCCCTATTTCAAGATACAATGGGTCTCCGATTAACGAACCCGCCCAATAATCTGGGTCCGCCATATCTAGCGTATAGCTTTTCGCTTCCCAAACATAATCTCCTATTGTGTTATAATCATTAATATATTTTTCACCGACGTAACTCCCACCCATACTCCACTTAATGAATCTTTCAACACTCCCCCATTGACTGGATTGTCCGTAAACTTTAATTTGAGCTACGTAAGGATTTGACATAAAGGCCCAAGCATCTGTAGGTTCTATTGGATAAGTTAACTTACGATTAGTTTGTACTCTTGTAACAAAACGACCCACATCAAAAGTAAGCAATCTTGTAACACGATTAAATTTAATATTAGTAACAGAAAAGGCTTCTCGGTTAACCGTACTGCGGGATTCATAGCATTGATTTGCGAAACACCGATTGGTTTCTGGTAATTCGCCGTACAAAGTCGCCGCCGGAACGTAATAGTCATTAAATGTAATGTTGGTGGTATCTAGTGCCTTTGCCTGGTTATCAGGGAGGTATTTAATGAACCCTCCATCAATTAAAAGTAAAAAACATAGCATGGCCATAAGAATTTTCCGTAATTTCTGGGTCATTTAATCACCTCTATTTCGTCAAGATAGGAAGTAGGGAATTCCACCCTACTTCCTGACTTCTTAAAAGCTTAGAAATTATTTGATCCTATGATTACGGATGAAATCGGTCCAGTCCTCAAGGATCGTAACTGTCACCGAATCAGTCTTAGTGCTGTAGGAGTTTTCTGCCCTGAAGGTAAAGGTAACCGGTCCATCCGGAAGCTTCTCGAAAGAAGGATCGTACAGTTCACCCGTCCATAAAGTGCGCTCACTGCTCGTTGGAGTGAGCTCAGTTGTAAAGCCGCCGCTCATGGTTACCTGGATGCGGCTCGGGAGCCCGGTGGCATCTGCCTTCAGCACAAACTTCTCGCCTGCCCAAAAGACGGAATAGCCGCGCGGGCTATCTGGGTCCCCGGTCTTCTTTACGTTATATGCCTGCCGGTTGGCGTTCCACTCGGCCGTATGCTGCACTGCCCCTTTGACCGCCAACAAGTTGACCAGCATATATTTCCGCGGGGAGATGCTGCTCCACCCGAAGCCGTCATATGCCTCCACTTCCACGGCATACGGCTCGTTCTCTTGCAGCGAACCTGCAGGTACTGTCCACTGCTTGGCCCCGGATACTTGTTCTCCGGACTCGGCCTTTAAGGTCCCATTCGAGACGCGGTATATTCGAACCTTATACCGCTGCTGGGCATCGCCATCAGCGTCCTGGTAGTCCCACTTTATGACCGGTGTCAGGGTATTAGAAACCGTAGGGCTTACTTGGCTTGAGCTGGTCGGGTACGTAATGTTGACCGCTGGCAGCCGGTTGGCCACTGTAATGGTTTGGGACACTTCGCGTTTCAACCCCAGTGAATCTGTAACGATCTGTCTCAAAATAAAGGAGCCGTTTGTCGTAAACTGCTTTGTAAAATTGGCTGCTGCACTGGCAAGCCCTTCCGTTCCGCCTGCAGGCTTCAAATAATACTGATGGGTGACACTGTCACCGCTCGGAATATCCGCATCGGTGGCCGTGCTCTGGATGTTGAGCAGATCCGTCCGATAAATCGGGCCGGTCGCCGCGTTTCGCCCGGTATCAGTGATCATCGTAAACCCAGGCTGTGGTGGATTGTCGATGATAAAGGCTTTTTCATTGGAGATATCCGACCAGGAATTCATGGAGTATACCCGGCCCACTACGGTGAACAGTTGGAACCGATCAAACGTACCGTTGGGCACCTGGAATTGCCGCACGGTTCCGCTGCTATCCGCATACTCATATGACTTGGCCAGGATACTGTCCTTCGTATAAAATTCCAGCGTGTATTTCTCCTGCAGATCATTTTCCGGGTCCGCATACGTCCACTGAATCAGCGGGTCTCCCGCAAGGCCTGCATCGATGATGGTAGGGCTGCTGCTTGTCCCGGCCGGTGCTGTTAAAGTCATGGCCGGCTTTAGGTTTTCCCGGACTGTCACCTTCAGACTGACGATATTGGATTTTGCACCGATCTGATCAAAGACCCAGTGCTCGATCGTGTATACGCCGGTATGATAAAAATTGACATTGATTGATTTGTTGTTTTGAAGCAGTGTGGCTTGCCCTTCACTGTCTATCACCCGCCAGTAATACTGGAGGCTGCTTACGTCAGAACTGTCAAGATCCGTTGCTCCAGAGGTAAATGCTCTCGTCGTATACTGTGTTGTGTCTGAAGGGCCGGTTATATCCGCCGTGGGCGTATGATTGAGCACCTCAAACATCTGGGTTGCATACGCCGTTTGGCTGCCGTCTGAGACGTTGAGACGCATTTCCCAGTCCGGGGATATGGCCGCTCTTTCCGAAATTCCGAGTCCTCGAATTAAGTCACGAACAACCACATTTTGATTACGATTACTGCCGGCGTAGATGTAGCTCGCATTCCCCTTACGACCATACCAGGTATAGGTCAGCGGATCTCCATCTGCATCCGGATCTGGCGTTTTGTTATCCATGACCACAATATCGTCTCTATATACTTGGGACGGCATCGCAAATTGTGCAATTGGCTTATTGTTAATGACATTGGCCCACTGCGTGTAATAGTTGGACCATGCTCCCCTGCTATCTCTTACTCTCAGGACAACTTCGTAGGTTCCTACGCCGTAATTTGTAAGGCTCGGAGGAATAGCGAAGGAGCCGTTGTAGTAATACAGCTGTACCCCGTTTCTGCGGATTACCCATTCGTACGTATCCAGCGCATCATTATCTGGATCATATGACTTGTCCGTAATCGTGGTGCTTTTACGGTAACTCGCGCTTACGGGATCAATGATGAAATTAGCAACCGGCGGCAAATTCGATCCTGTACCCACCAGCTGATAAGTCCAATCCGACCACACACCGACACCCTTCGGCCCGTCAACATCCCTGACCCGGAGACGTAATTCATAGGCATCGCTGGTCGGCCTGCTACTCAACTGGCCGTCATTCCAAGCGTCCTCTCCGACTTTCCTCCATTGCCATTGCCGTTCATATAGTCCTTTGTTGTCCGCCGTTGTATGGTCAATGTCGTATGAATTGTCTATAATCTGTATGCTGTTTCCAATGAGTTTGGCGGCGAACATGGCCGTGGGCTTACGGTGAATAAGGAAGATTAGTGATGACTCATTATCCCTGCTCCATTTCCGGAATTCATCGAAACTGTCTCCTAACGGATTATCCCGAACCTGTACGATCGCATTATACCAACCTGGAAATGCGAATGAGCTGTACATTGATGATCGCCATAAGCCCGAATCACTGAGCATCGAAGTCGGATTATCAAAATAGCTTGGGTTATGCTCATACCGGAAACGAGTAGATATTTGTGGATCCCCTTCATAATCTGCATAAGATGAACTCACTTCCACCGGTGAATCCACCAGATAGAAATTCTTGTTCAGCAGCTTATTCTTAACATTAAAAATGAATTGTCCACCCGCCTTATAGCCTCGCCTATCCACTACAGTTACTGTGCCTGTATAGCTACCAGGTAGAACGGAATCGTTAATGGCATCGATGGGAACAGAAAAATATTGAGCTGTATAAGAATTAAAGACTTTTACTCGGCGATAAAAGACATTAGGTACTTCTATGATGATGTCCAACTCTTCGTTATCCGGATCTTGTGCATACCCTGTCACGTTCAGGATGTTCTGCCCGTCAACGTTATAAAGGGTTGCACCATTTTGTGTCGTCAGGGAGAGTGTTGGCGGAGAATTGACTTCCAGTTTTGCATCCACGGAGTTTATAAGAGGATAAAAACTCGCAAACCCGTTGTAAATATAATCCTGCCATTTGAATACAGTACGAATAGACTTAGGATCTCGCGTCAAAAGACGATGATTGAGCCAGTCTCGCTCTGTCATATCCCATGAGTAACTGCCCGCAGGCACAGTAAAATTATCTCCTCGCGTATTTGGTGTTATGGGCTGAAAGTATTCACCACTGGGGTATTTGATAACTTGAAAGTAAAATGGTTTGCCTGTTTTCGCTGTTCCATAGCCCATAGTATAAGGTGCAGCAAAGTCCTTATCTACATAACCGGTGAGATTTTCGTAGTCGCCCACAACATATTGATCGACAAACATCTCAGTGAAGGCTAATTGATTTTTCATAGCCTCTTCCCCTCCGCCATGAACATTAGGGGCCCGGTCAACATTAATAGAAAATTTTACTTCTGACATATCATAGCTTAGGACTCTTGTTACCCGGTTGAACTTTATATTGGATAACTTAAAGCTGCTACGTGTACCCGTTACCGTGGATATAATGTAAAATCCCCAATACGTATTCGGATCAGTATATTCTGGCATCGTCAGAGATCCCGTATATGCCGGAATCTCCACATCCATATAATTTATAATCGTAGTATCTAAAGCCTTAACTTCTGTCTCTGGCATGCATGGAACCATTGTGGCGACAACAGCAATACATAAGATAATTTTACTTAAAAATCTATAAAAAGATGATTTTGCGCCTTTTTTCACCCTGGTCCACTCCTTCTCACCAAACCCAGTCGGAAGTCGGCGGTCGGTTTTCAACGGTCACAATCCGTTCGATCACTGGCTGGGTATCTGTATTCGCGGATCTGCGATCAGCTGCTGTCACAAAAGCATCAATCGTTGGTTGGCCAAATTCCTCTGTAACCGTTAACCGAATTTCATACCTGCCTACATTTGTTGGATAAAAGTTAAGTCGATCCAAATTAGCGTTACTTATCAAAATCCATTGATGCTCTGCAAAATTACCGTTGTTATTAGAATCGTATCGGTATTCCCATACTCTTTTTGCTAAATAGTCATAGTCCGGAGATACCGAAAGGTCGTCTAGCATCACACTTGCCTTATTTCCATTCTCCGGATCGCGGTAGACTTTTAGTGGCAATGAAATGTAGGGGGTTGGAGCTTCATCAGGCGCAACGGTAAATGTCAAAGAGACTGTCCCGGAGTAGCCGGCAGTGTTCTCAACGTACAGGGTTGCTTTGTACTGTCCAGGCGTCTTCATTAAGACGTCTACCTCTTTTTGGCCAACCAGACTACCGTTGTACTTGATATCTGCATTCGTTCCGCCCGACACTGCTGTAATCGTGAACCGTGTACTACTTTCGATAAGTGGAAAATCATCTGATTCATTCTTGGTTGCATTTCGGATCGTAATTTTCCGATTTTGCTTCAAGGTACCTAGTATCTCAATTTTCGCTTTTGGTGCCGGAGCAAGAACTTTAATATCCCTTGAGGTTGTGGATGTAAGGCCATCATTATCTGTAACTGTAAGTGTTATGGTTTGCGTAGTATCAACCGAGTCCAAGCCGTATGAGGTATCACTCGACTTACCATACAAGGGCATATGAACATTAGGATGCTGCCAGGTGTACTTGACAATAGTACCATCGGGATCATAAGAGCCTGCCCCTGATACGATGAAGTTCTCACCAGCTACTACCTGGTCCGGCATAGCAATTCGAGCGACTGGCGGTTTGCCAACAGCTGGGGTCGGAGTAGGCACGGGTATATTGCTGGGAGGTGGGCCATTATATGTACCGGCACCAATCGTAAACGTCTCACTCAAGGATGATATTGATCCTGAAGAAGTGACCACCGGTTTGGCAAAACGCACGGTTACAGTCAGAGTATAACTTTGCTTGAACTCCGGCTGTGTCGCGGCCTCCTGCTTCGAAATAACAAAATCGAACTGCTTTTCACTAGAAAGAACTTTGGCCGTTTCCTTCTTCGTCACCAAGGAACTGTCGTTGCCAGTTTTCTTTGCATAAAACACCCATTCAAGGATGTTGGATGTATCCGTGTATGCGGCCAAGGATCCCTTCAGAGAAAGCTTTACTGGCACAGCCTTATCTGCATACTTTTCAGGGTTCGGGTTAGGAGCAAGGAGGTCAACCTCACCAGTTAGCGTCGGTTCCGTAGGTAATGCATAATCAAATGTGACAGTGCCGGCATAGCTGTAGGAAGTGACTTTGGCCTTGGCCGTAAAATAATATGGGACTGTGGTGTAATAGAGATAACCAGTTGCCCACCCGCCCTTCATAAAATCGGGAATTTCTTCCGGCCTTCTGAGTGCTGAGGGAATATCATATGTAACAAGGAACTGCCCATTCTTAACCTTCGCCTCTCCCACGTCGCCATTCATTAGTTTTTCTGGAACAGGAACTATGCTAGATTGGACTACAGTGCTGAATTCCACCTTGTCACTCCCCTTACCATCATCCCTGTACCAATTTGCAGTACTTGGATCTTGAGGTGTCGATCTGGTAAGGACAGTCACTTTAGGAGGAACCTTCGATGGGGTAGATGAATCTTGGGCACCCTTGATATAGTAAGTATTAATGTCCTTCTTTTCGTCATACTCATTGATTTGCCATCTTCGTCCATCTGAGTACAACCAGATGGAGTTTCCCGGAGGCGTTTTAAAATATTCTGTTAACTTTCCTTCGGTCCCTTTAACTGCGAAAGTCTCAATGCTCTCATTCCCTTTAAGCTTCAGCTTAATCTTTCCATTTTCAATAGCAATCGAATCAATAAGTGAATTATTACCGGAATATTTGAATGAATTTGTTTTAATAGATCCTGCTGAAATGCCTTTAGGCAAATCCAGCAGGAAAGATTTTGCCGAGTTTGCAGACCCCGTTAAACCCATGCTAACGGGGACTGAAATACTTGCTGATTTTACACCAGGATCTTGAGCAGAGTAAGCTCTTATCGGGCTCACGAGTTCTATTAATAATAATAGAATTATTATCTGAACAAACCCTTTTAGCGCTTTTCTATTCATCCTATTCTTTCACCACTTCTAAATACGCCTTTGTATTTTTCACTTTAAGAGATACGTAGAACCAATTGAAATCCCCACTATATGAGTAAGCCTGGTATGAGCTCAGCTTTTGACCCGGAGCAAGCTTCCAATTCCAAAGAGCTAATGTACTATTCGTCTTGTCCCAAAGCTTATCAGGCATTTTGACAGATGCCTCTTCTCCAAAATTCAATCTCCACTTTTCCGCCAGATCCTTGGCATTTTGCTGCACAAGATTTCCACTGTTGTTCGCGATAGTAAATTTGGTCCAGATAAAATACTTTTCGCCTTCTGTACCTGTGAAGCCGTACTGCTTAATCAGCGCCTGAGCTGTAGCAGATTTTGTTTCATAAATCATGATCTTTTCCAATGTGTAGCTGAATCCTCCTGCTGTTACCGTAGCCGGGAGCTCAATATCCTTCTTCAATCCATATTTGAACAAATTGTCCAACATGGGAGTTGCGGTCGCAGTCGGTTTTGCTGTAGGCACTGGGGTCTTGTTGCCTGATGTGGCTGATACCTGTCCTGCAAACATACTGAAGATCATTGTTCCTGCAACGATAGTGTTTAAAATTTGTTTTTTCATTTATATACATCTCCTCTTTTATTTGTTTAAATCAGATATTAAAACAGTTATTTGTCAGCTCTATGAATACCAACACTCAAAACGATTTTTGACAAATTCCTGGTATCTGGTAAGTTATCAATAATAGCTTGTTTGACCCCAGGAGAATAAAAGTTTTGAGAAACTAGTTCAATATTTAATTCATCCACGTACTTACCTATATATTCCTCAATTGCTTTTGCTTGCACATAATCCTGATACCACAGCAAGTGAGATTCGGATATTTTATTATTTTTTATAAGTTTAACAATGGGAAAAGGTAATAACATTTGCTCCGCAAGTTGGGTGTTTTGAATACTCATAGGAATTCGTAAATTAGTAATGTTCTTTAACTCTTCTACAAAAGAGGAATTTGGGTTAAGTTTGCCCACCCCTCTGCAGACAAAACAATTCTCATTTGCTCCTACACACACAGGACAAACCAAAACGCCTTTCTCAACAATTACTTTGTTATCCCTGATTATAAAGCTAACTGTATCACCTACCGAGAGTTTAAGTAGTTCTCTTACTTTTTTGGGAATTGTAATTTGATCTTTTGACGTTATTGTCGCACTATAATTTTCCATATATTCACTCCTTACTTTCTTCCTTACTATTGATTGTAAGGAGAAAAGTAAGGAACTAGTATGAATTATGTCTCTTTTCAGGAATATAATTCATTTTTTATATTCTTGTATAGCTGGCACTCGAATAGGAGCCTGCTTCTTATTCCTTGAAATTAGTTTGGGGTGTTCTGTCTCAATTATCGCTATAACAGCCGGTCCATTCAGATATTTAGTAATATGATATTGACTATTTTCATAAAGAAATGGAAAATTCACATTTGACATATCGTCAATAATAATAAAGTCAACAATTTTAACTTTGCTATGTAAACGACTTCCACTCTTTGGAGCTAAATCATTGCTTAAACCAAGATTTCTTTCTAAGGTTTCAACAAATGTATCATAGGCCTCATCCGGATCAATTACTATTTTCCCGTTTGATAGCTCATACTGATTTAATTCTAGCACCGCATCATGTACCGCCATGTTGTTCGCATCTTTTAATAATGCTCGGATCAAATCCCATTCTTGATTTTGCACCTGAAAAAACCAAGTATAAATAAACATAAGCAGCACAATGGCCAATTTTACAATGTAGTCCATTCATTTTCATCCCTTAGTCCAAGTATTCGCTCATGATTGAACCATGGCCGTAATAATATGTTGGTTGGCTGCCGCTTGAAAAATCAAAAGGGAATTGATTAATACGTGGAACTTTAATATAAACATCAATCCTACTCTTTCGCTCCTGGACCGTAGCGCTACTACTGGTAATATTAATTTTGGCCGGATCTATTCCTAATTTTGATAGATTATTGATTACTTCTGTACGCATTGAAGAAGTAACCGTCCCCTCGGTTGCTGCTTTCTGTGTAATATAAGATGTATTCGCCTTGACCTGCAGATCTAATAGATAGTCAATGTAGCTGAACATCGGTTGGAGTAGTATGAACACAACAAGCCACATAAATAACGCACGGAGGACGGTCTCTTTCAATGGTATTGCTCCTTTAGGCTAATAATTTTCTACTTTCTTTGTGTAAGTGATAATTTCATCTTGTCCGCTGCCAATGACAGAAACTGCAGCTGAGATAAACAAACTTGCAACTACAAAACCAATCGAAAGGTATAATGCAATTGCTGCTGTCTTATCTTTCATGCAGTTTGCCCCGGCATGGTGATGGTCAGTCTTTCCTCATATTTAACAGGTTCTACAATCATAGAGGTTGGAATAGTCGGCTTCTTGGAAACCACATCGTTAAGCAATGTCCGAACCACTGGTAGGATCAATGTAATTACCAATGATACACACAAGAAACCAATTACAAAGTATAGCGCATGCCCAGAAGTTTGATCTTTCATCTTATTTACTCCTTCACTTTTTTCATATTTTTTGCTGGTGTCCGGTAATAACTGATTTCACCTCCTATAAGAATAAATTGACACCATCATATAAAGTCTCTTTCAGCATTAATACATATAGCAGTGCTAAAACTATCAAATTTACCATTGTGGCCACTGAAGGAATCGCATTGAGAAGATTAAACGTATCCCCTCGTCTGGACCACTTAATTTGATATTGGTCATTGGATATTTTAGCAATAGCTTTACTCTGATCGCGTAAATAGTTGACAGCCTCTTGGTTATCATTCATTCCTTCGATAGCTATCAATATCGAACGCACGTCTCCAATAAATGCATGGTTTTTGGGAAACTGATTGCAAAACCATTCAATGGATTCTTCAGGACCATCATGAATATATCTCTCGGATAATTGCATGAGATCTTTTCTTATAAAAACAAAGTAGTTTGCCATCTGTGCACAAAATACTCCAAACTGAATCTGTCCATTTTTTTGCAAACGATTATTTTCATAAAGATGAATAAATGAAATGACCTCACTGTCCTTCTTAATAATTGCCCGCTGGTGCAGCTTACCAAGAATCATCCCAAAAGGAGCAAATCGAGTAGGACTTGTAGCCAATAAGAATAACAGAGCTATTAGGATATCCACGGGAGATAGAGAAACTCCACGGAGAAAATCAATCAAAAACTGCATCACCAGATAAAACGCAATTATGAAAATTCGGATCAGATTAATTTTCTGGGCAGTTATACGAATATTTGATTGGTCCAGAATAGTCTGTACTCTTGTGTCATTAAACTTATTCTTCAACCCATCAATTCTGAGTTGCCGATAAACGCTGCCTTTTGGCTTGGAACTACTCAAAACCAGATACACTAAATATGAAATACCGGTTATACATACCAACATGAAAAATCTATACATCTAACATCACCCTTTACTGGTAGTCCAGTTTTGGTTGCGATAAAAGCGCACTTAATAGAAAAGACAATATTAATGTGGCCAGAATGAACATCATAAATATTAGACCCGTCGTGGTTTGGAACTGTAGTTTATAATAAATATTCCATCCTAACGCACCAATAAAGGTCGGTATACAAACCAGTATCGTTATCACATTTCCATAACTTCCTAATTTCACCGCATCACTATTCCGTGCCCTCATCGTCAATATCGTTTCTTTCTGTTGCTCCATGGATTGATGAAGAATCATGAAAGAGTACTTTAAATGATGAGTCCCTTCTCTTTCGGCATAGAGCACATTAGATATAAACTCTATTGCAAACGTAGTCCCTACTATTTTTGAAAACCGCTGGGCCTCCTGACGAAGTTCATTATCATTACTGTAGCCAGCGAAAGCTGCACTTAACATCTTTAATGGCTGTTTTAGCACATTCTTCTCATCAATATATTCTGCAGTTTTATACAAGCAGTTATCTACTGATAGATGTGTGAATTTAGGGATAATCTTAACAATTTCCAATAAATCATAACTTGCTTTTACACGTCGGAAACTGTAACGATACCTCAACCGAAAATAGGGTAAGAAAGAAGCTACCAAAGCAACAAATACGATAAATACCCATGCACTCTTTGGCAACGAGGAGTCTACCTGAAGATCTCTAACAATCAAACTACCATTGATGGAATGCTGCTTGGGCATTTCGTTAAATGTCGCATAGCCAGTAAGCATAACTCCAACAAATACAAATAACATTGAAAATAAAAATCGAAAAACGCTAACTCCTGGTTCATATTTTTTACTTGATAAGTAAAGAAGGTTATCAAGATGCCGGTAAATCCACATTCTTTTTTGGGCACGATTTGAAGAATTCCCAGCATTCCGGAGCTTAGCTGTAATTCGATAGTTCATGTTACTGCCGGTAGCTTTCAAATCGCCCTGAAAAAGGGTTTCAATTATGATCCATAATCCAAGAAGCATAAAAAGATGCAAAATGATTCGGGCTATAAAGGAAACAGATAAACTCATCTTTTACATCCCTTCTCTTAAGACCATTCGGGCGCGGACACTTTCCTTCATCGGGCTGATCATTGGGTGTTTCATCGCTAATTCTCTTAGTCTGCCAATGAACATCCTTGCCGTTTCTGGAGATCTATACATTATTTTTTCTTCAAGGCTTGATGATAGATATCCGTTATACGTCCACTTTTTCAGCGAATTATCCCAGCGCATCAAATCGTTTGAAAATACCGTATTAATTTCTTTGTCATAATAAATCTCAGAAATTTTAGCAATTCGCTTTTTCCCTTTCCCCACACTCTCAAGAATAAAAACAAGCTCGCACGCTTTGAGGGCTGATAGAAGGTGTCCTTTCAAATTCCCGCCTTTTTTAGAGTAAACGGCCAAAGCCGCTTGGTAAGGAATGTCTTCTGGATCAACCGTATGATATGTACCGGTTATTCCCTTATAACCTTTCTCACCACTCCAAAGATAAAATTCCCATTCATCTAAACGCATTTCTGTCATATAAATGATGTCCGGGTCATGTCGTAAGGACGCGATGCCGGCTTCCATAAGTTCTTCATTCGCTGCCTGAATCGGAATAATTCGATGACCTTTAATCTGATAGGGCAATATCGATTCCGGATGCTTTTCTAGCATAACTACTCCTAAGCAGGAGGTAGAAGCAAGCAATTGAGTTCCGACAATTGTATTCGCCATTGTGGATTTACCGGATTCTACAGATCCAGCTACTATTGTATTAAGGAATAGCCCCACTAAGGAATGAATCATGGGTAAAGACTCAGCCGGCATGCTTTCAGATCCGACCTGATCTTCCAAACTCATGAATTCAACAATTTGTCGTCTCATAGATATTGTAGTAAACCCACTCCATACCCGCGGTTCGATCCAAATCGCTATCCGAATAAAGCGACCGGGAAAAAGCGGGTCGTCCATCTTAAATTCAGCAGAAGGATGATTTCGATCTAATTGCTGACTGGGATCACTTTGCAATAGGGATCTTTTAAGCTGCTCAAGCCTTTCCAGTGACGGCATACTATACGGATAAGGAACAAATACTCCCTTGAGTTTGTAAAAAATTTGCTTCCCTATAAATTGAAGCCCTGGGGATTCGCTGTAGGCCCGATCTGTAAACCATTTATATGCCGGCCCAAAGCCCTTCCATTCGTGAAATAGAGCTTCGGTGACCGTTGTATAGGCTTCAGGGAATTTACCCGTAAATGGTTTCTTTCGCAAATACTTCTCGATTTTTCCCATAAAGTAACTAACCGCTTCTGGATCTCCAACCAAGGCAAGTGAATTTAATCGGTAATATGCATCTTCTTCCCTTGCCTGTTCCTCTTTCATATCTGCAGACATTTCATTGAGATAGTCGTAAAAATTCTCAGTACTTTTTGCACGGCCATCCATTATTTTTTTCTTTAATGAGAACGGTTGTTTTGGTTCAATGATAGGGGCCATTTGCATCATGAGAATAACCCCTTTTTCTTTTGACTGTATTCAAGGTTCATTGTAGCCAACATTTGCCGTATCTTTTCATCCATTATATGAGTCTCTTTTCGATCCAATGGCAACTGATCAAGTGCTAAACCTGCATTATAAATCGGCAGTTCCATGAATACTTCTACACCGAGTCGGCTGGATAAACTTTTTGAAGTCATTAAATTATCACTAGTGCTGCGATTAATTATGGCCAAGAAATCATGAGGCTGGAAATCCAAATGACTGGCTAAATCAAGCAGCTGCTCCAAACGATAAAAATGACGTGGATGTGTTATCAATATATGTATGGGTGCTTTTTGCATTGTTACATACCATGCTGCACTTTCAGGAATCGCACCAATATCAGCAATGACTACATCTGCGTTTTCCTTAGCACGTGAAAGAAGATATTCTATCTCTTCCTCTTGATAATCTTGCGCACTTAAATAATCAAAATTACCTGGAAGATAAAGATACCCGTCCTGTTTGATAAAATTATTGAAGTCCTCATCTTTTAAAATACGTCCTGTCATCCGCGGCCGCAGTAAATCCAGGCTAACTTCGGGCTTAAAATCATATCCCGGATCATACAAATTCAGGCCTAATACAATTACTTTTTTTCCATCAGCCGCTATGCGTTTAGCGATTGCTTTGGCCACGCTTGTACAGCCGATACCATTTCCCGACCCCAAGCAAGCGATCAGATTGTCTGAAAAGGCCAAGTCATCCTTTAAGATGAGTCTGATTTTGTCGACAATTATAGTCGCCGTTGTGCGGGGAGGCATAAAGTTGATTCCAAGGGTTTGGCATTTAATATGGACAATCTGATAATTTCTCACACCTTTGTCCATATACAAGTAAAGGATTATAGCGTCTGGATAATCTTGACGAAGCCCTTCCAGTTCCTGCGTTTTAACGATATCACTCGTTGTTATCAACAGATTTTCTTGAACTTGGCTTTGCTCTGGCATCACATTTTGAACAACAACCGTAAATCCAGCTGCCTTAAGCTCATTTACTGTGAAAGCATCAAGACCATTTGCAAAAATTTTCATATTATCACCCGCCTATTCTACTCTCACAATCCATAGTTTATTTCCTTGCTCCAAATAACCCTTTAATTCTTCTCCATCTTCGGTGGATAACTTTATTTCAGGTGATGAAACTTTTCCCGTTGAAGTTAACCGCTTGTTATTGTTACCGGATTCAGTATCAAAAACATCATTATTTTCTTCAGTACGGACATAAGTTACGGTTACTCCTTTAAAAGCCGCCTCAGAAATTGAAGGGATAGGCTCGCCAGTCTGCTCGTACTTTTCAATTTCAGATACTATGTAGATGTCAACTTTATCTCTACTTCTCAAGGATCCGTTGATTGCGTAAATGTCTTCTTTCGGAATTGGGTAGATCCCTTCGTTTTCTGCCGGCTCCAAATCATTAACATCAACAAGTGCTTGTGTGAGAATTGTACCATTCGGTAAATTTACATTTGCAATACGATCAATTACTTCATTGATGTCCGTAATAGCATCTTCAGGGATATCTTTAGTCTGAACAGAATCAGAGTAAATATCTTTCTCCTGAATCTGGTGGTTTTTCGGTAAGTACTGGCCTGTAGCGGTTTTTACCTTAAGTACTGGTTTAGCTAACACATAAGGCTTGTAATACATGTCATAGCCGAGCATACCACCGAACCCAATCAATATTACAAGCACACCTAAGAGATATTTAAGAGCTTTTCTCAATGTCTTTGCCTCCATAACCCTGTTTACTTTTGCGAACAATTTGTCGCTCATCTCAATAGAGATAGTTCACCATAACAGAGGGGGCTGTTATTAGCAGCAAACACCCTGTTTATATGAAAAAAGTTGTAATTTTTCGCCTCTCCTGGAGAGATGTCTGTATAAGCAAAAGGCTAAACGCCTGAGTTATTTTCTGCGTTTTAAAAATTCAATGTATTTATCGCTTTTGATAACTATCTCTGTTTCGTTCTTCTCCTGGAAAGTATTTTTTCTCAGAATACCGAAAACAAGTATATCTTTATCTTTTAATTGTGAATCCGTTAATTTGAAAAATTTAAAATACTTTTCAAATATAACGATAGTAAATGATGTTCCGTTGAGCCTTTCCATTTTTATGTATTTTACTTTATCTCGATGAATAATCTCCTGGACCTTTCCATAGACAAAATAACCGGTTTCACGAAGGGCCTCCTCATCCCAAAGTATTTGGTGAGCACGCTCTTGATTCATTACCATAGAGGAAATAGGTACTTTCCTCCCGCCACCTATATTAAAGTAGATAGTTGACAGCAAATCCGGCTCATTTTGTACCATAAGCTTTACAATACTCTTCAAAGAGCTTATTGTTGCAGGGTTGTCGCTCTTTTCTTTTACCTTAACCGAATCATCAGGACCTTTTGGTTCTTCTTGTTCCTTTTCAACCGGCTTTGGTTCATAATCAGGATCAATTTTTTTCATATTTAAGGAAATCAAGACCTTTTTCACGGAGCTGTTTTGAATGATTTCCTTCTGATACTCTCCCACCTTTTCTATAGACTCCATAACATCCAATGGTTGGTAGAAACCGCAAGTCGGCTTATGTTTTGAGTCAGAATTTTTCCCTATAGTTTTAAAATGTGAGACTGCTTTATCTGTTTTGGGAACATATATAAGTGGAGATCTACAGGACTTATCCATGCAGAATATTTCGAACCCATGTTTTGCTTCGTCGTATTCATCCGCATGAATAATGTTGCCTCCCGGCAAAAATGCCGTTCTCATTTATACCCCTCCCAATTACTGTCGTAATCTACTGGCACCCCATTCACTTGGCCGCTCGTGAGGAATCCATATATCTCCTTTATTGGAGACCAACCCATACTGCCCGAACCCGTCATAATCAACGATCCATGTAATGTTTTTCCGAATTTCCACACTGTTTAAATTCATCGGCTCATAAACAGGTGCAGCTGACTTAAGGACAAATGCCGACCATCCCCATGCCAGATTTGGATTAGCAATCACCTCAAATTCAGAGGAATTAATTACCCAAACTCCAAATTTTAAGTGTGGATGAACGAACCATTGCATATCTGAACGCGGTGGATCACACGGGGGCACCTCAGGATATCCAGGGTACATAGTTTTTGCTTTATGCTGGTGCTGCCAATTGTCGCTTTCTTGAAGATATCGCTTAAAACGGTCAGATTCACTTATTGGAAAGTTATTCAAGGCCTGAGATCTTTGATTTATTGGAAAAGGGATTATTTTCCCCATGGTTTCAACCCCTTTTAATAAAAGTATAAAACTACATACGGAAGGACTATGAATACTACCGTAAGAAATACCATTCCCCATGAACTCATCAACCAAAATCTAGCGAATTTCTTATTTTTACGAATATTTGAGATCTTCCGAAATATTGCAAACATAATAAGGCAAGTGAGAGTTATCAATACACCGTATTTTTGAAGTAACCCTAACCCCTGCATGAGAGTACTTTCCAGCTGGGCAGAACTAATATTCCCCCCCAGCCAATCCTCACCGATATCATTTCCTTTAGGAAGAGCACTCGATAATTTGAACAACCATCATACCCCCACGCTATCCATGTATAAATACGAATTTTTATTTTCAATATCTGTGATACAGCCGAGATTAAACTGAAAAACAATACTGCCCGCATTCGGACGTTGCTGGTATAAACGCGATTCAATAACGTCAAGTGCAAACTCTAAGTTATCCGGATCATATCCCAGTTTTGATTGATCCTTTAAGTAGATTCTCCCTTTGACGTACTGGGGTTTTTGATATGTTACACATTCAACTCGGGGCAGATCATTGCGGGGTTGATAATGCAAAATAATCTGAGCCTCGTTGTTATCTTCATTTAGAGTTATGTATGGGCATTCGTACATTAAGACCTTTTTAACCATTTCCATGGTTTTAGTGATTTTTTTTTGGGCATCCATATTCATTCTCCTTTCAATCACTCTTAGATTTAATATCGTTATATATTATGTAGATTTATTTACGATATAAATTCTTTAGAATCTGATTTCAATATTATGGCAGTAAAACTATGTTGTCAATAACATTTTGGGGATATAGGGCTAAATTTGTATATATATTGATGAATTGTGTCGAACTATTCAGGGTTTAAGTATTAGTTCAAAAGAATTACTCTGGCTATCAGTAATGATAGCCAGAATATATTATGCTGAGATTTCGGCAATTTCCGGCTGCCAAACCATTTTCACTTCTCTAAATTCGTCTTCTCCGCCTACCTGTACTTGGAGATAGACAGGCTCTCCACATTCAAAGTCCCGGAATTGAGGATGGGACAAATGATATGTGTAAGAACCATTAGTAACGGCTACTAAGTCGTCACTATATTTTTGAACAATTTCTCCGGTCCAAAAGTGCAAACCTGGAGCTTCTAGTGATGGTGCGGTTGGGGTAGAGAGCTCACTATCCGAAAACAGGATGAGCTGATCAAGTTCATCTACCTCATTTTCAAGTTCAACATGAACTTGGGAGTGGCTTTGAGAATCGTAAACTCCTAAAAAACTCAAATATTCAAATGTGTTTTCGTCTAAATCAACTTCTATCAGTGTTTCTCGGTTAATTACAGATTGTTCTTCTGTATCTTGGTAAACGAATAGCTCTTCTTTATTACTGCTGATAGGGTCCATTTCTTCCTCTCCATTTCCAATCATTTTTTGAGGTTCCTCATCGCCAACAATCATCGGTACAGCAAGTGCTTTAAGCATTTCTTCCCGGTACAAGAGATCAGCACACTTTGCTTCTAGGAAAGAAATGTCCGATTTGGCTCTAACGTTTCGAATACTAAGAACAACACATCCAAGTGAAGTAACTATCAACATAACAAGTAACATTACCTTTCACTCCTCGAGTTTTTTAGAACGCAAAAAAACCCCATTGAGTGGAGTCTTCATGAAACAGTCTGTTTATAAAGACATTGTGCCTAAATAAACAGACTTGTTTCAGATTCATACCACCCAATAGGGTTTATCTCTTCAAAATTAGGCTTCTTCTTACCAAGAGAGAAAAAAGGTAAGTGAGCAAATAGAAAAATGGTTCTAATAAAGTATAGCATAGGTCTAGACGTCTCGACAATGCATTATCACCAAACGTTACATAATCTATAATTCGACAAAAAGTGACTTAGACAATCACGTCTCTCCATTTCAATCGACGACAATACAATTTATTCCTTCACATTTATCTTTTTAAAACACTTGTACCAAACACTTATATAATAGAAGAAATTAATGTTTTCAACGTTATGAATGTGACAGTTAGATTCAATGCATGAAATAATATTTTAAAAATTAGATACAATTCTCGTCAAATTTCGCATATCCATTCATTAAAATGACACAAACAAGTACCCTCTCCGTCGAATACAGACTATACTGCGCATTCCTCCCTTATTATATCACTAGATTATATCGGCTTAAAATCAGAGGTAACGCTGTTGCCGGTATTGCCGATCATGGAGCATCAGGCCCGAAGAAACCTGGAAAAAGAGCTGGTAGTTCACCGGACCGCCGAAGTTGATCATGGCCCCAGTAGGGCAACCAGGAGTATGAGCAACTGGTTCATCACACAGCCCCCCACTGTCGCCGGCATGGCGAACGCAGCCTGCTCTTCTCATTTGTCAGAACCGGGAAAATTTTCTGGTTCACTGCAGTCTGTCCCTATCACCAGCATGCTGTTTTAAGCCCGCCCGGCGCAGAAACCAACAGGTAAAGTCCCTTGTTCTTCTGTCTGTGCAGGATCATCGAGCGGCATGGTGGTGACAGCGGCCGCAGCTGGGCAGTAACCAGCAGAAAATGCTCCTGTTCTTCTTCTGCACAGCTGCCGCTGCCACTTATATTACCGATCGGGGAGAATCCGACACATCTGGAGGCAGCACGAACTGATTGTTTATCGACAAACCGGATACTCAGTGAAACCAGCTAAAGGTGAAGGAAGAATGAAAATCGTCAAGCAATTAAAATTAAGCATTAGACTGCAAGCTTGCGAAGCAGTTGGTCGATATAACCGGCTGACGATCCGCTGCTCGGAGATTATAGAGTGAACTAGGAGATCGCGTGCCGGCTGCGACAAACGTGAAGCCCAGCCTCGTCCAGAGCACCGGGAGCACGAACTGCTGTTGCTGGTGCCGGCCGCTGTCGCCGACCGCGCCGAACGGTAACCGGGCTTCGTTTGGAGCGCTAGGTGCGCGAGCTACAGCTGTTGGTGTCTGCCGCGCCGGACCTGAGCCCGGCTTCGTCTGGAGCATCGGGTGCGTGAGCTGCAGCTGCTGGTACCGGCCGTCGTCGCCGACCGCGCTGAATGTGAAGCCCAGCCTCGTCCGGACCACCCGGAGCACGAGCTGCTGTTGCTGGTGCCGGCCGCGCCGAACATGAAGCCCAGCTTCGTCCGGAGCATCGGGAGGCGGCTGCAGTTATTGGTGCCGGCCGCTGTCGCCGGCCGCGTCGAACGGGAACCGGGCTTCGTCCGGAGCGCTGGGTGCGCGAGCTACAGCTGAGGTGCCGGCCACACCGGATGTGAAGCCCGGCTTCGTCCGGAGCATCGGGTGCGTGAGCTGCAGCTGCTGGTACCGGCCGTCGTCACCGACTGCGCTGAATGTGAAGTCCAGCCTCGTCCGAACCACCGGGAGCACGAGCTGCAGTTATTGGTTCCGGTCCCTATCGCCGTCGCACCGAACGTGAACCGGGCTTCGTCCGGAACGCTGGGTGCGCGAGCTGCAGCTGTTGGTGCCGGCCATTGCCGCCGACCGCGCCGAACGTGAAGCCCACTCTTCGTCCAGAGCACCGGGAACACGGTGCAGTTGCTGGTGCCGGCTGCGCCGGACAGGAACCGGGCTTCGTTTGGAGCGCCGGGTGCGTAAGCTGTAGAGTTGCTGGTGCAAGCCGCTATCGCTGGCCGTGCCGAACGTTAAGCCCGGCTTCGTTCGGGCTCCGGGAGCCACGAGCTGCAGCTGTTGATGACGGCCGCTGTCGTCGGACGCGCCGGATGGGAAGCCTGGCTTCGTCCGGAGCATCGGGAGCACGAGCTGCTGTTGTTTGTGTCGCCAGTCGCTCCGAACGTGGACCGGGCTTCGTCCGGAGCGCCGGGTGCGTGAGCTGCAGCTGTTGGTGCCGGCCGCTGCCGCCGACCGCGCCGAACGTGAAGCCCACTCTTCGTCCAGAGCACCGGGAACACGGGCTGCAGTTGCTGGTGGCGGCTGCGCCGGACAGGAACCGGGCTTCGTTTGGAGCGCCGGGTGCGCAAGCTGTAGAGTTGCTGGTGCAAGCCGCTATCGCTGGCCGTGCCTAACGTTAAGCCCGGCTTCGTTCGGGGCTCCGGGAGCACGAGCTGCAGCTGTTGATGACGGCCGCTGTCGCCGGACGCGCCGGATGGGAAGCCTGGCTTCGTCCGGACCACCAGTCTACAGCTATTCCTCTGCATCTGATCTTTTGCCAACAAAAGAAAAAAGCAGCATCGCCAATGTATGGCGATGCTGCTGATTGTTGTGGATGCTCAATTCAGTACAATTGGAGAACCGTTCTTCAATAAATATTTTAGAGATGAAAAATATTCAGGGTTCTCTCCAATTTCCTTATTTCGTAAGCTCTCATTGAGTTTAAGCAGTTCATCTTTATCTTCAGGAAGTTGTATTTCCCTTCTATTAACTTCTTTAACTTGACCATCTGACATACGCACAATTGCTTTCGCCCCATATGGGGAGCTCTTATTGATTGCCAATACTTCTACAAAATCCGAATTTAATAAGCAGAAAGCCTTAATATTGGCCATATTTATAATGTCCTTTGATTGCTCTCTGTTTGCATTCATTAAATTCAAATTCCAGCGAGTCGCTGATTAATACTGGGCTAGAACCACCATATTGAATATTGAAATTAATCATGTGTTGGTAAATACTCTTTGTGTGAAGTAAATTATTGATGATATTATTGGCGTACTGTGCTGCCGTTTTATTGGTAGGAGAGTGCTGAGGTGATGAAATAGATTGAACACCACAACCTGGAAATGGACTGTCAGAAGCATCAAGAACATTTGGATATACATCACCTACAGGATCTAAAAAAACGTCTCCCATGTACTTGAACCCTGTGACTACTTGGCCACCAAAACCAGAGTGAATCACATCATTGTTCTGGGTCGATCTCACGCTCTCAACCCCAGTATCAATATATATGAGGTTTGGCACCCTCTCATCATAAAAATATTCATGTAATAAAACTCTGGTTGCGTTATTATCAACCATTCCGATAATAACAGGTAAATAGAATATTTTTCTGTAATTGTGATCTGGAAGCATACATATTTTATGCAACGACTCATGATCATTAATATATTCTGGGTATGGTATAACTTCTATGCCGTAATGATCTCCGTATCGTTCAGAAAGAGAGTGGACCTTTTTTTCAGTAATACATTCTCTTGTAAATAATTGCGTCCTAATATTCTTTCTCTCTACAACATCTCCATCAATTAGTATTATTTTATCTAAACTAAATTCCGGTGAATGCATAAAATTAGGATTATCCAAATGTGCCCGTAAATCTTGACACAACCCTCGAAAAAAATGGCTTCCCGTAGCTCCAACTCCAATAATAATGAATTTTATTACTATTTTTCTTCCGTCGTTTAAATCAAATCGATTCACCACAATCTCTCCAATCTATAATAACTTCACCTATTATTTTTTTATTTCAGAAGAATATGACCATAGACAACTTACCTTTTAATTCTTGGAGCCTCTTATATTTAGAAGTTATAATCACTAGGTCACGCTTTGTTAACACCCTAAATACCTCCTCAAAAGACAAAAGGACACCTCTTAAGGTGCCCTTCCATTTCATTTATTTTGATCTACCCATATTATAATTAGCGACTTACACATGATATCTTCCGGCTCCCCATCTTGTTTGCCTGCCGCATACGCCATTCTTATGGCAGATTAAACAAACTTTCTGCGGTCAAGAAAACTAATAGGCGCGGTAATGCACATTTCAAACAAGCGGATACTCCTTTTGACTATAGCTATTTTTAATGAACATACACTTTATCGATCAGAACACTGTACTTCCACTCTTCCGGAAATGAACTGGTACTATTCACACCATCAAAGTGGAAAAGATCCTTCGGGCTAAGATAAAATTCATTATTGTTAAAACGTGCGCGGAAACAATAATCAACTTGATCCAAATGTAATTTTCCAATTATGCCGTATATCTTTAATCCAGTATCATTTACATTGTCTCCATATGAAAATTGTGCTGGCATTCGAACATGTGAATGAATAGTCATCACCAATTCCCAGCCCTCATAATTTGCTGTAGACGCTTCAACCTGGTAAGGATTAACAATCTGCTCCGGGCAAATGAGCTTGTAGTTTCTATTGGCTATATCCCAGTAGATATGAATAGCTGCTTCAACACCTAGAAAACAATAGTAGCGAAAAAACGCTGTTGTTTGCGCCAGATATTCTCCGGGAATTTTTGGAAGTTTAAGAAATACACCCTCACTTATCCTATCCAAACCTTCAATCTCACGATTCCGCACAATCATGCGGATATGGGAGTTCTCACGGATTTCATAAATCTGGCCATCTCTTGACGCCACCATCCCTATATAATCATTACCACCTTTTAGGTATTCAGCCATTTTCCAAAAAAAAGCTCTTAATTGAATTTTCATCTTAGTTATTTTTCTCCCCAGTAATAATTGGTCTCAGCTTCTTTTCTTCAAGATTATAATCCCATTTGGTTCTTTCTTCTGAGAAATCCCAGTAAAGCTTAAACAATGCTTCCCTAATTCTATTTAAGTGTACACAACCTGATTCAGGAATCTCCTCTAACACTTCGGAGACTAAAAAAGTCTTGGTAGCATAGTGAATTGTAAAGTCCAATCCCACTTCAATATCCTGATCTTGCCACTCCCTATGGATACTTCTCTTCAGTGCACTTGAAGCATGTGCTGCAGATGAGGATCTTGAAGTTTTACTTGGAGCCGTTCCGCTTTTTCTACTGGAATTGGCGGTTTGTATGGGTTCTCCGAATAGGTCTCGATAGACGGGATCCTCAGAAGCTTGAGATTCTGGCTGTTGAGTATCCTGTTTAAATTGCACAATATTATTTGATTGCACTAATGCAGCAGGTTGGGCCTTGACTTCACTCAGCTCTTGAATATCTTCGGCACTTCCATTAACATCTGAAGGAACCCATTCGCTAGAAGCATTTCCTTCACTCAATTCCTCTTGTCCAAAAAACTCATCAAATAAACTCATATTTATCCTCCTAGTAGGGTTATGTCTTTAACTTTTTTATTCATAGGAATCAGGAGAGAATCATCAAACACCTTCTCTTGCATGAATTCCAATAAATCTCTGAGATTGATATCGTGTGCAGCTTCATATAGATCCATATTTTTAGTTGCCCCTAAAAATATATAGGGTAATATTTCGAGCTGTCTCAAGCTACTATAAGGATCCGATTTAATCGTCCAACATATCTTCCCACTCTCAAAAACATTTGAGTAAGGAAAACGATACAATTCAGTCTCTTCACTTATAAGTAGGTCTTTAACGGCAACAACATTAGCAGACAACACCTGCATACTTTTGTTTATGTCAAACCAAAATAGTAATTTCGGATAAGCTACCTGCTTGTATAAACTCTCTTCAATTTCCCCAAAAATCACATCATGATTTCCTTTTTCAACCTCTATACCAACTCTGATCCTATTACGAGACTCTTGATAAAATACACAGCTTTTCGGAAGGATTGGTGTAGTGACAACATATTCTTCTTGATAAGGCGCTGCAGCTTTCATTACCGTCTGGGGTGATACAACTTTGGCCATATCAAAAAATATCCTATTAACTGATTCCACATTTAAGGAAGCTGCTTGCCTATAAATATACTGAGACGTCTCTTTTAGGAGATCACCTTCCGGGTAATCAAAAAAAGAAAGCTTATCAGCTAATAACAAAAACATCAGCTGCAAGTTTTCTTTATCAGAGATACTTTCAATTCCCTTTAACAACATGGATAGGATCTTAGCAAGCTGTGCCGGCTGGAGATTTCTTATCCTAAGATGTTCAATCAGTTTGTCCATAAGAGCAACAACCTTTTGATCTGAAGGGTCAAAATCAACTACATCCAACATTGCCCCAAAGATATCTTCTAGTTGCTCAGAATCATTATCTTCAACCTGCCTTAAAACTTCAGGTATTAAATGTCTCAAAGGATTATTATTAAGCAAATAGGCTAAATGCAAATGGTCATCAAGCTGATCCATGAACGCATATATTAAATCACCGACAAGAATTTGCTTAGTATCAAGCGTGATGCCGTTAAAAACATTATGCACATTCACAAATCGGTCGCTGTCCTGAGGAATACTGATCATCCACTCTGCTATTGCAGTCTCCACTGTTATACGCCTCCTTTATATGTTCAAAAAAGTACTCCCATTTTTGTTTAAGCTCAAAAATATCATCTAAAATGGTATGTAGATAATTATGATACTCGCAACTATTCTGTAGTATTATTCCTTTTTCTCCAAACTTGACCTCAGTTTCATTCCACCCATATTTACAATTGAAGCCGATCTCCATCATTACTTTTTCCGCTTTTTCGATCTCCTGGGGGAATGTTTCTTTGAATTTCAGCCATTCGGAATAAGCAGGAAGTACAAGTTCAATTTGATAGTAATCATCATCATTTACACTGACATCGCAATTAAATATTAGTTTCAGGATGTTACAGACAAAAGGTTCTTGATTATTAAACATCTCATCTGTAATAGTGAATTCGGCTTGTATTAGTTTTTTCAACGTAATTAATTCATCTAAACTAGATAGCTCATCCTGTAAAAAATTTACGGAAAAGAAACAAGACTTCATTTAGAAAAAACTCCTTCCAGGTTTACTCATTCGTAAATAAGATTTAAATCGGGACATTAAAATATCCAGTCCTGCAATTCGATTAATTTCCACAATGCTGTGCCCTTCGTTTCTCATATCCGTATCCTCATCACCAAATTCGTCTGCTTCATAATAGTACAGTTCTTCAAAAGCTTCTTCCATGATCGAAAGATCCAGCTCATTAAAGTTAATGTCACTGTAACTTTTATCCTGGTATACAGACAAAAAAATGACTTTCAACATCCCTTCCCATCTTTGTGCCATTAAAGGGTCTAAAGAGTAACATTCAATTGATTCCGAAAAACGTTTAACATCAAATTTCACACTCCTTATTTCCTCCTTATAATTCTTCATTATTCCTCACTCTCCTCACTAAATATGAAAAACCAGCGCGTCAAGGTATCCTGACACCCCAGTTTCTTGTGCCCCAAAACAAAAAAGCCCGGTAGCACTAATCATCAGACTTATAAAGATAGATAATCTTATCTCATAAGTTGATCATAGAACCACTAGGGCTTTGTTCTTCGGAGCCAGGCTCAATTCTGAGCAAAATTGTTAATTCACATAGATATCTTACCATAGCCCATAAAAAATACAATGTATAATTTCCCTTAATAGCCAAGCTATGCAATTGATATTATATTCAGGTTAAACGGCGACTTAAGCTTTGATTTAACGCCTATGGAGTCCGCACCCACCCAACACCAACGACTCCCGGGCATTTGCTTCAGAACCGGATGGACCTTGCCATGTCGTGCGTCGGCAGCGTGTATCCCAGCGCAGCCGTCCAGTTGTTCGAGGAATCTGACTGAGCTGAAGAGTAAATTGAAGTGCGTTTGTCGGGCAGCCGACCTTCTCCGTCCTGGGCCGGCGGCGCCCTGGAGCAATTTGATTATAATCCGAAAGAACCTTGCTATGTCGTGCAGGGCTTTTGCTGTACGAAGAAAATAAGTATTAGACCGGAGTTGTTGATTCTACGAGGTCTTCTGCAATGAAAACCGTCAGACACAAAAAAATAAGAAGTAGACTGGGGCATCAAGAGAGTGTCCTAAGAATCGGACCAGAAAATAAAGTATTAGACAGAAGCATGCGCTGCCGTTGGCCGGTGTAACCGGGGCTGCCGATTGCGCGCCCGGCGCTTCCAGAGAACCAGGAGTACGAGCTGAAGCATGTGAAGCAGCTAGCCGATGTAACCGGAGCTGGCGATCCCCCGGCGCTTCCGGAGAACCAGGAGCACGAGCTGAAGCATGCGAAGCAGCTGGCCGGTGTAACCGGAGCTGGCGATCCCCCAGCGTTTCCGGAGAACCAGGAGCACGAGCTGAAGCATACGCTGCCGCCGGCCGGCGTAACCAGAGCTGGCGATCGTGACGCCCAGCGCTTTCGGAGAACCAGGAGCACGAGCTGAAGCATATGCTGCCGCTGGCCGGTGTAACCGGGGCTGCAGATCGCGGCGTCTAGTCTACAACTTTATTTTCTTAATCTAATACTTTATTTTTCAGTCTAATACTCTATTTTTCTTTCAACATTTGCACCCCGGCACAGCCGTCCAGCAGCTAACATGAATCTGTTCGGCTGAATGAGTGCGTCGCGCCGGGTGCCGACCCTCACCATGCAACATCAGCGGCGCCCCGGGCAATTGTTGCGGATCCGGAAGAACTTGGCCATGTCGGGTGCCGGCGACGCCATCACGGAGAAGCTGGCCATGCTGCAGCTGTCCGGCTGAAGAGACAACCTGGAGTGCTTCCCCCGGGCAGACGCTCTTCACTCGTCCGGCACCGCCGCAACCGTCCAGCAGCCGGAGGAATTTTGTCCAAACTGATGAGTATTCTGAAATACGCCAGCCGTGCGGCCAACTTTCACACCGACATTCACCCTCCCGCGGCCGGTGGCGCTCCGGGCAATTGCTGCAGAAACCGGAAGAACTTGGCCATTTCACACATTAGCCCACAACGCAGCTGCTTCTTAAGCAGTAATCCAGAGTGCTGTCGCCGACACCCTACCTTCACCTGCCCGGCGCCGGCAGCGCCTAGAGTATTTACTGCACATTTGAAAGCACCTGACATGTCACGCGTTGGTGATATGCACCGTGGAGTAAGTAGCCCAGCAGCTGCAGGAGTATGTCCGGCTGATGAGACCTAGATTGCGTCAGCCGTTAGCCAACCCTCACCCGTCCGGCTTCAGGGGCGCCCGGTAATTGCTACAGATCCGGAAGAACCTAGCCTTGTCGCGCGTTGGAGACGCGTCTCTGATCAGGGCCGAAACTGCAGCGCAACCAGGAATGCGACCTCTCGGCGTCCGAAGTTCGCCCACCGGGCACCGGAGCGTTCAGTGCTGCTCTGAAAATGGCCATGTTGCGCTGGAGGCGCGGTCTTCCAGCCAACGGAGAGCAGCAGCAGGACTTTGACCGAGCTGAAGAACAACCATGAGTAAGGGGTCCGCCCGACACCGGCGGCGGTGTCCGGGCTGAATATCCAGAAGAATGACCGTGTCACGCGCAGAGAGCGACAGCGGCGAGCAATTGCAGGACTTTGTCAAATTGAAGAGCAACCATGTATATGTACGTACTGAGGCTGACCCGACGCCTGCCGGCTATGTATGTACAAGCAAAATGAGGATACAGGAGATAACAATATGAACAAAAAACATCTGGTGATCTGGACGCTTTACCGCCCTGCGCCTGCAGCATCCGGAAGGACCTGGCTATGTTGCATGCCGGATGCGCATCTCCCAATCAGCTCCGAGCAGCTGCATGTTTTTTTTTCGATCTAAGAGCAACCAGGAGTGCGCCCGCCCGGAACCGGCGGTACCCGATGCTGCTCTGGAAGAATAGTCGCGTCCTTCCCAACAGCGCAGCTGCTGCTGAAGAGTAATCCGGAGTAATGCCGCCGTCAGCCGAGCTTCATCTGCCCGGCACCGGCGGCGCCCGAGCAATTGCTGCACATCTGGAAGTACCTGACATGTCACGCGTTGGCGACATGCACTGCGGAGTAGCCCAGAAGCTGCAGGAATATGTCCGGCTGAAGAGACCTTTAATTCGGTCAGCGGTCATCTATCCCTTATTGTCCGGACTGGTGGCGGCTATGGCAATTGCTGCAGATCCGAATGAGATTTGCCACTGTCGATGCGCACCGTGGCGCGGCCTCCCATCAGCTGCAGGAAGCTGTCTGGGTGAAGAGATGGGTTCGTGTGCGGCCGACCTTCACCCTCCCGGCACCGGTGACGCTTCGGGTAATTGCTGCAGATCCGGAAGCACTTGGCCATCTCACACGCAGCAGCTTACACCAGTCGCAGTTCCCATCAGCTTCGGGAGTATGCCTGAGCTGAAGAGTAACCTGGAGTGTGACCGTTGTGCCGTACCTTCACCCGTCTGGACCGGTGGCGCCCGGGTAATTGTTGAGTGACCAGAAGGACCTGACTATTATGACCTGCTGGCGACGCGCACGCGCACCGCGGCAAAGCCGTCTATTAGCTGCAAGAAACTGTTCGGCTGGAGAGGCTGGTGTGCGTCTGCCGGTCTACCGTCCTTCGCCCGCACAACACCGGCGGCACCCCGAGCAATTGCTGCGGATCCGGAAGCACCTGACGTGTCACGTGTTGGTGGCGTGCACCGTGGAGTAGCCCAGCAGCTGCAGGAAGCTATTCGGTTGCTGAAGAGACCTGGAGTGTGGCCTTTCTGCGCCTACCTTCGCCGCCCGCCACTGCCAGCTCCCCGGGCAATTGCTGCAAATTAGACCATGTCACACACAGGCGACGCACACTGCGACGCAGCCGTCCAACAGGAGTAGGAGTTTCCCGGCTGAAGAGACCTGGGGTACGGCCGCCGGATGCCATCCTTCACCCGTCCGGGCACCGCAACACCCCGAGCAATTACTGCAGATCTGGAGGTACCTGACCGTGGCGCAACCGTCCAATACGATTTACCCGAGCTGAAGAGTGACCTGAGGTGCGTCCGCCAGCGTCCGACCTCATCAGCCCGGCACCGGCAGCTCCCCGGGCAATTGCTGCAAATCTGGAAGAACTTAATCACATCACGCGCTGACGGCCGCCCTGAGGCGCAGCCGGCCACTGTCTCCGATATGCCGATTCAAGCTCTCACCTGCGCATTCAGAAACCAGAAGTAGTTCTGTTGGTTTAAAGCCCTCACCTATTACCGGTATGCCGCTCGTCGCGTACGGCGTATCCGGAGAATCCTGTATCTCCAGCCGCTGGTTTACTGCGCATCTGCGGCTGTCTCAAGCATACCGATACACATCGGCAACGCTGCTTACAGCGTGTCCTCCTCTGGTACGATATTATTTTTCTCTGCAATCATTCAGGATGCATGACATACCTACCTTTAAAATAAATAAGACCAACCCAAGGGTTGGTCTTGTAGAATAATTACTCAGGATCTGTAGCATTGTGTTCGTTAACCAAAGTCACGATGCATTTTTCATTCATGCGTATAATTGCCGATTCGAAACTTTTTCTCCGTCCAGATAACCTGCATGCATCAACATTGCCTTACAATGGTTACATAATTTCATTCAACATCTTTCCCTTCAAAATCAGGTGCCTTCATCATTTGCCTTTTGTACCGGGCGCGGTAGTATTCTACCAGGTTTCGTTTTTTTAGAGAGGCATATTTTGAACGACAAACATGCTCTGTACGTCCAAGCGCAAATGACATTGTCCGAGCGTTATCATGCTCGTAGAACATACATAAATATTCTAAATCTTCTGTCGTAAATGGAGTTCGGTGATTAAAATGGAATTCCGGATGATATAACATTCTATAGTGCTTATCATATTTGATCCCGTCCAGCTCATCTGATTCGGGGTGTGGTCTCAAATCCCCAGCCATAACAAACCACCTCACATTTTTAAAGTTAGATGAATTTCAATATATTCACCTTGAGGAAAGAGCACATGCTTTATTCCTCTTGAATTAAGAAACTGTTGAATAGAATCAATAACTTTAAATGAGAAATCATCATTTTTGGGAAGCTTAATGTGATTATATTTAAGTAATTGACTCAAGAATTTATAGGCTTTTCGTGCTACCATGGGATCTTCTGAAAGTTCCTTTTCATCAATATTATTTATCGTCTCTTCAGTTAATCGTTCACTTGTATTTGATATTTCCTCCAAAGTCATATCAAATGATGGCCCAAACATTTCTATAAAATATTCAACCTCAGGTAAGCTCATTTTATAGAGTGCATACCGTATCTGTTGGAGGGTTGGAAGAAATTCCTGATTGCCGGCAGCAACCTCTGACTTGCATTTTAACCATGCATCACATAAATCTGCTGCCTGAATCCATTGTCTAATCAAAGGATCCTGATTTTGAAACATTGGTCGGTAAGCATCTCTAAGTTCTTCTGGCACCATACGCATGATTCGTTCTGATGCGATTTCCTCCAGCACCCTAAATTGGGTAACTATATCCTCATTGTGATACCGTAACGGGGTTGGAAGGTCACCAGTGAAAACCTCTGTAACATCATGAGCAAGCGCAGCCTGTACAATTTTATCAATAGGTTGTTTCTTTCCAAAAATCACTTGAGAGATCAAACACAAGGCATGTACTATGAAGCAGACATTTAATGTATGTTCTGCAACATTCTCTTTCTGATTAGTTGTCATGAGACTCCATCTTTCTATTTTTCTCAAACGAAAAAGATAAGCAAATAAATGGCTGGTCATTATTTAATCCTCCTTGGTGTAAATACCTTTTCATGCGAATTTATTAACGAAAGTGTATAGGCAGGCCTATAACCACTTTCTTACAATCAATATTCTTCGTTTGTATACCAATATTGGGTAACGATGTTAACGGCACTGGACGTTCATTTTTGTGAAAGTACGGCCCCGAATATTCAAAAAAGACAGGGTAGATGAAGTTTAAAATCTCCTCATCTGTTCGATCCGAATTTAATCCTTCCACCTTTCGCCAGTCCATTTTCTCGACCAGATCTCGGATGACACGCATCCGATTTTCGATATCCGTAACCTTTGTACAATAGATTGCAGCCCCTAAAAACCCATCAGGAGATTGCAATATGCCCTCTTTTTGAATATCAGTAAGATCCCAAAAGTAAACGTATTTAATAAAGATCTCTTTATAAGCAGTCGTATAAACAACATAAGGTTCCATAAATTCATCCTTTCTTAACCTGATGCAATGGCTAGATTGATTTAGAAGTTCCAACAATACTGATTTTCGACTGGATCTTTACGTCCTCGCTTCTTTTTATTGGAAAGAGCGACGACGATTGTAGAAGCTTCGATAATCGGTATATTTGCTTCTGGGAATACTTTTTCAAGACCTTCAGGCGAAAAATCAAAGTCAAAAATTGCTTGCTGAGAAAACGATTTTTCCAAGTCAGCAGGGTCTTCTTGATCCTTTTGAATATTTCTGAAAGCTTCAATATCAACCACACCACATAATCGGAGCGTTTCATCTGCCAGCTCTTCCATTCTCTTGCTAAGAGCATCTTTTAAAGAAACTTCCTTGATCATTTCAATGTCTTCGAGTTCGGTCGCTGCAATTGATGTCCACGCGTCGGCAATATCGCTAGATGCAAAGCAACTTGCGAGGTCACTCGCTAAAGCGGATTGTGAATCCCTTGAAAACTGTGCCAGCTCAGAACTATCGAGCCGTCCTTCTACCATTAATGCATGGCCACGTGCCATCATGATTTGCATGAATTGCTTCATTTGTTGCGAACCATTGTAGATTGGGTAATATACACGGCACTCTCGATCCTGGCCTATTCTCCAGCCTCTTCTGGAAGCTTGCCGAATAGTGGTAACTTCATATGTAAGCTGGTAAAAGATTATGGTTGGCCAATACATCATATCCAGACCAACCTCAACCAGCTTCATATTACAGAGGACGACGGGCACTTCCCGCTCTTCAAGCTCACTTAAGCGTTGTTGCCGCTTTTCTGTATCTGGTTCATTCAAAATTTCACATTGGATACCATGTGAGGTTAATATATCCCTTAACCTCTCATTCATCCCATATGCCCCTGTGAAATGATTAAAAATGACGCATCTACGATTCTCAGCAAGTTCACTTTGAATGGTTTCGACTAGCCATCTTTCTTTCGCGTGCAAGAGCTTGCCGCCCTCATATAAGGGCTCCGCAGTTATAATCTCTCGATTTATAACAACTCTTGCGCCAAGATCTGGCCTGTCAGCATAATTAAGCGTGGCCGGATTAAACTTAGACCAGACACCTTTAGACTTACTTGCCTGAGAGATTTGAGAACAGCAGTCATAGAGGAAATTGTGAAACCCTCGATACGAAGACGCGTGCCGCTCATCCATATCTAAAAAAACAGGAATTTCTTGAAGTTCAACCAAAGGTAGGCCGAGATTACCCAGCTCAATGAACGCACTCTTATGCAGAAGAAAATGTGCTGTAAGTTGCGGAGCAATTCCGGGGACTTCTTTAACCTGATTTCCTTTTCGCTTACGCCGCGTAATGACACCCTGGTCCCCTTCTTCAACATCTATAATTGTTTCAAGTTTTCCGAAGCGGGATGCCCATTCCACTAAGCCAGTACGGTGATCAAAACCCGCTTGGAGCAATGATTTGGGGTCGGTTCTCCACAAAAGTTCTTTAATGGATGTGCTTTTACCGTTGGTTAATGTTCCTGTTAACATCAGAGTACGCTTTGATGCTTTTACCATTTGAGCGAACGCATCACCGCGACCAGAATCTCCTGCCTTACATTGGTGGGCTTCATCACAGATATAGAGGTCAAAATATTTCTTAGTCTTTTTGAGGACTTGGGAGATATTAACTCGGGGGTTATTTATACATTCTCCTCTGGATCTCAATGCCGGCCGCCACAATACGGACTCACACAGCTTGGTATCCTGGGTTTTCGCTACACTTACATGCTCATCATTTAAACCAGCTGAACATTTATAAATGCGTTTGGATCGTCTCCATTTAACTTTAAATTCACTCGGGAGACCGTTGGCCAACAAACTATTAGAACATCGCGCCAACTCAATTTCCGCTTCAGTAGGAGCTGCGCTTTCTGCAGCATCCTCCCACAATGCAGGGGTCAACTCTCCCGCTTCGTTCTTCACCAACAATGGCTGGTAACATTCTGGACAATGCCAGGCATAATCACCTATAAGGTATTTCTCCCTTATTTTTAAACGCCGCCACAGTCCACAAAAGTAACCTTCAGGCCCCAGCTTTGCCCTATCTATTCCTACCATCGTGAATTCAAGTTTTGAAGGCCGATACCCGCTCCTTATTTTTCTTAAAAGAGCCAGAGCATCATTTCCATTCCGTATGATATTTACCTGTACATCGGGAATGGTACCTCGGATTTCCTTGTCTGCCCATTTAGGAAGTGTAATGCCTGGCGCGGAAAGAAGCACTGCTGTCCCACGTTTGCGGCCATGTCTTCTTCCTTTCTGGTGAAGTACATGTGCTACACCGCAGGCTATAATTGACTTTCCAGTTCCCATGTCTCCACCACACGCTGGATTCTCTTCCTCCAGGGTATTAACAATTGCTTGAATCATGTGAGCTTGTACAGGAAATGGAATTCGTTTCAAGTCTGCGATAGAGGGATCCACATTGCTATTTAATTGATGTCTTGCCGGATTTTCCTCCAACTTCCTGGCCATATGGCTGGCGTTATTAAGTAAATAATCTTTCATATTCCATTCCGGATTAAATACACCATTAACTTCACTCAAGGGCACCGTCAGTCTCTTCGATAGCAAAGCCTCTCGAATTAATTCTTTTACTAATAATTCATTACCGGTAAATTTCACGGCACGCAGTTCTCTCCAAGTAGGAAAATTCTCATTGTGATATATCTTCAGCGGTAATATATATTTTGCGAACAGCTGAGGATAATCTTCAGCCCACTCTCGAGGAAGACCGAACCGTTCGATTAGGTGTTCCGTTATCACCTTGTCGATGTTGCCATCCGGTGCAATCAAGTACGCCCTATTGAAATCAGCTGAATCTGGCCGAGACTCTATACCATCTATTTCTACAAGCGAGTTGTATACCACACCATGGCCAACGTCGCCAAGACCTATGGGCCTTTCTAATCTTTTATACGGATCCGTCAGGCGTGTGCAATTAGAAGAGCCAAATCGCAATAAGCGACTCTCCAAAAATGAGACCGATATTGCCGTAACCGCTTCTGGTATACCGATGTAAGAAGCAAAGATTACATGTAATTCGGAAGCTCCTTCTTCACAAACTAAAATATGAGTGTCAACATTGAACATTTTGTCTTTATCCGAAACGGATAACTTATACATTTCATTTTGCATCTAATTATGCCTCCCATGTTGGAGAAAAAAGGAGAGTGGTTTCCCACTCCCCAATTTCACTCTAAATCAAATACCCCTTCTTCATTAAAAACACGTACAATACTTTGGAAATACTCCGTCATTTTTTGCCCGGTCTCTTTTCCATCTTCATCATAAATGCTTGTAATATCCGTTCGTCTTTTCGTGATGCCTGATACGATGTGGTTTCCCATATTACCACCAATTGCTCCTGCTGCGATGGCTACCCCCATATGTGTGGGCTTTAAAGGCAGCATCGGCCGCTTCATGTCAGCATAGACATTCCTGAATCCAATTCGCTTGCTGACCTCTTCGAATATCGGTGAGCTGCCTAAGTCTAATGCCAGCTCCTCAGTGTTCAATCTGCCGGCACGAAAAAAATCAATCGACGATGTACTGTAAGGAATATTTATAATCTCCTCTATTTCAGCAAGAGTCGGTATTTTATTTTTTTCATCTTCACCGAGCTGACGTAGCCACTTATAATTTTTTTTTGATTCGGCGCCATTTGTTTTTCCAAATTTTGCTATAACGACAATCTGCCTGAATCTCTCATAATTTGAATCTGTAAAACGATATACACGGAACTGTTGAAACCTGCCACTTAAAAGCGCTGCAGCTTCCTTCAGAACAAATTGAGGGATAATAAACATGAGAATTCCGTCTTTCACAAGCACTCCATGTTTATTACTGGATAATTGACGGAGAAACGATATCTCAGTCCTCTCTGTGAATCCCTCTTGGTAAGGAGGATTCAGCCACAATAATGAAAATGCAGCTTGGGTGCGCAGATTCTCATATCCATCATGAATTACAAAATCCAGTGTTTCTTTCGCTTCAATAGCTCGGGTATCTTCAAGTTCAACCCCATACGTCTGAACTGTTGCTCCTTGTTCCTGCAAACAATTAGCAATTACCCTCAAGGCTTCCCCTTTACCGCAACAAGGATCAATAATCCGCACTGATGGTAGCGCCGGCTCTTCAGTAATAGAGGAGAACCTAAGCTTCCTGCAGAGGAATGAGAGTTCATCGAGTGGCATGGGATAGAAGCCGCCTACCGATTCAGAACCTAGGCGTGCCATTACTCATTTTCCCCGCTTTCAGAACAATCATCGATTTCCCAAATGGCTCCACTGAGGACAACCGGCAGATAGGATCCTATAAGCAATAAAATGATGATGATCGCCATAGGAGCAAATATCTGGGGTTTATTAACGCTAAGGAAAATCATTGCCACTCCACCCACAATAAACAGTTTTTTAAACCTATCGCTCTTACTTTTCGGCATCAATTCAACTTGCACTAAATCGATACCCTCACGAACGTTTCGTAATTTGTAGTTCAGGTAAATAATTGGCGCTGCCATATAAACTATGAGCAACAATAGTCCTGTGCCAATGACATGAAGCATCAATGAATTCAAACTCATAAGTCCAGCCAGCATTACCAACATCCCCGCGTAAATCATCATTTTCTTCATTCTTAATCTCCTCCGAATAGTTTATTTTGCAATTCATCCTGAAAACAAAAAAGACCAGACGCATTGAACCATAGGTTCAATTATCATCTGGTCTTTATTCGTGCCCGAAAGCAAAAAAAGCTTGTTTTCTCCGCGGCATTCCCAATCCAATTAGAAATAGTGCTTTCTATATGGAACGTCATGTCTCCCAATAGGGATTTCCGCTTCAAAAACAAGCTCTAATGAGCAATAGGATAAATTACATAGCCTAGTATAGCATAGTTACATTATATTTCACAGTCATTGATCTTTTCATTCGCTACGAGCCTTTCTTGTTCCCTAGAATAAGCTGATACTTTTGCCGGTCGCGCCGGACGGAAGACCCGGCTTGGTCCAGAGCATCAGGGGCGCGAGCTGCTGCTGCTCGTGCCGGCCGCTGCCGCCGGTCGCGCCGGAAGGAAGGTCCGGCTTGGTCCAGAGCAACAGGAGCGCAAGCTGCTGCTGCTCGTGCCGGCCGCTGTCGCCAGTCGCGCCGGACGGGAGACCCGGCTTGGTCCAGAGCAACAGGGGCGCGAGCTGTAGCTGCTCGTGTCGGCCGCTTCCGCCGGTCGCGCCGGACGGTAGGCCCGGCTTGGTCCAGAGCAACTGGAGCGCAAGCTGCTGCTGCTCGTGCCGGCCGCTGTCGCCGGTCGGGCCGGACGGCTTGGTCCAGAGCAACAGAGGCGCGAGCTGTAGCTGCTCGTGTCGGCCGCTTCCGCCGGTCGCGCCGGACGGGAGACCCGGCTTGGTCCAGAGCAACAGGAACGCGAGTTGCAGCTGCTCGTGCCGGCCACTGTCGCCGGTCGCGCCGGACGGTAGGCTCGGCTTGGTCCAGAGCACGAGTCTATAACTTTATTTTCGACTCAAATACTTAACCTTTTATTTTCTTTCTACATCGGCATTGCATGGAGCGGTAAGAGGCTGGGGAGCATCAGCGAATCTTTACCCGTCAAGACCTGTTATTGCCAAGCACATCTGAATTGGAAATATAAAATTCCGCGTATGCGGAGAGCATATAGTACTGAATTACATAATGTAGGATAGACAATTGACGGAAGAATTTGAAGGAGGATGTAAATTTGAAAGTAAGCAAACCATTAATTATTAACCCAGGAGCTAGAATAAATAGAAGAGTCCGGCCTCGGCAAACTACACCCACACTCCATATATCCATTTTTTGGTATGTTCTTTTACCAAGAAGTTCGTCTCGATTCAATTCAATTGTAGATTCTATTTCTAATGTGAAAAGTAGAACAGAAGAACTCTACTTGGACAAATGCGGCGTTTCTATTAATGAACGTATGAGTCCAGGAGTTGGCTGGTTGTATTGTGGTGAGAATAACGTTCCATGTGTTAAACGTTTATCTAAAAATGGAAACCCCGAAATGGCCAGTGTCATAAACAATAGCTATTTGAAACCACCGAAAAAATTTTTTGGGAGAAGAGCATTCACTTATATTGTGGTTCCAGGTGCAAGATTTATTGATGATCCAACCCTGTTAGGTACAACTGTAACCTTTGGTCAACCTGATAATTACTCTATATATTCCTTTTTAACTTTGCAGGCTCTACTACCTTCAAATCCTTGGATAGTAGCTCACGAAATGGGTCATGCATTGCAGAATAGAGTTTATAACAATTTCCCCAGCCCCAATAGAAATGATCCGCTAAACTTAATGTATGAGCCTGTGCCAAGAGTGAAGAATCCGAATGATCTTAATATTACCACTTCCCAAATAGAAGAATTTCGACAAAGTAGTTTGCTTTATCCAACTCCTGTAACTCGGCAAACAAGACAAGTATCTCGGAGAACGGGAGTCACAAAGTCAAAACCATAAACCCACGGGGGCGCAGCGCAAAGTGCATCAGTAATCGTAATATCTAGGTAACGTTGATATATGAAGTTGCTGGTTACAAACTAACAGTTCTTGTTCTTCGTCTGCGGAAGCTACAAAGTGCATTGTCAGCGTACAGAATTATTAGCCTTTGTTCACATCAATTGATTTGTCAGCCTAAGCTGTTCTTATAAATATATAAGGGAAAACAAAAAAAGGCTCGCCTTATTGGCGAACCTTTGCAGCAGGCCGATCCTGCTTCAATTTAGCTATAGCATCGCTAACCATCTTATCACGCTCGGGATTGGCACCTGGCAATGACTGTTCAACGTAATGACCGCCTGCATATCGACGAGCTGCATCATCAAGACTCATTTTCTTCTTCATGATCAATCACCTCTTAAGATAAGTATAACATAACAAGATGTTGTGCAACAGGTTCATCAATAACCATAAGACCACCGCCAAAGTGCGATGCTCCAATGACATTCATGTAATACAGCATAAGACGCTCTTTTCTCTTTGACTGGAGAGCCACAGCACCTTCGAAGCCAAGTTCCATGCTTCGTTTACACGCTAAGGCAATCAGGTGTTCACCGATAAGATCAAGCTCCTTACGCTCGACTGGAATACTTTCGATTAAATGTACCCAGACGTGGTCCTCTCTACGCTCTAGAGCGATCACACCTTGAATTACATCATTTCCTCTTATAACCATTTTATAAACTTCAATACCGCTCTGGCCAAAATAAATCGACCAATCAAATCCTAATTCCCAATCTTGCATCTGTTTTTTTATGTCAATCGGCTGCAGCGCTAGAAACGATACCGGGTATCTTTCGCCACTGCGGATATGTAATAGCATGATTCCACCTCCTGTTTTAGATTACGACAGGGAGAAGGAGCAGGCAATAGTACGTACAATATGAACAAGGTTATAATTGTAATCCTTTAGCCTTTTCCGCCCATTAACTTTATCGTTAGAAATGATTGATTCGATGTTGGATAGATTACAGCGCAGCGGTAAGTTGTATTTTGAGAAGCTGAAGATTGACTAATTCTTGTATAGATAGAAATGGCATCCGGTTATTTGCAGCTTGCAAATTACTACATACCTGCACAGGATGAGGGTAACCATCGGTTGTTTCCCCATTTTTCCATTTCTCGATACACATGGAGATATTACGCTCAATGTCAGCTGGCAAAGAACGAAGATAACCTAAAATATTTATCTCATGCAACATGCTTATTTCCTTCATTTATGCTCTCTCCTTGTCAAATAAGAATTGAAGTGTATATCCATTAGCCCTGTTCCGCTAAGGCTAACCCCATCTTTTTCGGGATCCCCGGGTATATGGGTTATGAATCAATTCCATTAGAAAATATGAGGGCACAGTGTTCTAACTGTGCCCTCATATTAGCTATTTTTTGTAACTTTCATATCTAATTATCGCTTTCCCTTCATTTCTTCCGCCCCACATCGGACCGTTAAAACCTTTTATTTTTGGCTGGCCATGAAGTTCAGGCCGCACACAATTTCTTTCCTCATACCTATCTACTTCATATTCTCTCTTTATATCATCTTCGGTAAAGATGATTTTAACGTCACCGGCTGAAACCAATAAATACATGAACTCTTCTTTGTTTGTATAATTAAACATTTATATTCCTCCTCAAATTTAATAAAAAAACAGCCACGCTTACCGTGCCTGTTCCTAATTACGCGATCATCGTAGTGCCTAAAGGTCGCAGTTTATATGTCCATTCACCTCTCCTGAAGAACAACCATTCCCCTCTCACCTCGAAAGAGCCTGTGAAAGACTGGATGATACTCGGATAATGATAAGCAGGCGTGATACTGGATTTTCCCAGCTTTTGCTTCCCCTTATCTTCATACACGTAACGGATCTGGCCTATAGGACCTGGATCCGTTTGTATCACGTAACCGTCTTCTGTTTTATATCTCATTTCAACCTCAACCATTATTGCTTTCATCAAAATCTCCTCCAAATGAATACTATTTCGGACAAGCAGATTTACTTAGGGTAGACTTGTCCCTTGTATCCTGCTAAAAAAAGATCATCAATTCCTTTGGCTATTTGTTCTGGCCAAATATAGAAAAAAACCTCAATATTATGGGCATTTAATATTTGTCGTGCTCCCTGGAAACATTGCAGAACTGCTTTCCCTACACTCTCTTCTTTCGATTGAGCATCCGCATCAAAACCAAGAATTACCCGTTTTGGTTTTAAAGCAAGGGTTGGTTCAAGCAAAATGCGCCATGATGAAACACCGGCCGCCTGCAGATGCAGCTCTTCTGTGAAATCCGAGGCGATATCGCCCTTTAGCGGACCCTCACCCCACCATACTGTTGAAGTGTCCATAACTTCCGTTATGCACTGTCCGGGTTTCCAATGTTCAAGAACTGAGCTCGGTACCGCACAATGATAAGGAGCAGGGTCTCCATTGCTAGTTCCTTTTAAAACACCCATTTTGGGATTAGGATTTGAAGCGAGCCAGCCATACCATCTATGCTTGGACACGATACGAATAGGATCCGCCAATGCGATGGTTACAGGTAAATTGGTCTCTTCTCCTTCCCACACAATTTCACCAGTACTCTTGTCAGCAACAGTAATGATTGAGTCACCTTGAACAATGTACTGCCCGGGACCTTTAACACTAATAACAATTTGAGGTGAATCGTAGCGAATTTGAAATCCACATATGTTATTATTGATATCTCGAAAAGGTAAAAGCAGGCCCGGCTTTCCGCCTATTGTCCAATAGGGTAATTGGCGTGATTGACAGAACATAAATCCAGGTATACCATCAGGTTCGCCTAACTGGTCAATTATCTTCTTAGCTGACAGATAGCGATGTTTTTTATCAGAAGGTAGCGATCGGTACTCTCTAAGGTGTATTTGTCGATCACTAAGGCGACGTTTCTTTGAACGCAGCTCATCGGCATGGGCTTGGATTAAGGGGAACTCATTCATTAACAATCTGAAATATTGATTCAAGACTGGATTTTCTTTTTTAAAATTTTCAGTTCTTAGGGCTGGAGCTGGTTTAAGCTTTCGTCCCTCTTCATTCATCACAGGAGCTTTTATTGTTCCATCTTCGTATTCAATCTCAATGCCAGCAATATGAGCGACAGCTTCCACGGCCTCAATAAATTCTTTTCCGCTAGGTGATGGATTGTTCCATTTACGATATGCATAATAACTGATAGGATCAGATCCTGACTCAATAGAGCCAAATGCTGTCCAACGTCTCATATCAGGAGTTATACAAAGAGAAGGTGTTTTTTCTCCGCCATTTCTATAAGTATAAAAATGCCGGCCCTCTTCTTTTAACTCATCCCCCAAAGCGTACGCAAAATCGGCTAAATCAATTTCCTTAATTTCGTTTAATGTTTTTTGACTAATTCTAGACATCTCCACATCTCCCCGGATTTTTTTGACAAACAAAAAAACCCTAATGTGTAGAAGATGTGGACAGAAAAATCCCACATACATCCACCCATTAGGGTTTCATTCTTCAAGGTTACGATCAGCATAGAAACTGATCAAAATAATAATAGATATGTTTCCATATTAAGTCAGATCAAAATAAAAATCAACTATTAAACTATGAAAATTCGCCAATGAAAAAAAGAACCTTTTGTCCTAAGAATATCCCAATGTATGCCCCTTACCATACATTCGAACACTTCCTCGAGCTCAGTCGACGTCATCGGTATGCAGATAGCAGACCTGCGCAACCGGAAGAAAAACAGGAGCACGAGTTGGAGCTCTCAGTACAGCCGGCGCTGGCGCTGCTATGGCGCTCAGATCGCATCGGCGCAGCCGGAAGAGCGAGGCAGGCTTACCACCTGCTGGTTTGCTGCGCAATGACCGCTGCCTCCAGTATACCAGACGCGGCGCCTGGCGCAGCCGGATCAATCAAGAGCACCACCTCCGGTCCGCTGTAGCCTGCCGCAGTCACCGGTATCCGCTCATGGCCCATCCACGCTTCCGCCAGAACCAGGACTACAAATACAGCCTTCTGATCCCCTGTGCACCCCCTACTGTCCAGGTTGCCTATCGCTACCCACCCGGAGCATTCGTGGTTGGTGGAAGAAAATATTAAACCGGTGAGTTTCCACGCGCCGAACGCGCAGAATGGGAATCTCGGCTTCGGCCAGAGCGCCGGGAGCGCGAGCTGTAGTTGTTGGCGCCGGACGCTGTCGCCGGACACCCCGAAGGAAAGCCCGGCTTCGACCAGAGCAACAGGAGCGTGAGCTGCTCGTGCCGGCCACTGTCGCCGGACGTGCCGAATGGTAAGGCTTCGGCCAGAGCGCCAGGAGTGCGAACTGTAGTTGCTGGTACAGGCCGCTGTCGCCGGACGCGCGAATGAGAAACCGGGTTTCGTCCGGAGCAACAGGATTGCGAGTTGCAGCTGCTCGTGTCGGCCTCTGTCGCCGGACGCGCCGAATGGGAAGCACGGCTTCGTCCGGAGCAACAGGATTGCGTGCTGCAGCTGCTCATGTCGGCCGTTGTCACCGGCGCGCCGAATGGGAAGCCCGGCTTCGGCCAGAGCGCCGGGAGCGAGCTGTAGTTGCTGGTGCCAGCCGCTGTCGTCGGACGCGCCGAATGGAAGCCCGGCTTCGGCTGAAGTGCCAGAAGGCGAGCTGCAGCTGCTCGTGCCGTCTGCTGTCGCCGGACGCGCCGAATGGTAAACCTGACTTCGGCCAGAGCGCCTGGAGTGCGAACTGTAGTTGCTGATACAGGACACTGTCGCCGGACGTGCCGAATGGAAAGCCTAACTTCGGCTGGAGTGCCGGGTGCGTGAGCTGCAGCTGCTCGTGCCGGCCGCTGTCACCGGCCGCGCCGAATGGAATGGGAAGTCCGGCTTCGGCTGGAGTGCCGGGTGCGCGAGCTGCAGCTGCTCGTGCCGCCCCCTGTCGCCGGACGCGCCGAATGGGAGACTGGGCTTCGTCCGGAGCAACAGGATTGCGTGCTGCAGCTGCTCATGTCGGCGCTGTCACCGGCGGCGCCGAATGGGAAGCCCGGCTTCGGCCAGAGCGCCTGGAGCGAGCTGTAGTTGCTGGTGCCGGCCGCTGTCGCCGGACGCGCCGAATGGAAGCCCGGCTTCGGCCAGAGCGCCGGGAGTGCAACTGTAGTTGCTGGTACAGGCCACTGTCGCCGGACGCGCCGAATGGAAAGCCTATCTTCGTCTGGAGTGCCGGGTGCGTAAGCTGCAGTTGCTCGTGCCGGCCCCTTTCGCCGGACGCGCCGAAAGGGGAGTCCGGCTTCGTTCAGAGCGCCTAGAGCGCGAGCTGCAGCTGCTCGTGCCGGCCGCTGTCACCGGCCGGGCCGAAAGGGAAGCCCGGCTTCGGCCAGAGCGCCTGGAGCGCGAGCTGTAGTTGCTGGTGCCGGCCGCTGTCTCATCCAGATAACCATGAACACGACCCGATAGTTTGCTGTGCATCTCTGGCTGTCTCGGCATGCCCAACTAGGCCCCCAGTGCAGCCGCAGAATTAGGAGTGGTTCTGCAGGTTTGCTACGTAACCACAGCCGTTGCCAGCATGCCCAATGCAACTCGCTCGGCCAGCCGGAAGACCTGGAGAACCGGTGCCGGCTTGCTGCCTTAGTCAACGGTATGCCTTTCGCAGTTCCCGACGTATCCAAAGTGTCGCCAGTACACTGATCGCGGTCTGCACTGCGCATCCTGAAGAGTGAGGAGCACCCGCTAGTATTGCTGTGTAGCAGCCACTGTTGCCATTATGCTGATCGAGGCCCCAAGCCATCCGGGAAACTGAGTCACTGCGGCTGTCACCGGCATTTTGATCCGGTCCCGTCCGGCGCGCGTCTGCGAGAATCAGTAGCACCAACTGTCCGCATATTGCGCAGCCCCCATTATCTTCGGGCATTCCGATTACGTCCCCCGGCACATCCGGAAGAACCAAAATTAGGCCTGCAGGTTCGCTGCGCGTCGCCACCTGTCGCTACACACGCCCTGGTCGCGGCGCACACTGGCCATCAAGAACAGCCAGGGGAACGAACCGAGCCGTACAACCGTCCACTGTCGCCAATATGCAGCGCAGCCGCCCAGCACTTCGGCAAAAGTTAGGAGAACGAGCACAAGCACTCTGCCCGCTGCTTTCGCCAGAATGCTGATCTAAACCTTCCCTAGCCCACATTAATTAAACATTCAGGAGCACAAATCTGCTGGTTTATTTCAGCGCGGCTTCAACGGCTGATTACGGTGCTGTGCGATGGATCGCCCGAATTCTTCTGAAGTAATACGGGTCCAGGTCAGATATGATTTCACTTCCTACTCTTGCTCTATAGTAAATAATGGTATAATCAAATCATCAGGATTTCAGATTTATTATTAAAGGATGTTGATTTCATGTTCAGGTCAAAAAAGTATTGGCTATTACTCATTCTATTTATTATTTTTGAATCAGTACTTTTTTCCTCTACAGTTACCCGCAATGCCATAATTTTTAATCTTTTTTTGAGTGCATTTGCTTCAATTCCAGCATGGCTTATTGGGATGATAAAACCTTCTGCAATAATCAAGTGGGGTCCACTACACAAAAAAACACGCCTTAGAGTTACAACATTAGTAGGCAGTCAATTTCTCGCAAGTGCTCTCCTTATGTTCCTCATGGTTACTATTAACGAGAGCAATTCATTAGTCCAATCTCTACCGCTTGAAACTAAAGAGCTCCCTACTATTGAAGAAAAATCAGAAGTTTCGAAAAATAGAAAGTTTATTGAAGCCAAAGTGACTAAAGTAACTGATGGAGATACATTTACAGTTGCTTTGAATAATGGCCAAGAAGAAAAAATAAGAATGCTACTTATTGACACTCCAGAGACCAAGCATCCGGATAAACCTGTTCAACCCTTCGGCGAAGAGGCAAGCACATTCTCAAATGAAAAGTTGGCAGGTCAAACGGTGAAACTTGAATTCGATGCTGCCGAGAGGGACCAGTATGGACGGCTTTTGGCCTACGTATACTTAAGTGATGAGAGTATGTTTAATGAGGTTTTGCTGGAGAAGGGGTTGGCTCGTGTAGCGATCTTTCAGCCAAATGTAAAGTATGTCGACCAGTTTAAAGAAATTGAGCAACGAGCAAAAAAACAAAAAGTTGGTATATGGAGTATCGAAAACTACGCCTCAGATAAAGGATTTAATGATAAAGATGCAGCTGTTCAGAATCCGTCAGTTGAAATTAAATCTACTCCTCCCAGTAAAGAGATCACACAGAGTACTAACGACGAAAAAGTGGATTTTGTTTATTTTAAAAATTGTGATGCTGTAAGAGCTGCAGGGGCTGCTCCTATTTATGCCGGGCAACCTGGTTATACCCGCAAGCTAGATCGGGATGGTGATGGTATAGGGTGTGAATGAAACAAGCCCCGATGTAGGGGCTTGTTTTTTTGAATATTTTTGAATTAGAAACCTTCTCCAGTACGTTTTTATTGCATATAGAGTAGCCTTTCTTCTTCATACAATTCCGTCATGTGGTATCCTAGTACCTTCTTGGAAACGGCAGTGGCCCATAACTACATGCAGTACAGTACACTTAAAATTAACTGTTGCTAACATGTGACGTATAGTACAACTGAATATAGTGTTCTCTAATGATTTTGTAGGCATGCACCTGGAAGTAATAATTATAATTCCGCTTCGTTCTTTCTCGATTATCATGAATAAATTTCATCACATCCTCTGCATCGTCGAACATGGATGCACGGTATGAACGTACATCCACTGAATCAGCTTCAGGCAAAGATAAAACCAATGTGCCCATATCTTCAGGATTACTTGAATTAAATTCAAGGATAAGCAAGCGCGAATCAACAATACATGTTCCGAAGTTCATTTTTATTCCTCATTTCTACCAAATTAGTGATAAAACAAACTGTAAGTTATTTTAAAAACTAAATGCTAATTGGCCAGCTGCTGCCAGTTTTGTATTAGGTGAAAGAACTAGCGAAAGCGGCTCTGCATTTTGGTTAAAGCCTTTGATGTTCTCACCAGGTATTGCATACCACGGAGCATAAAAGTACATTTGAATTCGGCATAATTTCGTGGCAATTAAAGAGATATCTTGTGCATAGGCTCTAAGAAAATAATTGGAAGCTGGAAGAAGCATAGCCCCGCATCCTACACAAGAATCCATTACGGTTAACTTTTTCAAAGCCTCTGGATCTTGATCTCCGCGGACAATCTCTGTCATAAAGACGCTGATATCCATCGGTGTAGGATAATACCCTAGTCCCTGCTTATATCCCTTGCCGGTCTGATCGCATAATAAGTCTGAAAGGTAGTCCGTTGGATTATCAAGAATCAAAAAAAGATCGAAAACTTGATAAAAATGCTGATTCAATTTTTTGGAGATCCTCGGCATGACATCAGTTGCAGCAAGGCCCCATAATAACCAATCTGCAAATAGATCCATGTTCGCCTCATGATGATTTAGACATTCTGTTAACATTTTCATCGTAGCAATACTCTTACTTTCCGCTTTATGGACCCAGTTAATTTTGGGGATAGGGCCACTTCCCTCAATGGTTCCCTTTTCTAAAATCGTTGTCCAGTAATCCCATCTTTGCCAAAGCAAATCATCATAGGCCAAAAGAAAAACTATTAACCAACCTCGTTTTTGATATACTTCATCTGCATTTTGTGGCAATCCATTGATTGCTACAGAATTTTCTCTGATACTAAACTGCAGCTTATGTAACTGTTCAACAGAAAAACGTTCAACTCGGTACAGGTCATTTTTTTTATCTTTCAATTCAAATCCTCCTAATTAGACCGCCCTACTGCACAGGAACGGTGTAATCTCCCTGTGCAGAGGGCAATATACTTAGGCATTTCATGTCATTACGAACTTAATAGTTCTTGAAGCACAACATTAAAGGATACTCCGCCCAATCTCGGGCTTCCAATTTGACGCTCTGTCTCCGCCCATTCCGTGAGCATATTTGGATGTTTCTTGCCTAAACAATAGATTTCCTCATCTCCGGCAAATGGGCAGCCTGAGCAAGCCACACGTTTGACGTAGTGGTACACAGGATTGTAAGGCGTCTTCATCCAAAACAAGAACTCCCAGATATCCTTGATGCTCCATTCAATAACAGGCCTGGCCGTCATACGTAAGAGTAGTTCATCTCGCTCCGGTTCAACAGGAATGTTCGATCTACTCAACCCTTCCATATGACGTTCTCCCGATATTAATAAAGGGGCAGGCTTTGTTACATTTATGGTTGAGCCGTGCCTGGTATGAGAAGGCCTAAATTTTGCTGGCTTCTGATCCAATCTAACTTGACCGAACTCCATTTCATCCAGATAATCTCGCATTGGGAGCATTTTTAAGTTTTTGGTACAATGCCTCCGCTTTGCAATTGGCCAACATGAAATGTGTTCCCGCAAAAGCTTATGAATGCCCATGCTGTCCAACGTCACAAAATCACTGATATTAAGCCATCTTATAAATCTTGGGATAAAGGAATATGTTTCTGGCCACTCATCCTTTGTATCCGCAAACATCATAAACAGAGACTCTTTTGGGTACTTCATCCTGGTCAATATTGAAATAGCCTGCGAATCCTTCCCTCCGCTGAAACAAACACCTACCTTCTGTCCATCTTGAAGATTTGGTAGACGTTCTAAGCTGGTAAGTACTTTATCGCCTAACTCCTTACGAATCTCACCATTACGTACAGACTCTTTGATGATGGAGCACCACTCTATTTCAGAACGTTCGCATATATTGTCTGTTGGCTGATAATTCTTAGGTGGACAAAATGTATACTTTAAATCCCGATCAAATAATTTGGGAATTACGGTAATCATTTCACCCGCTTCAGAAATATCAAAAGTTACTTGATGACGGTTTCCGATAAAGTAATTTTCTGTTCTTGTCATGGCTCACCTACAATGAAAAAGCCATCTGGGTTTCTGTTTCTGGCTTATAGCGTTCAAGACTAAGCTTTCGACCGCTCCCCGTACAATGTTCTGGTAAATTAGCTCTTACCAACGCATTTGCAAATGCGGGTGGAACGGCGTTACCGCAGCGAGCCACCTGATCTTTCTCCGGATATTTATTTCCATTTGCATCTACATCAATGATGTAACTTTCAGGAAACCCATTTGCCCTAAACAATTCCCGCGGCTTGAGCATACGCATGCCGACATCAACAATTTGATAATCAACGCCCTCAATGGTGATCAACCCGAACAGATCCTTAGAGGTATCCAGGTGACCAACCAGTTTCTGGCCGTTTTCGGTGCTACCGTTGTATTTAATTAGGCGCGCTCTTACCTCGCCAACATGCAGCCCGCCAGCAGTAATCGTCGGCATAGGCTCTGTAACTGGCTGTCCATCCTTGCAGGTACCGCGCAGCTTGACCAGGTGTGAAGTGACCAATGTACTGTGTCCTCCTCCCCCGGCGGTTACTGTCCCGATAGGCTTGTCTGCCGCACTGCCTACAGACTCCCCGAAGTGCCGGGCGATATGTGCCGTCACCAGCGCATGCTTTCGGCCGCCGGAGACTACTGTTCCCAATGGCTTTTGCAGCCCCGGGGCCCGTGGACTTTGACCTGGACCCTCTCCATAGCCGATCTCAATCAGAGTGGGACTTACTATCATGTGATGATTTTCAGTAGTAATCGTTCGTAGTGGCTCTTCTGGCGGACTACCAGGATGGCCTGTTGTATTAACAGCCAGTATAGGCGCTGCAATGCCCCAGCCATTCTTTGCCGTCACAGTCTGTAACGGTTCACCCACACTCTGCCCTCGGAACTGTTCGCCTTGATGATTGACTTTTATTAGATACGGAGCAAGGAACGGGGTTCCTCCCGCCTTTGAAACTTGTATGATGTACTTATCCAAACTCCGAAAGATCCGCCGCTCTGTATTAGCAGATAGCGGCCTTTTCACATTGATACCATATTTTTTTTTGATGTTTTTTGCAGAATCAAAGATACTTGGGCATGGAATGTCCCAGTCAATGATTTCTGCTGCCGTCCGCCATGGTTTCAGCAATCCCAATTTAACTTCTTTACTTTCTGGATCACCGTGTGTAGTCTCAGGCCAAACAATAGGACGACCATCACAACGGGCTATCAAAAACAGCCGTTTGCGAATTGTCGGGGCACCAAAGTCACAAGCCCGCAGTTCACGCCACTCTACTTCGTAGCCTTGCCGTCGGAGCGCATTTACGAAGGATTTAAACGTTATCCCCTTCCTCTTAGGGTCAGGGATAAGCACGCGTTGCTCATATGGAACAGTTTCGTCAGGCTCTGAGACGACGATTAAATCGTCTTCATCCTCATTGTCATTCGAAATTCGTTTCAACATTCTTCCTGTCTCGGGATCTCGTTTCGGGATGAGTGGCCCCCACGTTTTAAATTCCTCAACGTTTTCAAGTATAATTACACGTGGCCGTACCGTTGCAGCCCATCTTACCGCAACCCATGCCAGCCCGCGGATATTCTTTTCCACCGGCTTGCCGCCCTTTGCTTTAGAAAAGTGCTTACAGTCCGGGCTAAACCAAACCAAACCTACCGGCCTACCTGCTGCAACCTCACGAGGATCCTTATCCCATACCGATTCGCAATAGTGTTTTGTCTCGGGATGATTAACACAGTGCATAGAAATTGCATCCGGATCATGATTGATTGCGACGTCAACACTACGGCCGATGGCCATTTCGATTCCTGTACTCGCACCTCCGCCACCTGCAAAATTATCTACAAAAATTTCGTCCAGGTAGACATCCTCTAGAACATCTCGGTATTTCTCATCTAATTTTAGTAAGGCCTGCCATCTATGTTCTGCATGCCTCCAAGGTGTACTGAAGATTGCATCGCGCTCTTTCTCGTAAGAAATTCTTCTTTCTTGCCTTGTAAGAAACCCAATCCTCATTAGAACTATTCCTCCCAATAAAAAAGAGCCTTCATGAATTGAAGACCCTCTTAAATGTATTATTATTGCCGAACGGCATTCACAACTGCAACTTTACTGTTCTCTTGTGTAGGTTCAGTAATCTTCACTGGTGATTGTGGCCCTGAAAAGGAAAGCATGAGCTTATCTGAATTAAAGGCCTTTAACACATCAATCATAAAGAAAACATCAAGCACAATTTGCATATTCACTTGGCCATCAGAATCACAGATAACAGATTCTTTCGTTTGTCCGATGTCTGTCTTGCCGACAACGGTCATTTCGCCATCTTTAACAATAAATGTGGCCACTTTCTTACTTTGAATAAGTACGCTAGATCGCATCAGTGCAGCATATAAAGCTTCCCTATCCGAAATCGTTTCTGTAATAAAGGTTCTCGGTATGAGTTGCTCTACTGGTGGGAATTCACCTTCTTTTATCTTCGAGGTCAATAATATGCCCGGCCCCATGACGCTTATTAACGATTTTGAAATGGTTACTTTCAAACTCACATCATTGCCAACCTTTTCAAAACATCTAATAATTTCACGACAAGTCACAACACTTAAGGTTTCTCGAAAAGGACTGGCCTTAACATCCCTAATGTAACTGCAGAATAGCCGGTGCCGATCAGTAGCTGAAAATCTCAATGAATTTTCTATTGGAAGCATCTCAACATTAACACCACTCAATAATGTATCGTCATTCGAAGCAGAGCTAACAGTACTCTTCAGGGCGCCAACAAACTCATGAGCAGCAATCTCAAATTTGCTAACAGACTTTTCCTGGATATTGATTACCGGATATTCACTATGATCCATTAACGTCAGCTCAAAATTTGGCTTCCCTGCTTTTATCCGCAGCATTTTTTCTGATACGAATAAAAAAATGACTTCTCGTTTAGGCAGTTTCTTAAATACATCCGATATCAACTTGGCTGAGATGACGAACTCCGTATTCGTTTCTGAATAGACGACATCTTTACCTGCGACACATGTGAATACAATTCCATCACCACCGGTCATAAGTACATTCCCCTTTTTGGTCTCAATCTTAATTCCGGATAGAATTACATTCGTTGAGTCGGAACAAATCATTGCAATGTTCGATAACATACTAGTGAATTTTTCCCTATCCTTCACTTCAATTTGAACTTCTCCCTCATGAATCTTTGTCATAGTAAATAACCTCCAAGAATAATTTATTTACCTTCTCTGGAACGCAAAAAGGCCCAGAGACGGACACCTGGACATAGTAATAACTACGTCAACACATGCCGGCTCTAGGCCTTATTTCTTCAAAGTAACGATTGACCAAGGTCAATCCAAAAAAGGTATATAAGGAAATATATCATGAATTCTTCACTTAGGACAGACTGAAATCTACAATGGGTTCCAAATTGGAGATTTACAGTTGTCCCACGTCTTAGTCCGCGCGGACCGCCTTGCTGCACGCGCTTGGGCCACGAGCGCCCGTCTAGTCCTGTCATCACCCGACTTCATGGCGGTAATACCGGGTGACGACCAACGCCAATAAAGACGTGCCCGGGGATAGGGGGCACGTAACGCTAGCGGCCGGATGGACGTCCGCCCTTCAGTGGGAGCTAACGGCGGGTGACAGCTCAGGAAGGACAAGCCCCGCGACGTGATCCCACATATTGCTCCTCCGATCTTCCTTCGCCTGTCCCCTACAGCGACCCCAGTGCACCGGCAAGCCGCTCGGTCAAGTCGCTCTGGATGCTCACGATTCTGATCGTCGCAGGGGCCACGTCCTATCCATCAAAAACACAATCATTGTATATCCTGGTGAACTCTTCAGGATCGTTGCTACTACTGGCGCAGTGCCGCCTTCTCCGTGCTCGTCCGCCGAAGAAACCAGCCCCTCTTCTGAATCAGGAGCGGGACCATCGTCCTATCGCACTGCTGACCAGACCAGCTCAACATATTGCGGCCAGTAATGACCGTTATTGCTGCTAGGGCCTCCCCTGCGACGCGACTGTGACGGCGAGCTGGAGGCTCCAGCGCTGCTGTTGGTGCACCTATGGCTGTATCGCTCTTACAATCGCCATCATAACCTACTCCGGCGCACCCACGTCCAGTCTGGTTCGACGCTGTAGACGGCCTCGTACCACATAAGGGCAGCCCTCTCCGGGACATCCGGCGGACCGGTGTAAGCCTTTGAGCTCACACATCGTCGCGCGGATAAGTGAAATCCATAACACAAACCGACCCAACTCGCGGAACAGCGAGGCGTCCAATGGCAGTCCACTTTTCAGCTCCCACATTTACGGCCTAGAACCTCGAGGATTCCTAATGCATCACGATGGAAATCCGGACGAGATGCGGCTCACAAACACGCGCGGCATCACGGCCTGGTAGCTCTTCAATCATAAGGACGGCGAAGCAGGACCTGCCGCAAGCGGGCCGAATCGGGTACAGAACAGTTCCGATGTGGTGCGTCGCAGTTATGCTCGCGGAACACTATTTGTGTTTGTTTACTCGCGTTCATCTTTTTCATGTTCCCGCTTAACCTTTGAATCTAAATACCTGCGTAATTCTTGCGATTGTTCGCTCGCCAAGAAAGAGTTACACAAATACTTTATCGCCTGGTCGTCACTCGAAAAAACAAATTCCTCTTTTACTTTGTTCAGCAAATTCCGGGTGTCTTCAAAAATATTTGCAACAGTTCTTTTCATACCCTATTCCCCCTATTGAATTCAATATACCATACAATGAATTATATTTTCAAATAAGTGAACTCATTATTATTGATTTAGAACTCAAAAAAGGTTTATAATGAATTCATAAACAATTAAAATGAAATCAGGAGATGAGATGGATGTATTAACAAAGTTTGGTGGCATGGGTCATCCACATTTGGCGGTGTCGTAAAAGTTGTTGAAAAATACGAAGCATACGCCGTCATGAACATCGCTTAATATCTGCTGCAGCCGTGACAAGACGGCGGGCTGATGGAGGATAAAATGGAAATCACAATTAAAGAAACAAATCATGTGGTTGAACTTAATCTGATTGACCGTAACGGCATCAACTGGATTCAAGATTTCGTCGGAAACAGTGACGGCTTTCGTCCAGGGGGCATCGAGAGAAATGCGTCCGGGCAATACTTCGCTACCGCCGAAGAATATGCCTGGTGGAATAAAGTAGTAAGCGACCGGCAGAAGTTAGATGAGCGCGTAGCTGATCTGAAAGAAGGGTACGGCAGCGAGGTAGTGGATGCAGTGCTGCACGCCGCTGGAAGTTTTGATTTAGAGGATGAAGCGGCTGCATTTCACTCCGCTCTGGATGATTTCGAGGGAAAATAAAAGCCGCTGGATGCGGGAACATCCAAGCGGCCAGAGTGGGAGAGATTTGCACCCGTCCCACTCTCCACTATAACACAGAGATATGTGACACGCTCGGGCGCATAACACGGTTGTGCGCCTCTTGGGTGCCGCATGGCATACTAAATCGGTCAATGACTAAAAGGAGAATGCACTTATGCAGCCGTCTCAAATGATAAAGAGATTTATTGTTAAGGCCACTGGACAAGAGATTAAAGTTATAATCATAGGCAAACGTGCTAATTATGAGGTTGATAAAATGATTTTTTCCAAGAGTGTAGATGGAGAGACAACTATACTGTCCATCAAATCTCAAAAACTGTCCTCTGAAAACGGCGACATACTGAACATAACATGTGAACAATCATTAAGTCATGATTATACCTCTAAGCACTACAGCCCAGATGGGAATAATGATTACAAGTATTCACCGGCGTTGTTGCTTACAGTCCACAATGGCGAAATATTCGTTAACCGCAACCTTCTTGATTAAATATGCCTTAGTGCGTGGATTTAAATACAATATTTTGATATTGTAGAGTATTATAGGGAGGCGATTTTATGGGCAGAACTTCCATCAGCCAAAAGCTTAGAAAGGCCAGTTCGGACGAGCGTAGGGTCGAATTGGCTCACCAGTGGGCTGAGGAATGGCGATCGGAGTATGAAACGCATGTACGAAACTTTGAACGAGCGATCCGTAACGAAGATCATGACTTATTGGTACGCACGCTGGGGTGGCTAAAAGCAGATGGGATCAAGCGATATGACGCACTACCGCGAGTAATGGCCGCAATCGCCAGTGCCCCATCAAAGGAGACTGAAGAAATTTGATCGGCCGATACACCAAGAGATGTTCCTTCTCACCATGCGGAGCAGAGTTTAAAACGGATACGGAGCATCAGCGATATTGTTGTCCAACCCACAAAACATACGACTACCGGCGCCGCCGCGCTAAAACCGCCGTTACCCGCATCTGCAATAAATGTGGGAGGGAATGGCAAGAACCGAAAGCGGCTAAAACAACGGGATCAAAACCGGGATATTGTGCTGCTTGTCAAGCGTATTATGAGGACCACTATAAACAAACAATAAGCCCTGACCATTAAGGTCAAGGGCTTCTCTCTTTTTTATCCGCATCCGACCATCCAGAGCCGGATGAATAAGTAACTTCATTTTCTTTCTTTCAATCCAACTCCCAACAAACATGGGAGACAAGTGCGTTCGAATACTCCGTATCACGCAAATATATAGTATCATGGTTTGGGACAATCTGTAAACACTTTAGAGGGAGTTCATTTACAAATACTGACTAGCTCACTGAGGATCCAGCTACTAACGTTGCCTGTGACCAACCGGTGCTTATCGCTCTACTAACTTGGAAAGCAACCGAACATTAAAGCACATGACCTCATGGTAAGATACTTTCTCTGAAGCTGTCAGCTGCCCCATGCCCCATAGGAATAATTCAGCTTTCGGTATACCCTACAGTCCTGCCGTTGTCCCGGACTCCTGGAGCCCGGCTTCATCCAGAGCATCGGGAGGGAGCACGGGCTGCAGTTGCTCGTACCTGCCGCTGTCCCCGTACGTGCCGAACGGGAACCGGGATTCGTCCAGAGCGCCGGGAGCACGAGGTGCAGCTGTTCGTGCTGGCCACTGTCGCCGGCCGCGACGATCGGGAACCAGGCTTCGTCTGTAGTACCAGAAGCACGAGGTGCAGTTGCTCATACCGGACTCTCCGAACGGGAAGCCACTGCTTCGTCCAGAGCGCCGGGAGCACGGGCGAGCTGCTCGTGCCGGTCGCTATCGCCGGCCGCGACGATCGGGAACCGGGATTCGTACAGAACCCAGGAGCGCGAGCTGCAGCTGCTCGTGCCGGTCGCTGTCGCCGGCCGTGCCGAACGGGAACCGGGATTCGTCCGGAGCGACGGGAGCGCGAGCTGCAGCTGTTCGTGCCGGTCGCTGTCGCCGGCCGCGCCAACGGGAACCGGGCTTCATACGGAGCGACGGGAGTGTGAGCTGCAGTTGCTCGTGCCGACCGTTGTCGCCGGACCCGCCGAACGGGAACCGGACTTCGTACAGAACCCAGGAGCACGAGGTGCAGTTGTTCGTGCCGGTCGCTGTCGCCGGACCCGCCGAACGGGAAAGCCCACCTTCATCCGGAGACGCCGGGAACGCAAGCTGCAGCTGCTCGTGCTGGCCACTGTCACCGGACCCGCCGAACGGGAAAGCCCACCTTCATCCGGAGACGCCGGGAACGCAAGCTGTAGCTGCTTGTCCTGGCCACTGTAGCCGGACCCGCGGAACAGGAAGCCCGCCTTCATCCGGAGACACCGGGAACGCAAGCTGCAGCTGCTTGTGCTGGTCACTGTTGCCGGACCCGCCGAACGGGAAGCCCCGGCTTCATCCGGGGCACCAGGAGCGCAAGCTGCAGCTGCTCGTGCTGGCCACTGTCGCCGGACTCGCCGGACGGGAAGCCCAGCTTCATCCGGAGACGCCGGGAGCGCAAGCTGCAGCTGCTTGTGTCGGCCGCTGTTACCGGACCCGCCGAACGGGAAGCCCGGCTTCATCGGAGACACCGGGAGCGCAAGCTGTAGCTGCTCGTGCTGGCCACTGTCGCCGGACCCGCGGAACGGGAAGCCCAGCTTCATCCGGAGACACCGGGAGCGCAAGCTGCAGCTGCTCATGTCGGCCGCTAGTGCCGGAAGCGCCGAAGGGAAGCCCGGCTTCATCGGAGACACCGGGAGCGCAAGCTGTAGCTGCTCGTGCTGGCCACTGTCGCCGGACCCGCGGAACGGGAAGCCCAGCTTCATCCGGAGACACCGGGAGCGCAAGCTGCAGCTGCTCATGTCGGCCGCTAGTGCCGGAAGCGCCGAAGGGAAGCCCGGCTTCGTCTGGAGTGCAGGAAGCGCGAGCTGTAGCTGCTCGTTTCGGCTGTCGCCGGACGCGCAGAATGGTAAGCCTGGCTTCGGCCAGAGCGCCGGGAGTGCGAACTGTAGTTGTTGGTAGAGGCCACTGTCGCCGGACGTGCCGAATGGGAAAGCGGGTTTCGTCCGGAGCAAAAGGATTGCGAGTTGCAGCTGCTCGTGCCGGCCGCTGTCACCGGACGTGCCGAAGAGAAGTCCGGCTTCGTCTGGAGTGCCGGGTGCGCGAGCTGCAGTTGCTCGTTCCGGCCCCTGTCCCGGACGCGCCGAATGGGAAGTCCGGCTTCGTCTGGAGTGCCGGGTGCGAGAGCTGCAGCTGCTCGTGCCGGCCGCTGTCGCCGGACCCGCGGAACGGGAAGCCCGGCTTCATCCAGAGGCGCAGGGAGCGCAAGCTGCAGCTGCTTGTGCTGGCCACTGTCGCCGGACCCGCCGAATGGGAAGCCCGGCTTGTACAGCACCAGGAGCGCAAGCTGCAGCTGCTCGTGCTGACCACTGTCGCCAGATCCGCGGAACGGGAAGCCCTGGCTTTATCCGGGGCACCAGGAGCGCAAGCTGCAGTTGCTCGTGTTGGCCGCTGTCGCTGGCCGCGCCGCAGGATGCGAGCTGTAGTTGCTGGTGCCCCCGCTGTCGCCGGACGCCTGGAGCCCGGCTTCATCAGGAGCACCAGTCTACACCTTTATTTTCCGAGTCTAATACTATATTTTCTTTTAACACACGACGTGGACCTTCAGTGCTGGGAGGAGAGCACGAGCGCGTCGCCTGCAATTGGACGACGATGACCTGCACACTCTCGGATGACGCACGTGATTCCGGCGGATCGAAGTAGGATCGGACCTGTGCGCACATCGCTCACCGGTTGGCGGCTTATATGCAGGTGGTTTGGGATGATCTGGGCAACACCTGCGGGGTAAACGGGCCGAGCTACGACAATGAACCGAGAGCGTATAGAGAGTTTACCTGCCGGCAGACGCTCTATTGAGGGAGATACAAGTGTTGGAGCACTAACTGGATCATTAGATCCAGCTCATACTGCAATAAAATCTACTCTTTCAAACCAAGTACACTATGTCCGAGAAGGCTACTCTTCATTATCTTGTTCTTCATCATCCATTTCATCTTGCAGCGCCTCATTTAAATTATCTTTCTTTTTCCTTTTCCTCAACAACTTATTCCAAAATCCTGTCCGTTTCACTGGTTTTATCTTTTTGAGTATTTCTGGAGAGATTATCTCACCTGCAATTTTTAAAAAGAGTGACTCCAACTCGTTCTGCATTTCATCACTTAATCGTTTGTTCTGCCAAAAGGCCTCTCCATTCACATAAATTTCTGATAATTCAGAAATCATTGGAAGATTATAAAGATGATCAACTCCATAAGCTTCCTGGAGCCCTAAGCTGTGCTGTTTATGCAACTCAGGCGAAGATCTATTCGCAATGACAATCACTTTATCTTGTATAATTCGCAAAGAATCAGTATATTTCTTATGTTCGCGATTCACCCGAAGCGGATCAAATCCGCTTACCAATATGACCTTGTTTGCTTGCTTCAATATTATCCGTTCTCTCTCGTCATTCAACCCATTGCTCATATCATAGAATAGGATCGGATAACTACGAGCAAAACCAACCAGGTGAGCAGTACTCATAAGCTCCCATTGCTGCTCAATGCAATCCTCTCGATGTTTCACAATATAAGGGACACCATTCGAAATCAGTTCTGTTCCCGCTTGGACAGATTCTTTTTCAAGAATTTGTTTGTGCCAGCTGCTCCATGGATAGGAAAGTTCTTTATTTCTTATTATGGAATCCCCATGAATTAAGTCGTACCAGCTATTTTCTGCTACCGGAGATTCGCATACACCAACTTGGATATTCAAATCATTTAGATACTCTGCAAAAATACGAGTGAATATAGAAGAGCCAGCATAAGGAAAGGCTGAAGCTACAGCGATTAGCTGAGGTTGAATGAATAATTGTTCATACACAATTTTTTCTTTTTCAACAACCTCTTTTACTATACGAACCTTCTTTGGCTCTTCTTGCTTGATGTTAATGCCCTGGCTGATAATCTCCTCTGCTTTTTGTTCAGTAGACATTTCAGATATTTGTTGGGCGATTTGATTAACCTTACCTCGAAACTTCTCAATATTTTTGTAAGCTGGTGGAATGGCTAATTGTTCAAGATAAGAATTAGGTAAGCTGCCCTCATTAAAGATATCGAATACTGAGTGCGTTGTAAGTTTTGTTAAAAAAATATCCTGTTCTGATCGGTCACAGAAGAAGACAATACGTAACTGTAAACTGATCCGCCGTAAGTCCTCTATTATCTGCTCCCACTCTTCGTCAGTTCCAAGCTCACCAATTAGTTCATCGCCTAAGAATAACATGTTGGCCTGTGTTTCAATAAACCTTTTAACCAACATATTTCTTGTGTTTACCGTTGAGACAATGACTCCTACTTTTGCGTGTTCTAAATCTTCTTTGATTAGATTGTCCAACTCTTCATTGCCTGTAGCGATAATTATCGTGTAATTCATGAAAATTAACACTCCTATACAAACAAAACCGTCACAGTAATGGACATTGGCAACGACCAGTAATAGTGACGGCTTTATTATGAAAATTATTCTAGAAAGTCAAAGTTAAATCTCTTTAATTCAACCTCTCCCACAGCCTCACCTTTTATAGCTATAAAAAATGCATGTTTGATGTTATCCATATGCTCGTCGATAAGAAAGAGATGGAACATTTCCTCAGGCAGATAGTTTAAGGAACCTACTATCTCCTTAACGCCCTCTTCAGTAGCACAGCTCCATAACATTATTGGAGGGTTTGGAGTAGGAAAGGGGCTTGGAAGATGCCCCTCCTTCTCAATCCAATCTTTATACCGCTTCAATTTAAATTTCATAAAACGAAGCGGCTTTTTAGTCTGCTGAAGTCTTTCAAGGTACATCACTATCGGACCGACTGGCGTATTCATTTTCACAACGGCCAATGGGTTTTCAGCATTTGGTGCTAGATGTGGGTAGAGAACAAAATCACCGTCAAAAATTATTTTTTGTTGCTGCAGCTGCAACCGTAATTCATTCGCTGCACAAATGGATAAATAGTGCGGTATGTTACGTGCTAGAGCGATCGGATTGGGTAGGTTGTTCATGCCCATGACAAACCCCAAATAATTCTTTGCCGCAATACCGATACTCCATACATATTCGCGCTTATTATAATCACTTTCCATGTACCATCCATCAAACCAGCCCATTTTTTGTAGGTCACGCAGGCGTGTAGCGAGCTTATGACCCTTCCCATATTTGTCCGAATACAGAAGCCGAAGCTGTTTTTCAGTAAGAACTTGCATTTTAGCCAAGGTGACGGCAACTTCCAAATCAATTTCCGATATTTGGCCGGTTTCGACGCGGAATATCGTAACCTCCAAATTAGCTTCGGGTCGACTATGCCAAGGCAATATAGTGAAGCTGAGCGTCGGATCATCAAAAATTGGTACGCTGCCATCTTGGGCTTTCCATATTCGAACCGGGATTAATTCAGGAGGTGTGGTGATCGAACGCATACGGCTTCCGTAATGTTGATTGAAGCGTAGGATCTACTTTGAAAATTTTAGCTTTTCCGCGTCTTGTAGCTTTGTCCATTCTAAGGATGTTGACATGAACTTTCAGCCCGAGTGGCAATGTGCCCCCGTATTGGCGTCTCAGATTAGACTGCAGATTCCCGAGGATAACCAGGCCCTTAGGAAGCTCGAGAAAAAAACTGTTTTGACCACTTGCGTAACCAGTCACCTTTGCGACTGTAGTATCTCCAGGATTATAGTATTCTTCGATTTTGTCCCAAATTTTCTCCTTCTCTTCATCCAGAATAGCTTTTCTCGATAAGCGGACACGATACCCAAATTCTGTTGTCACGTTTTCGGTGCTTTCTTCTCCATCCACTGGTTCTTTTTTCAGTTCATCAATCGAAAGTATTTTCAGCTCCAGCTCAGTTCCGACCCGAAGGAATTCCCTCAAATTCATCGGCCTATTTTGGCTCCATTCCTGTGGAGGAATAATGCATGGAACTCCGCTGACATCAACAAATACCATGTTATTTTCTGTTACCCCGCTTACAGTGCCTGTAACGAAGTCTCCGACAGAGTAATTTCGAATAAAATTACGTGCAACCCAAGGCAGAGCTTCTGTGCGGCTTACAATGACGTTACCTTCTGGAGTAATTCTCTTCACAAGGAAAGGAACAGGTGTCTGGAGAAAACCGCTAAAAGATTTGATTTCTCTTTTTATAAATTCTTCTTTGCGGCAATAGACAGTCACACCATTAAAATTAATTAGTATTAATTCTTCCGTTTCATTGCGGATCTTCACTTGAGATATTTTCTCGACAATCCCTGTCTGTACATATCTTTTTTCCATCGATTCTTGAAGCAATTCCATTACCGCTGCTTGACTTGACACATTACTACCTCCTCATTTTTTGAGCTTCAAAGCAAAAAAAGAAGACGCACGAAACCAATAGGTTTGCGTGCGTCTTCCGCTTCTCGCTCTTGGAAATTTATTCTGTTAGCTTCACTATACAAAAAACGTGATTCACTGACAAGCATTATATATTTCTCGATTTGTTCATTTGACTATTTCTCATCATCAAGGATATTAAATATCTGCTTCATAAATTTGCTGCTATGAACATCAATTGCAGTTGCTTCAAGTTGATCCATTCTTCTCTTTAATTTTTTCTCCTCTTTTTCAGTTATTTTCATGTTATGATCGCTTACTTTTGTCGCCGGCTTCTCATTATCAATCAACCGCTCGGAGGTAGCAATATCATCTTTTTGTTGATTGTTCTGATCACCTACAAGATCTTTCTGCAATGATTCTGCTAAAGGTTTTGGAGGAGCTGATGATGAAACGGGATTTTTGAATATAGATGAGAAGTTTATAACTCCCTTCTCTAATTCGGAGTTCGGCTTCATATCTTTATCAAACATGGCCAGAGATTCTTTCTCATTTTTTATAGTTTCTATAACGGCCGGCACCTTAGGCTGGCTTATTATCTCTTGTATTTCAATGGTGCTGCTTGATTTTTTATGCTGACCATACCTAATTTGAGATGCACGAGGAACATCACTCTTTGGTTGAATATTTTCCTCCTTAGTTTCAGGAGCTTCATTAATCGGATTTCGTTGTAACGTAGGGTAAGCAGGAAGCTCATATTCTTCATCTTGGTTAGAATCCGCTTTTCCCACATGAGCCTTTCTAATAGACTCCTCAAGATCTGCCCCCAATTCCTTGGTGTTAGGGTCCACAAAGTCTCCGGAGCAATCAATCCAGTTCATATCAAAGCTATATTTAGATTCGCTATCATTTCGCCAGTAATCCATGAATTTATCAACTGCTTTTGATTTAAGCCTCTTCTTCCACTTTTTCGCATCCCCCATGTCTATAAAATCACCTTCAGCTTTAACTGCTTGAGCCGTGCTACCTTCAATGATTTGACGGATATAGCTGTATTTAAACTTACTGTACATAACCTCATTTTCTGTTACTAATGGTTTTTCCTCTCTTGTAACACCTTCTGAATAACTGTACGAGGCATTCATTGAGCTTTCCGGAGTATAGCTTTCTTTAACTGTGACTTCCTCTACCACTTGCGTCCCAAAGATAGGAACTAATTTTTTTGCGTCATATTGCCCAACACCACCGTAAACTATAAAATTTCTGATCGTTCCGATCATACTATTTACAAAAGCCTCGTTAAACTTAAAGCCAAATTGCGCAAGAGACTGACAAGCAACTAAAAAGGCCGCTTTATATTTTCTACCCTGACCGGAAAGCTTCAGGAACGCACTATTCATATAGTCATAAAACTCATCAACATAAACAGATACTAAAGATCGGGTATTTTCATCCCCTCTACGACGGAATATAGCGTTTTGTACACTCATTAAGACTAACTTCCCGTATGCATCTGATACATTTCCTAGCCGGCCATTATCCGTATTGCAAAGAAGAATACCGCCTCGATCCATGAGCTTATCCAGGTTAACGGCATTTTTACTTGTTAACACACGGGCAAGATACGGGTTTGTTATAAGGTCGGCCAGGAGGTTGCGTGTTTGTCTTGTAAATTCAGCCTGCTTATCCTTAATCATTATTTTGCCTTTATGTTCACCAGTGGTATATTTTTCAATCATGCCCTCTCGGTTCCTTACTTCTTCCAATCCGTCATTATCAAACCATCGAATAGTACGGATAACCAACATCCAATAAATCTGCATATCCGATGGCATACGTTTGATTATTTCTTTATCAGGAATTTTACTCCGCAACACTTCAACCATATCCTTCGTAAACCGTGGATCCTGATACATCTGATCCAAATCCAAAAGTGTCGCGTCATCTTTTTTTATAAATTTCAGCAAATAGGTGTATTGCTTTAAGACGGTGCGGCAGGCTTGACGAAAGAACTCATTTGAAACTTCTGACATCCCGTCAAGTACCGCTGTTATCATTTCAGCAACTTGTTCTATAGGACCTATCATGGCTTCAAAACCAGGAGTTTCCGGGTTTGATACATCTAAATAAACAATCAATTCGTCAGGTATTCCGTGCTCCTTAGCAAGTTCATAACTTTTGTCGCATAGATCCTTAGAAGGTTCAATAACGATAATCCCCGTTAATCTTTTTCCCATTTCAACCAAAAACTCTTTACTACCAACCCCATATTTTTCACTTAATACAGGAAAATCATTTATTGTGTTTTGCAAGTGCTCGAGATCTTGCCGCACGGCCTTTATAATTTTCATTGATGTTTTACCTGAACCCGGAGGTCCTATCAGGAGCGTTCCTAATTGACGCGAAGCCCCCAAGAGGACCACAGGTATTTTTTTCACGACATCCAGCGCTAATGTAATATCAGGAAACTTCATAGCATATTCTTCTCCGAAGCGAGCCAAGAACTTCGAATCAAATTTATACTCCGCAAACCAGTCCTGGAGAACCTGATCCTCTCTGTATGTTCCATAGAGCCAAGACAGAAAAAAGAATGTGACTAGTGCCGGAATAAGCATCAAAGCCGTTCCGAGTAGTTTTAAAGCGCCAGTGTATAAATACTCTCTATACTTTTCAGAGACTACAGTGTCCAAAAGTAGAACTTTATCATAAGTAATAGGCTTCAGATAGTTGATAGAAAATAAATTATATGCTCCGACAAAAGTAATCAACATAAACAGGAAGAATATATTTCTTCTTATAATCGACTTATTTCCTAATTTCAATCTCGTACTGAATAACCATGTACCTATGCTTAAGGCAATTGATCCAATTAAAAATAAATTATGATTACTTGATGGAGCAGTATAAAAAATCAGGAGGCGCCCTACATTTCCAGTTAACTCAATTAATTGCTGCCGGGTCAATTCAAAATGATTAGTAATCATGGCGATTGCCATCCCGAGCATTGATAACAGTAAAAATATTTGAAAAATAATAAGCACCCACAAAATCAATAACGGAAGATACTTTCTCCAGTCAACTCTAAGGAATATCTTACGGAGGTATGTGTTCATATAATATTTACATCCTCCCATATGAGAGATAACCTTCTTTTAATTCTTCGATAGACAGGCACTTTGTAATTTTTTAATTCCTTTGTGTTTGAGAGCTCTTCCCAATTCGCATAGAACAGCGGCGTCTCCGATAAATGAATATCATTATCTAGTTCATGAAAATTAGGATATACCAATACTACCTTTGCTTTTTGATTACCTGCATCAATCCATTGCTGCAGTTTTAAAGCTTTCGCTAAGGGGTTCACCCAACCTAAACGAGTGAAAATTAAAAAATGCGTTTCAGCTGTGTTATTTCCTTCCACACGTATAACTTCATCCGGAAAGATCGGTAGTGGTGGATTTAATTCAATGCTTTTTAGCACCTGTGTGAAGTGTAGCAGAGAGAGATCATTATTTAATTCAAGAGCGTTCATCCATTCGGTGAATGATGTTGATCGGTGATTCTCATTGGCAAAATTACCATCACATTTTATAAAACTAGTCAAACTGTTTAAGCAGATATATTCGTCACCGTGGATCACATTTGTTTTGCCAGATACCATTTCTTCTTCTAATTGTGATAACAAAACACTCCTTACTGATCGTCCCCTTTTTTGATTATGACTTTTCGAAAGAAGCTCTTTCTCTTTCCAGCCGTTCACCGAAAAAAATGCCATATTATTATTTGGATAATAACCAAGCGAGTATTTAAACTTCTTGCATTTATCCTCAATTTCTCTTAAGTCCTCCGTTTTTAAATCACACTCAATAGAAACAAATCCGGTATACTTTCCAAGAACCTTCACGTCATCATCTTGTCTTGATTCTACTGGTATATGCAGCGGATCTTCCATTACCCTATTTTCCTTTACTAAGGATGTATAGAACTCATTGGGTTTGAAAAGGAACCAATCAGGGCGATAAAAGGCACTTTTCCCTTCCACCCGTGGGTCCTCAATCGGGTAACGTCGCCATTCGGTGTGCGGGAAGTATATACCTTGTTCCGCCGTAAGTTGAAGTAACCTTGTAATAAACTCCTGAGTTTCATAATGATGTCGTTCTTGTCCACCAATAGTCAAGTTCTGCAATGTATAATGCTGCTTCGGCTGATCCATATTGTCATAGACCCATAGTGTCTTCATATCAAACATAGCAATTATATATAAACCAAGCTTTGCTAATCGGTAATGAAACTTTTTTTCATCCCCTTTATTTCGATAAGTCTTAATTAACGTATCTCTCCCGAGGAGATTTTGGCTATACATCTCAGATAATAAATTACCGACGGATCTCTGCTTAATATTAGGGCTTAGTAAACGCGAAATTTGCATTAAATCTAACTGTCTATGGATATACAAGACTCTAAGAATGCGCATCTTATTTGGATTCTTTAGAGCAAGCCTAATTATTTTATCCTCATCTTCATATTTACTTTTTAATCTGCTCGTCTCTCCGTTTACCCATCTTTTCCTTCTACCACTCTTCTCTCGTTGCACTTGGCCCTCAGCATGACTCATACCGCATTTATGGTTTTCAATTTGCTCCAAGCTTTCATCTAAATTACCTGGGTCGAAATCTTCAGGATTAAAATCATCTGGATCATTAACAACATATCTCAGTTCCATTAGCTATCTTCCTCCCTTCAAAAGCAAAAAAAAGACGCATAACAGCCCATAGGGCTATTATCGCGTCTTTCGCTCTTGATATATTCATGACGAATTATACAGCATAAGTAACAATATTTGAACTCAAAAATGTTGATATTTACTCTGCATTTCAAATTATATAAAACGGTCAATCAAAAAGCTTAAACAAGCTATGGCTTAGGGGGTCTCTCTAAGGGCAACCCCTAATATTTACTTTCGGTTTTTGACCACCATAGCCACCCCTGAAAAATTAACGGTAAATACAAGAGCAGCTAGCGAGCAAATTTGTTCATAAATTCTAAAAGTTCCGCCTCGATCCCTTCACTACCCAAATCCCTAAAATGAAACGATGAATGGCAACGAATACGAAACGTTGCCAAGCAGCACAATAGTTTTTAGCTTTTAAATGAAACTACAGTTACCCAACCGCCAACATTACTTATCGTTGGTGTGACGATCTCAGCTTGCCTGGAGAAACAATTATTACGCTATATGAAGTTCCCCCGATGCTGTCGCTTAGTCGTATGCAACTCGCTTATGAGTACATGAAAAATCTAGATCTCGATTCTCTGTCTAATAAGGAGTTGGGTGATCTGCCGGCATGCTGATCGTAACCCGCCCGATGTATAGAACCACAAAATATGCTGCTGATTGGCAACGCCACGGCTACAGAAGTCGGAATTCCGATTACTGCCAGCTAGGCAATTCTGGAAAGAACCATCTGCAGGTCGCTGGAAACCGGCTGCTTGTCTTTGCACGCCGATAGCAGCCATACGGCGCTTCTGTTGGAACAACCATGGAAGTACCCGTAAGTTTACTACAGAAGACCACTGTCACCTGCATGACGAACGTGGCCCACATCGGCGCATTTGTAAGAGCACGGCCTGGTGGTTTCCTGCAGCTGCCACTACGAATCCAGAAATGAACTAGGAGTGAATCTGCAGGTTCGCTTGCGGAACCAGCCGCCTTTTACCGTTTTGTCACTCTCGATTCTCAGATCTCAGGCGAAATCAGGAGCACCATCTTTGCACAACCGAACTCTGTTGCCGGTATACCGATAATGGATCGTACAGAGCATCCAGGAATGTATTTGTAGTTACTATTATAGTTTCTATATTAGTATCAGATATAGTTACTCCTTATTAAAAATAGCAAAATATCCTTATGATACATGAACTTTTTTGTAGTTACTACAAGTTTAAATCGTATCATATTCACTATAATATATAGCCTTAAAAACATTAAAAATAATTCAATATTTAACTAAAGTACGACTCTCACCTTATTTTCTCATGAAAATTAAGGGTAAAAGTAATCAAGAGACTAATGTAGTATCTATAATAGTAACTACAAAAAACCCTTTATTCATAAGGTTTTATAGATGTGTTGATATTTGATTTGATTCATAATATTATAGATATAGTTACCATATTAGTTACTAGAGACTGGAGGTGTTTAAGATTCATGGAGATTCAACTACATGATAAATACATAAATGTTGAGTTTTCTTCAGAGCAAGTCTCCATGTTTACAGATATCGTTGAAGAAGATCTCGCTATGAAGAGAATCTTGCTTACCATTGCGCAACATGCAGACGCTCATAAAAATGAAAGTGATCTTAATAGCGGTATCTCAATCAAGCAATTATCTGAGAAAGTTATAATTAAAAGAAAAGTTCAGAAAGACGGAAAATCCAAGAAATACACTATTTCCGAAACTAATATCGACAGAAAACATGTTGAAAGAATTGTTGATTCTCTTTCGAATATGACTCTATGCTATTTCAAATCCTTTCATCCAACTAAGGTTATCTTCCTTACTCCGCGAGGGAGATCAATTGCAACTGAACTTATACGACGTCAAATAGCTAAACCTATTCCATCATCTAAGGAGTGATTATAAAATGATGTTTCGTAGTAACCCCCCTTCTATCAACATGACAGTTGTCGGATTCGGACAAGCCGGGTCCCGGATCGCCGATAAGCTTGCAGCATACAAGATGAGAGACGGCAACTCAACATACAATGTTCTGGCACTCAACTCTAACGATGGAGATTTAGAGGAACTTAAGCATATAACCCAAGAAAACAGAGTATCTTTAAAACTTGGAGGCTTAGGAAAAAACCCGGAAAAAGCAATGAGCATTTTGGAAGAGAACTCACAGGCTAAAGAAACTTTAAAGCAGTTCATCACTCAAAAAGTTAGAACTCAAGACAAATTGGTTCTATTTATAGCCGGACTTGGTGGCGGGACTGGAACAGCAACAATTGTAAAAGCAATAGAAGAATTTCATGAGTTTCACAATATGGGCATTGTAAAAAATGCTCTACTGGATATTCGCAAAAGTACCGATGATTCAGACTTCAAAGCCAACTTCAAAAAATACCAAGTTCAAGCCTTTAACAAAGTAAAAGATCAATTCGTAAAGATTGGCGTAATAGCAACAATTCCAGTACGTAGCGACGGTCCTGATGTATTGAGACAAGTAAATGAATTTGCATCAAAAATATGGGCACTTGCGAAAAATCCAGCCAAAGGCATAGCATTTGTGAATTTTCCTGATAATCAAATGTTCTATGACCGGTTTGTCTCAGATCCTAATAGTCAAAAACAAGCTAAAAATTATCGTGATTTTGCCAATGATGAAATAAGCTCAATTATCCACGAGATTAACACTGGCACTAACGGTAGTGGTACGTCAGTAATTTTTGACTCTAACGATTTCAGACGCATTGTTATGGAAAAAGAAGGTTGTTTTGTTATCAATCGTTTAGAGGTTGATTATAAATCGGTCTCTAACAGTGATGATTTATCTAAACTCTTTGTAAAATCAATTGAGAGTAACAACTTGCATGACCCAATAGCTTTAATAGAAACCAATGATAATGGCGACAAGCAATATGCAAAAGTACATCATATTGGACTTTTGGGAATTATCCCGCCAGACTTAAATCGTTTTGGCAGCTCATTTATTGACAACGCTAAAGAGGATGTCGTTAAGCATCTCCCCTTACAGGGAACTATCTTTTCAGGCTTTCTAGTGGAACCAAATAATTATAAAATTTCTGTATACTCTTTTTATAAAACCGATGCCCTCCCCTCCCGTCTGTCAAAAGGCCTGGTAAAAGAATACGAAGAATATATGGCTAAGCAAAGATCGATCACTTTTAAAGAAGATAGCATCCAGCAAATAGCTGTCACATCTGAAGAAGACATTGATTTAGGTCTTGATCTCAGTGATTTCGGTATTGATTCCTCAACAGAGCCAGAAGAACCGGACGAAAATATAGAGTGGATGGATTTTTCCAACATTGACCCTAACTCAATCAATTAAAGTTGCAACTAAAAAAAGCTCCTTATAGGAGCTTTTTTACGTGCATTCTCTAATCGAACGCCACTGAGAAAACAATCTGGTCCTTGGTACGCCTCTCCAGTGCATTCCTTAGGAGTTTCATACGAAGCCTCTCTCTTGATTTTATTTGGTGTCATAGAAGGACAAATTAAAACAGTATCAAATTACTGCAGAACATCGACTCCCCTCCTAATAAGGCGTTGACCCCCCTTTAGTGCCCAAATATACATTTTTTTCAGTGGATACAGCTTATAAGTATGTAATAGGCTATTAATAGCCTACTATTTCAGTATATGTAGCCAACTAAGCTCTAAAATAACATAAGAATAATCTAACTAATAACCTTTGATATGCCCCTACTGGCATCCGACAAGTATATTAAAGGCTACAAATAGCTTTTTTGAAGGTTTATGTAGGCTACTCCCTTCTCTTTTAGCAGGAACACTATTGTTTATCGGCCACTATCCTATAACTTTTGATGAACCATTTCCTATTTACGGCGGTATACCACAGGCTACAAATAGCTCGTTTAAAAGTTTCTGCAAACTACTCCCTACTCTCTTCCGTTATATATACAAAACCATAATAGCCTACAAGTCTACAATAGGCTATCACAAGCATTCCAAGAGCCTATTATAAACTACTTTGACACTCCAGAGTTCAAGTGCTAAGTAGTCTACTTGTCTCTAGTAAGCTATAAATAGTATATAAGTATCTTTTTAGTAGCCAATGATAGACTACTTTTTAGTATATGGTAGACTACAATTCAATTACTAATAAAAACTCTTGCAATATTATTGTTGCATACTTGTCGATAATAGAATACAAATAGATTTCCAGTAGATTATTATTGAATATTATATAGGTAGTCGATAGTAGACTAGTAGACTATTTGTGCTTCAGCATTTTATAACCATTTTGATTTTGGTATGTGGTAACCTACTTGTAATCCGTTTGATTTACTTTGTTTGTAGGCTATAATATACTTATAAGCTGTAATTATAGTGTTTTTCCTTCGTAGTAATGATCAGAAAAGGGGGAGAGCGTATGGAAGACTATCAGCACCTTGATGGTACTGTAACCATAGGAGTTGCTCATGAGCTTTTAAAGAAAGAGAATCTTACCGTTCCAATCACAACATTAAGGAACTGGGTAAACGAACTTCATCAAATGAAAGTACATACAGTCCCTCGTAATCCAAGAGGTGAGAGGGTATTCTCAGATAAGGATTTAGAGATCCTAAAATTTATTGCAGATTTAAAAAAACGATTTGGAAATAACATCTCAATGCAACAAATAGGTTCTAAAATTCTTGAAGTATTTAGTGACTTTGTTTCATACGATCCTAGTGATGACTCAGAGTATGAGGGGAAGAGTTTAGCGTTTAATTCTGTAGATAAGTTAAAGGAGTTTCTTTCGGAAGAAATACAACAATTGCTAACACTCAAAGAGGAATTTCAGCAACAAAAAGAAGAACTTGAAGAGGAGAGAAGACGTTTTAATTATTCAAAGGGTGTGGAAATCACAAAATTACGAGAACTCTTTGAGGAAAAAATATTACTTTTACCGGATCCAGAAGAAGAAAAGCGAAAACGTGAAGAAGATCTTCAACAGGTAAAGATTGAAATGAGAAGTCAAAATCTGAACAGATCTTTACTTGAAAACAGAATTAGGAAAAAACTTAGAGAAGAAGCAGAAAAAACATGGAGTGATAACCCCCAAAAAACCGGTATTATATTCAAAAAAGAAAACTTCGCTTTAAAAGAAGCTTTTATTCAGAACTACATTATTGAAAACTTTGAAAGTGAAATCAATAAAGCATTTGAAGAGTAGACAGAAAAGACTGGAGTAGTATCCAGTCTTTTCTGAAGCAGCAATCCTAATGGTTTACTTTATTAATATCCATTTACAAGATTTTTATTCCTTATATATCAAGCTTTATATCAGGACGAGCCTCTGGAGCTCGTTCTTTTTTATTTTATTGTATACCTAACCAAATCTACAAAAGACGTTTTAGAGAAACGAGGAAAATTTGAAGAAGGAAGGAGAGAGAATCTGTTTTCCAAGGAGGCAACTTTTTTCCTGCAACTCCATTGCTCTCAAAAGATTCCCAGGGACCGTTAAACTGGGAAGGGCATTGTGAGCATGAGCACTTCATACGTGGAGTCAAACATAGCGTGTTCACAAACACGAAGGCATAGGGGGTTGACGGAACCGCTCAACGTACATTTAACTCCAGGGGCTGCTGGATCAACGAGAGCAGAATTGAAATCCTTCTCATAGCCAGTTGCTGCTGGCGCGGTATACCACCGGCGAAGCCATGGACCACGCAGCCAGCACCGCGCTATACCACTGCTACACCAAGGGGGCAAAGCTGAGATGACGTCCGCTACGCAGCCGGCCGATAATGGGAATTACGAACGAACGAAGCCTCGTTGGTGACAAAGGCTACCTTTAGCAGCGGCGAGCGGATATGGCGTGGTGTTAAGCTGGAGTATTTAAGCCTGGTGGTGGTGAGAAATGACGGATTGCGTCTGGAACCTAAAGTGTATATTGTCGCTGTCTGTCCCGGCGACCCAGCTGATTACGGTACAAGGTCTGCAGATCCTTCAGGCGGTCGAGCTCGTGTTGTACGCCGATTCGCTGGTCAGCGGGGATCTGATAGCGCAGGCGGAGCAAGAGGAGGTGCTGCAGAGCTCAGGCATGAATTTGGAGCGCCTTAATGGTGGAAGCGGCGCAGGCCGGGAAAAGCGTCGCCCGGGTGTATGCCGGCGACCCGGCCATGTATGTCGCGATTCTGGAGCAGATCTCGCTGCTGGGCATCGGCTGCGAGATCGTGCCCGGCGTCAGCTCCGTGTTCGCAGCGGCTGCAGTTTACGGTGCCCGTGCTGAAGCAACGGTCATCCTGACGCGCGCCTGAGGGCTTACTCTGGTGCCGAAGCAGAAGCGGCTGCGGGCGGGCAGACCGCAGCGGAATTTCCACGCCGCTGCTGGACGAGCGGGTCACCTGGCCGGATCAGCGGACCATGCGCACTACCTATTTGGGCTGGAGGTAACATGAAGGCGGTCGGCATCACCCAGTAGGTGATGATTCTGGCCGGCTGGGCGCTTGAACCAGAACTGGCGGATCAATGCTACCGCTTGAAGCTGTACGATCAGGCCTTCACCCACGGCTACCGGGAGGAAGCCGACCATGTCCTGGATATATGCCGCCGTCGCCATTACTCGGAGAGACACTCAGCTGTCCGGTCGCATAAGGGATGTGGAGGCATACTGCTCCGCCAAATACTGCGGGAATTTGGCGGAAGTGCCGGGAGAGCAGCTGACGCCGGGTCGGTCAAGGTGCTGCTGCCGGAATTTTCCGGCGGTATGAGAGGCTATCCTGTTCTTCTCGCTAGGCGGTCCGTGCGACTGGTCGCTCCGCTGCTGCAGCACAAAACGGCCATCCCTGTCGGCGTCATCGACGAGCTCGGAGAGCGTGTCATCAGCAAGCTCTCCGGACATCTCGACGTGGCCAACCGACTGACGCTGCGCACCACGGAGCTAATCGACAGCCATCCGTTCATTACGACTGCCTCTGATGTGTAGAGCAGCTTCGAGGGGGTTCTGCTGGGCCGCGAATTCGGCCGGCGAAAGAAAAATTATAAGCCTGAAGCTTGCGAGGCAGTTGGTTGACGTAACCGGCTGACCCCGCAGCCTGGCGCTTATAAAGAGACCCAAGAACTCGTGCAGGCCGCTGTCGCCGGACCCGCCGAATGGGAAACCGGGCTTCATCCAGAACCCATGACAGCGAGCTGCAGCTACTTGTGCCGCCTCTGTCGCAGGGACTGCCGAATGCCCGGTTTCTCTGGGGTGCCGGGAGGGCAAGCTGCAGCTGCTCATGACGGTCGCCTGTTGCGGACCCGCAGAACGGGAAGCCCGGCTTCATCCGGAGACGCCGGGAGGGCAAGCTGCAGCTGCTTGTGCTGGCCACTGTCGCCGGACCCGCGGAACGGGAAGCCCCGGCTTCATCCGGAGGCGCTGGGAGCGCAAACTGCAGCTGTTCGTGTCGGCCGCTGTTGCCGGACCCGCGGAACGGGAAGCCCGGGCTTCATCCGGGGCACCAGGAGCGCAAGCTGCAGCTGCTCGCGCAGGCCACTGTCGCCGGACCCGCGGAACGGGAAGCCCGGCTTCATCCGGAGGCGCCGGGAGCGCAAGCTGCAGCTGCTCGTGCTGGCCACTGTCGCCGGACCCGCCGAACGGGAAGCCCGGCTTCATCCGGAGGCGCCGGGAGCGCAAGCTGCAGCTGCTCGTGCTGACCACTGTCGCCGGACCCCCGAACGGGAAGCCCCGGCTTCATCCCGTGCGCCGGGAGCGCATGCTGCAGCACTCGTGCCGGCCTCCTGTTGCCGGACACGCCGAATGGGAAACCCGGACTTCGTACAGAACACCAGGAGCGCAAGCTACAGCTGCTCGTGCCGGCCGCTGTCACCGGACGTGCCGAATGAGAAACGGGTTTCGTCCGGAGCAAGAGGATTGCGAGTTGCAGCTGCTCGTGTCGACCGCTGTCACCGGACGTGCCGAAGAGAAGACCGGCTTCGTATGGAGTGCCGGGAGCGCGAGCTGCAGCTGCTCGTTCCGACCGCTGTCGCCGGACACGCCGAACGAGAAGCACGGCTTCATCCGGAAGCGTCGGGAGCGCGAGCTGCAGCTGCTCGTTCCGGCCGCTGTCGCCGGACACGCCGAACGAGAAGCTCGGCTTCATCCGGAAGCGTCGGGAGCGCAAGCTCCAGCTGCTCGTGACGGCCGCTGTCGCCGGACCCGCCGAAGAGAAGACCGGCTTCGTATGGAGTGCCAGGAGCGAAAGCTGCAACTGCTCGAGCTGGCCACTGTCGCCGGACCCGCCGAACGGGAAGCCCGGCTTCGTATGGAGTGCCAGGAGCGCAAGCTGCAACTGCTCGAGCTGGCCACTGTCGCCGGACCCGTCGAACGGGAAGCCCGGCTTCATCCGGAGGCGCCGGGAGCGCAAGCTGCAGCTGATCGTGCGTCGCCGGACACGCCGAACGAGAAGCACGGCTTCATCCGGAAACGTCGGGAGCGCGAGCTCCAGCTGCTCGTGACGGCCGCTGTCGCCGGACACGCCGAAGAGAAGACCGGCTTCGTATGGAGTGCCGGGAGCGCGAGCTCCAGCTGATCGTTCCGGCCGCTGTCGCCGACCACGCCGAATGGTAAACCAGACTTCGTCTACGGCTCCAAGAGCACGAGCTGCAGTTGCTGGTGGCGGAAACTGTCGCCGGAAGCGCTGGATGAGAAGCTCGGCTTCGTCCGTAGTACCAGTCTAATACTTTATTTTTCAGCTAACTTTAATTTCTTTTTACAGCTGGCAGGCGGAGCCGTCAGCGTGCTGAAGGCGATGAGCGCCGCGTTACGGCGGACTGCTCGCCATAGTTGCAGACCTGTGTGGAGCGGGACTGGCTGCTTCTGGAGACGCTGTTAGCGGGGTTAGCCGAAATGGCCGCAGCCGGCACAGCCTGGGCGACCTCGACTGTCATCACCGACTGGGTGCTCATCGTCAGGGTGTGCGCTGCTACTGCAACAGATGGTGACTTAACGCCGCGTAGACTGGGCTGGGCCGCGGAAACGCTAGCCGAGCTTGGGCTTTCCTACGGAGCGCTCGGAACCGCTTCTTTCAATGGTGAAGAACCCGGTCTGCTTGCGTTATGCGCCAAGTAGGGCTGAGAGCTGCAGCCCGAGGTCGTTATTCCGATCGACAGACGCCTATGGGGTCTTTGAGCCGGCGCCTGCTGTCTTCGGGTCGGCAGATCTGGTCCAGGCCCGCCGGTATACTGATTGCAAATAGCTCGACGCAGCCGGATCAACCAGAACCGAAATGAATTCAATTGAAACGCATTGTGCGCATAAAAATAATATGGTATGATTTTACTGTATATTATTTCTTTTTGCTCTAATTGAGCCTTAACTTGAAGGTAAAAGCCCTATGGGCAGTATTATTTAGATAGGTGAAGTCCTATTCTATATGATGCTGATCCTTAGGGCTTTTTTGTGTTTTGTAGTTTTTGGTCAAGTAGAGCTACTAAAACTTTGAAAAATTCTAAGGAGGATATCTATGAATAGTCTAAATGAAAATTTGTTTAATCAGCTCAATGCTCCATTTCCATATGAAGAATACAGAATCAATCAGAATGGATATGTCTATGTTCGGCCACAAGCAACAAGTGATCGTTTAAATCAAGTACTGGGTCCTCATGGATGGAAATTAGAAGTGGTGTCACAGGATATAGATATGAAGTTGTTTACAGTATCAATATTTGGAAAACTTTCAATTAAAGCTGATAATGGTGAATGGATTGATAAATGTCAGTTTGGTGATGCAATAATGTATACGGAAGAAGGAGAAACCCAACCTCAAGCCCAAGCAATCTTAGATGCAAAAAAAATTGCATTATCCGATTGTCTAAAAAAATGCGCCTCACTAATCGGAGTAGCATCAGATCTTTATAACGGCCGAATTACTGCCATTCTTAAAAGCACAGTAGAATATGCGAAAGTTGTTAGAGCAATTGATGAACCTAATTTTAAGTTCGATAAAGGCATAGTTGTAATACCTGACGACTTAAAACCTTATTATGAAAAGAATGGATCGTTTGCTATTTTTGAATCCGATATCAAGGACATTTTGAAAAAAGCGGATATCAAAGAAAAGTTTAATGGAATGTTTAAATCTAATGCTGACATTAACACATGGATAAATTCGATGAAAGAACAAGGGTTGAGTCTTATCGAAATGGAATATATCTTGGAGGATCAAAAGAATAAAAACCTTGCACCTGTACTTACAGATCAAGTTAATAATGTGGTTATTCCGTTAGAGACACCAATACACATGATTCTAAAGGAACTCAATGTGGAAGGAGAAGAGGACCCTTACTATAAGTGTTTAATGGATTACCAAGGCAGACCTGTTGAGGTTTTCGCTGTGGGCCCTCTAATGAATGTAGTTGACTCTGTAGTTAAAAACATCGGACAACCTTATATTATTGATATTAGGGAAGCCAAGGGGAGAAACATTTTGCGTAATATTCGGCAGACAGCAGGCTAAAAAATCTTTTATATTCGAAATATGGTATGATAGAATGAAGTTGCCCATGAATGACAAACCCTTATCAACAGGATAAAGGTGTGATCTCAATGTTAATTCAATTGTTTCATAAATCTCCTGTTATAATGGCGATGAGACATTATAGAGATAAGGGACCTTATTTCATCATTAAAATCAGCCGCAATTCAGGTGAAATTGTCAGTAGCTATCGTATTGATGAATTGCCTAAAAATTGGTCCGATTCTTTTGTTCAGGAACTATTAGAAACAGCCGATCGGTATTTAGTTAGTAATCGAAAAATCAATTAGAAAAAGCTCACTACGGTCTCATATGACTGGAGTGAGCTTTTTTATTTTTTGAATCACATGGCATTCTTTTGAACATCTAAATCAAGTAAGACCTTTTTAATCGCTCTGTGCTCGGGCAAGCCTAATGATACCCATTTAAAGGCCAATACTTGCAGTTCTTCATCGTTAAAATTATTGTAAACTAAGTTTCTCGCAGGCAAATCAATTTGATCTAGATCTGGCATAGGCTTTTTATCAATTAGATCACAAGGAACTCGCAAATAATCTTTAATTGTCGGGTTCTTCTTTGATTTTAGTAAATATAGGGGATCTTTTTTCTTTATAACTTCGATAAAAGTTGTAGTAATCATAATGGATGTAGTTAAGAGAACGACAAGTGAAATAATAATTCCCAATCCTACACTTCTTGAGATGTCCTCACTTGCGTTCCATTCTGGACTAATGATATGCACGTTAATCAAGAACCGGGTAAAAGCTGGACCGAGATAGTAGCCAGGCAATATAGAAATTGTTACAGCTATTATAGTTATGGAAAAGTATAACCATACCCGGACTCTTAAGAAGGAGAATGAAAACAGTAGAACGCCTATAAAGATCATAATTACAGGAATATCCGAAGTGTGTTGTAAAGCCGCTTTTAGAGTCGCTATGATATTATCCAACATGTGATTGTCCCTTTCTATAGATTATAGAGATCAGGTTGAACAAAAAATTTCCTTCAATGTATGGTTCTTGGTTACAGTATAATTCAATATTGTAAACTAATCCATAGATAGTTTTTCGTTTTTTGATTATTGCCATAAATAACAAAGTTGGATAGAATAAAAGTAGCAATAACCATAAATTAATGGACTGTAATGTCCAATATAGGAAAGAGCGAAAGACGCATATTTTAAACTTTGCCAGCGTGCAGAGTTTAATTTATGCGTCTTTTTTCATTTCAAAAAGGGGGTATTGGATGAACATAGAAGCAGTCTAAACGAAAACGAATAATTGGAGGGAACACTCAATGGTATTAGTAAACAAGCTTCGAAAAAGTATCACTCCTTATTTGCTGGTTACAGCCTTGATGCTTTCATTTTTTTCAATCATGACATTCATTGCTCCATTACAAGCTGATGCTGCAACACCTGCTCCCGCAAGCCCCAATTTCAAATCATCTACGCAAATTGGTGACGGCACTTCAGATATTTCCACGATTACAGATACACTGAAGCAATGGATACTCTTCCTTCGGATTATCGGTGCTGTAGTTGCGGTTGTTGGCTTGGTACTGGGAGCAATACTATTCTCAATTTCTATGGGAAGCCCACAAAAAAGAGCTTTGGCAACAGCTTCAATGGTTGGGGCAGTCATAGGAATAGTAATTATCGCTAAAGCACCAGTTATAGCAGATTACTTCATTGGACAATCCGCAGTTTAATATTTAGGTTCTGACCCCTACATTGTAGGGGTTTTGTTCCTAAAGGAGATGATTATTTGCGAGCATCTTTACCTTTTGATACTGAAAAAGAGAGAAGACCCCTAAAGTTTTCGAGCTTCAGTTTTTCCTGGCGGCAGGCTTTATATCTAGGTGGTGGGTTATTACTGTTTTTGCAGGTCTTGCAATGGACCTACATTGGATCCATAGGATTTATTATGAATGTGATCATCTGGGTAATGTGTTTGCCAATATTGGTTCCTTTTGTCGTCTGTGCTTTAATGCACCATCCTCAAACCGGACTTTATTTAGATCGACACTATTGGTACAAATTTCGTCACAAGAAAACTCAAAGTGGAGTTTGGAGGGATTAACGCATGTGGGATTTATTTATGTACGTTGGCTTAGGGGTATGCGGGTACTTTCTCTATTGCGGTGTCCAGAACAAACCATTCTTCCCTTGGATAAAGAAATCCAATAAGAAAAAGATAGTGCCCGAACGAGAATCTTTAAAGCAGGCCAGAATCATTGAAGGGCCATTCCACGAGTTAATGGGAATCAAAGAGCACTACGGAAACCTACTGGAGCTTAAATCTGAAATCCGCGGTGTTCGGAAGTTTTCGGGTGCGGTTCGCTGTGAACCGATAAATTATGATCTTAGATCATTCGAAGAGCAACAAGAAACAGATATGGCTTACGAGCATTTATTAGCCAGTGTTTCATTGGGTCCTGGCCGAGAAGTTAAATTAGGGACACATATTCAATCTCGCCCAATCGAATTAGTAGATGAAATGCAAACTTACCAGGAAAACTTCCATAATCTAGATCCTGTAGCACAAAGATACGCAGAAGAGATGTTTTTCCCCTATATTGAGGGATGGCAAAAGACAGTTGAAGAGTACGATTACACACGCTATATACTCGTAATATTGGAATATACTGACAAAATGATTGGGCATATGGACGAAGAATCAATCCTTCTAAAGGCAAAAAATGAATTTGGAAGACTGGCCGGAAATATCGGCAGTAACTATTCAAGAATGGGTGGTTACTCTGAAGTGTGCCAAGAAATGGATCTCTACGAGGCTATTTATTTTGCAACTCACAAAAAGAATGCCAGTATTCGTCACTTCAGATCAATTATGTCTCAAGATAATCCTCTTTCTACCGTGGTCATGAGCAACTATGAAAAGGACGCCTATCGTTACCTTTCCGAAGAGGAGGAAGTGGAAATTGAAGATTAAACTGCCTTTTTTAAAAAAATCAAAGATTAACACTGACGAACCTATTAAGGTTGAACCTGAAGAGCAAACTACTAAATCAAAAAAGAACAAATATAACGTGAGAAAGCGAACTTACTTTGATCTTATCAGTCTTAACGGCCATGAGATACCTACGAGTAGAAGAGATATTGGATATCAAAGTGAAGGAGCTGTAGGAGACTATCCATTCCGATCATTTAAGCTTGAATTTGGCACAACATCATTAAGCACGGGTGCGCTTGATACCCTTTATCGGGCAGGAGCAATGAATGTAACCTTTTTCTTTTCAAAATTGACGAAGAGTCAAGCCGTCCGGGTATACAAAGCAGCCACCACCGATGAAGGCGCAAGACTCATAAATATGATAAAGAGCGGGAATGATCTTGAAGCCGACGACGCCCAGAAATCAATGAATCAAGCCAAACGATTATTGGATGAAATCTCAGACGGTTATAATGACGGCTTTTTGGGGACATGTGTGGCTACGATTTATGCAGCAGACGAACGGACACTGGACAATATCGGAATGATTATTCAGGATGACTTGATAGGTAATGACCACAATTTACGCGTCCTATATGACAGGCAACGTGATGGATGGGTTTCAACCTTACCTACGGGGAACAATCTTTTTAACAATGCTGGGGACAGGCGCTTTTTTGATCGCTCATCACTGGTTGCTGCATCCCCGTTTTATTCATCCAAAATACCATATTCCGGGGGTGTTCCGCTCGGCATCAATAAACATACGAACACAATGGACTTCTTTAATCCGTTTGCAGCTTATCTAGAGAATTATTCATCCTTAATCGTAGGCACTTCGGGATCCGGAAAAAGTTTCTGTAATAAATACGTCAGCTCCTCGCAAGTTTTATTGGGCATACGGATTTTTTCTATCGACCCCGACGGTGAGAATGGTCCAATTTGTAGATTAATGGGTGGACAAGAGGTAGAGATACGCGAAGGCGGGCAAGTTTGTTTGAATGTATGTGCAATTACAGAAGAAGAAGTTGAAATTACCTTGCCTAACGGCCGGCGGGTTAACAAAGTCGTAGTACCTATCGGAGCAAAAACTGGCCAACTATTAAAATTTTATACTAAATTGGCTGGCACTCTTTCCTCTGAGGAGAAATCAATAATTAAACAGGCAATCATGGATGTTTTCAATGATTTCGAGATTACTGAGGATCCAGCATCGCTCTACACTTCTGAAAAAATAGCCTTCAGAAATGAAACAGGAGAAATCAGTTACATTAAGAAAAGAAAGCCGGAAATTACCCTTTCAGATATTTTCAAGAGAATTATGAGCAATTGCACAGTAAATCCCAACTATACTAATTTGACATTTGAAGAACTATCTGATCCGTTTGCAAATCGTTTGCTGAAGGTTTTGCGAGGATATCTGAGAGATTTTCCGGATGGAAAACTTATAGATGGGCAAACGAATTTTGGAGATGGCAAAGCAGTAGACAATATGCTTGATAACATCTGCTGGATAAACTTCAATCTTAAACCAATTGAAGGTAGCGATATTTACGACTTGATGAACTACATTATAACAACATTAGCCTGGGAATATTTCATTAAGCGACCATCATTAAGAAAATACAGGAAACGCGTGAAATTAGAAGAGGCATGGAGACAGAAGCGTATACCTGGTGGCATGGAGTTTGTTGAAGATATGGGACGGCGGGCACGAAAATACAATGGCGGAATTGATATCATTACCCAGGATCTTATGCCGTTTTTGGATGATCCCAATGGTATCGCAGTTGTAAAGAACGCAACATCAGGCATTTTCCTTCGCTTAGGTCAAATCTCTTTGGAAGAGAAGCAGCATTTGAAATCGATTTTCAGTTTTTCAGAAGGGGAACTGGCCATTATTTGCCGTCGACCGGCTGAATCAAAAAGAGATGATAGTAAAGGTGAATGTATTGTTCGCGTAGGCGGCAGCTCTGCCTTTATCAAAGTCACTACCTCTAAAGATATGCGTAAGTTCATCGACACGGATCCAGACTATCTTCAGGCAAATGGTCTTTTACCTGAATTCGAAGAAGAATTTGAGGATCAAAAACAATTAGCCTTGGATGAGGTGATGGCCTAATGATTCCGAAGCGAAAGGTACTCATCATCTTTTTGTCCATCACCTTGATGTGTGTGATATTCGTACCACTTGCTTCAGCAGCTCCTTCAGGAGTCATTCATTTTCAAACTCGAATGTTAGACACTGATCCATGGTATGCGAAGCCGATTCTCTGGATTCTTGACAAGATATTGGCTGTTTTCGGAGGGATACATGATCCTGGTGATCATGTATTCTACCAAGGATGTTTTAAAGATGAAGTTGATTGCGGCAATAAAGTGTACGGTTTATACACCGATGCCAACTTTAATCATGTAATACGTAGAGGTTACGCCTTATTTTCCATTGCCATGGGTTTTATTATTACTGCGGCGATCGTAAAATCAGGGATTGTAACAGCGCTGTCCCCTATCTCTTCAACATTAAAAGTTGAGACGACAGAACTAATATTAAAATGCATGATTGGCATTGTATTAATCTCAAATTTCTTCACACTAACAGGATCCTTATTTCAGGCAAATAATATGGTTGTCAGTCTAGTGTACCAGGATATTAAAGCCCCTATAGATTTATCAAGTTACGGTGAGAACTTAAATGGTGATATGGTTTCAAAAGCTGGGGACCGCATAGAGTTACGGGATTTTTCTGACGAGCAAAGCAGTCTCGGCAAACTGATTGTTTCGTTTGCTACACGCGGATTGTCTATTTGGTGGGAGGTATTTTATCTTCAACGATTTTTATTCATTTCACTCCTGCTAGTCCTTGCGCCTTTATGGATTTCTATGATGTTTTACCCGATGCTTCAAAGCATAACCATGGCTGCATTCAAAGAATTATGGTCACAAATTATTGCTCAAGGGATTCATGCCGGCTTATTCTGGTTGTTCTTTAATCTATTCGATGAAAACATCGGCTGGTTTCATGTTACGGTCGCAATGGCACTATTTATCCCACTCTCGGAATCTGTCCGATTTATATTCGGTAGTACGGGACAAACGGGATCAAAACTTGCATCAGCCGGAACAATGGCAGGTATGGGGGCCATTCTACATATGGGACGAGCTGTCAGCGATGTGAAGGGCGGATTTTCAACACTCAGAGAAAAAATGGCATCGGGAAATGGGAACGCTAGTGCGCCAACCTCAGCAGGCGGCGCGGTATTTTCTGGATCAGCAACGATATCTCAGAACGGTGGAATAATTTCGGGTGCTGGGGGAAAGGGCGCTGCACACAGTGGAGCGAATGCTCTACCGAATTCATTCGCCTCCAATATGAGACTAGTCGGAAACATCGCTGGTGGTCTTGGTAAGGGAGGAATGCGTTTTGCTGGGAGCGCAATGGGAACAGGATTAGGGGCTGTAGGCCAGTTTGCTTTTGCAGAAGCAGGTGCCCAGATCGGTGATGCGATGGGTTATCGAACTGGTGCAGGCGCTGTTGCTGCAGGAAAGGGAGTCCACTCTTGGGCCAGAAATACAAAGGAGTTATATCAAGAATCAATGAGCACAAAAGAAGCATCTCAAGGGTCAGGGCCTGCTGCTAAAACAGGCGGTATACAGGGCGCTGTATCAAAAGGTGCAACTGCAGTAAGTGCTGGTGTGAGTTCTGCATTTAAGGGATTGACAGGAGGCGTAGCAGAGAGAAATGACCCTGCCGTGCAAAGGGCAAGCGCTGAAAAGGTCTATGGAGCTATCGGAGAGGTCATTGGTGGAAGAAATGGCTACCAAATAGGCGCGAATTTCGCACAAAGCAGACATGCAGGTAAAGTCCTTTCATCAGGTAGCTTTGTTCCGAATCAACCAGTGTTTAGTGTAGAAACCCAAGACGGTAGTTTTCTTGCTACCCAAGAAAAGAGTGGTGAGTTTAATCGAATTTCTAATATCGGCAAGGGCAATGCAGCACTAGGCAAAGGGCAGGTGGTTGCAAAGCCTTATATTGCTACACATTCGAGCGACAAGCCCTTTGAATTGAAGCCGCTAATGCAGCCCTCATCTACTAGAACAGGCTTTTTAGATGAAGTGCCAGCCATGACTTACGATTCAGAAGGAAAATCGATGATTTATCAAGGCCGTACTGTTAACCCTCATGATTTTTTAGAAAAAGGGCGATCTGCTTCACGTGTAGATTTGCGTAGAAGAAATGTAGAGGTTCCAACACTCAGAAACAGTATCCCAACAGCAAAGCCAACCGTCTCACCAACAGCAAAAGCCAATACTCCTTCGAAGCGGTCAAGTTAAGGAAGGGAGCAATTTTCATGGTGAGAGTGATTTTAGCATGAGTGGTTTTTCTGAAGGGAATTTGCTGGGAGTAGCTGAGCGTGCAGGTAATAAGATTAAAGAAAAAGCTAAAAAGGCAATCAAACAACAATTAAAGAAACTGCTGAAAAAGTTAATTAAAAATGCTTTCAAAATGTTAGTAAAGATGCTTGCCAAAGCACTGGCGGCCCTTGCAGCAGCATTAGGTGTACCACTGCTCATTTGCATGGTAGTCATCATTATTGTCGGTGGTGCACTGGTATTTGTTCGTTTTTTTGCTAGTGATGATGAAGCATATGTTAACGCGATCACTTCGAAGTATAACGCTGCAATTGAAAAGACTTGTGCGATTGAAGAGTACCGTCCTCCCATGATTGTAGTACAAGCAATAGATAATATGAGAATTACAAAGCAAGACCTTGATCCGGAAGACATAGCACCATCAATGATTGCCAATATGTTAAAGCCCGACTTAAAGTATGAAGATTTCTATAACACCACAACCAGAACGATTTATTACTACGATAAAAATGGTATGCCAAATGGATCATGGACAACCAGTTCCCAAGAGAAGGTTTCCCTTCTTATCTCTGCACATACTTGGAACAGAAACATTACCAAGACTTACTCGGAACATTCCGAGTCATCTTCCACTTCGTATAGTGATAAGAATGGAAGTAGTGTAACCACTACAACGACAACTGAATGGGTCGAAGATATCCAACCATGTACTATACAGCTCGACTCAGATTATACTTCACCGGCACCAAACATTATTACTGGAACAGGTACAAAGACAAATCCGTTCTTCACAAAGTGGGGGCCTTTGGCAATGGAAGAATCAAAAACAAGTGGTGTTCCTGCAAGTGTGACTCTTGCTCAAGCAGTGCAAGAGGGTGGGTGGGGATCGTCTTTACTGGCTTCAAAATATTATAACTTTTTTGGTATTAAGAAGCATAACTGGACTGGTGATACTGTACTGATGTGGACAACAGAATACATCAATGGTGTGAGCACAAAAGTTCAGGCAGAGTTTCGGGCGTATCCTAATGCTGTTGCTGGGTTCGCAGACCATAGTAAATTCCTTTTGGATAATCCTAGATATAATACTGCCCTTTCTAAGGATAATCCTTATGAATTTGCGAATGAGCTTCAAGCTGCGGGTTATGCTACAGATCCAAATTATGCGTACAGCTTAAAAAAGTTAATACACGATTACAATTTAACTAAGTATGATCCGGACGGAGGAATCAATCCCGCGACAGGATCAGCTTGGGAAGATGTAGGGTATGTACCCTCATCAAATGCGGGTGTGCTCGTTGGGTGCGGGACTGCAGACTATTCGAAATTTGATGCTGTACTCAGACACTTCGACTTTACACCAGAGGATGTAGAACTAATTGCTGCTGGTATTAAAGAATTCGACACCTCTCATACATTGCTAGCCGGGTACAACGGTGAGTACGGTATTGAAATGTCAGATACACCACTTGTTGGATCAGAAACCGGGGATTACGTAGATGTGGGTCCTGTTCAACCTGGGCAAATGATATGGCCAACCACAGCTAAATATCTCACTTCTAATTTTGGCATGAGAGTAAATCCTGTCTCAGGGATATACAAGCTACATAAGGGGATAGATATTGCTCCTGCGAACTCAGACACCAAAGATTACCCAAATATTGCAGCGATGGATGGGCTGGTAATCGCTGCAGGAGATACCAATGACGGATATGGAAATAAGGTTGTCATTGACCACGGGGGAGGATTGGAAACATTATACGCCCATATGAAGGTAGGATCGCTAAAAGTAAACGTTGGCCAAGAAGTGATTGCCGGGACTGTTCTTGGAACAATGGGTGAAACAGGTAATGCTGCTGGTCGACATCTCCATTTTGAAGTCTATGTTAATGGTAAACCAACTAATCCATTGGCTTATGTAAATAAACCATAAGAGGTGAGCAATTGAAGATTTTTAAATGGATTGGCATCGGCTGGATTATTCTACTTGCAATAATAGTAATGTTTGCTCAAAAATCTAGCTCTAATTTTACTCATCTTAAAAATTCTCAACAAGTTACAAATCCCCCGATCTCTTCTCAGTTCCCACAGGTAATTGCTGTAATACCTGAAGAGGGCCCCCTTGAAGAAGATCATCATGAAAATCATGCGAGAGAGAAGCTAGAAGACGTAGTTGGCCTTTTTCTTGATTTAATCAATAAAGGCGATTTAGAAAGCGCAGGGACATTTATTGACGGGAACTATATGCTAGATCTCATGGCTAAAGATAAACCGGCGAATCAAGGAAAGTATATTGAAGAATACGTTCACTTATTCGAGCCAGGAGAGTTAGTAAAGTTTTCATACAACCCGCCCACTGAAACCAGCCGTAATATGTCATGTATTGTAAACCTCCATTTATCAGGTAAACGCGAGATAAGATTACAATTAGGGCTTCAAGAAATGACAGATGAGCACACTAATGAAAAGTTATGGTATTTTACAACAATAGAAGAAGGCAACTAAAGCAAACATATATTTATGTAATAGGTGAAGCACTCCATGGAAACCTTAGAGTTCATTGGAGTGCTTATTTTTTTGATAAGAGTTACAATCCAGTTTTCAGATCTGCATCTGCAGGTCGCAGCCTGCAGGAGTAGACAGAACCAGAAAGGACCCGGCCTGCATCAGAGTCGGGTAATCGTGACCGCTGCGGCCTAGTCGCCTGTCGTTTGGCTCCGGCAAAGCTCTGCAGGAGTGCCATATTCCGGCCTGAAGCGGCGAGAAGCTGGTCGGATTGCCCACCCATGTCACCCACTCTTCGACTCGGCTCCGGCCGAAGTCCTACATGAGTTCCGACCTTGAAGTAGTCCAACCTGTGGCAGGGAGCAGCCAATCCGATGCGCCCTACATGAGCGGACGTCGAGGAAGTTCTTATGTCAGTCGGTCCGCACAATCCCCTCACTGTGCCGACCAATCCTTTGCAGTGCCAGACAGTGGCATAGCAATAATGGCTGATGATGACGTTCTCCTTGCGCGGCGCTTCATCGTCCGCGGTGCTCCAGGGACAGGCGTTTGTTCCTCAGCGATGGGTCCGCTTTCTCCAGCAAAAAATGGGTTGTGATAGCTCCTCCGGGTCCTCCACGAGGACACCATGCCGCCTGTGGATAGGCCGCGGAACGTCGTATACAGAGTGGCTGTGGGTGACGGCGAACACCGGTCGGCCACATGTCCAGAGAGTGTTTTGCTCTTATGCGGTGATAGGGCATCTACATCGCCGGAACTGGTATGGCCATAGTCAACGGAGTCGAGCACAACGGCGATCAAGCATGGCCGGTACAGTCAGAGGTACGCCAAAAGCAGCGGGCCAGCGTGCCGATTGTGCGAAGAAAATAAAGTAATAGACCGGAGTTGTTGATGCTACGAGGCCTTCTGTAATGAAAATCGTCAGACACAAAAAAATAAGAAGTGGACTGGACATCAATAGAGTGTCCAAAAAGAATCGGACCAGAAAATAAAATTATAGACAGAAGCATGCGCTGCCGCTGGCCAACGTAGCCGGTTACCGATCGCGGTGCCCGGGCGTTTCCGGAGAACCAGGAGCACGAGCTGAAGCATGCGCTGTCGGTGGCCGGTGTAACCGGGGCTGCCGATCGCGGCGCCCGGCGCTTCCGGGAACCAGGAGCACGAGCTGAAGCTCTGGCCACCGTATCCAGCTGCTGATCGCCGCGCACGGCATTTCCGGAGAGAACCAGGAGCACTTACTGAAGCTCTGGACGCTGTAGCCGGCTTCTGATCGCCGCGCCCGCTTCCGGAAAGAACTAGGAGCACTTGCTGAAGCTCTGGCCACCGTATCCAGCTGCTGATCGCCGCGCCCGGCATTTCCGGAGAGAACCAGGAGCACTTGCTGAAGCTCTGGACGCTGTAGCCGGCTTCTGATCGCCGCGCCCGCTTCCGGAAAGAACTAGGAGCACTTGCTGAAGCTCTGACCGCCATAACCAGCTGCTGATCGCCACGCCCGGCGCTTCCGGAAAGAACCAGGAGCACGTGCTGAAGCTCTGGCCACCGTATCCAGCTGCTGATCGCCGCGCACGCTTCCGGAAAGAACTAGGAGCACTTGCTGAAGCTCTGACCGCCATAACCAGCTGCTGATCGCCGCGCACGGCGCTTCCGGAAAGAACCAGGAGCATGTGCTGAAGCTTTGGCTACCGTATCCAGCTACTGATCAACGCGCCGGAGCTTCCGGAGAGAACCAGGAGCATGAGCTGAAGCTCTGGCCGCCGTATCCAGCTGCTGATCGCCGCGCACGGCGCTTCCGGAGAGAACCAGGAGCACGTGCTGAAGCTCTGGCCGCCTAGCAAGTGCTGATTGCCGCGCCGAGTCTAAATACTTTATTTTCAGTCTAATTCTTTATTTTCTTTTAAAAACACGAAGTTCGCAGCGTGGAACCCGGCGACCTTTTGCGGGCATGGTCGCGGCGGCCGTTCCGCTTAACACCCACATGATGTGCGCCGGGGCACCGGTGTACATCATGTGGTGATCCTGCTCCTGCAGACGCTGGACGATAACCGGCACGCCGCAATAATAAAGACAGCCGACGTGTGGTGCAAGGAGTTACACCCGTGTACCGCCACGAGCGCGTTCTCTCTTCCCATTTGCGGGAGCGAGGTGGTGCTGTCCCGCCGGTCGGGGTTCGTGGGTCTTAAGCCGCGGACAACGAAGTATTTGACTGAAGCTTGCGAAGCAGTTGGTCGACGCAACGACTGACGACCCGCTGTCTGATGCTTCTAAAGAGAATCAGGCAGCGGGCCGGCTGCATCCAAACTTTAGACCGGCTTGGCTTCGTCCGGAGCGCCGGGAGCGCGAGCATCAGTTCCTGATGCCGGCCGGTACCACCAGCCGTGCCGAACGGGAAGTCCGGCTTCGTCTGAAGTACCGCGAATGCAAGATTTAGTTAACTAATTAATATTGATATATCCATGGTTAACTGAGTTAACTGAGTTAACCAACATATTTACACATTAAATTCACTCGTGATATAATTGTAATAAATATGAAAACGGAGCGATTGATGATGAGTGAGAAGATCACCAAGGGGTATAAAATAAGCCAGGAATCTAAGCAGCATATCGAAGAACTCTTCGCAGGGTCTGAGTTTAATGATCAAGGTGATTTCCTCCTGCATATGGCTTCGCTGTACGAAATGCAGAAGCTCAAAAACAATGAGGTTGCGGGCTATGCGAAGCAGCTCGATGAGCTGGATTTTCACACGCGGCGGATCTCAGAGTTGTTTCTTTCTATGGTAATGGTTGAACAAACGAGCCGTGTCCGTGTTGGTGAGGAACACGCCGAGCGAGTGGGAGAACTGTCCAGCGTAATCTCATCCCAGCATGACGAAATACGGCAGCTCTCAGAAGACCTTGGTAAGGCGGCTGCGCTAACTGGAAATATGCAAAAACAAATAGAGGAATTGGAGAAGCACGTTCAGCAGCTGCAACAGGCGAACGAGCGTGGTGAAGATCTGATTTCTGAGTATAAGACGCGGTTCGACAGTTTCTCTGGACTACTTGCTAGTCAAGCAGAAGAAGTTAACCAAGCAAAAGCCTTACAAAGCCAGTTAACCGAGTTAACTAAGTTAACTGATGATCAGCGTCGTGAAATAGAACAATTGAGCGCTTTGAGTAAGCAACTACAGGCAACAGCCGACAAAGAACGTAAGGAGACATCAGAGCGCCACGTACGTGAGCTGCAGGACGCGAAGTTTCGTGCAGATCTAGAAGCCGATAAGGCACTCGTCAACTTACGACGTGAACTACAGGATGAACTATCCAATGAGCGTAGCTCACACATGGTGGAAATTCGCAAACTCTATGCTGAAATCAACGATATGCGACAGCAGCTTACGATGACCATTAAGGGGGCGTCGGACCGCACAACTAAGCAGAAAAGAAACGAGGATACATCAAATTAAAAGCTCTGGCGTTACGACCTTCTTTAATAAAGATGTTAATATATGACACAAGTGATGAGGGGAGAAGAAATATCCCTTAAATCAATAAAATCGAAGGTTTGAGCACTTAGATTGTGTGAAGTGGTTTTTTTTTAAGAAAATTATGTTACATAAGAGAATATGAGTGCATTGATTATGGAACGTATGTTTGGTTATAATACAAACAAACGTTCTTATTTTTTATTTGGAGGCGATCAGCATCATGAAGATGAGCATCGGCCAGACCATCGAAATCGTGTATCGAGACAGGGCGGGCAAGATCACCCAGCGCAAGATCGAAATCGTCGGTATCCGCGACGGCCGGATCCGGGCGACGTGCTTCACTACGGGAGCGCCGCGGGTGTTTCTCGTTTCCGGCATCCTCGCCTGGCAGCCATCAAAAGGAGATGTAGTTGCATGATGGATTTGACCAAGAGAGAACAGGAAGCACTTGAAGCAATCCTTGTACTATTTGATCGGCTTAAGTATTCGCCTACTGTAAGAGAAATCGGTGAAGAAATGGGTTTGGCCTCTACATCGACAACTTTCCGCTATATCGAGCGACTGGAAGCAAAGGGGTACATCGAGCGCAGAGAGAGTTCTCCGCGCGCATTACGGGTTCTCCGTCGTGCTTGACGACACACCGCGCAAGTTGCTGAGGATCATCGTCCAATTCCATGGCCACTTTAAGCGGATGCCCACGCTGCCAGACTTGCGGCGACTGAGCGGGCGCCAGCCGACAGAGATATTTAAAGGCCTGAAGGTGCTGGTTGCGGACCATTACATTGATTGGGATCCGGCTCGGCAGATTGAGACGGCCTATATACTGGAGGGCTGGGAAAGAGATGCTCCCTTTAATAACCCGCAGCAGCAGAGCATACAGAACGCGAGGAACGGCAAGAATATAGACTACTGGCTGTACTATTAAGGGGGATAGCCCATGACCAAACTGGACAGCAACGAGCGCTGGAAAACGAAGATGGTCCTGACGGATCATGTGGACCAATACGAGGGTCAGCAAGAACAGCAAAAAAAGATCGGTGGGGCTTTGCTAACGAATGAAGAGCGGCGGATGGTCCGTGACCTAATACTGTTGCCATACATAGATGAAATTGTTAGCAAAAGCATGGGGGAGATTGAACGGTCCGGAAACGTGCTGACTAAAATGTACTTGATGTGTGGACGGTATATACAGCATCGGATCTCGAAGGATACTTGGGACCTGCAGAAGGAGCTTAAGCGACATAACGTTCGGTTTGTGGCCGATGAACAGGACGATTTCATTTCATATTATAAGATCTACTTTCGGGGTTACGATGAGCAATTTGGTCTGACCCGCGATGTAATGAGGACTGAGATCAGTTTAAGGCTGACACGATACAGTTCTGAGCTGGGATCCAATCTCAAAGATATGGTGAAAGGTTTCTCCTAACCGGCCAATTAAATAATTCACTCACATGATTATTAAAGCTTAAGTTGGAAATACTGTTTACTACATCACGAAAACTTCTTGAAGAGTCCTGATAGACAAGAAAAAAGTGTGCCAATGCTCAGAAATAGAGCATTAGCACACTTTTATTAGTATATGTACATATGTACAAAATCCAAGTTTTGTGAGGAAGTGTTTTGGCGCTAAAGCTCGCGTCACCCTACGTCCACTAAATTATTTAAAGTACAAATGTACTTACTTAATAGCGATGGTTATAAAAAGTATATCTCAAATAAGTTCATTCTATACATTAGCCTGGAAAAACCATATAGCTTAAAACGGTCAAAATAGTCGCGGAATTATTAACGATAAAACTCCAATTGATGTTATATATTTTCTCGTTTGTTACGTGGATTCGTGATCCTCTCTTAGCGCAGACCGCTATCCGAGTCCCAACCCTTCCTGATTTCTCTGCTAAGGCTAAGCCCAGCTTCCTTCCTTTGAATAAAGGACCAGGCCTCAAACAGACAACAGGCCCGAGGCCTTTCCTGACTTTCCTAACACGCTGCGATCGGCTTATTCCTTTATTACGGCTATCACTCGAATTAGGCGATAGCCGCGGTTCCGGTACTTTCCATTCAGATCGAAAGCGCTGCGCGTTGTGAAAGATCCCTATTGCGGTACAGTTAATCAATAAATCTGTCTGGTGGAATGCTGTTGGATGGCTATACAGGCTGTCACGGCGACAGTGCTCTGGAGTGGAGCTCCCCGCCGGCTCGGTTGAGCAATCGGCAGGGATTCTTCCAAAAACCACCAAGCGCTCAGCCGGCGCGCTTGAGTATGGTTAGCTTGGCTGCGCCGAGAGGATCACTACGGCCCTAGTTAAACAATCAGATGAGCAACATCTATAGGAGTTCTTCTGGAATCGCCTATCATACTCTGAAGGATGGCCAATATGGCTGCTGACATGCATCCGAAAACCAGGTGTCCGTATGCCAAAGGATCCGTTTGATCGATCTGCACATCAACAGCCGATGGTGTTCTTCTGGAACCGACTGCCGGCAGCGCTGGAGTGTGAACTGCCAGACAGCTGGTTTGCAGGCCGAGCTCCAAGAGAGCGGATCTCCGCAGCGCTGGTTGATTGATCGGCAGGGCATCAGCTCCTGAAGTGCTTCTAGATCTGCAGCCGGCGCGCTGCAGGATGGCCAGCCAACAGCCAGATGCCAATCGAGCTCCAGGAGTGCAGCGCACAACGGTGCTGGTTGATTGATCTGTAAAGTAGCATTGCAGGAGCTCTTCCGGAGCCGTTTGCCAGCGCTCAATCGGGCGCTTTAACATGGTTAGCCTGTCTGCGTAGCAACGGAAATACCTACACTCATTTTAGCCGTAGGGTGGCCCACTGTCGGTTAAGGATCAGCTCCACCGCAGCGACCGTTTCTAGAAAAGCTCCTGCAGGCCCTTGAAACGCAAATATTGAGTAGGTGGTTAGAAAATCTGCCCTAGAGTGCTGCGGCCTATTGGACACTTGCCTCCACTTATCAAGGGACATGAGATCTTCTAGGATTTGTTTTTCTTTTGAGACATTTAATATTAGAAAATTATCCAAATCGGCAATGTTACCATGTTCTTGTCATTAGCAAAGGACAAGAACTTGATCCCATAAAACAGAAAAACCGCGCTTGGCGCGGGCTCTAATGGGACTATGTTCTTGTCCTCCGGCAAAAGATCACTATTTTGTATAAGTATAGTCGAAGTAATAAGCATGTTTTGCCTTCAGTTGTTTACGAGCTTCTTTAATATCAAATATACCGTGCCCAAAGTCCTCTCGGAGTGCTTCGCGTAGCTGCTCTAAGATATCTGTCGGAATTGCAACAGAAGATTCATTAAAGAGTTCAGAACCAGTATACCGGAGTGTAAATTCTCTATCATTCGAATGAGAACACGTTCCAATGAACACTAAGGTGTATGGATGTTTTTTTGTAAACTTAACAGAATTTATAATAACCGAAAAATCATGCACTGGAATACCCCCTATCCTCTTTTTGATAAATCATCCATATTCAAATTTTATTATACCAGATTTTTGAAAGGGGGATATGGGCGATATTCTGGATGTCAGTCTTCTGTAGACAGTTGAAGAGTTTCAAGTAGTAGTATTACCGAATGCGCCAGTCTACCTATGACGGCCACCTGTTCTCGACCCTTCAGATTCTCAGATCAACGCCTGCCAGCACCTTGCTTGCCCACCGGATACGGAAAACATAATCTAACCCGCATTAGTTAAGTTACGGGGTAGAGATATGAATAATCCTTTACTATTTGTTCCCGCACAAAAAAAGTAAAAGTTTTTGACACTCATTAACTAGTCGCCCGTATTGGAATAAATAACTAATTAGATTCGGGGGCTGTCAATTGAGTAAAAAAAACAAAATGAAAAAGAAAAGAAATCCGAATAACAGGAAATACAAATTAAAGAAAACTTTCAAATTTCATGGAAGAATTCCATCGCTGTTCTATGCTCCTCTTCGTAATATTAATAGTTTTATTAATCGCTTTAAGTGGTTGAAATGGGCTATATTTGCCATTGGTTGGGGAAGTTTGGTTTATAGCCTTATTTTTCAGTTTGGCATTTCGCAGTTACTGAGTCTCATTGTAGGAGCAGTTGAGCAGGAAAATATCATAGACTCCATTAAAAATGCATTCAGTTTGAAAGCAAATATCCTTGCTGCTTCCCCAGTTAAAAACTTTCTTGATAAAATTATAAAGTATGGATTCACTCTCTTGTCATTCGGATTCTTGATATCAATTATTGATCTCGAAAAAGAAGTCAATAAGGCTGCATTATATAATAAAAAATTTCCTTTATTAAAAACCATATTGACTACTTTTGCTGCTTTTAATGCTTCAAAATATCTTATCATCACACCACTTTTCCAATTATTAATAATAGCAATCGTATTTTCACTTGTATATCAATATAAAAAAATCAAACAAGGAATTGATAATCCTCAAGAGTTTGAAAAAATGCGACTTTTCCTAGAAGAAAGTAAAGTTCTTAGACCAGATGGTAAACTATATGATCTAAATACTTCAATAGTTACCAAAGCTCCACGTATCCTGAAAGGATACTACAAGACTGAATGAGCATTAGCACCAATAAGTCGCTTATATAACGTGATAGTTTCTTTCCCGATAACGTATTGAGGGGTAATGTACAAGAATAGATATTTTATCAGTCCGCCAACGCTTCCTTTGCGTCCTTATCAATGACTGTCTTTCGAGATTCGGTACGCCCTTTCCTTTTAATTTGTGCAGGGTACTGTAGCTGATGCTGGGACATCCGCCGCCGTTGGCGAATGTCCCGGCCGGCTTCATACGGAAGCAACCAGGTACACGGTGCTGTAACATCAGACCCAACGCCGGTGGTGGACGTCTGGACCGGGTTCATCCAAAGCAACCAGGTGCTCGGTGCTACAGCAACTGGCCCGCCGCCGTTGGCGAACGTCCCGGCCGGCTTCATACGAGAGTAACAAGGTGCACTGCCACCACCCTTTCATCTCCATAGCTATCTACCAGTCTACAACTTTATTTTCCGAGTCTAACACTTTATTTCGTACTTCTTGCTTTGCTTGCTCCGGCTGCGGCCGGCTTCTTCTTTGGATACCAGTAGGCCAATACCGGGCGAAGGCTGGAATTCTGCGTTTCGCCCTCAGCTCGGCGGCGTTACGGCGCATGGACATTGTTGCGCCCTTCACCTTCCGAAACGTCCGGTGCGGTACGGAAAATGCCACGGTAAGTACTTACTGCGACCAAACCGACGTACTGTATGATCAGCTCCGGCAACGGCCAGCGTGCCCCACCTGGTTCTCCTTAAATCAGGCTTGCTTTCTTCCTTTGACCTCAGGTACGCCTGAAACGAGCGGATATCAGTACTGAAGCAGTCAACTTTCGGAACGTCGCAATGTCGGTCTGATGTATAAATGTTTGGAGATTATTTCGTGTATGGTTTTTAAATTTAACTATGAATTATGATGAGTGAAGCTGCGTATGATGAATATATCTATTAAATAATGAACTACTAAATATAAAATCTTATAGAGATTGAAAATAAAGCTCAAAGACTTGATCCTATAAGGTTTTTATACTAATACAGATCATAAATTTAGACTCCATCTTGATTATCGTTATTAATTTAGACTTATAGGTAGATATCGTAATAAAATCAGAAAAATCAAGTGTTTGATTCACATCTATAAAATATGATTGAAAACTTTTACCTGTCCATAGAATTCATCCACAAAACACAGCTTTTTGTCTGAAAAAAGAACAAAATGTTGAAAAGTTAAACCCTGTCCACTAAAATTTATGGTCAAGCAACTAGTATCGAGCATACAATATGAGATTAGAAATCTATGGTATAAACCTTCGCCTAGCCCATATTATTCGATAGACAACACAAATAAACAAAATAGAGTCTCTATTTTGTTTATCTTAGTTTTTCAAACTAATAAGAAGATCCTCAAGGTAGAAAGTATCGTAATTATACCGAGTATTTTCACCAGGACTCTGTATGGATAAAAACGTACTGTCTAAAGAAATTCCAAACTGCTTCTGCAGAAGAGGCAATGCTTTATGACAGGTCTTCCGTAGTTTAACAAAAGGAATTTTGTCTTTTATAGCTCTAAAAAATTGTAAAGGCCTTGCATTATCAAAAGGATCATTTTCTTTTATACCCAGATACTGATAAATATTGGTTTCCTTCAAGACATTCATATAGGCTATAAATGAACGATCCTGCAGCTCTACTTTCAAGCTCTGAACCAATTCGGTAATATTCATCCAACCGTTCCTGTTTATCAGATCTTTTAAGCGAAGTATTGCATAGCGCATGGATTTCATTCCGAAAGAACGAAGAATCTGAGTAAGTAGTAAGAGTGCCCGGCCATTATCAGCCACCTCTATTTCAGCAATCTTGTAGTAATGTAGCAGTGATTTCACACGATTAACAGTTTTTGAATAAGAGATCTTTACTTCGGGAACCATTCTATACTGGTTTCCTTCTCTATGATTAACCAAATAAGCTGAATTAAGTTTACAGCTTACAAACCATCTCCCCCAAGAGTCCTTTTCTACAGAAAAAGTTTCCAACAAAGGATGACCTGGAACTGGTTCCAAATTCGCAAGGGAATTCATCAGTGTTTTGATTTGGGCTGGGCGTGCCTTATGGGTTAGTGTATTTATCCAGCTGCCGGATCCGATATATTCTTTGAATTCTTTATGTATTTTACTTCCGTTTCGAGAGACCAGATATAGATAAAGTTTTTGCGCTGCAATTTCAAGATCTGTGAACTTTTTTGTGAAGACTATGGGATTGAAGAGAATAAAGCGGCCTGTTTTTCGTCTAAAAGCTTCGATTTTCCATTCATTCACAATTCCGTCATTTGAAACAGAAATAAGCCCAAGGTTAATAAACTTTTGGACTTCAGCGTAAAACTGCTCTTTCGATGCAGGTTTCTCATATTCTTCATTCATCAATTGATATAGTTTATGTATAGGAACGCCAAGAAGGCTACCCTCGGTATTAAAGCGCCTGAAGATGGTCATCATTAGCCGCAGAGACATTCCTGTAATATGAGACGTTCGAACAGGATGACTTTGCTTACGGAACAGTATAGGTGAATCGACTTGATAAGACTTTTCGATAGATAATAGTTCAGTTAAGAAGGTGTAGTCGACAGAAACAGGAAAAGTAGCTCCATCCATAAGATTGTTAAGCTTTAGATATTTGAAGGAATTGGGTCTCTTATCGAATGTCTTAGCTCTCATCGCGCCGATACACCTCCATTTTGAAATTGTAATATAAATGGAAAAGAGTTATAATGAGTTTAAGGCAATAAGAAAGTGGGCCTTAGACTTCTCTGTTTTTAAAGAGAGAATGAAAGGCTTGTTGTTGAGATCAGGTGGGTGCCGGAATCTCATATTTGATTAAAAAAGACAGAGCTCCTGGCAGGGGGCTTTTTGTCTTTTTAATAGACTATTTCACTGATACTTCGACAATAACATTAGATGAAATAATAGGCAATTGTAGTACAAAGTATGTCTATTTCGTAGTAGAAAGTATATTTCGTAGTAGAAAGTATATATTTATCGTAGTAGAGAGTATATTTCGGAGTGCAAAGTATAAACCGTAGTAGAAAGTATTTTTCGTAGTAGAAAGTATATCTATATCGTAATATAAAGTATGAAAAACCGTAGTAGAAAGTATATTTCGTAGTAGAAAGTATTTTTCGTAGTAGAAAGTATAAAAAAAAAGTAGAATTCTTTTGAGAATTCTACTCTAAAGCAAGAACTTCATTTGCTGAGGACCTGCAGGAGGATCAATTAAGCCTTCTCGCACGTCCTTTTTAAATTCCGGATGTACCTGAAACTGAACAAAATACTTATTTCCAAGCTTCTTCAATTCAGGTTCACTTATTAGCTCACCAGAAGTTGATAACTCTTCCATTGCACTCATTATTAAACTTCTTGCTCGGGACTCGTTATCAGTACTGATGTTAAATTGGGTTATTAATAGGTCCATGTCTAATACATAATTATATTGATTTTTACTTAATTCAGAGAGAATAAATGGATATAGGACCCTGGATGTGTCGTATTTTAGATCGTTAAAATACAGCATATTAATCATTATATAGTTGCCGGCAATCATACTGTTCTGAACATAATCATGAAATGATATTGTTGCAGCTCTTTCTTTACCCGGCGTACCAATTAATTTAAGCGTATGGATCGGTCGATGATATTCTCGGCTTGAGCTAGTATTGCTGGTAGGATCCGTATACTCTAACATGACTATAGATGTTGCATATAAATTCTGCAAAGAATTAAGGATGGCATTATATTCCCCGCCTGTTGGTTCAAAAATGAACATTTCTTCAGCTAAATCTTTGAAATCAAATGAAAACGTCTGATATTGGCCACTATTCATCCATATCTTAAAGAGCCCAAGCAGCACGCGTTCATCATGCATAGTTAGGAACTTGCCGCGCTCATTTTCATAGTACAGTTGGCGGAAACCATGTCTTGTTTGAACTACAGTACCGTTATTTTTTGCTAACGTCTTTAACTTTTCAGTTTTAGGTGATGATGCAGAGATTAAAGGGTATTGAACCATATCTCGCTCAATTGGGTGCTCCCCGGAAGTTTTCTTTTTATACTGCCTTTTCAATTCAAGAGCATTTTCTATAATTTTAATTTGCATAGTCAAAAGCTTTTTTTGCTCTTCATCATAAGGATCGGGTAAAATATCGTTTCTTTCAGCTTCCAATAGCTTTTTCTCATATCCGGTTTCATCAGCTTTTAATAACACGAATGCATTATTGAGATCAGCTGAATAGAGATTCATAAGCTTGCGAGTGCGCCGATTAATTTCTGATTTGATGCTCTGTTCGATAAGAAATTCAGATTGTCCTACGCTCAAAAGACTCTGCTCTAATTCCACCAAAGCAGGAGCTTCCTTCTCAATGATACGCTGCAGTTTTTTGTTCATGGCCATATTCTCATCGGTCACCTCTCTTCCCTCCTATTGTATAATGTCTGAACTTGCTAGTCTAGGCAGAGGCTTTAACAGCATGAAATTGTAAGATAAGCTGATCTAAGGCCATCGACTTCTCCAAAACAAAATTATTACAAAAATCAAATTCAAAGGCCGCTGTAAAGCGTTCAAGTTCACTTCTTGCCGCTTCTATTTGCTCTGACAAATCCTTTTCATCAACCCAGCACATGTGAATTCACCTCTTCGATCAATAATTCATCGTGGGAATTGTTCTGAGTTGATGAAATAAGTATCTCTTCCAAAGATAAAATAATTTGGGGATCAAAAGCTCCAGGTTGCGCTTTGAAAAAGGCTAGGATTTGGGCATCAGACATAATATCGGGACGATACAATCTTGGTAGCTTTAAGGCCGAATAGACATCGGCCACTGCCGCAATTTTTCCGATCCAGGAAAGATCACTTAATGCATTCGGATAACCACTACCATTTAATCGCTCATGGTGAAATTGACAAAACTCAATAATTTCACGAGGGAAGTTCAATTTGTTAAGCAGGTCAACACCGTGAGTAACATGGTTTACTAAATGTTCAAAGTCCATCTGTGTACTAATTTTTCTAGCAGACTTTAAAACATCATCTGCCATAGAAAGCTTACCGATGTCGTGTAGTAATCCCGCAAGAAATATGAGATTTCTGATTTTATAGGTCTGAGGTGATTTGGATGATAATTGATATGACCTGTACGCTACAACAAGTGAATGTTCTGCTGTTGCGGTACATCGGCATTCTAAGGCTCTGAATAATGCATTGCCTTTTATCCAAATAGAGTCATCATCATATTGAGACATAAGCTTGTGATAAAGGTTCCAGGATCCCGCCAAAACAGTTTCCATAATGTACCCTCCAAAAGAAAAAAGACGCGAAAATAGCTGCTCCTACAAAGGAGTGCTTTTCGCGTCTTTCGCTCTCGTATATTTTATAATAATGATCTTAACCTATACCCAAAAATTTGTAAACGATATAACCGATTGAAACCTGACGTGATCCTTATTGATAAAGCTAATAGGGCTGCTGAATACGTGCCGATAGCGCCCTACCGGAAGAACAAACAGGAGCTTAGGCTGCGACCTCGCATATAGCTGGGTGTCGGCGTGCATAACACGAACCGATGCTTTTGGAAGAAGAATAGGCGTCTGCAGCTGCTTAAGCTTGCGCCGGCCCCGGCTTGTGTAACGAACGCATCTGAACTGCAGTGCAGCCGGAAGAACAACCTATTCCCAGCTCCGCTACAGATTTTAGTTTTAAAGCTAAGGGCTGTTGTCGGCGCCAATGTTCGGAGCGATTTGCAGGAAATGAATATAGCCCCAGTCGTAACTTACCCCGGGGTATGAGCTCAGCGATAGCTCTGTTTTATGGAACTAAAGTATTAGACTGCCGCTGTCTAACGTTTCCCGTTAGCTTAATGATGCGATGTTACAACCTACACCTCATTTTACGGTAATAACCTCTCTACTGAACAAGAATCCGTGCCCCATATTGTTCTTTTGTTCCCCCTCAAAAATCGCTATATCAGGATTCCTAAAAAGGTTCTTTTCAAATGGATACACAGAGTATGGGTTTAGAAATACCGTAGTACCATCAAGCAAAGATTCTTGATATTGCTGTACAGGCTTAACCTCAACTTTTGATACTGTACTATAACTGTCATATCTAACAGCCTGAACTATTACCTTCCTGTCAAGTCTTGAGGATAGCACACGCGCTTTACCAACTGTAGCTGTTGGATTGAAGATAATTGCACTAATGTATTTGTGTTTATCATCATTAAACAACCCTATGGGTATCTGAGAACCATTGCTTTTTGTAATAAATTCACTATGTTCAAAATACGGGTCAGAGCCTATATATTTAGCTTCAGTTGTCCCGTACAACACTCGAAGAATAGCACCCAGCTTTTGTTTATAGAAGAATGGTTGTTCAAAGGCTCCCACAGCTAGGATGAATGGTTTTTTTGCTACGTGTTCTAACTTTGAATATTGATTTAAATATTTTCTGTATTTACTAGCAATACTATTTGTAATCCTTTCGGTAGCCAAAGCGACGATCTGACGATATTCCTCGTCCCTTTCTTCCTGTGTATCTGCTCTTTCAACCGCTTTATATATCGCAGCTATCCTGTCATGCTCTGGAGTACCACCCTGTGGATGGCTCGTTGAAACCGCCTCGACCAAAAATCTATACCCCTTGTTATCCAGACAAAAGTCTGGAGCGTAGTGTACTCCATCAGTTTTAAACTTAAGTTTCTTGAAGATTGCATGTAGATATAATTCCCAAAACGAAGAATTGAAAGTTGTTTGAAACTCATAAACAAACTTGTTGTCTCTATCTTTAAAACCAACTGCCCATTTTTGAACAACTTTAATTACATCCTTATCACCTAACAAACTTAAAAAATTAGGGTGCATCTTGGCTTCTGGCACAATCGGAGTAAATAGATCTAGCATCCACTCCCCCCTATCAATTAATCTATTACGTACTGCCGCGATTTAACAAGTTCCGTTAAGCAATTTCGTTAATTTCTAATCGTTTCTCCATACTCCTGAAACTCTGTAATAAATCCGTGCAGGGTTGATTATATTATCAGCAATATGCCCCCTGTTAGCTCCAATGGAATCAATTAACTTGTCTGCAGCCTCTTTAAAATGTTCAGAATATAAATCAAAGAACACGTTGTAATTCCTAGAATATTTCTTCCAATTAGGGTAATCATTTCTATGAATATCTGGGTTTGAAGTAAATAGCACCATTTAATCATTCCTTCCAACAAAATCACTCCCCTAAATGATTCGCCCTTTATTTAGAAGTATCCTGCCCGTTAGCTTAATGAAGATCCTGTCAGTCTAATACTTTATTTTGTTTGGACAGCACAGCCGGCTGCCGACGTGCATAACACGAACCAATGCTTCTGGAAGAACAATAGGCGTGTGCAGCTGCTTAGGCTTGTGTCGGCAGCAGCTGTGAACTGAACGTACCTGAACTACAGTGCAGCCGAATTATCACCCTATTCCCAGCTACGCTACAAATTTTAGTTTTAAAGCTACAGGTCGTTGTCGGCGCCAATGCCCGGAGTTGTTGAATCTACGAAGCCTTCTGTAATGAAATCGTCAGACACTAAAAAATAAGAAATAGACTGGGACATCAAGAGAGTGTCCAAAAAGAATCGGACCAGAAAATAAAGTATTAGACAGAAGCATGCGCTGCCGCTGGCCGATGTTACCTGGGGCTGCCGATCGCGGCGCCCGGAGCTTCCGGAGAAGCAGGAGCACGAGCTGAAGCATGTGAAGCAGCTGGCCGGTGTAACCGGGGCTGCTGATTGCGGCGTCCGGCGCTTCCGGAGAACCAGAAGCAAGAGCTGAGCATGCGAAGCAGCTGGCCGTGTAACGGGGCTGCCGATTGCGGCGCCCGGCACTTCCGGAGAAGCAGGAGCACGAGCAGAAGCATGTGAAGCAGCTGGCCGATGTAACCCGGAGCTGGCGATCCCCCGGCGCTTCCGGAGAAGCAGGAGCACGAGCTGAGCATGTGAAGCAGTTGACCGGTGTAACCGGGGCTGCGATCGCGGCGTTTAGTCTAATACTTTATTTTTCAGTCTAATACTCTATTTTCTTTCAACAGGAGCGACTTACCGGAAATAAATATGCCCCAGTCGTAACTTACCCTGGGTTATAAGATCAGTGATAGCTCTGTTGTTTATTATTTCCATGCGTCCCGATTGCCGTAATCGTGGGGACAGACGGATTAATGAAATCTTGTTCTGCCTTCAGGTAGACTCGTTCCTACCGCGTTGTGGAACAGCGGCACCCGGTAGCTCTATACTGCCAGGTGATTCTGATGATTTGTAAGGACGGAGAATGTCTGAGACGTTATTTTGAGCATATTACTAAGCAGTAATCTTTAACTGTTCTACTAGCTTACTCTTCAATACAGTATGCTCATTGATTTTAGATCGAATATGATTTTGGAAATTAATAACTTCACGATCTGATATTGAAGATAAATTTTTCAAAAGACTTTTCTCTTCGTCACTTAAAAAATCGTATGCCTCCTCAGATAAATCCAAATGTTGAGAAGGATTTTGAAGTAGCGCCCAGATCTTTTGATGCACCTCATTCAAAATCAAAAGTTCCTTATGCAATCGCTGTATTTCAATTACGAGCTCCTTTCTTCGTTTGGATTTCTCATTTGCTCGCAGAACAAATAAAGTACACACGATAAGGAACCCAATAAGCACTGCTTCACTCATAATACAATCCTCACATTCCTTAATTAACAGGGTTATAAATATGATTTATATCGCTCTTCAAATTCCGAAATGGCAGCAGGTGAAAGTTTACGCTTCTCGTGATTTGGAATATCACGGAAACAGTAAGTTAAGGTTTGACGATTCAGATTAGGGATTTGGCCCAATAAGTCCCATTCAGCGGACATTAGCTGCTTTTGACACTTTACACACTTATGGGTAGTAAGCTCATACGGCTGCAAGACCTTTGAACCTTCTCCCGGATCCTCTACTAAAAGATGTCTGAGTGCAGGGTTGCCTCCCCAATCTTTTTGTTTATAAGGGGCCAGGTCCTTCCAACCCATTTCATAGCTATCCACAACATCTTTAAAAGCCAGATTGACCGCCTTATTTACTGCCTCAACGATTTGTTCAGGATTGGCAGCGGGGTCACCGTTGATTATGGCCACCCCGCAACCGTCCCTTGAAAAAGATCCAATTTGGATTGAAAGGATGGCCTTTACATAACGATATTCAGTATTAATTTCAAGCTCCTTAATTTCTTTACTCCACTCGCTGTTGGTCGCTTGTTCCAAACGATCCGTATATACCTGATTTGGAATATAGGGGCGGTAATTATCACTTCGCTGCTGTACAGTACCTTGCGGAAATTTTGCTTTTAGAGCAGCTACAATTTCATGGTAATTATTCAATCGGAACACCACCTTATTCAAACTTTCTAAGGATATCTTCAAATTGCTTATATACTCGAATAGCCAAGTCCACCCTATCCGGAAGTTCGCGCAGGAGCTGCTCAAAGTATTCTTCTCCTGAAGGCGTTATTTTGTAGAAGCGGTTGAATCTGTTGTCTTTATCCCATTCACTGGTAGCATGTCCTTTTTCAGCAAGCACCTTCAGTCGGGCAGCCAGATAAGAATCATTTACTCCAACCCCATTAAAGGAGCGGAGGATAGTTTGATCAATTTGTTTGCCGAAACGAGTGCCTTTTTTTAATTCGGAAAGGGCCATAAAGTCAATTACTTGCTGCACTTTAATCACAGCGCCAAACGTTGTGTCTTTTGGAATTTTATCTTCTGATGCATGCCTGGCCATTGGATCAACTCCATTCTTCTAATATTCGTCGGTACGGACTGTATAATTACTAATTATAACATATAACAGCGTGTTTTAATATTACGTGTTAACACGCAATCAATTACAGCCCCCGGCTCTTTCGCTCGTTTTGCGGTATCTCGCCCCTCTCCTTTTTCCCAATCCTTCAACTCATCTGTACCTAGACTCGTGTCTAGCTGCTCAATTTGATTTTAGTTTCTATATGCGGACTTATTTTATGGCCTTTTAATGTTTTTAGGCAGCTTAATTGAAAAAAGTTTCTTTTTTCGTACTTAGTTTCAGGTATTGTCTGTTAGGGGGGCCGGGCCGGGGGCAAAAAACTAAATAATTGTTAAAAGGTTGGGGCTCAGGGATATATCAAAATATGTGGTTGTAGAAGATTTGGGGTGAGGTTCTAAGTATAAGGAGATGAGGATCATTATAGTTTTGTGGCTAAATATGCTCATATATATCATCAAAGTGGCAAGATAAATCAATGATAAATGGAATGATTTAGATTCGAGGTCAAAAGATCGGGGACGCATGTGAGAAGGATATAGGTAGGAGATGTTCGATGTAAAGTCTGCGTGGTGGCAGAGCTAATTGTATTACAACGTGCAAACACGTAAGATTAAAAAACGCGGTATTGTGTGCTGGTCTTCTCGATTGTGGATAGAGGGCCGGCCCCAGATCATTTGAGAGTATCTTTTTTTCGAGATACAAAGTCTACCGATAACAAGGATACCTTAAGGAGTTCTATGTTGCTTCGAGGGATACCAGGGTTATATTTTTTTATGGTATGGTAGTATAATGTATGCTTAATGAGCAAAACGTTGATAACTGAGTCACCAACTATTTCTGAGGGTAATTTTAATACAGAAAACAACTCAATTTTATATCATAAAACTTCATTAAAAAATCTCATCAAATGTTGTACTAAATCAGTGTTTTTTTAGGAACCAAAAACTCTTTTTTATTTCGCTTGAAAAACCGGGTAAAAATTGCCCTAGAAAATTTCATGCGTATCCCTTATAATCACGTTATATCAGTGATACAATTACTAAGAAACAAATTAGGCATCGCTCCACTCAACAATTAAACGAGATTATGCATGCATAATGAAAAAGACTGCGATCCTCGCGAGATCACAGTCCTTGGAAAGTACACATGCGTGTCTTGCCCTGTTGAGTTGGCCAATCTTATACCTGTAGTAACGATAAGAGCACTTCAGCTTCCCGGCCCTAGTGCTTTTTTCGTTTTACCCGGATATTCCGTCGGTAATAGGTGACTCGTTTACTCACGAATCTCACAACTACTACAATTGTATTAGTCAATTCGACAACAGCGACGACAGCGTTAAGTAGGTAGATTAAGTTCATACCGTTCCCTCCTCCCATTACATAGAGCAAGGAAAACACAGCATGTATACCCCTCTTTTAAAGTTAACCCAATATATTGTGTTTGTAAACTTATTTTTGCGAGTCCGCTCTGGCATTGGGCAGAGGGCATATATACACAATCCGATCCACAGTTAATCCACAACTTATCCACATATCGAACGAATTTCACACATCATTTCCCACTCTTTTTTACGGATTTTTTTACTAATATGCCACAATTCTGTTTTTTCTTCTTATCCTATCAGATCCCAACTGTAATATACCTTCGGCCAAGCCATTAATGCTATTCCGGGATCGGAATGGCCACACGCCAGACATTCCGATTCGGAAGACAACTTGGTACGGATCCATTACGTTTTGCATCGCACACCAGATCATCCACCCGCCCCGAATTTCGGGTAGCTGCAGCTAACCACGTTGTTGGTACGAACTACTTGCGCCCGGCTTCACCCAGAAACCAGGTTTCGTCTGGAGCGCGAGCTGCAGCGCTCGTGCTGGCCACTGTCGCCGTACGCGCCGAACGGGAATCCGGCGCGCCGGGTGCGCGAGCTGCAAATGCTCGTGCTGGCCACTGTCGCTGGCCGCGCCGAACGGGAAGCAGGGCTTCATCCGGAGCGCCGGGTACGCGAGCTGCAAATGCTCGTGCTGCCCGCTGTCGCCGGACGCGCCGAACGGAATCCGGGCTTCGTCCGGCGGCGCCGGAGCGTGAGCTGCAGCTGCTCCGTGCTGGCCACTGTCGCCGGACGCACCGAACGGGAAGCGGGCTTCCCGGAGCGCTGAGAGCGCGAGCTGCAGTAGCTGGTGCCAGCCGCTGTCGTTGGCCGCGCCGAACGGGAAGCACGGCTTCGTCCGGCGCGCCGGGAGCGCGAGCTACAACTGCTCCGTGCTGGCCACTGTCGCCGGACGCCGAACGGGAAGCGGGTCTCCCGGAGCGCTGGGAGCGCGAGCTGCAGTAGCTGGTGCCGGCCGCTGTCGTTGGCCGCGCCGAACGGGAAGCACGGCTTCGTCCGGCGCGCCGGGAGCGCGAGCTACAGCTGCTCCGTGCTGGCCACTGTCACCG
>NZ_VWRQ01000002.1 GCF_008635795.1 Paenibacillus tepidiphilus | reverse complement strand
GCATCTAAGCGTGAAGCCCCCCTCAAGATGAGATTTCCCAGTATGTAAGACCCCTTGAAGACGACGAGGTAGATAGGTTGGAGGTGGAAGTGCAGTAATGCATGGAGCTGACCAATACTAATCGGTCGAGGGCTTATCCAAAAACTACCCCAAAAAGTGAAGAAGAGGCTGATGAAGCGGATTCCGAATACTTTCCGGGGGCCCCGAAGAGATGAAGGGCAAACACAAATTCGTTTCGATCCAGTTTTCAGGCGATTGAGGCCTGCAACACCTTAAGCTGCATGTCCTTTTGAAGGACTGATATTTTCTCGCAGCGATTTCGAGGAGCGTAAGCTTCGAAAAATCATGTTTGGTGGCGATGGCGGAGGGGTTCCACGCGTACCCATCCCGAACACGACCGTTAAGCCCTCCAGCGCCGATGGTACTTGGACCGAAGGGTCCTGGGAGAGTAGGACGCCGCCAAGCACTGAAGACCACTGCTGATTAGTCAGCGGTGGTTTTTTGTTTTACGTTAAGAAGGAATATGAGTATAGGAGGTTGCTGCAGTATGATCATATGGATCAATGAAGCTTTTGGGTCAGGCAAAACATCGGCTGCACTAGAACTGCACCGGGCTGCTTGAATTAGCCGGGAATTATCCCGGGGTGGTAATTGTGCTTATGGCGATTACGGATCCGGGATTATTATTATGACATCCTTGGCAGATTACAGGAGCAGAAAGTGACTGTTCAATCCACATTACCCTCTACGTGCCCCGGGAGACGTTTCTGGCACGATTAATCGGGCGATGGGAAGAGGTGGACTCCTGGCCGGCCAGACAGATTGGCAGATGTCTGGCTGGCTTTGAGCATCTGCTGTTCTTCCTGCGCCTGTATAGAGAAGGAATGATATCCCTCAAGTGGCCCAGTCGATTGCAGAAATGCTAAACCAGCATGTATTGCCGGATGCCGCCTTAGACACCTGAAAATATTTATGAAAAACTACTGAAAAGAGCAATTAAACTATTGCATTATAATCTTATAGTTGATATAATCTTATTTGTTGCTAAAAGATATTACATACGGCCCGTTGGTCAAGGGGTTAAGACACCTCCCTTTCACGGAGGTAACATGGGTTCGAATCCCATACGGGTCATTGATTTTTTTGAAAAAATACTTGCTTTTTGAATAAAATCATGTTATGATAATTAAGTTGCTTCTTCGATGGAGGCTTAGCTCAGCTGGGAGAGCATCTGCCTTACAAGCAGAGGGTCGGGGGTTCGAACCCCTCAGCCTCCACCAGCAGAACTCAATAGCAATACTTTTACTGACGCGGGGTGGAGCAGCCCGGTAGCTCGTCGGGCTCATAACCCGAAGGCCGCAGGTTCAAATCCTGCCCCCGCAATTATCTCCATTTGCTGGAGAGAGCTTTAAATCGCGGAACCGTGGTGTAGAGGCCTAACATGCCTGCCTGTCACGCAGGAGACCGCGGGTTCGAATCCCGTCGGTTCCGCCATTCATTTATTAGTTTGCTTCACCAGTTACCTATTGCGGACGTGGCTCAGCGGTAGAGCATCGCCTTGCCAAGGCGAGGGTCGCGGGTTCGATTCCCGTCGTCCGCTCCATAATTTGCGCCCTTAGCTCAGCTGGATAGAGCGTTTGACTACGAATCAAAAGGTCGGGAGTTCGAATCTCTCAGGGCGCGCCATTTTATACATGTTAATGAAGTGTCCATGAGGTGCGGCTAACGCATTGCTTGGGCGTTTTTTATTTTATAGCTTTATATTGCTTTGCATAGATATTGTGGTGGCGTTACAGAATGGCAGACGCGCTGCATTCAAATAAAACTAACAAAGAAATCGCCTGTTTTGGTAAATGGAGGTACCACCTGACCATTCCCAAATAGGGCGATTTTTTTGTATATTCAAATTTCTGCAAACAAGCGTCATTACCGAAGTACAGGTTGCCAAGTTCAAGGAACGATGATCGAAAACAGCGGGTGACCGGAGAATTGTCGTGAGGCTCGACCCTTTTTCTTATTTGTGCATCGCCATTGTGCCTACATTATTATTTTAGCTTGATCACAGAAAAGCGGAGAGCAGAAAGATACAAAATGCCTTGACGCTGAGATTTCGATATGAGATTATATTACAAAAAAATAAAAAAAATCTAAAAATATATTATTAAAAATATATTCATAATACTTCTATAGAGAATGGTGTTCCTTAATATAAGTCAGGATTTTTTATAATGTTTATTATGGGGGCAAAGGTATGGAGAATACTATAAAGATTCAGGATATGATCCTTGGATTGTTTAAGGGAATCGATCTGGAGAATCACTTTAGTGTGGATGCACAAGTCACCTATAGAGTAAGCCAAAAGGACAATGTCTTTTTTCAGAAGAAGTTGGGACTGAATACAATTAAGCAACAGATCGCCTCTGTAAAGGTTGTATATGATTTGTTGTTTAAAAGTTACTCGACGCACCTATTGCAGATCATTGAAAAACATAACATGGTCGTTGCTGAGTGGTGCCTGGATGCGGTTACAATCGAAGATGAAGACATTGGCATTCACATCTTATCCTTATTTGAAGTGAATGACGAACATAAGATCGTCAAGGAGGTACAGTACTGGGAAGACAGCGACATGATAAGTCGGCTAATACATAAATTAAAATTGGCGAATAGGGTAGAGGAGGGCTTGAAGAAAATGGGCTAATGCTCCAAGAAATATATGATAACAATAAATTATTGAGGGAGCTAATCCGATGAATATTTCATCTCAATTTTCATTCATGCCATATGTAAGTGAACAAACGACCCAGGGAGATATTATTGTGACTTGTTCAGCTGAGAAGCTTAATCTGGAAAACGCGCTGGATGATATATTGAACAATATCAATCATCAAAGAGGAGCGATATTTTCCAGCAGCTACGAGTATCCCGACCGGTACTCCAGATGGGATGTCGGTTTTGTTAATCCATGTATTGAAATCAAAGCCTACAGTAAACATTTTCAGATTAACGCTCTGAATGAACGTGGGCAAGTATTGTTGATAAGTATATATAATAAGTTAAATCTGTTTAACGAAATCCAATTGCAAGATTGCTCAGAGTCCAGCATAAATGGGCAAATTATCGAGAGTGATAATGTCTTTTCTGAAGAAAAACGCAGCAAGCAACCAACTGTCTTTACTATGATTCGGGCGATTAACGAGTTATTATACTTGCCGGGAGAAAATATTCTTGGCTTATATGGAGCATTTGGATATGATCTTATATTTCAGTTTGAACCGATTGAGTTCAACCATCTTCGGGATGATGCTCAGCCAGATATGGTATTGTATTTGCCTGACAGTTATGTGGTTGTTGATCACCAATTGGCCATTGCCTACAATGTTTCATATGAATTTCGTGCCGAAGGGAAGGATACAGCTGGTTTGGAACGAAGCGGGCCCTGGATGAATTATGAACCGGAGACAGATAATTATGAGATGAAGGAACATAAATACGGAGATTATGCAAAAATAGTTAAAGAAGCGCTGAAATCTTTCAAGAAAGGGGATCTCTTTGAGGTCGTAGCCTCCCAAACAATATATAAACATTGCAGTTTAAAGCCTTCAGAGATATTTCAAAGACTGAAGAAAATTAATCCTAGCCCTTACGGCTTTATTATTAACATGGGCAGCGAGTTTCTAGTCGGAGCCTCTCCTGAAATGTTCGTCAGAGTTGAGGGCGACAGGGTTGAAACTTGCCCGATTTCAGGTACGATAAAGCGCGGGAAAAATGCAATTGAGGATGCAGAACAAATAAGATTATTGCTCGATTCACGGAAAGAAGAATCGGAACTGACGATGTGCACGGATGTCGACAGAAATGATAAATCAAGAATTTGCATCCCTGGCTCGGTCAGGGTGATCAGCAGAAGACAACTGGAGATCTATTCACGATTAATTCATACTGTGGACCATGTTGAAGGTACATTGGACCAAGGATATGATGCCCTTGATGCATTTTTAACTCATATGTGGTCTGTTACAGTTACCGGAGCGCCGAAGAAAGCGGCCATAAAGTGGTTGGAAACTCACGAGAGCTCTACGAGAAAATGGTACGGCGGTGCTGTAGGGTTCATGACTTTTGACGGGAATCTCAACACAGGACTCACACTGAGGACTATTAATCTCAAGAATGGCCTTGCCGAAATAAAGGTGGGAGCTACTTTATTGTACGACTCCAATCCTGAGGATGAGGAGAACGAAACATATATTAAGGCATCTGCCCTCCTAAGTTCGATTGATACTGGATTTCATATTGAGGATAATCATGATATAGAACCGAGTAGGGTGGGCCAAGGAAAGAGAATTCTTTTTGTCGATCATGAGGATTCATTTGTCCTAACCTTAGCTAATTATTTCAAACAAACGGGTGCGGAGGTCAGTGTTTTCAGGGCTCCTTATGCAAGACAAATGCTAAGTGAGGGGAAGGAGCATTATGATTTAGTCGTGCTATCCCCGGGACCAGGCCAGCCTGCAGACTTTCAACTGAATGAAACGATCAAAATTTGTATAGCCAAGAGGATACCAACTTTTGGGGTATGTTTAGGGTTGCAGGGAATCGTAGAGTATTTTGGCGGTGTACTTGATGAATTAACCTATCCCCAGCATGGCAAATCCTCCATTGTAAAGACAAGCGGTCACAGTAAATTGTGGGTGGGGCTCCAATCTGAATTCACAGTGGGAAGGTACCATTCCCTCTATGCCCTGGAAGTCCCTGAAGAACTATGCATTACAGCGGTTTCTGAAGATGGCGTTGTTATGGCTATAGAACATGTTGATTTACCGATCGTTGCTGTTCAATTTCATCCAGAGTCTATTATGACGCTTAAAGATGATGTTGGGCTAAGAATCATCGAAAATATGATTTCTTATCTTTAGACATGTGAAGCAATTTATATAATCGAGAAACAGCGCTTTTCGGGTTGCTCCGAGGAGCGCTGTTTGTTGTGCGTCGGCAGATAGATGAGGAATATCCGCATTGAAGGTAAAATATGTATGTACAAACGAAAGTGAGAAATATTAGAAAAAGTGTATTTATTCACAAAAAGTATACAAATGAGTATTTCAAAAAAACGGAAATATAGTAATATAATATATTAAGAAATATTGAATAAAAAGTAAAAATTATTAATATTTATAACATGAACTTGAGAGGGGGGTGCCGGATGAGCGAAAAGGCCGGAATGGATTTAACAGTAGGGAGCGTGCCAAAGAAGTTGATTATGTTCTCCATACCAGTACTTTTGTCAAATTTCTTGTTCACTGGCTACAGCATCATCAATATGGTATGGGTTGGAAATATACTGGGTGATGACGCAGTAGGAGCGATTGCAGTGAGTTATCCGGTAGTTTTGCTGCTTATCGCGGTTGCCCAGGGCTTAACGATCGGTGCGTCCATTCTGGTCGCACATTATTATGGGGCTAAAGACAACGGGGCTATAGAGAAGATAGTATTTAACTCCTTTATAATTACAGTATCCCTTATGGTTATTCTGACAGCAGGCAGTCTTCTTTTGTCGGATACAATTCTATCCATGATGGGGACTCCTAGCATTATTTTCAGGATGGCATCTGAATATTTATTCATTAGCATTATCAGTTTCATTTTTACATATCTTTATTTTTTGTTCAGTTCAATCCTCAGAGGAATTGGAGTCACATGGACGCCCTTAGTCATCCTTGCCATTTCAACGGGATTAAATGCGATTTTAGATCCACTGCTGATTATTGGCATTGGCCCGTTCCCGCGCCTAGGACTTAACGGAGCGGCATTAGCTGACCTGATCGCCCAAGGTGTGGTATTCACAGTGGGGTATATATACATATTGAGAAACTATCCGCTTGTCCGAATCAGGTTCGGCAATGGAAAACTGAGCCGAAAAATGATGGCCAGCTTAATAAAGATCGGAATTCCAATTGTCGTGCAGCAAACCCTCGTTTCGCTGGGTTCAGTATTCGTTACATCGTTCGTGAATGGCTTCGGAAATGTTGCGATATCGGCCTTCGGAGCTGGCAGTAAGATCGATTCAATGGTCTCGCTGTTAACACTGGCGGTCTCCATGTCAGTAAACTCATTTACAAGCCAGAATATCGGTGCCCAGAAGCTGGACCGGGTAAAAGAAGCTTTTAAATACGGTATGATCATCAATGTTGCTGCTGTTTCGCTTATCGTCGCAGGATCACTGTTGATCCCTCAGCAAATGATATCCATCTTTGTGAGCGACAAGGAAGTCCTTGATATAGGCAGCATCTATCTCAGGATATCCGGCTTAGGATACCTGCTATTGGCAGTTGCCTTTGTATCAAATGGAATTATTAATGGTGCCGGGAAAACAATGGTGACGATGATGATCTCCGTGTTTTCGCTATGGTGCGTCCGTATTCCTTTAGCCTGGGGACTTTCAAGAACAAGGATGGAATTGAAGGGAATCTGGATCGCTATCGTAATCAGCCTGGCTGTGACAACCATTATTAGTTTATTGTATTATTCTTCAGGAAAATGGACGAAATCCTTAGCTACCAAAGAACTTCCCTCCAAAGAGGTGTCTGTTCCCTGAATGACAGCATGAGTTTAGCTTAGTTGAGATGAGTTGTTTTTGAGATGAGGAGGAGAATAGGTGAAAGGAATTGCGGAAAGCTTATTTTTGGATGAAGAAGAATTACGGGGGTTCATTTACAGAACAAAGACCGTCAGGCTTGGAACCATGGGTCCTGAGCAAACCTCAAGCGCACAAGTGGCACAATTTTTGTCAGGCATCATCAAGGAGAACTATGCTTGCGATTCAATCCAGTTGAGCCTGGAGAATAATTTTGATCGAGTGCTGGAAAGTTTGCATGGCAATCGAACCAACCTCATATTGGTGCCGAACGCGTATGAGAAAATTAAGGACATCTATTGGAACGGGCAGATCCGCTTTCTATCCGTATTTCTTAAGGCAACTACCGATTATGGAATTGCTGGGAATACTGCGAACTGTCTGTCTGAGAAGCGCCGTTTCCAAATTGCAAGTTGCTCTGCAGTAGATACATTGGTGGATCAATTATTGCCTGGAATCGAATATGAAATCATTGATGTGTATTCTACAGCAGCGGCAGCCGAATGTGTAAAGAACAATAAAGCCGATTTAGCTATTACAAATGTGAAATCGGCAGCGGCATATGAGCTGAGCTTCTGCTCACCCATATTTCACGCTAAGATTCCATGGTCATTATTCACTTTAGCGGAGGGTAATTGAGCATGAGAGTTAATAATTTTATTAAATGGGATAGCGGAATAATACAGAATAGTTCTTTTCACCGCAACTTGACCCTCATCGTTTCTTACATTCCTCCTTTGACAAATCTAAGCCCCCACAATCACATAGAGCCACAGATGGGGATTTGCCTCTCCAACGAATTTATGTTCAGCGCAAATCATACACAGAGAAATCTTCATCCGGATGATGCCTACATTATTGGTTCCAATGTTCAACATTCAGCAGTCAATACATCCCACAAAGGCGCCTATGGGGTTGATATCAAGTTTTACGATGAGTGTATAGGAGATCATGAGCCTCTTTATCTGAAATTGGACGCTGGATACGAGAATCAATATATAAAGATAACAAAAGTATTCGGTGACGATCTTAAATACAGCATAGCAGAACTCGCTCATTATCATTATTTAATCGCCGGAGTGGGTACTGCAGATGATGCGGATTACGATATCGATCACGGCTATCAAATGTTCAATATCCAGGATAATCCTAACATAGTCTCATATGCCCTCTCCGGACAAGCTGCACTTTTGATCCAAGTGAAGGAAGATGTGTTTCATACGGGAGGAGGCTTATAAATGGATAAGGAAAACTTCAAAATTTCACTGATTGCGACAACACAAGTGAATTTAGGAATTAAGGCCATCTCAGGAGCGCTGCTTGCCGACGGATTTCTGCCAGATGTTCTTTTTCTGGATATTGTCGATAAGTACTATCCGCAGAGGATCATTGACCAAGTCATGGAGGTTGTACGCCAGTCTTCAATTATAGGAATTTCTACGGTCGAAATTGGTTTTGAAAGAGCGAAGCAATTAATTAGTGTGATAAAAACCGAATCTCCTGAGACAGTAGTATTAATCGGAGGGATTTATGCGATACTCAACCCCGACAATTGTATTGAAGTTGCGGATATTGTTTGCATCGGCGAAGGTGAGCAGACGGTAGTCGATCTGGCGAATAAGTTAGCAGACGGGGACGACTATTCACAGATTCCGAACCTATGGATCCGTCATGCTGACGGGAGTATTCAAAGAAATGATAGAGCTGCTCTGGTTCACGACTTGGATGCTTTACCGTATTCCGACCATTTTTCGCAAACCAGGCATTACTACATCAATGAATTAGAATTGAAAACCTCCGATCAATTAATACAGCCGGAGCGGGCCACACTTAAGTATTCATACAATTTTTATATCATGCTGTCACGGGGCTGCCATCTTGCTTGCTCCTATTGCAGCGCTCCTGCGCTAAAGAGCGCCTTGAAGGGGACAGGACGCTTTCTGCGGCATCGTTCCATAGCCAGCGCGATGGATGAGCTTCAGCATGTGATTCGGACAGTTCCCAGGATTGATTTCATATACTTCTTCGATGATGATTTTTGCCTGAGGAGCGAGGAGGATATAGAGGCGTTTTCCCGTGAGTACAAAGAGAAAATCAATATCCCCTTTTTTTGTTATGGCACACCCAAGACGGTGACATATACGAAGATAAAAAATTTGCTGAGCGCCGGTCTGGATAAATTTGTGTTTGGAATACAAAGCGGAAGCGACCGGATTTTGAAAGAGGTCTATAACCGGCGCGAGTTTCAAGAGCATGTATTTAAGGCTGCGGACAGCTTATCCCGAGCAATCGATGATCATTACCGGGAGACGGGGAACCGGTTAATCCCGACATTCGACATTATATACAATAATCCATGGGAGCAGAAAGAAGACCTGATCGCATCCATTGAGGCGGTAATGAGGCTACATGATTATTTTAAGGAATTTATTCTGTTTACGATGCCTTTAAACATTTTTAGATCTACCCCTTTATATGCTAAGGCAATAAGAGACGGCGTAATAACGGAGCAGACTAGTGATTCGGAACGTAAGGTAGACATCAGTTATCAGCAAGCAGTAGAGAACTTGAGGAGAGATTCCAAGCATCTATATTTGAATTCGATTATGTATCTAATGAGGTATGACCATACCGAACAAAAAGCAGGCTTTCTGCCGGTAAACTTTGTGCGGAATTGGCTTATGAGCTCCAAAAATATCGAAAGGGCCGAAAAGTGGGACAGTAACCGGGCGTTTAGAGGCCTGATAATATTCGTCCTGTACATTCTGCCTACCAGGGACCGGAAATTCTTCCTGAAGCTCAGGTTCAAAAATGTGCTTGCTTCGCATGAATCCAATAAAAAAGTCAGGAGTATCCAAGTCAATGACCGATGAGGGCAAGAAGCAGAAGGATGTTCCGCAGGAAAAGTCCAAAGTGATAACTCAGATAGGGGATTATTGAAATGAAGAAGATAAACTTTGATTGGGACAGAAGTAAGCAGTATTTTTTTCTTTACCCGCCTATGGCTTTGCTCGAACCATTACATCCGGATGTTCTGTTCAGAAAGGAACTGGCATTATACTTTCATGTTCCGTTTTGTGAAAAGAAATGTACGTACTGCTATTATGTTTCGCTACCCAAAAACCAGCAGAAGGATGAGATCGTCCAACGATATTTCGAAGCATTGAAATCGGAATTTCGGATGTATATTAAATTATTGAAGCATATGAAAGTCGTGATTAAATCTATATACTTCGGGGGAGGTACACCCACGCTGGTGGCTCCCAAATACTTGATCGAATTAATTGATATGGTGTACGACAACTTTGAAGTTTCCGAAGAAATCGAGATAACGACCGATAGCTGTCCCAGCACGCTTAGCGAAGAAAACATCGGCCGGCTGAAAGAGAACAAGGTTAACCGGGTGTGCATGGGCGTTCAAACCTTTAATGATGATATATTGAAGAGAATCAACAGAAGCCACACTGCCGAGCTTGCTGTTGAAAAGCTGGGATTGCTTAAGAAAATGGGGATACAAGAACGGATTATTGATATCATGTATGGTTTGCCTAATCAGAGCCTGGATCAGTTCCATAAAGATATTCAAGTCATTAAAGAAATGGAGCCGGAAGGCGTTTCCTTTTACAAACTGAGCATTAGGCCGAGTACAGAGATGTATCATAGCTTAAATCAAAGGGATGACCGGTATCCTTCCAATGAAGATATTTCTGAATTTATTGATACCCTTATCCGCGAAATGCGCTCAGCCGCCTACAAGCATGTTGCATCGCCCTCCTTCTCTAAACAGCCGTATGATTTCAAGCACCAGCATCATTGCTGGAGCGGCGGAGAGTATATCGGGATGGGGGTCTCCTCCTTTTCGTATTTCAACAATTTCACGTATACAAATGTGCGCTCCATCTCTAAATATCTCAAATGCATTGAAGAAGGGACTTTTCCGCTAGATGTGGGTAAGGAACTAAGCTCAATTGAGCGGCTACATCGCGATGTATCCTTCCAGGTGAAGCTGTTGGAAATTGAAAGAGTCAAATTGTCGCAGAAGCATGGTATCAATGTCAGTGAATATTTCCAAGACGAATTCGGATTCTTGCTTGCCAATAATTTGGCTTGTGAAAAACCGGAACGCAATGAATTGTATGTTACGGATCACGGCGTAGAATACAATGACAGCATTTCACGAATTTTTTACAGCAGCAGCATTAATGATCAACTGGATCGGATAAACACTGCAGATAATCTGAAAAGAAATTTGATTTAATAAATCCGAGCATGGAGGCTACCAAATGACGATAATGAATGTACATGGAGATTTTGAAAAAGATTATCTTGAACTGTTAAATGATTTCCATAACCACAAGCTGGATGCCGGTGATCTGAATGCTTACCGTGAGGAAATGCTTCATGAAGTTTTTAAATATGTAAAAGTACACTCTGAATATTATGGCACAAAATTTAAAGATATTGATGAAGCCGAATTTGCCTTGAACGGACTCTCTTCACTGCCGTTTACGACCAAAGCTGACCTGCGTGAGGCAGAGACAGGGATTCTGAGCGGGAAGTTAAAGGATTCAGGATATTATTATGAAACAACCGGAACAACAGGGAAAGCGACGCTGTGCTTAAGAAATAAAAATGATATTATCCGGATCAATAACAGCATTATGGAAGGCGTAAAGCCTTTATTGCAGAAGGTCTCGGCATTGTCACAAAAGGCTATTGGAATTATGGGGCCGACCGAGCTGCATTCCACCGGCGATACCATTGGAAAAATCTTTTTGGATATGGATTACTGCATTTTTAAAATATGGCCTTACTCCCCCGTGGTCGGATTCAAGAAAACGCTGCAGCTGCTCAGAGACCATCAGATTGAAGTCCTCCTTGGGACACCAGGCGTTGTTCAGACGTTATATAAAGCCAGTATCAAATACGGTTACGCAATCAGTGATTTCAACATTAAGGTTATCCTGTTAATAGGAGAAATGTGTACAGCAGAAATGCAGCGCAATATCGGAAATATCTGGAGTGCGGATGTTTATAATTTTCTTTACGGCTCGCAGGAAGTGGGTCATGCTGCAGTGCTGGCTCCAGACAGGAAGTTCTACACGCTTCCGTTCAACTATATGTATGAGATCGTTGAAGTCGAAGGCGACCGGTTACTAAGCAGTGGGGAGAGCGGCGAACTAGTGCTTACTATGATACAGCCGAATTCTGCCAAACCGTTAATTCGCTACCGCACCGGCGATGTAGCTATACTGCATGCGCATGTTCACAATCATCTAGGTTGCTCACAGCAAATTGAATTTAAGGGGCGAATCAAAGACCTCATTACGATTGAGAACAAAACCTATTATCCCGAAGATATAGAGAATATAATTATGAGACACTTCAACACATGCATCGGGTACCAGATAACCATTGATCATGAGAATGGCACAGATCGTGTAGCAATCGATTTGGAGTTTGCCAGCCCTGTAAACAGCAGCGAGCTTAATCATTTACAGCAGGAATGGATTCATACCATAGGCGGAAAATGCCAGATTTATGCCGTTGATGAGCTGGAAGCGATCGCTAATCTAGGGGCGCTGGTCAGCTGGAAATCAGCACGGATTACCGATAAACGGTGTGCAGAAGACAGCGAAAAGACGGTTGCGCGCACGTTAGCGGCAAATCGGGGGTATTGATATGGTCAGCGGTCTTAATGGTTCTACGATACTAGCCCAAAGTCTCAAGCTATTAGGGGTAGAACAGGCATTTGGGGTTGTGGGATTGGTGGCCAGTTCCCTCATCGATGCACTCTGCAACGAAGGGATTGAATATATCGGTGCCCGGCATGAAGCGTCAGCGGTATATATGGCAGATTCGTGGATACAGGTAACCCGAAGGGTGGCGGTGTGTATCCTGCCGGGTGCGCCCGGAGTTACAAATGCAGTGTCCGGAATTGTTCGTGCGAGTTTGGCCAATACGCCCTTACTTGTAATTATCGGCACCAATGTCAGCACCAAAAACGATCGAGGGAATTTACAGGATATGAAATGCGAGCCCATGTTGTCGGAATATGTGAAAGATTATAAAATAGTGCCGACTGCGGAACGAATTCCTGAATATGTGAGAATGGTGTGCAAAAAAATGCTAGCGGGAAGACCAGGCCCCGTATGTCTGGAAATACCTTTTGAGGTCCAGCTCTCCCGGCGTGACTCTGGCCAATATGATCTATCTATTGTGCAGGAGAACAGGCTATGGAATAAAAGTGTTGCCGTTGAAGAGGACATCGTATCCCTGGCGGGTATGCTTGTACAGTCGGACAGACCGGTTATTATCGGAGGAAGCGGAGTCTGGTGGTCATATGCAGAGCATGAAGTATGCGAGTTGTCGCGATTGCTGGAAATTCCGTATTTCGGAATCAGCCTGGCCCGCGGTGTTGTGCCCGACGATAATGAATTGTCTATGGGGGTTGGCAGCCCGATGACAAGTACACTCACCCATTATGCTTTTGCGAATGCCGACTTAATTGTGGCTATCGGAGCAAGATTCAACTTCGCGCTCGCCTTCGGAAATGAACCCTATTACGGGAGTTCAGAACGGCAGGCAATCGTCCAGATTGATATTGAGCCCGGTGAATTGAACGCGAACAAAATGAATTTGAAATTGGGCTTGGTCGGCGACGCCAAAGAAACGCTAAAAGCACTATTGCGCCAACTCGGCAAGCTGGATTGCCGGAAGCGAAGCAGGGACTGGGTTTCCGACTTAATATCGCTAAAAGAAGAGGAACAGCTTATGCTGCAAACGAAGAGTGAATCACAGGGCCAGGTTCATCCATATGATGTCATGCAGTCGATCAATTCCCTGTCAGGACGAGGGAATTATTTTGTTAGAGACGGGTCCCATGCGGGGCAATGGCTGATAAAGCATCTGCGTGTATTTTCTCCAGGTAGAGTCCTCAGTTCTCCGAATGGCACGCTTGGCCTGATGGGTGCCGGTTTACCAATGGCCATTGGAATCAAAGCCGCTTATCCGCAAGAGGAGGTCGTGCTGTACACCGGAGACGGTTCATTCGGGTTTCACATCGGAGAAATTCAAACGGCGATCCAATATAACCTGAAAATTATCATTATCATTCATAATAATAGCGCATGGGGATCATGTAAATTTGAACAAAGAAACACTTTTAACATGAAAGCGTACCGCGGGGTAGAGTTACCTTGCAATGCGTATCACGAGGTTGTCAAGGCTTTTGGTGGCGAGGGAGTAAGTGTAAGAACAGTTGAGGAGTTTAATAATGCTTACCAAACTGCCTTAGCCAGCACCAAAACTTATTGTATTAATGTTGAACTGTCTGAATGCAATGATGTCCCTGACTTTTACTTAATGGATATCCATAAGAAAACGCTGTAATCTATCTACTGAAATAAGATTCGGGCAGGAGAGAGAACGGGGCTATTTTGTTTATCCATGGTCGGTACGAATCTGAAGATGTGAAGCCGGCGGAAACGTTTAGATAATGTTAGGTTGTGTTATTTATTGCTGGTGAGAAAAGAGCCGATTCCGATTAAGGAACGGCTCTTATTATTAGTACGCCCAGCATGGGCGTCATCTCTAGGGTGAAAGTCCCGAGCGGGGGCTGGCAAGCACCTACCGTTAGCCAAGAGCAAGGGTGTCCATCGCGAGGTGGAATATGAAGGAAGCTGGAGGCAAATGAACGAGCCAAGGTACACGAACTCGATTTGAGGCAAGGCTAGCTGGATGAGTCACCATAACATGACGAAATCCGAAGTCGCCAAGAGTTTCGTGCGCTATGCGGACGACTGCAACATCTTTGTAGCGAGTTAAACGAGCAGGAACACGCGTCATGGAATCGGTAAGTCGGTTTGTAGAAGGAAAGCTAAAACTAAAAGTGAAGCGGGAGAAAAGTGCGGTGGCCAGACCTTGGCACCGAAAGTTCTTAGGATTCAGTTTCCTGAGTCAGAAACAGGCGACGATTCGAATAGCACCGAAGAGCCTCTCAGCTTTTAAAGAAAGGATTCGAGAGTTAACCAATCGAACCTGGTCCATTTCCATGGAAGAAAGGATTAACCGACTGAATCACTATCTGATGGGTTGGCTCGGTTATTTCCGTCTAGCCGCGGCGAAGACACGCTTCCAAACACTGGACCAGTGGATTCGGAGGAGACTTCGAATGTGTCTGTGGAAACAGTGGAAACGAGTACGTACACGAATCCGTGAGCTTCAAGCACTCGGGGTTCCAAAGTGGGTTTGTATTAAGATGGCCAACTCGCGGCGAGGTGCGTGGGAAATGTCCCGGAACACGAATAACGCCCTTACGACTTCCTACTGGGAAGCGAAAGGGCTGAAAAGTTTGCTTACTCGTTATCTGGAACTTTGTTAACCTTTTTGGAACCGCAGTATGCGGACCCGCATGTACGGTGGTGTGAGAGGTCAGGGGCTAGCCGCCCCTATCTACTCGATTAATATAGATTTGGAATCCCTACCGCCGGATCGGTATCGGCTTCGTAATCCACGCCTGCGGTCCGGAAGCCGAAGAGGTTGAAGAAATCTTCGCGGTAACCCTCCAGATCGGTCAGCTCCGAAGCGTTCTCCGTATTCAGCTCATTCCAGCGGCGCATCACTTCCTCCTGGACGTCCGCGCGCATCTCCCAATCGTCGATGCGGATCAGGTGGCTGCTGTTGCCGGAAGCGGCTCCGCCGGCATAGAGATGTTCCGCGAACAGGCGGTACATTTGCTGGATGCAGTTCTCATGCAGCTCCTTCTCCTTCATCACTTTGTAGAGTGCGGAGATATAGAGTGGTACTACGGGAATGGCCGCGCTGGACTGGGTAACCAGAGCTTTATTGACGGAAACAAATGCCCGTCCACCTGTAGCGCTAAGCTGTCCGTTCAGCTCAATTGCGGTCTTCTCCAGGTCGTTCTTGGCTTGGCCAATCGTTCCTTCCTTGTAGATCGGATGAGTCACTTCCGGTCCGATGTAGGAGTAAGCGACAGTGGTCGCTCCGTCCGCCAGTACGCCCGCTTCCCGCAGCTGGTCGATCCACATTCCCCAATCCTCGCCGCCCATAACAGCAATAGTCTGGCGAACCTCATCGTCAGTAGCCGGCTCAATGGTGGCCGTGGAGACTTCACCGGTATGGAAGTTCAAGGTTTGGTTGGAATAAGCTTCGCCAACAGGTTTGATTACGGAAGAGAAGACTTCTCCGGTAACCGGATGGGTACGCCGCGGGGATGCCACGCTATATACCACGAGGTCTACGGTGCCGTATTCGGCTTTGATCAGTTCGATAGTTTTGGCTTTGATCTCATTCGAGAAGGCATCGCCAACGATGCTGTGGGATTTAATACCCTGCTTGGCGGCTTCACGTTCAAAGGCGGCGGAGTTATACCAGCCGGCTGAGGCGGTGCGGCTGCCTTCCGCGGCTTTGTCGAAATAGACGCCGATGGTATTGGCGCCGGCGCCAAAGGCGGCGGTGATTCGGGAAGCAAGTCCGTATCCGGTGGATGCGCCGATGACGAGTACATTTGCGGGTCCGTTCAATGGCGCTTGCGCTTTTACATAGTCAATCTGCTGCTGAACCTGCTTGGCGCATCCTTCCGGATGGGCGGTGGTGCAGATAAAGCCGCGTGTTTTTGGTTGAATAATCATCAAGGTTATCCCCTTTGTTCAGTATTGGCTTGGTTTCACTATTATTGAGTATAGCAAATGATCGCCTGGAAAGATAAGTTTTGAAGCAATTTTAACCGGGACATCTCTCATCATACAAATAAATGCGCTATGATGAAAGGTGTAGGAGTACGAGTGCTAAGAAAGGGAGGCGGATAAGAATGCTGGTAATTAACCGGACAGAAGCGGCAGAGCTGCTGACCATGGAGGCCTGCATTGAAATCATGGCGGAGGTACTCGCCGATCTGTCGGCTGGAAGGGCACTGCAGAGCCTGCGCCAGGTAATGCCGCTGGAGGCGGGCAACCTGCTCGGGCTGATGCCCGGCTATTTGAAGCAGGAAGCAGTGGCCGGTGCGAAGCTGATCAGCGTATTTCCGCATAATCATGCGCTGGGTTTGCCGTCGCACCAGGGAGCTGTGGCCTTGTTCGATGCGGCTGGCGGCGTTCTCCGCGCCCTGGTGGACGGGCGGGCGATTACAGCCATCCGGACAGCGGCGGCCAGCGCCGCAGCCACCCGTGTGCTCGCCAGAGAAGACGCGGCAGAGCTGGCGATAATCGGCACCGGCGAGCAGGCGGCAAGCCATCTGGAGGCGATGCTGAAGGTGCGGAATATCCGGCGTGTCCGGGTATGGAGCCGGTCGAAGGGCAAAGCGCAGCAATTCGCGGCAGAACAGGCGGCCAGATGGAGCACGGAGGTAACGGCCGCCGGAACGGTTCGCGAGGCGGTACACCATGCGGATATCATCTGTACGGTGACTGCAGCGGCCGAGCCTGTCCTGCGCGGTGAATGGGTGCGGCCCGGGACACATATCAATGCAGTGGGTGCCTGCCGGCCCCATGAGCGTGAGCTGGATTCGGCGCTGGTGGCTTCATCCAGGCTGTTCGTGGACCGGCGGGAATCGGCCGTGAACGAGGCCGGCGACTACCTGATTCCGCTGCAGGAAGGGGTAATAGGCGCCGAACATATTGCCGGCGAAATCGGCGAATGGTTCGAACGCCGTGTAAGCGGCAGAACAGGGGAACAAGAGATAACCTTGTTCAAGAGCCTGGGCCTCGCCGTCCAGGATTTAGCGGCGGCAAACTATATTTACAAGCGGGCCTTGGCACTGCACCGGGGAACTGAGATACCCTGGTGACAGGCTCATTCATACCAAAATATGATTCTCAGAACTTTCATATTCATCAAGAGTGGTGGAGGGACAGGCAGATGAACGAACAGGATGGCTGGTATGATTTTAAATTGACGGTGGAGCAGGAGCGGCGGGCGCAGCGCCTGCATGAGGAGAACATCAATATTGATCTGCTGTTCCAGGGGCCCTTGTCGCCCCGGGCGATTCCCGTAGAGGTCTCCGACCGGCTGCGCACGCTGTGCGAGCCCTACAAGGAGGAACCGCTTGTTTACAGCGGTATGCCCGCCAAGCTGCTGGTCCGCATGGCGGCACGCGGAGAGCTCCCCCAGTACAGGGAAGAATGGTACAAGTCCGGCATCACCGCCGGCAACCGTGAGCTTCATCTGGATGACAGGGAAACTATGATCAGCAGCATGTCCGAGGTGCAGCTGCAGTTCGATTCCGCGGACTGGCTGGTCAAGGCGCTGAAAGCCGAAGATATCCGCAGCGCCAAGCGCAACGGACAGAAGGCCGGGATCATTACGGCGCAGGAAACGGACGGAATCGGCAACGATCTCGGATTGCTCGATTCGCTGTACCAATTCGGTCTGCGGATTCTGCAGTTGACCTACAACAATCAGAATCTGATCGGCTCCGGCTGTGCTGAGCCGGGAAATGGCGGTCTGTCGAGCTATGGCCTCCGGTTTGTCCAACGTCTGAACGAGCTGGGCATCATCGTCGATACAGGCCATTGCGGCCGGCAGACGACGCTTGACGCCTGCCGGGTATCCAGCGCTCCGGTTATCGCTTCGCATACCGGAGCTGAAGCCGTCTATTCGCATATGCGCTGCAAAAGCGATGAGGAAATCACCGCGATTGCCGGTACTGGCGGGGTGATCGGTATTTTTGCGATGCCGTGGTTTGTTCATGGTGATCCGAAGAATACAACCCTGGACCATGTATTGGACCACATGGAGCATGTCATTCACCTCGTCGGCGTAGATCATGTCGGCATTGGCACCGACTGGCCCATGAGCGATGTGGAGTGGTCGCTGATCTATTTCAAGGAGCGGATTGCACCGCGGCTGGGGTTCGCTCCGGGGGATGGGCCATCCACGGAAACGGTGAAAGGGCTGGAGAAATACAGCCGCTTCGGCAATTTCACCCGCGGACTTGTCGGGCGCGGATATAGTGATGAGGACATCGCCAAGATCATGGGCGGCAATTGGCTGCGCGTTTTTGAACAAATTTGCGGATAAGGGGACAGGATGATGAAGTCTTACATACAAGATGCTGTTTATAATTTCTACTGTTCGGGCATTTATGCGGGGAAGATACGTTTTACGGAACATGGAGTCATGCATGCCGGTGTGGATGTCCGCAGACGGACGCAAATGCAGGAGAACAGGCTGGACCCCTTGGGTAAATATGTGCTGCCGCTAAGCCGGATTGCCCAAAGCCTTGATGTATATAGCGGAGCACAATGGAACCAAAACGAGATCATGCTGGAGAATGGTGACGTGTATCAGCGGCATATCACGTATGAAGCCGAGATTGAGGGTAGGAAGCTGGCTTCCCAGGTATGGGCGCTGCGGGGCGGGACGGCACTGGACCTTGTAACGGTGAACGGCGAGATCATTGCTTTTGTAGCGCCTAACCGCTACGGGATTGAACTCATTGTCAAGGAAGGCTTCGAACCGCTTACACCTCTTGCCGTCTACGCTGAGCCGCTGCTGTCCAAACCGGAATACGGGGTCAACGACCTCGGCACCTATCTGGTCCCGATGCGTGACGGGGTCCGCCTGGCGACGGATGTCTACCTGCCCGAAGGCATTGAGCCGGGGACGAAGCTGCCGACCATTGTGGTGAGAACCTGTTATGACCGCAACGGGAAAAAAGAAATTTTCATGCGCTGGGCCAACCGGGGGTATGCCGTTGTTAACCAGGATGTGCGTGGACGTGCTGATTCGGAAGGGCAACTGGTGCCCTTCTATCATGAGCGGGATGACGGCTATGACACGATTGACTGGATCATTGCGCAGGAGTGGAGCAACGGAAAGGTTGGGATGTGGGGCGCTTCCTACCTGGGTTATGTCGTGGTTGCTGCCGCAACCAGCGGTCATCCGAATCTGAAGGCAGTGGTGGATGAGGTCAATGTCGGATCCCCGTTCACCGATACGGCGCGCAAGGGAGGCACGCTCTGCTCCTGGCCGCTGCTGTCCTGGACACTGGCGCAGTCGGTGGGGACGCGGACGGATTTTGACATCTTCGGCGGCATCACAGTGAATCCGGAAGCGGCTGTCGATGCCAGACCCATTAAGGAGATTCCACAGCAAATGATCGGCAAAGCGTCGGGACCGTGGGAGCTTTGGAGCCGTCATCCCGAGTACGACGAATTCTGGAAGAATTGCACCTTCACCGAAAGGGGCGATCAGGTCAAGGTGCCGATGTATGTCATCTCCGGATGGTATGACGGCGACAGCCCCGGTGTCTCGGAAACCTGGCGGATGCTGAGCGAGCATGATGTGCCCCACCGCAAAATCCGTCTTGGCCCCTGGGAGCATGGGCCGAACCGTTCCCGGGATCTGCCCGGCGTGGCCTTCGGCAACGATGCGGTGGTGTATGATTACGACGTCTCCGTGCTGCGCTGGTTTGACCGCTTCCTCAAAGAGATCAGGAATGGCATTGAAGAGGAGCCGCGGGCGTCTTATTATGTGGTCGGCGAAAACCGCTGGCGAACCTCGGAAGATTGGACCCCGGCCGAGGCGGTGGTTACGCCGTTCTATCTGGGCGGAGAGGGCCGGGCCAATTCGTCGCTGGGCGACGGCTTGCTGCTGCAGCAACCAGAAGCGGATTCGCCTGCGGATACCTATATCTACAATCCGGCCGATCCCGTGGCCGACAGCGGTGAACGCGAGCCGGAGAATATGCGGAAGCACGAGCTCCGCAGCGATATTCTGGTATATACAAGCGAGCCGCTGGAGGACGCCTTGACGGTGGCCGGAGAGCTCTCCGCGGTTCTCTATGCCGCAAGCACTGGCCGCGATACGGATTGGGTGGTTACGCTCAGCGATGTGCATGAGAACGGCGATTCCATCCGGCTGTCGAACTACATTGTCCGGGCTAAATACAGGCATGGGCTGCAGCGGCCTGAGCTGCTGGTGCCGGGGCAGGCCGAAAGGTACGATATTTTTCTGCAAAATATCGCTCACAGGTTCGCGGCGGGACACCGGATTCGCGTGACCGTAACGTCCTCGAGCAAGTTCGTGTCCTTCCCGAACACCAATACGGGAAACAACCCGTATGAGGATGATGAGCCGGTGGCCGTGCGGCAAACCATTTACCATAATACGGAGTATCCAAGCCATATCAAGCTGCCGGTTATTTCGGATCTGTAAGGCTTCCGATGCAACTTTCACCGGGTTGTCCGCGTTTATATCAGTAAATATTTTCCTGTACATAGATGTGAAAGGAGAAAGAATCGGATGAATTTGCATTTGAAGCGTTTTGCTCTGGCGGCGTTGCCATTGGCCCTTCTTCTGACGAGCTGCGGTTCAAAGGGTCAGGCTCCGGACACTCCTGAAGTTCAGGCTGCCGAAATACAGCCGGTCACGGGCCTTGGGGAGCAAATCAACCGGCTTGGCCTGGAGTTGTTCGGTAAGTTACGGCAGGAGCAGCAGGGCAATCTCATTATTTCGCCGTATAGCATCTATTCGGCGCTGGCCCTCGCTTATAACGGCAGTGCCGGAGAGACTGCGGAAGAACTGGGTCAACTGCTCGGCTACAAGCCCGGAGAACGCAGTCTCATGAATCAGGAGCATCTGGCATTAATGGAGCATTTGGAGACAACGGCGGAGGACATTGAGCTGAAGATTGCGAACTCGGTATGGGTGGAGCAGGGGCTGACACTACGGGAGCCTTACAGGAAGCAGTCGGACACCTATTATTCAGCCTCCATTCATACCGCAGAGTTAGCCAGTGAACAGGCCGTCACCGACATTAATAAGTGGGTGTCTGAGCAGACAAAGGGCAGGATCAGCAGGATGCTGGAGACGCCGATTACCCCCGATCCCGCTACCGTCCTGCTAAATGCGCTTTACTTCGCCGCAGGGTGGCAGCAGGTCTTCCCGGAGGAGAATACGGCAGCAGGGGATTTCGCCGTGGATAAGGCTACGACTGTGCAGGCCATGATGATGCAGCGCAGCGGCATGTATATGTATGCCGAAACCGAAGACTGGCAGGCGGTCCGGCTCCCCTTCAGCAATAGCAGTATGGGCATGCTGATTCTTCTGCCCGGGAAGCATTCCTCGGTGCAGGAGCTGACGGAGCGCCTCTCCAGGGGGGAGATTCCGCCGGTGGAGCAAATGGAAGGCAAGACGGGATCGTTGACTCTGCCGCAGTTCTCGGCGAGCTTCGATACAGATTTGAAGGAAGCGGTGCGGGCGCTGGGAGTAAAGTTGGCCTTTGATAAACGGCGGGGTGATTTCTCGGAGCTGGTTAAGCTAAAGGACCCGCTGTATATTGACCGTATTCTCCATAAGACGTTCATCCATGTCGACGAGAAAGGAACGGAGGGTGCGGCTTCTACACTGGTTGGAATGCTGGCAGGCGGTGCCCCGCCGCAGGACGAACCGTTTGAAATGCAGGTGAACCGGCCATTTATAATGGCCGTGGAAGATTGGGCGAGCGGGTCCTGGCTGTTCCTGGGGGCCATTGAGAATCCGCTGGACCCGTCGTAACCCGGAGAACCTTGTTATACTGAAGATTTGCTTAACTTGTTCTAACGACCGCATAATTCATCCCTGCACAGGTCATAATAGGCAAAAAACCAGAATGAAGGGATGAACGTGAACGCTTTCCGTTTGAAAAAACAACTGTGGCGGCGCTGGAGACGGTGGAAGAATGCCCCGTGGGTCGGCGCGGCCTGTATCATTCTGACACTGCTGGCCTGGCGCGGCATGCAGGTGCCCGAGACCATGAGCCGCCTGCTGAGCCGTCCGGCCATGAACATGCCGGATCTGCTGAGCGGACTGCCCGGCGGCACAGGAGAGAGCATTGTGGCAGCTGTGGCTCCGGCTCCCCCGGAAGGGCAGGATAATCATCCGGCACTCGAACGCAGCGAGCTGCTGGCAGCGATAGTCAAAGAGAATGTACACCGGAGGGTTCATCTGCAGACGACTTATGTATCCGGCGAGGAAGTAACGACTCTTCCCGGAAAGCGCAGTCCGGCAGAGCAGAAGCTGCTGGTGGAAGGCCATCCGGGCTGGAGCGGCTGGATCAGCGGCGACAGTGATTTGTGGCTGGAGCATAAGGTGAACGATCTGTCACCCCTGGCCAAGAGAGATGCCTATATCGGCGTGGACGAGCACGGCAATCTGACGCTGTTCAAGGGTAAGCCTGCAGCGGAGAAGGCGCTGAAGACTTTTTTTCAAATGGATATGGGCTTGATGAAATCGTCGCTGCCGGCAGAAATCTGGGAGCAGCTTCACGAAGGCATCCGGGTGCAGGACATTGAAGAATACAACAGCGTGCTCTCCACCTTCAGCGATTATGTGCGGGATTCGGCGGAGCAGGCCATGCAGAGAAAACAATAATATAAGAGCCGATTCTTGAAGGTCGTTCCCTGCCGGCTGGCGGGGGCGGCCTTTTTGGCATTCCGGAGATGCATCAGCCTGATTGTAAAGGCTTCGCCTGTTTTTAAGACAGAAGACAAAGTTTTTCGCTCTGCCCGAGGGATTTTTGTTATAATGTTATAAAGGAATACATATGTTCGCTTTAAGCTTGCTTGTGATAAGGGAGAGAATGGATTTGCGCATCTTGGGAATTGACCCGGGGCTGGCGATTGTCGGCTTCGGGTTCGTAGATAAGGAAGGCAATAAAGTAACGCCGGTGCAGTACGGCTGCATTCAGACCGAGGCGCATACGCCTGATGGAGAACGTCTGCAGCATGTCTATGAGGGCATGGTGCAGCTGCTGGACCGGTACAAGCCCGATGCAGTGGCGTTTGAGAAGCTGTTCTTCAGCCGCAATGTGACCACGGCGCTGCCGGTGGCTCAGGCTCGCGGCGTACTGGTGCTGGCGGCGGTGCAGCGGGGGCTGCCGATCGCAGAATACACACCGATTCAAGTGAAGCAGGCGGTGGTCGGTTACGGCAAAGCGGAGAAGAAGCAGGTGCAGGAAATGGTTAAAGTGCTGTTGAAGCTAAGCGCTGTTCCGAAGCCGGACGATGTGGCCGATGCTTTGGCGGTCGCCGTGTGCCATGCCCATTCAGTCAGTCTTAATTCCAAATTAAATGAGGTATTGCGAAAATGATAGATTTCTTGCGGGGACCGGTTGTCCATTTGGAAACGGAATATGTGGTGCTTGACGTTCAGGGGGTAGGGTATCGGGTGTTCTGCCCGAATCCATACGCTTTTGCCAAGACGGAAGGGCCTGTAATGGTATATATCCATTATCATACACGCGAAGATGCAACGCAGCTGTTCGGCTTCGCCACGCGGGAGGAGCAGAAGCTGTTCCGCAAGCTGATTGAAGTGTCGGGCATCGGCCCGCGTGTAGCGCTGGGCATCCTGACCGGGGGAACGCCGGATCAGCTGATTTCGGCAATTTATCAGGAGAATATCACCTTCCTTACCCGGTTGCCGGGCATCGGCAAGAAGACGGCACAGCGGATGATTCTTGATCTGCGCGACAAGCTCGACGGTCTGAGCGCGGTGTCGATGCAGACCGGACTGTTCGCCGTAGCACAGGAGGAGCTGGATACCGCCACGCCGTGGCAGGAAGCCAGGGATGCGCTGAAGGCGCTCGGCTATACGGAAGCGGAGCTGGACCGCGTCTGGCTGACGATGAAGAAGGAAGGCTCGGACCGAGGGACGGTCGATGCGCTGATGAAGAAGGCGCTGGGTCATTTATTCATAGCCAAGTAAGTATATGGTGGGTTCATTCACCGCAGAAGGGTAGGGGGAAGCCCCGGAGAATTGGAGTGATAAAGATATGGACGACCGGATTATATCGGCGAATCTAATGATGGACGAGCAGGCGGTCGAACTGAGCCTGCGGCCCCGTTATCTGGGTGAGTATATCGGACAGACCCAGGTGAAGGAGAATCTCAAGATATATATTGAAGCGGCCAAAATGCGGAGCGAGGCGCTGGATCATGTGCTGCTCTACGGGCCGCCGGGACTCGGCAAGACAACGCTGGCTAACATTATCGCCAACGAGCTGGGGGTTAATCTGCGGACGACCTCAGGCCCGGCGATTGAGCGGGCCGGCGATCTGGCGGCGCTGCTGACCAATCTGCAGGAGGGCGATGTGCTCTTCATCGACGAAATCCACCGCCTGCACCGGACGGTGGAGGAGGTCATGTATCCCGCGATGGAGGATTTCGCGCTGGATATTATGATCGGCAAGGGGCCGAGTGCGCGTTCGGTGCGGCTGGATCTCCCGCCGTTTACGCTTATAGGCGCTACTACGCGCGCCGGGCTGCTGTCCGCACCGCTGCGCGACCGCTTCGGCGTCGTCAGCCGGCTGGAATATTATACGATTGATGAGCTGAGCTACATCATTTCGCGCAACGCCGAGCTTCTGGGTGTGGAGATTGTCGGTGACGCTGCCGAAGAGATTGCCCTGCGCTCACGGGGAACGCCGCGGATCGCCAACCGGCTGCTGAAGCGGGTACGCGATTTCGCCCAGGTGCGCGGCGACGGGATCATCACGCCGGACGCAGCCGGTGAATCGCTGAAGATGCTGCAGGTCGATCCGCGCGGGCTGGACAGTATTGACCATAAGATGCTGCGGGCAATGATTTCTTCCTTCCGCGGCGGTCCGGTCGGGCTGGACACAATTGCCGCCACCATCGGTGAAGAGAGCCAGACCATCGAGGATGTCTATGAGCCGTATCTGCTGCAGATCGGCTTCCTGCAGCGCACACCGCGGGGCCGGGTGGTCACCCCGGCAGCCTATCACCATCTGGGCTTGCCGCTGCCGCCTGAGCAGCATTAAGCGGCTGAGTCTATGGCACCAAGTAAATTCAGGAACGCCACACATAAATGAGATTAAGACATATCTTAGGAGGCTTACGATGAATTTTCGCAGGCGCACATCAGGGCGGACGGGACTTCTGGGCCGCGGCTTGCTGGCGGCGGCGGTGCTGGCCGGCAGCTTCTTCGGTCCTGCAGCCTACAGCCATGCCGCCACAAATACAACCATCCGGGTAGCGTTATATGCCGATATCGGCAGCAAATATAAGTCCACAACACCGCAGGTAACCCTGCAGTCGGACAAGGCCTTTACGTTGAACTCCGCTACAGGCGGTTCGGTACCGCTGATTACGGTGCCGGGCGGAAGCAAAATCCGTGTCAGCCTGGACAATTATAAGGTAAAGGTGCTGGAGACGCCTTCCTGGCAGGCAGCAGCCGACGCGGCGAAGAAGCTGCAGTCGACCTCGGACAAGCCGCAGGTGTTCCTTGCCTCGCGAAGCGGAGGTAATGTGTACCAGCTGTACACCGGACCATACGCCAGCGAAAGCGCGGCCAAGGAAGGACTGGCCCGGGTAGGCAAGGCCAGTCTGTCAATCCCCTCCGGACAGGCGCCGGCACTGGCCGGAACCAAGCATCTGACGGCGGGCCAGTATGCCAGCCTGGAGGAAGCGGGCAGTGCAGCGGGCCAGCTCAGGGCGGCCGGGTACGACGCCTGGCCGGTGGCGGTAGGTAGCGATGGCGGCAGCGCGCGCTATGAGGTATGGACCGGCGAAGCGGCCGGCGACGCGGAGCTCGCCGCGCTGCAAGTGACGCTGGCGGCCGCAATGCCGCAGCTGGCGCTTGCCCCTGCGGCGTCGCCCGGGCTGATTGTCCGCACCGACGCCGGACTCGACTGGAGCAGCGAGACACAGGCCGCGCACTATGTCGTCTCCGGAAGCGGCGCCAAGTTTATGGCGGTGGGCAACGACGCCGGGATTAATATGGCCGAGCGCTCCAAACGGACTTACCGCGGCAATCTGGAGCTCAGCGGGTTATCCGGTTCGCTGGCGGTCATCAACGAGGTTCCGCTGGAACAGTATCTGTATGCGGTTGTCGGCGGCGAGGTATCGTCCAGCTGGCCTGAAGAAGCGCTGAAGGCCCAGGCCGTGGCTGCGCGCAGCTACGCGCTGGCGCAGGGCACGAAGTTCGACGTGGCGCATGTGGTGGATACTACACTTAGCCAGGTCTATAACGGTATCGGGGCAGAAGCGCCAAGCATCATCAAGGCGGTGGACGCGACGGCCGGAGAGGTGCTGATGAACGGCGGCAAGCTTGTGGAGGCCGTCTTCTCCTCCAATGCCGGCGGCATGACGGCTGAGCCGGCAGAGGTATGGGCGAACGGCGGCGATGCCTTTGCAAGTAAGCCGAGCAGCGGGGATGTCTCCGCCGCCGCAGCGAAGAAATGGTATTACCTGCAGCTGGCAAGCGGTGTCTCGGGCTATGCCCGGGAAGATAATATCAAGCTGACCGGACAGACCACTTCCGGGGGACTGCGCATCGCCACAGCCACGACTGACGGCGTCAATATCCGGCCGTTGCCGGTTATTGAGAGCAGCGTGAAGCCGGTGGGCCAGCTGAATCCGGGCGACAATGCCGCGGTACTGGACACAGTCTATGAATCTGGCAGCTATAGTTGGATTAAGGGCCCGTATACCTCTGCCGACCTGCTGAAGAGCCTGTCCGGCAAGACCAGCAGTACGCTGCCCTCCTCGATTGTCAGCCTGCAGGTCACGCAGCGCGGAGCTTCGGGACGGGCCACGCAGGTTAAGGCCAACGGCAATATTTTGCAGGTAAAATATCCGGATTTGTTCCGTTCGGCCTTCGGCGGATTGCCAAGTACGCTGTTTGATATTGTACCGGCCGGCAGTTATACTGTATTAGGCGCTGACGGTACTACATCCACTGTAGGATCTGCCCAGAACGCCGGCGTACTGTCCGCTTCCGGCAAAGTGTCGGGACAAGCCGCAGGAACGGTGGTCTTGGGCGCAGATGGCAAGGCGAGAGCGGTCAGCGGCAGCTCCGGCTTCTATTTCATCGGCTGGGGCAATGGCCACGGGCTTGGTATGTCGCAATGGGGCGTCAAGGGAATGGCCGATCAGGGGTATGATTACAGGGAAATATTGCAACACTATTTTAACAACGTTACTATAGTTAATGAATAAACACTCAAGTTAAGGAATGGATAAACAGCATGAATGTAGAGGACTACGACTTTCATTTACCGGAGGAACTGATCGCCCAGACTCCGCTGGCAGACCGCAGCGCTTCGAGGCTGCTGATGCTGGACAAGGAGAACGGAGCGATAGAGCACCGGATTTTTAGCGATATATTGGAGCAGTTTGCAGAAGGTGACACACTTGTTCTGAACGATACGCGGGTTATTCCGGCCAGGCTCTTCGGTGTCAAGGAAGACACAGGGGCCAAAGCGGAGGTATTGCTGCTCAAGAATCTCGGGGAAGACCGCTGGGAAGCACTGGTTAAGCCAGGAAAGAAGCTGAAGACCGGTGCCGTCATCGTGTTCGGCGAGGAGCTGCGCGCGGTCATTGAGGAAGAGTCGGATATGGGCGGGCGGACGCTGCGCTTTATGTACTCCGGTATTTTCCAGGAAATCCTGGACAGGCTTGGCACAATGCCGCTTCCGCCGTATATTAAGGAAACGCTGGAAGACCGGGAACGTTATCAGACCGTGTATGCCCGCCATGAAGGCTCGGCGGCTGCGCCGACGGCAGGCCTGCATTTCACCGAGGAGCTGCTGGAGCGTATTGCCGCCAAAGGCGTGACCATCGCCTATCTGACGCTGCATGTCGGTCTCGGCACCTTCCGGCCAATGTCGGTAGAGAAGGTGGAGGAGCATGTTATGCATGCCGAGTACTATGAGCTGTCCCGGGAGACCGCAGAGGTGCTGAATGAAGCGCGGGCGCGGGGCGGACGAATTATTGCAGTGGGTACTACTTCCTGCCGGACGCTGGAAACGGTGGGACGGGATTTCGGGGACAAGCCGTTTGAGGCGTGCAGCGGCTGGACTGATATTTTTATCTATCCCGGATACCGCTTTACGGTTGTGAATGCGCTGATCACCAATTTCCATCTGCCGAAGTCCACGCTCGTCATGCTGGTAAGCGCATTGGCCGGCCGGGAGCATATTATGGCCGCTTATGAGGAAGCCGTTGAACAGAAATACCGCTTCTTCAGCTTCGGCGATGCAATGTTTATCTATTAAGCAAGAGAAAGGGTTAAGTATAAATGGCAGCAATTACTTATGAACATATCAAGACCTGCAAGCAGTCCGGAGCGCGACTCGGCCGGGTGCATACACCGCACGGCATTATCGAGACCCCGACATTTATGCCGGTAGGCACACAGGCAACGGTCAAGACCATGAGTCCCGAGGAATTGAAGGATATGAACGCACAGATTATTCTGAGCAACACGTATCATTTGTTCCTTCGTCCGGGGCATGACATTGTACGTGAAGCGGGCGGGCTGCATAAATTCATGAACTGGGATCGGCCGATTCTGACGGACAGCGGCGGCTTCCAGGTATTCTCGCTGAGTGAAATGCGTAAGATCTCCGAGGAAGGCGTGCATTTCCGCTCCCATCTGAACGGTGATCCGAAATTTCTGTCGCCGGAGGTGGCGATGGAGGTGCAGAACGCGCTCGGTTCGGATATTATGATGGCTTTTGACGAGTGCCCGCCTTATCCGGCGGAGTATGATTACGTGAAAAAGTCGCTGGAGCGGACGACGCGCTGGGCGGAACGGTGTCTGAAGAGCCATGCCCGTCCGAATGATCAGGGGCTGTTCGCCATCGTCCAAGGCGGCATGTATGAGGATCTGCGCCGCCAGAGCGCGGCAGATTTGACTTCCATGGATTTCCCGGGGTATGCTATTGGTGGACTCAGTGTAGGTGAATCGAAGCAGATTATGTATGAGGTATTGGATTATACCGTTCCGCTCCTGCCGCAGAACAAACCCCGTTATTTGATGGGGGTCGGCTCGCCCGACGCGCTGCTGGAAGGTGCGATCCGTGGAGTAGATATGTTTGATTGCGTTCTGCCAACCCGTATCGCCCGCAATGGCACGACTATGACCAGCCAAGGACGACTCGTTGTACGCAATGCCCAGTATGCCCGCGACTTCGGACCGCTTGATCCGGAATGCGGCTGCTACACCTGCCGGAATTATTCCCGTGCGTATTTGCGTCATTTGATCAAAGCCGACGAGACCTTCGGTTTGCGGCTGACAACATACCATAACCTGTATTTCCTGGTAGACCTGATGCGCAAGGTGCGCGAGGCCATCATGGAAGACCGGCTGCTTGATTTTCGCGATGAGTTTTTTGCACAATACGGAATGCATAACAATTCCAAAGGATTCTAGTACGCCCGCAACTCTTGAACCATGAGCAATTGACGGCGTTTTTACTTCGAGTACTAGAGAATTAAGATGTGCGGGTACGCATGTCGAAAGGGGGGAATGAAGTGTTTCAATCGCAATTACTGGCAAACGAAGCAGGCAGTGCCGGCGGTATTCTCGGTTTGGTTGGTCCGTTTGTCCTTATGTTTGTCGTGTTCTATTTCCTGCTTATCCGTCCGCAGCAGAAGAAGACCAAGACGCGCAACGCGATGCTGAAGGCGCTCAAGAAAGGCGACAAGATCGTTACGATCGGCGGCCTGCACGGAACGATTATGGAGATTTCCGATGATATCGTCGTGCTGAGAGTCAACGATGTAACGAAGCTGACCTTTGACCGCGGATCGATCAGCCACGCGGTGGCTGAGCCGGAGGATAAAGAGTAGAACATCAATAAGAAAGCGGCTTCTCTCAGGAGAGGGCCGCTTTTTTTGCTGCGTTTTGATTTATACGCTGGTTAATGAAAGTGGAAGTATTGTTCCAACAGCAAGCCAGTCACCGCAATCACTACTGTGTATCAGCAGTACTGCTGCGCAGAGTGAGCGGCTCTTCCTGCCCGCGCAGGGTCAGCTTGGCCAGCCTGACGGCCACGGAGGTCGATACGACGGCCAGCAGCGCTCCTCCCAGCATATCGCTGAGCCAGTGAATGCCCAGATAGAAGATGCCGAAGATAATAAAGGCGGCCGAGACTGAAGTAATGGCCATCCAGCGGCGGTTGCCTGAGCGGTAGGCGAGCAGCGCCGTAGATAATGAAATCGCCGTGTGCAGGCTGGGGAAACAGTTGTTCAGCCCGGAGAGCGGCCGGTATTCCGTCTCGAAGCGGGGGAACACGTCCAGCATTACAAACCGGACTCCCGCAGGAGCGTAGGCCCACACCTCGTTAACCGGATAATAGAGAAAGAACGGAATCGCAATGGCGTAATTCAGAATAATGGCATAGCAGCTGGCGTACAGCATAATGCGGTTCTTATCCAGCAGGTAGACGCCCAGCGAGGCGGCGAGCACGGATTGCAGCATGAAAATATAAAAAAATACGATGACCGGCGTCAGCCAGGGCGAATAGAACAGCTCCTGCACGAGTCGGACGAAATGGCCCTCTATTCCAAAGACAAAGGGGGTGAAATCCGTGTGCAGGTTCAGGCGGTGTTCAATTTGCAGCTCAAACTTGTTCAGGGCGAGTATACCGACCATGCCTAAAACGACCAGTACAAATTTGTACGACCGGAGCATTTCTTTGCCAATCTCGGCGAATGCCAGCAGGGGATTGCGCAGGCTGCCGAGCCAGATCAGCAGAAAGACCAGCGCTACCGTATAGAAAACCACAGCGTTCATGGATTGGTACAGCAAAACAATCGAATCCTCCTTGGGTACTGACTAAAACCTAATGCACACACAGTGTAACATATATTCAGGAACGGTTTCGATTTTTGCCAAATTAAATTTCGGTCAGGACTTCTGTAAGTTAACGCCAAACATTCCGCCAAGCGCCCCGATGGCCGCCGCCGCCAGCACCCACAGGGTATCCATGCCCGATGGTGAGCTGTCCAGTGCCAGGAACCCGATCAAGAGCACGATTATTCCGTAGAAAATCCCCGTCAGCGCACCCTGGTACCAGCCTTTGCGGGAGGCTCTGCGTCCGGCGGTCAGTCCCCCGAATGCGGCTGCAATCCCGTGTACCATGTAAGTGTACGTCGCCAGATCCTGCTCGCTAAGTCCGCTGCCCCATAGCAGCAGGGATAGCACAAATGCGCCCAGCAGCATCCACACGAAGGAACGGCATAAGCCGGATAACACCGGATTAGCGATTCTCCAAGAGAACAGGCGCCGAATAATATGCATGGTCCAACCTCCTAATGATTGATTTGCTATTACCATTCTATGGGTGGGCTTGCCCCATTAGTACAAGAATGACAAGCCCTGCTGATTTACCAGTAATTTATAGAGCGGCTTGCCGAATGTTCCCTTGGCAGGCAGGCCAGAATAGGGGTACATTCCTCCACCTGCCTAATCTTGATGCGGGTGAGACGCGTAAAGGGGAGCGAAGAGAATATGTTCCAGCAGATTCTCAACCATGTAGCGCTGACTGTGCTGATGTACATCTTCATTTTCCTGAGCATGCGGATTATGGGGAAACGGGAAATCGGCAAGCTCTCGGTCTTTGACCTGACCATATCGATTATGATTGCGGAGATCGCCGTGTTTGTCATCGATGATGTCAAACGTCCGATCCGCGACGGGCTGGTGCCAATGGTTACCCTGGTTATGATCCAGGTGATTGTCGCCTGGCTCAGCCTGCGGAGCCGGAAGCTGCGCCTTCTGATCGACGGCAAGCCGAGCGTACTGATCTCCGGCGGCAAGCTGCACAAGGATGAAATGCGCAAGCAGAGATATAATTTGGACGATTTGCTGCTGCAGCTCAGAGGGCAGAATATCGACAGCCCGGCGGATGTGGAATTCGCCATTCTTGAAACCAGCGGCCAGCTCACGGTCATTGAAAAAGATAAGGGTGTATCCTCCTCCAACCAGAGCGGCAACAGCAGCAGCGGCGCCGACAAAAAGCAGCAAAACAAAGCAGACAGCACCCCGCAAACCCCGGCCGTGAAGCTGCCTATAGACAAAATCCGCTACGAGGGGCTTCCGATCCCGCTGATTATGGACGGAAAGGTGCAGGACGATAACCTGGAGCTGATCGGAAAAACACGGTTCTGGCTCCGCACGCAAATCCGGCAAAAAGGGGTAAATGATTTCCGCGATGTCTTTCTCTGCTCCATCGACCACAAAGGTCAGATTTATGTAGACCCGCAGCGGACGTGACCCGCTGCGTCGGGTCAACGCCGCCGCTTCAGAAACGGCAGATGCTCCAGGTCACGCGCGGATATGAGGCCGGTAAGCAGGCATAGACCGAGATAAATGGCCATCCCGCAGATAGCCGAAATCAGGAATTTCAGCCAATCAGCGCCCGGGAGCGGCACTGAGGTATAGATATAGGACATACCCGCCGCCATGATAACCAAGGCGGCTACAGTCTTTATGGGATCGCTGACACGCACGGAAAGCTTGATCAGCCTGACCACGCTGTAGCCATGCAGCAAGGTCACAAGGACACTGTTGACGATGATGGCAATGATCGCTCCGTAGATCCCGAATTCAGGCCGCGAAGCAAGCAGCAGGATCAGCAGGATCTTGATTACGGCGCCGATCAGCGTGTTCAGCAGCGCCCGGCCGGGACGGTCCATCGCCTGCAGGGCTGCCTGCAGGGGGGACTGTATATACAGAAAAAGGGCAAACGGTGCCATCAGCCGGAGCATTGGGGCAGTATCTGCGTTACCATACAATATCGTGCAAAGCGGAACCGCAAAAATATACATAACAGCCACAAAGGGAGCCCCGGTAACCATGGCGAGCCGCAGGGCCTGCTGCAGCCGCTTGTGAATGGTGGGCATATCCTGGCGGGCAGCCGCTTCCGACAAGGACGGCACCAATGAAACCGCCAGAGAGGAGCTGAGCACGCCGGGCAGCAGCAGCAGCGGGATCACCATGCCCTGCAGCGAACCATACTGTGCCGTAGCCGCTGCTGCAGCGATTCCGGCCAGAGCCAGACTGCGCGCAGTGATGATGGATTCCAGCAGGTAAGAGAAGGAGCCGACCAGCCGGCCGGCGGTCACCGGTACGGCGATACGCAGCATCCGGCGCAGCAGTCTTTTGCCGGATGGTTCTTCCCCGGCAGAAGGGGCATCTGGCTGGACCACGGCGGAGGAAGCAGGGGCCGCCTTGTCCTTTTTTAACGAATAGGCATACTGCCAAAGCAGGACCAGCATCCCGGCCAGTTCGCCCACGGTTACGCCCAGCATCGCTCCGGCCGCCGCAAAGGCAATGCCCTTCGGGAGGAGCAGCCAGGCAAACCAAAGCATAAAGAAAATACGGATAACCGATTCCAGCACCGAAGACAAGGCAGAGGGAATCATGTTCTGTTTGCCCTGGAAGTAGCCCCGGTAAACCGCCGAAACTGCCACAATCGAGATCATCGGAATCATGCTGACAAAGGTATAATAGACGCGCTTGTCAGTCAGGATAACGTTGGCCACCCATGGAGCGGCGAAATAAGCAGCCAGTGTAAACAGCAAGCCCAGTGCGGTGCTGAGGGCAAGACCGGTATGCAGAATGCGCCTGGATTTGTCTGTCTGGTTCTCGCCTTCCGCCTCCGCGACCATTTTGGCGATGGCCAGCGGGATGCCGCCGGTAATGACGGTAACCAGCACAATAAAAAAGGGATAAGCCAGCTGATAGAGTCCCACCCCTTCGGCGCCCATGACACGGGGCAGAGCAATGCGGGGAATAAAACCCAGCATGCGGTTGATAATGCCGGCAGCCAGGAGGATCAGCGTACCTTGGATGAAGCTTTGTTTCTTCAATGGGCATTCCTTCTTCCCGTGATAAAATGGAAACCCGTTCACCGGTGTTTGTCCGTATAATTTATAGATATGCTGCATTAGGGCAACTCCATGACAAGCATTGGATGTGCAACTTTCGGCAGGCAAGCAGGAAAGCGAATGGGCGGGGGCGAATAGGTATAGGGATATTAGCGGGATTTGGGAGGTGTAAGACACGTGGAATCGGCAGATTGGGAGTATGACGAGCTTAGTGCGGATATCGAGGCCATGTGCGACAGCAAAGCGGAAGAATTCCGGCTCCTTGGCTACGAATATGTAACCGGGAAGGATATTTGGGAATGTGTCAGCCGCAGCTATGCCAAGGAAGGCAAGCCGCCTCTGCACAAGCTGGTGAACGATATCTATTCACTGAAGGCCGGAACTTATATGAATTATTTGACAATTTCCGCATATCGGGGCTTAAACCTATAAAAAGGAACCTTTTTCTTTTGCAATGAGGTACCGGAAGCAGTAAAGTAGAGTAGTGCCAATCAAGCTTTCTCAATCCAAACGGAGGGCTATCCGCAGGCGGCGGAGCCGGCCGTTTTCTTTGTGCCGTCAATAGTCCGGTAATCTGGTGGAAATTGACGGTGATTTCGCACGTGGCTATAATAGGAATATTGAGTAATGAAAGGGGAACTAGCAAGAGCATGAAAAGACTTATGGGCTTTATCATTACCGTGCTCGTATTAACAGGGGTCATGGCGGTTACCACTCCCGGCCTGCTGGACAAGGTTCGGCTTGGCCTTGACCTGAAAGGCGGATTCGAAATTCTGTACGAGGCAGAGCCGATGGATATCGGGGCCGAATTAACCCGGGCCTCACTGCAGAAGACGGCGGAAAGTCTCGAGAAGCGGGCGAACGCGCTGGGTACAAGCGAGCCTGAAGTAACTACTGAAGGAACGAACCGTATCCGTCTGAAGATTGCGGGTGTAACCGATGAAGCGGAAGTCCGCAAGAAGATGAAGGAACCGGCTGTACTGACGTTCCGCAGCGCTGCTGAAGGCGACGCAGCGGGAACCTACAGCAAGATTGAGATGGTGGGCAGTGACTTCGTCGAAGGCGCAGCCGAGGTTCAACGCGACCAGCTGAACCAGCCGGTTATCCAAATCAAGGTGAAGGATAAGGACAAATTCGCTGAGATCACGAAGCGTCTGCTGGGCAAGAATCTGGCGATTTATCTGGACGAACGCCAGTTGTCCGATCCGGTGGTGCAAGCTGTACTTACTGACGGCACTGCATCGATCTCCGGCAACTACACCCTGGATTCCGCCCGCGAGCTTGCGGATACGATAAACCTGGGCGCCCTGCCGCTGAAGCTGACCGAGAAATATTCACAGAGCGTCGGCGCGACACTAGGTAAGCAATCCCTTGATCAGACTGTCCGTGCAGGCATTGTTGGTTCCATTATTATATTGATTTTCATGATCGGCATGTACCGGCTTCCGGGCGTCCTGGCCAGCTTCGCGCTGCTTCTGCATACGTGGCTGCTGATCGCCGTATTTGTGGTCGCCGACTTTACACTGACCCTGCCCGGTATCGCCGCGTTTATCCTGGGTATTGGGATGGCGGTCGATGCCAATATCATTACCAATGAGCGGATCCGCGAAGAGATGCGCAGCGGCAAGAGCATTCTGTCCTCCGTCAAGGCTGGAAATAAAATTTCGTTCCGGACGGTCATGGATGCCAACGTCACCACCATTATCGTTGCGGCTGTTATGTTTGCCTTCGGTACAGGCGCAGTTAAAGGCTTTGCTCTGATACTGATTGTCGAAATTGTGCTCAGTATCGTAACCAACCTTTATTTTGCCCATTGGCTGCTTACCCTGCTGGTTAAATCCGGCATGCTCAAGAAGCCGAAGCAATTTGGGGTAAAGGAGAGTGAAATCAGTGCGCTTTAAGAAGGAACTGGATTTTGTACACTTAAGCAAGTATTTCTTTATATTTTCGATCGTGCTGACAATTCTCGGAGTACTCTTCCTGGCGATCTTCGGCCTGAACTACAGCGTTGATTTCAAGGCGGGCTCCAATGTGGACGTATCCTTGTCCAAGAATATTACAACCGAGCAGCTCCAGCCTGCGCTGGATTCGCTGAATCTCTCGCATGAGCCCAGCATTACACTCGGTGAGAATCGGGTGAACATCCGTTACGATGAAGTGCTGGATGATACGCAAAGTCAAGCTCTGCAAGCCGAGATTACCAAGCTCGACGATCAGGCATCCTTTGAGATCAATACGGTTGATACGGAAATGGCCAAGGAGCTGGCACGCAATGCCATTTACTCTGTCCTGCTGGCTTCTATCGGTATTATCATCTATGTCAGCATCCGCTTTGAATGGCGCTTCGCGCTGGCGGCGATTGTGGCCCTGCTGCATGACGCATTTATGGTCGTATCGATCTTCTCCATCTTCCGCTTGGAGGTGGATTTGACCTTTATTGTAGCGGTTTTGACCATTATCGGTTATTCCATCAATGATACCATCGTTATCTTTGACCGGATCCGCGAGAACCTGCGGTTCGGTAAACAGAAGACGTATGAGGATTTGAAGGCACTCGTCAACAAGAGTGTGGCACAGACCCTTATGCGCTCCCTGTATACGGCATTCACTGTATTTATTGCCGCGTTCTTCCTGCTTGTTCTGGGCGGAGAATCGATCAAGATGTTCTCGCTGGCCATGGTCATCGGACTTCTCTTCGGGGCATATTCCTCCATCTTTATCGCAAGCCCGCTCTGGCTGCTGCTCAAGAAGCGCCAGAAGCCATCGACGAAGAGCGCTCCGGCCAAGGCCTAATAGTTGCTATGCCTCGAAAAGCCGCGTCAAAGGCGACGCGGCTTTTCCAACTTCTTTCGTTACCAATGATGCGTAAGCCATCATCAAGAGATTACTTGCCAAAGGTAAGGGGGGGCCGCGTTATGAACGATGAACAATCACCGCGCACTGAGACGGTTGCCTGGGGCGGAATTGTCAGTGATATCGCCCTGGCTGTGATCAAGGGAGGCTTTGGGTATTTCTCCGGCAGCAAGGCGCTGCTCGGGGATGCCATATATTCCGGGGCGGATGCCGCTTCAAAGCTTGTGGAGACGTTTCCGTGGCGGCCTGGGCGGAATAGCGCCAAACGGCGGGTCCGCACGTTGGAACGGCGGGACAACAAGGAACCGGTAATGGCGGTTCTGATGTCTGTTTTGATTCTGATGTTCGGATTGCAAATCGCTTTTTCGGCGATCCGCGATCTGACCAGGGGGCATTTCTCAGCTCCGGGCGAGTTCGCCATTGTAGTCGTCCTGCTATCCATTGTGCTGAAAGAGGCCGTATTTCAGTATCAGTACCGGTATTTCCGTAAAAAGGGTGACGGGAGCCATGCGGCTTATGCGGAAAGCCACCGTTTCAGTCTGTACAGCTCATTTACCGTTTCGCTGGGGATTGCGGGGGCAGTCGCCGGCGGCGAGAACTATTTGGATTTCCATCCGCTGCTCTATCTGGATCCGATTGCCGCACTCTTGACCAGTTGTCTGATTGTACGCAAAGGCTACCAGCTGATTGCATCATCTATTTACGGCAAGAAGCATCACGAGCTGCCTGCCTCCGATACAGCCAATTTCGTGGAGACCGTGCAGCGGGTGCACGGCGTAATCCGTGTGGAATATTTAAAGGCGACGGAAGAGGGCAGCTATGTCAATCTCGAAGTCAAAATCAGCGTCAATCCGCGGATCACGGTGATAGAGGCGCAGGATATTTCGGAATGCGCCCGCAAGCTGCTGCAGCACCGCTTTGTACATGTAGGCGAGGTGCACATGGATGTTGTACCGTATGATCCGGGCTATCCCTACAAGAGCAACCACGAGCTCGTGGACAATGAACTTCCCTCGCTGCTTCAGTAGTTTGCAAGGTGAGAGAAAGGTGAGCATAATTGCTTTATTCAAAAACCAAGTGGCATTCTCCGGCAGCCGACCCCGACGTTGTTTCGGGGTTGGCCGGGAGCCTTTCCATTTCTCCTCTGCTGTCCAGTCTGCTGGTAACCAGAGGGCTCCACACGCCTGAAGAGGCTTTGGCTTTCCTGGACGGGGGAGTAGATGACCGGCATGACCCCTTCCTGTTGAAGGGGATGGCTGAAGCAGTTCCCCGTATTAGAAAGGCTCTGCAAGATGAAGAACATATCCTGGTGTACGGTGACTATGATGCAGACGGTGTCTCCAGCACCTCGCTGATGATCTATCTGCTTCGTCATCTTGGCGCTTCTTTTGATATATACATTCCCCACCGGGCCAATGAAGGCTATGGCCTGCATAACCATGCGCTGGACTGGGCGCTTCAGCAAGGCGTATCACTGATTATAACTGTCGATACGGGAATCAGCGCGTATGGGCAAATCGCCTATGCCTCATCGCTGGGTATCGACGTCATTGTAACCGACCATCACGAGCCGCCGGAACAGCTGCCGGAGGCTTACGCGCTGATTAATCCGAAGCAGCATGATTGCCCTTATCCGTTCAAAGGCCTGGCCGGTGTAGGCGTTGCCTATAAGCTGGCGGAGGCACTGCTCGGCGATGAGGTTCCTGCGGAGTGGGCGGAGATTGCCGCCATCGGCACGGTCGCCGATCTGATGCCTCTGCTGGGAGAGAACCGCCGGTTAGTGCGGAATGGTCTTGCGAGCATGCGCAATTCGCCTTATCCCGGCATTCGCGCTCTGTCCGAGGTCAGCGGAATCACGCTGAACACGGTTAGTGCGGTCAACATTGCCTTCGGCATGGCACCGCGCATTAATGCCAGCGGCCGGCTCGATCATGCCGGCCGCGCGGTGGCGCTCCTGACTGCGGAGCAGCCGCAGGAAGCGCTGCGGCTTGCCGAAGAGCTGGACCTGCTGAACAAGGAGCGCCAGCAGGTTGTAGAGCGTATCGTTGCCGAGGCCGTGGCACGGCTGGAGGAGCGGACCGGAGACGGACCGCTGCCGCATATCATTGTCCTGGCGGGGCAGGGCTGGAATGTCGGTGTGGTCGGCATTGTTGCTTCCAAGCTGCTGGAGCGCTATTACCGCCCGGTCATCATCCTTGATATCCATCCCGAGACGGGAATGTGCAAGGGCTCGGCCCGCTCCATTCCCGGTCTTGATATTTATGCGGCGCTTTCCTCCTGTGCCGGGCTTATGGACCATTACGGCGGCCATCCGGCTGCTGCCGGAATGAGCCTGCATATGGATCAGCTGGAGGCGTTCGCTGCGGCGCTAGATGACTATGCGGCCTCCGTACTCACACCGGAGCATCTCGTGCCGGTAACCGCCGCGGACGGTGAAGTTTCGATCGCCGAGCTGACGCTGCAGGCGGCCGGCGACTTGGAGCGGCTCGCGCCCTTTGGCATGGCTAATCCGCTGCCGAAGTTCATCGTACGCGGTGCAGTGGTGAAGGAGACCCGGACAATGGGGCAGGAGTCCAGGCATCTGAAGCTTGTCCTTCAGCAGGGCAGGCAGTCTATTGAAGCAGTAGCTTTCGGCAAAGGCCCGCTGGCCGCTCTGCTGCCTGCAGGTACGCCGGTTGACGTTCTCGGCGAGCTGACGGTCAATGAGTGGAACGGCTCCCGCAAGCCGCAGCTGATGCTCCAGGACCTCGCGGTGCCGGTGCCGCAGCTGTTCGATCTGCGCGGAGCGGCAGATGCGGTGAAGCAGGCGGTGCGGCTGAAGCAGCAGCTGCAGACCGGTGGAGGGAGCTTCAGCGCAGCGGCGGTGTTCCACAGCAGCCGCACTTCGCCGCTCGGCGAGCTGAAGGGGATGCAGCTGTGGGTATACGACGAGGAGACGGGGATCACCCCGCTTCATCCGGGAGCGGACAGCGGCTCCGCCGATGAAAGGGTTTCCCTGCTGTGTCTGCTCGATACGCCGGAAACGCCGGAGCAGCTCGATGCGGTGCTCGCCGCTTTCCCGCAGGCTGACAATATTGCGCTGCTGCATTCGCTGCGGGACCGGCGGGACCGTCTGCAAACTCCTACACGCGAGCATTTCGCCGTCCTTTATAAGCTGCTGGCGGCGGTTGCAGGTTCACCTGCACCGGAGCATGAAGTGCTGCTGCGGCTGAGCCGCCAGTCGGCGCTTGGGATACGGATGGTGGGCAAAATGCTGGATGTATTTGCCGAGCTGGATTTCATTACCCGCGAAAGCGGAATGATTACCTTTGTGACAAAGCCGGCGGCCAAGAGCCTGACGGCTGCGCGGAGTTTTGTCCGTTTAGGCGAGACGGCGGAGATGGAGCGTTACTTCATGGAGGGCAGCCCGGATGAGCTGGAGCATTGGATGCAGACCCGCCGTTTGGGTGCATCCTAAAGAGCGAATCCTAGTTATTGTTGTCCAATTAATTACTGGTTATGGGTGGACAAGTATAAGATGGCCATGCGCTAATGGATCATACAGCCGTTATTTCGCTGAGCAGCCCGGATTTGCCGATATAACGGACCCAGATGCCGCTATTCTTGTAAAACAGACAAGTCAGGCTAATGCTCACAAACCAAGCGCATGCTTTCGAAGCAAGTTTTGTACGATGCAGATACCGTGAGGCTTCCCTCACAAAACTAAGCCTATGCTTCCGAAGCAAGTTTTGTACGATGCAGACACCGTGAGGCTTCCCTCACAAAACTAAGCCTATGCTTTCGAAGCAAGTTTTGTACGATGCAGACACCGTGAGGCTTCCCTCACAAAACTTTTAGGAGATGATCAAATGGATTTTAAAAACAGTATCCGTGTAATACCCGATTTCCCGCAGCCGGGAATCAGCTTTAAAGATATCACCACCCTGCTCAAGGACGGCGAGCTGTACCGGGACGCCATCAACGAGCTGAAGGCACTTGTCGCCCATATGAAGATTGATGTCATCGCCGGTCCGGAAGCGCGCGGCTTTGTGGTTGGCGCTCCGCTGGCTTATGCCTTGGGTGTAGGCTTCGTGCCGATCCGCAAGAGCGGCAAGCTGCCCTATGAGACAATCGAAGTCGGCTACGATCTGGAATACGGCAAGGACACGCTGGCTATGCATACCGATGCAATCCAGCCGGGGCAAAATGTGCTGATCGCCGACGATCTGCTGGCAACCGGCGGCACGATCGCCACTTCGGTCAGTCTGGTGGAGCAGCTTGGCGGCAATGTGGTTGGCGCCGCTTTCCTGATCGAGCTGTCCCAGCTTGCCGGCCGTAACAAGCTGCCGGGCGTAGAGGTTGTATCGCTGCTCACGTACGAGGATTAAACGGGGCTTCTTTTCCCGGGAAATAAAAAGCGGAATGCTGTCGGTTTACGATGGCATTCCGCTTTTTTGCATATGCTTGTCATAAAAATTACTTCATTAATAATATCATACTATTCAGGGCTTAATGAGCGGATTTCTCGCCTTCCTGCTCATTGGACAGACCCAGAACCTCGATCAACTTGAAGAACAGTGCCAGTACCATACCGACAATCGTTGCCAGCGCCATGCCCTTCAGTTCAACTTCACCGAAGGTCAGCTTAGCGCCGCTGATACCGGTTACGAGTACCAGAGAAGCCATGATCATGTTGGTGGCCTTGGAGAAATCAACCTTCTGCTCCACGAAGATGCGCAGACCGGAAGCGGCGATAACGCCGAAGAGCAGTAAGGATACGCCGCCCATGACAGCAGACGGAATGTTGGCGATGACCGACGAGAAGGTTCCGGAGAACGAAAGCAGAATGGCGATGATGGCTGCGCCGCCAATGACGAATATGGAATATACTTTGGTAAGTGCCATAACGCCGATGTTCTCGCCGTACGTTGTATTTGGCGTAGAGCCGACTAAGCCGGAAATGATGGTTGAAATGCCGTTGCCCATCAGCGAGCGGTCAAGACCGGGGTCTTTGGCCAGGTCTTTGCCTACTATGTTGCTTGTAACGAGCAGATGGCCGATATGTTCAACGATAACGACGATGGATACGGGGATAATTGTGAAAACGACCTGCCAATCAAAGGACGGTGTCACAATGGTTGGAGCCGCCAGAAAACTTGCATCGGAGATGGCTGCAGTATCGACTTGTTTCAAAATCAGGGCCAGCACATATCCGGTTACGATACCGATCAGGATATGGATGATCTTGGGGAAGCCGCGGAACAGTACAGCGCCGATTACGGTCACGCCGAGTGTCACCATGGACAACGCAACGGTCTTCGGATCGGGAGACCAGTCTGCAGGGGCATTATTGGGAGCAATCAATCCGGCCATCTGCGCAGCCACTGGTACCAGCTCAAGACCGATGGTGGCGACGATGGCACCCATAGCTGCCGGAGGGAATACAACGTCAATCCAGCCGGTTCCCGCATAACGAATGATTAACGCGATAAGCACGAAGATGATGCCGGTAATGATAAAGGCGCCCAAAGCAAGCGAATATCCATGCTCGTGGTCCCCTTTATAATTATCGAGTACGCTAAGCACCGGTGAAATAAAGGCAAAGCTGGAGCCAAGGTAAGCGGGGATTTTGCCGCGGCAGATAAGAATGTAGAGCAGGGTACCGATGCCGTTCATCAACAGGATCATGCCCGGGTCTACCCCGAACAGGTTAGGGACAAGCACCGTACTGCCGAACATGGCGAACAGATGCTGCAGACTCAGCAGAAATCCGGGACCGAACGGGAGCTTTTCATTAACTTGAATTTCGCGTTGCAATGAGTTCACTTCTCTTTCTCTATGTGGTTTTTAGGAATGCTTGCGGAAAACCGCTTTTTCTAGATTAATGAGTACGGCGACATTTTACAACAACATTTTTTGCCCGCCACGAAATTGACTATTCTTGAGCCTGCACAGTGACAGGAATGCCATGCAATGGGAAGTGTTGACGTAATCCGCCGCAAGCGTCATAATAATAGACAACTTTAAACTTGTGTGCAGTTTGCCCTTGCTTGCCTGGCTTTAACCGTGAAGGAGGCTTAGGGCCGCTTCCGCTTACAGGATAAAACTCCGGCAGGAGTTTTTTCTTAACATATTAAGACTAGAGAAATCCCGGGAGGGATTTTTCATATAGAAAGGAAACGGATACGACGAGAATGGGCATAGAGCAATTAATCGAAAAGGCTAGCGCCTATATAAAAGAAAAGGATCTTCTCCGCATCCGCGAAGCTTACGAATTTGCCGATCAGGCCCATCACGGGCAGGTCCGGAAGTCGGGGGAGCCTTATATCCTGCATCCTCTGGCCGTAGCGGATATTGTCGTCAATATGCAGATGGATCTGATCTCGATTATTGCGGCACTGCTGCATGATGTCGTAGAAGATACCACGGTTTCGCTGGAGCAGATCCGCGAGAAATTCGGCGAGACCTGTGCCATGCTCGTGGACGGCCTTACCAAGCTGGAGCGCATCCGCTTCCGGTCCAAGGAAGAGCAGCAGAACGAGAATTACCGCAAAATGTTTATTGCCATGGCTCAGGATATCCGGGTCATTGTCATCAAGCTGGCAGACCGTCTGCATAATATGCGCACACTCAAGTACCAGTCGGAAGAGAGCCAGCGGCGGATTTCTTACGAGACTCTGGAGATTTTTTGTCCGATTGCTGACCGTCTGGGGATATCAGCGATTAAATGGGAGATGGAGGATATCGCGCTCCGTTATCTCAATCCGCAGCAGTACTACCGCATTGCCAATCTGATGCACAAGAAGCGGGCCGAGCGTGAGCAGTTCATCGACAGTGTCATCGGCCGCATCCGCACCAAGCTGGACGAAATGGGCATTGAAGGCGATCTTTCCGGCCGTCCGAAGCATATTTACAGCGTGTATAACAAAATGAGCACCAAGAACAAGCAGTTCAATGAAATTTACGACTTGCTGGCGATCCGGATCATCGTTGATAACATTAAGGACTGCTACGCGACTTTAGGCATTATTCATACGCTTTGGAAGCCAATGCCCGGCCGGTTCAAGGACTATATCGCCATGCCAAAAGCGAATATGTATCAATCGCTGCATACTACCGTTGTGGGGCCCGGCGGAGAGCCGACGGAAGTGCAGATCCGCACCTGGGAGATGCACCGCACCGCAGAGTTCGGGATCGCTGCCCACTGGGCCTATAAAGAAGGGAATGCGACCGCTGCCAACCCGGAGAACCGGATGCCGTTCTTCCGCGAAATTCTCGAGCTCCAGCACGAAGCGAAGGATGCCGAGGAATTTGTCGAATCGCTTAAAATGGACTTTTTCTCCGACCTTGTATTTGTGTTTACACCCAAGGGAGAAGTGGTGGAGCTGCCGGCAGGCTCAGTGCCGCTGGATTTTGCGTTCCGCATCCACACGGAGGTCGGGAACCGCACAATCGGTGCCAAGGTCAATGGCCGGATTGTGCCGCTTGATCATAAGCTGAAGACAGGCGATATCGTGGAGATTCTTACTTCCAAGAATTCATACGGGCCAAGCCGCGACTGGCTGAAGATTGCCCAGTCCTCGCATGCCCGCAGCAAAATCAAGCAATGGTTCAAGAAAGAGAAGCGCGAAGAGAACGTGGAGAAGGGCCGCGAAGCGGTGGAACGCGAGCTGAAGCGGCTCAGCATGGAGGTCTCCGATTTTCTTACGGAGGATAAGCTCAGCGAAGTCGCCAAGAAGTTTGCTTTTGGCGATGTCGAGGATATGCTCTCCGCTGTAGGCTTCGGAGGGATCACTGCTGCCCAGATTGCCAACAAGCTGACTGAGAAGGTCCGCAGGGAGCAGGAAGAGGCGGCAGGACATCTGGAATTGTCCAGCGAAATGAAGGAGATCAAGTCGAGCGGCGAGAAACGCAATCAGCCGACCAACGGGGTCCGTGTTAAGGGCATCGACAATCTGCTGGTTCGTTTCGCACGATGTTGCAACCCCGTTCCGGGGGATGATATCGTCGGGTACGTAACACGCGGACGCGGAGTATCCGTTCACCGCGCGGATTGTCCGAACATTCCGACCGAGGGCGACGGTGAAGATGCGGCCCGGGTGATCGATGTCGAATGGGAAGGCAGCATGGAGGCGAATTACAGCGTCGACATTGAAATTACCGGCCATGACCGCAACGGGCTTCTCAATGAAGTGCTGCAGGCCGTCTCTGAGAGTAAGACGAATATCTCAGCCGTTACCGGCCGCTCCGACAAGAACAAGATGGCGATGATCCATATGACGATCCTGATCCGTAATACCGATCATTTGCAATCGGTAGTGGACCGCGTTAAACGGGTCAAGGATGTATATACAGTGAACCGTATTATGCAATAGCAGCAAGGAGCTGAACAGGAAGACATGAGAGTGGTGGTGCAGCGCTGCAAGGAAGCGCAGGTGACCGTAGACGGTGAAGTAACGGGGGCAATCAGAGCAGGGCTGATGCTGCTGGTCGGCGTCACTCACGGGGATACCGAGAAGGACGCCGCTTATTTGGCCGACAAGGTAGCCGGCTTGCGTATCTTCGAGGATGAAGCAGGTAAAATGAACCATAGCGTCACCGATACGAACGGGGCAATCCTTTCGGTGTCGCAGTTCACGCTGTACGGCGACTGCCGCAAAGGGCGGCGCCCGAATTTCATGGCTGCGGCGGCTCCGGATGAAGCGAAGCGGCTGTATGACTATTTCAACGAGCAATTACGTCAGAGTGGACTCCAGGTGGAGACCGGCGTATTCGGGGCGATGATGGATGTGTCACTCGTGAACTGGGGACCTGTAACTCTGCTGCTGGACAGCCGCCCGTAAACTCAATAAAGCAAGAATGCTGTGTGCAGGCTCCAAGCGGCACGCAGCTTTTTTTTGTCCAGCTGTCCGGAAATTCCGGATGGCTCGTTGGTGCGCAAGTTGAGCTCATACAGGAAGGCCCTCCACCTCCTCTTACAGGCCGGTTGCAGGCGGATAGAGCGATGCCGGGCTGGTTAAACTAAAGAGAAGCATTCTTTACAGAGGACGGGATAACATATGAGGCAATCGCAGAAAGCCTGGATATTGAGCAGAATCTCCCCCGCAGCGGCTTCGGTTACGGCCGAGGCGCTGGCTGGCGCCAAAGTCACCGGAGAGCTGCATGAACAGCAGCTGCTGAGCGGCTGGCGCCGCACTATGCTCCCACGCACCTGATTGCATACTGCCGCTGCTGCGCTGGCTGTTTACTCCCGGCAGAGGGGGGCGAGCTCATGACGAAAGCGTTAACTTTTGGTTAGAAAGCACTGCAATCAGGGTAATAGAACATCAAGAACAAGAATAGCAGAAAGGAGAACTTATCCATGAGTAAGGTTGCATTTCTGCTCGCCAGCGGATTTGAAGATTCTGAAATGAAGGTTCCTTATGACGAAGTCATCAAAGCGGGGCATCAGGCTGACATTATCGGCCTGAACAAGAATGAGACCCTGCAGGGCAAGAAGGGAGAGGCCTCATATACTGCCGACAAAGCGATCAGCGAGGTCAAGGCGGAAGAATATGATGCCATTGTGATCCCGGGCGGTTCTTCACCGGAGAACCTGCGGCTCGACGCTGACATCATTACCTTTGTAAAGGACGCAGATGCAGCGGGCAAACCGATTGCCTCCATCTGCCATGGCCCGCAGATCCTGATCAGCGCTGAGCTGCTGCAGGGCCGCACCATCACATCCTATCCTCCGCTGCAAGATGACGTGGTGAACGCCGGCGCGGAATTTAAGGATGAAGAAGTCGTCGTTGACGGCAATTTCATTACATCACGCACACCGAAGGATGAGCCCGCTTTTGTGCGTGAGCTGCTTAAGGTGTTGTAATAGAGTATTAAGATATTCCATTAACTACTCCTAAGGAGGGAAAGATCATGAGTAAAAGAATTCAGGCGTATTTCAGGTCGGAGGATGAAGCGGAAGGTGCCAAAACATCACTGATACCGTACGGCGTAGGGGATATGGAGGTCTCTGCACTGACCGACCCGCTGCGTATCGACGGAAAGCATAGACGCAATATTCTTTTGCCGCTGGTTCCGTATAACAATTCCGCAATGGCGGGGGGCGCATTCGGTGCCGTAGGCTCTGCAGATATCGCAGCCGGGACCGTTGTAGTGCCATCCGTTGCCTTGAACGATGATGAACTGGACCGCAGGGATTTGGGCAGAGACCCAGAGCACAGCGAGGTTTATGCGCAGGATGGAGATTTGGACGATATCCGTTACGTGATGGATTTGAAGATTGCCGACGAGAGATATCATGAGGTGGTAGAGGTCCTGCGCGGCAAACATGCTTATGTAGAGGTATTTGATTAAGTCCGGTTTCCATACCACCGGTTTTAGCTTCGGCCATCCCTGCTTAACAGGGGTGGCCGAAGTTTTTTGTTGGACAATATTACTTGCACAAATTTTTTGTCTGAATTATGCAATCATTTGTCATAAACTGCTAGACAATAAATATGCTGATGGTGTACAGTGGATAAGGCGAGATCAGGGGGATGGACGGACTTATAAAACGCTTTCTTGAATGTAATATAACTGTAATATTACATACATGATTCCTTAATATAGCGTGTTTATAATAAAAGCATGACCCCCTTTTTTATAATATATGTTCTTGGACCTGCGGGATTCGCCTGCAGGTCATTTTTTTTGCATTCTGCGGAATCGAAGGGGATTTAGCTGCTTTCCCGTTTTTTTAATTTACTTTCTTGACTTTAGCGCAGTGGTTCAGTAGAATCTAACAATATACGGAATGTTATACACGTTTTGATGACGGGAACAAGTAATCCGGTACCCACAACCCCAGAGAGGAATCCCGGCTAATAGCGGTGATTTTACCGTTATAATGCCTGTGCTGCAAGGATTCTGTTGATGCACGGATGAATGACCTCCCCGAGAACGCACGGCGAAAGCGGGCCAGCCGGTAGTGGCCTGATGTCAGTAGCCGTAGCGCGTAGGCGGGCGTTAACCGCTGTGAGCGGAGCTCAGCTGCTATTGGCTGGTCCGGAATGTGGGTGGTACCACGGGTGATTACATTTGGAATGATAATCCCTCGTCCCTGTTTGTAAACAGGGATGGGGGATTTTTTGCTTTTATATCAGGAGGGATCAGGCTGTGGGTAAAGAAAGATTCGAGAAACCAACGGGTACGCAGGACGTGCTGCCCGGTGCCGTAGAGAAATGGCAGGTCGTGGAGGCCAAGGCAAGAGACCTTTGCCGGCGCTTCAATTACCGGGAGATCCGGACGCCAATGTTCGAGCATACCGAGCTCTTCGAACGCGGTGTAGGGGAAACCACGGACATTGTCGAAGGCGAAATGTATACCTTTAAGGACAAAGGCGAACGTGATTTGGCGCTTCGTCCGGAAGGCACGGCGGGCGTTGTACGGGCATACGTGCAGAACAAGCTGTATGGTGAGCCGGATGTCAGCAAGCTGTATTACATCGGGCCTATGTTCCGCTATGAGCGGCCGCAGGCGGGACGCTACCGCCAGTTCCATCAATTCGGCATCGAGGCGTTCGGTGCAGTTGATCCGGCAATTGATGCGGAGGTCATCTCCCTTGGCTACCAATTTTACAAGGACCTAGGCCTGAAGGAAGTGCGGGTTGAGCTGAACTCCGTCGGCAATGCCCCAAGCCGTGCCGCATACCGGGAGAAGCTGCTCGCTTTCTTAACACCGATGCATGACCGGCTGTGCAAGGACTGCCAGCGCCGGATGGACCGCAATCCGCTGCGCGTACTGGACTGCAAGGTGGATCAGGATAAATTCGGGGATGCGCCGTCGATTCTGGACAGTCTGGATGAGGAGTGCAGCACGCATTTTGCCAAAGTCAGAGGCCATCTGGATGCCATGGGCGTTGCTTATAGCATTAATCCACGATTGGTGCGGGGACTGGATTACTACACCCATACCGCGTTTGAATACAAGGCGGCCGGAATCGGCACCATTGATACGGTCGGCGGCGGGGGCCGGTACAACGGCCTGGTTGAAGAGATCGGCGGGCCGGATCAGCCGGGCATCGGCTTCGGAATTGGTCTGGAGCGTATTCTGCTGATTCTGGAGAATCAAGGCGTGGAGCTGGAGACGGTAAAGCCGCTGGATGTGTATCTGGTGGCGCTCGGCGAAGCCGCTGATCTGGAAATTACGAAGCAGCTGTTCACGCTGCGCGCTCAGGGCATCTCGGCGGAACGGGATTATCTGGGCCGCAAAATGAAGGCGCAAATGAAGTCGGCCGACCGCTTGTCGGCGCGGTATACGGCGATTCTTGGCGATGATGAGCTGCAGAATGGTGTCATTACCGTTAAGGCGATGGCAACGGGCGAGCAGCGCACCGTCAAGCTGGAAGAACTGGCGCAGGCGCTGGCTGATTAAACGGCAGACCTCTGTCACCAAGCGGGTAGAGACAAGATAGCATGTCTATATTAATCATAAAGGGGTAAATGAGATGAGTAGAAGCCATTGCGGACAATTGACACTGGAGCATATCGGCCAGACTGTGACACTGAACGGCTGGGTACAGACCCGCCGCGATCTGGGGGGCGTGCTGTTCATCGACCTGCGCGACCGTACAGGCATTGTGCAAATCGTCTTCAACCCGGACTATTCCGGTGAAGCCTTGCAGACTGCCGATAAGGTAAGAAGTGAATATGTGCTCTCCGTTACGGGTAAAGTTGTAAAAAGAGATCCGGAAACGGTCAACCCGAATCTGCCGACCGGCGAGATCGAGGTCCGTATTACGGAAATCGAAGTGCTGAACTCCGCAAAGACTCCGCCATTCTTCATCGAGGACGGGGTGGAAGTCGATGAGTCGCTGCGCATGAAATACCGTTATCTCGACCTGCGCCGCCCGGAAATGCACAAGACGCTGCTGCTCCGCTCCAAGACGACCAAGATTTTCCGCGATTTTCTGGACGGTGAAGGCTTCATAGATGTAGAAACGCCGATTCTGACCAAGAGCTCCCCCGAAGGCGCACGCGACTATCTGGTTCCTAGCCGGGTGCATGAAGGCGAATTCTTCGCGCTGCCACAGTCCCCTCAGATCTACAAGCAATTGCTGATGGTGGGCGGTATTGAGCGGTATTACCAGATCGCCCGCTGCTTCCGTGACGAGGACCTGCGTGCCGACCGCCAGCCGGAATTCACGCAGGTCGACATCGAGACCTCCTTCATGTCGCAGGAAGACCTGCTGGGCATGATGGAGCAGCTGATGCAGCGCCTCCTGAGAGAAACTATTGGCGTAGAGGTGGCTCTGCCGTTCCAGCGCCTGACTTATGCAGATGCCATGGGTAAATACGGCTCGGATAAACCGGACCTGCGCTTCGGACTCGAACTGGTGGAAATGAACGATATTGTAGCAACCAGCGGCGTCAAGGTGTTCGCTTCCGTTATCGAAAAAGGCGGCGAAGTGAAGTGCCTCAACGCGAAGGGCTGCGGCACCTGGACCCGTAAGGAGATCGACGATCTCGGACCTTATGCTGCCCGCTACGGCGCCAAGGGTCTGGCCTGGATTCAGGTCAAAGACGGCGAATTCAAAGGACCGATCGTGAAGTTCTTCACCGAGGAAGAAATCGCCGCCGTGAAAGAGCGGACCGGTGCCGAGGATGGCGACCTGCTGCTCTTCTCCGCCGACACTAAGAAAGTGGTCGCTGATGTACTCGGCGCGCTGCGCCTTAAGATCGGCCGCCAGCTCGGGCTGATCGACGACAGTGTGTTCAAGTTCGCTTGGGTAACCGACTTCCCGCTGCTTGGCTATGACGAGGAACAGAAACGTTATGTGGCGGAGCACCATCCGTTCACCCGCCCGAATGATGAAGACCTGCATATGCTTGAATCCGACCCGGGCGCAGTCCGTGCACAGGCCTATGACCTTGTGTTGAACGGCTACGAAGTGGGCGGCGGCTCCCAGCGTATCTACAAGCGCGATGTCCAGGAGAAGATGTTTGACGCGCTTGGATTTACTCCGGAAGTAGCCTACGAGAAATTCGGTTACCTGATGGATGCCTTTGAATACGGCACGCCGCCGCACGGCGGGATCGCCTTTGGCCTTGACCGCCTGGTGATGCTGCTGGCAGGACGCAGCAACCTGCGCGAAACCATTGCCTTCCCTAAGACGGCCAGCGCCACCGACCTGCTGATGGACGCACCGTCTCCGGTAGACAATGCGCAGCTGGAGCAGCTGCACATCAAACTGGCTCCAAAGCCGGTAAAAGCGAAAAATTAATCATCCGGCCCGCCGCCAGGCTTGTTATCCGCCTGCGGCGGAGCCGTTTAAAGGAGGATTTATCCTTATGCTGCATCAGTTCTCGCGTACAGAGCTGGCTATCGGGCCGGAAGGCCTGGATATACTGAAGAACAGCACCGTTGCGGTGCTCGGCATCGGCGGCGTCGGTGCTATGGCCGTTGAAGCGCTGGCACGTACCGGCGTAGGCCGCATTATCCTCATCGACAAGGATTCGGTTGATATCACGAATGTCAACCGGCAGATCCATGCGCTGACCACGACGATCGGCCAGAAGAAGGCCGACCTGATGGTCGACCGGGTGAAGCTGATCAATCCGGAAATCGAAGCGATTGCGCTGAACATGTTCTACACGGAAGAAACCTATGAAGAGCTGTTTAAATACAAGCCGGATTTTGTAATCGATGCGTCGGATACAATCATTTACAAGATTCATCTGATCAAGGAATGCCTCTCCCGGGGCATCCCGATGATTTCAAGCATGGGTGCGGCCAACAAAATGGACCCGACCCGCTTCCGGGTAGCCGACATCTCCAAGACGGAGATGGACCCGATCGCCCGCGTCATCCGCCAGAAGCTGCGCAAGGACGGCATCAAAAAAGGCGTGAAGGTCGTGTTCTCGACCGAACAGCCTGTGAAGCCGCGCGTGGACGTCACCGAGCAGATCGTACCGGCGGATGCCCCGGACCGGCGTAAGGCTAAGCAGCCGCCGGCGAGCAATTCGTATGTACCGCCAGTCGTTGGACTCATCATGGTCAGCGTGGCCGTGAAGGATCTGCTGGAGGCCGGCGGCATCAGCGTATGAATACGGCACTGATGAAGAAGCTGCGCCTGCCGGAAGTCGGCAAAGTGCTTGTCCTGCAGCCGCCGGACGGCTTCCTGCAGGAGCTGGGGCTGGATACGGACGCCGCATCCGCTACAGACGGGATGCAGGGCGCCTATGATTATGTCCAGTTATTTGCGGAGAGTGTCAGCGAGCTGGAGCAGTACGGCCCGCAGGCGCTGGCTGCGATCAAGCATGACGGTCTGCTGTGGATCTGCTATCCGAAGGGCAGCTCCAAGCTCAAGACCGACCTCAGCCGGGACAAGGGCTGGGAGCTGGTCTGGAACGCAGGCTATGAAGGCATCTCGCTGATCTCCATCGACGGGACGTGGTCAGCGATGCGGTTCCGGCCACTGGGAGCGACTTCCCGCCGTCGTCCGGAAGGCTCAGGGGCCGTTTCCAAGCCGAAAGCGCCTGCCGCTGAGCTACCTGTGCCCCAGGAGCTGCAGGCGGCGCTGGACCGGAACGAAGCGGCGTTTGCCTTCTTCCAAGAGCTTGCCCTTTCTCACCGCAAGGCCTACATTACCTGGATTACGGACGCAAAGCGGGAGGAGACCCGTACGGCTCGGATCGCTCAGACCGTGGAGAAGCTTGTACTCGGGAGGAGAAATCCTTCAGACAAGGGCTGATAAATAGAGTCAGAAGAGAAAGATTGGAAGGGCGTACGGCCGGACAACCGGCTGCTTTCGCCCTTTTTGCTGCTAATTAGTTAGGGTCTCAAGGTTCCTGCAAGGGTCCTGAACCGGAGGCCGTGTTATAACCCCACTATGTGGGGTTATGTTGTGTTTAAGATTCAAGTTCAGGTTATTCGGTTTTGCCGGCGCCGATTGTTGGCATAATAGTGGGGCCGGGAAGCGGGAGCTGAATAGGGTCCCTCCAATTGGGGTATAGCCTGAGCGGAACCGAAAGATTAGTGGAGGTAGGAATATGAATACGAATTTTTGGCGGAACAGCGTGGGGCTTCAGCCGGGAGATAACTGGAAAAAGGAAATCCCGGCAGGCATCCTGTCTTATTTTGCCTCTGTATATATTGTAATGGTCAATGCAGCGATCCTGCATGATGCAGGTGTGCCGCTGCGTCCGGCGATGGTCGCTACGCTGCTGACGGCGATCACCGGCTGTCTTCTGATGGCCTTCGGCGGCAAATCGCCAATTGTGGTGGTGCCGGGCATGGGGATCAACGCTTTCTTCACCTATACGCTGGTGCACTCGATGAAGCTCGATTGGCGTGAGGCGTTCGCCGTTGTGGTGGTTACGGGCGTGCTCTTTGCCGTTGTTGCCTTTACCTCATTGTACCGGATTCTGAGCGAAGCGATTCCCCGCAATCTGCAGCATGCGATAACAGCGGGCATCGGCCTCTTTCTGACCTTCATCGGTCTGCAAAAAAGCGGAATCGTCATTGCCCATCAGACGACGTTTGTGGCCATCGGGCATTTCAGCGATCCGGCGGTCATTACCTCCTGTGTTACGCTCATTCTGGCCTTGGTGCTGTTCATCCGCGGCACGCGCGGCGGCCTTCTGATCAGTATGGCGGTGGGCACGGGGCTTGCTTATTTGCTGGGCGCCGCGCATAAGCCGGAGCAGACCGGGACGGGGCATGTATTTACCGGATACGGAGGCTTGTTCGCAGGCATGGATTTCGGCGGGCTGATCAGCCTCGTCTTCTGGATTGCCGTGTTTCTGCTGCTCCTTATTGTTGTGTTCGAGAATATCGGGCTGATCGCGTCCCAGACGCTGATGGCCGGACGTCCGGAGCGCTTCAAGAGCAGCCTGCGGGCGCTTTCGCTTGCCAACATCGCCGCCGGCGTCTTCGGCAGCAGCCCGGTCGTGGCCGCCGCTGAATCGACCGCAGGCATCGCCGCCGGGGGACGCACCGGACTGACCCCGCTTGTTACCGGGGGGTTATTCGCTGCTACCTTTCTGTTCATCCCGCTGCTGGCGTATGTGCCGGACAGTGCCATCGCCCCGATCCTGATCGTCATCGGCGGCCTGATGCTGCAGAGCGTCCGGGAAATGGAGCTTGGCGATTTGACGGAGCTATTCCCTGCCTTTCTGATTATGGTCATGATCCCGTTCACCTACAGCATTGTAGACGGCATGGCCTTCGGGTTTATTACTTATCCGATCATCAAGCTGGCGATGGGCCGGGGCAAAGAGGTGCCACCGGCGCTGTATGGTATCGCCGCTCTGTTCGTCGCTAACTTCGTGGTGCATGCCCTGATGGGATAACCCTGCAAGGTAACAGCTCCGCATGAATAATTTCTATATGGGCAAGAAATAAATGGCTTTTCCGGCGTCGCTATGATACAATTGGTTTCCTTTTTGTGTGAGCTTGTTCAGTCTTGCACGAGGAAATAACTTTTAGGAGGTAACTGAAATTGGCGGACAACTTTCAAAGTGCCTATCAAGAGGAAGAAGACAGGCTGAACGACACGCTGACGGAAATTGATTCGGCGCTGGAAAGGCTGCAGAATACTCCGGTATATACGGGACATGATTATACGGAGCAGGTGCTGGAGGATTCAAGGGAGCAGCGGCGCCATGATTTAACCAAGGTCAGACAGGAGCCGTATTTCGGACGGCTCGACTTCCAGGAGAACGGAACGGATGAACCCAAGGCGCTCTATATCGGCAAAATTGGAGTAGACCGCGAACAGGTAAGCGACCGTCCGCTAGTCATCGACTGGCGCGCACCGGTTGCAAGCCTGTTCTATTCGTTTACAGGAGGGACGGACCCGGCTTCTTATGAAGCGCCGGAAGGGCTGATTGAGGGGCTGGTCTACCTCAAGCGCAACGTAGTGATCCGCAAGCGGATTCTGGAACGGGTGGCGGATACGTACGACCGGGACAGCGATGCACCGGCCGTATCCGACGAATTCCTCGTCTACCGGCTGGGAGAGAACAAGGACAACAAGCTCCGCGATATCGTCTCCACGATACAGGAGGAGCAGGATAAGATCATCCGCGCCGCCAAGAACACCGCACTGATTATCCAGGGGGTGGCGGGCAGCGGAAAAACGACAGTCGCGCTGCACCGATTGGCGTTCCTGCTGTATCAGTACAAGGAGCAGGTTACAGCCGAGCGGATGATTATTTTTGCACCGAACCGGATGTTCCTTGATTATATTTCCGATGTGCTTCCGGAGCTGGGCGTCGGCAATATCATGCAGAATACATTTCCGGATTGGGCGGCAGGCATGCTGAATCTTACCCTGCCTGAGCAGGATACATCGGAAACGCTGAACCGCTGGTTTGAACGGGAAGGCGGAATGCCGGAGATCACCGCAGAGACGCCGGGGCGGTTCAAAGGCTCCACTGCACTGATGGGCGTGATTGAGGATGCCGTCCGGCTGCTGGAGAACGGAGCGGTGCCCGAAGGGGATTTCAGCCCGTGGGAAGGGACAGTGCTGCGCCGCTCGATGATTCTGCGCTGGTACAACGACGAATATGCTCCCTACCCGCCGGCCAAGCGCAAGGAGCGTGTGATGGCCCGAATACACCGCTGGATCGAAATGGAGCTGAAGAAGAGCCCGTCGGCGGCTGCCCTGAAGGACCGTAAGAAGAAAGCTGCCGCCCGCGAGAAGGCCTACAGCACCAAATGGCCGAAATATGATCCGCTGACCATTTACAAGCAGATCTTCCGGGCAGCCAAGACGCCGGAGCACTGGCCGTCCGAAGCGCCGGAGGCGATCCCGGCGGGGGTGCTGAAGGAAACAGCCAAGGATCTCAAGAAAGGGCTGATACGCGAGGAAGACCTGCCGCCGCTGCTCTACATCCATTATTTGCTCAGCGGCAACGAAGGCAGCGAGCGCTTCGACCATGTCGTCATCGACGAAGCGCAGGACTTCTCGCCATTTCAGATTGCTGTGCTCGATTTGTATGTACGCGGTCATTCTTTTACGATATTGGGCGATCTGTCCCAGGGCATCCATGCCTATAAAGGTGTGCATGACTGGGATGAGATGCAGCGGCTCTTCGCGGGTGACCATACGGCCTATCACGCGCTTACCCGAAGCTACCGGTCCACCATGGAAATCATCGAGTTTGCAAATGGCATACTGACCACCGGGGTTGGCAGCCCGCTGCTCGCCGTTCCGGTCTTCCGCAGCGGCAACCCGGTCCGGCTGATATCTTACAGTGACAGGCGGCCGGGTGTTCATGAAGCTGTGGAGGCAGGGTCCGCCGGTGAGCGCTTCGAAGCCATCCGCGCGGCTCTGGCCGCGTTGTCTGGGCGGGAATACCGCACGGTGGCCGTATTGACCCGCACGCTGCGCGAAGCGGAGGAGCTGTATGCCGGGCTGACGGCGCATTTTGCCGAGCTTCACCTGATCGACGGCAGCATGACCGAATACCTTGGCGGACTGTCGGTGCTGCCGGTCTATTTGTCCAAGGGGCTGGAGTTCGATGCGGTCATTCTGGCCGATGCGGACAACGGGCATTACGGCCCGGCAGCGTGGGATGCGAAGCTGATGTACGTCGGCTGCACCCGGGCGCTGCATGAGCTGTGGCTGATGTCGGGCGGGGAGTTACCGGCCTATATCAAGGCCCAGGAAGAAGTCAGCGCCATGGGCTGGCCGGAGACATAGCCACTTATAGAGGCAATGGACATGAAAGGCATCTTCAGGCTGTAAATAGCCGGAGATGCCTTTTGTTGCATGTGATGGATGGCTCATCACGAACAAGACCCTCCCAGTGTCGTGGAGGCTCCCGAGGATATATGAGCGGAGCTCGACGCAAAAAAGCCCCTTGAACGAATCATTCAAGGGGCGGCGCATGTTATTTCCCGTTCTCCGGGCGGCTGTCGAAACGGAACCGCTCCACCTGCTTCTGCATGTCTTCCGCCATGGTGGACAAGGAGGCGGAGGAGGAGGTGATTTCCTGCATGGAAGCGAGCTGCTCTTCCGTCGCCGCGGTTACGCTCTGGAAGGAGTCCAGCGACGCACGGGAGATCGAGGCCATCTCCTGGACGGAAGCGGCAACCTCGGCGGAGCTGGCCGACATCTGCTCGGCGACGGCCGAGACCTCGTGAATCTGCTCGCTGACATGGCGGGTGGAATGCTCAATCTGCTGGAAGGCTGCACTGGCTTCCAGGGTAAGCGTAATGCCTTGCTCCACATCGGCGGACACGCGGTGCTTCATCATCTCGTAAGCGCTGGAGATCAGTCCCAGCATCTCGGTAATCGTATCGCGGATCTCGTCCGCGCTCGTATTGGAGGCTTCGGCGAGCTTGCGTACTTCTCCGGCGACGACGGCGAAGCCTCGCCCCTGTTCTCCGGCGCGGGCCGCTTCAATCGCCGCATTCAGCGACAGGAGATTGGTCTGCTTGGCGATGGCCGCAATGGAGGTGCTGGCTTCGGCGACCCTGGCGCTGAGGCCGTTCAGCTCGGCAATCAGACTGCCCGACTGCTGCACAGACTGGCGGATGGTGGACATCTGCTCGCTGACATGGCGGATTTTACCGCTGCCGGTGCCGACATCCTGCTCGGTTGCTCCTGCGGCTTCGACGATGGACTCTGCGGCCGAAGCAATCCTGAGAATGGCCGTGGACATTTCGTCCATCGTGATGGCCACCTCGGCGGATGCATGGGCCTGGGCTTCCGCTCCCCGCGTGGATTCCTCTACCAGCTCGGTGACGTACTCGACCGCTTTGCTGTTCTCGTTCGTGCTGGCAGAGAGCTGCTCGCTGGCTGCGGCGAGCTGTCCCGAGGTATCGGCCACATCCTGCACCATCAGCCGCAGCGAAGTCACCATCGCATTGTAATTGTCGGCAAGCTGGCCGATTTCGTCAACGCGTGTAGTGTGTACCGCCTCGTCCAGGTGCCCCTCGCTTACTCTCCGGGCGGATTGATTAAGCTGAAGGAGAGGCTCGGTGATGCGGCGGATGATGAAGAAGGTTACCACGGCGGCCAGAACTAGCGCCGTGATGAGAACAATGGCTGAATTAATCAGGATAGGATAAGCGGCCTCCGTATATTCCTTCTCCGGTAGCACGCCCGTCAGCTTGAAGCCGGTCAGTGCATTCGTTATATAAAATCCGTCCATATCTGAGCCGGCAGTATCTGTATAAGCGACCTGACCGGAAGGTGCGCGCAACTGGTCCAGCAGCTTGCCGGTTACCGGCTCAGCCACCTCCATGTTCGGATGATAAATAACCTTATTGTTATTGTCCAGGATATATACATAGCCGCTGGAGCCCAGGCTCACCGTCTGGGCAAGCTCCCTGATTCCCTCCATGCTGAGACTGATGCTGATTGCTCCTTGGCCGTCATTTAGTGCACGTGAAATCGGCAGAATGTAAGACTTTGTCACCTGGGAGAAAATCGGATCAATGACCGAAGTCCGCTCAGGGCTCTTGAGGGCATCGATGTACCAGTCCCGAACCCGCGGATCGTAATCCTCCATTTCCGTTTGCGGCGCGAACAGGTATGCTCCAGCGTTGTTGCCGGCGGCAATAATATCGATTTCTGGATGTTCTTCTTTGAATTTATCAATCAGCCGCTGAACCCGGGCTGTGTCGCCTGTCAGGTCTGTGGAGGAAATCTGGTAAGCCAGCTCATTGACACTGGCGCTTTCGAGTTCAATGAGCTGTGTAAGGGTCTGGTCGAGCAGCTCAATGCTGGATAAGGTAGTATTGGCCATCCGGGTCCGCAGCTCCGAGCGGGAGGTTTCCGACGAGATAATGGCCACTAGAAGAGTGGGCAGCACAACTACGGCAATAATGAACAGCATAAGCTCGGTCCGAAGTTTTTTGATGCGGAATATCTGTCTTAAAGGCTTCCGAAGGTGTGGCATAGTAAGTCCCCCTTATCTTCCATATCTCGAAGGTAATAGATAATTACTATATCTTTCGACATTAATCGACTAAAATTTTAGTGATTCGTCAAAATACTTTGATCATGAGAATAAAAAAATAGCGATATAAAGTTTCCTTTATTTCGCCATTTAAGCTTATATTTTATTATGACACTTTAAGTTAAGTATTCTGTATAAGCAGCATACCAATCAGGCCTTTTTCTTTTTCAATTGCCGAATGCAGCCGGCTTTTAATATTTAATAGTAATTTATCATTTTTTTGCAATACATTATATTTGAGAACGATATTCCGCAGAGTCCTGTAGTCATCTTTAAGAGGGGCGTATTCCTTAATGATGGAATCTGCAACATAAAGCGGTGAATGCTCCTTCAAATACATTAAGCGCATTTCCATTAATATTTTATGCTCCATAAATAAATGAAAGGCTCTTTTATCCAGAAAGACGAATTTCTCCTGTTCAATGATCCCATTAATATTATCGAGCATGAATTCCATAGCCTGAATGCCGTAAATCGTATGCTCTTTGATGAACATATTGACCGATGGGGTCGAATGGAGATAATGTCCAAGAGTAGCTAATATCTGAGTCGGATCAATCGCGACACCTTCTTCCGGGTGCCTTTCGAAAAGATGAATATTGTGGTAAAATTCCACATCGGCATGGATGCTCCAGTACCCTTGTTCCATTTCCTCAAAAGAGCATTCAGTCTTTATATACTTCCCGTCCGCCAAGTTGTCAGCTATATATATAGTTTGGCTTGCCCGATCATAGCCGTATACAAGTATTTCGTGCCATAATTCCGCCTTGCGGTAATGCTCTGACATGGATAAATAAAACCGGTCCACGTAAAAATACAGATACATACCGTTATCAATTGAATGGATAATACAATCGACTATTGACCCGTTAAAGCGGTCTGAAGACCACTTTCTCGGAATGATGTAATGATTTAACCATGGACAATTATCAAATAACAGATGGTGATGGTCAAAGAAATAGCTATTCCAGTCTGGGACATATTTAATTTGAATAAAGTTGTTATACACCCAGGGCCATATAGCGGGATCATCTGAAAGGATTGAAAAAATACTGCCGTAGATATTATAAGTATAGATCACAGGGTCATTTAAACTTAAAATTTTGGAGTTCACCTGGAAACCCCCCAGTTAAGATTATTTCTTACTAGGAAAATTAAGTCATGTTAAACTATCGTGAACAGGATTCAAGGCCGCAAAGTGTGTGGTATATCTAAACCCGGTCTGAAGCAGCAATTGTTGATAATATTCAAAGCTGGCGCTTAGCTGTTGAACTGAACCGGATCGTGTAGCAAGTGAAATCAAGCTTCCGCCGAGTTCATGATAACGTGTAAGGAAGGGCGTGAGCTTATCAGCCACGAAAGAGGCCTGTTCACTTTGGGTTGTTATAAAATTCACATTTAACTCAATGCATTTATATTCGCTGATCAGCGCTTTCAGCAGCATATCTAACCAGTCCATTCGATCCTGACGGCTATCAAAGGGCTCGCCTGGGCTAGAACCAGCAGCCATGTAAGCCCATTCAATTAATGGCTCAATGCAGCTGATCCCGTTTATATACCGCAAATACTTTAGTTTCCTCAACTCTTCATCGGGGCTCGACACAGTTAATACTCTGGGATCCGCAGAGGCAAGAACATAATCGACAGGATAACGGCTGGCAATGTTCATAGTAGCCTCGAAATCAGTGAAATCCGTGTGAAGCTCTATGCCTTTGTATATCTTTAACATCTGGAAATAGTGCATTTTCTTTTGAAATATGGTTTCAGCGTTCTCACCGTAATTGGCCCAAGATTTATGGGATTGTTGTGTCTCTGCAGGCAACAGTGGCTGGGTAAAAGCTATACCTTTACGGCCGAGGCGGATGGCCTCGCTGCACACGGTATCGATTAATCCTTCGGAGACTAATGCCATGGATACATGTGAATCGATCATGGTGCACCCCTTAAGTTAATATTTTGGCAGAATTTCTAGAGGGTCGAGGTTATCAATTTGGTTTTGCCAGGTGGGGGAAAGAATGGTTTCATCGTTGACGCCAGTGGCTTTGAGATTATGATACATCCCGCAGAGCGAGCAGACCTTGTCATACATATTCATAAGCGTATCGAAATTCAAGTCTTCTACATTTCTGACGGCAATTTCATGGTTAAACAATCTTGCGATGGACCCGCCGATTGAGCAGCAGTAGAAGCCGGAGAAATTAAGGCCAATTCCGCATTCCTCAGAAACCCAGCAGCCTCTGTAGCGGTGGTTCTTGAAAGCATAAATGTCACGGGGAGCAATATGGCTTAACGAGAAGCCAGGTATGAAGTTATCTACCTTGCCGGAATTCTCGATAATGATATCAGGATAAGCAGTTTGAATCTGATCCAGCTTATTGCGGGTAAAACTGGTTGTCCCGTTCGAAACAACCCTTAAATCGAGCTGTTTGTTGTAATCAGCTTTATATGTATACAGCAACTCAATTATGATATCAATTTGGGGGTGAATGGTTGGCTCGCCACCAATGAGCTTGATTTGTTCCCAAGGATGATTAGAAGTAATAGATTGATCAATAAATCTTCGGATCTGTTCAACACTCATGTTATGCTCTTTGACGGGAGGAGCCACAGAGATACCTCTGTTACAATTATGGCATTTCAGGGTGCATAAGTACGTGATATCGATCTCCAGTTTGTAAATATTAGGTATAAACGGATGCATGAATTCACCTCGGAATTTTTTATGTGAAAAGGAAAAAAAAAGAACTACATATAATACCAAATGTACATTTGTTTTGTATAAATATATATGAAATATGTCTCTGTAAGATCAGGGGTTATAGCATTAAAAGTGATCATACAGTTTAACGGAAATGCTTTTGGGGCTACACTATTTTTCTGGTGAAGAACGGTTAAAACTGTTCTTGGTCTTGTAACCCCCCTGCACCTATGGCTTAATAATAAGTGTCCGGCCGGGCAGAATCTTTCTGGAAGGAGGCTGATTGAAATGATCAAAGTATACGAGGTGGTTTCCGTCTAAGACGGAAACCTTATAAACCGGGAGGCCGCGAGGCCTCCTTCTTACTAAGACGGAAAGCTGCTGTGAAGCAGGCAGAACTTTGAGGATAGACGATAACCGCAGGGTTTAATATAATGAAATTACGGTATTTACCAAATCTGAGGAGAAGAAAGGAGGCAGGTGTTATGGAATGGACTGTTAATGCAGTGGTCGGAACGACGGCAACACACCTGTTGAAGGAGGAAACGCAACGTGAGTTACGTAAATGGAAAGGATGTGCTTCCCCCCCGCCTGCTCGAAGAGCTTCAGGGGTACATCCAGGGTGAACTGCTCTACATACCCAAGAAGAGTGAACAACGGGTAAGATGGGGCGAGAACAGCGGATCGCGGCAGGAGATTGCCAGCCGCAACGCAGAGATCTACTGCAGTCACAGCGAAGGCTGTTCGGTTAATGAGCTGCAGAAGCGCTATCACCTGTCGGAAGAAAGCATCCGTAAGATTATCTCAAAAATGCGGCTGGCGATGAACCGCTAGTCCTTCACTTTGAACAAAGAGCATGGCGCCCGCCCGGAAGCGGAGGTCATGCTCTTTTTAATTTGTGGTATGATAGGGGAAGGTGTTTCACGCGAAATACAGATCAAGGAAGTGGAATGATGGATTTATTCTCGTTCGGGCAAGAACAGACCGGCGGCCGCCTGCTGGCGGACCGCATGCGTCCGGAGAGTCTCGATGAATATATCGGACAGGAGCATATTGTCGGCAAGGGCAAGCTGCTGCGCCGGGCAATTGAAGCGGACCAGGTCTCGTCGATCCTGCTATACGGCCCGCCGGGCTGCGGCAAGACGACGCTGGCCCATATTATATCCAAGTCGACGCAAGGGGAGTTCGTGCGGCTGAACGCTGTGGAAGCTTCCGTCAAAGACGTGCGCGAGGTAATTGAGCGCGCGCAGAGCAACAAAGCGCTTTACGGTACGAAGACGATTCTGTTCCTGGACGAGGTGCACCGCTTCAACAGCTCGCGCCAGGATGCGCTGCTGCCTGCGGTCGAGAAGGGCACGATCATCTTTATCGGGGCCACGACGGAGAACCCGTTCCATTATGTGAACGGGGCCTTGATCAGCCGCTCCACGCTGTTCCAGCTGGAGGCGCTGACCAGCGAGCACAGCCTGCTCGCGATGAAGCGGGCCTTGGCCGACGAGCAGCGTGGCCTGGGCTTCATGAAGCTGCAGGCGGACGAGGACGCCCTGCAGCATATCGCCGCCATGGCGAACGGCGATATCCGCCGCGCGCTGAACGCGCTGGAGCTGGCGGCGATGACCACGTCGCCGGAGCCGGACGGCAGCGTGCATATTACGCTGGAGGTGGCGGAGGAGTCGATCCGCCGGCCGACGGTCAAGGCCGACGAGTCCACGCAGTACGACGTGCTCTCGGCCTTCCACAAGAGCATCCGCGGCTCCAGCGATGCGGCGCTGTTCTGGTTCCTGTATGCCGTCGAGAAGCTCGGCATGGACCCGATGACCTTCATCCGCCGCCTGATCGCCGCCAGCAGCGAGGACATCGGCCTGGCCAATCCGCAGGCGATGGTACAGGCGGTCAGCGCACTGGAGGCATACCGCAACAACGGCTGGCCGGAGGCCAAGCTGAATATCGCCCAGGCGATTCTGTTTGCGGTGGAGAGCCCGAAATCAAATGCGGTCGTTATGGCGATTGACAACGCCATGAATACGATGGAGGAGCTGCGTTCGGCGGAGGTGCCGCTGCATCTGCGCGACGCCCATTATAAAGGGGCGGTGAAGCTGGGGCATGAAGGGTACCAGTATCCGCATAACTTTCCGGGGCATTATGTGAAGCAGGACTACCTGCCCAAGGAAATTGCGCGCCGCGTATTCTACCAGGCGACCGAACAGGGTAATGAGGCCAAGATCCGCCATAATCAGGAGCTGCGCCGCAAGCAGTAGCGGCTGGGAGACGATAAGGATGAACAATCTCGTTTATATTGCGCTGGGTGCTTTTGCCGGCGCCATATGCCGTTATGGCATAACACTCGCGTTGCCTGTGCAGGAGAGTGGATTTCCCCTGGCAATTCTGCTGATTAACTTCCTCGGCTGCCTGTTTCTCGGCTGGTTCTTCACGCGGAGCTCCGGCGCGGCTAAGTTCCCGCCGCAGCTGCGGCTGATGATCGGCACTGGCTTTACCGGTACCTTCACCACCTTCTCTTCATTTACCGTTGATACGGTGAAGCTGCTGGAATCGGGGAACGGAGGCATTGCGTTGCTGTACCTTGGCTTCAGCATCTTCGGCGGCCTGGCCCTCAGCTGGCTTGGAGTTCTGCTGGGCGGATATGCCGCGAAGGGCAAGGGCAGGGGAGGAGATGCAGCATGATCTGGTGGGTAGGGGCAGGCGGGGTGCTCGGAGCAATCAGCCGCTACGGACTCGGCCAATATATCGGCAGGAAGACCGGGGGACGGTTTCCCTGGGGAACGCTGCTGATCAATGTCGCCGGTTCTTTGCTGCTGGGAATGCTGGCCGGAGCCAAAGGCCACCTGCCGGAGGCGGTGTATTATTTTGGCGGAACCGGCTTCTGCGGCGGCTTTACGACATTCTCGACCTTCGGGTATGAGACCATGCAGCTGCTGGAGCGGAAGCAAAAGGGCGGTGCCCTGCTGTATGTGCTGGGATCGGCAGTGCTTGGGCTGGCCGCTGCCTGGGCAGGGTTGGCTTTGTTCAGATAGCTGCTATCATCCATAGATTATAGAGTGCGTACTAAACGCCGTTTTTGTCCGAAGAGGAGCTTTCCTTTTTTGGCAAAAGCGGCGTTTTTTAGGCGGGCTGCAGGCAGAAAACTCGGATTCTCACGAAATACTTACAAAACTTTCTATATTTTATAGAAATTTTACTATATTCGTATAGAATTTTTGTTCGGTATATGGTATATATTTACATAGGATGAAAAACATCCTAGAATATCAGAAAGCGGGGTGGAGCTATTCCAATTAAAAGTATCCTGAGGCGGAAAATATCGCTTGGGGAGGTTTGGTTGTCGGAAAGGTAGTTAAGCACTGGGAAATCTATGTAACGGAAGGAGAAAGGCTAAAATGGGCAAAAGGATCAAAAGAAATTCAGCGTTATCCTTGAGTTTAATGTTAGCGGTTACATTAACAGGTGCTATAAATCATCCCACAGTGAGTAAAGCCGCGGCGGCCGACCAGAATTATGCCGAGGCACTGCAGAAATCGATTTATTTCTATGAGACCCAGCGTTCAGGCGATCTTCCGGCTAATAACCGGGTACAGTGGCGGGGAGATTCCGCGCTGCAGGACGGGGCTGATGTCGGGCATGATTTAACGGGCGGCTGGTATGATGCGGGAGATCATGTCAAGTTCGGATTCCCGATGGCTTATACAGCGACCATGCTTGCCTGGTCAGTATACGAGTATAAGGATGGTTATGTTCAGGCCGGACAGTATGAGGAGATTCTGGACAATATCCGCTGGGCGACGGATTATTTCATTAAAGCCCATACCGCTCCCAATGAGCTGTGGGGGCAGGTCGGCAACGGAACGGCGGATCATAACTGGTGGGGTCCGGCGGAAGTGATGCAGATGGCCCGCCCGGCCTACAAGATTGATGCAACCCATCCCGGTTCCGATCTGGCCGGGGAGACAGCTGCGGCGCTGGCATCGGCGGCAATTATCTTCCGGGATTCGGACCCCGCATACGCGGACAAGCTTCTATTGCACGCCAAGCAGTTGTATTCCTTCGCCGATACGTACCGCGGCAACTATTCCGACAGCATTACCGACGTCAAGCAATTCTATAATTCATGGAGCGGCTATGCCGATGAGTTGAGCTGGGGCGGCATCTGGCTGTATCTGGCCACCGGTGAGCAGGCTTATCTTGACAAGGCAGTAGCGGCCAGCGATTTATGGGGCAAGAACCAGTCGGGCTTGTGGGACTATAAATGGACACAATCCTGGGATGACAAGCATTACGGTGCCCAACTGCTGCTGGCCCGGCTTACCGGCGACAGCAAATTCGTCCAATCGACGGAGCGTAACATGCAGTTCTGGACCACCGGCGTCAGCGGATCGGGTGAACGGGTAACATATACGCCGGGCGGGCTCGCCCATCTGGACCAATGGGGGGCGCTGCGCTATTCTGCCAACCAGGCGTTCCTGGCCTTCGTCTATTCAGACTGGGTCAGTGACTCTGCCAAGAGTACTGCGGCACGTACCTTTGCCGAGAAACAGATCGGTTATATGCTGGGCGACAATCCGCGGAACAGCAGTTATGTGATCGGATACGGCAATAACTCGCCGCAGCATCCGCATCACCGCACTTCGCATGGTTCCTGGGCGGACAGCCAGACAGTGCCGGCCAACCACCGCCACATTCTCTACGGCGCGCTGGTAGGCGGACCTTCCGCAACCGATGCTTATACCGATTCGATTGGCGATTATGTCTCCAATGAAGTTGCAACCGATTACAACTCAGCCTTCACCGGAGCCCTGGCCAAAATGATGCTGCTGCACGGACAGGGAGACCAGCCGCTCGCGAACTTCCCGGCAGCGGAAACGCCGGAGGATGAAATGTTCGTCGAAGCTTCCGTCAATGCCAGCGGCAGCAATTTCGTGGAAATCCGCGCGCTGCTCAACAACCGCACGGGTTGGCCGGCACGCGCCAGCAAGACGATGTCCTTCAATTATTATCTGGACATCAGCGAAGCGGTCGCCGCCGGATACGGTCCGGAGGATATTACCGTTACCGCAGGCGGTTACAACCAGGGCGCAACGGTATCGGCGCTTCAGCCCTATGATGCCGCGAACCATATTTATTACACCAAAGTGGATTTCACCGGTACCAATATTTATCCCGGCGGTCAATCCGCTTACCGTAAGGAAGTTCAGTTCCGGATCGCCGGACCGCTGAACACAACCTTCTGGAACAATGCCAATGACTTCTCCTTCCAGGGAGTATCCACCGGCGCGTCCTCGCCGGCCAAGACACCGTATATTCCGGTATTCGATGCGGGAGTCAAGGTGTTTGGCGAGCTGCCGTCCGGCGGCAATCCGGGTGAACCGCAGGTGCCCGGGCGGCCTGCAGGGCTTGCAGCCGTTGCAGGCGACGGCAAGGTCAGTCTGAGCTGGAACGCAGTCAGCGGCGCAAGCAGCTACAGCGTCAAGCGTTCCACGACCAGCGGAGGACCATATACGGTGCTGTCCACGGTAACAAGTCCCTTGTACACCGACAACACTGTAGTTAATGGAACAACCTATTATTACGTCATTACTGCGTCTAACAGCGTAGGAGAAAGCGTTGCATCCGTTCAAGTCAGCGCGGTGCCTGCGGATACGCCGGATCCGGTCATCGGGGATCTGCGTGTGGAATACCGCACGAACGATACCAATCCGGCGGATAATCAGATGCGTCCGCTCTTCCGGATTGTGAATACGGGCAGCACCACAGTACCGCTCAGCGGCCTCAAGCTCCGTTACTACTTCACGGTAGACGGTGACAAGGCGCAGCAGTTCCATAGCGATTACGCCGTGGTGGGCAGCGGCAATGTCAGCGGCACCTTTGTGAAGGTGGACCCTGCCAAGACCGGGGCCGACTACTATCTGGAAATCTCCTTCAGTGCAGCGGCCGGAAGTCTGGCTCCGGGAGCAAGCAGCGGCGAGATTCAGACGCGTACCAACAAGAGCGACTGGAGTAACTATAACGAGAGCAATGATTATTCCTACAGCGCGGCACAAACCGCATACGGTGAATGGACGAAGGTGACCTTGTACCGCGATGGCGCACTTGTCTGGGGTATTGAGCCTCAATAAAACCTATATTGGAAAGGAGCATGCCGATAATGAAAAGATTAAAAGCTGTTAAGAAATCAAAAATGATAAAAAAGCCGGCTACGATGCTGATGTCCTCCCTTCTGGCCCTCGCGCTTTCTACCGGAGGAGTGGCGTATAGCCCTCAAACGGTCAATGCCGCCGCAGCTTCGACGGAGGCGACAAGATTCCTGACCTTGTACGAGCAATTGAAAAACCCGGCGAACGGTTATTTCTCTGCGGAGGGCATTCCCTACCATGCGGTAGAGACCTTGATGAGCGAGGCTCCGGACTATGGGCATATGACGACCTCAGAGGCTTACAGCTACTGGATGTGGCTTGAGGTTCTGTACGGCTACCATACCGGAGACTGGAGCAAGCTGGAAGCCGCCTGGGATAACATGGAGAAGTATATTATCCCGATTGATGAGGGTGACGGCAAACAGGAGCAGCCGACCATGAGCTACTACAATCCGAACAGTCCGGCCACCTACGCATCAGAATATAACCAGCCTGACAAATACCCGAGCCAGCTCGGCGGCCAGTATGCCGCAGGCAAAGATCCGCTCGACAGCGAGCTGAAGGCTGCTTACGGCAATAACCAGACGTATCTGATGCACTGGCTCGTGGACGTGGATAACTGGTACGGCTTCGGCAATCTGCTGAATCCGACCCATACCGCCGCTTATGTCAACACCTTCCAGCGCGGTGAGCAAGAATCCGTATGGGAAGCCGTTCCGCATCCGTCCCAGGACGACAAGAGCTTCGGCAAGACCGGCGAAGGCTTCATGACCCTGTTCACGAAGGAAGCTAATGTCCCGGCAGCCCAGTGGCGGTATACCAACGCGACAGATGCTGATGCGCGGGCAGTGCAGGCAATGTATTGGGCCCAGGAGCTGGGCTACAACAATACCGTTTATCTGAACAAAGCCAAGAAGATGGGCGACTATCTGCGTTACGGGATGTACGACAAGTATTTCCAGAAGGTCGGCAGTGCGGCGGATGGTACACCGAATGCAGGGACGGGGAAGGATTCCAATCAGTATCTGCTCGCCTGGTATACGGCTTGGGGCGGCGGTCTGGGCACTACGGGCAACTGGGCCTGGAGAATTGGCGCAAGCCATGCGCATCAGGGCTATCAGAATGTAGTGGCTGCCTATGCGCTGTCTGAAGGCGGTCTGGTGCCGGCATCGGCCACCGCAGGCACCGACTGGGCTAACTCACTGAAGCGGCAGCTGGAGTTCTACACCTGGCTGCAGTCTGATGAGGGCGCGATTGCAGGCGGAGCCACCAACAGCTATGACGGAGCATACAAGGCGTATCCGGCCGGTACAAGCACCTTCTACGGCATGGCTTACGATGATGCCCCGGTCTATCATGATCCGCCGTCCAACAACTGGTTCGGCATGCAGGCCTGGAGCGTGGAACGTGTAGCCGAGCTGTACTATATCCTGGCAGCCAGCGGTGACACGACCTCCGAGAATTTCCGGATGGCCAAGCAGGTGGTAGAGAACTGGGTGGATTGGTCCACCGATTACGCCTTTGCCGGCAAGCGGCCGGTGAGCGATGCCGACGGCTACTACCTGAACAGCCAGGGCAGCCGTATCCTCGGCGGAGACAATCCGCAGGTGGCCACCGTATCGGCTCCCGGCGAGTTCTGGATTCCGGGCAATGTGGAGTGGTCCGGCCAGCCGGATACCTGGACCAGCTTCGCAGCAAGCGACGGCAACAGCAACTTGAAAGCCGTCACCAAGAGTCCAAGCCAGGATGCCGGCGTGCTCGGTAGCTACATCAAGGCGCTGACCTTCTTCGCTGCAGGTACCCGCGCCGAGACCGGCAGCTACACAACGCTGGGCGCCCAGGCCCAAACCCTGGCGAAATCCATGCTGGATAACGCTTGGGGCTATAATGACGGCATCGGCATCACGACGACCGAAGCCCGCGGGGACTACTTCCGTTACTTCACAAAGGAAGTCTATTTCCCGGCAGGCTGGACCGGAACCTTCGGCCAAGGCAATACGATTCCGGGCAGCAACACGGTAGCCTCCGATCCGGCCAAGGGCGGAAACGGCGTCTATGCCAGCTACACGGATATCCGCCCGGATATTACGAATGATCCGAGCTGGTCGTATCTGCTGAACAAATACAATACATCCTATAACAAGACCACGAAGACCTGGGAGAACGGAGCGCCGGAATTCAAGTATCACCGCTTCTGGGCCCAGGTGGACATGGCCACAGCCTATGCTGAGTATGACCGCTTGATCAACAACGGCGGACCGGTCGAGCCAGCCGCTCCCAAAGCGCCGTCCAAGCCGGCCGCAACTGCCGGTGACAAGCTGGTGACGCTGAGCTGGAATAACGTTTCCGGTGCAGCCAGCTATACGGTGAAACGCGCAACCGTAAGCGGGGGGCCTTACACGGATGTTGCCACTGTAACGCAGGCGGCATACAGCGACAGCAGCGTGGTGAACGGAACGACCTACTACTATGTGGTCAGTGCGGCCAACAGCGTGGGCAGCAGCCCGAATTCGCCGGAGGTCAGCGCCAAGCCGGCAGCCGTGGTCGTCCCGGCCGGTAATCTCGCCGTCCAATACAAGACCAACGACACCAGTCCGGGCGACAACCAAATCCGTCCGCAACTGCGTATCGTCAATAACGGAACCACTGCAGTGGACCTGAAAAATGTAAAACTGCGGTATTACTACACCATTGACGGTGAAAAGGCGCAGCAATTTAACGTCGACTATGCAACCCTCGGCAGCGGCAATGTGCAGGGCAGCTTTGTGAAGCTGACACCTGGGGTCAGCGGTGCCGACCATTATGTGGAAATTTCCTTTACAGCGGCGGCAGGCAGCCTTGCTCCCGGTGCGAACACCGGCGAAATCCAGCTCCGCTTCAACAAGTCGGACTGGAGCAATTATAATGAAACCGGTGATTACTCCTATGACGCAACGAAGAGCGCTTATGCCGACTGGAACAAGGTCACACTGTACCTGAACGGCAGCTTGGCTTGGGGTATCGAGCCGTAAGCGGCTCCGGTCTGAACCGGCGCTGAGCTGAGCTTAGCTTAGCGCCCGGAGGCGGCAGCGCTTGTCTGCAGGCTTCGCGCCACGCATAAACACAAAACAAAACCTCCTGTCCGGGATATCTCCGGGCAGGAGGTTTTGCATTGATGCTGATGTTGAAACCATGCCTTACGCCGAAGGCTGCTGTTAACCCTGCGGCAGCGGCACGAGCTTCTCCGCGTATTCGATAGTTCCGCCGCCCAGGCATTCGTCTCCCTGGTAGAAGACAACGGCTTGTCCCGGTGTGATCGCTTTCTGCTGTACGTCAAAGGCCACATGCACGGTTCCGTCTTCCCGGGCCGTCAAGGTTACACCCTGGTCAGGCTGGCGGTAGCGGAATTTGGCCGTGCATTTCAGCGGTTCATTGCCGAGCGAACCGCCGGCTGTCCAGGAAATGCCGGAGGCAACCAGGCCGGTGGAGTAGAGGCTCGGGTGCTTGTCGCCCTGGACCACATACAGGATGTTGCGCTCCAGGTCTTTCTCGGCCACAAACCATGGCTCACCGGTACCGGAGCCGCCGATGCCCAGCCCTTGGCGCTGACCCAGTGTATAGTACATCAGGCCGTCATGGCGGCCTTTGACCTCACCGGTGGCGATATCAATCATCTCGCCCGACTTGGCGGGCAGATAATTGCTGAGGAATTCGCGGAAATTGCGTTCACCGATGAAGCATACGCCGGTGCTGTCTTTTTTCTTCGCCGTATACAGTCCGGCTTCCTCGGCAATGCGGCGGACCTCCGGCTTCGGCAGGTGCCCGATCGGGAACATCGCTTTCGAGAGCTGGTACTGGTTCAGCGCATTCAGGAAATAGGTCTGGTCTTTATTGTTGTCCACACCGCGCAGCAGCTTGTACACACCGTCCTCCTGAATTACCCGGGCGTAATGACCGGTAGCGACATAATCGGCACCGAGCTGCAGCGCTTTGTTCAGGAATTCACCGAACTTAATCTCACGGTTGCACATCACATCCGGATTTGGCGTCCGGCCCGCCTTATATTCATCGAGGAAATAGGAAAAGACTTTATCATAGTATTCCTTCTCGAAATTAACGGTATAGTAAGGAATATCGATTTGCTCGCAAACGCGGCGCACATCTTCGGCATCGGTCTCGGCCGTGCATACACCGAACTCGTCGGTATCGTCCCAATTCTTCATGAAGATACCAATGACGTCATAGCCCTGCTGCTTCAGCAGAAGCGCCGTAACGGAGGAATCCACGCCTCCGGACATGCCGACGACGACGCGTGTATCCTGAACTGCTTTGGTCATCGTTTTATCACCATTTTCTATGCCAAAATACCGGTTCTCCAAACAGAGCATCCGGCTCAAACCATATTATATCATACCTGTCTACCCATAGAGGTCTAAGCGAACCCTCAGGAGCGGTTATCGGCAGAAATCGTAACCTTTTGTCCACCGGGGGTGAACATTCGGACAAAAAATTATGTTTTCCGCTCCAAAATTGGCGGGGGATATGTTAACATAAACTAAGAGCAAATATCGGAATAGGGTGATATCGCTACAGCTTATTTTCCCCAATCCCTGACATTTATAGCCACAACTAAACCGAAAGAGGTGCCCCTTTGAAAATATCGACAAAAGGACGTTACGGATTAACCATTATGATGGAGCTTGCGCTGAAATTCGGCGAAGGCCCTACCTCATTGAAGAGCATCGCCGAGAAAAACGGCTTGTCCGAGCATTATCTGGAGCAGTTGATTGCTCCTCTGCGCAATGCAGGACTCGTGAAGAGTATCCGCGGCGCGTACGGCGGCTACATTCTGTCCCGCGAAGCCGGTACCATTACTGCCGGTGACATTATCCGCGTGCTGGAAGGCCCGATCTCGCCGGTTGATTTCACCGAAGAAGACGACCCGGCCAAGCGCGACCTGTGGCTGCGCATCCGCGACAGCATCGCCGAGGTGCTGGACTCCACGACGCTGCTCGACCTGATCAATTACAAAGAAGAGTCACATGTAGACAATTACATGTTCTATATTTAACGGTTGATTTCAGGTTCAGTATGAACTAAAGATAACGAATAATAACCAGAAGATAGTGGTGAGCAGGAACCTGCACAACTGAAAAAACTCGTCCTTCTCAAGAAATGGGGTGGACGAGTTTTTTTCTCGCCGGTTTTTCCATCAATTTTTTATTCTTGATACAGACTAGTACCTTGACCGCATCAAATTGTAGCTATGCACCATCTATTTGCGAGTAAGGCTGGGGACGTCGGTACCTACATCCCTTTCCCGTGAACAGGCCGACAAACAGCACAGTCCGGCTAATCAATCCTATTGTAGGCGAAAAATCGACCACAATGTCTTGCCGTGGAGGAAAACATACCCATTGTAGTCGAAAAACCGACCACAATGGGCTAGCGTGAAGGTAAATAGAGCAAACGTAGGCGAAAAATCGACCATAATCCACAAACCAAGCGAACCGAACGAAAAGCAGGACAGTACCTTAAAGTTTACATATTAGCTCCTTTGCAGGGTTAGTGGAAAATCGCCATCTAATTTCACCTGTACGTTAGTGTTTACATCGCCGAATTGGCTGCATAGAACGGCTCCAGCAAGAAGTGCTTTATAACAGAGCATGCTCGAGGGGAATTAAGCACTTATACCCTGGAATTTGAATTGGTCGAGGTACTAAGCGACTCTTCTCTAAAATAGCCACCGAAGGTTCCGGCACCTCTCTGGTGCCATACTGCCTGCTTTTAATCGTATTTTTCAGCTGGATCCTCTCGGGAAATTATTGGAGGTTCGTCTGATTCTCTCTTTTTTAGGCGGGCGCGGCAGATACCCAACTCGCACTTGCAGAGCTGTATGAGCTGGTCCTGGCCGGTCAACTGCAACCGGAAGTACCCATGGAGGGTGAGTAAAGAGATAAGATTATAGCCTGCGTTCACCTATCCTAATTTCCCACATACCTTGAATAAACCACTCGAAGGGGGAAGAGCAATGTATCTGCTATGGGTAATCATTGTCGGGGGCATTATCGGCTGGTTAAGCGGAAATCTGATTGGCCGTGATGTTCCAGGTGGCGTGCTGGGAAATGTGATTGCCGGGTTCATCGGTTCCTGGCTTGGCACTGAGCTGCTGGGACCAAGAGGTCCTGTTGTAGGCGGCTTTCATATCATTCCGGCCATTGTCGGGTCTATCGTTGCTTTGCTGATATTTTTCGCCCTGGCCCGCAGCGGCGCTTTCCGGCGACGTTAATCCTTCCAGTGGCTCTAGCTGCAAAGCCTTCAAAGAGTCCCTCCTTAAAGCCGAGGAGGGATGTTTATACAAATTTTAAAACACCTTTAAATCGTCAAATCCGGCGTTTCGGATGTACTTGAGATATGAAGCTCGAAAGTGACGGCGACAGCACTGCGGACTGCCATCACGAAGAGGATTTATTTATAGACATAAGAAATATATTCGATGGTCTCCTTAGCAATAGTTATTAATCCGAATCCGGTATCTAACTCTATGAAGTTGTAATCATACCCGTATCCTAACCAGCCTGCGAATATTTCACCACTAATAACTTGAATTTTGACTGGCTCTTGTTTAATAATGGCTTCTTCAATTAAATTATTGTCCATATGATTCCACCACCAAATAGATATATTTGTAAGTATCATTAAACGAATATCGTGAAAATAATCTGAATAAATAGATATTTATGGAAAATAATTTTGAATATTGCACCAGGTAGACTATAATTATTACTATACAATTCTTTGCAGGAGGGGAATGATTGGACAATCAGGAGCTGAAAATTCAGGAGCTGGAAGAACGGGTCTCGAACTTGGAGAAGACAACGGGCCATGGTCCGCGGAAATTCATATGGATCACACTAAGCATCATTCTTGGATTATCAGTGATATTAATGCTGATAGGAGTTCTCCAGTTCGTGTCTAATGGCTAAAACAATTTATTACATTTACCGGATATTCCCTTAACAAACGCATGTTAGTCTAGACATATCCCCAGCATGTATGTAACGCATACGTTCATGAACCTCTTGGCCCTGCCGGTTATCCGGCGGGGTTCTTTTTTGCCGGCAGATGTTGGTCCTACGTAAAAAAAGCAACCCCTGTCCAGTATAGGACAGAGGCTGTTTCTTAAAGCTGCGCCGGGCGTCTCAGCCCAGCGGATAATGGCAGGCCGCCCAGCGTCCGGGGGCCTTTTGCTCCAGCGGCGGCTCCTCCCGCCGGCATTTGTCCTGCACGAACGGGCAGCGTGTATGGAAGCGGCAGCCGGCAGGCGGGTTGGCCGGTGAAGGCACATCGCCCTGCAGGACGATCCGTTCCTGCTTGCGCCGCACGCTCGGCTTCGGAATGGCCGAGAGCAAAGCGGCGGAGTAAGGATGCAGCGGTGCGGCGAATAAGGCCTCGGTCTCTGCGACCTCCACGAGCTTGCCCAGATACATTACGCCGACACGGTCGGAGATATGGCGGACGACGTTGAGGCCGTGCGCGATAAAAAGAAAGGTAAGGCCCAGCTCCCGCTGCAGCTTCATCAGCAGGTTGATCACCTGAGACTGTACGGACACGTCAAGCGCGGAGACCGCTTCATCGGCAACGATGAACTGCGGATTCAGGGCAATCGCCCGGGCGATGCCGATCCGCTGGCGCTGACCGCCGGAGAATTCATGCGGATAGCGGTTTCTGCGGCTGGCATCAAGCCCGACCAGCTCCATCAGCTCCACGACACGGGCATCAATCTCTTTCCCGGACATGTTGCGGTGAATGCGCAGCGGCTCCCCGATAATGTCCTTGACGAGGAAGCGCGGATTCAGCGAACCGAACGGGTCCTGGAATATGATCTGCATCTCTTCGCGCAGCTTGCGCAGCTCCTGCTGGCTGATGGCATGAATGTTGCGCCCGCCATACAGCACTTGACCGTCGGTTGCACTCTGCAGCCGCAGAAGCACGCGCCCGAAGGTGGACTTGCCGCAGCCGGATTCACCGACGAGGCCGAAGGTCTCCCCTTTACGGATGGCCAGATTGACACCATCAACGGCCTTGACCTGGCCGACGGTGCGGTTGAAGAGGCCCTTGGTGATAGGGAAATATTTTGTAATATTCTTAGCTTCCACCAGAATTTCATCCGGCGAAACAAGACGTTGATCCGCGATAGCGGCCGGCTCCTTCATCATCGCTTCCCACCTCGCTCGTTAGTGCCGCTCCAGACCGGCTTATCTTCAAACAGCCAGCAGGCTGCCCGGTGCTGCCCGGAGATAAGGAAATCCGGTGGCTCCTGACTGCGGCAGATGTCCATGGCATGCGGGCAACGCGGATGAAACCGGCAGCCGGATGGAAGCTGGCCAAGCGGAGGAATGGTACCCCGGATTGTATACAGCTCGCCGCCCCGTTCGCCTTCGAATCCGGGAATGGACTGCAGCAAGCCTACTGTGTACGGATGGCTTGGCTGGTCGAAGATGTCTATGGCGCTGCCCTCCTCGACAATGGCTCCGGCATACATGACGGCGATCCGGTCGGCCATCTCGGCGGCCACTCCCATATCATGGGTGATGAGGAGTATGGACATGCCAAGCTCCTCCTGAAGGTTGCGCAGCAGGTCAAGAATCTGCGCCTGTACGGTCACGTCCAGCGCCGTTGTTGGCTCGTCAGCAATCAGCAGCTCCGGCCTGCAGGCCAGGGCAATGGCGATGACCACCCGCTGGCACATCCCTCCGGATAATTCATGGGGATATTGCTTGGCCCGGATCTCCGGGGCGGGAATACCGACCAGCCGCAGCAGCTCGATCGCCTGTTTCATTGCTTCCCCCGGGCTTTTCTCCTGATGCAGCCGCAGGCTCTCGGCAATTTGCTCACCGACGGTGAAGACGGGATTTAGGGAGGACATGGGGTCCTGGAAGATCATCGCGATCCGGTCACCCCGGATACTGCGCATTTCCTCTTGCTTCTTGGCGGTGAGATCCTCTCCGTGGAAATGGATGCCGCCATCCAGAATCATGCCTCCGGCATATTCAATCAGCCGCATAATGGCAAGTGAGGTGACGCTTTTGCCGCTGCCGGATTCGCCGACCAGGCATACCGTCTGGCCTTTGCCGATGGATATGGAGATTTCGTCCGTTGCTTTAACGAGCCCGTGTTCTGTGGCAAAGCCGGCGGTCAGTTTTCGGATTTCGAGTAGGTTTTCCGCCATTTGTCGAGCCTCCTCCGGGATTTGATGCCTTGCTGTCTGGGATCTAACGCATCCCGTATGCCATCGCCGATAAAGTTGACGGCCAGAACCACAACGAGAATGCAAAGGCCTGGATACAGTGCCTGTAGGGGATCAATGAGCATAAACTCCTGAGCGTTGCTGAGCATGAGTCCCCAGCTGGTAGCTGGTGCCTGAATGCCGAGTCCAAGATAGGACAAGGCCGATTCGCTCAGAATCGCGCCGCCGACCATAAGAGTGGCATTGACGATAATCGGAAAGCTTGCATTGCGCAGCAAATGCCGGAAAATAATATCCCAGTTTGATACGCCAATCGCTTTGGCGGCTTCGACATACTGCATTTCACGCAGCTGCAGAAAGTTTCCGCGCACCAGCCGGGCGATGCTCATCCAGCTGGTCAGCGCCAGAATCAGAATCATATATTTGATCTGCGTTCCAAAGATCGCCATCACGAGAATATTCAGAAACAGGGTGGGTACGGAACTCATGACATCGACAATCCGCATAAATACAGTATCTACCCAGCCGCCAAAATAGCCGGAAATCGCTCCGATTACCGATCCAATCACTACAGAGGCGAGTGCAACCGAGAAACCGATAAGCAAGGAAATACGTGCACTGTACAGCAGGCGGGCGAAGATATCGCGGCCCAGTTCATCCGTCCCCAGCAGATGATCCGTGGCACCAGGACCCAGATTGGCGTTCATCAAATCGATGGCTGCCGGATCATAAGGGGTCAGAAGAGGCGCGAGAAAGGCAATTATGATAAAAAAGAGCAATACGATCAATCCGCCCATGGCGAACGGATTACGGGAAAACTTCTTCCACAGCATGACCCAGGGTCCAGGAGGGCGTTTGACAACAGAATCCGCCGGCGGCACAGGCTTCGGGTCGAGCGGAGCCGGGCCGGTGCTTTGGCTGGACAGGGCTCCGGAAAGTCCGGTATTATCGATGCTCATGCAGTTTTCCCCCCTTGCTTGCCCAGCTTCACGCGGGGATCGACGACAGAGTAGAGAATATCGGCGAGCAGATTGCCAATGACAACCATAACCGCTGTGACAATCGTAATGGCCATCAGAACCGAGTATTCACGGGATATGGCCATTTCGACGTACCAGCGGCCCATGCCGGGCCAGTTGAATACGTTTTCGGTCAGAACGGCGCCGCCGACGAGAATCGGCAGATCCATACCCAAAAGCGTAATGATCGGGATCAGGGCATTGCGCAGCGCATGGCGGAATACGACCTTGCGTTCTACGACTCCCTTGGCGCGTGCGGTACGGATATAATCCTGATCCAGCACCTCCAGCATGCTGGCCCGTGCATATTTCATATAGGAAGCCAGGAAGCCGAGAGACAGCACCGTGACAGGCAGCACCAGATGCATGAACAAATCGCCGATCTCCCCTTCATGTCCCCGCGAATACATATCAGACAACGGGAACCAGTCCAGCTTGAGTGAGAAATACTGCTGGAGCATGATACCGAACCAGAAGGTAGGCATGGCGAAACCGAGATATGAAATAAAGGAGGCCGTCTGATCCGAAAGCCCGTACACCTTGGTGCTGTTGTAGATTCCCCAAGGAATGGCAATCAGGATGGAGACCAGCCAGGCCGAGCCCATCAGAATGAAGGTCTTGCCGATTCGGGGCCATATAAGCTCGCCAATAGGGAGATGATTTTTGAATGTATACCCCAGATCCCCCTGCAGCAAACCACCGACCCATTTGAGGTATTGCACAGGCAACGGCTTGTCGAGTCCGAGATTCTTAGCCTGCTGTTCCATGACTTCAGGGGTAAGCCCTGGTGAAAGCATCATCTGGGTAGGACCGCCGGGGGCGGCATGAATCAGTAAAAAGGTAACGATGGTTATCAAAAAAATGACCACTACAGACTGCGCAATTCGACGGATCAGATATTCTGTCATGGATGCTCCTCCTAGAGATTAAAAGGGGAATGATATCCCCACTTGGAAACAAAAGGAGAAGGAGAAAGAGAAACTCTTTCCCCTCCGCAATTTCATTTTCCTGAATCCGTGTCTAGTCTGTTACCCACCATTTGATAGCGTGGAAATACTGGCCGTAGCCGAGCGATGGTTCCGGAGCATCTTCTTCCGCCCATTGTACTCTAGGACCGGTGCCAATGGCTGTTCCGTACTGGTACATGAAGATATATGGCAGGTCAGTGGAAATTTCCTTACCCAGTTCCTTGTAGACAGCCTTGCGCTCTTCCTGATTTACAGTGGAATAGCCGTCTACCCAAAGCTGGTCGAGCTTCTCGTTCTTATACCAGCCGGTATTTTGTCCGGCCGGCGGGAAGTACTTGGAGGAGTAAATGCTTTCAGCATCAGGGTCCGGATTGTTAAGCGACCAGGACAGCAAGATCGCCTGGTATTTACCTGTGTTGACGTTGTTTTCAATCCAGGCGGCGAAGTCAATGGCTTTCGGAGTGACTTCAATGCCGACTTCCTTCAGGTTCTGCTGGATAACTGCTGCTACCTGTTCGCGGCGGCTGTTGCCGGCATTGTACTGCAGCTCGAAGGAGAAGCGGTGGCCGTCTTTGGCCAGAATGCCGTCAGTGCCGGCTACCCAGCCGTCCTCGGCCAGCAGCTTCTTGGCAGTTTCAGCATTGTAGTCATAGTTAACGGCGGCTTCGCCCGGATCAGCCCAGGTGTCAGGCAGGAAAGGCGCGTTCATCAGGGCGCCGACGCCCTTGAGAATGTTGTCAACCATTCCTTGACGGTTTAATGCATGTGCAATGGCTTGACGGGTCTTCTGGCCTTCGAACAATCCGAAGTTACCTTCAAAGTTCTTAGGGTCGAAATTGAAGCCCAGGTACTCATAAATAGGTCCCGGTTTGTCGATAACGGCAATGGAATCATCGGCTTTGACTGCTTCTACCTGTGTTACCGGAATTGCACCAACCTGGTCAACATCGCCTTTGAGCAGTGCCTGAATCTCAGTGTTCTGGTCGGCGTAGATTTTGTAGACGATCTGGGCGATATGCGGTTTAACTTCGCCCCAATAGTTCGAGTCTACATCCAGCGTGTGGCCTTCGCCTTGCTTCCATTCTGTCCATTTCCAAGGACCGCTTGTTACCGTCTTGGCCGGGTCTGTTCCGAAGCCGCTCTTGGCGATTTCAGCCGGAGCAACATCCTTCAGTACATGCTCAGGCACGATTGCCTGGCAAAGGGAATATAAGAACGGTGCGTAAACTTGCTTCATCGTGAACTTGACGGTCTGGTCATCCACTTTCTCAACCGATTTAACCTTGTCGTATTGGCTGATCAGCGGGGAGCCTGTTTCCGGAATTATTGCAGTCTGTACGGTATAGATAACGTCGTCGGCCGTAATGGCTTCGCCGTCGGTCCATTTAATGTTATCTTTCAATTTAACGGTGTAAGTAAGGCCGTCTTCGGAGATTTCCGGTAAATCCGCTGCCAGCGACCAAGGTTCAGCTACTACGTTGCCTGCGCGGTCCAGGTCATACAAGCTGGCAAAAATAAACTGGGCAACATCGCCCGAACTGGTGTCACCAATCAAGAGCGGATTGAGATTGACAATATCAGAGAAGGTACTGAAGACGATAGTGCCGCCGTCAACCGGGCCGTCTGCGGCCGGTTCAGCACTGGCAGGAGCCTCGCTGGTGGTGGGAGCTTCAGTGCTTTCCGCCGTAGCGTTAGGGGTATTTGCATTGTTGTTGCTGCTGCAGCCTGTAAATAAGATTCCGATTAATGAAACGATGAGTAAGATCGACCACCAATTTCTCTTTTTCGCCATTCCTGTTACTCCTCCTTTTTACGGTTAGGGAAATGAGTATTACCGGAGATTGGGCCTGGAGGCGTTAATCTATGATGTCTTCCAATCTGATGTTCCACGTGCTGTGAAGAACCTGTAAGCTTAGTTCCAACCCCCTCGATAATAAATGCCAATACTGTAATTGGGCCTTTAAACATCAGGAGAGTCGCGTCTGCCGAATGCCGGCTCCAAATGACCGACGGTCAATTCAGGAGAAGACGCGGCTCCCGATTGGGAGGCTCACCCTGTACATTTAAATTATGGTTTATCATACATGTGAATAAATATTACGTCAATATATTATTGTCCTTTTTTTGGGCTGTTTTTTGTCGGTTCTGATATGTAAAGACTTTCATTTTAATAGGGTGTCAGATAGTAAAATTCTATTGGATATATAAAATGTATTTATATGGTTGTTATATTTGATGACTTTTGCCCAAAAATAGCTCCCTTGGCAGTGACGCCGGTACGGGAGCTGTTAAAATATTCATATGCTTATCCGGCCACGGCTATACCGCTGAAGCTGCGCGCTCCAAGGTCCGCATTGCGGATTGCCGACACTACGGCAGTGTATTGGATTTGACCTGCCAGTACATCGGCTGCGGGCGGATAATCGACGGCAGTAATGTTCACCAGTTCATTAACATTGCTCTGTTCATTAATGTCACCCGGATACACGGTAGAGAAAATGAGCGTGTTGTTGCGATAGATTCCAAAAGTAATATCATTGCTCACAATAACGCTGGGGTAAATCGTCAACCGCACATAAGCGCTCAGGGTAACTCTGACCAAAGAGACATTCCCTGGAGCAATGCCCGTTGTCTGCAGTCCGATATTGCCGAACTGATATCCATTTCGAGCCAGGCTAACGGGCGGTGTATCCATGGTGCTGTCCTGCGACATCCGCATGTCCAGAAATTGAATCGCCACTTGTACTCACCTAACCTTTCATAGAAGATACTGCAATCTATGAACGAGCTTAGTAGACGGACTGTATCCTTGCTGATAACTGGAGCTTTTTAAGGTAAAAATCAACGGAAGGGAAGAAATGAAGAGGGGGCGGTAAAGATCTGGAGGCAGGGAGGGAGCATCTCTTATCTTGAAGTCCGGGTTATAACGGGCCGGAGCTTCTCAAGCCTCCCTGATAAGCTCCTTGTAGTCATTGCGTACCTTGCCGACTTCAGCAGAAACCGGATAGGCCCGCATGAGACGGGCGTCGTAAGGCTGCAGCAGCTTCATCAGCCCAGAGACATCCTGGTTGCCGCGGTCCAGCCAATACGCTTCCGCGCCCTGCGGGAGAATGACCGGCATCCGGTCATGAATATCCATCATCAGGCTGTTGGATTCCGTCGTAATGATGGTGCAGGTACCGAGCCTGTTTCCGTCCGGACCGACCCAGATATCATAAAGACCGGCCAGCGAGAAGACACCCTCGTCTTTCAGCATGATCCGCATCGGCTGCTTGGCGCCGGACAGCGGCTTCCATTCGTAGAATCCGTCAGCGGGAACGATGCAGCGGCGGGAGCCGACGAGCTTGCGGAACGAAGCCTTTTCCAGCAGCGTTTCGGCGCGGGCATTAATCATTTTGCTGCCGATCCGGTCGTCCTTCGCCCACGAAGGGACAAGACCCCAGCGAAGTTCGCCAAGCCGGTTGTGCTTGCCGTCGTGAATAACCGCCGGAATCATCTGCATCGGGGCTACGTTATATCTGGGCTCATAATGGGCGATGGCGGCATCTCCGGTCAGATAATGCAGCATCAGCTCATCCATAGTAACTGTAATGGTATATCTTCCGCACATGGTGCCCCGCCTCCTGTAGTTGTGCTGTTATCTAATGCTTCTTGCTTCAAATTGTAACGAAACCAGCCCGCCGGTTCAACACGGCGGGCGGAAAAGGAGAATATTTCAAACCGGAAGCCGGAAATAGCTTTCCGGCGGACCTAAGTAGCTTGGCTGCAGGCCGCCTGTATCAATAATGATTTTCTGCAGTATTGTAATGGGGTCCACCATCCAGATCCGGAGAGTGTGATAACCGGCTTCCGCCAGCTCACAGTCTACAGAAGCCGTACGGATATTGTAAATCACGCTTTGCTCCCACTCCTCCGCTTCGGTGGATACTTCCTCGCCGGGATACAGTGCTGCTGCGATAGCGGCCGGACCGTCGTCGAAGGATATACCTGCCCGCAGGCCCATGCCCGGTACGAAATTCAGAGAGGGGGCAAGCAGCAGCGTGACTGTAACCTTGCCAGGCCGCCGGAGGTAGACCCGGTATTCCAGATGGGGCGAATTCGTCCTGTCCGGACTGTCCGCAGCCGGCAGGTCTGGCGGGAATACAGCAATGGATGACAAGGTGCGCCCATAGTCCGGAATTATCCGCCACTGTGCGCCGCATGCCGGATGCTCTGCGCTATAGTGCTCCGCTTCAATAGAGATGACGCCGCCGCTTTCCATGTGGCCGGTAATTGTCCCGCGCTGCGGAGCAGCCGGATAGTCGAGGACTACACCGATCTGGACGGATGTCCCTTCAGAGCCGAAAATGTTCAGTTCAGCCTCCTCCCGAGCATTTGCCGGCGCCGCCTCCCAGTCAATATCCACCCATACCTTTGTCTGTTCCTGGACTTCACCAACCGACGTGGACAGGATAATCCAAGGAGCGCTGCATTCGATGGTAAAAGTAAAAGAATCTTTCCGTTTATTGAAGATTTCAATGTATCGCTTCTCCCGGCTGTAGACACTGAACTCCGGCAAGCGGCAGGGGGTTCCGTCCGCAGTTGGCCACACCTTTACAGACCCTTCAACCGCGATCCCCATTTCGGAGCCGAGAGGAGTGTGTACTGCTCCCAGCTCAGGCATCTCGTTTACCGGCGGCTGGTTCCAGTAGGTGTACCCGATATGCGTCTGATCCATCATATGCTTCCATTTACCTCCGGCCAGCATATGGTTGTAGTAATGCGTCAGCTCTGCATCAGCTGCGAACAGGCGCTTGGCTGCCGCAGCTTCACTATTGGCTGATGCCCTCCCCTGGTCGGCATACAGCAGGCTGCGTGCTGCCCGCAGGTGCAGCTCCAGCACGACTGCCGAGGCCTTGGCCGGGTACAGCACCAACTGGTAGAAGGCATCCTGCAGTTGGCCGGGCATCTCGTTGTACAGAATCTCCGCCCGGCCCACAATCTCATTATAATCGGCCATTACGGTATCGGCTTCCTTATAGTGAATCAAGCTGTACAGTGAAACGGCATTCAGCAGCTCCGGCTTCAGGCGGCCGTTATACTTGGTATAGCGCAGCAGGATCTCGGCCGCATCTTCCGCATAGGCTTCGCCGAATTGCCTTTTGCTCCATTCCACAGCGTAATCCTTCAGGTTATCTGCCGTATATGCCGGGAAATTCCAGGCCAGCCGCAGAAAAAATTCCAGCGGGAATTCCATCGGCTTCAAATCGCCGACATTAAGCACCCAGATCCGGTCTGCACCAAAGGTATAGGCTTTATGCATCTGCTCCCAAATCTTTGGTAGCGGAACCGTGCAGAGCCATTTATAAGAGCGGGGACCGCCGACATAGTCAAGGTGGTAGTAAATACCTGCGCCTCCGGAGCGGCTGCGTTCCCCGGTTGACGGCACACGCCGCAAATTGCCGTGATTGTCGTCCGACCACAGCAGGGTCACATCATCCGGGACGCTCATGCCGTGGTTATAATAATCCTGAACCTCTTTGTACAAAGCCCACAGCTGCGGGGTATCCGCCGGATCGCGGCCGGTTTCCTGCGAGATAATCGTGCGCTGGTCCTCCACGATCTGCTCCAGCAGCCGGATTTTGCCTTCGAAGGACAAATCTCCGCCCATCGCCTCGTCCCCGTCTCCCCGCATGCCGATTGTAACGATATTCTCGAACGCGGCGCTGCGGCGGATGCCTTCCTCCCAGAAGGGGTACAGATTCTCCTTGTTTACGGCATAATCCCACGGCCCCTTCTTGTGTTTCTTCCAGTCGCCGTGCGGGCGCTGCATCGGTTCATGGTGAGAGGTGCCTATAATGATGCCATACTCATGAGCAGTAGCGGCATTGCGTTCATCGTCTTCATAGAAGGTGTTGTCCCACATGGCGGGCCAGAGGAAATTGGCCTTCAGCCGCAGCAGCAGCTCAAATACCTTCTCATAGAAGGTATGGTCAAAATCGCCGAAATTGTCGCGGACCCAGGCCATAAGCGAGGGCCCTTCATCATTCAGGAAGATGCCTCGGTATTTCACAGAGGGTTCTCCCTGCTTGTAAATACCCGGTATGACATACAAGGCTTCCTGCAAAGGCACCGGGACGTCGGCCCACCAATACCAGGGCGAAACGCCGATTTGCTCGCAAAGCTCGTAAATGCCATAGATGGTGCCCCGCCGGTCGCTGCCGGCAATGACCAGGCATTGTCCGAGTTGCCCGGCAGGAGCGGATATTGTTTGAATGACAAAGCTTTCCCATTTGCCGGCAAGACCGGCTGTGTCAAGCTTTCCGCCAGTGGCAAGCGAATGAAGCAACTGACCGTGGACGGTGCCGATAATGACGAGCGGCCGGAGAGGATCACAATGTTCTTCCAATCGGGAGATCAGCTCCGGCTGAACTCCGGTGACCCTGGCGATGTCCTGCATGAGATCTTTGGCGGCACGCAGAATACCCGGCGGTTCTTCCGGGGCGACCAATATGGCTGCGGCGGCATGGTGATGGACAAGCGGCAAATAGTCAGCTTGTTCCGAATACGTGATAAAATTGGCGGTAAACATTCGTATCCTCCAAGGTTTATTTTTGATGCGTCCGTTATTGTGGCTGCGATGCCCCATCATGCTACCATATCGCTATTCGGCTACGGTAGTATAAATGAAAAGGGTTTCACGAGAAAACTATTGAATAATCCCGTAGTTTTGTTTATTTCAACTGTTTATCAATTCAACTATTTAATGAAGGAAGACAGAAGAATTATTGTGCGGGATCAAACCGTCTGTTTCCTAAATGTTACAATATTGTGTTTATTGGTCGGTAGCAAAAGGGGCGTTTCAGCAGTATAATCATATAGCCTGTAAGAACTTTGAGAATAAATAGAAGCGGAGAACACATAGATGAAGCCTATATATCTGGATCACGCCGCCTCAACCCCGGTTCATCCCGAGGTGGCCAGGGTCATGTATCAGATGCTCTTGGAGCAGCACGGCAACGCCTCCAGCGTGCACACGTTCGGACGCGCCGCCAAAAAAATCGTCAGCGGCGCGCGCGACACCATCGCGGGCTTTTTGGGCTGTGCGCCGGATGAATGGATATTTACGAGCGGGGGCACGGAGAGCGACAATCTGGCGCTGTTCGGTGCGGCCGAAGCTTCGGCGGACAAAGGCAAACACATTATTACGACAGCGGCTGAGCATCATGCGGTGCTACATACTTGCTCCGAGCTTGAGAAGCAGGGGTACAGCGTGACTTATCTCCCGGTAGACTCCACCGGGCGTGTCTCCCTCTCCGATGTGGAGGCGGCTCTGCGCGAAGATACCGTTCTAATCAGCGTTATGTACGTGAACAATGAGGTAGGTACAGTTCAGCCCATTGAAGAGATCGGCAGGCTTGCAGGTGAACTGGGCATTCTCTTTCATGTTGATTCCGTTCAGGCGCTGGGCGCGTTGCCGCTCACACTGCGTGAGCTGCCCGTAGACTATATGAGCTTCGCGGCGCATAAGATCAACGGCCCGCAGGGCATCGGCGGACTGTACGTGCGGCGCGGTGCTCCGCTGGCCGCAAGACAGCACGGCGGGCTGCAGGAGCGCGGCCGCCGGGCCGGTACGGAAAGCCTGGCCGGCACCGCCGGCTTTGCCAAAGCGGTAGAGCTGGCTGCCGGCGGGCTCGGCGAAAGACAGGCGCACGCGCTGGAGCTGCGGAATGCGCTGCTGACGGAGCTGGAGCACCGGATTGGACGGGAAGCCTATGTCCTGAACGGCAATCCGGAGCATTTTGTACCGGGGATTGTGAATCTGAGCTTTCCCGGAATCCGGACCGATGTGATGCTGATGAACCTTGATATGGAGGGGATTGCAGCTGCCAGCGGCTCCGCCTGTACCTCGGGTTCGCTGGAGTTGTCGCATGTGCTGCAGGCGATGAAGCTTCCGGAAGAAGTTTTGTACTCTGCGGTTCGCTTTAGCACAGGTTTGGGTAATACTAATGAAGAAATACGGCTGGCTGCACAAAAAGTTGAAACTATTTTGAAACGGCTCCGTAAATAACACTAGGCTTTTTCCAGTCTTGTGTCCGAATATGCGTATATGCGCTTTATAGCCCTGTTAACACTTAACAATCTACTAAGTAAGGGGACTGGGGGCCATGAAACTTCAGGATATGATCGGCCTGACTATATATGAGGTTGAAGATGGTAACGAAATCGGCAAAATTGTTGATTGTTTACTGGATTCAAACTGGAATATTACGGGTATTGAACTGGAAAGCAAATCATTCTTCTCCGGTCATGTGAAAGTTGTGGCATGGGAGGATATCGTAGCTTATGGTGAGGATGCGGTTATGATCCGCAGTAAAGATGCTATTGTTAAGGCCGACACTGACCATATACCATATACTTTTCTTTTGGGAAAGAACAAACTGAAGGATATGCAGGTGCTTACCGCTTCCGGGACGATACTTGGACGGATATCCGATGTTTATTTTGACCAGAAGTTGGGAAACACAATAGTAGCGCTGGAAATCAGTGACGGACTGGTTACGGATTTGATCGAAGGCCGCAAATGGCTGCCTTGTTCTCACGAAATGTCCATTGGGGAGAATGCAGTATTGGTACCCGCAAGGAGTGAAGAACGGCTGCAAAAAGCCATTAATATTGCTAACGGATAGGTGGAATGTATGTTATGAAATGTCCAAACTGTGGCTCCAAGGATATCGGCAAGATCGGTTCACACCAGTTCTATTGCTGGGGTTGTTTCATCGAACTGACGGTTAACGGAGAAAAAATGTCGGTGTATCAAGTGGAAGAAGACGGCACGCTCAGTTCTCTGGACGATTTGTTCTCGGGAGAAGATATTGCACAGGATTTCCCGCAAATCCACGCCTCTTCCTGAACCTGAACGGTTGTCAGCAGCCCTGAACGGGTACATATAATAGTCGAAACAAGCGTCAATCGCCTTTCAGCAAGCTATTTGCTGAGGGTTATTGGCGCTTTTTTGCTTTATTCTCTGCCGGCGGCGGTTAATTTGCATCCAGCATACACATACTTAGGGAGAAGCCCGTCCAGATTGCCGCTAGGGGGTACACGCATGGAGAAATGGTTCCAAAGCAAGGGATTCCGCTGGATGATCGGAGTGCTGCTCGCCTTGATCATTCTTTATTTCATATGGCTGCTGCGTCCGATGCTGCATGTCATCTTCCTGTTTCTCAAAGCGATTCTCGCCCCGTTTCTGGCGGCGCTGATCCTGTCCTACGTCCTTAATCCGGTGGTCAAAATGCTGGGCAAACGCAAAATGCCGCGCGGCGTCGCCGTTCTGCTGATCTACGCCGTGTTCCTGCTGGCGCTTGCGGTTATCGCCATTAACCTGATTCCCATGTTCATTAGGCAGCTGGAGGAACTGAACGAGCATTTGCCGGAAATAACCCTGCATGCCCAGGGTCTGATGAACAATATGAATACCGATCTCATGCCGCGCGGCGTGGAGATGGGGATGAACAGCTGGTTCCTGCAGCTGGAGAACCGGCTGGCTAAAGGAATTTCGCATTTTCTCGACAATATCGGTACAACGATCGGCGTAGTATTCAACGCGTTTATCGTGCCGTTCCTTGTATTCTATATACTTAAGGACTTTGACGTATTTGAACGGATGCTTGTATCCTGCCTGCCCCGTTCACGCCGCAAGTCAATCGTGAAGCTGCTAAAGGATATTGATAACGCTCTGGGAAGCTACATTCGCGGGCAGTTGTTCGTCTGCCTGATCATCGGCATTCTCGCCTATATCGGCTATGAGCTGATCGGAATGCCTTATCCGCTGCTGTTTGCCTGCCTGGTGGCGCTCTTTGACATCGTGCCTTATCTGGGTCCTTTTCTCGGAGCGGCGCCTGCTGTAGTCATGGCTTCGACAGTCTCCTTCAAGCTGGTATTGTATGTGGTGGTGGTGAACACCCTTTGCCAGATGATCGAAAGCAATATTGTCTCGCCGCAGGTGGTCGGACGGACGCTGCATCTGCATCCGCTGCTGATTATTTTTGCGCTGCTGGTTGGGGGCGAGGTTGCAGGCATGCTTGGACTGATTCTGGCTGTACCGGTGTTCGCCGCCGGGAAGGTGGTCATTCAGCATGTGCTCACTTACTATATCCGGCGCAAGCCGGTGTAAAGGGCTGCGCTCCAACCCATTGACTCTGGCGCAGGCTTTTGTATATAATATGTTGTAATCTTACGAATAAGCCTTTCCATATCGCAATTCGATGAAGAGGAGCAGTAGTTCGCGTAACATTATCCAGAGAGCCGGTGTGTGGTGGAAGCCGGTTAATGAAGCGGAATGAACTCACCTCGGAGTAACGGTACAAGCCTCGTACAACCGCAATTACCTGCGGAATACGGCGGTGAACTGCCGTCGCCTCACCCCCGTTACCGGGTGTCTAAAGTGAGTGGCCGGATAAAGTATATCCGCCGCTAACTAGGGTGGTACCACGGGAATTCAACCTCTCGTCCCTAGCGATTATACGCTGGGGATGGGAGGTTTTTTGTATTACATCGTAAGTTTGCCTAACCAATGAGAGCAGCAATACTCCAAGGAGGAGCGTACCATGAGTGACAATCAAACCGGCGGCACAGCCGCTGCAGGCTACCGCGCCCAGCAAATCGAGCCGAAGTGGCAGAAATACTGGGATGAACACAAGACCTTCAAGACCGGAGAAGACGCCGATAAACCTAAATTCTATGCCCTCGACATGTTTCCTTACCCTTCCGGTGCGGGACTTCACGTAGGACATCCAGAGGGGTATACTGCGACGGATATCGTCTCCCGCTATAAACGGATGCGCGGTTACAATGTGCTGCACCCGATGGGCTGGGATGCCTTCGGCCTTCCGGCGGAACAGTATGCCATGGATACCGGACAGCATCCGCGGGAAATTACGATCAAGAATATCGACAACTTCCGCCGCCAGATCAAATCGCTCGGGTTCTCTTATGACTGGGACCGTGAGATCAGTACAACGGATCCGGGCTATTATAAATGGACGCAATGGATCTTCATCCAGCTGTACAACAGAGGCCTGGCCTATGTGGATGAGGTATCGGTGAACTGGTGTGAAGCGCTCGGCACTGTGCTGGCGAACGAAGAAGTCATCGACGGCAAGAGCGAACGCGGCGGCCATCCGGTCGTGCGCAGACCGATGCGCCAGTGGGTGCTGAAGATTACGGAATACGCTGAACGCCTGCTCCAGGATCTGGAGGAGCTGGACTGGGAAGAAAGCATTAAGGATATGCAGCGCAACTGGATTGGCAAATCGACCGGTGCGGAAGTCACATTCGCCATCGACGGCCATGATGCTGTCCTGGAAGTGTTCACCACCCGTCCGGATACACTGTTCGGTGCCAGCTACTGCGTGCTGGCGCCGGAGCATAAGCTGGTTGATCTTATTACAACGGACGCGCAGAAGGGCGCAATTGCGGATTACCGTGAGAAGGCTTCCCGCAAGAGCGATCTGGAGCGGACTGACTTGGCCAAGGAGAAGACCGGGGTATTTACCGGCGCTTATGCGGTGAATCCGGTAAACGGCGCCAAGCTGCCGGTCTGGATTGCCGATTATGTGCTGGCAGGCTATGGTACCGGAGCCATTATGGCCGTGCCTGGCCACGATGCACGGGACTGGGAGTTCGCCAAGCAGTTCGGTCTGGACATCATCGAAGTGGTTGGCGGCGGCAATGTGCAGGAAGAGGCCTTCACCGGTGACGGCCCGCATGTCAATTCCGGCTTCCTGAATGGACTGAGTAATAGCGAAGCTATCGCCAAGATGATTGCCCACCTGGAAGAGCAGGGCAGCGGCAAAGGCAAGGTCACTTACCGGCTCCGCGACTGGCTGTTTAGCCGCCAGCGCTATTGGGGCGAGCCGATTCCGATCCTGCATCTGGAAGACGGCACCATGAAGACCGTTCCGGTTGACCAATTGCCGCTGCTGCTGCCGGAGGTCGATTCAATCCGGCCTTCCGGAACAGGTGAGTCCCCGCTGGCGAATGTGACCGATTGGGTAGAAACCGTGGATCCCAAGACTGGCATGAAAGCCCGTCGCGAGACGAACACGATGCCGCAATGGGCCGGCAGCTGCTGGTATTACCTGCGTTACATTGATCCGCATAACGACAAGGAGCTGTGCTCGCCGCAGCTGCAGAAGGAGTGGCTGCCGGTCGACCTGTACATCGGGGGTGCCGAGCACGCGGTGCTGCATTTGCTGTATGCCCGCTTCTGGCATAAGGTGCTGTACGATATCGGCGTGGTCGACACGAAGGAGCCGTTCCACAAGCTGGTGAACCAGGGCATGATCCTGGGCAACAACAACGAGAAGATGAGCAAGTCGCGCGGCAATGTCATCAATCCGGATGAAATTGTTGATGCTTACGGAGCGGATACGCTGCGCGTCTATGAAATGTTCATGGGACCGCTGGAAGCGACCAAGCCATGGAACGAAAAAGGCGTGGAAGGTATTCACCGCTTCCTTTCCCGCGTATGGCGTTTGTTCGTCGGCGAGGACGGCCGTCTGAACAGCAAGATTACTGCGGACGGCGGCACCGACGAGTTCAAGCGGACCTGGCATAAGACGCTGAAGAAAGTCACTGAGGACTTCGAGCATCTGCGCTTCAATACAGCGATCAGCCAGCTGATGATCTTCGTCAACGATGCCTATAAGCAGGACACCCTGTCCCGCGAAGCGGCAGAGAACTTCGTGCAGATGCTGTCGCCGCTGGCGCCGCATATCGCCGAGGAGCTGTGGCAACTGCTGGGCCATGAGGAGAGCGTCACCTATGTGGCGTGGCCGGCATATGATGAAGCCTGGACCGTGGACGCCGAGGTGGAGATCGCGGTGCAGGTCAACGGCAAAATCGTGCAGCGCGCGATGATTGCCCAGGATATGGGCAAAGAAGCTATGGAAGCATTCGCGCTGGAACTGCCGAATGTGAAGACGGCGACCGAGGGCAAAACCGTACGCAAGATCATTGCGGTTCCCGGCAAGCTCGTCAATATTGTAGTGGGTTAAGCGAAGAACGCATCATTGCCCGCAGCTACGGAGAGATCCGTGCTGCGGGCTTTATTGTTATTGTGGAAGGCGCCGGATAGAGCAGCACAAGTGGGCCTGCATGGACAGTGGAGCGGTTTGGAGGGCTGTCCTGCGAATTTTCAGCGGTCCAGCGGCTCCTGTACAAACCCTGCCTTGCCGAACAGCTCATTAAGCCGCTCTACGTCTTCATCATATTTGTCATGGGTAGTCGTAATAAGCCGTTCGAAGACGCCTTCCAGACTCCCGCGCAGATGATTCAGCGCCTCGGCTGTAATGCCGCCGCGCACGGCCACCCTCTCCTGCAGCTCCTGCGGGGAGAAATGGCCTTCGGTCAGCAGCTTGCCTGTTCCGAGCAGCATCTCGCCGGCCAGACGGCTGACCAGCGATTCGTCAATCCCCGTCGCTTCTACGGCTGCTGCAATCCAGCGCTCCAGAAAGAAGCTGATAAATGCCGGACCGCAAGAAGAGAAATCGGAGGCGATCCGCGTGTGGCTTTCGGGAATTTCTGCCGGAACGCCGATGAAGGACAACAGCTGCAGCAGCATCAGCCTGTCTTGCTTATTGATTCTGCTGCCGAATACGCACAGAGACGTGCCGCTTCTGACGCAGTGGGTGATGCTGGGGATCACCTTGGCAATTTTAGCCGGTAGAGCAGCCTCCAGATGGTACAGCTGAACGGGGCTGGTGATGGAGACGACGATTTGCTCGCTGTGCAGGCAAGAGGCGATTTCATCCGTCAGCGTTTTAAATTCAAGCGGTTTGACGCAGAGGAAGAGTATGTCGCTTCCGGCTGCGGTCTCCCGGTTATTGCTGCAAAGCGTAATGCCGGGATAGCGGCTCTGGAGCTGCAGCAGCTTGTGCCTGCTGCGGTTGCTGGCGAGTACATCGCCGGGCGCAAGCGCGCCGGAGGCCAGAAAGGCCTCGATCAAGAGTCCGCCCATACTGCCGGTTCCGATAAATCCCACCTTCATCCTGTGCTACCTCCTTTCTGGTATTGCTGTGCTTTCAGGAGTGCTCTTCGTTAAATGTATGCATGCGGAACTTGGACTGATGACATGAATCTTCATAAGGCAGCAAATAAATTCCACAGATGCGCTGTATAGGATGGACTCAATCATGTATAAATAATCAGCTTACCGATGTTAAAAAGGTGAGGCTGTACCCTTACAGCTATAATTACTGGCTTTTCAAGTTAATGAATAGGGGAGAACGGACTGATGAATAAAAGTGCAATCCTAACGGGTGTAGCCGCACTGCTGCTGGGCGGGGGACTGGTGTGGGCTGCTGACCACGGCAAGGAAGAAGGTATTGGCGGCTGGAAGACAATGAATGCTTCTATGGCAGAGGCAGTCGGAGCAGAGGACGACGGAGCCGTGAACGGAAGTGGCGGAGACAGCAGTGCTGGCGGGAGCGGTGCCGGAGCGAAGGCTGGAGCTGCCCAAGAGCCGGGCAGCACCGCTGCGGGCGGAGCCATGAACGGTGACACTGGCAGCGCGGCTGCGGGCGGAGCCATGAACGGTAACGCTGGCAGCGTGGCTGCCGGAGGGATAAGCCCGGGAGCGGCAGCGGTGGACGGCTCCGGGCCGGCTACCGAGGGGAGCGCGTCCGCCTTGAGCCGGCCGGACCAGGCCGCCTCCGGGGGCAGCGGAACGGCTGGCGGGTCAACCGCCTCAACCGCCGGAGGGGCTGCCGATGGTGCAGGCGCAGCACCTCCGGCGCCTGCGCCTGCGGTTACCTTGGAAGGCAGAATCAATGTCAACACTGCCGGCGTAGCCGAGCTGATGGATTTGCCGGGAATCGGCGAGAAGAAAGCCCAGGCAATCATCGAATACCGAGGATTGAACGGAAATTTTCGCAATCTGTCCGACCTGGGCGAAGTTAAGGGCATCGGCGAGAAGATGCTGGAGAAGCTGAAGGATAGCGTTGTGTTCTAAGATGGTATTCTGATGGGGTTCTATGGGGTTCTAGGGAATGGACTAAATCGCGTAGCTTGTCATAGTGACAGATGGCGTCAATATGCTACAATAGTGAACAACAATAACGAGAGAAAGTGGAGAGTAACGATGACTGTGGCCTACCGCAAAAATTGGGATACTTACTTTATGGATATTGCCTGCATGGTCTCCACCCGCTCCCGCTGTCCGCGCCGCCATGTCGGCGCTGTATTGGTGCAGGGCAAGAAGCTGCTGGGCACCGCATACAACGGGGCGCCGATGGGCGTTCCCGACTGCTCGGAGGCTGGCTGCATGGTATCCGAGCAGTATGAACGGGAAATCGTGGACGGTGCCGAGACAGTCGTGATGAAGCAGCGCTGCATCCGTACGATCCATGCGGAGCAGAATCTGCTGCTGTTCACCGACCGGAGCGACCGGGAAGGCAGCACCGTCTATGTGACGGACGAGCCCTGCTGGACCTGTGCCAATATGCTGGCCAACAGCGGGATTGTGGAGATCGTGTATTTGCGCCCGTACCGCAAGGATATGGAGAAGGTCGAGGCCATGCTGGCATCGAAGGGCATCATCTTCCGCCGGCTGGAGCATTATGAGCCGCCGAAGGAAACGATGATTTCCATTTCGGAATAACCGCACATAGCGGCCTGAACTGAAGAGCATGAAGGGGAAGAACCCCTGCGGACGCAGCTTGCGTATGCAGGGGTTCTTTGATGTGTGCAGGTGATTGCGTGTTCACCTGTTAGCGGATTTTCTGGGGGAGGGATGATAGTGAAAATAAGACCGCTGGTTAGCATCGCGGTATGGTGGATTGCCGGGAGCGCCGCCGCTTGTCTGTTCTCCGGGACCCGGCTGCTGCTGGCCGGAGCCGGTTGTCTGCTGCTCATAGCTGTATGGACGGTTAGCCGGAAATACGGCTGGAAGTATACGGCGAGCCTCGGAATGGCGCTGCTGGCTTCTGTACTATATTGGGAGTGGAACGAAGGGCGGAATGTCAGTGAGCTGACGGAGATATTGTCAGCCGAAGTCTCTGCCGCAGAGCTTAACGAAATGCCGGTGCAGGTTGAAGGGATCATCGTGTCTGCGGTGGAACGCGACGGCGACCGGGTGGACTTCACCTTGAAGCTCAGCGGCATCGCCAGCGGGTCAGATGGGGTGCATTCCGAGGTGGCGGTCTCGGCAGGTAAAGACGCTGACGAACAAGCTGCGGGTATGCCAAACGCGGCCGGACTGGCCCTATTCAATCAGGCTGAAGCAACTGGAGCTGGGCATACGCTTCAGTCGGTGCACGGGGAACGCACAGTCGTACAGGTCAAGCTCCAGGCGGAAGCAGAGATTGCCGTGGCTGCCGGCTGGCGGCGGGGCGACCGGGTAACGATGAACGGGGAACTGGCGCTGCCGTCCGAGGCCCGGAACTTCGGCGGTTTTGATTACCGTGCTTACCTGCATACCCAGCGCATCCACTGGCTATTGAAGGTTACCGGTACGGACGCTGTGCGGGCGAAGGAGCCAAGCTCATGGAACCCCGCCCGGCTGCTGCGCTGGAACGATGCCGCGCGCGCTGCCCTCGGCTCGGAGATGGACCGGCTCTTTCAGGTCCGTCATGCCGGATATATGAAAGGGCTGGTCATCGGGATACAGGATGAGCTTGACCCGGAGACGTTCCGGCAGTTCTCCCAACTGGGACTAACCCATATTCTCGCTATTTCCGGAATGCATGTGGCGGTGTATGTTGGCGCTTTGCTATTTATCCTGCGGCGGCTGCGGCTGAGCAGGGAGACAGCGCTGACGGTGGTCTTCATGCTGGTGCCGCTGTATGTGCTGCTCTCCGGTGCGGGTCCATCTGTTGTCCGCGCCGGGCTGATGAGCATGACTGGCCTGCTGGCAGCCCGGCTGGGTCTGCTTAAAGACGGAATGAATATCCTTGCGCTTGCAGCATTGCTGATGCTGGTCTGGAATCCCTATTTCCTGCTTAGCGTCAGCTTTCAGCTTTCGTTTCTGGTTACAGCAGGTCTGATGATCTATGTGCCGCTGGCGGCTCCGCTGCTTAGCCGCCTTCCCAAATGGCTGGCGGGCGCATTGAATGTAACCTTGATCGCCCAATGCGTTTCTTTCCCATTGACGATTTATTACTTCAATCAGTTCTCGCTGCTGTCCTTTGCGGCCAACCTGGTGCTGGTGCCGTTCATCACCTTCCTGGTGCTGCCGCTGGGGACGGCGGCGTTGCTGCTGGCACAATTGTTGCCTGAGGCTGCGCACCGAGTGGCGCAGGCGGCAGAGCTGCTGAATAACGCCACCTTCAAGCTGGTGGAGTGGATCAATGGTTATTCCGGAGGTGTACTCATCTGGCGCTCGCCTTCCCTGCTGTGGATCGGGGCCTATTATCTGCTGTTATACGGGCTGCTGTATGTACTGAAGCGGCGGGCAGATGCCAGGGCGGCTCCGCATGATATGGAAGATGAGACCCGGCCGCTCGCGGAGCTTGCCGGAGGCATGAATCAAACAGCAGGTGAGGCTGAAGGCATACGGGGCGGTGTATTGGGGCGGATTAAGAGCGGCTCGCCATTCCGGAAGCAGAAACGTTCCGGCCTTACTGACGGAGATGGACGGCCAAACGGGTCATCAGCGCGCCCCGGGACAGCCCTGCAACCGGACTGGCACGCTGCGTCTTCCTGGACTGGTCTTGCCGCCTGGGGCTGCGCTGCAGGACTAGCCCTGCTGCTGGTGCTCGGCTACCGGCCGGTCAGTCTCGGCGGTGCGGGGCAGATCAGCTATCTCGATGTAGGCCAAGGTGACAGCATCCTGATTACCACGCCCGGCGGCGGACATATTCTGGTGGACGGCGGCGGCACGTTGAACTTTGGCAAGAAGGAGGAGTGGCGTATCCGCCGCGATCCGTTCGAGGTGGGAGCCAAGACGCTGCTGCCCTTGCTCAAGCAGCGGGGCGTCCACCGGCTGGATGCCGTCATTCTGACGCATGGCGATCAGGATCATGCCGGAGGCTTGCAGGCGGTCCTGGAAGGAATGCCTGTCGATGCACTGTTGTTCAACGGCACACTCGCTGACTCGCAGGCGTACGAAGAGCTGATGTGCACCGCACTGCAGAAGAAGGTGAAGCTGTATGCCGTACACCAGGGAATGTCACTTGTACCCGATGCCGGGACGACGCTCCATTTCCTGTGGCCGGAGATGCGCACGCAGGACGGCACTTTGGCTGACGCGATCCCGCTGGCGGAGGAGCAGAACCATGATTCAGTAGCCTTCCGTCTGATGATGAACGGCCACAGTCTGCTTTTTACCGGAGATATGGACAAAGCGGCGGAGCTGGAGATTGTTGAGGCGGCGGAGCGGGCAGGTATCGCGGGAGCCGCTCCGGTCGAAGTACTGAAGGCCGCCCATCACGGCAGCAAGACCTCAACCGGCGCAGGATGGCTTCAGTTCTGGCAGCCGAAGACGGCGGTGATTTCTGCCGGAGTAAATAACCCGTACGGCCATCCTAATGGCGAGGTGCTTGAGCGGCTCAATACAGCCGGGATACAGGTCTACCGCACGGATCTGCATGGGGAAATTCAGATGAAAGTGAGCAAGGAGGGGATCGTGGTGAGGCATAGGCTGGAGGGGAATGCCGGGAACTGAGAGTAAGCGCGTCATGAATACTATTTTGAGTGCAGGGGTGTCGGAATTGTCATAGGCTTTCCATTTCAATTTATTGGATAATAAGCTCCAAAAAGAAAATGTGTTTTTAGACATTTTCACCGGGGGAGGGCCGTAAATGAAAACTTTGCTCAAGGCGGATGGGTCAGGGCGAGCGCTGCATCTAGAAGACAGCTACAAGAAGATCAGTATATTTTACATTCTGCTCATGGGGATTTATCAGATGGCAGATAAAATGTACGGCTCCGGGTTTGTGGCATTTATGAATGCGGGCGGGCTGACTGCCGTGCAAATCGGGTTCGTACTGAGCTTTCAGGATCTGGCCCTGGCCGTATTCGATTATCCTTCAGGAAATTTGGCTGACCGCCATGGCCGTAAGAAGACGGGCAGCGCGGGACTCCTCATCTGGGGAATCAGTCTGATTACTTTCGGCTTATCCTCCAGCTTTGTCCATTTTCTGCTCTCCTCTTTACTGATGGCCATCGGCCTTGCCCTGTTCAGCGGCTCGCATTTCTCCTGGTATATCGACGAGCTGATCAGGCTGAACAAATATGAATTCCGGGCCAAAATCCTGCCGTGGAACCGGGGCATCATTATGAGCTTTTCCGTCGCCGGGGCGCTCCTCGCTTCTTATCTGGTGAGATGGAACATTCAGACCCCGCTTATTGTTGCCGGGATACTGGCGATTGCGGGCGGGATCATATCCTTTCTGGTTTTCCAGGACAATTATGGAGAAGGGGCCGAGACTCGCTTTTTCAGGCAGCTGCATTTCAATACGAGGCAATTTGCCAGGGATAAGGCAATGAAGATTATACTCGCGAAAAATATATTTTCCACCTTCGGGTTCTCAATATTTATTCTTTATTGGCAGCTGTATGCTGTTAACGTGCTGAAGCTGGATTATCGTGTGCTCGGTATTGTGCTGATTGGCATGACATTAATTCTGACCGTAAGTAACTTTATCGTTTCTTATCTTACGAAGTTTTTTGATAACTACCGTATTACGATTTTGGGAGAAGTGCTTGTAATCGCCGGGTTTGCTGTACTTTCTTTCCAGGGGAGTCTGCTGCTCTTTTTCACCGGTATCATCTTGCTGGAGCTTGGTCTCGGTATTGACGGAGCTTCCATGAACACTTGGGTGCAGGATCATATCGGCAGCCAGAACCGGTCAAGCTATAACTCGGCGCTCAGTTCACTGGGGTCTTTGACCGGGTTTGTGATGCTGCTGGTATCCGGACTTATTGTCGACCATGTTGCACCTTCATTCATTTGGCTGATGGCGGGGGCAGGGGGTGCGTTTTCGCTGGGTGTTCTGATTCTATATGCTCCATTTCTTCGGAAGCACGCGGATGTTCTGCTGGAGAAACAAGCATGAAGCTGATAAAGCCTTTTTTTCTGGTTACCGACGATTTTCCGCTTGGTATCCTCATCCCACAGATGAGGATTTTTTTATGGGCAATGTCGCAGAGGCAGATGAGGAAATAAAATATATTTTCTAAAAAACGGGAACCAAATCAGTTCCGGCAAGTCTTATTGGTCAAGGGGGGGGACAACTAATGCTGCAAAGTAAAGAGATTCCGCTGATTGAAGTGAGGGCACAGGCTGTTCCGCTGAGAGAAATGATGGAGCTTTACGGCTCGGATGTATGGCACTACGCATTTTTTCTGACCCGCAGCCGGGAAGCGGCGGATGATATCAGCCAGGAGGTATTCCTGAAGGCATACCGGAGCGCAGGAGCTTACCGCGGACAAGCGAGCTTCAAAACCTGGCTGTTGACCATCACGCGGAATACGTCTTTTAGCTGGAGACGGGGCAGCTTTTGGCGCCGTTTTCTGCCGCTTGGCAGCGATGGCGATACCCGTCAGACACGCTCAGCAGAGACGGAGGCACTTGGCAAACAATATACGAACCGGATCTGGGAGCTGATTATGGAGCTTCCGGACAAATACCGGGAGGTGCTGGTGCTGGATATGCGGGAGGAGCTGCCGGTGGCTGAGATGGCTGTGCTGCTCGGCGTGGCCGAAGGAACGGTGAAGTCCCGTCTGTCAAGGGCAAGAGAGAAGATCAGAACGGCGATAAAGGAGGAGCAGTTATGAGCGGGAATGTTAAGACAGAACAGGGACAAATGACCCCGGGAGAGCGGGACTGGTACCGTAAGGCGGGCAGGCGGCCCTTCCATGAGGATGGCTTTACTCCACAGTTAATGGCTCGAATTGAGGAGGGAGCAAAGGGCCACTCCACTGGTAGAGGGCTTCTCCGGCCGGCGGTGAGATATGCCGGAGCTTGCCTTGCTGCGATGGTGTTGCTGGGAATGTTCTTCTTACCACTCGGTGGATGGGAGCGGGAGAACCTTTCCTCGAAGCTGAGCACAATTCTTATGCCTGAGCATACTGCGGAGGAGGTCTCTCCTGCTTCGGCGGCAGCACCCGCAGTACAAGACGATATCCCGAAGGGCTCGGCGCTCTTCTATATCGACGGACAGCGATACTATATGCCGTTGCCCTACGACCGGGACAGATCCCGTGCCCTCGCTGTGGAGACCTCGGAGGGCATTGTCTGGTCGCCCCCGCCGCCCGTCGTCAATTATCTCAAGCCGAAGCTGAAACATAACACAGAGCCGTACTCGCTATATTTGACGCCAAAGGGTCATGCGGAGCTGTCGGCTGACACGGCTCAGAGGATTTACACTTTTCCGCTGTATGCGGGAGGGGCGAATTCGTATTATGAGCTGGGTTGGCTAACCGGCGTTGAGGATAATATTGTTATGACTTATGCGAGCTATGAACTCGGAAAAACCAGAAGCTATAAAGAGCCGCGACTGGCGGTTATTGATTTGAAGCAAGTGGCTGCTGGAGAACCGGCGGTACCGGGTGTTTTATGGGAATTTAAGAAGAGTAATAACCCGTCCCTGCTCGCTGTGAACAATGAGCAAGAAGAGTTGCTACTGGTATACTATACCGATTTTAAAAATAACAAAAAGCAAATCGATGCAAGCGCCATTGATATGGCTACGGGAACAGTAAGGAAGGTAAGTGAAGTATCCGAAATTCTGTATCCGTCATTTGAGCCTATAGAAATACAATATAAGGTGGGTCAAACGGAGTACACTGCGGAAACGATGCTTTTTGCCGGGAGAGAGTGGTCGGATGGTGTGTTCATGCCCTGATGCTTCTAAAGTGAGGGATATTTAGGTTTCTCGGGACACTTTCCTGCTTGTTTAGGACGGTTCTTATAGTAAATTTACTAAAAAAAAGCTATACTCTTTGGTATACCAAGGAGTGGAGCGGGTAAGATGAAGAAGCTGACCATCGAGGATGTGGCGCAGAAAGCGGGCGTGTCCAAAAGCACGGTCTCGCAATTTTTGAATAAACGCTTTAAGTATATGAGCGAAGCGACCCGGAACCGGATCGCCGAAGTCATCGAGGAGCTGAACTATCAGCCGAACGGCCTGGCCCGCAGTCTTAAGCAGAACCGCACGCATATGGTCGGCATCATTGTGGCCAATATCGATTACTCGTTGTCGATCCAGTGCATCCGGGCGATTGAGCATGAGCTGCAGCGCCACGGCATACAGGTGATTATTTGCAATGCGGACGAGAACGCGGAGAAGGAGAACACGTATGTGGAAACCTTGATCGCACGGCAGGTGGACGGGCTGATTATTTTCCCGGCCGGGCATCATCCTGAAACGTACGGCAGACTGGTGGAAGCGGAGTACCCGCTTGTGTTCATGGACCGGCTGGTGGATGGGGTGACGACGCAAAGCCTGCTGCTGGACAACGAGATGGCTGCCAAGACAGCCGTCCGTGAGCTGGTGCGCCATGGCCATAAGGATATTGCGATCCTCTCCTTGCCGCTCGGCGAGCAGGCGATTACGCCGCGCAAGGAACGGATGAGCGGTTACAAGAAGGCGATGGAGGAAGCGGGATTGCCGCTGCGTGCCGAGTATATGTGCAGTGTGCCCCGGGAGGACATTTCCGCCGCGTTGAACGGCTTGCAGCGTCTGCAAGGGCCGCCCACCGGTCTGGTAGCCGCCAATGATCTGGTGCTGGGCGAGATTCTGAAGTACGCCAACCGCCAGGCTGTTGCAATTCCGGGACAGTGGTCCGTCATCGGCATCGACGATGCGGAGTTTGCGCAGATCTACAACCCGCCGATCACGACCATCCGGCAGCCGGCCTATGAAATGGGTGTGCAGGCAGCCAAGCTGATGCTGTCGCTGATCGAGGATCAGGGCGCGGCGGTGCCGATTACCTACCGTTTTCCGCCGTCATTGCAGCCGGGACAGTCGGTCGGGGCGCCCTCCTTGCAGTCGGGGGCAGTTCACCCGCCTGCCCGGGACTAATCCGGAAAGGCGACGTAGTGTCCGCGAATACCAGTTTACTTGCAAAAGCCCCTCCCCGTTCAGTTACGAACGGGGAGGGGCTTTTTGAGCTGCAGGCACAACGACGAGCCAGCAGCTGTCAGCAAGAAGCCTGCCGGCAGTTAGCCTTACGCGCCCTAGCCCATAAAAGACGCGAGCGCGGCGCGGGTCGGCAGGCCGTCCATGTCGCCCGGCGACATGACCGCCAGTGCGCCGATGGCATTGCCGCGGCGGACGGCTTCGGCGGCCGGCAGCTGCTCCAGCAGCGCGCTGATGACACCGACAGCGAAGCCGTCGCCGGCGCCGACGGTGTCGACGACCTGCTCCACCTTGAAGCCGTCGACATAGCCTTCCTCGCCGGCGGAAGATTTGTAATAGGCGCCTTCAGGTCCGAGCTTGATCACGACGAGGGAGACGCCAAGCTGCAGATAGAAGTCGGCGATCTCTTCCGGCGTGTCGAGTCCGGTCAGCTTCTTGCCTTCTCCGAGTCCCGGCAGGAACCAGTCGCAGCGCCCCGCCAGATCGTTGATCGTGCTGACCATTGTCTCGGTATCGGGCCACAGGGTCGGGCGCAGGTTGGGATCGAGGGAGACTGTCTTGCCTTGGGACTTCATGAACTCCATGGCATGCTTGGAGAATTCCAGGCAGCTCGGCGAGAGCGCCGCTGAGATGCTGGTGACATGGAGGTGTCCCGCGGAAGCAAAGTAACCGGGATCAAAGTCGGCGAGGCTCAGCTTGGAGGCGGCAGAATTTTTGCGGTAGTATTCCACTTTAGGGTCGCCTTCAATTACTTTGGATTTCAGCAGCATGCCGGTAGAGAATTGCTTGGTATACGATATACTGGCGGTGTCGATGCCTTCCCGGTGAAGCGTATTCACGATAAACTGGCCGAAGCTGTCTTCGCCGAGTTTAGTGACATAGCCGGTAGGGTGTTCAAGTCGCGACAGACCTGTGGCCACATTGCTCTCGGCTCCGGCCAGCGCCCGCGAAAATGAAGAAATCTCATGCAGCTCTCCGACTTCATTGGCGTAGAACATCGCCATCGGTTCTCCGAATGTGACAACGTCGAGTGTTTTGCTCATTAATGGTTCCTCCTCAGGGGGATCAGGAATTTTCCCTGTATAAGTGCTTGTGATTCAAAATTATCACATAAATCGGTTTTGTACAATAATCTTCACAGGATTAACTCGGCCTATTGAGCTTGAATAAGTGGACTCAAGGAGCTGAATCCCTTAATGTATTCGGCAATAATCCATATAAGCAGCCGGTTGGAGGCGCTAAGCTTCATAAATAAATATTGACTGGAGCGCTATTTATTATTACTATTTTGGTAGAACATGCGGTTATGGATTAGTAAAATCAATAAAATAATTTATCTAAACTATTATTCTATTGCTTCTTTTTCAAGAAAAGCAGGAGAGGATTGTTAAACGATGAAGAAATTAAAAGTGCTTGATAACCTGTTGTCTGTCGGTGTGGTGGCCGTTATCCGCGCGGATAATGCCGACGATGCCTACCGGATGTCTGTAGCCTGTATTGAAGGCGGACTGAACAACATTGAAGTCACCTTCACTACTCCGGATGCCGATGTTGCGATTAAACGGCTGGCCGCCGATTACGGCGATAAGGCAGTCATTGGCGCCGGCACGGTGCTCGATCCGCTGACCGCAAGAATTGCGATTCTGGCCGGTGCGGAGTTCGTGGTCAGCCCTTCTTTTGAAGAAGAGTCGGCCAAAATGTGCAATCTTTACGGCATTCCTTATATGCCCGGCTGCATGACGCTGAATGAAATGAAGGAAGCGCTGAAGCTGGGAGTTGACGTCCTGAAGCTGTTCCCGGGCAGTGCGTTTGGACCGGATTTCGTCAAAGCGGTCAAGGGGCCAATGCCGCATGTCAACATTATGCCTACAGGCGGCGTAGATCTGAATAATATGGACAAGTGGATCAAGAACGGCTGTATCGCGGTCGGAATCGGGGGCAACTTGACTGCGCCGGCCAAAGAAGGACGCTATGACCAGATTACCGAGCTGGCTGCACAATATGTGGCGAAGTTCAAGGAGATCAAGGGAGCGTAATTCAAGGAAAGCACAGCTGCGGCAACACAAGCATTACACATATAAATAAGAACACTGTGCCCCAGTCGGCGGGGCAACGGCTAACAGGCCGGCCAGATCTCTGGCCGGCCTGTTACCGTTAAGAGCAAAGCGGAATGTGCGGCTGCCTGCGGCTCTTGCCCGTCCTCTGCATATTTCTTCCGGAAAATGCCCAAGGCTAGGATACGAACTTAAGGATGCTCGATCCAGCGCAATCCTCAGGTGCAGGGCGTAGGCCGGAAGGAGCCGACATGACGGAACATAGCAGCGATCAGCGGAAACTAAGCCGGGCAGAGAACGAAGAGGAAGCGACGCATGTGCTGATTACCTCATCCGACCATGGCTGCAAAGTCACAGTGGGCCAAATATACCGGCTGGAACGGAATTACAATAATCCTCATTTATTCATGTACGGAGAAGGGTATGTATTAGATAACGAAGGTAAGGTGAATTTTGCCGTTATGCTTCTCTGCGGCTTGGAATTTCTTAAATAGAACCGCGGTGCCGGACCTGCTTACATTCTTGTAACTTATTTCTGCAAAAAGAGTATTTGAAGATTTCAATCCGCCCTTGTATGCTTAGGAAGGATTACGGACGCTTCCGCAGTGCAGTCTTGCTGAAACGGGAGAACGGATAAGACGTAACAAGTAAAGTTTGGTATGGTAAAAATAAGATTTTACAGGCTTGCAACAAATCCGCAGTCTTGCCCGTCAGTAAGATTGCATAGAGAGGGGGAACCTTCGTGGTGGAGCAGGGACTCATCAGAGCCGCTCAAGCGGGCGATCGCGACGCTCTAATCACCCTATTGCGAGAAATTGAAGGACATGTGTATAAGACGGCCTTCTACATTTTGCATAATGAACAGGATGCCCTGGATGCCTCACAGGAGGCGCTTATCCGGGTATATACCAAAATTGGCTCCTACGAGGAGAAGGCCCAGTTCAAGACCTGGGTGCAGCGGATCGTCACCAACATCTGCATCGACAAATTCAGAAGGACGAAGCCGACGGTCTCCATCGACGAGCATGAAATGGTATTTAAAGACAAAAGCAATGTGGAACGCGAGGTCATGTCCGGGTATTTGGCGGAGGATATCCGCGAGGCGATCGACCAGCTTCCCGAGCATCACCGGACGGTGGTCGTACTGCGTTATTTACAGGATTTATCTTACAACGAGATTGCGGATTGTCTGGACCTGCCGCTGAATACGGTGAAATCGTACCTGTTCCGGGCCAGGCAGCAGCTGCAAAATAGACTTCAGGAGTATCAGAAAGGTGGTGTATCGGGATGAATTGTGCGGAGGTGACAGAATGGATGCACCGCTATTTGGATCATGACCTCAGCCAGGAAGAGATGATTGAAATGTTTCGTCATATCGACGATTGTCCTTCCTGTGCGGAGACATTCGAACGGCTCACACTGCTCTCCAAGCAATTGGAAGAGCTTCCGGATGTCAAACCCCCTTTCAGTCTGGTCGATGCCATTATGCCGCGCTTGGACGAACTGGACCGTGAGAATGCGGTGCCGGTACAGCCGGCAGCGGCGGAAGAGAACCAGCCGGTGCCGATTGGCAGCCGCGCCGGACGCGGCAAATCCGTGCGCAAGAGATCGACGCTGGCCACGCGGACAGGCATCGGCGCCGTAGCGGCCGCGGTGCTGCTGCTGATTGCCGTTGTCCGGATGCCGGAGAGCATGCCGACTGCGGATACAGATAACGCATTGCAGTATTCTATGAATACGGCTTTGGAGAATAACGCGGTCGAACCGGAATTTACGGAGTCAACCGCCGATAGCAGCGAAATGGCAAAGATAAGCACGTTCAGCGGCGAGACAGACGGTACGGATGCAGGCAGCGATGCAGCGGATAGTGCCGCCGTTGACACGGGCGCAGCGGACCTGGCTGCGCCGACGGAGATGGCGACGCCGGCAACCGAAGTGCCTGCAGCGGATGCTACGCCGCGCACAACCAAGGCTCCGGCCAGGGCCAAGCAAGCGCCTCCGGTGAAATCGGGAAGCGGGGCGGCTACGGCTAAGCCGGAGCAAGACAATAACGCGGCCGCCAATGCACCTGCGGCAAATATGGAAGCCGCCGACGTTAATCCTGATCAGCGGGGCGATGAGCGGGCTAATCCTGCCAGTACGGAATTCGGAATTATGGGAATTCTGCCGGGACTGACCGCGTCTGATGAGCCTATGGCCTCCCCGGACGGGCGTTACGCCGCCGAACTCGAGCTGGCCGGGCAGCAACTGGTGATCTACAGCCTGCCCGCTGATGAAGCGGAGACGGAGCGGACAGCCGTCGCTACTCTTCCGTTGACCGGGGTGTGGGTCTCCGGCTCCTGGTCGGAGGACAGTCTGGAGTTCACTTATGTGACGGAAACGAACGGCGTGGAGAGCGCCAGCACATACAGCGTGCTGACAGGGGGAGCTGGTTCGCCATCCGTTGCCCCGGATGCTTCCGCACCGGGCGCAACGCCGTCTGCCGGCGCGAGTGCGACTCCGACTCCGGGGGCAACAGGCACTCCCGGCACCCATAAATAATCGGCAGGCCGAGGAACGTTTTGGCAGCCTGCGGAATATGCTGGTTAATGAAAGAAAAGGATAGAACTGCAAGTGTCTCATCGGTATGACCGGCGGCCGGAAAGTTTCTAGAGCTTCTCCTACCGTCGTTTATATAGATGCGCCGCCGAAACGGAGCAACTGCTTGGCACCCGCTGCCGCAGCTGCTCCGTTTTCTTGCGGGTGCATAACGGACGCCAAATGCTGCCTGCGGCTATGTTTGCAGGCTTTTTTTTGCTAGAATATTTAAATACGACTGAAGAACGAAGGGGAAGTTGCAGGATGGATGCCAAAGCGGCGGCTAAAGACATTAAACAAGGAAAGATATCCCCGCTGTATGTGCTGTACGGCACCGAAAAATTCCGGATGAATGAATTTGCGGCCTTTCTGGAGGAGCAGCTGATCGCCAAGGAGGACCGCGATTTCGCGGTTATTCCGTTTGACCTTGCAGAAACGCCGGTGCAGGCGGTAGTGGAGGAAGCAGAGACAGTACCGTTCATGGTAGAGCGCAAGCTGCTGCTGGTCAAGGATGCCTCCCTCTTTATGGCAGGCGGCAAAGAGAATGCCAGGCTGGAGCACCGGGTGGAGGCGCTGAGCGATTACCTGCAGCATCCCGCCGACTTCAGTGTCATTGTGTTTCTGGTGGCGGGCGACAAGCTGGATGAACGCAAAAAAATCGTTAAAGCGGCCAAAGCCGCCGGCACGGTACTGGCGTTCAATCCGCTTGGCGCGGAGGAGCTGCTGCGCTGGGTGGAGAAGGGCTTCCGTGACCGGGGGTGCAGCGCGGCCCCCGGTACGGCGGAGGCGCTGGTCGCCAGCGCCGGAACCGGGCTGCAGGGCTTGTCCGGAGAAATGGACAAGCTGAGCCTGTTCGCCGGACCCGGAGGCACGGTGGATACGGCGGCAGTGGAGAGCCTGGTGCACCGCGGAACCGAACAGAACGTGTTTAACCTGGTGGAGGATATTGCCAACCTGCGGCTGGACAAAGCCTTGGCGACGCTGTACGAGCTGCTGAAGCAGCGCGAGGAGCCGATCAAAATCGCCGCGCTGATTGCCCGCCAGTTCCGGATGATTCTGCAGGTTAAGGACCTGTCCGCCCAGAGCTACTCCCAAGGGCAGATTGCCTCACAGCTCGGCCTGCATCCCTATGCGGTCAAGCTGGCCGGTGAGCAGGGGCGCAAATTCGAGGGCCGGCGCTTGCGGCTTATCCTCAGTGAGCTGGCCGATCTGGATTACCAAATGAAGACCGGCGGAATCGACAAGGTACTGGGGCTGGAGATGTTCATGCTTCGCCTGGGCGCCTGATTCGGCCTGCAGCTCACAATACCAATAAGCCGGTTACCCCGCTGCAGCAGCAGGGAACCGGCTTATTTCAATTTCAGTACGTCTATCGGAAACGTATGATGACATAAAAAAACCCAACCGTATGCAGCATAACGGTCAGGTTCTTATGGTTGCTCAATATCATTGTCACTCTAAGGATTGGGCGGTTTACGCTTCAGCCTTCAGAGCGTTCAATTTCTTCGCCAAGCGGGATTTCTTGCGGGCAGCCGCATTTTTATGAATCAGGCCTTTGGTTACGGCCTTGTCCAGCTTCTTCGAAGCAGCTTGGAAAGCAGCTTGAGCAGTTTCAACTTCCGTTCCGGCCAGAGCAGTGTCGGCAGTCTTCACGGCAGTGCGGAGCGCAGATTTCTGGGAAGCGTTCAGTGCACGGCGTTTCTCGATCGTCTTCACACGTTTAACCGCGGATTTGATATTTGGCATTACATTCACCTCCTGAAAGACATTACAATCAGCTAATTCACAACTTAAAATATCTTAGCATGACCACCCGCAAAAAGCAAGACTTTAGCTTAAGAGAAAAACTGCCGGTTCCGCAGCTTTTGCACAGAAAAACTGCCAAAGCTGTATAAAGCGCCAGCATCTCTCGCACACTACCCGTGAACAGGCATGAGGCTCCGCAGCGGCTGAAGCTATTACCCAAGCTGATGTAGGGAATAGAGTGCTTAATAACTTTGGAGGAGGCTAAAGCGATCTATGGAACTGGACCTTCAGCTGTATTCAACACGGACGGATCTGGCGCTGGAAGCCAAGGAGATGGCCCAAGGGCCGCAGAAGACCCCGATTCCGGGTGTCAATGAAGAAGTGGACGAAGCGGATGGCATCAAGGTGACGCGGCTGGCTGTGGCCAATCATGCCGGTTCCCAGGCTATCGGGCGGGCCATCGGAAATTATGTCACCCTGGAGGTTCCGGGACTGCGAGGGGGGGACACGGGACTGGCGCAGCGGGTCTCCGAGGTGTTCGCCCGTGAATTTGAACAGTTTCTGGAGCGGATCGGCATCACCAAGGATTCCTCCGTACTGATTGTCGGCCTCGGCAACTGGAATGTCACACCGGACTCCCTGGGCCCGCTGGTGGTGGAGAATGCCCTGATAACCCGGCAGTTCTTCGAGCTGGTCCCCGAGCAGGTGTCTCCCGGCTACCGCAAGGTCAGCGCCATTGCCCCCGGCGTGCTGGGATTAACCGGCATTGAGTCGAGTGAGGTGGTGCAGGGGATCGTGGACCGCACGAAGCCTGATGCCATCATCGCCATTGACGCGCTGGCCTCCCGCTCATTGGAGCGGGTCAATACAACCATTCAAATTGCCGACATCGGCATCCATCCCGGCTCGGGGATCGGCAACAAGCGCCGCGGCCTGACCAGAGAGATTCTCGGCGTTCCCTGCATCGCCATCGGCGTTCCGACGGTATGCTATGCCTCGACAATCGTTAACAATGTGCTGGAAATGATGAAGAATCATTTTGGCCAGATCAATAATGGAAGCGGCGCTGCGCATACCAAAGAAATTATGGGTATGCTCGACGATATTTCCGAGCATGAGCGTCTGGCCCTCGTCAAAGAGGTGCTTGAGCCGCTGGGCCATGATCTCATCGTTACGCCTAAGGAAATCGACGAGTTCATTGAAGAGATTGCCAATATTGTCGCCAGCGGTCTGAACGCTGCACTGCATGATGCCGTGGACCCGGGCAACGTCGGTGCTTATACACATTAACCATGAAGTAGTAACGATCATAGCCTGCACCGGATGCCGTATAAGCGGCGGTGCGGGCTTTTTTGCCGTTCCTTGGGTTAGCTGCTTCATTCTATAAATGAATCACATCCGTAAAAGAGCAGTTGCAGTAGAATCATATACATAGATGTAAGAAGACCAGGAGGAGTTATGAAATCGTTATATACCCCGGTACAGTTCTACTCACCCGTGATCGATCCCGCAGCCGGTTACCGGGAATGGAAGCCGTGCAAGGCACTGGAGGATAGCATTTATTGCTATTGGTACATGCCCAGGTGCAGCGGCTTCGATCCGGCAAGGCTTCCGGCAGGCCGGCATGAAATGATTGCCCCTGACGGTTGTATCGACATCGTGCTGCGCATAGAGCCTTCAACCGCTGCAGAGTGCCTCATAGTGGGGACCTTAGAGCGGTCCCTCATGGCGGATTTGGAGGTGGCCAGGATGCAGACAGTGGGCATCCGTTTTTATCCGGGAGGACTGCAGCGGTTTCTGCGGGAGCCGGCCTGTCTTTTTACCAATCAGATCCGCAGTCTGGGGGAGGTCAGCCGGGCCTTTGCGGCGGAATTGCAGGAAGTGATCGGACTGAGCGGCTCTGCTCCAGAACGGATCCGGGGCCTGGAGCAGTATCTGCTCGGCAGATGGCAACGCAGCGATGTCCGGGATGCGGTGTTTCGGAATGCGCTGAACACTATTTATCTGGCCAAAGGCGATATCACCGTCAAGGAGCTCTCCCGCAGGGAATGCGTAAGCGAGAAGCAGTTGGGACGTATTTTCCGGGAGCACGCCGGTGTGGGCACTAAAACCTTCGCACGGATCATCCGCTTCCAGCATGCCCTTACGGCTCTCCATACCCCTGAGATCCGCACGCTCACCGACGCCGCGATTGGCGGAGGGTATTACGATCAGGCCCATTTCATCCATGAATTCAAAAGCTTCAGCGGCCTCCTCCCCTCTGATTACCGTGAGATGCTGCCGGGCTTGTCCGTTTTTTACAAGTAAGACGGTGCTTCATCCTTTTATAATCAGTTGTGTAAAGGAGGAGAGAAGATGGACAAGCTTCAAGCGGAACTGAAGCAGTATATGAGGGCTTGGGCGGAAGAGGGGCGGTTCAGCGGAAGTGTCATGGTGGCCCAAGGCGAATCTGTGCTTCTGCACGAAGGGTATGGCTACGCCAACCTGGAATTTTGTATCCCCAATACAGCCAGCACCAAATACAATATTGCCAGTGTGACTAAAATGTTCACGGCCGTAGCCGTTATGCAGCTGCATGAACAAGGAAATCTCGATCTTGAGGACTCCCTGGCCGAATATGTACCAGAGTATATACATGCGGGGGCGGTTACCCTGCATCATTTGCTGGCCTCTCTGTCCGGCATACCGGAATACACAGAGCTGCCTGAATACAATGTCAGAATCCCGCTTGCAGTAACGGAGATCCTGGCCTGGCTGAACCGGTATCCGCTGCAGGCTGAGCCGGGTACGCAGGTAGATAAAAGCAACTCCAACTATATTCTGCTGGCTATGGTCGTGGAGCGCGTGTCAGGGATGCCGCTGGAGGAATATTTCAAATGTATGCTGTTTGAGCCGCTCGGACTCACTTCTACAGGGGTCTGCTATAACGAAGATGTTATTCCCGGCAAAGCCTGCGGCTACTCGTATTCCGGCGAAGGTGCCGTGCGTGCGGAGTATTACGAGCAGACCGGTGCTTATGGCAGCGGATATCTGTATTCAAGTGCGGAGGATTTGCTGAAATGGGTCCGTGCCCTGGAGAACGGTGTTATTATCACCGCGGACTCCTACCGGAAGATGACAACACCCTATGGATACCTGTGGTATATGGAAGCTTCGAGCGGATACGGCTGCTTTGTCAAAAATAATCCGGCAGACGAAATGTTCATGGACGGCAACATCTACGGGTACACCTGTACCGTCCGCAGCCATAGCTGCCGGAACACAGTGTTCATTGTGCTCGGCAACAATGATGCCATTGCCATATCCAGACTGGTCCAGGGACTGCAGGCCATGGTGTTCGCCCAGCCAGTCAGCGGCCCGATCCGGCCGCAAACCATCGAAACCGCCGATTGCGAACGGTACAGGCATCTGACTGGGAAATATGTGTTCCCGCCGATGGACTGGAGCTTTACGATCAGCCTGGAAGATGGGCGGCTGCAGGTGGACCGCTTGTTTATCCAGAGGGCCAGACGGGAGAAATTCCGGCTGGGGCTTGTAGCGGAGGCTGAGGATTCAGTTACCTTTGCCTGCGAGGTATGCGACAGTACATATGTTTTTCGCAAAAACACCGCTGATCATGACTTCCAGGCAGACTACTTGTTCGACGCCTTAAAGCTTACCTATGTACGGACAATCTGACTTTCGCGATATGAAGTCTATTGCCTTGATCCCCCTCCCCGCTTTGCGGGGATTTTTTGTGCTGCTATATCGGGTCTATCTTTTTGCTGGATTTTATAGTTCTAGTATTCTCCTTCAGCTCATAGATTTGAAGTATAAGAGATTACAATGGGCTGGAGGAGGACATAACAATAATGAACAGAAAATGGTTTCAGCTATGGAATATGGCCCGGCTGCGGGACAAGCTGCTGGATGTCCTGTCGCTGGGAAGAACGCTGCTGCTGCTGGCCGGAGGTTCGCTTGTGTTTTTTATGCTGCTGGGTGCCGGCGGGGTCGCCGGACAGAAGCTGAATAGTTCGCCTGTTCCGTCGATGAAAGGGCTGGCCGCATCGCTCTCCAGCGGTTTTTTTATGGAGCTGCTGGGGATGGAGGTGCCGCATTTGCCCAAGGGCGAAGAGCCGTCATCCTTTTCTGCGCAAAATATATCCTCCTTCGCCTTCCGGCTGCTGACGAACATTGATCCGGAGAACCCGAAGAGCCTCCTCTCGCGCGAGGTGCCGGGAATGGCGGCGGATGATCCGTTTCTGCTGCGCAAAGGGTCGGGAGGCTCGGCAGGCGCTCCGGCCGATTATCATCCCGGACCGGACGAGCTGGCCGGTGATGTGCCGCCGGATAACGGCGGAAATGCAAGCGGGGGCGATACTGCGGATAAGCCGGAATCCACCCCCGCAGCGGATGCTCCGGTTGTCACTGCCCCGGCGGCTACCCAGGCTCCCGGAGGCGGCGGTGCGGAGTCCGGAGACCCCGGAGATCCAGGCAACGGGGCGATGAGCGCGCAGGATACTTCCATTAAACGGATTCTGATCTATCATTCGCATCCGCGCGAGGCGTATAATCCGCTGCTGGGCGCCACGAGCGACAATCCCAGCTCAGCCGTTCCCGGCAAAAACGTGATGCTGGTAGGTTCATATATTACGAAGCAACTGGAGAAGCACGGCATCGGAACCGTGCATATGCAGGAGGATTACGCTACTGAAGTGGCGGACTATAATTGGAATTTCTCTTATAAATATTCACGGATTACCGTTAAGGCCGCTATGGCGGCCAATAAAGAAATGGATGCGATGTTTGACATTCACCGGGACTCCCAGCGCCATGGCAAGACGACGGCAGTCATCGACGGCCAAAACTATGCGCAGGTCTATTTTATACTGGGACATGGCAACAAGGACTGGAAGAAAAATGAGGCCTTCGCGAATAAAATCCATCAGCGGCTGGAGAAGAGCTATCCCGGCTTGTCGCGCGGCATCTGGGGCAAGTCCTCGGGGAACGGGAACAACGGGGAGTACAACCAGTCATTGTCACCTAACAGTGTACTGATCGAGGTAGGCGGCATCGACAACACGGGCGAAGAGCTGAAGCGTACGGCCGAGGTGCTGGCCGATACGATTGCCGAAGTGTACTGGGAAAGCCAGGGGGCGCAGCAGGCTTCGGTCTCCGGCAAGACTGGCGGCGGCACAGCGGAGGCCGGAGAATCGTCCCCCGCTTCCTGAGTCTGGAACAAGCCGGCACGCAAATTAATATGTTAAATCACGGGAGGGACAGGCAATGTCGCGGATAGGCAGAAGATTGGCAATGGCCGGAATATGGGCGGGGATCGGGTTGTTGGTCGGTCTGCAGTTCGGGAGCGGCGGCACCGGAACGGCAGAAGCGGCATTGCCGGACTGGAAACGGATAAGCGGTGCATGGCAGAATGGGCTAAGCTCCGGAACACAGCAGCCGCCGGCCTCATCCGGACAGGCGGCCCAGAGTGAGCAAACAGGCTATCTGTATGTGCCAGTGGTGATTGATCCGGCGACAGGAGCCTATACCCTGGTTCCGGCCCGGCAGCAGAAGGAGTCCGGAGACAGCGGCAGCGCGCCGCAGAAACAGGATGCGCAGCAGGAGATTCCCGGCTACAGCACCATGAGTCCGGAGCAAATCCTTATTCCGGACAGTCAAAAGCCCACGGTGGATGTGCTGGCGGACAAGACTGCAGGACTCTTACAGCAGGTTTCGCAGAAGGGTATCCGCTGGGTGGTTTCCTTCTTTGACTCGGCGGAAGATCAGCAGTAGCGCATCGTGTAAAGGATTCCGGAAATGGCGGGATTGCTGGAGAAAGCTCGTACTGCTATAATAAGAGGATTAACATAGGCTGTCTGTGGGGGTAAGGAATGACTGACATTCAGAAAAGACAACAACAAATCCGCAATTTCTCGATTATTGCACATATAGACCACGGGAAGTCAACGCTTGCCGACCGTATCCTGGAATACACCGGGGCCTTGTCCTCGCGGGAGATGCAGGAGCAGGTGCTTGACCAGATGGATCTGGAGCGCGAGCGCGGAATCACCATCAAGCTGCAGGCTGTGCGGCTCACCTACCGCGCCGACGACGGTCAGGAGTATTTGCTGAACCTGATTGATACCCCGGGGCATGTGGACTTTACGTATGAAGTATCCCGCAGCTTGGCCGCCTGTGAAGGCGCGCTGCTGGTCGTGGACGCGGCGCAGGGAATTGAAGCCCAGACGCTGGCCAACGTGTACCTGGCACTGGACAACAACCTGGAAATCCTTCCGGTCATCAACAAGATTGACCTGCCGAGCGCCGACCCTGAGCGGGTGAAGCAGGAGATTGAGGATGTAATCGGGCTGGATGCCAGCGAAGCGGTTCTGGCTTCGGCCAAGGCCGGCATCGGAATCAAGGAGATCCTGGAGCAGGTCGTCAAGCAGGTGCCGGCGCCTACGGGCGATGCCGCAGCACCGCTCAAGGCATTGATCTTCGACTCCCATTACGATCCGTACAAGGGTGTTATCGTCTATGTGCGCGTCATCGACGGCAAGATCCGCGCCGGCTCCAAGATCAAGATGATGGCTACCGAGAAAGTGTTCGACGTCATCGAGGTCGGCGCCTTTATGCCGCGCATGAGCATCGTTGAAGAGCTGAACATCGGCGACGTCGGCTTCATCGTCGCCGGGATCAAGCATGTGGGCGATACCCGTGTAGGTGACACAGTGACGGATGCGAAGAATCCGACACCGGAGCCGCTTCCCGGCTACCGTAAGATTAACCCGATGGTATACTGCGGTCTCTATCCGATCGAGACCTCGGATTACAATGATCTGCGTGAAGCGCTGGAGAAGCTGCAGCTGAACGATGCTTCGCTCAGCTTTGAGCCGGAGAGCTCCAGCGCCCTTGGCTTCGGCTTCCGCTGCGGCTTCCTGGGTCTTCTGCACATGGAGATTATCCAGGAACGGATTGAGCGGGAGTTCAATCTGCCGCTGATCACAACCGCGCCAAGCGTAATTTACCGGATCCAGCTGACCAACGGCGAGACGCTCCAGATCGACAATCCGTCGAACTATCCGGAGCTCAGCACCATTGATTATGTGGAGGAGCCGTATGTAAAGGCTGCGATTATCGTTCCGAACGATTTTGTCGGCACTGTCATGGAGCTCTGCCAGAACAAACGCGGCGAGTTCATCAACATGGAGTATCTGGACACGAACCGGGTTACGATCACTTATGAAATTCCGCTTTCGGAAATCGTATACGACTTCTTCGATCAGCTCAAATCGGGCACGAAGGGGTATGCCTCGTTCGACTATGAAGTCTCCGGTTACCGCCAGTCGAATCTGGTGAAGATGGACATTCTGCTGAACGGTGAACAGGTGGACGCCCTGTCCTTCATTGTGCACCGTGACCGTGCCTACAACCGCGGCCGGATCATCTGCGAGAAGCTGCGCGGCATCATCCCGCGGCAGATGTTCGAGGTGCCGATCCAGGCATCGGTCGGTACGAAGATCGTCGCCCGCGAGACGGTTAAGGCGATGCGCAAGAACGTGCTCGCCAAATGCTACGGCGGCGACATCTCGCGTAAGCGGAAGCTGCTGGAGAAGCAGAAGGAAGGCAAGAAGCGCATGAAGCAGGTCGGCAGCGTGGAAGTGCCGCAGGAAGCGTTCATGGCGGTCCTGAAGATCGACGAATAAAGAGGACAATGAACACCAGTGCCTGACCTGAGGGAAGCCGCGAGGCTTCCCTTTTCTGGTCATCCCCATTTAGATAACAAAGGAGACAGCTATGATGAAACCTGACAATGGCCGTCCCCCGGAGGCCGTATATATTCATATCCCGTTTTGCACCAACAAGTGCTTTTATTGCGATTTCAATTCTTATGTACTGAAGGATCAGCCGGTCATGGAGTATTTGCAGGCGCTTGACCGCGAGATGGAGCTGACGGTACAAGAGACGCCGCCCGGCGTCATTAAGACGATCTTCGTCGGAGGCGGAACGCCAACGGTGCTGAAGCCGGATGAGATGGCCTACTTCCTGGCATCGGTCCGCAAGCATTTCCCGGACTGGGATGAGAATATCGAATTCTCAATGGAAGCTAACCCCGGAACCACGGATATCGACAAGCTAAAAGTTATGCAGGAGGGCGGCGTTAACCGGGTCAGCTTCGGCGTGCAGGCCTTCCAGAATGAGCTGCTGAGCGGGATCGGCCGGATTCACAATGTCGATGACGTGTACCGCAGTCTGGAGAATGCCCGTGCGGTGGGTCTGACCAACCTCTCGGTCGATCTGATGTTCGGACTGCCGAACCAGACGGTGGATATGCTCCGCGAGAGTGTACGGCGGGCGCTGGAGCTTGGGCTGCCGCATTACTCTATATACAGCCTGAAGGTGGAGGAGAATACCCTTTTCCACACCCTGTTCAACAAGAACAAGCTGCCGCTTCCGAGCGAAGAGGATGAACTGGAGATGTACCTGCTGCTGATGAACGAGATGGAAGCGGCGGGCTATATTCAATACGAGATCAGCAATTTCGCCAAGCCGGGCATGGAGAGCCGCCACAACATGACTTATTGGCGCAATGAGGATTATTATGGCCTGGGTGCCGGAGCGCATGGATATATAGGCCGGATGCGGCATATGAATATCAAGGGCGTTAATCCTTATAATGAGGCGACGCGCAGCGGGCTGCCGCGCCTGGATACGTTCGGGATCAGCGAGCAGGAGGCGATGGAGGACTTTATGATGGTCGGCCTGCGGATGCGTGAAGGGGTGTCGGAGCAGGCGTTCCGGGCGCAGTTCGGCAAACCGCTGCAGGAGATTTTTGGCGCGCCGCTGCATAAGATGCTGAAGGCGGGGCTGCTTGAACAGAGCGGCGGAATGTACCGGCTCAGCAAGCAGGGCATTCTGTTCGGAAACGATGTATTCGGGGAGTTTGTCGGCGCATTGACGGAAATTTAATTTTTAAAATAACCCTTGAATTGTAATTCACCCTGTTGTATATTTATTCATATTAATAACAAGGGGTGAGTCAGAGTGCTTGTCAAGACGGAAAGTGTCCGGAAGGAAGCTCCCAAGGGAGAATCGGCAGTCATTTGCAGAAAAGCTACAGTGGAGGATGTGGAGCCGCTGTACTTGATGATAGAGGAGTATGCAGAACGCGGAATTATGCTTCCCCGTTCTAGGCAAGCGCTGACCCGCCAGATCGACCAGTTCGTCGTTGCCGAAATTGGCGGCAGATTCGTCGGCTGCGGCTCGCTGTTCAGACTCGGTGCTGATCTGGTGGAAGTCCGTTCCATTGGCCTGCGGGATGAAGGCAAGGGCAAGGGCGTCGGCTCGAAGATTCTGGAGCTCCTGACTGAAGAAGCCCGCCGTCAAGGGATTCCGAAGATTATGGCCTTGACCTATGCGGTGGATTTCTTTCTGAGAAACGGTTTTACCGTCGTGGAGAAGGAGATTTTCCCGGAGAAGGTCTGGACCGATTGTGTGAATTGCAAAAAGCAGCACGCCTGCGATGAAATTGCCGTACTCAAGATGCTTCAATAACATACCGGGATTTAACCGGATAAACACATAGAAAACGCGTTCAAATGCTGAACTGATCTTGACAATGTCAACGTCAGTTTGGTATTTTTGTATTAGCGGTTAGCACTCATCTGGATAGAGTGCTAACGAATCGGAGGACCAGAGCCGGATAGGAGGGAATAACATGTTAACCGAACGCCAAAGAATGATACTTAATGCGATCGTGGATGATTATATTTCTTCCGCCGAGCCTGTTGGCTCGCGCAGCATCTCTAAGCGCGGGGATGTAGGATACAGTCCTGCAACCATCCGCAATGAGATGGCTGATCTGGAGGAATTAGGCTTTCTCGAGCAGCCCCATACATCGGCGGGAAGAATTCCTTCCCATAAAGGCTACCGCTATTATGTAGATCATCTGTTGCCGTGGAGTTCCACCAATCCGGCTGAAATCGGCGCGATCCGCGCTTTTTTCGCTGATAAGCTGAACCAGACGGAGCAGGTGGTCCAGCATGCGGCGATGATCCTTTCCAATATGACGAACTATACTTCCATCCTGCTGGGACCGGAGGTTTTTCATACTTCCTTGCGCCATTTTCAGCTCTTGCCGCTGGACGGCAATCATGCCGTAGCGATTATCGTAACGAGCACGGGGCAGGTGGAGAACCGGACGGTACAGATTCCGCCCGAAATTTCCGTCTCCGAGATGGAGAAGGTTGTGAATCTGCTGAACAGCAAGCTGGTCAACGTGCCGCTGTATAAGCTGAAGAGCCGGCTCTACTCCGAGCTTGCCGAAGAGATGCAGCGCCATATATCCCACTATGAAGAATTGATGAAGGTGCTGGACACGGCGCTTGAGAGCGACCATGAACAGCGCATCTACCTCAGCGGGGCCACGAATATGCTCACCCAGCCGGAGTTCAAGGACGTTGACAAGGTGAAGACCATTCTGGATTTGCTGGAGGAAACGCCGACGCTGCTGAAGATGCTGACTCCGGCTTCCGAAGGCACGGGTATACAGGTGCGGATCGGGACGGAGAATAAGCATGAGGCCTTTGCCAACTGCAGTCTGATTACGGCCACCTATTCGCTGGACGGCAAGGCGCTGGGCAGCATCGGCATTCTGGGTCCGACGCGGATGGAGTATGCGCGTGTAATCGGCATCCTGGGTGTCCTTTCCCGGGATTTGACAGCGATGCTGGCACACTGGTATAAGTGAACATAGTGATTATTACATGAAGTGGATGTTTTCAAAGAATGTGTGGATGATTACAAGGAGGTGAACACAACTTGAAAGAGGAACAGGTTCAAGATACCCAAGAAATTAAAGATCAGGTTATACATGAAGAGCAGGCTGCCGAAGAGGTTGAAGGCGCTGCTGACGCTGCGGCAGAAGCAGCCGGTTCGGAAGAGCCGGGTGAAGCTGCAGGCGGCGGTGAGGCCGCCAGAAAGCTCCAGCAGCTGGCCGATGAATATCAGACGCGTGCACTGCGTGTACAGGCTGACTTCGATAACTTCCGCCGGCGTACCCAGAAGGAGAAGGAGGAACTGGCGCAATATGCCACCTCCAAGCTCGTCACCGAATTGCTTCCGGTACTGGACAATTTCGAACGCGCCATCGCTACAGCTCCCACCGGTTCTGATGCCGAGGCGTTCGGCAAGGGCGTAAATATGATTTTCCGCCAATTGGAAGGGGTATTGAAGTCTGAAGGGCTTGTGGCTATGGAGACGGTAGGACAGCCGTTTAACCCTGAATTTCATCAGGCGATCATGCAGGTGGAGAGCGAGGAGCATGAGGAAGGCATCGTGACGGAAGAAGTCCAGAAGGGCTATTTCCTGAAGGATAAAGTGCTTCGTCCCGCCATGGTTAAAGTCAGCATGTAGTCTGTTCATATAGCCAGGCAGAATCAGCCGCCATATGGAGAGATCCAGCCGCATTTGTATGAGGCCGGACGATTTCCTGCGCGGGTACTTACGATACTATTATCACGCAATGCATATAACAGGAGCCGCGGGCTCCGGACAATTATCTGAGGAGGCACATTACAGTGAGCAAAGTTATTGGTATTGACCTTGGAACAACCAACTCTTGCGTTGCCGTTATGGAAGGCGGCGAAGCTGTTGTAATTCCAAACCCTGAGGGTGCGCGCACAACCCCTTCGGTGGTAGGCTTCAAGAAAGACGGCGAACGCATTGTCGGCGAAACGGCGAAGCGTCAGGCCATCACGAACCCTGACCGGACAATCAGCTCGATCAAGCGCCATATGGGTACCGGCCATAAAGAAAGCATCGACAGCAAGGATTATTCCCCTCAGGAAATCTCGGCGATGATTCTGCAGAAGCTGAAATCCGATGCCGAAGCTTATCTCGGCCAACCGGTAACCCAGGCGGTTATTACCGTACCGGCTTACTTCAATGACGGACAACGTCAGGCAACCAAGGATGCAGGCAAGATTGCCGGTCTGGAAGTGCTGCGTATCGTCAACGAGCCTACTGCGGCTGCTCTGGCTTATGGTCTGGAGAAATCCGAAGACCAGACAATTCTGGTCTATGACCTTGGCGGCGGTACATTCGACGTTTCGATTCTTGAGCTGGGCGACGGCTTCTTCGAAGTAAAAGCTACAAGCGGCGACAACCGTCTCGGCGGCGACGACTTCGACCAGAAGGTTATCGATCACCTCGTAGCCGAATTCAAGAAAGAACAGGGCATCGACCTGAGCAAGGACAAGGCAGCTGTTCAACGTTTGAAGGATGCTGCAGAAAAAGCGAAGAAAGAGCTCTCCGGCGTGCTGACCACGACGGTATCCCTGCCGTTCATCACCGTAGTAGACGGCGTTCCACAGCATCTTGAGGTCAACCTGACCCGTGCGAAATTCGACGAGCTGACTGCTGATCTGGTTGAACGCACGCTTGGACCTACCCGTCAAGCGCTGAACGATGCCGGCATGACTCCTGCCGACCTGGACAAGATTGTTCTGGTAGGGGGTTCTACCCGTATTCCAGCCGTACAGGAAGCGATTAAGAAGCTGACCGGCAAAGACCCGCATAAGGGTGTTAACCCGGATGAGGTTGTCGCTTTGGGCGCCGCTGTCCAAGCAGGCGTACTGACCGGTGACGTCAAGGATGTGGTCCTGCTCGACGTGACTCCGCTGTCCCTGGGTATCGAAACCGCAGGCGGTGTGTTCACGAAGATGATCGAACGCAACACGACGATTCCTACCAGCAAATCGCAGGTGTTCTCGACCTTTGCCGACAACCAGCCAAGCGTAGAAATCCACGTGCTGCAGGGTGAACGCCAAATGGCGAACGGCAACAAGACGCTGGGACGCTTCATGCTGAACGACATTCCGCCGGCACCGCGCGGTGTACCGCAAATCGAAGTTACCTTTGATATCGATGCCAACGGTATCGTTAACGTATCTGCTACGGACAAAGGCACAGGCAAGAGCCAGAAGATCACCATCACTTCTTCCAGCGGCCTCAGCGATGCCGAAGTGGAACAAATGATGAAGGATGCCGAGCTGCATGCCGAAGAAGACCGCAAGCGCAAGGAACTGGTGGAAGCCAAGAACTCCGCCGACCAGCTCGTATACTCCACGGACAAAGTGATCAAGGATCTCGGCGACAAGGTGGACGCTTCCGAAATCGAGAAAGCCAACGCCGCCAAGGATAAGGTGAAGGCTGCGCTGGAAACCGACGACCTGGAGCAGATCAACGCCGCTGTGGAAGAGCTGAACGGAATCGTACAGCAGCTGTCCGTGAAGCTGTATGAGCAAGCTGCACAGGCAGAGCAGGGTGCTGAAGGAGCTCAAGGAGCTGCCGAAGGCGCGAAGAAAGACAATGTTGTGGACGCCGACTACGAGGTTGTTGACGACGAGAAGAAGTAAGGGTAACCTTAAGCGATAAGCTGCATTTTGTAAAAGGGAAGGTCAAACCCGGGGCATCCCGTGTTTTGACCTCCCTTTTAAAATGTCAGGGGAACCATCAGTTGATGTGCGGAGGTGAAGACAGTGGCAGATAAACGCGATTATTATGAGGTCCTGGGTGTCGGCAAGGACGCATCCGACGACGAGATCAAGAAGGCGTACCGCAAGCTGGCGCGCCAGTACCATCCGGACGTCAACAAGGCCAGCGATGCGGAGGCGAAGTTCAAGGAAGTGAAGGAAGCCTACGACGTGCTGAGTGACGGCCAGCAGCGTGCCCGGTATGACCAATACGGGCATATTGACCCGAACCAGGGAATGGGCGGATTTGGCAGCGGAGGCGGCGATTTCGGCGGCCTTGGCGATATTTTCGATATGTTCTTTGGTGGCGGCGGAGGCCGCCGCGATCCGAATGCGCCGCAGCGAGGCGGCGATTTGCAGTATACGATGACCATTGAATTCAAGGAAGCGGTGTTCGGCAAAGAGACCGACATTACCATTCCGCGCACGGAGACCTGCGACACCTGCTTCGGCTCCGGAGCAAAGCCCGGCACCAAGCCGGAGACCTGCTCGGTATGCCGCGGCAGCGGCCAGCAGGAATTCGTACAGAATACGCCGCTCGGACAAATGCGCAATCGCCGTCCGTGCTCCAATTGCAGCGGCACAGGCAAGATTATCAAGGAGAAATGCGGCACCTGCGGCGGCAACGGCAAGGTTAAGCGCCAGCGCAAGATTCATGTACGCATTCCGGCCGGTGTGGACGACGGAGCACAAATGCGTCTCAGCGGCGAAGGCGAAAGCGGTACACGCGGCGGCCCGGCCGGCGATCTGTATATTGTGTTCCGTGTGAAGAGCCATGACTTCTTCGTCCGCGAGGGCGACGATATTATGTGCGAGGTTCCGCTTACCTTTGCCCAGGCAGCGCTCGGTGATGAAATTGAGATCCCGACGCTGACCGAGAAGGTGAAGCTGCGCATTCCGGCCGGCACACAGACCGGCACTTACTTCCGCCTGAAAGGCAAAGGCGTACCCCGCCTGCGCGGAACGGGCACAGGTGACCAGCATGTGCAGGTAATTGTAGTAACTCCAAGCAAGCTGAGTGATGAACAAAAGGACCTGCTGCGTCAGTTCGCCTCTTATGACGGTGAAGAGACCCATGAACAGGAACAATCCTTCTTCGACCGTGTAAAGCGGGCGTTTCGCGGGGACTGATTCATAACGGAAAGATTGCAACGACAAAAAGGATCGTGTACAGCCGTTTGGCCGTACACGATCCTTTTTGTTGTGTTCATTCAAGTCTACCCGGCTCCGGATGAACCGGAGTCGGAGCCGGGTAGGAACTTAGTGAAGGCTTATTCGATTAGACCCGCCTTGCTCAGCAATGCGTAGAGAGCAGCAGCGGCAGCCTCACGGGTTGCCGGAGCGGTCGGATTGAAGCTGTTGCCCTGGTCTGCGCTGACAATGCCTGCGGCAGACAGGATCTGCAGGCTGTCCTTGGCATAAGGTGCAATCTTCGCGCTGTCTGCATACGTTGTGAAGGACGGATTAGCTGCCTTCAGCTCGGTACCGGTCAGCTTCAGCGCTCTGTCCAGAATCACCGCCAGCTCTTGGCGTGTTACATTCTGGGTCGGTGCAAATTTACCGTTACCGATACCCAGAATGAGTCCGGCCTTGGAGGCAGCGGCTACATCCCCGGCGTACCAGGCGGACGCACTTACGTCGCTGAAGGTTACTTTGGCTTCAGTGCGCAGACCCAGTGCACGGGTCAGCAGTGCGGTGAATTCTGCACGGGTCAGGTTGCTCTTCGGCGCGAAGGTGGTGGCCGAAGTGCCCTGGATAATCAGCTTGTTGGCCAGAGCCTGGATTGCGGCAGCCGAACTCGAGGCTGCGATATCCGTGAAGGCTGCAGCCGGTTTACTTACAGCGGCATAAGTCGAGAAGCCCGGACGGGTTACAGTTACCAGTGTTGTGCCATCCGCTTGCGGCTTGAACACGGAAGCTACCGGAGTAACCACACCGTTCTCTTCAAACAGTACGCCGGCGGTTTGCGGTTTAACTTCTCCCGGTACCGTGAAGCTGCGCGGAATGAAGACATTGGTTGGAACCTCGAGATATGTGCTGCTTGTAGCCGTTGTCCAGGAAGCCTCGAATGATACCGGAGTGCCAATTACAGTGGAGCCGGTAACGCTTGCTGTCAGGCTCGCTGCAGCGTTAGTTGCTTGTTTGAGGTCCAGCTTGAAGTTCCCGCCTGCAGGCGCTTTAGCCAGCAGGGATACCGGCAATGCTACGGAAGAACCGTCAACGCTGACGATAATCTGGCTGTCGCTGTGAATAGCCGACAGCTGAGCCACTTGAGAAGCACTCAGTACCAGCTCGGCTGACTTGCCGGTTGTTGAAGCCAGCGAGATAATGACAGCGGTCTTCGTGTTCGCGGCATTGGCCAGTGCAGTCTTCAGATCATTGTCGGAGACGCTGATCGTTGTAACTCCATCCTTCAATGTAGTTGCAGGTGTAACAGAAACCTGCTGTGCTCCTTCTTCTACAAGTGCTGCAGCGCCGGCTGGAGCAGCAGGAGCAGGAACGGCACCACCGCCGCCGCCGGTTCCCCCGTTGCCGGAGACAGGTACATTGCTGTCAATGAAGCGGAACGAAGTGTAGGTGACATAATACGGATCTTCGTCCGGATCGACTTTAACAGGTGTTTTAGAGTTATCTCCCACAGTGGCGGCCAGCACTTGAAGCTTGTAAATGCCGTCGGTCAACGCAGCGGATACCGGTTGGCCGCTGGCGTCCAGAATCGGATCTCCGTTCTCATCATAAGGATGATACGTTGCGCCGATAACGGTGGAATATTTGCCCGGCTTGAAGTATTCGGTGGCGGAAGCGGTGGCTTCGGCTTTGAAGTAGCCTTTGGTCACATCATCCATGCCAACCAGATCCACTTCATAATAGTTCACTTCATCGGCTTTTAACTGGAAATTGAGGGTACTAAATGCATCTTTGTAGACGATCGGATTGCTGATCACGGCTTCCTGAACGCCGGTACCCTGATCCGGTTGCTGTGCAACTGTGTCGACATGAACTGTAAACGGCAGATGCAGCGTCGGTTGACCCGCAGCCTTCAGGACTACGTTGCCTTGGTAGGCCTCTTCAGGGCTGGCATCGGCGGATACGTTAACCTTCAGGTTAAAGGCCTGTGTTCCATAGGCCGCAGCGGTTACGGTTTGTGTATCGAGAGTTGCCGTAACCTCATCATTTCCATAGTTCCATTCTACAGAAGCGGAGTAAGTCAGCTCGCTGTTGCTTACATTCTTGAGCTGCAGCGTCTTGCTTGCTTCTGAGCCCGGCAGCAGTACGCCGAAGCCGGTGGAAGGGTTATAGTTGACTACATCCTTCCAGGCATAGCTTTCGTCCAGAATGCGGATATTCTCCACAGCCTGCAGCAGCGCAGGTGTCAGAATGGCATTCTCGACATTGGCCCGGCCTGTACCTTGATAGTAGAGATCCTCCGGATCTCCGTTGTACAGCAATTCTTGTGCAGTATTTCCAAGAGCTGCCCGGATATCAAACGGAGTATATTCCGGGTGGGCTTGCTTGATCAGCAGCGCCAGGCCTGCGATATGCGGCGTAGCCATACTGGTACCTTGAATACGGTTCAGGGCTTCGCTGTAATCGCCGCCGTATGCCGGCCATGTGGAGAGTACGGCAACGCCCGGAGCTGTAATGTCCGGCTTGATGCTCAGGTTGGCATCCACATTCGGGCCGGCGGAGGAGAACGAGGCTACGGTGTCGCCGGCAGTAGCCTTAGGATCATACGTCTTGTCAAAGGTGAAGTATACTTCATCGCTTTCGCTGGCAAGAATGGCTTTCGCTAATTCGCGCCCTTCTTTACCCTTGATGTCAAAGGCCGGAATGCTTTGATAGGTGTCTCCCAGAATGCTGCCGATATAACCTGTGCGGTCTTCGACATCTAGATTGGCTTCTTTATGCGATTTGCCATCGGGTCCAGTTACCGTTTTGAAGTTTCCGTTGAAAATTACGATGGCTTTAGCACCTTTATTCTTGGCGATGGCTATCTTGTCGGCAAAGGCCAGATCGCCGCGGGACACCAGAACGACAGAATCTGTGATGTCGCCCTCAGGGTAGTCCTCTTCCGCACCCAAGTCGGCATAAACTACCTTTACTGGCTCGGTGCCGATAATATCAGCGAAGTTATCCTTGTCAAGTTCATAAGACATAACGTTAAAAGGATGGTACGTATCGTACGTTACCGATGTAACGGAGTTTGCAATCTCCGCTTTAAATTTGCCGGTGAACCAATCGAGCGGACTATCGACCGCACCGACGGAAATTGCCAGCTGGGATACCGCAGGCGAACCGAGTGTGAAGTAGTCAGGACCGTTGTTGCCGTTGGCAATGACGGCTACTACGCCGGACAATACGGCATTGTTAATGGCAATGCTGTCCGGAGAGTTGACATCCTTCTCGCTGTCGGAACCAAGCGACAGGTTAATGACATCCATGCCGTCCTGAACTGCGCGCTCGATACCGTCGATAACTTGTGCCGAGGACCCGGAGGAAGTGGCTGGATTGTCAAGGTTACGGCCAAGCACCTTATAGGCGTACAGATCGGCACCCGGTGCGACGCCCTTCTGGGACGTTTCAAAGGTCTGCGTGTATTGGCCAATAATAGTTCCGGCTACATGCGTCCCGTGATAAGTTCCGTTATAACCAACTTTGTAAGGATCCTTGTCGGGGGTCAGCGGTACTTCTTCATAAGGATCATTGTCCTGATAGAAGGAATCGTATCCGCCTTTATAGGCAGCCTTAATATCCGGGTGCTTGTAATCCACCCCGGTATCAATGACGCCTACCTTCAGCCCCTCGCCTGTGTAGCCGTTATCCCAGGCCCAGGTCGCGTGAATCTGCTGAAGCGGCGCGATGTCGTTAGTGTAAGTAGCCTCGGTTACCGTCTCGTAAGGCAGCGTATACCAGGTGCTGTTCGGATAAATGGAGGTAACACCGGAGATTTTCGCCAGTTCAGGTATCTTGTTAGCGGGCACAGTCACTTCAAAACCGTTAAGAACGGTATCATATTGATAGTTGACGGTGAGGTCGATCCCTTTCTTCTCTGCAGTGCTCAGTACCGATTCCTGCTGGCTCTTTACGGTCGCTTCGGTAGCCGTCTTGGCCAGGGAGGACAAGCCCTGCTTAGCAGCATATTGGCCGAAGGCAGCCGGCTGGCCGCTAAGCTGTACGATAACGCGGACATCCTTTGCAGAGCTGGTGTCGATCTGAGGAGAGATAAAAGATGATTTCGCGCTTTGCGATAAGGAATTCAATTCGATGGTCGATAATGGCGATTGCAAGCTTTGGGCGGCAAAGGCCGACCCTGGAACCAAGCCGGCCGTTACGCCGAGCGACAAGGTTATGATGGAAAGCTTGCGAGGTAGTTTATTCCACTCCAAATGTAATCCCCTCCATGTATGTTTGTGTTCATCCCCATTTTTCCGACCGCCGACGGCTGCTTCCGGATTCTCCTTTTCTACTAATCCTCTTAATTTCCGTCTAATCTAGTAGGAAAAATATTAAGAAGATTTTACCACCGGTAAAATGTAAAATCCACTCCCAAATCATCATTATTTTGAAATAGTTTAAGAAAGGTAACATCAACTTATCAATTTACTGGTTCTTTTAGCATATAAGAGGGTCGAAAGAGTAAGACTTGAGATGGGAAAAACGCTTCCGAGTTAGGAAATATTACACGCTTTATGAAGGGACTGTTTCAGTGGAGTAAAGGGGTAAAATGTGAAAATGTTGCCGAAAATTGTAGAATGATACGAGGGAATATCTATATCCGAGAGAATATATCGGGAAAATGTCGAGAAGTGTAAAGCTCCGTGTTGCAGAACAATTTTCGCAAATGCGCATAAAAAAAGGTTACCTCCGCACAATAAGCAGAGACCGTTTAAGGTTAGCCATTTCATGCGGAAAGCAGGGATCACCTTGTCCGAAAAAAGTATACTTGCGTACTTCAAATCGCCTGAGGAAGCGGAAGGTGTCTCGCGTAAGCTGCAGGCTTTGCGTGTTATCGACATGTCCATTGACAGCTTCAGTAAATACCCCGGGAACACACAATACTCGGGAAATAATCCGCTTACCGGAGATATTCCCAGTCTGGCGGTGATGACGCTGAATTCGTCGATGGACAGCCATTCAGCCGGAATATTGGCGGCTGCGGATGCCAGCGCAAGCGGAATGAGCCATGGCGGCGACGGCGGACCCACCGGGCGCAACATATTGCTTACCGTTGTTATTGACAGCGAATACCATGACCAGGCACTGCGCATTATTGAAGAGGCCGGAGGTTTGATTTAGTCTAAGAAGCATTAAGGAAACGGAGATGAATGCGATGGACCGGGAAAATTCGAATATTTACTCCAAGACTGACAAAATGAAAATGCTGTATGAAGCCAAGGCGGAGGATGTGGAATTCTCGGCGGCTGAAGCCGATGCGGACGACCTGGAAGCACAGGACCGTGCTCTGGAAGCAGACAAGCGCCAGCTGCATGAGATTCTAAAAAAAGAATAGCCGGCTTTTGGTAATAGAAATATCGGGGATAACGACCTGTGCTAGGGCACAGGTTTCTTTTATTTTGACGTCACATTTTACAAGTAAATAATTTTTGTTTGTACATTATGTGACAATGAAGGGACTATATTGAAAGGATAGAATATATATATTTTAAAAATACATACGTAAGTTGGGAGTGCATTTGGATGAAAGATAAAGCAAAGGGATTAGTTTTTGGAATAGTCATAGGCACTATGATAACGGGGACATCAGCCTTCGCAGCTACTGGTACCAAACTAAACGTAATGCTGGAAAATGTGAAGTTTATGTTTAATGGTGTACATAAGCAAACCACACAAACGATTATTTATAACGGTCAGCTCTATGCGCCGGTGAAAAACATAGCCCAAGGTCTGGGTGAAGGATTTACATATGATGGGGCAAACAAGACTGCTTGGATCGGCCAAAAGCAAGGAGCGTCGAAATATCTCGATGAGCTTAGTTATGCAAGAATTGATGGACCCTATAAAGATCGGTTGTATTTTAAAAATTGGGAAACCCCTAAAGGACTTAAATTCCGTATTGCCGACCAGCAATATTTGCATGGACTGGGAGCAATACTAGATAGTTATTCTTATAATGAAGATGCGGAAGTATCGATTGACTACAACTTTAATGGTAAGTACAAAAAACTTTCCGGTTACATCGGTGTGGATGATTACACTAAGGATACCGACAATACAGGAGCTATTGTTATTATAGGAGACGGTCAGGAACTATACCGCAAAGAAGAAATCCGTGGAGGAGATTTACCCACAAAGCTGGACATTGATGTATCCGGGGTACTAAAACTGCAAATCCAGTTCTTATCTTCACGGGACGATGGTCAGCAAATTGATCTAGTATTTGGTGAGGCTAAATTAAGCCAGTAAATTTAACAATAAAATAAGCAGCCGATGCTCATGCATTGGCTGTATTTTTTTGTGCTAATCGCCATAATGACTCTATACCCCGTTGCCCCTGTCTACAAGAAGTCTTGTTTTATATATTCCAAATAACGTGTCTGTAATTTTCAAGGACAAATAGAGTAGTAAAAGTGACAGGTATCATAGTAACATTATACTCATGTGATATTTTTTACATATTGCTGTATATTTTTCGCAGAAAGAGGTAGCGGAGGAATTATGAAAAATAACGATAAGAAAAAGCCGGCACCGGAATTAAACCGTACGGTCAAGCAAAAAGCCAAAAGACGGAAGCAAAAAAGAAAGAAGTTAGGTCTGATCATTCTGGGCGTTGTTGCTGCGGCGGGTATCTTATCTTTTATTTTCCGTAAAGAATTAATGATGTTCGGATTTGACCATGTTGTGGCGCCTACGGTGGAAGGTACGCTGAAGAATTCATATGAACCGTTGAGCGATGACGGGAAGGAAAACACGGAGACTCCGGCTTCGCTCAAAGGCGATTCGCCGTTCTCATTATTGTTGCTTGGTACGGACCAGCGGAAGAATGAGAACGGACTGTCCGACTCCATTATATATACGGTTGTACGGCCCGAAGACAATAAGGTCCTGTTCGTTTCCATTCCCCGGGATTCCTATACGAAGATTATCGGAGCAGAGGACGTCAAGGGAGCAAGAAGAGAGACGAAGATTAACGCAGCGCATTCTTACGGAGGTGCGCAAATGAGTGTGGATACCGTAGAGAACCTGCTGGATGCACCTATCCAGTATTATGCCACGATCAATTTTCATGGACTTGTGGATGTTGTAGATGCGCTGGACGGAGTGGAGCTCCCTATTACCAAGCTGATCGAGAACAAGAACCCGGCGCATGAGAAGCTGCGGATCGAGCCGAATAAACCGATTTACTCGGGAAAAGAAGCGCTGATGTATGTGAGATACCGTGAGGATTCCGATTTCAAGCGGACGGAGCGGCAGCGGATATTTCTGAAGGCGGTAATGGACCGGATGAAGAATATTAAGAATATCGCCAATATCAAGGACATTATGGGCATCGCGGGCGAGAATTTCAAAACCAACATGAAGGCCGATTTCATGCTCGACCTGGCGAAGCAGGTGATCTTTGAAGGCGGCACGCCGGAGATCACAAGCCATATGCTGCAAGGTTCCGATAAACGGACGGATCAGTGGTACTACATTCTGGATGATGAGGATGTGCAGAATACCCATGAACTGATAGAGTTGTGGCTCGATCCGGATACGGCGGTAAGTGAGCTGGTTACAGAGGCTGGAGACAACGCTCTACCAAATCAGTAAGGAACATTTACGTTATTAATTAAATTCTTATATAATTTTCATTCTGGTTTAAGCTTGGGGCGGTATAGTAATCCCATGACCCCCTTACAATAGACCTTGGCCCCGCCGGTAATCCGGCGGGGTCCTTTTTTTCTCCCGCTGAAAAATGGCGGCGAATAAATCCGGTCATAAAAAGTTTTGACAAAAGTGTCGATTAAGTTGGAATTGTGTCGATATATATACTAATGTCCTTCCGAATTGACCAAAGAAGAGAAAGGGGGGCTGGAAATGGAGCATATGCATGCTTCCCATGACTTGATACTTGTCCTGTTCTCGTATGTAATTGCAGCGGCTTCCTCATATACAGTGCTTGATTTGGCGGCGCGCGTTGGAGAAGCCAAGGCTAGCAGACGGTGGAAATGGCTTGTCTTCGGCTCCGTTCTGATGGGGATGGGCATCTGGTCAGCCCACTTCATCGGGATGCTGGCTTTAAATTTGTCCGTGCCCGTTAAATACAATTTGCTGAAAGTGCTGCTGTCCATAGTGGTCGCAGTCCTTGCTTCATTTATTGCGCTGGCGACGATTGACCGTTGCCGGGCCGGAATCCGGCAAATGCTCGGCGGAGGCATTCTGCTGGCCGCCGGAATTGCGGGTATGCATTACATAGGAATGTCAGCGATGCAGATCGGCATTATGTACCGCCCCGGCTATGTGGTATTGTCGGTTGCCGTTGCCTATGCAGCCGCTGTCGCAGCGCTGAGGCTGTCATTGTCGGCCATGGCCGGAAGCGATAAGCAAGGCGGCTGGAGAAAGCTGTGCGGCGGCCTCGTGCTGGGCGCGGCGATTGCCGGCATGCATTATACCGGGATGCTTGCGGCGCAGTTTGTGCCGGAGCATCTGTACGAGGATATGTCCGGAGTGGTCCTGGAACAGAAATGGCTGGCTTATCTCATTGCCGGCGGGATGCTGCTTACCCTCTGGCTGTCCCTGATTGGCCTCAGTATTTCACGGCGGTTCTCCCACAAGGACACGGAGATTCTGGTGAACGAAAAATGGTACCGCTCTCTCTATGAGCACAATCAGGACGGCATTCTGTCCGTGGATCTCGATTTGCGGATTATCGGCGTTAACCCTGCGGCTTCCCGGATTACCGGGATCAGCCAAGGGATTTTGCAGGAGCGGAGCCTTGATTTCTTTCTCAACATTGTGCTGGAGGAAGACCGCGGGCGGATGCATGAGCTGTTCAGCCGATCTTTTGGCGGAGAGCATGTCAGCTATGAAACGACGATTATTCATCAAGAGGGACACCATGTGGATATCAGCGTCATTAATGCTCCGGTTACGGTAGACGGACAGGTGGTCGGCACCTATGTGATTGCCAGAGATGTGACAGAGGACAAGCGGGCCAAGGAGCGGAATCATTATCTGGCCTTTCACGATGAATTGACCGGACTGCCCAACCGCCGGATGTTCAATCAGCTGCTGGAGCAGGCCATCGAGACGCACAGCGGAAAGCGGGAGCCGTTCGGCGTTATGGTGCTGGATCTCGACCGGTTCAAAATGATCAACGATTCGCTGGGCCATCTGTATGGCGACATGTTCCTGAAAGAGATGAGCAGCCGCATCAGGAACAGCGTGGTGAATGAGAATGTGGTTCTGGCCCGTCTCGGCGGGGATGAATTCGCCCTGCTGTGCCGCTTCACCCGCAAGCAGATGAATGCCACGGACATCGCCGAGTCCATGATTGCTGCGGTAACACAGCCGTATCATCTGAAGGAACGCGAGTTCTACGCCACGATGAGTATCGGGATCGCCTTTTTTCCATATCACGGAGAAGATCCTGTTCAACTGCTGAAGAATGCCGACACCGCCATGTACGAGGTGAAAAAGAACGGCAAAAACGACTATCATTTCTTCTCCGAGGAGTTAAACGGCGAGCTGCTGGAACGCCTTGAGCTCGAAGGGGATTTGCGCAGGGCTCTGGAGCGGGATGAATTTGTGCTCCATTATCAGCCGCAGGTGCGAGAGGACCGCAAAGCGGTCGTCGGGGTGGAAGCGCTGGTCCGTTGGCAGCATCCCCGGCGGGGGCTGCTCTCGCCGGGTGTCTTTATCCCGCTGGCCGAAGAAATGGGCCTGATTGTGGAGCTGGGGCAATGGGTGCTGCGCGAAGCCTGCCGGCAGATGCGCCGGTGGCATGAGGCAGGCGGGCCGCTGGTTCCGGTGGCGGTTAATCTGTCCTCCCAGCAGTTTCATCAGTACAACTTGCTGGAGGAAATTATGGGCATTCTGGAGGAGAGCGGGCTCGCCCCGGAGTATCTGGAGCTGGAAATTACGGAGAGCATGATGATGAACGCGGCGATTTCCTCCGAGGTGCTTAGCGGACTGGCCAAAACCGGAATCCGCATCAGTCTGGATGACTTCGGCACCGGCTACAGCTCGCTCAGCTATCTGAGACTGTATCCCATCCATAAGGTGAAGATCGACAGATCCTTTATCCGGGATATTGTGTCTAACAAGGATGACCGGGCGATCGTAGCTGCGATCATCACGCTGGCGCGCCATTTGAAGATGGAAGTGATCGCCGAAGGCATCGAGACCCGCGAGCAGCTGGGCATTCTGCTGGACAAGGGCTGCCGGGAGTTTCAGGGCTACTATTACAGCCGGCCGCTGCCGGCTCATGAGATTGCCGAAACCTTTTTGCTTGCTGCACGGACCTCATAGGTCCGTGTTTTTTGTGATTTGCAAAATAAGGAAAACAATTATACTGGGTAAAATGAACCTTTTGCCGCCGGCGATTGTTTAATAGACAGTTTGACCGGAAAGGAGGAGCTAACGTTTGAAGAGCAGCCGGGAGTTATTTGAGACCTACAGCAAGGAAGTCTACCGGACTTGTTACTTTATGGTACATGACGCCGGTGATGCCGAGGATCTCTGCCAGGAAGTATTCATCACCGTGCTTCGCAGCCCTTGGCGGGACGTGAAGTATCTGCGGGCCTGGATCCTGAAAATTGCCGTCAATGCCTGCCTGAACCATCTGAAACGCAGCCGCAGCTTATCGCGCAAGGTGTCGGATCATGCGTTTATGCTTGCCGGAAGGGAAGCGGAGGCGCCGGAAGAGGTGGCGGAGGAACGTGAACAGGCGGAGCGGCTTGCAGAGGCCATGGAGAGGCTGCCGGATAAAATCCGTGCCGTGCTTACTCTGCGGTACATGCATGACCTTAGTCTGGCTGAAATTGCGGAAGCCCTGTCCATCCCGCTGGGAACAGCCAAATCCAGGCAGCATAAGGGACTGAAGCTGATGAAAGAACTGCTGAAGAATAGCGGGATGCTTGAGAGTGAAGGGGGAAACGGTGTATATGAACAAGCTGGAACATATACTGAAGCGGCACTTAAATAGTAAGAAGGATGTTCCGTATCCCGATTTCGGCGCAATGTGGGAACGGCTCGAGCAGGAGGAGCGTGCTTCGGCAGAGGCGATGGCAGCCGGTTCCAATCCGGTACGGCCTTGGAATATGCGGGGGAGGAGAACTCCGGGCTCCGGCTCCATGCATCATTGGCGGAGGATGGCCGTTGCAGCTTCGCTCTGCGCGCTGCTGGCTGCTGCACCGGTATATGCAGCCATTCAAAACTATGATGACTGGTCTCCGCTGCTGCGCTTAAGAGAAGGCGTTCAGACGGCACTGGACAGCCAGCTGGGTCAGCAGCTGGAGCAGTCCGTCACCCATGCGGGAAACACACTTACGCTGCATACGGCAGTAGTGGATGAGAACCGGACCGTCATCCTGTATACACTGGATGTGGGCGAGCGGAATCCGGATTATGACTGGCGGTTTCCTGATGCCTTACTGATGAGCGCAAACGGTAAGACAGCTGAAGACAGTATGAACTACGTTTTCTGGGATGAAGAAGCGCAGCGGTATAGCGGTTTTGTTGAAAGCGACTGGGCGCCTAAGCAAAAGACGGAGTCCGTTAGTTTGACATTTCCCGTCCTGGCGGCAACCAGTATCCAGGAAGTAGACTTGCCGCTCAATATCAGCAACCCAGCCAAGCAGAGCTTTGATATCGCTCAGGGGGGCATTGGAACCCTTACGGTCCAGCCTTTTGTCTCCAGCAAAGAAGTGATGCTCTCCTCGGCGGTTACCTTAACAGAACCGGATGCCAGAGAAACGGCTGCTCCGGAAATTACAGTAACCCTCGGCGGAGAACCTGTGCAGCAGCTGCCAAAAGGAAAGGTTGGCGCACCGGGGGACAACGGCGAATATACGATGCTGCAGTATTACAAAACGGAGGATTTGGCGAAGGGAGAGCCGGTCTTTAAGCTGCAATACAGCAGAATGGAAGAACGGATCGAGACCCCGTTTACCTTTGATTTAATGCTGAGCAAGAAGCAGATGGAGAGCGGTACGATTAAAACGGCGGTGAACAAGCCGCTGGAGGCCGGAAGCAATGTAGCGGTCATCAAGAATATGGTGATTACGCCGACGCAAATCCGCGTATATGTGCGGACTAAGGATAGTAATCAGCCTGCATACCGCCAAGGCTTGCTGGAGGTCGGCGGACGGACGCTGGAGGGAACCGGATATTCGGCATATAACAGGAACGATCCAGACCTATATGGACTTACCTTTGAGCGTCCGAGGGATCTGACCGTCCACGCTGATACTCCGATTACCTTCGTTGGCCGCTATAAGGTGACTGAACATAAGGGTGAGAAGGAACCGCTGCTGCTTACGGATATATCAGAAACGAGGCAAACGCTCATTCATCAGACAGGCGGCTATCCCGTTACTTGGACCTACTATATGAAGGGCAATGATTTGTTTGTGGAAACGTACAGCGACGACAGCCGTTTCGGCGGCGTCAATCAGACGCATATTGGTCTGGGCAAGAATAAACTTCTCGGAATGCCGGTTACGATGAATTTTTCTGGAGACGGAGATAATAAGGCTGTGGATGTGTATAAGGATTTCAAGGGTACGGAAGCATCTATTTACATGTTCTCCTACACCACCGATGATCCGGAAAAAGAGACACGCGTGCAGCTTCGGCCGTGAGAATGTTGCGATAAGTCAAAGAACGTTCGGGTTCCATGGGAGCGCGGGCGTTTTTTTCTTTTGTATATCATGCCATAGCCCCACTTTGTGGGGTTATTTTGCTTTACTTAAACTTCGGGTTATTCGGAAACGGGCTGGTATTTTGCCTGGTGTTCCTTTATCTTAAGAAGAGCCGGATCGCGGGCGGAAATGCCCCGATTCATTCTATATTTCTGCAGCCAAGGAGGACAAGCCGATGAACCGTACCCGCTGCGGCTGGGTTAACGAGGACCCGCTGTATATCGCCTATCATGATGAGGAATGGGGCAAGCCGCTTTACGAGGACCGCAAGCTGTTTGAGCTGCTGATGCTGGAAGGGATGCAGGCAGGGCTGAGCTGGTACACCGTCCTGAAGAAGCGCGAGCATTTCCGGGAGGTATTCGACGGCTTTGATCCGTTATTAATTGTACAGTACGATGAAGCCAAGCTGGAACAGTTGATGCAGGATCCCGGCATTATCCGCAATAAGCTGAAGATCAATGCCATCGTCCGCAATGCGGGCGTGTATTTGCAGATTTGCCGCGAAGAGGGCAGCTTTGCCCGTTATGTGTGGAGCTTTGCCGGCGGCAAGCCGCTGGTCAATGCCTGGGGGAACCGGAGCGAGGTGCCGGCAACGACCCCGGCCTCGGATGCCATGAGCAAAGCGCTGGCCCGCAAAGGGATGAAATTTGTCGGTTCGACCATCTGCTATGCCTTCATGCAGGCTTCCGGCATGGTGGACGATCACACGCTGGACTGCTTCTGCCACGGTAAAGGCGCTGCACTCCGGGGATGACGCTGCTTTTGGCGCTCCCATCCTATATAATGGTATACTATATGGGCAACAAAACTAAGCGTATGCTTCCGATGCAAGTTTTGTGAGAAGCTGCACTGAAGGATTAGGCAACAAAACTAAGCATATGCTTACGAAGCAAGTTTTGTAAGAAGCTGTGCTGAAGGATCAGGCAACAAAACTTTTAGGAGGACCCATAATGTTATGGCATGAATTAACGGTACATACAACGGAAGAGGCGCAGGAGATGGTATCCAATCTGCTGTATGAAGCCGGGGCGGGCGGCGTGTCCATTGAGGAGTCCGGCTCGCTCAGCAAGACACGGGAAACGCGCTACGGCGAGCTGTATGATGAGCCGCTGAATGATATTCCGCTCGGCGAAGCGGTAATTAAAGGCTATTACTCTGAGTCGGTATCCATGGATGAAGTGGTCAGCGAGGTCGCGCCGCGTGTAGAGGAGCTGCGCTCCTTCGGCATCGACCCCGGCAAAGCGCTGATCTCCTGGAGAACGGTCGACGAGGATGACTGGGCCCATGCCTGGAAGCAGTATTTCAAGCCGCTGCGCGTCTCGGAGCGGCTGACGATCAAGCCGACCTGGGAGGAGTATACCCCTTCGTCACCACAGGAACGCATCATTGAGCTGGACCCCGGAATGGCGTTCGGAACGGGAACCCATCCTACGACGGCATTGTGTCTGCGCGCATTAGAGAAGCATATCGTGGGCGGCGAAGAAGTCATCGACGTCGGCACCGGCTCCGGCATTCTGGCGGTAGGCGCGGTGCTGCTGGGAGCAGGCTCTGTCCTGGCGCTTGACCTCGATCCGGTCGCTGTGGAGAGTGCCCGCCAGAATGTAGAGCTGAATGGGCTGTCCCGGGCGATTACCGTCAAGGAAAGCGACCTGCTGTCCTTGCTCGGAGGCAGCGGAGCCACGGATACGGATGCGGCCAACCTGTGGCCCGCGGCCAGAGGTGAGCACCGCACGGATGCAGGCGAAGCGGCGCAGGCTGCGGATGCACCGGAAACGCTGGGGGTCAAGCTGCCGGTGCAAATCGTGGTGGCCAATATTCTGGCGGAGATTCTGGTGCTGTTTACAGAGGATGTATACCGGGCGCTGCAGCCCGGAGGCGTATATATCAGCTCCGGCATCTATAAAGATAAGGAGAAGCTGGTGGGCGATGCATTGATTGCCTCGGGCTTTGAGATTATGGAAGTGTCCCGCGAAGAAGATTGGGTGGCGTTTACGGCCGGAAAGAGGTAGACATGGATTTTCTGGAAAGTATTTTAATCGTTCCGCTGGAGCAGCTGCCGTTCCTGCTCATTACACTGGTGATTGCTTTTACCGTGCATGAGTTCAGCCATGCCTATTTCGCCAACAAATTCGGTGATCCAACGGCACGGCTGCTGGGACGGATGACACTGAATCCTACGGTGCATTTCGATTTCTTCGGCATTATTCTGCTCCTGATTGCCGGCTTCGGCTGGGCCCGGCCGGTTCCCGTGAACCGCGAGAACTTCAGCCGTCCGCGTCTGATGGGCGTTATTGTCTCTGCTGCGGGACCGCTCAGCAATTTGCTCCTGGGTATCCTCGGAACGCTGGTCTATGCTGCGTTTGCGGCGACAGGCGTATTCGATGCCGTATCTAACGACAAGCTGCTGCAGGCGCTGTATTGGTTCTTTGGACATTTTATTCAACTGAACTTCTTCCTGTTTGTCTTCAACCTGATCCCGCTTCCGCCGCTCGACGGCTACCGGATTATCGAAGACCTGGCTCCGCGCCCGCTGCGCGGAAGATTGCAGCAGTACGAAACCTGGCTTTCCCTGCTGTTCCTGCTGATTATATTTATCCCGGGCCTGCGGGCATACACCATTACTCCGCTGAGTGCCTTTGCCAGCAGCATGTCACTGGATTTCCTGCAATTGTTCTTTAAATTGTTCGGCGGGGTTTAAAGCTTCCTTTGGGGTGGTCAGCCCGCTGTAAACATTGTATGATGGACTGTGTTGTTTTTTAGGGTGATTTATGTGTCAGAAGCGGCGGCCGTCGTCCTGGAGAATGCAGGAATGCCGCCGCTTTTATGCTGAATAATGAACAGGATGAGGATGACTATGCAGCGTTATTTCGTAAACCCGGAGCAGTTCGGCGCAGATACTGCAGTGATTTGCGGCGAGGATGCCCGCCATATTGCCAAAGTCATGCGCGGCAAGGCCGGCGACAAGCTGATTGTCAGCGACGGCGTGCAGCGCGAAGCCCTGGCGGAAATATCCGCCATTGAAATCGGCGAGGTTACCGTTCATATACTGGAGCCGCTGGCCATGAGCCGTGAACCGCGGCTGAAGATAACCGTGGCCCAGAGTCTGCCCAAAGGGGACAAGCTGGAAACGGTGATTCAGAAATGCACCGAGATCGGCGCCGTAGCCTTTGCCCCGTTCCTCTCGGAGCGTACCATCGTGCAATACGACGAGCGCAAGGAGGGCAAACGGCTGGAGCGCTGGCGCAAAATATGCAAGGAGGCGGCGGAGCAGGCTCACCGCAACATTGTTCCCGAGGTTCATGCTCCGGTCAGCTGGAAGCAGCTGCTGGCGGGCTTCGGCGAATATGATGCTGTATATTTCTGCTATGAGAAAGAGGAAGGGCTGCAGCTGCGCTCGGCGGTTGCCCCGTGGCTGGCTGGGCTTAAGTCTGAAGCACCAGGGAAGGTGCTGGTAGTCGTCGGTCCTGAAGGCGGCTTCAGCGAGGCCGAGTGCGCAGCGGCTGAAGCCGCCGGTGCGGTATCCGTAGGGCTGGGCAAGCGTATCCTGCGCTGCGAGACGGCGGGCATGGTGGCCGCAGCCTGTATCCTTTATGAATCCGGAGAAATGGGGGAAGCTTGAACAATGCCATCCGTAGCATTTTATACTTTAGGTTGTAAGGTCAATTTCTACGACACTGAAGCCATCTGGCAGCTTTTCAAAAATGAAGGTTACGAGCAGGTTGACTTCGAAGGGCCTGCCGATGTGTATCTGATCAACACCTGCACGGTCACCAACACCGGCGACAAGAAGAGCCGGCAGATGATCCGCCGTGCCGTGCGCCGCAATCCGGAGGCGATTGTCGCCGTGACGGGCTGCTACGCCCAAACCTCGCCGGGTGAAATTCTGGACATTCCCGGCGTTGACCTGGTTATCGGCAACCAGGACCGCGACCAGATTATGACTCATGTGAACCAGATTCAGCAGTCGCGCCAGCCGGTCAATGCCGTGCGTAATATCATGAAGACGCGCGAGTTCGAGGAGCTGGACGTACCGGGATTTGCGGACCGGACGCGGGCGTTCCTGAAGATTCAGGACGGCTGCAACAACTTCTGCACGTTCTGCATTATTCCATGGTCGCGTGGGCTGTCGCGCAGCCGTGATCCGCAGTCGATTGTCAAGCAGGCGCACCAAATGGTGGAAGCCGGTTATAAGGAGTTTGTGCTTACCGGTATCCACACCGGCGGCTATGGCGATGATCTGGACAACTACCGGTTGTCCGACCTGCTGTGGGAGCTGGATAAGGTCGACGGGCTGGAACGCGTGCGCATCAGCTCGATTGAAGCCAGTCAGATTGACGGGAGGCTGCTGGAGGTGCTGGGCAGCAGCTCCAAGATGTGCCGCCATCTGCACATTCCGCTGCAGGCCGGACATAATGATGTGCTGAAAGCGATGCGCCGGAAATACACGACGGAAGAGTACTTCACCAAGATGCAAATGATCCGCCAGGCCATGCCGGATGTGGGAATTACAACCGACGTCATCGTCGGCTTCCCGGGCGAGACCGACGAAATGTTCCGGGCTGGCTATGACTTCATGAAGGCGGTCAACTACTCCGAGATGCATGTGTTCCCGTATTCCAAACGGACGGGCACACCGGCGGCGCGGATGACGAATCAGGTCGATGAGGAGATTAAAAATGCCCGCGTGCAGGAGCTGATCGATCTCTCCGAGGAGATGCAGCTGGCGTATGCACAGCGGTTCGTCGGCCAGACGCTGTCCGTTATCGCTGAACGTTCGGCGAAGGATGCACCCGGACGCGAGGTGCAGCATGGCTTTTCTGACAACTACCTGCAGGTCTTCTTTGACGGCGATGATTCGCTGCAGGGAGAGCTCTGCCAGGTCAAGATTACGGAGGCGGGCATCAATGAATGCAAGGGTGAGCTGATCCGCGTCGGCGGTGGCACCCTGCACTCTGCAGTGCGTTAACTGTTGGCGGAAGCATCGCCAGCAGCAGATAACGAAAGACAGGATTCTTCGAAGGGGCGACTTTGCCTCCTTCTATTAACCTATAAGAAACGGCTGGCACTTGTTTGCAAGGTGCCTGCCGTTTTTTTATAGACGAGTGTATAGTTATAAAGTCCTGAATTCGTCTGTCCGCTGACAATCTGCTGATAAAAGGTAAAAAAAACGGGCCCGATTGTCGATATAGTGGAAGAGTGTGGCAATGTCGGCCACAAATATTATTCTTACTGCCTAAGGAGAGAACAGATGACTGTGTACAGGAAAACGACGAAAATGCTCCTCATCATGATATTGCTCATCGCCGCAGCATTTCCGGTAAACGTCTTTGCCGCTACTGGCGACATCAACTCCATTGAGTTCGAAAGCTCGGCCAAAGTGGAGATGACCGTCGGCCAGACACCGAAGCAGCTTAAGGTATATGCGAACCTGGAAGGCTCGTCCTCCAAAAAGGATGTCACGGCAGCAGCCGTATGGACCTCCTCCAAAACCGATGTCGTCAAGGTAATCAACGGCCTGATTACGCCGATTGATACCGGGACAGCCTTAATTACCGCTACCTACAAAGATGCGGTGGCTACACTGGAAGTGTCTGTCACCCACCCGTTCAAGGAATTGACCCTGGAGCGCAGCTCCGAAGGGAATTATAAGCTGGGCGACGACGAGGAGACGCTGCTCGTCAAAGCCACGGCGGTGGGCGGAGAATCCGCCACAGCCAAGAAGGACGTAACGGAAGATGCCGAATGGAGCAGCTCCAGCACCGGCGTGCTGACGATCTCCAAAGGCCAGATTACGCTGGTCGGCGAAGGCACGGCAACCATTACGGCCAAGTACAAGGGATTGACGGCTACTTTCAAGGCCGTGGTGCAGCTCCCGTATTCGGCACTGGTGCTGAAGCAGTCCGGCAAAGAAGTCAAGGAGCTGGAAATGCTGGTCGGCGATGACCCTGTGCAGCTGACGGCAGTGACTAAGGCCACTGCGGACAGCACAGAAGAGAACATCGCTGACAAGGCAGAGTGGACCAGCTCCAGCGAGAATGTAGCCAAGGTGGAAGACGGCAAGATTACAGTATCAGCCGCAGGCAAAGCCGTCGTTACCGCCAGCTACCTCGGCGTATCCAAATCAGTGGATGTCTATGTGCGCGCCCCGTATGAAGCGCTGCTGCTTGATCCTTCCGGCGATCAAAGCCTGTTCCTGGGCGAGAGCCTGGAAGTGAAGGCGGAGATGCGCAACGCTGTTAACTCTACGGTTAATGAATCGGCCAGTGCGGTATGGACCTCCGATAATGCGCTGAATGTAACAGTAACCAAGAATACTTCCGGCACCGCTGCGGAGGCTTCGGCAACCGTTGCCGCCAAGGCCGTCGGCAGTGCAGTGATCAAAGCCGAGAATCTGGGTGTCAGCAAATCGTTTAAAGTTACAGTGTATCCAACGATGACTGAACTGACAGCCGACAAGAACGAGCTTGAGCTTTACACCGCAGATTCCGCAAGCCTGCCGAAGGTGACCGGCACGAAGCTGGACGGTTCGAAGCAGGATATATCCTCAGAGATGGAGTGGAGCTCGGCGGATGAGGATATTGTGACTGTTAAGGACGACAAGCTTGTGGCCGGCGAAGCCGGAACCGTCACGCTTACGGGAAAGATTAAGGAAGGCAATGTCTCCGCTTCGCCGTCCTCCATCCGCTCGGCAAGCGTGCAGGTGAAAGTAACCGTCCAGAACAAAGTGCTGGTACTGATCGGGCCGGACGACGCTTTCGGCCTTGTTATCGGGGAAGAGAGACCGCTGCCGCAGGTTACGGCTGTACTGGAGAACGGCGATGAGCTGGATGTCTCGGATACCATCACCTGGGAGCTCAGCAACAGCAATGCGGTAATTAAACAAACCGCAAGCGGCAAGACCGTCAAGGGGCTTATCAAAGGCTCCTCCAGCCTGAAGGGCACCTATGCCAACAAGACGATCAGCATTCCTGTGACCGTTGAGCAGAAGGTTGTGAAGCTGGTGGTTGAACCGGCCACGCTGGAATTGAATATCAAGGGCTCCAAAACGATCAAAGTGACCGGAACCTACTCCAACGGCAAGACAGCGAATTTCTCCAGCTCGATGAACTGGGTGTCCTCCAATCCGGAGATCGCAACAGTAAAAGGTACGTCCGTCAAAGCGGTAGCCGAGGGTTCCGTTACACTGACCGGCTCGTATCAGGGCATCAGCGCTACCGTTAAGGTCAATATTGTACCTAAGCTGACCAAACTGACGGTGAACGAGAACAAGCTGGCCCTCGCTCCTGGCGGAGTCAAGACGGTGGCTGTTACTGCGCTGTACGATACAGGCAAGACCGCCAATGTAACCGGCGCCGTCGTCTGGACCAGCTCCAAGCCTTCGGTGGCCACGGTAAATGCTTCGGGCACCATTACCGCCGTCTCCAAGGGCTCGGCCTCCATTAAGGGCAAGCTGGGCAACAAGACGGTAACGGTATCCGTTTCAGTGAAATAGAATCAGCGCCTGCCGGTGCCTGTTAATCAAGGCATTCGAATAAGCAGGCAGATCTGAATATCCGCAAAATGCTGCACGGAGCAGCGTTTTGCGGTTTTTTTGTATAACGGTACCCGGCATAACGTAGTTACAACAAGAAGAATGGCAGTGGGATTACATATATGGAATAATAACTGTAGCAATCCCGAGTAATTCGATGTATAATAGCCGAAAAATACATCCGGGCAATCATCCAGAGCGTGGTTACATAGGTTCAAACCATACCATATTAGGGAGATGAGGCTGATGGCAAGGCGGAACGGATTGTCGATCATAACGATTGTAGCGATTGGTATCGGGTCGGCGTTGTTTGTGATTTTGGGAAGATTCGGTTCGATTCCTTCCGGGATTCCCAACACCAGCATTGAAACGACGTATGCGCTGCTCGCTTTGTTCTCGTTGCTGTACGGGCCGGTTGCGGGGCTCTTGATCGGACTGATCGGCCATACGCTTAAGGACGCTTTCTTTTACGGTTCACCTTGGTTCAGTTGGGTGATCTCCTCCGGTCTGGTCGGGCTTATCATCGGTCTGGCGGCTTCGCGGATTTCCATTGCGGATGGTAACTTCGGGCGCAAAGAGATCATTACCTTCAATGTGGCCCAGGTGGCCGCCAACGCCATCGCCTGGTTCGCCGTGGCCCCGGTGCTCGATATTCTGATCTATGCGGAGCCGGCGGACAAAGTATTTACACAAGGACTCGTTGCCGGAGCGGCGAATATGGTGACTGTGGGTGTGATCGGAACGTTGCTGGCCGCGGCCTTTGCGAAGACCCGTACAAAGCAGGGGAGCCTGCGCAAGCTGAATTAGCGGTAGAAGCCAGCAGCAAGACCGGTGAATTTCACCGGTCTTTTTCATTGAAGCTGTTCTGGAAATCGAGGAAGGGGATGTGCAGGCATGAGCCCAAATATTATTGAGTTCGAGCATTTCTCGTTTACATACCGCAGCCAGCAGGAGCCCACGCTCCGGGATATTACGCTCAGTATTGCCGCCGGGGAGAAGGTACTGATTGCCGGTCCATCCGGTTCCGGAAAAAGCACGCTGGCCCATTGTCTGAACGGGCTGATTCCATTTGTACATGAAGGAGCGTCAGACGGGCGCTTGACCGTCAAGGGACGGAATCCGCGTGAGCTATCCATTGCCGCCGTCTCCGAGATGGTCGGAACGGTGCTGCAGGACCCTGACGGGCAGTTTGTCGGGCTGACCGTCGGCGAGGACATTGCCTTCGGCCTGGAGAACCGGGAGGTGCCCCTTGCCGAAATGAACCGGCGGGTCACCGCCGCAGCAGCGGCCGTCGGCATCGAGGAGCTGCTGGGAGCTTCCCCGCAGGAGCTCTCGGGCGGACAAAAGCAGAAGACAATGCTGGCCGGAGTGCTGGCCCTGAATACGGATATTTTGCTGTTTGACGAGCCCCTGGCCAGTCTTGATCCGGCGTCCGGCGCCCAGGTTATTGAATGGATAGACCGGATCGCACAGGAGACCGGCAAGACGGTTATCCTCGTGGAGCACCGGCTGGAGGAGGTACTCCACCGTCCGGTGGACCGCATCATTGTTATGGAGGATGGCAGAATTGTGGCGGACTTTTCTCCTGCGCAGCTGCTAGCCTCGGAAGTACTGGCAGGTGCTGGTCTCCGTGAACCGCTTTATCTGTCGGCGCTGAAATATGCAGGCTGCACAATTACCGAGGAGATGCAGCCGCAGCATCCGGATAAGCTGCAACTTGGGGAGAAGCAGCTCACCGGGCTGCGGGAGTGGCAGGCCAGCCGGGCGGGCAGCCGGAGTTGTCCAGCCTATCCGCCGCTGCTGGAGCTGCAGGAGATCACTTTCGGTTACGGCAAGGAAGGACCGGTGCTGCAGCAAGTGTCCTTCACTGCGGGCAGGGGAGAAATGCTCTGCATCGCCGGCCGCAACGGGGCCGGCAAATCGACGCTGTCCCGGCTCATCTGCGGCCTGTACAAGCCGGACTCCGGCCGTATCCTTCTGAACGGGCGGGATATCGGCAGGGATTCGATCAGGGAACGGGCGCAGCATATCGGCTATGTCATGCAGAATCCTAACCATATGCTCTCGAAGCATCTGCTGCATGACGAAATTGCTCTGGGGCTGCGGCTTCGGGGGTTCGGGGAGGAGGAGATCCGGGAGCGGGTGCGGAAGACACTGCAGATTTGCGGTCTGCTGCCGTTCCGCGAATGGCCGGTGTCCGCGCTCAGCTACGGGCAGAAGAAGCGGGTCACTATCGCTTCGATTCTGGTGCTTGAGCCGGAGATTCTCATTCTCGACGAACCGACAGCCGGACAGGATTACGGCTCTTATCATGAGATGATGGAATTCCTGCTGGAGCTGCAGCAGCGCAGGATTACGGTCATCATCATCACGCATGACATGCATCTGATGCTGGAATATGCGCAGCGGACGGTGGTGCTGTCCGGGGGAAGGAAGCTGGCCGACGGCAGACCTGAGCACGTGCTTGCGGACAAGCAGATTGCGGACAGCGCCAACCTGCGGGAAACCTCGCTCTATTCCCTGGCGCGGCGGGCAGGCTTTACTGAGCCGGAGGAGTTTGTGCGCCGGTATATCGACGATGACAGGAGGCGGCGTCCATGAGGGCAAGAATGCTGACGTTCACCAGGCAGGATTCGCCGGTCCACCGCTTGAACGGAGCCGCCAAGCTGATTATTTTTATCCTCTGGTCAGTCTCGGCGATGATTACATACGATACCAGATGTCTGCTGGCCATGCTGCTGCTGTCGCTTGCCGCCTTCCGGATGTCCAGGGTGAAGTTCGGCGATTATGCTGTTGTGCTCTATGTAATCCTGCTCTTCCTGGTGCTGAACCAGATGGCTATCTTCGTGTTCTCACCGCTGGAAGGAACACGAATATACGGCACACGGCATGAGCTTGTCCATTTGGCAGGACGTTACACGGTGACGGCGGAGCAACTATTCTATCAGCTGAATGTCGCATTGAAATATGCTGTCGTCATTCCGCTGGCCATCCTGTTCCTGCTCACGACGGACCCGGGAGAATTCGCCGCTTCGCTGAACCGGATCGGGGTTAACTACAAGATTGCCTATGCCGTCTCGCTGGCTCTGCGCTATATCCCCGATATCCAGCGCGACTATGAGCAGATTTCCTTCTCGGCCCAGGCGCGGGGAATTGACATCTCCCGCAGGGAGAAGCTGCCTAAACGGATAAAGAACATGATCTCCATCCTGACGCCGCTGATTCTCAGCAGCATTGAGCGGATCGAACGGATCAGCGCCGCTATGGAGCTGCGCGGCTTTGGGACCGGCCGCAGACGTACCTGGTTCCGGTCAAAGCCGTTCACCTTCGGCGATTGGGTCGCTGTCGGCTCCGTATGTGCCATCGTCGCCGTTTCTGCCGTTATTACCTTTTATGACGGATCGCGGTTTTATTCGATTTTTTGAATACGGGAAATATTAGTTTTAGCGTGCGGTTTGAAGTATAATAAGACAGCGATTAGAGGGGCCGGTGCATGCTGCCCGCCGGAATTCAGCTCTGCCAGCGCTGTTCTAGCCTGGACCAGAGCGGCAGATAGCACAGCGGCAGGGCAAGCAGCGAGCAGACCACATTAAAGATGGTCTGGGCATGCGCCAGCTGGGAGGCAGAGCCCCCGCCGAAGGCGGCAGCCAGATCGGCGAGCTGAGCAGTGAAGGGCAGGAACAGCAGGGCACCGCCGACATTGAGTATCACATGGGAGAGTGCGACGAACATGCCGGAGGCCGATCCGCCTACGGCGGAGATGACGGCAGTGAAGCAGGTGCCGATGTTGGCGCCGAGCACGATGGCGATGCCGATCTCGGGCGGCATCACGCCGGAGGCGGCCAGCCCCATCGCCATGCCGATCACCGCCGCGCTGCTGTGCAGGAGCGCGGTCAGGCAGGCCCCGGCGGCCAGCCCCCACAGTGCGCTGGTGGCGGCATGCGCCATGAACCAGCGGAACAGGCCGCTGGCCTCCAGCGCGGGGCCGATGGACTGCATGACCGCGATGCCCCACAGGACCAGCGCGAAGCCGGCGAGCGCCAGGCTGGTGAACTGGAGCGGTTCAGCGGCGCGGCGCAAAGCTCTGCCGGCGGGACGGAAGCCGGGCAGCAATTCGCCGAGCATGACCCCGGCGGCCCACAGGGTAAGGGAGCCGGCCAGCAGCGGCCCGGCCATTCCGCTGATGTTCAGCCCGATCAGCTCGGTGGTCAGGCAGGTGCCGATATTGCTGCCAAGGATAATGCCGAGCGTGCGGGAATAGGTCAGGAGCCCGGCATTGACCATTCCGATGGTCAGCACCGTTACGGCAGTGCTGCTCTGCAGCAATGCCGACAGCAGGGCGCTGACGGTCATGCCTTTGAGCGGGGTGGACGTCGCCTTGTCCATGGCGTGCGCCAGCAGCGGTCCGGCCAGCCTGGACAGGGCGGTCTCCATCAGCTTCATCCCGGCAAGAAAGATCACCAGGCCATATATGACGGGAAACAGGACATCTCGGATCATAAGGGAGCTCCTTCCGGACAGGGTTGTACATCAATATATGAAGCCCGGATGGAGGACATGTATAATATCGCAACACAGAACCGGCCTTGAACAGAATCAGGCCGGCATCAGAACAGGGAGTTGAACGCATTGGTATCGGTAATATTGGAACGCAGCCGCAAGAAGCGGCTGGAGCAGGGACATCCGTGGGTATACGCCAGCGAAGTGGCTTCACTTGAGGGCGAGGCGCAGCCGGGCGGGCTGGTGGAGGTACGAAGCCACCAGGGCCGTTATCTGGGGACAGGCTATTATAATCCTTCGTCGCAGATCCGGGTCAGAATGGTATCGGCGTCTCCCCTGACAGCCATGGATACGGCATTTTTTACAGAACGTCTGGCTAACTGCCTGCAGCACCGGGAGCGCTTCCTGCCGGGGGCGGATGCTTACCGGCTTGTATACGGGGAAGCAGACTTTCTGCCAGGGCTGATCGTTGACCGGTTTGCGGATGTGCTGGTCGTGCAGATTCTGACGCTGGGCATGGACCTGTGCCGCGCCGAAATCGTTGAGGTGCTGACGGCTGTCCTGCAGCCGCGCGGCATTTACGAGCGCAGCGATGTAGCCGTACGCGAGCTGGAAGGGCTGGAGCTGCGGACCGGCGTGCTGTACGGCGAAGTTCCGCGCCATGTGACGGTTGAAGAGAACGGGCTCAAGGTGATCGTTGATATTGAAGAGGGGCAGAAGACCGGCTACTTCTTCGATCAGCGTGAGAACCGGGCCGCCATCGAACCGCTGATCAAGGGCTGGGGGGCGCGCAGCGGTATTACCCTTCAGGAAATCACCGCCGAAGACGGAACGGTGCTCAAGGCTCCGGTGAACAAGAGCGGCAAGCAGGTAAGCTTCCCGTACTGGGATGGAGCCACAGTGCTGGAATGCTTCGCCCATACCGGCAGCTTTACGCTGCATGCCTGCAAATACGGGGCGAAGAAGGTAACCTGCCTCGACGTGTCGGCGCATGCCATCGAAAGTGCCAAGGCCAATGTGGAGCTGAACGGATTTAGCGACCGCGTTGAGTTTGTGGTGGATGACGCCTTCGCGTACCTGCGCAACCAGGTCAAGGGGCTGGAGGAGCGCACGGAGCGGGCGACGGGCGATGGAGCCCAGACCGGCGGCAAACCGGCGGCCAAAGCCGATACCTCGAAGCCGATGACGGCTGGCGGCGGACGCACCTGGGATGTCGTCATCCTTGACCCTCCGGCTTTTGCCAAGACCAAGAGCGCCGTGGCCGGTGCATGCCGGGGCTACAAGGATATCAATCTGCACGGCATGAAGCTGGTCAACGAGGGCGGCTATCTCGTCACCGCAAGCTGCTCGTACCATATGCAGCCGCAGCTGTTCCTGGATACGATCCAGGAAGCGGCCAAGGATGCAGGCAAGGTGCTGCGGCTGATTGAGTGGCGTGCCGCCGGCAAGGATCATCCGCAAATTCTCGGCGTGGATGAAGGACACTATTTGAAATTTGCGATCTTTGAAGTGCGCAGCAAAAAGTAAACTGCCGGAAACGGCAGTATGTACTAACGCCGCGTACGGAATAACGCTGCGGCTGGAGAGACCTGGAACTATGCGGGAGCATGGTTTCCGGGCCTTTTTGCGTTAGGGGATACATTTATATTCCTGATCGCTGACCACGCTCAATGCTGTATGGATGTTTCTGGCTTGATTCCCCGGTTGCCGTTCGATATTCTGCGGCACCTATACTGCGGCTGCGGATGAACGCCCGGACCGGAGATAAAGACTGCCGCTGACAGGGGCTGTGGAGAAATATATGATTTTGTGCAGATATGCTGAGGCAGGGTGTTGAAATTTTGTGCAGATAAGCTGAGGCAGGGTGTTGAAATTTTGTGCAGATATGCTGAGGCAGGGTGTTGAAATCTAGCTTGACAGATTTCAGAGACTTGCAAACATTGGCAAACGTATGTTCCCGCTGGTAGAGTTGTGTTATAATGTTGGGACGAGTATTGTGGCTGCGAACGCTCCTTGTTTTGGGTCCGGGAGCTGACTTTGAAGGCCACGGAAGGAGTCTTTCGGCGATGACGGTACACTTTATGCTTGGCCGCTCGGGCAGCGGCAAGACCACGAAGATACGGGAGGCAATCTCTGCGGAGCTCCGGAAGGAGCCGCTGGGAGCGCCGATTATTCTGCTTGTTCCGGAGCAGGGGTCGTTCGGTGCGGAGCGCGGTCTGCTGGAGACCGGCGGAGTCAAGGGCAGCCTGCGGGCGCAGACCCTGAGCTTCTCGCGGCTGGCTTACCGGGTAAAGCAGGAGACCGGAGGCAGCAGCAGTCTGCCAATCAGCGAGGAAGGCAAGAAGATGCTGCTCTACAAGATTATCCGGCGGCGCAAGGATGAGCTGAAGCTGTTCGGCGCCTCCAGCGACCGGCCGGGCTTTGTCGAGCGGCTTAGCGACCTGCATACAGAACTGAAGCGCTGCTGCTTCGGTGCTTCCGATCTCGAGGAGCAGCTCTCCCGGCTCGGCGATTCTGCCGGCGGCAGCCCGATTCTCAGCGGCAAGCTGGATGATCTGCGCATCGTGTTCGGTGAGCTGGAGCAGGAGATGTCACAGCTGTATATCGATGAAGAGGACCGGATGGCCGAGCTGGCGGGGAATCTGGCGGATTCCGCCTATGTGCGGGGAGCGGAAATCTGGGTGGACGGCTTCCATGGGTTTACGAACCAGGAATATACGGTGCTCCGTGGTCTGATGCTCCATGCATCCAAGATTACAGTAGCGCTGACGCTGGACCGGATCTATCCGGCGGGGGGGCAGCCGCATGAGCTGGAGCTGTTTCATCCTACCGCCGTCACTTATATCAAGCTGCGCGGGATGGCCGAAGAGCTGGGGCTTGACGTCTGGGACGAGCTGCTGAACCAGGCAGTGCCGCCAAGATTTGCAGACCGTCCTGCCCTTGCCCATCTGGAGCGCGGGTTCGCCCGGCGGGTCCGCTGGAGCGGGGAGACCGGGGCGGTTGAAGCGGCGATTGCTGTGAGCGCGGCGGTCTCGCGGCGTACGGAAGTCGAGAGCGCACTTGGCGAGATGATCCGGCTGGCGCGCGAAGAAGGGGCCAGATATGCTGAAATGGCTGTATTTATGCGCAATATTGCCGACTATGAATCGTTTATCGCGCCGCTATTCGAAGAATACAGCGTTCCGTTCTTTCTGGATCAGAAGGCTGAGGAGCTGCATCATCCGCTGGTGGAATTGATCCGTTCCGCGCTGGATGTGGTGCGCCGGCGCTGGCGCTACGAGGATGTGTTCCGCTGCGTGAAGACCGAGCTGCTGCTGCCCGGGGACAGCGGACTTGCCCGCGAGGATATGGATGCGCTGGAGAATTATGTGCTGGCCTGCGGCATCCAGGGCTACCGCTGGACCGACGGAAAGCCGTGGAGGGGCATTCCCAGCCTGTCGCTGGAGAGCACTCCGGCGGTAGACGGCGAGATGCTGGAGCGGATGGAACGCTGCCGGAACGCGATTACGGACGTGCTGCACCCTTTCGAGAAGCGGGTGAAGAAGAGCAAGACGGCGCTTGATTTGTGTTCGGCGGTGTACATGCTGCTGCAGGAGAGCGGCGCCGCCCACAGGCTTGAACAGCTCAGCGCGGCCGCGCTTGAACTGGGTCAGCCGGTGCGGGCCCGGGAGCACACCCAGTTATGGGGAGCGGTGCTGAATCTGCTTGATCAGATTGCTGAAATGATGGGCCCGGAAAGCATGGACTTCGCCATGTTCGCCGGTGTGCTGGAGACGGGGCTGGCTGAACTTAAGATGGGCCTTGTGCCGCCGGCGCTTGACCAGGTGCTGGTAGGGACGATGGACCGTACCCGCGTATCCGGTATTAAATATGCCTTTCTCCTGGGCTTCAATGAAGGCGTGGTGCCCGCCCAGTTCAAGGAAGACGGCATTCTGACCGAAGGGGAGCGGCTGACGCTGGAGCATGCCGGGATGGAGCTTGGCCCAGGCTCTTCGCGCCGCCTGCTGGATGAACGTTTCCTGATCTACAACACGCTTACGGCGGCAAGCCGGAAGTTATGGATCAGCTATGCCACTGCAGACGAAGAGGGCAAAGCGCTGCTTCCTTCGGAGATTATCCGTCATCTGCTCGGGATGTATCCTGAAGGGCTGGCAGTACGTCCGGTTACCGGGTTCCCTTCGGCGGTGCTGCCGGGAGAAGAGGCAGCGGGAGAAGCGCAGCATCTCGGCTTTGTCGGAGGAGCGGAGCAGACGCTGCGGATGCTGATGCTGCAGCTGCGGCAATGGCGTCAAGGCGTAGAGATACCGGCCCTGTGGTGGGATGTCTATAACTGGTTTGCTCAGGATTATGAACAGAGCTCCCGATTGAAGCGGCAGCTTCAGTCGCTCTTTTACCGCAATGAAGGGAAGCCGCTGAAGCAGGAGACCAGCCTGCGTCTGTACGGGGGAACCACGCTGCGCGGAAGCGTGTCGCGGATGGAGAAATTCGTCTCCTGCGCGTTTTCGCATTTTGCTTCCTATGGCCTCAGACTGAAAGAACGCCAGCTGTACAAGCTGCAGGCGCCCGATATCGGCCAGCTGTTCCATGCCGCACTGAGCGACATGGCCAAGCGGCTGCAGGAGAAGGGCCGGGGCTGGGGCAGCATGACGGAGGAAGAGTGCCGCCGCGAAGCCGGGGAGACCGTGGAACGCCTGTCGCCGCTGCTGCAGGGCGAGATTCTGATGAGCAGCAAGCGGTACGGCTACATCAAACGCAAGCTGAAGAACATCGTCAGCCGGGCCACCGTCATTCTGGGCGAGCATGCCCGCCGGGGCAGCTTCGAGCCGGTGGGGCTGGAGCTGGACTTCGGTCCCGGACAGGACCTGCCGCCGCTGCGGATTACACTGCCGAACGGCTGTGTGATGGAGGTGGTCGGCCGGATTGACCGCGTGGATATGGCCGAGGGCGAGCAGGGGGTGCTGCTGCGGGTCATTGACTACAAATCCAGCCAGCAGGACCTTAAGCTGCATGAGGTGTACTACGGTCTGGCGCTGCAGATGCTGACCTATCTGGATGTGCTGCTGACTTATTCCGAGCAGTGGCTGGGCAAGCCGGCGCTTCCTGCGGGCACACTGTATTTTCATGTGCATGACCCGCTGCTCTCTTCGCCGAATGGCTTGAATCAGGAACAGGCCCGGCAGGAGCTGCTGAAGCGGTTCAAAATGAAGGGGCTGCTGACCGCCGATCCGGGCGTGGTCTCCTTGATGGATGCCGGATTGGAGAAGGGGCATTCCTCGATCGTACCGGTGGCACTGAAGAGCGACGGAAGCTTCTACAGCAGCGCTTCGGTAGCTACGCCCGAACAGTGGAGGCATCTGCTGTCTGCGGTCCGCAGCAACATCAGAGATATTGGAACACGAATCACCGAAGGCGATGTGGAGATCAAGCCGTACAAGCTTCAGCAGGAGACGGCCTGCACCTTCTGCGCCTACCGGCCGGTGTGCCAGTTCGACGAGAGCGTGGAAGGAAACGGGTTCAAGCAGCTGGACAAGCCGGGCAAAGAAGCCGTCTGGGATTTGTTATCCCGCAAAGGAGGAGAGAATCTGTGAGCAGGCAAACGAACATCGCACCGAAGCCGGAAGGAAGCCTGTGGAGCGACGATCAATGGCGCGCCATCGCCGAGGGCGGCGACGATATTCTGGTTGCGGCGGCGGCCGGTTCGGGCAAAACGGCGGTGCTGGTGGAACGTATCATCCGCCGGATCGCCGACCCGGAGAGCGGCTTCAGCGTGGAGCGGCTGCTGGTGGCCACCTTTACCAAAGCGGCGGCTGCCGAGATGCGCGAACGTATCCGTGAAGCGCTGGAGCGCAAGCTGGAAGAGGACGGGGCCGAAGAGAACGAGCATCTGCGCCGCCAGCTGGCGATGCTGGGCAGAGCTTCGATCACGACGCTGCACTCCTTCTGCCTGGACGTCATCCGGCGGTACTACCAGATGATCCCGCTTGATCCCGGCTTCCGGATTCTCAATGAACACGAAGCGGAGATGATGCGCCAGGAGCTGCTGGAGGAGCTGCTGGAGGAGAAGTATACAGAGCTTGGCGAGGACGGGGAAGACAGCGTATTCGTCACCTTTGCCGACTGGTTCAGCGGCGAACGCAGCGACGATGCCGTGCATGCGCTGATTCAGCGGCTGCATGATTTTGCACGCAGCCATCCGTGGCCGGAGCAGTGGCTGCGCGATACGGCGGCGGCTTTTGCGCTGAGCGATACAGAGGCGCTTGGGCGCACTTCCTGGGTGCAAAGCATACTGGAGGAAGCGAGGCTGACGCTCGACGGCGCTGTCAGTGAACTGCTGCAGGGACATGAACTAGCATTGCAGCCCGGAGGCCCAGCCCCTTACGCTGAGAACCTGGAAGCAGATCTGGAACAGGTGCGGGCTTTGCGGGAAGCGGTCGAGACCCGGCCGTGGGCGGAGCTTTATGATATTTTCGTGGAAATATCATTTACGAAGCTGAAGCCCTGCAAGAAGGACGCGACCGATCCCCGGCTGCAGGAGATGGTCAAGGAGCTGCGTGAACGCGTCAAGAAAAGTCTGCTGGAGCTGCAGAAATCATTGTTCGGCCGGCCGGCGGAGGCTTATCTGGCCGAGCTTGGCGAAGCGGCTCCGCTGATGGCTGAGCTGGCCGAGACGGTCATCGAATTCGGCGAGCGGTACCGGAAGGAGAAAGCGGGAAGGGCGCTGGTCGATTTCAGCGACCTGGAGCATTACTGCCTGCAGATTCTGCGCCATGAAGATTCCGCTCCGGGCCAGCCACTCCCGTCGGATGCGGCGCTGGAATACCGCAGCCAGTTCGACGAGGTGCTGCTCGATGAATACCAGGACACGAACAGTGTCCAGGAGGAAATTGTGCGGCTCATCTCCCGTGAGTCGCCGGGCAACCGGTTCATGGTCGGCGATATGAAGCAGAGTATCTACCGTTTCCGGCTCGCCGAGCCGGGACTGTTCCTGGACAAGTATAACAGCTTCGGAACGGGCAAAGTGGCCGGCGGGGATGATTCGGGTCACGGAAACGAAATTGGAAGTGCCCGGGGCGGCTCCGGCGGCATAGTCATTGATTTGGCGCGCAATTTCCGCAGCCGCCGCGAGGTGGTGGATGCGGTGAATATGATATTCCGCCAGGTGATGAACCGTACGGTGGCAGAGATCGGCTATGACCGGCGCGCCGAGCTGGTCTACGGGGCGCATTTCCCGGGGACGGCAGAAACGGCGGCGGACCCCTATTTCACGCCCGAGCTGCTGCTGATTGACCGGGGAGCTGCCGGGCGGTCCGGGGATGAAGAGGGCGATGGAGATTCACCTTCTCCGGAGAATGAGACGGCAGAGAGCGAAACGGCACAGCTGGAAGCGCGGGCGATTGCCCGGCGCATCTCGCAGATGACCGGACGAACCGGAACCGCGCCGCTGCTTATCTATGACAAGGCCCTTCGCCTGATGCGTCCTGTGGTTTACGGTGATATTGTCATTCTGCTGCGCTCCGCCCGTCTATGGACACCTCTTATGCTGGAGGAGCTGCGTCTGGAGGGCATCCCGGCGGCCGGCGATGTGAACAAGGGTTATTTCCAGGCGACTGAGGTTGAGATTGCGCTGTCGCTTCTGCAGGTCGTAGACAATCCCCGCCAGGATATTCCGCTGGCCGGGGTGCTGCGGTCACCTGTTGTCAGCTTGAGCGAAGAAGAGCTGGCACTGGTGCGTCTCTGCAGCAGGGGCGCTTTCTATGATGCGCTGCTGGCGGCTGCCGGCGAAGGACAGGAGGCTGGAGGAGCGGATACCGCTCCGGTGCAGTTAAGCCTGGACATCTTCGCAGGCCCGCCGTACGGCGCGGCAGACGCGGAGACGGCCGCTGCACAGACCGCTGCGGCAGCGGAAGCCTTCACGGATGGCGGTTACAGCGCCCCTGCGGATGCGGCGTCGCGCATCACCCCTGAGCTGAAGAAGAAGCTCCGGTATTTCCTGGGACAGCTGGAGGGCTGGAGAACGGCAGCCCGGCAGGGCAGCCTTGGTACGCTCATCTGGAGAATATACTCGGAAAGCGGGTATCTGGAATGGCTGGGCGGCCTTCCCGGCGGCTTTCAGCGGCAGAACAACCTGAAAGCCCTATATGACCGGGCAATACAGTTTGAACGCGACACCTCTGCGCGGGGCCTGTTCCGCTTCCTGCAGTTTATCTCGCGGGTACGGGAGAACGGGGGGGATCTCGGCGTGGCCGGCGGAAGCCCCGAGGAAGCCGGCGGCGTGCGGATTATGACGATCCACAAATCCAAAGGACTGGAGTTTCCCGTGGTCTTCCTTGCCGGCATGGCCAAGCCCTTTAACCGCGAAGACCTGCATTCCCCGTTCCTGATGCATAAGGAGCTGGGCTTCGGGCCGCGGTTTGTACAGCGCGAGACCCGGGTCACTTATCCGACACTCCCCTATCTGGCCATTAACCGGCGCTCGCGTCTGGAGCTGCTGGCAGAGGAGATGCGGGTGCTCTATGTCGGCTTGACCCGGCCCCGAGACAAAATGATTCTGGTCGGCACTGTGCGGGATTTAGCCCGCACTGCAGCAGGCTGGAGCAGCATGCAGAGCCGGGAGGAGCTGCTGCTGGAGGCTCCGCTGCTTGCCAGAGGCCGCAGCTATCTCGACTGGGTCGGTCCGGCGCTGATCCGGCATCCCGCAGCGGCAATCCTGCGCAAGCTGGCCGGTGAGGGCGGCGCCGTATCCGGCGCGCTGCACGGCGATCCGGCGAACTGGAGCATCGCTGTCTGGAATGCCGCCGAGCTGGGACCCGGGGCGTATGCTGCGGCCGGCGGAGCACAGGACGGCGAAGAACGGCAGCTGGCGCAGGAAGCGCTGCGCCGTGCCCGTCCGGTTCCGTTCCCTGGCACCTCCGCTGCCGGGGAGATCGCAGAGAGACTTGAATGGAGCTATAGCCATTCCGCAGCCTCCGTCATTCCGGCCAAGACATCCGTCACGGAGCTCAAAGGCATGCTCGCGCTGCAGGAGCAGCCTTCCTATGATTTGCTGGAAGAGAGAAGTGCTGCCGGACAGCCGGGAGCACGTGTGGAGCAGCTGCATCTGCAGCGGCCGAAATTTATGGAGAAACGGGGCCTGACCGGTGCGGAGCGCGGGACAGCCTATCATACGCTGATGCAGCATGTTCCTCTGGACAGCCCGGTTGATCTTGCGGTTGTGGAGGAAACGCTGGCCCGCCTGACCCGGGTAGCGATTCTCAGCGCGGAGCAGGCGGAGGCCATTGATCCTGCCCAGGCTGCGGCTTTCTACGACAGTGAACTGGGCGGACGTCTGCTGGCGGCCTCCTGGAAGCGCAGGGAGCAGCCCTTCAGCTACATGCTTCCGGCAAGCGAAGCCTATCTTGGACTTGAATTCCTTGATGAGTCTGCATCGGCTGCGGCCGGAGCGGACGGCGGCGTGCTGATTCAGGGAATTATCGACTGCCTGTTCCGCGAGAACGGCCGTCTGATTCTGCTGGACTACAAAACCGATGCCGTACTGGAGCATACGGGCGGCCTCGGGGTGCTCAAGGAGAAATACCGCTTTCAGCTGGAGCTGTATGTAAAAGCACTGCAGGATATTCTGGGTGAGCCTGTAGAAGAGATATGGCTGTACTTTTTTGACGGCGGACATGCCGTGCGACTATAAACTGCTACGCTACTATATTGATGAACACCGCATGGAGCGGCGGGGAAAAGAGGAAATTATGCGCATATTGCATACGGGTGACTGGCATCTGGGACGAACGCTGGAAGGACGGAGCCGGCAGAAGGAGCAGGAGCAGTTCGTAGATGAACTGGTGGATATTGCAGACAGGGAACAGGCTGACCTGATCCTGATGGCCGGAGATGTCTATGATTCGGTCAATCCGCCCGCGGCGGCGGAGCAGCTGTTCTACGAAGCTGCCGCGCGGCTGACGGCCGGAGGAAGACCCCTGGTGGTCATCTCCGGAAACCATGATCAGCCGGAGCGTGTGGCCTCCGTATCCCCGCTGGTCAAGAAATCCGGCATCACGCTGGTCGGGATGCCGACGCTTGAACCGGTAACGGTGGGGGCGGTACGGACCGGGGAGCTGGCGCATATTGCCGCGCTGCCGTATCCGTCGGAAGCGCGGCTTGGTGAGCTGCTGGCCGGGGATAGCGGCGAAGAGGAGCTGCGGCTGGCTTACAGCGCGCGGGTCGGCGGACTGATGAAGCGTCTCGGGAGGGAATTCTCGCCGCGTACGGTCAATCTGGCGATGAGCCACATCTATGTGCTCGGCGGCGTGGAATGTGATTCGGAGCGGCCGATTCAGATCGGCGGTGCTTATACGGTCGATCCGTCCGCCCTCTCCTGCGGCGCACAGTATACGGCACTGGGACATCTGCACCGTGCACAGCGGGTGAAAGGCGACCATCCCATCCGGTACAGCGGCTCGCCGCTCGCTTACAGCTTCTCGGAGGCGGGGCAGGCCAAATCGGTGACGATGCTTGATATCGCGCCGGGCGGCGCTCCGGAGATTTCGGAGATTTATTTGAGCTGCGGACGTCCGCTGGTCACCTGGAAGGTGGGTGGCGGCCTGGAAGAGGTGTACGCCTGGCTGGATGAAGGCCGGGACGCCCATGCATTTATTGATCTGGAGCTGCGGCTGACCGAAGCACTGTCGCTGCCGGACATTCAGCGTCTGCGCAAGGCGAGGGAAGGGATAGTGCATATCCGTCCGGTATATCCGCAAATGGAGGCTGAGCTGGAGGAGACTGCCCGCTCGCGGATGCCGGTGCAGGAGCTGTTCCGCAGGTTCTACCAGCGCCAGACCGGCGGCGCCGAGCCCGAGGACAGCCTGGTTGAGCTGTTCCTCGAGCTGGCACAGGATGAAGCGCGGACGCAGCCGGAAGAGGAAGAGGTGAAGCAGGGATGAAACCGATTCTGCTGAAGGTTGCCGGACTGCAGAGCTACCGGGAACAACAGGAAATTGACTTCACCAGCCTGACCGAGACGGGCCTGTTCGGTATTTTTGGCCCGACGGGCAGCGGTAAATCCAGTCTGCTGGATGCGATTACGCTGGCGATGTACGGCAAGGTGGAGCGCGCTGTAAACGGTACGCAGGGCATTATGAATCACTCGGAGGACCAGCTCAGTGTAGCTTTCACCTTCGAATTGGCCTCGGAGCGCGGTCCACGGCGCTTCCGGGTGGAGCGCCGGTTCAAGCGGACCGGGGAGCAGTCTGTCAGCAATACCATCAGCCGCTTCATCGAGGTGCTCCCGGACGGCGACCAGGTGCTCGCCGACAAGCTGGCCGATGTAACGCGCTGCGTAGAAGAGCATATCGGGCTGAAGATGGATGACTTCACCCGTGCGGTGGTTCTGCCGCAGGGTAAATTTGCCGAATTCCTGTCCCTGCGCGGTGTGGACCGGCGGCAGATGCTGCAGCGGCTCTTTCATCTGGAGCAGTACGGGGATCAGCTGGCCCAGAAGCTGTCGAAGCGCAGCAAGGAGAACGAGGCGGTGCTGCGGGCGCTGGAAGCGGAGCAGCAGGGGCTGGGCAGCGCCGGCAAGGAGGATGTCGACGCCGCCGCGCAGCGGCTTGAGGAAGCGGTCCGCCAGGCGGCGGAATGCCGCGCTGCACTGGAAGCGGCCGAGCAGCTTGCCGCGCGCTATGCCAAGATCCGCGAGCTGCAGGAGGAGCGCTCGCGCCATGAGGCGCAGCAGCGGGAGCTGCAGCGCCAGGAGGAGGGCATCGCGCTCCTGGAGCGGCGGCTGCTGCAGGCTGACGAAGCCGAGAAGCGCCTGCCGGCGCTCAAGGCCTGGCGGAGTGCCGAGGAGGCCTGGCAGGGCCGGCTGGCCCGCGCCGAGGCCCAGGAGACCTTAAGCGCCGCCGCCGAGCGGGAGGCGGAGCGTGCGGCCCGCGCCGAGGCGGAGGCCCAGGCGGCGCTGGCCGGGGAGGAGCCGGCCCTCCGGCAGGGGGCCGACATGTACCGGCGCGCGCTGGAGCTCGAAGGCGAGCTCAGGGCGCTGCAGCAGGAGCGCGCGGCGGCTGCGGCGCGCGCGGAGGAGACCTCCCGCGGGCTGGCGGCCAAGCGGGAGGCGCTGGTACGGGAGCGCGAGCTTTTGGCCAAGGGCCAAAAGCGCCAGCAGGAGCTGCAGCAGAGCCTGCAGCCGCTGGAGGTGCGCTCCCGGGAACGCACATCTCTGCAGGAAGCGATGCAGAGATTGCAGGGGCTGCGCGCCGCCGAAGCGCAGAGCGAGGCGGCGGAGCGCGAGCGCCAGGGCCGCGCGGCTACGCTCGCCGCGGCCCGGAGCAAGCTGGCCGCGGCCGAGGAGCGGCGGCTGGCGCTGGAGAATGCGCGCGGCGGGCAGCTCGCCGCCGCAGCCGTCCAGCGCGAGGCGCTGGCGGCTGCGGCCCGCGAGGCGGCCGGCGCCGCGCTTGCGCTGGAGGACCACGCCGCTGCGCTGGAAGCGGCGCGGAAGGAGCAGGAGGCGCACCGGCTCTCGCGGGTGCTGGCCCAAGGGCTGCAGGACGGTGCGGCTTGCCCGGTATGCGGCAGCCTGGAGCATCCCGCGCCTGCATTGCAGGACGAGGATGGCGGACAGGAGAGTCTGGAGGCCCGGCTGCGCGAGACCCGGATGCTGGAACGCCGTGCGGCGGAGACGCACCGCGACCTGCTCAGTCTGCTGGAGCAGGACAAGACGGCGCTGGAGCAGCTCTTCGGTGCGGACGGGGCCGGCGGCGTGGGACAATCGCCGGCTGCGGCGGCTGCGGAGCACCCTGAGGCGGCACCTGCAGTGACCGGCCCCGTGCCGGATACGGCTGCGCTCGGCCGGCTGGAGAACCGGCTTGCGGAGCTGAAGGACCGCTCCGGCGAGCTGCGCCGCGCCGCCGCCGACTGGCAGCGCGCCTTGCAGGAGCAGGCGCAGGTCTGCCATAAGGAAGCTGCGGCTGCGGAGGCGGAGGCCTCGTGGCTGAACGGGCTAAATGTGAAGGTGGAGGAGCAGGCTGCCGCGCTGCAGGCGCAGCGCAGCGAATGGACCCGGCTGTTCCCCGGGCTGGCACCGGAAGAGGTGGAGGCGGCCTTCCGGGAGATGCAGCGGAAGGATGAGCAGGCGGAGGATATCCGCGGGCGGCTGAACATCAGCGTGAAATTCCTCGACGAGAAGAATGCAGCCGTACAGTCGCTGCAAGAGGAGACTGTGGCGCTGGACAAGGAATTGGCCCAGTGGAGTGCGCAGCTGGAAGGCAAAGAAGCGCTGGCGCGCGAGAAAGAGCAGCGCCTGCTGCAATGGACCGGCGGCAAGCCGGCAGCCGGCCTGCTGGAGGAATGCGAGCGGCGGCTGCAGATGCTGCAGCAGGCGCTGGAGCTCGCTAAGGAAAGCCACCGGAAGGCGGCGGAAGCGGCGCAGCGGGAGAGTAAGGAAGCGGCAATCCTTCGTCAGGCGGCGGAATCCGCGCAGGAGCATGCGAAGGAGGCGGCGGCAAGCTGGGAGGAGAGCCTGAGCGTTTCGCCGTTCGCAACAGCTGCAGAGGTTGAAGGTGCAGCGCTGGGGACGGAGGAGCGCCGTACAGCGGATGAGCGGGTGCGCGCACACCGGAGCGGTGAGGCTGAGGTGACGGCTCAGCTGCGCAGCATTGCGGAGAAGCTGGACGGCGCTTCGCTCAGCGAAGAGGAGTGGCAGGACAGCCGGGAGGCAGTCCGCAGCTGCAAGGAAGGCGATGAGAGCGCCCTGCAGAACAGAGCCAAGGCGGAACGCGACCTTGAGGATTTGCGGCAGCGCCATATCCGCTGGATGGAGCTGGAGGAGCAGAGGGCGGCGGTATCCGTAGTCCAGGAGCGGCTGATCAAGCTGCAGAGCGTGCTGCGCGGCAACGCCTTTGTGGAGTATATTGCAGAAGAGCAGCTGATGCAGGTCTGCCAGGCCGCCTCGCAGCGGCTGCGGTTCCTGAGCAAGCAGCGCTATGCCCTTGAGGTCGATTCCGGCGGCGGGTTCGTGATCCGCGACGACGGCAACGGCGGCGTCCGGCGGCCGGTCTCAACGCTGTCGGGCGGCGAGACCTTTCTGACCTCGCTGTCGCTGGCGCTGGCCTTATCGGCGCAGATACAATTACGCGGACAGTATCCGCTGCAATTCTTTTTCCTGGATGAAGGCTTCGGCACCCTGGATTCAGAGCTGCTGGATACGGTCATCACTTCGCTCGAGCGCTTGCACAGCGACCAGCTGTCGGTCGGCGTCATCAGCCATGTGCCTGAGCTGCGGGCGCGGCTGCCGCGCAAGCTGGTTGTCGTGCCGGCTTCGCCGGGAGGCAGCGGCTCACGCATTGTTTTGGAAAAAATGTGAAATTAGAGGGTTGGTGTGACAGTGATCACAGATACACCACCAACCCCCTGTTATAATACAGCTAAGCCGACATCATTTGAAACACCTCGGCGGACGTATGACAGGGAATTTTCTTCCGTATCATACGTCCGCCGCCGGATCAGCGTTATGCGCTGATAGGGTGTTTCTTTTTTTTTGTCTTTTTTTGTGTTCTGGCGGGATGGGGGTGTTACTTAGCCCCCATTCCGCCAGAGCTGTATCTGATACAGTAAGCGAATATATGAAGATTCCGGCAGGCCAGCGGATCAAAGCGTGGAGAATTGAATTTCGGCTACTGCCGTCCAGCCATTGGCGGCTGCAGTCCGAAAGAAAACCTCGATGGCGTAGATACCCTTTACTTCGAAGCTATTGGTATACTCAGCCGATTTGTACCAGAAGCTGCTGCCCTTCTCCTTGATCTGCCTGGAATCAAGCGTGACGGTTTTGCCGGCGGGATCGGTGAGTGTCATTTTTAGCTCGGAAATTTCTGTTTCCAGACTGTCGACCTGGACCAGCGCCGAGATCTTGTTGCTGACACCGCTTCGCACCTTGCCGAAGATTTGGCCTTCTCCGTCCATCAGCACCAGATTGACGTTGGGCTTAAAGATGCGGACCGACTTGCCGGAGTCATCTGTAGCGAGGATGAAATGCAGGTTGTCAGGCAGTTGTTCGGCAGGAAGATAGGCTTTGCCGCCGGTGATGATCCCGGACTGCTTCAGCAGCTTGTTGTTCAGATAGACGGCAAGCTCGGAATCGCCGGATGCGGCATACAGCACGGACCCGCCGGACAGGCTCAGCAGTAACAGCGTTAATACAGACAGCTTCGTCATTTTCTTCATCGTTTGGCCCCCTATAGCTTGTTTAATGCTGATTATACCGCAAATATGGTAAATAGTTGCAGAATAATCCATCTTGCGGCAAAATAAAAGGTGCTACAGTATACGCGTACAGGAATCCTCTTGGGCATGTTTGTGCGACTTTCACAATCCGGCGTTATCCTGTATGATTTAAAGACTAAGCTATCCGGTTTATCGCCTGTCCGGTCTGTGGCCGGAAGGGAAACGCCTGTTGGCTGCCGCAGCGTATGCGGCCTTGGATAAGCACATTCACCCATTTTTTTAGGAGGCCACCCATGGAAACTGTATTCAGTAAAATCATCGAAGGAACCATTCCTGCACGGAAAGTATTTGAGAATGAGCGGATTCTGGCATTTTATGATATTGAACCTGCCGCTCCCGTCCATGTGCTGATCATCCCGAAGAAGCCGATCCCGTCGATGAACGATGTGACTGCCGAGGATCTGCCCTTGATCGGAGAAATGCACGCGGTGGCACAGCAGATTGCCCGGGAGCTCGGTATCGCAGACACCGGCTACCGCCTGATCAACAACTGCGGACCGGACAGTGGACAGGCTGTTCCCCATTTGCATTATCACCTGCTCGGGGGCGGCAAACTGGGCGCTTTGGTCGGGAATTCGGCTTCTCACGCATAAACATAAATTTAAATTGATAATTCCTGCCAGAAAAAAGAATAACACGAAGGTTGACACCATATTTCGCTATGACCTATAATGAAGTTTGATGAACCGTGTTATGCTCTTGGACGGTCTGGTCGGAGGGAGGGAAAACTGGTGTCTGAAACGAAAGTTCGTAAAAACGAGACAATTGATGCTGCACTTCGTCGCTTTAAACGTTCCATCGCAAAAGATGGTGTCTTGGCTGAGGTGAAGAAACGCAAGCATTATGAGAAGCCAAGCGTTAAGCGCAAGAAGAAGTCTGAGGCTGCTCGTAAGAGAAAGTTTTAGGAGGATTACCCACGCATGAATCTTAGCGAACGATTGAACGAAGATATGAAGCAAGCGATGAAGAGTAAGGACAAGTTCACACTCTCCACCATTCGAATGGTTCGTTCTACGATAAAGTATCTTGAAATAGATTTGAAGAGAACATTAGACGACAGCGAAGTGCTTGATATCCTTAGTCGTGAAATCAAACAGCGCAAAGATGCCCTCCAAGAATTTGAGACAGCGGGTCGCGACGAGCTTGCCGCGAATACGAAGGCAGAAATCGAGATTATCAGCAAGTATCTTCCTGAGCAGCTTTCCGAAGAAGAAATTAAAGTAATTGTACAGCAGACCATCCAGGAAACCGGTGCTTCTTCGAAAAGTGATATGGGTAAGGTCATGAGCGCACTGATGCCCAAGGTCAAAGGTCGCGCCGATGGTAAACTCGTGAACCAAGCGGTTCAGCAATTTCTGCATTAATATGACGCTAACAACACCCCTTTTATAAGGGGTGTTTTTCATTTTCAGGGTAGTTTGAAGAAGACCGTTTTTTGAAACGGCATTCGGTCTGTAACGTACTAAAGAATGCGTACTGGGGGATATTGAAAGGAAGGGGGTTGCAAGTTGAATTCTATGCGAAAATGGATTTTAACCGGCGTTGCGGTCATGCTGCTGCTGATGCTCTTCGTGCCTTCAGTTCTGGCTGCGGCAGGTACAGAAAAGGAAGGTCCGGCTGGCGGAGCTGCCAAACAGGTACCGGTTTTTATTATTCCGGTCGACCAGGAGATTGAACGCGGTCTGCAGAGCTTTCTGGAGCGCGGGTTTGAAGAGGCTGCCAATTACGGTGCCGGGCTGATCGTGCTGGAGATTGATACACCGGGAGGACTTGTGAATACCGCAGAGCAAATCGGCACGCTGGTCAGGGAAAGTGATATTCCGACAGCCGCCTATATTAAAGGCGACGCCGCATCGGCCGGCAGCTATATCGCCCTCAATGCGGATACGATCATCATGAAGCCCGGCAGTATGATAGGCGCCGCTTCACTGGTCGACAGATATGGCAACAGTGTGGACGATGCGAAAATAATCTCGTACTGGAAGTCGAAAATGGTCGGAGCCGCAGAATTAAACGGCCGGGACCCTGACATTGCCGCCGGTATGATGGATAAGAGCCTTGTGCTGAATAAGCCGCAGCTTGGCGTGACTAAGGAGCAGGGTGAGATCATCGCCATGACCGGCGAGGAAGCGCTGAAGGCGGGTTATGCGGAGCATTTGGCCGACACGCCTGAGGAAGCTGTCGCCTGGCTCGGTTACTCCACCGATGATGTCTACCGCATTAAGCAGTCGGGAGCTGAGAAGCTGTCGCATTTTCTGACGAACCCGGTCGTCATGACCGTTCTGCTCTTTGTCGGCATTGCCGGGATCCTCATTGAGCTGCTGGTGCCGGGCTTTGGGGTGCCGGGCATTGTCGGGATTATTGCATTCGTGCTGTACTTCTTCGGCAATTACGTAGCGGGTTTTGCCGGGGCAGAAACGTGGCTGCTGTTCATTCTGGGGCTGGTGCTGCTGATTCTGGAGCTGTTTGTACCCAGCTTCGGTATTCTTGGCCTGCTCGGCTCGGTCAGTCTGGTGGCCGGGGTGGTCCGGGCGGCGTTCAGCTATACCCATGCCTTCTTCAGCCTGGGGATCGCTTGTGCCGCAGCGACAGTGGTCGTTGTCATCGTTGCCGTTGCTTTTAAAGAACGCGGCATCTGGAACCGGTTCATCCTGCAGGAGAATCTGACCAAGGAGCAGGGATTTGTGCCGACCGCGGAGAAATTGAATCTGGTCGGTGCCTTCGGCATCAGCCTGACTCCGCTGCGTCCTGCCGGTACGGCAGAGGTGGCCGGTGAACGGGTCGATGTGGTTACGGAAGGCGGATTCATTGACACCGGTGTGAACATTACGGTTGTAAAGGTTGAAGGAGGCCGCGTGGTTGTCAAGAAAGTCTGGGAATAGCGCGGCGGTATGCAGAGTCTTATCACTAATATCGGAGGTTGGGCAAACATTATGTTAGAAGCGTCTACGATAACGTTATTGCTGGTTGTGGTGCTGGTCATCATCGTGCTGAGTGTATTCTTCAGCTTCTTCCCGGTCATGCTCTGGGTATCCGCCTGGGCAGCCGGCGTAAAGATCAGCATTATTACTCTGGTGGCCATGCGGCTGCGGCGGGTCACGCCGAGCCGGATTGTCAATCCGCTGATCAAGGCGACCAAAGCCGGTCTTGGCGTCAACATCAACCAGCTTGAAAGTCATTACCTGGCCGGGGGCAACGTGGACCGCGTGGTCAACGCCCTGATTGCCGCCCAGCGTGCGGATATTCCGCTGGAATTCACCCGCGCTGCGGCAATTGATCTGGCAGGCCGCGATGTACTGCAGGCGGTGCAGATGAGCGTTAACCCGCGTGTCATTGAGACGCCGATTGTCGCCGCTGTGGCCAAGAACGGGATCGAAGTAAAGGTTAAAGCACGCGTGACCGTGCGCGCCAACATCGACCGCCTGGTCGGGGGCGCCGGCGAAGAGACGATTATCGCCCGTGTCGGGGAAGGCATTGTCACTACGGTCGGCTCCAGTAACTCCCATAAGGATGTATTGGAGAATCCGGATTCCATCTCGCGTACGGTATTGTCCAAGGGTCTGGATTCCGGCACCGCCTTCGAGATTCTCTCGATTGATATCGCCGATGTCGATGTAGGCAAGAACATCGGGGCTTATCTGCAGACCGAGCAGGCTGAAGCGGACAAACGGATTGCCCAGGCCAAGGCGGAGGAACGCCGGGCGATGGCGGTCGCCCATGAGCAGGAGATGAAGGCGCGCGTGGTCGAGATGAAGGCGCTCGTCGTGGAGGCCGAATCCCAGGTGCCGCAAGCGATGGCCGAGGCGCTGCGCTCCGGACAGCTTGGTGTGATGGACTATCTCAATCTGAAGAATATCGAGGCCGACACACAAATGCGCGGCTCGCTCGGCAAGCTGGGCGACGGGGAAGACCCGAACCGCCCAACCAATAAATAAGGGATGTGAATTCCCATGAGCAGCCTGATCTACATCATTGCGATTATTATCTTCGCGCTTGTCTCCAACCGCAGTAAATTCGGCAAGCCGAAGAGCGGTTCTCCTCCGCGCGGCGGTATGCCGACTTTCGGCGGGGGCGGGGATGAAGGGCCTTCCATGTTTCCGCGGCGCAGCGCAGGCGGAGAACGCCCCGCAGGCAAGGCCAGCGGCTTCCCGGCGCCGGTGGACCGTCCGGACCGCCCTGCGGCGCGCCACGCCGACGCAGATTCCCGCGGGCGTACAGAGCCCGCGCAATGGGAGGGGCGGCCTGAACGCTCTGCCCCCGGCAGCGGTGAAGGCCTCTCGCTGGAGGCGGGCAGCGGCGCCCTTGACGACATAGCTGTCCGCAACGCGCAAATGCAGCAGGAGTTCGAACGGCTGCAGGCCGCTTTTGACGCGGCGGGGTCAACGCCGCAGCAGGGTTCATCCGCGCGGGAGCATAATCCCGCCGCAGACGGCCTGGAAGCGGCGCAGACAGCTGCCTGGGGCAGCCTGGCGGATAACCGCGCAGCCTTGCGCAGCGGCGTCATCTGGGCCGAAATTCTCGGCCCGCCGCGCTCCCGCAAGCCGCATTCCACGCGGCGGCAAGGGTAAGACCATGAAGCAGCAAGCCCCGGATCGTTCCGGGGCTTGCTTTTTTATGCGGCAGTTCTTCTCATAAAACCTTGCGCCCGCGCATAAGGTGTACAGAAGGCAGGAAGGGGGCACGTCGATTTATGACCCGTATCGGCCGCAGGCTGCGGGGATGGACAAACGGGGTACTGTCACTTCCGCAGGACGTCCTGCAGGAGCTGCCCCGGATCACCCTGATCGGCAATAAGGAGCTTTATATAGAGAATCATCGCGGTGTGCTGCACTTTTCCTCCGGAGAGATCAAGCTTGCGCTGGCCAGCGGTACGCTGGAGATTTCGGGAGAAGGCCTGAGTATCCGCAGCATTCTCGGCCAGGAGCTGGCCGTAGAAGGGATTATCGGCGAAATCAGATATAAGGGAAGCGAGGAGAAACGATGAAAGCACCGCCTCTGTCATGGCTGCGGGGGTTCGTTACACTGCATGTGACGGGTCCGCAGGTGGAAAGTTTATTGAATGCTGTCACCGAAGCAGGCATCATTATCTGGAATGTGAAGCCTGCCGGGGACGGCGCTTCGCTGCGCCTGCTGCTGGATGATTTCTTTGCGCTTCGGCCGCTGCTGAGGAAGACAGGCTGCCGGATGCATGTCACCGCCAGGACGGGGCTGCCCTTCCGTATTGCGCGGCTGTGGCGGCGTAAGCTTTTTACGGCAGGCATGCTGGTGTTCGGGGCAGGGCTCCTCCTGCTGTGCTCCATGATATGGAGCGTCAAGGTCGAAGGGAACGAGCGGATCGCCTCCGAGGACATTCTGGAAGCCGCCCGCCAGGAGGGGGTATATCCGTTTCAATGGATTTGGCGGCTGGACGAGCCGGACAAGCTGTCGCGGGAGCTTACCTCCAAGGTTCCGGGGTTATCCTGGGTCGGGCTGCAGCGGACGGGGACGAGCATTACCATCCAGGTGGTGGAAGCTGACCGGCCGGAGAACAAGCCTCTGCATACCCAGCGTCACCTGATCAGCCGGAGCGATGCGGTAGTCACCTCCATTTATGCAGAGCAAGGCCGGCCGGTGGTCGGGCCCAATTCACGGGTTAAAAAGGGACAAATTCTGATCTCCGGCGCTCTTGGCGATGAGGAGAATATTGAATACGTTGTTGCCAAAGGGGAAGTCAGAGGGCTGGTCTGGCATGAATATAACATTGAAGTACCGCTGCAAAGAAAAAACAGTTCCTATACAGGTGAACGCAAGGACCGTCTCTATCTGGTGCTGGGCCATTATGCGGTGCAGCTGTGGGGCTACGGCAAATCGGATTATACGGAATCACGGACGCTGACGGAGCAGGATATGCTGACCTGGCGTTCCCTGCGCCTGCCGCTCGGCATGATGACCGAGAAGGAAATGGAAGTATCGGAGACCGCTGTGAAGCTGACGGCGGAAGAGGCCAAAGCGGAAGGCCTGCTGCGGGCGAAAAGTGATATCTATGCCCGTTACGGCGCAGACAGCGTAATAAAAAGTCAAAAAATTTTGCATGAGAAGAGAGAGAATGGTAAAGTTTATATGAAAGTGCTGTTTGAAGTGGAAGAGAGAATTGCGGAAGAGCTTCCGTTAGTAAACAACCGAGGAGAATGAGGCTATTTGTCAGAACAGACTGCAAGCATTCGTATATCTTTGCAAAATGCGGGGGAAGCGCAAGCCTTGTTCGGCCCGCAGGACGGATTTCTGAAATTGATTGAGCAGGGCATCCCTGCTGTGATTGACTCTCGTGAAGCAGAAATTACAGTGCGCGGCGGCGGGCGGGAAGTGGATAAGCTGGAACAGCTGTTTCAGGTATTGTTGTCACTGATCCGCAGCGGCTACATCCTGAGCGAGCGCGATGTGCAATATGCGGTTGAGCTGGCCAAGGACTACCAGGCCGATCAACTGCTTGATTTGTTCAAGGGAGAAATTACGACGACCTTCCGGGGCAAGCCGATCCGGGTTAAGACCATCGGGCAGAAGCATTATGTAACCACGATCAAGAAGAAGGATATCGTCTTCGGCATCGGGCCTGCAGGTACAGGCAAAACCTATCTTGCCGTCGTACTGGCCGTGGCTGCGCTGAAGGAAGGCGCCGTCAAGCGCATTGTGCTGACCCGGCCGGCGGTGGAAGCGGGAGAGAGTCTGGGCTTTTTGCCGGGAGATCTCCAGGAGAAGGTAGATCCGTATCTCCGTCCGCTATATGATGCCCTTTACGATGTGATGGGTCCCGACCAGGTGGCCAAAGCGCTGGAACGGGGATTGATTGAAATTGCCCCGCTCGCCTACATGCGCGGACGGACGCTGGATGACTCGTTTATTATTCTGGATGAAGCGCAGAATACGACACCGGAGCAGATGAAGATGTTCCTGACCCGGCTGGGCTTCGGTTCCAAGATGGTCATCACGGGCGATGTGACCCAGATTGATCTGCCGCGCGGTAAGAAATCGGGATTAATCGAGGCTAAGAACATCCTGTCGGGCATTGAGGAGCTTGGATTCGTGTACTTTGCGGAGCAGGATGTCGTGCGGCATTCCCTGGTGCAGAAAATCATCGTAGCCTATGACCGTTTCGCCGAAAACCTCGAATAACAAAGGGGAATTGTCCCATGGCTTCAAAACAACCTTCGAAATTAAGCGGATTTGTATACAGTAATAACGGCTGGAAGTATAGCGCGGCGACGCGCTATGCTCTTTTCCTGCTGCTGGGGGTGTTTCTGTATGTCAGTCTCGCCCCGGATTTGCTGCCCAAACGCTATGATATTAAAGAGAATACTTACAGTGCCAAAGAGATTCCCGCACCCAAACAGATCCTTGACACCAAAGCGACGCTGAAGGCGCAGGAGACTGCTGCTGAAGCTGTCAGTAACCGCTATACGATCATTCCGCTGCGCGCGGATACCGTGATTAATGCGCTGCTAGACCGGATCGACGGACTCAATCAGGATGATCTGATCTCGCAAACCGAGAAAGTGGATATTTACAAAGAGGTCATTCCGCAGCGGGCCAATGATTATATTGTCAGCTTTATTAATTCCAGCCGCAACTCAGGCACTTATTCCGATACGCTGCTCACTGAAATGCAAAGAGTCATTGAGGAGCAGGCTTACGTTATTCCGGAGGAGACTTATATCAAAATTCCGCGGCTGACCGCCCAGGATATCATTGAGATGAAGCCGGTTGCCCGGGACATCGTCACCAAGCTGATGAACGACCAGATTACGGACGCTCAGGCGGCGCGCGCCAAGGTGGCAGAGCAGGTCAGCACCAGCTCGCTTAGCCAGCGCACTGCGCGAGAAGTGGTGCAGGAGCTGGTACGACTGGTGATTACGCCCAATAAATTTTACGATGAGGAAGCGACCAAAGAAGCCAAGGTGCAGGCACGCGAGAACACGCCGGATGTGTATATTGAGCAGGGGGATACCCTTGTTGCCAAGGGCGATCTGATTACGCCCGAGCTGTATGAGCTGCTCGATGAGAATGATCTGCTCAGCAGTGAGATCAATTACTGGCCGCAGCTTGCACTTCTGCTGCTCTCGGCGCTCCTTGCATCCGGACTGCTGATGTTTATCCGCTACACTGGAGGCACGGCCGGCTTTAAGTATAACAATTCCCAATTGCTGATGCTGGTGCTGGTCATTCTGATTACCATCGTGACGATGCGGCTGGCCGCTTTTCTGCAGACGGATACACGGTATTATGTAGGCTTCCTGGCTCCGGTCGCATTAGGCGCAATGCTGATTGCGATGCTTCTGGATACGTCGCTGGCCTTCTTCTGTTCGGTATTGTTCAGTATTCTTTCCAGTATTATATTAAATGTGCATCAGAATACGGTATTTGACTTCACCTTCGGCTTTTTTGCACTGGTGGTATCGCTGGTTGCCATCTTCGCCACCCACCGTGCGGGCCAGCGTTCCACGCTGCTGAAGGGCGGGATTATGGTTTCGCTGTTCGGTTCTGTCACCGTATTCATGCTGACGCTACTGGGCGGCGGGGTATGGAATGAGACCCAGACGCTGTATGCGATCGGCTTTGCATTTGCCGGAGGATTGCTGACGGCTGTGCTCGTGATCGGCCTGATGCCGTTCTTCGAGGCGACGTTCGGTATTCTGTCCGCGCTGAAGCTTGTGGAGCTGTCGAACCCGAATCATCCTTTGCTGCGTAAGCTCTTGACCGAGACCCCGGGCACGTATCATCACAGTGTAATGGTCGGCAACCTGTCTGAAGCGGCTGCGGAAGCGATTGGCGCAGACGGTCTGCTCTGCCGTGTAGGCTCGTATTATCATGATATCGGAAAGACGAAGCGTCCGTTCTATTTCATAGAGAATCAGAACAATATGGAGAATCCGCATGATTCCATCGAACCGAAGCTCAGTAAGTCGATTATTGTCGCCCATGCCCGCGACGGGGTGGAAATGCTTAAGGAGTACAAGCTTCCGAAGCCGATCCGCGATATTGCCGAGCAGCACCACGGTACGACGTTCCTGCATTATTTTTATCATAAAGCCTTGAAGTTGGCTGAGGAGAAGGGCACTGAGCCGGATTTCACCGAAGAGGATTTCCGTTATCCCGGACCGAAGGCGCAGTCCAAGGAAGCGGCGGTCGTCGGCATTGCCGACAGCGTGGAGGCGGCGGTCCGTTCCCTGCGCCAGCCAACCGTGGTTCAGGTCGAGACCATGATCGAGAAAATTATTAAAAGCCGTCTGGATGACCACCAGTTCGATGATTGCGATCTGACGATCAAGGAACTGGACACCATTGCGCGGACGCTGAAGGAAACGGTAATGGGAATCTTCCATTCGCGGATTGAATATCCCGAAGAAGTGAAAAAGCAGAAGAAAGAGGAAGGAGCCGTAAACCCATGAGTCTGGACCTGGTTTGGGACAACGAACAAGAGCAATATACGATTAGCGATGAGCTGATCGCACTGCTGGATAGAATTCTGCAGCAAGCGGCCGAAGCCGAAGGACTGGACAACGGGGAGGTCGCGCTGACCTTCGTCGATAATGACCGCATTCACGAGCTTAACCGCGAGTATCGGGGGATTGACCGTCCGACGGATGTGCTCTCCTTTGCGCTGAATGAGACCGGGGAAGACGAGCCGGAGATTGTGTATGAGCTGGAAGAGGGCGAGGACGAAGGAGAACTGCCGAATGTCCTCGGCGATATCATCATCTCGGTGGAGCGTGCCCGGGAGCAGGCGCTTGATTACGGCCATTCGCTGGAGCGGGAATTAGGGTTTCTGTTCGTGCACGGCTTCCTGCATCTGCTCGGCTATGACCACCAGGATGAGGCGGCGGAAGCCGAAATGATGTCCAAGCAGGAAGCGGTACTGGCTCAGGTCGGGTTGACGCGCTGATGGTCAAGAACACGGCGGCGGGACATAAGAAGTTCTGGCATTCATTCCGCTATGCGGTGCAAGGGATTGTGGCGGCTTTTAAATCCGAGCTGAATATGAAGGTACACTGCGGCCTGACCCTGATCGTACTCGCCGCCGCCGCCGTATTCAGGCTGCCGGCTTCCAAGTGGATGCTGCTGCTGCTGGCCGTTACGCTCGTACTGAGCACGGAGCTGCTGAATACGGCGATTGAGGCCACGATTGACCTCGTATCGCCGGAGCTTCATCCTCTGGCCAAGAAAGCTAAAGACACCGCCGCCGGAGCAGTACTGCTGATGGCGGTCTTTGCCGTTATCGTGGGGATTTATGTTTTTTATGGCCCGGTGATGGACTGGATCCAGGGACTTATGTCATAATCAGCTTACAACTTTCGGCTTGGCATCAGGCGGACCGTGTATACGCTCCGCCCTATTGGTATCTTTGCGTGTGCTTGTTACAGTAAATTCATTGCTTTGTGCATACACTAATGCTGCTATAAGGTTCAGCGATCCAATGTGGACAAGTGCAGCGTGTAAGTAGAAGAGGAGCAGCAGATACTAACTGGATAGCGCTTGAAAGTAACTGAATGGATTTCACCGCCGGGGTCACGGCACAAGAAGTGGTTTCCTGGTTGTTCACGCTGAAAACAGACGTATTGCTCGGAGAAATACAAGGTAACGGACACAGGAGACGTTATTCTCAGTAAACGCCTCCTAATTTCGCCGTAACGGACCGAGAATCCGCTATTTCGGCAAAAAGAGACTGGAACGCCGACTTTCGGCGTGATTAAGGTCGCTTGAGTCCGTTAACTCTGCAATTTAGCCCTATAAGCTAAAATAAGGGCTCTAGTGTCCGTAAGACGCGCGCAGTTAGTGTCTGGTCACTGGTGTCCGTAAAATGCTGGTGTTTGGTCACTAGTTCCCGTAAGGTGCACGCAGTTGGTGTCAGCTCACTGGTAAGCACCAGAGCTAAAGCGCATCGTACACTGACGATGCGCCTGCAACGCCGCGAAGCGGCCGTTGCCACTAGCCCCACAGAACAGCATCGCTGCCGACTAACTCCTCCCGCGCCGCTGTAAAGCGGGTTCCCGGAGGGAACGAAAAGCGCTCGATGCTCCAATACCGCCAACAATCCTCCGCCGCTGCTCTGCCGCCCAATTCCGGGTGTCCAGAGGGCCGGGGCCCTTGGGGTCCCCCTTGGCTAAGGGGGATTTAGGGGGATCGAAAGGTATGGATTGAAGAGGTATGGATTGAAAGGATGCCCCACAGAACAGCATCGCTGCCCAGTAACTCCTCCCGCGCCGCTGCAAAGCGGGTTCCCGGAGGGAACGACAAGCGCTCAATGCTCCAATACCGCGAACAATCCTCGACCGCTGCTCTGCCGCCCAATTCCGGGTGTCCAGAGGGCCGGGGCCCTTGGGGTCCCCCTTGGCTAAGGGGGATTTAGGGGGATCGAAAAAGCTTTTGAAATAGTTTTTAATGTTTTGAAAAAGAAGGGAAGATTGTATGAAATTCAAATCCGGGTTTGTCGCCATTATCGGCAGACCAAATGTAGGCAAATCGACGCTGATGAACCAGGTGATCGGCCAGAAGATCGCCATTATGTCGGACAAGCCGCAGACGACGCGCAACAAAATCCACGGGGTGTACACGGCGAATAACTCGCAGATCGTGTTCCTGGACACGCCGGGTATCCATAAAAGACAGTCCAAGCTGGGCGATTACATGAATCAAACGGCTATTGGCACTCTTGGTGAAGTCGAGGCTGTTCTGTTTCTCGTCGATGCTTCCGAAGGGCTGGGCGGCGGCGACCGCTTTATCGCCGAGCAGCTGAAGCAGGTGAAGACGCCGGTATTCCTGGTGCTTAACAAGATCGACAAGCTCGCACCGGAGGCGCTGCTGCCGCTGATTGAGCAGTACCGCAAGCTGCATGAGTTCGCCGAAATCGTACCAATTTCCGCTAAGATGGGCAACAATGTGAACACCCTGCTGGAGCAAATCGGTAAATATCTGCCGGAAGGCCCGCAGTATTATCCGGACGACCAGGTGACGGACCATCCGGAGCAGTTCGTCTGCGCGGAGCTGATCCGCGAGAAGATTCTGCATATGACACGCGAAGAAATTCCGCATTCCATTGCTGTGACCATCGAAGATATGCGGGTGGCCGAGAATGGAGTCGTGCACATCTCCGCAGTGATTTTTGTCGAGCGCGATTCCCAGAAGGGGATTATTATCGGCAAGCAGGGCGCTATGCTCAAGGAAGTCGGCAGACGGGCGCGGACCGATATCGAGAATTTGCTCGGCTCGAAGATTTTTCTGGAACTTTGGGTGAAAGTGAAAAAAGACTGGCGCAATCAGGACCGCGTACTGCGTGACCTCGGCTTCCACAAAGACCTGTAAACCCTTCTTCGGCCGTTTCTGGCAGGAATTGCACGGATAGTTCCCGGCTCAGCGCACATCCTATCTTTGAAGAGACATCGTGTTTCCTAAAGAAAGGATGAATACGAATGCGAGATTTTTCGTGGAAGTATTTTGCAATGACTGGAGATGTCGATGCTTATCTGCTGTACAAAGAATCCAGGGCACCGCTGGAAGACAGCGGAATGCTGCTGACGGAAGAAGAGTCGGATCTTGATGAAGAAGCGCAGTAGGGACTGGTTGCTTGCCGAGTGGTTGGGAGACGAGGCATGTTACACAGGGTGGAAGGGATTGTCCTCCGCAACATGGACTACGGCGAGGGGAACGCGATCATTACGCTTTGCACCGAAAATGCGGGCAAAGTAGGCGTGCTCGTGCGCGGTGCCAAAAAAGTCCGCAGCCGGCATGCGGCACTCATCCAGCCGTTTACGGTGGGAGAATTTGTGTTCTTCCGTAACAACGGCGGACTGGGAACGCTGAATGCCGGAGAAATTACACAGTCTCATCATGCCCTGCGCGGGGATTTGTATCTGGCAGCCTATGCCTCTTATGCCTGCGAGCTGCTTGACCGTGTCCTGCATGATGAAGAGACGGGCAGCTTCTGGTACCGCCAATTGTCTGCCTGCCTGAATGCCCTTGAGGATGGTAAGGAGCCTGGAGTTATCATTAATGTTTTTGAGATGAAAATACTGCAGGCCGCCGGCTACGGCCCGCAGCTGGATACCTGTATTGCCTGCGGCCAGGAGCGGCCCGACGAGCAGCTGCGGATCAGCCCCCGCCTTGGCGGGGTGCTGTGCCGCGCCTGCTCGCACAATGATCCGCCGGCGCTTGAGGTCTCACCGCGCGCGCTGAAGCTGCTGCGCTTGTTCGCTGCGGTGGACCTGACCCGACTCGGCAATGTCAGTGTGAAAGAGGAAACTCAGGCGGAGCTGAAGAAAATCATGCGTTCTTTTGTGGACATGCAGCTGGGGCTGCGGCTGAAGTCAAGAAGCTTTCTGGACCAGCTCGATAAATACAATATTTGACGAAATTCGTTTTTTCCGTTACTATAGGAGCAGTTTCTTTTTTAAGGCCGCTCTTGCTTCAGGAAGAAGACGTGCAGTGATCGGGAAAGTAATGAATCATGGTCAACTATAGAGAGCCGGGGACGGTGGAAGCCCGGCGGGACGATGTTCATGAAATGGCGCCCGGGAGTGCGGAAGCGGCGGAATGAAAAGTGGATTTCGCTTTTGGCGTAATCAAGTAGGGTGGAACCGCGGGAGTAAGTAACAGCTCTCGTCCCTATGTCTGAATTTCAGGCATGGGGGCGGGAGCTTTTTTGCCTGTGCAGGACCGGATTGTCAGTTTCCGGTGACCGCGCGGGAATAGAAGCACCGCCTCCATCGCAGAAGCAACGGGTTATAACAATAACCGGCAGTTCACATTAGAAGCGAAGGAGCGGTAGCAATGAATTTTCAGCAGATGATCTTAACGCTGCAGCAGTTCTGGTCCAAAGAGAACTGTATTCTCGTCCAGCCGTATGATACGGAGAAAGGGGCGGGCACGATGAATCCCATGACCTTTCTGCGGTCGCTGGGACCTGAGCCGTGGAAGGTAGCTTATGTTGAGCCTTCCCGCCGTCCGTCCGACGGACGTTACGGGGAGAACCCGAACCGGCTGTATCAGCATCACCAGTTCCAGGTCATCATCAAGCCGTCCCCGGACAACATTCAGGAAATGTACCTGGAGAGTCTGAAGGCGCTGGGTGTGGACCCGCTGCTGCATGATATCCGGTTCGTTGAGGACAACTGGGAGAACCCGTCGCTCGGCTGTGCCGGACTTGGCTGGGAAGTGTGGCTGGACGGTATGGAAATCACCCAGTTTACGTACTTCCAGCAGGTGGGCGGTATTGAGACGAATCCGGTCGCTGTGGAAATCACCTACGGCATGGAGCGTCTCGCCTCCTACATTCAGGAGAAGGAGAATGTGTTTGATCTGGAGTGGGTGGACGGCGTAACTTACGGCGACGTGTTCCATCAGCCGGAGGTTGAGCATTCCACGTACACCTTTGAGGTATCCGATGTCAAAATGCTGTTCAGCCTCTTTAACACCTACGAAGAGGAAGCGAAGCGGGCGATGGAGAAGCATCTGGTGTTCCCGGCTTACGATTATGTGCTGAAATGCTCGCACACCTTCAATTTGCTGGATGCGCGCGGCGCAATCAGTGTAACGGAACGTACCGGTTTCCTTACAAGAGTACGTAACTTAGCCCGTACCGTGGCGGCGACATACCTGGAGGAACGCGAGAAGCTGGGCTTCCCGCTCCTGAAGAAAGAAGGTGCTGACCTTGTCTAAGGATATTTTGTTTGAGATTGGTCTGGAAGAAGTGCCTGCGCGGTTTCTCCGGGCAGCGATGGAGCAGCTGCAGGACAAGACTGAGAAATGGCTGGAGTCCTCACGGATTACGCACAGCGGAGTTCAGGCGTATGCCACGCCGCGCCGCCTTGCGGTGCTGGTGAAGGCTGCCGCCGAGCGTCAGACCGATGTGAGCGAGGAAGTGAAGGGACCATCCCGCAAAATCGCTCTGGACGAGAACGGTGCGTGGAGCAAAGCGGCGCTTGGCTTCGCCCGCAGCCAGGGCGTATCGCCCGATGATTTTACCTTTAAAGAACTGGCCGGTGTGGAATATATTTATGCGACCAAGAACAGCAATGGCGTAGACACTGCTTCCCTGTTGTCCGAAGGTCTAAGCGGGATTGTCAGCGCGATGACATTTCCGAAGAACATGCGCTGGGGCGCCTACGAATTCAAATTTGTCCGCCCGATCCGCTGGCTCGTGGCCCTGTTTGGCGAAGCCGTAATCGAACTGGAGATTACCGGCGTGAAGTCAGGCAACCTCAGCCGCGGTCACCGTTTCCTGGGTACCGAAGCCGTTATTTCCGAACCGGCGCAGTATGTGGAGGCGCTTCGTGCCCAGCATGTGCTGGTAGATGTACAGGAACGCGAGGCGCTGATCCTCAGCCAGATCAACCGGCTGGCGGAAGAGAAGAGCTGGACCATTGCCATCAAGGAAGATCTGCTGGAAGAGGTACTGTTCCTGGTAGAAACGCCGACCGTGCTGTTCGGCACCTTCGATCCCTCGTTCCTGAACATTCCGCAGGAGGTGCTGATCACCTCGATGCGTGAGCATCAGCGGTATTTCCCGGTGCTGGACGACGCAGGCAAGCTGCTCCCATACTTTGTCACCGTACGCAACGGCAACGCCGAATCTCTTGACGTAATCGCCAAGGGGAACGAAAAGGTTCTGCGTGCCCGTCTTTCGGACGCCAAGTTCTTCTATGAAGAAGACCAGAAGCTGCAAATCAGCGACGCGCTGGCGAAGCTTGAGACCATCGTGTACCACGAGGAATTGGGCAGTGTCGGCGATAAGGTGCGCCGTATCCGTGCCATTGCCGACAATATTGCCGCGAAGCTCTCGCTGCCGGCGGATGCTGCCGCAGAGGTCAGCCGCACGGCCGATATTTGCAAATTCGACTTGGTTACACAAATGGTCTATGAATTCCCTGAGCTGCAAGGTACGATGGGCGAGGATTATGCCCGTAAAGCGGGTGAAGCCGAAAATGTTGCCAAAGGCATTTTTGAACATTATCAGCCGCGTTTTGCCGGAGATGCCGTACCGTCCACACAGGCGGGCCTTGTAGTCAGCCTGGCCGACAAGATTGATACCATCGTAGGCTGCTTCTCCATCGGCATTATTCCTACGGGCTCGCAAGACCCGTACGCCCTGCGCCGTCAAGCGGCGGGTATTGTGCAAATGCTGCTGGAGCATCAATTGCCGCTTTCGTTGCAGGAAATTTTTACAATTGCTGTGGAAGTTCATGAAAATTTGCGTCCGGAGAAACATTTGGGCACCGAATTACGTATAAGTCTGTACGAGTTCTTCGGTCTGCGCGTGAAGCGTCTCTTGTCCGACGAAGGTGCCCGTTACGATGTCGTCGATGCGGTAACCGCCGCTGGCTTTGATGACATCGTCGCCGTGGTTGCCCGCAGCCGTGCCCTGACGCAAGCCGTAACCGAACAGGCCGATTTCAAAATCGCCGTCGATTCTCTGACCCGCGTGGCCAATCTTGCCGCCAAAGCCCCGGCAGACGCCACCTTGGAACCGGCGCTGCTGCAGGAAGCGGCAGAGGTGAATCTGTATGAGTCCTGGCAGTCGGCTCATGCAGCATACCAAGCTGCAATTGAGGCGAAGGATGCCGCGAAGGCGTTGGCTGTTCTTTCCGGGCTCCAGGAAGCCATTACCGGATTCTTTGATTCCGTTATGGTTATGGCTGAAGATGAAGGGGTCCGCAATAACCGCCTCGCACTCTTGGCCGCAGTTAACGCCGACTCCCGCAGCTATGCCGACTTCGGCAAGCTGGTCTGGTAAGCTTTTGCGCAAAGCAGTAGATCCTTCAGGAATCCTGCTTCATTTCAGGCTTTGATTTTGAAAGTCCAGCGACTTATGGTATAGATTGAAGGTTTGGGGTATAAATATACGGAACGGTGCCAATGCGTTAGTTGACATTCGTTCCGTATTTATGCTTTTTCGAAAGAAGGATTTCTGTCCGTCAATTGCGTATATATATTACACGGGAACTGGTGATGGTATGGATAAGGCCGGAGAAAGAAGGATTGTCGTCGACGGCGACGCCTGTCCGGTGAAGCAGGAAATTGCCCAAGCTGCCCGCATCTTCGGTATTCCGGTGGTCATGGTCTCGTCTTATGACCATGTGCTGCGGGAGGAGGACGGGGTTACGGTCGTACAGGTGGACCGCGGGGATCAGATGGCCGATCTGTACATCGCCAATCATATTTCTCCCGGCGATGTGGTGCTGACCCAGGATTACGGGCTGGCGGCGCTGGCGCTCGGCAAACGCTGCCGGGTAATGTCATTTCGCGGTCAGGAATACGACGATACCCGAATGGATTTCATGCTGGAGGGCCGGCATGCCAAGGCGGTCCAGCGGCGTCGCGGCGTTTACGGCAAAGGTCCCAAAGCCTTCACCGCAGAGGAGAAAAATTTTTTTCAACATAAACTGACAAAACTTTTAACACTTTTGCAGGAGAATGTGCAGGAATAGCGAATTATATTTATTTGTTAAGAGATGAAGGTGGTTAAAAGTGGCAGGTGGACACGGTACAATCCCGGAAGAGGTTATCGAGAACGTGCTGGCGCGGCATGATATCGTCGACACCGTCAGCAAGGTCGTCCATTTAACCAAGCAGGGGAAATATTTATGGGGCCTCTGCCCGTTCCATTCGGAGAAATCCCCTTCCTTCACCGTGACTCCGGACCGGGGTGTCTTTCATTGCTTTGGCTGCGGCATGGGCGGAAATGCCATCAAATTCAGGATGGAAATCGAAGGGTTATCCTTCCCCGAGGCTGTCAGAATCATGGCGGAAGAAAGCGACATTCCCATTCCCGAGGGCCATGGAGGCGCTCTGCAGGCGCCTGATCCCGAGCGGGACCGACTGATTCAGGCGTATGAATTGTCGGCGAAGTTCTATCATTTTCTGCTGAAGAATACGGAATACGGCACAGCCGCCATGAATTATTTGAGATCCCGGAATTTCAGCGACAAAATGATTGACCAGTTCCAGATCGGCTATGCGCCGGACCGCTGGGATACGCTGCTGCAGTTTTTGGAGAAACGGAATTATGATCTCGCCGAAATGGAGAAGGGCGGACTGCTGTCCCCAAGAGGCGAGGGTAAAGGGTATATCGACCGCTTCCGCGGGCGGGTTATCTTCCCGATTGCGAACCGTATGGGGAAGGTGGTCGCTTTTGCCGGAAGAATCCTTGGGGAAGGACAACCGAAATATTTGAATTCCCCGGAAAGCAGGCTGTTCAACAAAAGCCGTATTCTGTACAATCTGCACCAGTCCAAAGCATCCATCCGCAAAACGCGGCAAATCGTCCTGTTCGAAGGATACGGAGATGTGATTTCGGCTTGGGAAGCAGGCGTGCATAACGGTGTGGCCACCATGGGCACTTCGCTAACGGAAGGGCATGTGGGGCTGATGAAGAGTCTTGCAGATGAAATCGTGCTGGCCTACGACGGCGACAAGGCGGGACAAGCCGCAGCGATAAAGGCGATCCCCATGCTGGAAGACAGCGGACTGCGGGCCAAGGTGGCCGTGCTGCCGAGCGGACTCGACCCCGATGAATTTATCTCCCGCTACGGCGGAGAGCGGTTCATGCATCAGGTGATCGAATCGGCGGTTTCATCCATAAAATTTAAGCTTATATATCTGAAAAAAAACCATATACTCCTAGAGGAAGACGGCAAAATCGCCTATGTCAAGGAGGCGCTGCAGATTATTGCCACGCTGCAATCCTCCACGGAGCGGGAAGTGTATCTCCGCGAAATATCCTCCGAGCTGGAGCTGTCATATGATAGCTTGAAGCAGGATTGCAATTTACTTCGGGCATCGATGCAAAAAAACATTCCCGAAGGGGATAATAACGATAATAGGTGGAATAATGGTAGGCATAAAAAAGGGCAAGTGCAAGCACCGGTCCTGCTGCCCGCCTATCAGGTCGCGGAGCGGCGCATGCTGTCTCTGATGATCCAGGACCCGGAGGCTGCAGCCTATGTGGGTGAACATCTGGGCGAAGCTTTCAACATCGATGATCATGCGGCAATAGCCGCTTATCTATATGCCTATTACGCGCAAGGCAAACCGCCCGGCATCAGCCGGTTTCTCTCATCGTTACAGGATGACCGTCTGGAAAAGACCGCAACGGCGATTTCCATGATGGACACCCCTCCAGAATGGAACACGCAGGTATTGGATGACTACATCCGCGAAGTGCAGAAATATCCCCTGCAGCGCAAGCTGGAGCAGAAACGCGAAGAAATGATACAGGCAGAGAAATCCGGAGATTTTATGCGTGCGGCACAAATAGCAAGTGAGATTATAACCCTAGAGAGACAATAAGAAATCGACAGGATGTATCTAGGGAGGAGGGAGTCGAATTATGGCGAACGATCAGCATACTGAACTGGAAGCGGAATTTACTCTTGATCAGGTAAAGGATCAGCTTATTGAGCACGGCAAGAAAAGATCGTCACTGAACTACAAAGATATCATGGAGAAATTATCGCCATTTGATCAAGACCCCGAGCAAATGGAGGAATTCTATGAGCAGCTCAGTGATCTGGGCATCGAGGTAGTGAACGAGAATGACGAGGAAAGCCCGCTTCGGCCGACCGATGACAGCGAAAGCGAGAGCGGCGACGACTTCAATTTCGACGATGATCTCTCGCTGCCTCCAGGCATCAAGATCAACGATCCCGTCCGGATGTACTTGAAGGAAATCGGCCGTGTGCCGCTGCTGTCGGCCGACGATGAAGTTGAGCTGGCGATGAGAATCAAGAATGGCGATGAGGAAGCGAAGCGCCGTCTGGCCGAAGCGAACCTGCGTCTCGTTGTCAGTATCGCGAAGCGTTATGTAGGCCGTGGAATGCTGTTCCTGGATTTGATTCAGGAGGGCAATATGGGTCTGATCAAAGCGGTGGAGAAGTTTGACCATAACAAGGGCTTCAAATTCAGTACCTATGCCACCTGGTGGATTCGTCAGGCCATCACACGGGCAATTGCCGACCAGGCACGGACCATCCGTATCCCGGTGCATATGGTGGAAACGATCAACAAGCTGATCCGCGTCTCCCGGCAGCTGCTGCAGGAGCTGGGGCGTGAACCTACGCCGGAAGAAATTGCCGCTGAGATGGACCTTACGGTAGAGAAGGTCAGAGAGATCATGAAAATTGCCCAGGAGCCGGTGTCGCTGGAGACGCCGATCGGTGAAGAGGACGATTCGCATCTGGGTGATTTCATTGAGGATCAGGAGGCGCTGGCGCCCGCTGACGCTGCAGCGTATGAGCTGCTGAAGGAACAGCTGGAGGATGTGCTGGATACCTTGACGGAACGCGAGGAGAACGTGCTTCGCCTGCGGTTTGGTCTGGACGACGGACGGACAAGAACGCTGGAGGAAGTGGGCAAAGTATTCGGCGTTACCCGTGAGCGGATCCGCCAGATCGAAGCTAAAGCGCTGCGCAAGCTGCGCCATCCGAGCCGCAGCAAACGGCTTAAGGATTTCCTCGAATAGCTGAAGTACCGGGCCTTCTGCCGCATGGTGGCAGGAGGCTCTTATTGTTAAAGCACTGCTTAAGTTTCAGGTCCGAAATGAGGGAGAGCATTTTGAACACAGAGAAACGTGAGACGATTTTGCGGGAAATCCAGTATTGGCGCAGAAGCAAGCTGCTGTCGGAGCAGTACTGCGACTTCTTGATCAACCTGTACAATGATGAGAATAAGATCAAGGACAGCAATCCGGTCTCACTGCAAAATCTGCAACAGGGAAGCATCAAAATCTGGTTGTTTGGTTTTGGAATAATTTCCTTGATTTTCTTGATTAGTCTTTATTTTAGCGTTTTTCCCTGGCCTTTGCAACTTGCCACCGCATTGTGTGTGCTCGTTGTATGCTACGGTTATTCTGCCGTGTACCGTGACCGCAATCAGGTCATCAGCCTGCTCCTCGCAGGTGCCGGAAGTGTGCTCACGCTTGGTTTTGGTCTGTGGATGATCTCTCTACATAATCTGGACCCTGATTTCTGGCGACCGCTGCTTATCGCAACCTGCGGCCTGCTGTGGTGTGTGCTCGGTTTTATGCTCCGCATCGGTCTGCTGCAATTTTGCGGATATGCCTTCTGGGGACTGCTCTACGCCGGTTTCTTCATCCAAAGAAGGCCGGATGCCCAACTGGTCGAGCTGGAACTGCTCTGGGTGCCGCTTAGCGTACTGATGATTTGGTTAAGCTGGCTATTGTATCATCGTGTCAGCGGTGTTGCGGGCGTTTATTTTGGCGTAGGCGTATGTCTGTGGATTATGCCTGAAATCGATGCGCTTTGGTTGAGGCAGGGCTTCCCGGGCTGGGTTTCCCTTGTACTGATTATGAAGGTTGCGGCGGGGCTCGCCCTGCTGTTTATCTTCCGAAAAAAATGGATTGCGTGGGTGGCAACATGAATAACGTAAAACTATCTGAACGGCTGCGGCTTGTGCTGGAGCAGGTTCCGCCGGGCAGCCGGCTGGCCGACATCGGTTCGGATCACGCGCTGCTGCCGATTGCGGCCATTGAAACCGGACGGGCTGTCGCCGCGGTTGCGGGTGAAGTGAACCCCGGACCGTATGAAGCGGCCCGCAAGGGTGTGGCTGAGGCCGGACTGTCCGCCAGGATTGCTGTACGGCGCGGGGACGGGCTGGAAGTGCTGGCTCCCGGTGAAGCGGACTGCATCACAATCGCCGGCATGGGCGGTGCTCTGATCGCCGCGATTCTTGAGCGGGGGCAGAGCCTGGGACTGCTGGATGGGGTGAAGACGCTGGCCTTGCAGCCGAATGTCGGCGAGGACATCCTGCGCCGCTGGCTCGTCAAGAGCGGCTGGGTGCTGACAAGCGAGCAGATTCTGGAGGAAGACGGCAAGATTTACGAAATATTGACCGCAGTCCGTGAGGATACAGAAGCGGGATTGACCAACGAACAGTTATACAGTGATCTGGCCGTGGGCGGCGGGGCTTTGATGTTATCCAAGGCGATGCTGCTGGAGATGGGGCCATGGCTGCTGCGTGCGCCGAATCAAGCTTTTATGGACAAGTGGCAAGGAGAAATCGCCAAGCTGGAGGGCATTCTGAAGTCGTTGTCGCGCTCGGAGCTGGCTTCGGCAGAAGCGAAACGTAATCAAATTTCGGAGCAAATCCGGACGATCACGGAGGTGCTGGAATGTTTGCCAAAGGACAAACTGTAATCGGCTATATGGATCAGCTGGCCCCTAAGCATCTGGCGGAGGAATGGGATAATATTGGCCTCCAATTAGGGGCTCTGCAGAAGGAAATTACCGGAGTGCTGGTTGCGCTGGATGTCAATGAGGCTGTTGTGGATGAAGCGATACGCAAGGATTGTAATTTGATCATTGCCCATCATGCGATTATTTTCAAGGCTATCAAGGGTATCCGGACAGATACACCGGCAGGCAGACTGTATGAGAAGCTGATCAAGAACGATATTGCCGTCTATATCAGCCATACCAATCTGGATGTGGCCGAAGGCGGCATGAACGACTGGATGGCCGAAGCGCTGGGAATCGAGAACGGCGCGCCGATCCAGGATATTCATACCGACCAGCTGTCCAAGCTGGTGGTCTTCGTGCCGAAGGATCATCATCAGAAGGTGCTGGATGCGATTCTGAATGCAGGAGCGGGCTGGATCGGAAATTACAGCCACTGCAGCTTTAATATCGAAGGGTACGGCACATTTATTCCGCGTGAAGGCGCTGATCCGTTTATCGGCGAGAGCGGCAAAATGGAGCGTGCCGAGGAAGTGCGCATTGAGACCATCGTTCCGAAGTCGATCCGGAATAAAGTCGTCCAGGCGATGCTCAAAGCCCATCCCTACGAGGAAGTGGCCTACGATCTGTACTCTATGGATCTGAAGGGCCGGGCGCTGGGCCTTGGCCGGGTTGGCAAGCTGAAGGAGCCGACGACCCTGGGCGAATTCGTGGAAACTGTGAAGCAGGGACTGAAGGTTGAACATGTGCGTGTAGTCGGTGATTTGAACCGGTCGATCCGCAAGGCGGCCGTTATGGGCGGCTCCGGCGCCAAGTATTATAACAGTGCCATCTTCAAGGGGGCGGATGTGCTGGTGACGGGGGATATTGATTACCATACGGCAATCGATGCCCACCTCGCCGGTATTACGCTGATCGATCCGGGACATAACGCGGAAAAGATCATGAAGGAGAAGGTGGCGGAGTGGATTGCCGAGAAACTGGCGGAGCATAAGTATGCCACGGCCGTACATGCTTCGGAGCTGGAGACGGAGCCTTTCCGGTTTCTGTAGAGCTTGAAAAATGACATGGTTAAGAGACTGGCGCATATAAGGCTTGTTGTACGGGTGCGCAAATTGTTTGCAATTTCCACCGATTTACTCTTGTGCCCGATGCGGCAAGTCTGTATAATATTTAATGTTGTTCGGGAAGTTTGACAGACAATCGCCGGTGGCGCAAGCCACGGGAGGAAAGTCCGGGCTCCATAAGGCAGGATGCTGGATAACGTCCAGTCGGCGCGAGCCGAAGGATAGTGCCACAGAAATGGACCGCCGATGGCTGCGCAAGCAGCACAGGCAAGGATGGAACCGAGGTGTAAGAGACCCCGAGGAGCGTTGGTGACTTCGTTCCTGGTAAACCCCATCTGGAGCAAGACCTAATGAGATACAGTGCTTCCTTTACGGGAAGAACAGCCCTCGCCTGGGGCGTATCTAGGTTGGTCGCTGGAGCTGTGCAGCAATGTACGGCCTAGATAGATGATTGTCGCTTAAGGTGGGAGGGTAGTTCCCGCTTGAACCACGACGAGCACAGAACCCGGCTTACGGCAAACTTTCCAAACTGACAACTTAATGGATGCATAATGAACTGGCGGTCTTCCTCGGAAGGCCGCCTTTTTGTCGTCTGGTGTCCGGTACCGCCCAGCACCGGTGCCAAGGAGGAATTCCCTGCCACTCCTAAGAGAGGGGCAGGCTCCCGTGAGCAAGCTGCTCATACAGAGCGAGGGCTTGCTCCAGCCGCTGCACGGCCAGCGGAATCTGTGCGGGCGGTGTGTGGGTGAAGTTCAGGCGCATGGCGCTGGTCAGCGGCCTGGCGGCATAGAATACTTCACCCGGCACAAAGGCCACGCCCTGCTCCACCGCCAGCGGCAGCAGCTGCGCAGTCTGGATGCCGGCGGGCAGCTTCAGCCACAGGAACATGCCGCCGCGCGGCTCGCGGTAATCGTTCCAGCCGCGTGCGCTCAACTCGCCGGATAAGAGCTTCATCCGCGAGTAATATTCGCGGGAAATCCGGCGGATATGTCCATCCAGATCAAAGGACAGCAGCAATTCATGCAGCGCGCGCTGGTCGATGGCGCTGGAGTGCAGATCCGCGGCCTGCTTCGCTTTTGCCATGACACGGATAACCTCCTGCGGCCCGATGGCCCAGCCGGTACGCAGCGCCGGAGCGACAATCTTGGAGAAGGTTCCGGTGTAAACGACACAGGAATCGCCGTCATTCTCACGCTCAATGGCAGCCAGCGCAGGCGGATAAGCGCCCGGAGTTTCATCGAAAGCAATCTCCCCATAGGGGTTGTCTTCGAGGATCAGTACGCCGTACTTGCGGCACAGCGCCACCGTTTGTTCGCGGCGTTCACGGCTCCAGGTCGCGCCTGAGGGATTATTGAAGGTCGGTACGGCATAGAGCAGCTTCGGACGGTGTGTGCGCAGCTGCTCCTCCAGGTGCTCCGGAAGCATCCCGTCCTCATCACTGGCAACAGTGTGGATGGCCGCCCGGTAAGAACCGAGCACCTGCAGGGCAGCAAGGTAAGTGGGGGCTTCCACCAGTACAGCGTCGCCCGGGTCGAGCAGGATTTTACAGAGCAGGTCAATCGCCTGCTGGGAGCCGGTGGTCAGCAGCATGTTATCGGCAGCGGCGGCAATTCCCTGGCTGCTCAGCCTGGCAGCCACTGCTTCGCGCAAGGGAAGATAGCCTTCGGTCAGCCCATACTGGAGGGCGGCCGTGCTGCCGGAGAGCGCCTGCCCGTAAGCTTCACGCACGGCCTCCACCGGAAATAATTCTTCACCGGGCAAGCCTCCGGCAAGCGAAATAATCTCTTTGCCCTGCGTAATTTTGAGAATGTCGCGTACGGCCGACGATCCCAAGGACCCCGCAGTCGCCGAAAAATGGAATTGCATAAAATTGACCCCCGCATATGAATTTTGTTGTATCATAACGGCATAGCTGTATAACAGTAAAGCGGTAAATATAACAGTTGGGAGGCGGGGGAATTGCATATCGATATATTGCGCGGCACAGCCGTAGCTTTGCCGCAGCAAATCAGTGATACACTGGCCCAGCGGATTACCTCGGGCTTGCTGGCACCCGGCAGCCGGCTGCCATCTGTGCGTACGCTGGCTGCATCGCTGGCGGTCAGCCAGATGACGGTGAGCAAAGCCTACGCCGAACTGGAGAAGCGGGGGCATATTGTCTGCAGCCAGGGGCGGGGCTGCTTCGTCGCCGAGAGCGCCAAGGGGCAGCCGGACGGCTCGGCCTCCTGGCAGGCCGGCTATGACGATTATTTGCCGCGCGCCCAGCTGTGGCGGAACTTTGATTCACTCAAGGTGAAATATCCGTTTCACCTGGCGGCGATTCATCATGAGCTGCTGCCCCTGGCAGAGATCGGCCGGACGATGTCCAGGCTGGTGACGGAGCAGCCGGAGCTGATGGGAACCTACGGCAACTTTCAGGGCGATCAGGAGCTGAGAGAGGTTATGCGGACCCATTTGCAGGCTCGCGGAATCACGCTGCCTTCCACGGAGCTGATGATCACAAGTGGTACCCAGCAGGGAATTGATCTGGTGGCACGCACATTTGTAGGCCCGGGAGACACGGTGTATATGGAAGCGCCGAGCTATACGGGGGCGATTGATGTGTTTGCCGGCCGGGGAGCGGAGATCATCCCGGTTCCGACTGATCGTGAGGGGATGAGGCTGGATGTGCTGACCAGACTATGTGACAGGAGAAAGCCGAAGCTTATCTACACGATTCCTACGTTTCAGAACCCGAGCGGGGTGACGCTGAGCATGGCAAGAAGACAGCGGCTCCTGGAGCTGGCCCGGAGCTACGGCTGCCTGATTGTGGAGGATGACCCGTTCAGTGACCTGTACTTCCGTCATTCCCCGCCGCCGCCTATTAAATCACTGGACCGTGACGGACATGTGGTGTACATCAAAAGCTTCAGCAAAGTGATCGCCCCCGGCTGCCGGATCGCCTGCGTCGCCGGAAGCGGCGACATTCTCTCCCGTCTGATCGCAGCCAAGTCAGCCAGCGATCTCGGAAGTCCGCTGCTGACGCAGCGCGCGGTGCTGCCGTTTATTGCCCGCAAGTACGACGTCTATGCAGCGGGGCTGCGCACGGCCCTCCGTGGGCGCATGGAACAGGCGGCACAGCTGCTGAAGCAGTATGCGCCGCCCGGTGTAAGCTGGAGTCTGCCCGAAGGCGGACTCAATTTATGGCTGAAGCTTCCCCCTTGCGCAAACATCGGCAAGCTGCATACGTTAGCCGAAGCGGAAAGCATTTCGTTTCTTCCCGGTGAGGTCTGCCATGCCGGAGATCAGGAATCCCGCCATATCCGGCTGTGCTACTCGCAGATGGAGGAGGCGGAGATGCTGCAGGGGCTCCGGCGGTTCATGGAGCTGCTCGACAGTTATCTCCGGTCTCTCCAATGCTAGCGGTTGTTCTCCAGCTCACTGCGCAGCGACTTGAGCTGATTGCCGACATGCTGCGGAAAGAGCTGGAGCGGAACACCTCCTCCGGCCGCAGCCTGCAGCGTCCGGTAGATATCGACCTGGCCCCAGCCGAAATATTTGTCATGGCCGGGATCACCGAGATCGACGGCATTGGACGTCATCAGCTCCATCACTTCCTTGTTCGTCAGCTCCGGATTCAGCGAACGTACAAGCCCGGCAAGTGCAGCGACATGGGGACTGGCCATGGAAGTACCGGACAGGGCCGCATACTGGTTGTCGGGATAGGTGCTGGCTATGCTCTCGCCCGGAGCGGCTACATCGATATAATCGCCATAATTCGAGAATGAAGCCCGTTCCCCGTTCTGGCCCGTAGCTGCGACGGCCAGCACTTCATCATAAGCCGCAGGATACCCCGGCCGCTCAGTATTGTCGTTGCCGGAGGCGGCGACGATGACGACATCGCGGTCATAGGCATATTTGATGGCATCATGCAGAAATTGCGATTCGGCATAATTCCCCAGGCTTAGATTAATGACCTTGGCTCCCTGATCCGCGGCCCAGATGATGCCTTCCGCTACAGAATAGGTTGTCCCGGCGCCTGAGTTGTCCAGCGCCTTGACGGGAAGGATTTTGTTGTACCAGCTAATGCCGGCCACGCCCTCGGAATTATTGGTCAACGCTCCGATAATGCCGGCGACATGGGTGCCGTGCCCGACATCGTCATCGGGAGTTGATCCGCCACCGGCAATGGCGTTGTAGCCAGTAAGCAGTTGGCCCTGCAGGTCCGGGTGGCTCGCCTGAACACCGGTATCGACCACTGCAACAGAGACCTCCTGGCTGCCTTTGGTCAGATTCCATCCCGCTTCCGTCTCAATCGCCGGCAGATTCCACTGGTAGGTGGAGAACAGGAGATCATTGGGTGTGATTACATCGGTTTTTCCATTTTCGAAAACGGTATCATTGGTTAAATACATATAGTGGGGCTCCACATACTGCGGGCTCCATTTTTTCACAAAATAAGCCTTAAGCTTGCCGTAGTCCATGGTTTCCGAGCGGAATATATAGGCATAGCCCAGCTTAAGCGGCTCCTTGCCTTGAATTTCTGCCTGGATGGTCCGGAGTTGTCCCGCAGTAATGGCACCGTCCGGAAACCGGACGACAATTTCATTCTCGTAGAAATGGCTGGCGTTCTCGTTGTCGTGTCCGGTGCGCACTGTGATATCCTTGAGTGTATCGGCGTGGACCGACTCCACCCGGTATTTCCCTTCCTTGGGGTAAGGGATGAGCCTGAGGTTCTTGAGCTGGTGGTCGGCCACACGGTCGAGAATCTGCTGGTTCATCAGGGCGATGACGCCGATGTTGCCTTTCGGATCGCGCTGGCCGATGAAGTAGTATTTGCCGCCGCCGACCATGAAGGAGGGAGACTCGTAGGACTGATGGCTTTTGAGCGCTTTTTTGGCCGCAGCCAGATAGTCCTGAAGCTGCTTCTTCTCCTGGCTGGTGCCCTTCGGGGGGGCCGACCCAAAGGTCTCTGATTTACGGGAGTGAAAATCAATCCACATCAGCATGGCAATATGACCGTGTCCCTGCTGCAGGCGCTTCGCATATGCTGAAACAGCGGCGGGCGAAGCCCTACGGATCTCGGTGAGCATCAAGGTCAAATGCCGGGCGGCGTCGTGGCGGTTAAGCCGGTCCGTAGCGTCGACATCCCGGGTCAGCGACGTTTTTTTAATGCTTTTTTCCGCAGACTGATCCGCTGCTTCAGCCTGTTTCGGCGTTCCGGCATCATCGCTGCGCAGGGCGAACACCACCAGCAGAACTGTAAATGCGGCAGTCAGTAAAGCTGCGATGCGCAAATTTTTTCGTGACATATTTTCCGCTCCTCTATGGCAAGGTAATATGTTGTAGGTTGGGGAAAGCAGGCCGGTTTTATGCATCGCAGAAAAGGATACCGTCGTCCTATGATTTATGTTAAGATCAAAAAGTAAACCGCCAGGGTAGCCTGTACGTTCATTGAAGCGGATGTGCAGGGAATGCTTGTCGCAAGCGACTACAACAGCCAGGATTAATAAGGGGGAGCAACCGCCATGTCAGCAGCCAATGTGCAGAAATTGTGTGAAACGACGAGAGAAAAGCTTAAATCCGCAATCGATAAAATGGAAACCTTTCTAAACCATCACGCGCTGCCGCAGCTTGCGGAGGGGAACGATGAAGAGACGGTGCATTTCTACCAGGGATTTCTGTCCGATCTCCGCCACCTGCTGGTATTCTCGGAAATGTCCTATGAGAAGCTGGGAGTAGCCCTGCGCCGTGCCAATTTCGACGAAGACTTCGCGCAGAAAGCGCTTTATAATGTATATCACTACGGTGTGAATAACTTTTTCTATCCGAAAAATGAAAGCTATTCCGAAGACGGACGCTACGCCTATACCGGCCAGGACGCTATCCGTTTCCGCAAGAAGCCGGTGCGTCCGGCGCGCGACATTATTCTCGAGATCACCAAGGTGTACGAAGAGCTTCGCGATGATCTCAGCTATTATGAGAATGACTATTTGACCGAGAAACGTATGCAGAACCAGGTGTAAGCATTCGTTTCCAATACAACATAATGATGGATAAGGGCCGTGTCATCCGGAAGGGTGATGCGGTCCTTTTTGCCTTGTCCCGGAATAAATGGTGCTGTGCGCTATAGAGTCTGGACTAAAATTTGCCGCCCGGTCCGGCAGGTTCGTCACCCGTATAGACCGTGAAGCCCAGGGACAAAATAAGGCCGGGGTGATGATAATGTCAATGGATAAGCCATTCGTCAAGTGCAGTGTGAGCAACTGTCATTATTGGGGCGAACAAAATGTATGCCGGGCCGACGAAATCATTATTGAAATCGACAAGCATGCGGGCAGTGCCTTCAAGGAAGAGTACGCCGAAGAAATGACGAACAACAATCATCATGATATTGCCCGCAATTCCTCGGCCACCTGCTGTTTGACGTTCAGACCTCAGGAATAAGGGAGGCGCCTATGGATTCGCACAGTGATGAAGACAAGCTGAACCAGCCAAGGCGAAAAGTGGTTCTGCGTCCGCGCCGGGTTGACTATCCGCGCCGTGACAAGTCACAGCAGGAGGAGTACGCCGCCGAAATCAGTCCGCTTCCCGCCGCAGTAAACCGCAGCAGCGGTCAATCCGTGGATACGGATGAGTCTGCTGTACAAAGTGACAGCAAGTCGCTTGGATATATCGGGCTGGGCTTCGGACTGGTGTCCTTGTTTATCTGGTCGATCATACTCGGTCCCATTGCAGCCTTGATCGGGTATTTTGCCTTCGCCAAGGGGCAGAAGACGGCAGGGGCCTGGGCCATGGGGCTCGGTCTTGTATCGACGCTCAGTTATTTTGTGTTAATTCCGTTCGCGCAGTAACCGGCTTACCGATGTCCGAAACAGGCTTTTAGACCTAATCTTGCGGGTCTGAAGTCTGTTTTTTCATGCTTGCTTATAGCAATTGCAGCAATTTAATTGTAAAATAAAGCCGAATTTTAGTTTCTAATGCACCTGACGGATTGAATATATATGGCACTATCATAAGGAATGAGGGATCAAGCGGCATGAATATCAATTCTGTTGCCGGTTCGGCCGGACTGAAATGGGTCAATCTCAGGTCCTCGGCCTCCGCTGCGACCGACACCAAGAACGGAACGGCTGCAGGCCAGGTTTCCGGCTCTTCATCCGCAGAGTTTGCGGCGCTCCTGCAGGAGGCTGCTCTGCAGTCGGGAAGCGGTCCGGACGGGACAACACGGCTGGCTTCGCTGGACAGCTCCTATCTTGAGGGCCTGCTCTGGCAGCAGCTGAGCGGCAGCGGGCAAGCTGTAGGTGAAATTTCCGGGGAAATAACGCAGACGCTTCCGACCGATTATGAAGCGCTCATTGCGGCTGCCGGGGCCAAATACGGCGTGCCTGTCGATCTCATCAAGGCAGTAATCGACACGGAGTCTTCGTTTAATCCGAATGTGGTCTCTTCAGCGGGAGCCAAGGGGCTGATGCAGCTGATGGACGGGACGGCCGACGGCCTGGGAGTATCGGATCCGTTCGACCCGGCCCAGAATATCGATGGCGGCGTCCGGTATTTGTCGTATCAGCTGAAACGATATGACGGGGAAGAGAAGATGGCGCTGGCCGCATATAACGCCGGTCCGGGACGGGTGAACAAGCTGGGTGTGAGCAGCGATGAAGAGCTGCTTGAGAAGCTGTCATTGCTGCCGAAGGAGACTCAGGCGTATATTGCGAAAATTGAACGCGCACGCGCCCAATACGCGTTATAATAAAAAGGATCAAACGGGGAAACCTTGGACCACACAGGTGGACGGGGCCGTTTGGTCCTTTTTCAGGCTTATAAGAGCACAGTCACAGTACTTTAAAGGAGATTTTAACGATATGCTTTATTGGGATTACGCCGCTGCCGCGCCGCCATACGAGGAGGTGGTGCGGACGGTGGAGCAGATTATGCGGCTGCACTATGCCAATCCTTCTTCACTGCACCGGGCAGGAATGGAGGCAGCGCAGCTTGTACAGCGGGCCAGAGAAGTCTGCGCTTCCGCACTTGACGTGCGCCCGTCGGAAATCAGATTCACCTCCGGTGCGACCGAAAGCAACAACCTGGCAATCAAAGGTGCTGCTCTTCAGTATCAGGGCAGAGGGCGCCATATTGTCACTACACAGCTTGAACATCCGTCGGTGTACGACAGCTGTCTGCAGCTGCAGCGGCTGGGCTGGGAAGTCAGCTTCGTCCCCCCGGATGCGAAGGGAGTGGTTGATCCGGAGCAGGTGGCGGCTGCCGTCCGCAAAGATACGGTATTGGTCAGCATTATGCATGTCAATAACGAAATCGGCTCGGTACAGCCGGTTGCTGAGATTGGCCGGCGGATTAAGACGGCGAACCGTCGTACGCTATTTCATATAGACGGCGTCCAGGGATATGGCAAGCTGGAAACACAGCTAGAGCAGTGGCAAGTCGACCTGTACAGCCTGTCACCGCATAAAATCCGCGGTCCGCGCGGGGTAGGTCTGCTGGTGGTTAAAGATGGGCTCCACCTGTCCCCGCTGCTGACAGGCGGAGCCCAGGAGAGCGAATTGCGAGCCGGCACGGAGAATGTGCCGGGCATTGTGGCTGCAGCCAAAGCCGTGCGGATGAGCGGGGAGCAGCGCCAGGAATTTGCCGCCCGCGTGATCCCGCTGCGCGACCGGCTGCTGGCGTTTCTGCGCGGCATACCGGAGTTCACGGTCAACAGCAGCGAGGACGGCGCTCCGCACATCGTGAATTTCGCTTATCCCGGCATGAAGGGAGAAGTAATGGCCCGCAAGCTGGAAGAATTGGGCATGGCGGTAGGTACCCGCTCGGCCTGTTCCTCCCGGCTTGCCGAGCCAAGCCGTATCCTTATGTCGCTGGGGCTGGGGAAAGAAGCTGCACTGGGCGGCATCCGCATCAGCTTCGGCGACAGCCACACGATGGAGGATGTAGCCAAGCTGGAAGAAGCATTGCTGGCGGCCAAGTCCGCACTGAAGACTGCCGAAGGGGGCGTATAGAGAACTATGACAGAAATGATAACCACAGACGCAGCCAAAAGTCTGGCTCATGCCGATATGCTGCTGCTCCGTTTCGGAGAATTTACCTTGAAAGGCAAGAACCGCACGCGCTTTGAGAAGACTGTGCTGCGCCATGTGAAGGCATTGCTGCTGCCTTATCCGCGTGCCGTACTCAGCAAGGAGTTCGGCCGTTTGTATGTCGCCCTGAACGGCGAGCCGGCGGAGGAGCTTGCCGAGGCGCTGCACAATGTATTCGGCATTGTGTCGATCAGTCCGGTCAAGGCCTGTCCCTCCCGGCTGGAGGATATTATCGCTGCCAGCCGCACCTTCCTGGAGCTGCTGGCTCCGGCCCCGGGCACGACCTTCAAGGTGGACGCCCGCCGGGTCTGGAAGGAGTTCCCTCACGGCTCGCTTGAGCTGAACAAGCTCGTATCGACACCGCTGCTCCAGGGGTATCCGGGCCTTATAGTCGACGTGAGAGTGCCGCAGCTGGAGCTGAAGCTGGAAGTACGCGAAACGCAGAGTCTGATCTTCTGCGAGAACATCGCGGGTGTGGGCGGCTTCCCGCTCGGTACCAGCGGGAAGGCCATGCTCCTGCTGTCCGGAGGGATTGACAGCCCCGTGGCCGGCTGGTCCTCCATGCGCCGTGGCCTGGAAGTGGAGTGCATCCACTTCTACAGCTTCCCGTATACAAGCGAGCAGGCCCGGCAGAAGGTTGTTGACTTGGCGCGTGTGCTCTCGCGGTATTCGGGGGTCATCAAGCTGCACCTGGTACCGTTCACCGAGGTGCAGACCTCGTTCACCGGCATCGGCCAGGATAATCTGATGATTACACTGATGCGCCGCGCCATGCTGCGGATTGCCACCGGACTGGCAGAGCGTGAAGGTGCGCTGGCCCTGGTGACAGGCGATAGCCTGGGGCAGGTGGCCAGCCAGACCTTGTCCAGCATGAACGCTATCGGCCGTGCGACCGAGCTGCCGCTGCTGCGGCCGCTGGTCATGATGGACAAGAGCGAAATCATTGACTTGTCCAGACGGATCGGCACGTATGAGCTGTCCATTCTGCCCTATGAGGACTGCTGCACGTTATTTGTGCCAAAATCGCCGACGACTAACCCGAACCTGCGCATTCTCGAGAAGATTGAAGCGACTTTGCCCGGATATGCCGAGCGGCTGGCCGCTGCGCTGGAAGGAACGGAGACCGTGCTGATTACGCCGTACGGAAATGAACGCCCCCGCGATGTGATTGCAGCGGAGACGGGAATTCAGGAAGAATGGTTCTAACAAGCCTGCAAGATAAAAAAGTCGGACAGGAAGCATAGCTTGCCCGCTGCGGACATACATGTAATTACATGCAGTTCGGGGAGGGTAAGCCAATGGATTCTTTGTTGCTGCTGGGTCAAATACTGATGATCAATCTGGTGCTGAGCGGAGATAATGCCATGGTCATTGCGATGGCCAGCAAGAATCTGCCGGCGGAAAGCCGGCGGACGGCCGTCTGGTGGGGGGCGGCGGGAGCGGTCGGGCTGCGCTGCATACTGACTTTTGTCGCGGTGCTGCTGCTGAAGGTTCCTTATATTGAAGCCGGCGGGGGAATCCTGCTGCTGTGGATCGCGTTCAAGCTGCTGCTGGAGGATGAGGAAGAAATGCGTGTGGAGGAGAGCTCCAGCGTATGGAAGGCGGTACGGACGATTCTGGTGGCCGATTTCATTATGAGCCTCGACAATGTGCTGGCCATCGCCGGTCTTGCTCAGGGGGATCTTGCGCTGATCGTCATCGGGATTGCCCTGAGCATACCAATTGTTGTCTGGGGCAGCGGTCTCATCGTCGGCTGGCTGCACCGCTTTCCGGTCCTTGTCTATATCGGAGCTTATATCCTGGCCTTCACCGCCGGCAAAATGCTGCTGCAGGATGCCAAGTTCGGTCCGATCGTCTCCTTCCTCCTGCCCTCCCTGCATGCAGCCTTGCCGCTGCTGCTGGGGATCGTGGTCATTCTTTCGGGGGCGCTTAAACGGCGGTTTGTATCGGCCGGATGAAACGTGGCTATACTTGGACTAAGGCTGTGCGGAGGCTCCGGATTCCGGCTTCCCGCACGGTTCTTTTTTATATAACAGGGCAGGATTTCACAGCTGCGGCGATAGCGTTTCAGACCATTTTCCGCTAAAATATAAGAAAGAATTGTACCGCCCGGCGCCGCATTCATTGCCGATGGGTGGTGAATCCTCGGATAATGATGCGAATGTTGAAGGGATGGGTGAAGGATGTCTTCCAAAAATGACATAAAGCTCGGAGTGTTCATCGTTGCTGCCGGCCTTGTGATCTTTCTCGGGAAATGGGGAGTGTTCGGGTTTCTCGGACGGACGCTCTGGCCGCTGGTTCTGCTGATTCCGGGACTGCTCCTGCATGTGCTGTTCTTCACCCGCCGTGCTCCGGCAGCCGTGCTGGTTCCCGGTGGTATGCTGGCCACGTACGGTTTGCTGTTCGGCTTCTGCAATACGTGGGGCTGGGGCTTCATGGCCCATTTGTGGCCGCTGCTGCTGCTCGGCGTTGCCGTTGGAATTTATGAATATGCTTATTATACGCCCCGCAGCGGCGGTCTGGTTGCGGCAGCGGTTATTGGTGGCATTCTGAGCCTGGTGCTGCTGTTCTTCAGTATGCTGGGTACCGGCGCACTTTATTTGCTGGGCATTTTGCTGATCCTCGCCGGAATCTGGATGATAGCCGGACGGGGAAGATCACGCAGCGGCCGTCAATGGAATGGCAGATGGTAAGAAACTGGCAATTTGCCTGGCTGCGCGTGCTGCATAATTTTCACAGCTTGCACGTAAATGGAAGTGTTTTTTTCATAAAAAGACTTGCTTTTCACAGCACTTTCACTATAAAATGAAGAAATGTTGGAGCGTCGGCTTTCTGCCTGGCGCTTCTTTTGTGAGATTGCCGCGACATGTTAAGAATTTAAACATTCTACATTTGATAAATGAGAGGATTTGGATACAAATCATGCATTCAAGAACCGAAATTCGCAACATTGCGATTATTGCCCACGTTGACCACGGCAAAACCACGCTTGTCGACCAGTTGCTGCAGCAATCCGGGATTTTCAGCGCACACGAGCAGCTTCAGGAACGTGCGATGGACTCGAATGATCTGGAACGTGAACGCGGCATTACCATCCTGGCCAAAAATACTGCCATTACCTATAAAGAGTTCCTCATTAATATTGTGGACACTCCCGGACATGCCGATTTCGGCGGCGAAGTGGAACGGATTATGAAGATGGTTGACGGCGTACTGCTGGTTGTCGACGCTTATGAAGGCTGCATGCCGCAGACGAAATTCGTGCTGCGTAAAGCGCTGGAGCAGCATTTGACACCGATTGTCGTCGTGAACAAGATCGACCGCCCGGCTGCCCGTCCGAAGGAAGTCATTGATGAAGTGCTGGATCTGTTCATTGAACTGGAAGCAAGCGACGATCAGCTGGATTTCCCGGTGGTGTACGCTTCCGCACTGAACGGAACCTCCAGTATGGACGCAGAGAAACAGGACGACAACATGCTTGCCCTGTATGAGACTATTGTTGAGCATATTCCGGCACCGACTGAGAAGATCGATGAGCCGCTACAATTCCTGGTTACGCTGATGGACTACAACGAATATCTTGGCCGGATCGCGATCGGCCGTGTTAACCGCGGTGTGATCAAGCAAGGCCAGTCCGTCACTGTTATTATGCGCGACGGCAAGAGCAAGACTGCGCGGATCGAGAAGCTGTTCGGCTTCCAGGGACTGAAGCGTGTGGAGACCGAAGAAGCGGGCGCCGGCGACATTGTGGCCATTGCCGGCATCAAGGATATCAACATCGGCGAGACCATTGCTGATCCGCAGAATCCGGAAGCACTGCCGGTTCTCAAGATCGATGAGCCGACCATGCAAATGACGTTCCTCGTAAACAACAGTCCGTTCGCCGGTAAAGAAGGCAAGTGGGTTACCTCCCGCAAGCTGCGTGAACGTCTGTTCAAAGAACTGGAGACGGATGTCAGTCTGCGTGTGGACGAAACGGACAGCCCCGACGCCTTTGTCGTATCGGGACGCGGTGAGCTGCATCTGGGTATCCTGATTGAGAATATGCGCCGCGAAGGCTATGAGCTGCAGGTATCGAAGCCGGAGGTTATCGTTAAGGAGATCGACGGCAAGAAGATGGAGCCGCTGGAACGCCTCCTGATCGACATTCCGGAAGAAAGCATGGGCGCCGTCATGGAGAGCCTGGGAACACGCAAAGCGGAAATGGTTAACATGATCAACCACGGCACCGGACAGGTGCGTCTGGAATTCCTGATTCCGGCACGCGGTCTGATCGGCTACAACACGCACTTCCTGACACTGACCCGCGGATACGGCGTGATGAACCATGCGTTTGACAGCTATGCACCGCTGATTGGCGGACAGGTTGGCGGACGCCACCAGGGCGTGCTGGTATCCAGCGAGACGGGAACAACGACGTTCTACGGCATGATGGGCGTAGAAGACCGCGGTATTCTGTTCCTGGAGCCGGGTACAGATATCTATGAAGGTATGATTGTGGGCGAGCATACCCGCGACAATGATATCATCGTCAACATCTGTAAGGAAAAGGCACTGACCAACGTGCGTTCCGCTACAAAGGACGAGACCGTTAAGATGAAGACTCCGCGTCTCTTCTCGCTTGAAGCCGCGCTGGAATATTTGAACGATGATGAATATTGTGAAATTACACCTAAATCGGTTCGCCTGCGCAAGAAGCTTCTGAACAAAGGCGAACGTGAGCGTGCGGAGAAGCAGCGCAAGGCGGCACAAGCCAGCCAAGCCTAATATTCGCAGAATATGGAGCCGCCGAATGTTGTTTTTTCGGCGGCTTTTTACTTGGGATGAAAGGCTCGCGGCCGGGAAAAGACAACGGGGCTACGCAACTTTTTGAGCCGAAAACCGTCTATTAATGTAGACCACTGCTGAAACCAGCATACAAACAACGATAAAGGAACGTTCCGATTATGAGTAGAGGCAATGACAGCTTACCTCCAAGAAGAACCGCCGGACCGCAGACGCAGCGCAGAAATCCTTCGAGTGCGCCTCCGCCGGCAAAAGGAAAATCAAAGAAAACGAAAAAGAAACGCAGCTTGCTCGCCCGGATATTCCGGTTCATTCTGATTCTTATCCTGCTTGTCTTTCTGGCGGTGGCAGCCTATGCGGGTTATCTGTACTGGCTGCTGGAGAAACGCGGGGTCGGCATTGACCAGCCGGTAGAGGAAGGCATGATGGCCTCCACGAAGCCTATCACCATGCTGCTGCTCGGAACGGATAACCGTCCTGAGCATCCCTCCAATCTGACAGATGTGATTATGGTCGTATCTATGAATCCTGCGACCCAATCCGCAACGGTCGTATCGCTTCCGCGGGATACTTACGTGGAGCTGAGCGGCTACAAGAAGACCAAGATCAACGCCTTCTATTCGCGCTTCAAGGGCAAAGAGGACAGCTCAGGCATTACCGCCGTGGATGAGATGAAGACATTTATGGGCAAGTATCTGGATGTCGATGTGGATTATGTCACGGTACTGGATTTCCAGGGCTTCCGTGATATTGTCGATGAGCTTGGGGGCGTGGATGTCAACATCAGCCAGGATATGTGCTATACGGACAGCGTGGACGGCACAGATATCAATCTGACCAAGGGACCAGCCACTCTGAACGGTGACGATGCGCTTGATTATGTACGTTACCGCAAATCGAACTGCAGTCCCAAGACGGCGGGTTCCGACGATTTCGACCGCAACCAGCGGCAGAATGAAGTGCTGAATTCACTGATGGATCAAATGCAGTCGCTTGGCGGAGTGCTCAAGATCGGCTCCGTGCTCGATGCGATGTCCAGCAATATGCAGACGGATATCGAGAAAGCACAGATTAAGAGTCTGATCTCCACGTACTGGAAAATTTCAAAGCAAAATGTTACATTCGTTCCCGTTACCGGAACGTGGCGCAGCCCGTATGTATATATTAACGACAAAGAGCTGGAGACAGCCAAACAGAGCCTGCAGAGCACAATTGCCGGAGCAAATTGAATGCAAGTTTTGCGGTATGCTATAATATAGTTAATCGAACGCATTATTGCTCTACAACAGGGGGGCCGTACCTATGTCCGAAGCCGTTGCTCAGCTTAATGAATCGCTGCTATCCATGCTGCAATCCGAAACTTTTGTCCTGCTTAATACGGTCGACGCGGAATCGGGAGGGCCGACATCTACGGCTGTATCCTGGATCTACGCGGTTAGCCCTTCTACCCTGCGTCTGGCGATTGACCACCGCTCCAGACTGGTGAACAACATCAAGACCAACCCTTTAATAACGGTCACCGTCTTCGGCGAGAGCACCGTCTATGCCATCAACGGCCATGCGTCCGTAAGGCAGGACCCGCTGGAAGACGTCCCTTTTAAGATGTGCTGCTTCGATGTGGAGATTGCGGCGGTCCGTAATGCGCTGTTCTACGGCGCGGCGCTGGAGTCCGCCCCGAAATATGCCAAGGTATACGACGCCCGTGCGGCCGAAAAGCTGGACGGACAAGTGTTTGCCGCCATGAAAAAAGCCCAGTGAGTTCCTCACTAGGCTTTTTTTGGTCTTTGGCAGGATTTCGCCCTCCCCATAGGGGTTAGGCACTCCCGCACTTGGTATATTTTGCAGGATGTATCCGCTGTGGCTTCCGTCACTTTGCAGGAAGATCCTCCGGAAGCTGCGGTACGATGCGGCCGATAATATCGGCCATCTCGGCGGCGAAGCCGGACACCGGATGTCCCTGCGAAATATGGCGGCCCATATCGGCCAGCCTGCCGGCGAGATCGACATCCGCCGTCACAAGGGTCCGGACACCGCGCGGATCCTTGCGGATCGCTTCGGCTACGGAATACTTGATCGTACCGACGCGCGAGCGGTCCAGAGCGCCGTCTACATCAATGCCCACCACTGCCATGTTGTTGACAACCACGCAGTGGGCACCCTGGACGCCGGGAACTCTGGCTGCAAGCTGCTCGAAATGGTCTTTTAACGCAAGATCACTGTCGTCCTGAGCATCCTGAACCTCCGTGTACTGCGGAGCGGTATTCAAAGCATCCTCGCCATCGCTCGTCATTTGGCGCATTTCACCGGTTCCCCGGGTGGTTAGTTCACCCGCCGGTTGATTATCCTGAGGAGAGGGTGATGACTCTTTATTGGCGATACCGCAGCTTGTCAGCAGCAGTACCAGCAACAGACATATTGATTTTTTCATATGTGAATACTCCTTTCAGTCCATGATCACAGCTTTATCTTAGGTTACCCGTGCTGAAAAGAGTTATGTATGACCAATCAAACCAGGCGCTGTGGAGGGGATATCATGAAAAAGATATTTGTACTGGATACCAACGTGCTGCTGCACGATCCCAATTCGATCTTTGCTTTCAAGGAGCATGAGGTCATCATTCCGGCAGTAGTGCTGGAAGAGATCGACTCCAAGAAACGCAATGCCGACGAAATCGGCCGCAACGCCCGCACTGTGTCGCGCTTGTTAGACGGACTCCGTGAGCTGGGCCACCTGCATAGCGGGGTAGAGCTTGCGCATGGAGGCATGCTGAAGGTAGAGCTTAATCACCGCAGCTTCGTGAAGGTTCAGGAAATGTTCGGCGAGGTATCCAATGACAACCGGATTCTGGCCGTCGCCCTCAATTATCTGCATGAGGAGAACGAGAAGCCGGAACCGCGTCCTGTAGTGCTGGTCAGCAAAGATGTGCTTGTCCGGATCAAAGCGGATGTACTGGGCATCACACCCGAAGACTATCTGTCCGACCGGACAGGGGATCTGAATGAATTGTATACCGGCTATCAGTCGCTGAAGGTACATCCTTCGCTGATTGACGAATATTACAGCAACCGGTATTTGCTTGTGAAGCAGCTGGAGTTGTCTTACCGCCTGTACCCGCATGAATTCGTGATCCTGAAAGATGAGATCGGCACAGGCAAATCCGCCCTGCTGAAGGTGAATGCCGACGCCACCCGACTGGAGCCGCTGTATCTCGGCAACGATTCCGTATGGGGCATCAGCGCCCGCAACGCCCAGCAGCGGATGGCGCTGGAGCTGCTGCTGAATGAGGACATCCCGCTGGTGACCATCACCGGCAAAGCCGGCACCGGCAAGACGCTGCTGGCGCTGGCCGCCGGATTGTTCAAGGTGGAGGATGAGCACCGCTACAAGAAGCTGCTTATCGCCCGCCCGGTAGTGCCCATGGGCAAGGATATCGGTTATCTGCCCGGTGAGAAGGACGAGAAGCTGCGTCCGTGGATGCAGCCGATCTATGACAACCTGGAGTTTCTGTTCGATACGAAGAAGGCCGGCGATATTGATAAAATTCTGATGGGGCTGGGCAGCATCCAGGTAGAAGCACTGACGTACATCCGCGGCCGTTCGATTCCGTCGCAATTCATCATCATCGATGAGGCGCAGAATCTGTCCCGGCATGAGGTGAAGACCATTGTGTCCAGAGCCGGAGAAGGCAGTAAGGTGATCCTGATGGGCGACCCTGAGCAAATCGACCATCCGTACCTCGATGCCGCGAGCAACGGCCTCAGCTACATTGTGGAGAAGTTCAAGCAAGAGGGGATTGCGGGCCATATTACGCTGGAAAAGGGCGAGCGTTCACGCCTGGCACAGTTGGCTGCGGATTTGTTGTAGGGGCCGCAGCTGCGAAAGCAGCCTGCGTGCCATAAGCCGGGAGTCCGCTGCGAAGCGGCTCCCGTTTTTTTATTTTTGCTTCCAGCCGCAGAATGGTGGGGATGCTTGTCCGGAGATGCTGGAGTGGAGGAAGATAACGTTTTCAATCATCACAGACAAGCAGACGTACATCTGGTAAAATAGGGTGGACGAAAAACGGGAGCGGAAGCGGAAGGAGGAACAGTGTGCTGAAACGTAAAAATTACTGGATGCTGTTCATCATCCTGCTGCTGGCATTGACAAGCCTGTCGCCTACGATTGAGCTGGATACGGGAATCGGCAGCCGGCCGCCCCACCAGCTGCAGAATCCGCTGGCCGGCACAGACACCGGAGAACAGGAAATCCCCACGCTGGTAATTCAGGTCACACTAAGCGGCGATGAATTTCGTGAGCTTACACGGATCAGCAATAATTATACATTATCTACAGGGGTTCAAGTGACCTTGAGCAACACTCCTACTAACCAATCGCTGGATGAATTGAAGGAAGAGTTAACCACCGGGGCAAATCCGGATATCGTCATGACAGCCGGACGCAATATTCCGGATCTGGCAACCAGGGGTTATCTGCTGCCGGTGGACGTCTACCGCAGTGTCCCAGGGAGCGCACCGCTGACTGCGCTGATTCCGCAAATGCAGTGGAACGGGTATGACTGGGGGGTACCGCTGGATGTTGATCCTTATGTACTGGTGTACTCCAAGAGCAGGCTGTCCGAGCTGGGGATGACGCAGGCGCCGCGCAGTCTGGAGCAATGGAATCTGCTGCTCGGAAGCCTGCTGGCGGATACAAGCAAACCACAGTACCTGCTGTCCATGGACAGTCTGGAGCCCTACGGTTATTCCTTGCTTCTGGAGAGTATGGGGCTAAGCCTCGAGGAAGTAACGGATGAAGCGCTGCTATGGACCGAACAGGCCCGCAGCTATTTCTACCTCACCGGCAAGACAAATACACAGGTCTGGGAGATGCTGGGTGATGGCACGCTGGCGCTGGCGGCGGTCCCGGTATCAGAGTGGCGGCGGCACGGTAATTCAACAATGGGCGCCGAAGCGCCTGCGGCCGCCGGCAACGGGCAAAGCTATGAAGCGATGGACAGCCGCTTCTTCGCTCTCCCGGCGGAATCCGGCAATCCGGAAGCGGCGGTGGACTGGCTCGGATATATGACCTCCAGCACGGCACAGCTGGAATGGCTGCGGAGCACCGAGCGCCTTCCCGCGCTGGATGAGCTGTACCGCTCCGGAGCGGCAGACATTCCCTGGCTTCCCTTCGACCCCGGCGTACTCCTGGCTGATGAAGCCGCTGCCGGCGCTTCCACCCAAGATGAGCAGAATAGGGCAGCTGCGGTGAGCCAGTTTCTGACCGGCAAGCTGGATACGGCCGGTTACAAGGCACTGATCAGCGGAGAGCGTTTAGAATGACAGGGCGAGCTTTACCGCCAGCACGCCATCCCGGCTGTCGACTTCGGTGGCCCGCAGAAATGAGACAATCTTTTGCGGGTAGAAGCCCAGATCGAATTTCTCCTCCAATGAACGGCAAGTCGATTCGGGCAGCTGCAGTCCGTTAAAGACCACCTGCTCGACATGGAACATCAGGGCATTCTCCGGTTCATCCTGAATAACATACCGGCCGGTAAGCGACAGGGTGAGACCGCCGCTTGTCCCCGAAGCGATGACCTTGCCATTCTCGAAGCGGAACCCGAAATCCTTGAACAGCGGGTTCTGCGAGACGAGAAACTGGTTCAAATCTGCTTCGCCCACAGCCAGCTGATAGGTCATTCCTTTGCGCTTCAGCATCCCCTTCTGGCTCTCCACAAACTGCGGCAGCCCGTTCATTGCCTTGGACAGCGCCCGGAAATAAGTCTCCACTTCATGGAGACCGACACTCTCCCAATATTTGGTGAACTCATCAAGCAATGCGCTCATGGCCTCCGGATCACTGCTGGCCACAATCCCGCCTTCAATATCCTCATTTAAAGCAAGCACACGCAGCTTCTGCTGCTCCAGCGTCTGCTTCAGTTCCTCCAGCCTACGTGCGCTGCGTTCAGCGGCTGCCAGGATGTTCTTCAAATCCTTATACTGCTTCTCGTACTGCGACAGGATGTCACGGTCACGCCCCATAATAATCTCATAATAATCATATAAAGCGAGCACACGGCTGATGCTTTTGGCGGAAAGCAGCGCAGCCAGCAGGCCATCACGCTCTCCCATATAATAAGCGCGGATGACGGCTCCCGCCCGTTCCCGCTGCCCCTCAATATCCAGCTCCTTCTCGGCCGCCTGCTCCTGAAGCAAAGCGGATTTGTGTTCCAGTGCTTCTTGTTCCCGGCCGATCCGCTCAATCTCACGCTCGATTTCTGCCACTGACAAGGTCTTCTCGAGCAAGGAGCGGGTTTCCTCATTGCCTTCAAAAGCCGGAGGCGAGTCAAACCGCTGTGCTCCCGGGCCTGCGGATAAGTATGCTTGCTGCGGCGGAAGGGTACACAGCAGCAGAATAGGCAGAATGAACAGAATGGCAAACCGGCGGCCTGCTTTGTAACGGAAAAACACCGCATCACCACCTTTGTCGGATATGGATAAGCTATTCTCATCTTATGTTTTGCGGCGCGAAAATAGCATTAATGCTTGGCACACTCCGGCTTCCGGTTTTTTCCTTCTATAATAGTCTGATTATAACTGATGGAATCTTCTGTGCAAGGTAATGGTTTGAAAAAATATACATATTTATGAGTATTGTGATGTTTGGCATTGCATTTATTGGCTGCCATATTAAGAGAAATTATAGCAACCGCGTATGATGCGGGGAGAAAATGGAAATACAATTTAGTATCAAATAGATTCTATGAACTCTATCAGAGGCATAGAAATGGAGTAAGCAGCTTTTATCCCTATTCACTACCCGGCAGTGCTGCCGGTTATGAAGATGGTTATTTCATGATGTTGTTAGGAGGGTTAGGCTTTATGACAGCCGTTAGACAGGATGCTTGGAGTGCTGAAGACGATCTGGTTCTGGCCGAAATCACATTGCGTCACATTAGAGAAGGAAGCACACAGCTCGCCGCTTTTGAAGAGGTGGGCGAAAAAATCGGCAGAACCTCGGCCGCCTGCGGGTTCCGCTGGAACAGCTGTGTCCGCAAAAGCTATGAAGATGCCATTGGCATTGCCAAGGGCCAGCGTCAGAAGCGCAGTTATTTAAAGAAACAGCCGATTGCGCGTGGGGCGCAGGTTGCCGGGCTTATCCTCAGCGATGCCGACGAAGAGTACGGGCGCAGTGAAGGACTGAATGAGAACACGCTATCTATCGATGCGGTCATCCGTTTTTTGCGGCAATGGAAAGGGAGCTTTCAGGAAGCTGGCCGCCAGCTGAAAATGCTGGAGCGGGAATTGCGCGAGAAGGACGATGAGCTGACAGAGCTCAGAGCGGAGAATGAACGGTTGTCCAAGGAGGTCAATCTCGCGCAAAGTGATTACCGGGTGGTCAATGACGACTACAAGGCCTTGATCCAGATTATGGACCGTGCGCGCAGGCTCGCCTTCCTGAATGAAGAAGAGGAAGAATTAAAGACCCGATTCAAAATGGATGCCAACGGAAATTTGGAGCGTCTGGAATAAGGCAGTTCAGAAAATAACATACCCCGTAACAAACAAGCAACCCCAGACTGTGGGGTTGTTTTGCTTTTGCGCAAAGGCCCGGGATATAATAAGGAAAATTGTGGGGGAGTGAAGCGTAACAGCTATGAAAGTGGATATTATCGGCGCCGGCTCACTGGGAATGCTGCTTGCCGGCCGGCTGGCCAAAGCCGGAACAGAGATCAGACTGTGGTGCCGCAGCCGGGAACAGAGCGATGCGCTGCACAGGGAAGGGCTGGTAGTCAGCTATGAGAATGGGCAGGCCCCCGTTGAATTGTCTGGTAATCAAGTGGCCGCTGCACCGGTCAGCGGGTTTGCCGAAGCCTGGCTTGCAGAGCCGGGGGATATAATTGCAGTTGCTGTTAAACAAAATGCGCTGCACGAAAGTCTGCCGGAGCTATTGGCCCCGCTCAGCGGTGAACGGCTTCAAGTGGTTTGCTTTCAGAACGGCTACGGGCATTTGGAGATGCTGCAGGAGCTGTTGCCTGCATCGGAAGTGTGGGCAGCTGTAACTACCGAGGCTGCGAAGAGGAAAAATTTAACGGAGGTTATTCATGCCGGAAGCGGGGAAATCTGTATAGGGATGCAGACTGCCGGAGGATCGGCACTTGTGCCGGAGGAACTGGAGGGCGGAACGGGCTCCAAGGCAGTATTAAGTTTTATAGAAGCACTGAATACAGCAGGATTTGCGGCGTATCTGTCGAATGAAGTGGATATTATGATTTACCGCAAGCTGCTGATCAATGCCGTAATCAATCCGTTGACAGCAATCTGGCGCATCCCGAACGGCGAGCTGCTGCACTCGCAAAGCCGTATACGGGTAATGAAGGAATTATATGAGGAAACTATTGCGGTCTATGATGCCTGCAGCATCGGCTATGAAGACGGCATGTGGGAAAGAATCCTGGAAGTCTGCCGGACAACTGCGGCCAATATTTCATCTATGCTTGCCGATGTCACGGCCGCAAGACCGACGGAGATTCGCTGGATTAACGGCAGCATTGTCGATTTGGCGCAGCGCAGCGGTGTGGATGCTCCGATGAACGTAATGATCTGCCGGCTTCTGGAGGGCATGAATGCGAAGGAGGGGTGAGGCTATTTGACGTTGTTGCGGGATTCTTTTGTATTGCTGAGCGTGATTCCTTTTGTTCCTTTTGTGTTGATTTATTTCATTGGAACCGCTCTGAAGAAGGACAGACGGAAGGTTCTTTTTCTCGCCATGGACGTGACGACTTTATTTTTATTGCTTTCGGTTTCAGCATTGTTCAACATGACGTTTGACTCGCGGTTTGGATTGTTTCTTATACTGATTTTTGTATTAATATTCGCCGGACTGATTGGCGGAGCCCAAAACAGGCTGAAGGGTGAAGTGGATAAAAAGCGATTATTACGGGCGGTATGGCGGTTCTCATTCTTCCTGATGAGTGTATCTTTTGTGTTCTTCACAATTCTAGGCCTTATCAAATACATATCACAAGCGATGTAATGTTTCACTGCTTCGTTAAAGCGTCAATGTCACAAAATTTTTAAGAATTAAAAAAAAAGCATTTTCAGAAAATATAGCTCTAGATTTTTTTGACCACTGGTTGTATAATCATAAACCATATACCACATTCTATTTAGGGGGAACTGCTAGATGAAGAAGAGTAAAAGTCTTTTGCTCATGATTGCATTGGTTCTTGTAATCGGCACAGTGCTTGCTGGCTGCGGCGGTAACAACAACAATGCAAACAGCGGCAACAACGCCAGCCCAACGAACGCGGCGGCAACTGACAATGCAGGCACGAACACAGGCACCGCTGGTGAAGAAACACTGGCCGCTGATCAAACGCTCAGAATCAACCTGAGTGCAGAGCCACCTACCTTTGACCCTGCTCAAGCTCAAGACAGCCAAGCAAACACTGTCCTGAAAACTATGTACGAAGGCTTGACTCGCATGAATGATGAAACCGGTCAGGCTGAGCCAGGTATCGCTGAAAGCTGGGAAATCTCCGCTGACGGTCTGGTATATACCTTCAAACTGCGCGATGCAGTATGGAGCAACGGCGATCCAGTAGAAGCTGTTGACTTCGTTAACGCTTGGAAACGCGTGCTCGATCCTAATACGGATCCAACTGCTCCTTATGCTTACCAATTGTACTACCTGAAGAATGCTGAAGAGTACTACACTAAGAAAGTTGCAGACTTCAATGAAGTAGGCGTGAAAGCCGTTGATGCGAAGACTCTGGAAGTTACGCTGAAAGCTCCAACTCCTTACTTCCTTGGATTGCTGTCCTTCTATACTTATTACCCTGTACACAAATCCGTTGAGGGTAATGCTAAATGGGCTACAAGCAAAGACACTATGATCACTAACGGTGCGTTCACTCTGACTGAATGGACTACCGGACAATCCCTGCAAGTAACCAAGAACGACAAGTACTGGGATGCTGCAAGCATCAAGCTGAGCAAAATCGACTTCTCTCTGGTTAACAGCGGCGCAACCGAATTGCTGAGCTACAAGAACGGCGAGCTTGACCGCGCCGGCGCACCTACTGGTGATCTTCCATCGGACCAACTTCCGATTATTGAAAAAGAACTGCCGAACGAGTTCAACAGAAAAGGTATTGCTTCTGTTTACTACTATGAGTTCAACGTAACTGAGAAACCATTCTCTAACGCTAAGATCCGTAAAGCATTGGCTATGTCTATCAACCGCCAAGCTCTGATTGACAATGTTACTCTGGGCGGACAACTGCCGGCATTCGGCTTCGTTCCTCCGGGCATCGCCGGCGCTGACGGCGAATACCGTACTGCAATTAAAGACAGCTACTTCACTGAAGATGTAGAAGCAGCTAAGAAACTGCTGGCTGAAGGTCTTGCAGAAGAAGGTCTGGATAAACTGCCTACCTTCGAACTGTCTTACAACACAAGTGAAAACCACAAGAAAATCGCTCTGGCGATTGCTGACATGTGGAAGCAAAACCTGGGTGTAGACGTACAAACTGTCAACCAGGAATGGGCTGTATTTATCGACAACCGTCAGAACCTGAACTACCAGGTAGCACGTGCCGGCTGGACTGCGGATTATAACGATCCAATGACCTTCCTCGACATGTGGGTAACTGGCGGCGGTAACAACGATACCGGCTACGCTAACCCTGAATACGACAAGCTGATCAACGATGCGAAAGTAAGTTCCGATCTGGCTGCACGTCAAGAAATGTTCGCTAAGGCTGAACAAATGGCGATTGGCGACGATATGATCCTGATGCCAATCTACTACTACACCAACAACTCTCTGACCAAAGAGTACTTGAAGGGTATTACTCTTGACTTCAGTGGCGCAATCGACCTGACTCGCGGTTATCTGTTGGAACACTAAGAGCAAAGACTTTAGTCAACTAAACTGAATAAAGTTATTGTCTGAAGTTTATGATACACTTCGGGATATATATGTGGAATTCCATATATATCCCTTTTTTTTGCATTTTCGGCGCTGTGTTATTAATTGAGGGATTTTACAAAATTAGAAAATAGACAAACTGCCGTTTTTTTCATAAAATCTAATTATGTGTCGAAAATAATAGAAGTGAGGAGGTGTTGATGGGGATGGTTCGTTATATTGCAAATAAATTGTTTTATATGCTCGTTTCGCTGTTTGTGCTTGTATCAGCGACTTTTTTTCTGATGAAAGCTATTCCGGGGGATCCGTTTACCTCGGAGAAAAAAGTCCCGCCTGAAATTAAAGCGCGTTTATACGAACAATATGGGTTGGACAAGCCGCTCTATCATCAGTATTTCAAGTATTTGGGTGATATTGCACAGGGAGATCTGGGCGTGTCGATGAAACGGCTTAACCAGGATGTATCCCACTTAATCGGACAAACGTTCTCGGCTTCCCTGAAGCTGGGGGCAGTAGCGATTGTTGTGTCGGTTATTGTCGGTGTAGTGCTGGGGATGCTTGCGGCACTGTATCACCGGAAATTCATCGACAGCGCTGCTATGGTGCTAGCCGTGTTGGGGATTGCAGTTCCGAGCTTTGTAGTGGCGTCCGTATTGCAATACGTGTTCGCCTATAAATTCGGCTGGTTCCCGGTTTCCGGATTTAAGGGTCCGCTGAATTACTTCCTGCCGGTGGCCGCTTTATCAGCGCAACCGATTGCGTTTATTGCCCGTCTGACGCGATCCAGCATGCTGGAGGTATTGAATGCCGATTATATCAAGACAGCCAAGGCAAAGGGTCTCAGCTGGATTCAGATCTTGAGCAAGCACGTGCTGCGCAATGGTATTTTGCCGGTAGTTACTTACATTGGGCCAATGACCGCCAATGTTGTAACCGGTTCTGTGGTTATCGAGCAAATCTTCGGGATTGGCGGTATCGGCAAGCAATTCGTGGAAGCGATTGGGGTCCGCGATTACACTGTCATTATGGGGATCACGATCTTCTATGGTGTTCTGCTGATGTTGGCGCGCTTCATTACGGATATTGCTTATGTGTTTATTGATCCGCGTATTAAACTTTCTGGAGGAAAGGAGGGCTAACGGGTGGCATCTGACAACAATTTGGTTTCGGTAGAAGCGAACCTGAAGCCGGAAGATTTCCGCAAAGTCGGCATTGACGAGAGACAAGCTGAGGTTATCCAGCGGGAAAGCCTTTCCGCCTGGAGAGATGCGTGGCAGCGTCTGCGCCAGAACAAATTGGCAATGACAGCACTGGGCATTCTGGGTCTGATCATTCTTTCTGCGATTTTCATGCCGTTTATCTCGAAATACAATTATTACAGCAACGACCTGATGAATACCAACAAGCCCCCTTCATCCGACCATTGGTTCGGCACTGATGATTTGGGCCGTGATATCTTTGTCCGTACCTGGTACGGTGCACGCATCTCACTACTCGTCGGCTTGGCGGCTGCGGCAATCGACTTGATTATCGGTGTTATCTACGGCGGCATTATGGGTTACTTCGGCGGCCGTGTTGATAATATCATGAACAAGTTCTCTGAAATCCTGTACTCCATTCCTTACCTGCTGGTAGTTATCCTGCTGCTGGTCGTTATGGAACCAAGTCTGGGCACCATCATTCTGGCCCTTACGATAACCGGCTGGATTAACATGTCCTGGATTGTGCGGGGCGAAATTATGCAGCTGAAGAACCGCGAATTCGTTCTGGCTTCCCGTTCCATGGGTGCCGGCTCCAAGCGTTTGCTGTTCCGCCACTTGCTGCCGAACGCAGTCGGCCCGATCATCGTAACCATTACGCTGTCGGTACCAAATGCAATCTTTGCTGAAGCATTCCTGAGCTTCCTGGGCCTTGGTGTACAGGCACCGATTTCTTCCCTGGGCTCCATGATCAATGACTCTCTTACCGGCTGGTTGTACTACCCTTGGCGGTTCCTGTTCCCGGCGGTATTGGTAAGCTTGATCATGCTTTCCTTTAACATTTTCGGTGATGGATTGCGCGATGCGCTCGATCCTAAGCTGAAAAAATAAGGAATGACTGTGAAAATAGGTGAATTACTCTTTCAAGGACAGAATTTGCTGACCAAAAACATGAATTAAATGAATACGATTCGCGGCAAAGATATTGGCATGATATTTCAAGACCCGATGACCTCTCTCAACCCAACGATTAAAGTGGGCAAACAGATAACCGAAGTTTTGATTAAACATCAGAAAATGTCAGCGGCTGAAGCGAAGAAGCAGGCGATCCAAGAAGCTCGACCTGGCTGGCATCCACCATGCGGAGGCTCGCTTTAACCAATATCCCCACGAATTTTCAGGCGGGATGCGCCAAAGTGCTATGATGGCCATGGCCTTGGCGTGCCGCCCTGCGCTGCTCTTGCGGATGAGCCAACCACGGCCCTTGACGTAACGATCCAGGCGCAAGTCATGGATGTCATGAAAGAGTAGAAGCAAAACGTAATCCGCCGGCCGGTTACCCGTTTAATTCACGCTGCAGCATAGCGATGCATGTATGCGGGAAGATCGTCCCCGGCGCCACAGACTTTAGCGGGACGCATATGACGCACTGCTGAGTCTGCATTCGATGGCCAAGGAGGTGCAGTACGTTTGAGTAAGAATCTGATTGAAGTAGAAGGTCTTAAGAAATATTTCAATGTTGGCAAAGGCAAGGTTCTTAAGGCTGTTGACAATATCAACTTCTCCATTCGCGAAGGGGAGACCCTCGGGATGGTAGGGGAGTCCGGTTGCGGCAAGACGACTGCCGGCCGTACGGTTCTCCGTCTGTATGAACCGACTGCAGGAAGTGTAAAGTTTAACGGAACCGACATTTACAAGCTGCCTCCCGGCAAGATGAAAACGATGCGCCGCGATATGCAAATGATTTTCCAGGATCCTTATGCCTCGCTTAATCCGCGGTTTACGGTATCCGATATCATTGGTGAAGCGCTCGATATTCATGGCATGGCCGGAAGCCGTGCGGAACGCAAGAAACGGATTGAAGAGCTGCTGGATATGGTTGGTCTCAACCATGACCATGCTACGCGGTATCCGCATGAATTCTCGGGCGGTCAACGCCAGAGAATCGGGATTGCCCGTGCGCTTGCGGTGAATCCGAAGTTCATCGTCTGCGACGAACCGATCTCGGCCCTCGATGTGTCCATTCAGGCGCAGGTTGTCAACCTGCTGAAAGAACTGCAGGACCGACTCGGTTTGACTTATCTGTTCATTGCGCATGACCTTTCGATGGTTAAGCATATCAGTGACCGCGTAGCGGTAATGTACCTGGGCAGAATGGTGGAGCTGGCAGATAGTGAAGAATTGTATGCCAACCCGATTCATCCGTACACCAAATCACTGCTGTCGGCTATCCCTGTTCCCGATCCGGAACTGGAAGCGAGCAAAAAACGTATTCATCTGCATGATGAGCTGGGCAGCCCGATTTATGCAGCCGGCGAGAAGTCCAATGACAGTGACTTTGAACTGGTTGAAGTGTCCAAAGGTCATTTTGTGGTCAAGCAATACGCCTAGGATGCTTGTAGTAAGCCTCTTGATGCAATTTCGGAGAAATTTCCGCAATTCGTCTCAAGAGGCTTTTTTATGCTAGTTATATTTATGGAAAGACCTCTTTGACGCAGCCCCTTACATTAGATACAATCATAAGGAGTTTATGGACTTCAAAGTTACATACAGCAAGGGAAAGGGACAGGAGGCAATTACAGATGAACGTTATACCGGAACCGCTCCCGGGCGGGTCTGCGCTTGCGCGCGATTATATAGAGCAATACGAGAAGGTGAGCAAATTCTACGGCGGAGATTTCCGCAGCCGTGATAACCGGGTGGAGCGGGCGCAATGGCTGGACAACACTGAGTCAAGCCGTGCCGACCGGAAAGAAATTGCCGCAGTTCTGCGCACATATAATAGAAGATTTAATTCGCATCCTGCGGTGCAGGACTCTCTGGCACTGCTGGAACAGCCGGAGACGCTGGTTGTGACCGGTGGTCAGCAAAGCGGACTGTTCACAGGTCCGCTGTTCGTGGTCTACAAAGCAATGACCACCATACTTGCGGCCCGGGAGGCGGCGGAGCAGCTCGGCCGCCCCGTGGTGCCGCTCTTCTGGATCGCCGGCGAAGACCATGACTGGGATGAAGTCAACCACACTTATGTGTTGAACCGGTCCGGTGAGATTACCCGGATCAAAATGGACAGACCAGAGGCACCGCGCGGCTCTGTCAGCAGCTTGCCTATCGATGGGGAGAGCTGGCAGCAGACATTGGCGGAGCTGGATAGTCTGCTGCAGGACAGCGACTTCAAACCGCTGATGCTGGAAATGGCTGCGGAGGCGGCTCGTTCTGCGGAAAGCATGAGCGATGCGTTTGCCAAGCTTCTGGGCTCGTTGTTTGGCAAATTCGGACTCATTCTGCTGGATTCCGCCGATCCGGCACTGCGGCGGGTGGAGCAGCCGTTCTTCCGTACCCTGATTGAACGGAATGATGAACTGGAAGGGGCTTACCGGGAAGCTGCCGAAGCGCTGACTTCCGGAGGCTATGAGCTGCAGGCCGATGTTACTGCAGGCAACGCCAACCTGTTCTACATCCATGAAGGGGCACGGCTGCTGCTGTACAAGCAGGAGGGACGGTTTGCCGACCGGAAGGGACAGGTTTCCTTCTCCCGTGAGGAACTGCTGGATATGCTTGAAGAGCATCCCGAGCGCTTCAGCAACAATGTACTGACCCGCCCGCTCATGCAGGACTATGTGCTGCCGGTGCTGGCAACGGTGCTGGGTCAGGGCGAAATTGCCTACTGGGCAATCCCTCACCTTGCCTTCCGGACGATCGGCGGGCAGATGCCGCTGATCCTGCCACGGATGTCGTTCACCATTGTGGAAGGTACCTTGCAGAAGCATATGGACAAATTCGGCCTGTCTTTCGGCGATGTGCGTATAGGCCTCGACAGCAAACGGCAGGCGTGGCTGGACAGCCAGGACGAGCTGGAGCTCGGCCGCCGGTTCTCCGAAGCGAAGCAGACCTTCATTGCGGTGTATGAACCGCTGATCGAACAGCTAGGCCTGATCCAGCCGGGCTTGATTAAGCTGGGAGAGAATAACAAAACGAAAATTCTGGAGCAAATCTCTTTCTTGCAAGAAAAGGCCAAGGATGCCCTGGAGAAACGCAATGAAGCCGCGCTGCGTCAGTGGGAGCGGATTGAACTGTCGCTGATGCCGCTGGGCAAGCTGCAGGAGAGAGTATATAATATCATGTATTATTTGAACCGTTACGGCCTTTCCTGGCTGGATGAGCTGATGACGGTGCCGGCGGATTTCAGCGGTACTCACCGCATGATCTATATGTAGTTACCAATAACTTAGTGGAGGTTTGTTATGAGTTCATTGTCGAAAGAAAACAGCATTGTCGCCGATATGTCGCTTGCTCCCGAAGGCCACCTGAAGATCGACTGGGTCCGCCAGCATATGCCGGTGCTGAACCGGATCCGCGAGCAGTTTGAAGCGGAGCAGCCTTTCAAGGGGCTTAAGGTGTCGATTACACTGCATCTGGAAGCCAAAACGGCATATCTGGCCAAAGTCGTGCAGGCCGGCGGAGCTGAGGTTACCATTACCGGCTCCAATCCGCTGTCGACGCAGGACGATGTCTGCGCGGCGCTTGTGGAAGACGGCATTACCGTCTTTGCCAAATACAATCCGTCTCCGGAGGAGTTCAAAGCGCTGAATATCAAGGCGCTGGAGAGCAAGCCCGACCTGATCATCGACGATGGCGGCGATTTCGCCACTCTGCTGCATGCCGAACGCCCGGACCTGATGGAGAATATTCGCGGCGGCGCGGAAGAAACAACAACCGGCATCATCCGGCTTAAAGCGCTGCAGAAGCAAGGCATCCTCAAATTCCCGATGGTCGCCGTCAACGATGCTTATTGCAAGTATCTGTTCGACAACCGCTACGGTACCGGACAGTCCGCCTGGGACGGCATCGTGCGTACCACCAACCTGATCGTGGCCGGTAAAACGGTCGTCGTTATCGGTTACGGCTGGTGCGGAAAAGGCGTAGCTATGCGGGCCAAGGGTCTGGGAGCGAATGTCATCGTTACGGAAGTGGATGCCATCAAGGCGGTAGAAGCCCACATGGACGGGTTCCAGGTGATGCCGATGCTCGAAGCGGCGAAACAAGGCGATTTCTTCGTAACCGTTACCGGCAACCGGTATGTTATCCGCGGTGAACACTATGATGTGATGAAGGATGGGGCCATTCTGTGCAATGCCGGCCACTTCGACGTAGAGGTCAACAAGCCGGAGCTGGCGGAGCGCTCTGTCTCGCAGCGTACAGTGCGCAAGAATATTGAGGAATATCAGCTGAAGGACGGACGCAAGCTGTATCTGCTGGCTGAAGGCCGGCTCGTGAATCTCGGTGCGGCCGACGGACATCCTGCGGAAATTATGGATACCACCTTCGCACTTCAGGCGCTGTCGCTGAAATATGTGAACGACAATTATCAGAGCATCGGCGTTAAGGTAGAGAATGTGCCTTATGAGCTGGACGAGCAGGTTGCCCGCTATAAGCTGGAAAGCCTGGGCATCTCCATCGACAGCCTTACGCCGGCGCAGCTGGAATATTTGGACAGCTGGAAGCTGACAGACTAAATAGATCGTGTCAGGAATCAACAAAATGCCCGAAGCCATGTCAATGGCTCCGGGCATTTTGCAGTTCTGCCGGCTGTGGCTAGCCGATGATAAAACGATGCAGATTTTCGGCGAATTTTTGCGGCTCGTCAAACATCAGCCCGTGGCCGCTTTCTTCAAACGGAATAAGGACCGAGCCCGGAATCAGGAGCTGCGTCTGCTCGGCAAGCTCATACGGGGCGATCTTGTCCTGGCGCCCGTGGAAGATAGCCGTTGGCACCTTGATGAGCGGGAGCTCGCTGCGCAGGTCCTCGTCTCGCAGCGAGGCAGCAGCTTTCAGCGTTCCCTGGGCTGAGGCTTCCATGCCGAGTGAGGTAAACCAGGCCGTGAAGCTGGCGCTGCCTTTCTTGGCGAAGAACTTCATCCCCAAATCGGTAACCATCTTCGGACGGTCCAAATGAGCGCCGATAATCAGATTGTTAACCGCATCTACCGGTGAGCCGAAGGCAAAGTCGGTACGCTGGGTAAACGAAGGAGTGGCCGCACCCAGCAGCAGGAGCTTCGAAATGCCGTATCCGGAATGCCGGGCCATATATTTGGCGGCAATAGCGCCGCCTATGGAGAATCCGACCAATACGGCATTCTGCAAATTCAACTGGTCAATAACAGCGCGTACGTCATCTGCCAGCCGGTCATAGCTGTAACCGTCCAAGGGCCCATCCGATTTCCCGAAGCCGCGGAGATCAATTCCGATGCAGCGGTACCCTTTTTCGGCCAGATCAATGAACTGATATTCGAACATCTTATGATGCAGGGGCCACCCGTGGATAAAGATGACTGGTGTTCCGGAGCCGATATCCTCGACGTAAAGCTTGACGTTGCTTTCCACTTCAATATATTTACCCATGGTGTACCTCCTGTAAATAGATCAGCTTGGTTTTGGATTCAAGATATTATGTACCCAATTTCCCGTAGGCTCACGCGAAGGGACAGACAGTTGAACATAAGAACAACACAAAAAGAGCGGAGTGCGGAGGGGAAGTTTGGAACTGTAGGAGCGATAGCGTTCGCGATGAACCGTTTACATAAGCAGACTTGACAATGAAGAAAAAATTACCTTGGCTGTGAAGAAGGTTTTTGATTTTTAACGGCGAATCTATTATGCTTAGGTGGTGTAAAGTGGGGTAAAGTGGGGAATCGGTTACAAGGAGTGGGGCAATCGATGTTCATGGGGGAATTCCAGCATAGCATTGACGACAAAGGCCGGATCATAATCCCGGCTAAATTCCGTGAATTGCTCGGAACCTCATTCGTTGCTACCCGCGGCCTCGATTCCTGTCTGTTTGTTTATCCTATGGAAGAATGGGGAATCATGGAGCAAAAGCTCAAAAGCCTTTCCCTGATGAAGTCGGATGCCCGGGCGTTCAGCCGCTTCTTTTTCTCGGGAGCGACCGAATGCGTATGGGACAAGCAAGGGCGTGTCAATCTGCCCGCCAATTTGCGGCAGTATGCCAAGCTGGACAAGGACTGTGTTATTCTGGGCGTTTCGAACCGGGTGGAAATCTGGAACAAAGAGCTATGGGAGCAGTACTTCGAACAGTCAGAGGAATCGTTCAACGAAATCGCCGAGAAATTGGTGGATTTCAATTTTGACCTATAACACACATAACACAATTCGAATACTGCGCTGGAGGGATGCAGCTTGTTTCACCACATCACGGTGCTTAAGGAAGAAGCGACAGAAGGGCTGCACATCAAGCAGGATGGCATATATGTCGACTGTACACTCGGAGGAGCGGGGCACAGTTCTCTGATTGCTTCCAGACTAAGCGGGAACGGCCGGCTGATCTGTCTGGACCAGGATGACTGGGCCTTGGAGAATGCCAAGGAGCGACTGGCCGAATATGGAGAAAAGGTAGTTCTGGTTAAGACCAACTTCCGCGACCTGGAAGAGGTGCTAAAAGAGCTTCCGTTTGTTCCGCAGAAGGACGGAGTACCCCAGGTAGACGGTATCCTGTTCGATCTGGGCGTATCCTCGCCCCAGTTCGATGAAGGGGAACGGGGCTTCAGCTACAATCATGACGCACCGCTGGATATGCGGATGGACCAGTCCGGAACGCTTACGGCCGCCGAGATTATCAATACCTGGCCGGAGCAGGAGATCGCCCGCATTCTTTTTATGTATGGCGAAGAGAAGTTCTCGCGGCGGATTGCCCGTAAGATTGTAGAGCGCCGCGAACAGCAGCCTATAGCGAGCACAGGAGAGCTGGCTGAGCTGGTCAAGGAAGGTATTCCTGCGGCGGCGCGCAGAACAGGCGGACATCCCGCCAAGCGAAGCTTTCAGGCACTGCGCATCGCAGTGAACGATGAACTGGGCGCGTTTGAGGAAGGGCTGCATGGAGCGGTCCGTTGTTTGGCGCCCGAAGGCCGTGTGTCTGTTATTACGTTTCATTCGCTGGAAGACCGGATTTGCAAGCAGATTATGAACAGTTATGTCAGCAAATGCACCTGCCCGCCTGACTTCCCGGTCTGCGTATGCGGGGCCGCCGGCGTTCTGAAGCTGATTGCCCGCAAGCCGATTGTGCCTTCCGAAGCGGAGCTTGCCCAGAATCCGCGCGCGCGTTCGGCTAAGCTGCGCATCGCAGAAAAATTATAATCAGACGATAAAGGAGAGTCAGAGATGGCCTATACCCGCGGCAACTTGGCAACACAGCCTCAAAGAAAAGAAGAGAAACGACAGCTATACCGCGAGAAGACCAAGGTTGTCACCAGACGCCGGGTCCTTCCGATGAAGGAAAAGCTGCTCTATATGCTAACCGTAAGTGTGTTTGCGCTGGTTGCAGTCGCCCTGATCTCGCGTTACGTCCACATTTATGATTTGAATATGCAGGCGCAGAATCTGGACAGGAAGATCTCGAACACAAAGAAGGAAATTGCCGTGTATCAGAAGGAAAAGCAGACGCTGCTGGAGATGGTGCCGCAGAAGGCGGAGAAAATGGGATTTTCCCGGCCGCCGGAGGATTCCAATATTTACTTGAAGGAAACCGGTGGAGAATAGAAGCTGAAGCTGCTTGAAGATACCGAGTCCATAATCTAGGTTTGTGAGGTTTGCTTATGGTGAAAAGAATAAAACTTCGCACGCTGTTTATAGGAGGGTGTATTACCCTCTTTTTTCTTGTTTTGATCGGAAGGGTGTTCTGGATTCAGGTGCTGGACCGGGAATTCTGGCAAGCCTATGCCGCTGAGAAAAGGGCTCACACCTCAGTGATCAAGGCGGTTCGCGGTACGATAGAGGACCGCAACGGCAAGGTACTGGCCAGTGATGTCCCTGCCTATACGGTGGTAGTCAATCCGCAGGCCATTGCCGAGCTTGGGATCGGCGAAGAGGTCATCTCCGGGCTGCATGAATTGCTGGGCAAGCCGGAGAGTGAGCTCAAGGCGCTGGTGGAAGCCAAAGACAAGGACGGGGAATACCTGAAGAACCGGGAGATCCGCAATGAAGGCTGGAAGATCGATCAGGAGCTGCGCGACAAGGTGGATGAGTTCATCGAGAAGCTGAAGGATGAACATGATATCCTGGAGACCGGTGTCGGTCTGATTACGGAGCAGAAACGGTATTATCCGCAACAAACGCTTGCTGCACATATTTTGGGTTACACAGACCGTGACGGCAATGCGATTATGGGGCTGGAGAAGTATTTTGACAAGCAGCTTAAGGGTGCGGACGGTAAGCTGCTTTACCAAAGCGACGGCAAGGGCGTCAAGCTGCCTAACTCGAAGGATACGTACCAGCCAGTGGTCAATGGAAGTAATTTCAAGCTGACGATTGACAGCACAATCCAGTATTATATCGAACAGGCGATGCAAAAAGCATACGACGAATATAAGCCCAAGAGTATTACGGTCATTGCCGCCGATCCGAGCACCATGGAAATACTGGGGCTGGCCAATATGCCGACCTATAATCCCAATGAATTCTGGAATTACGCCTCCGATCCCGGGGTGTTCTTCAACCATGCCATCAAATCCAGGTTTGAACCAGGCTCCACGTTCAAGATTGTACCGCTTGCCGGCGCAGTGGAGGAGAATTTATTCGATCCCGACGCGACCTTTATGTCCGGTTCCATCCGGATCAAGGGCTATGGCAAGCCGCTGTATGACCAGAACAGAAGCGGCTATGGCGAAATCTCCTTCCTGGAAGGCGTGAAGCGTTCAAGTAACGTGGCCTTCGTCAAGCTCGGGTATGAAATGCTCGGTCCGGACAGGCTGCTGCAATACGTGGATGATTTCGGATTTAACGATCTTACCGGGATTGACCTGCCGGGCGAAATCAGCGGACGCGTCAATCCGACCCCGAACAATGCTTCGGAGAACGCAACGATCGCATACGGGCACGGCAAGGTAGAGGTGACTCCGATTCAGCAGCTTACCGCCATCTCGGCCATCGCCAACGGCGGTAAGCTGATGGTGCCGCATGTGGTCAAGGAGATTACCGATCCCAACACCGGCAAGACTACCGTAACCCAGCCGAAGGTGGTGCGGCAGGTTATTTCCGAGGAGAGCTCCAGGGAAACCGGCAGCTACCTGGAGCAGGTCGTTGCTGACCTGGACCATGGAACCGGACGCCATGCCTACATTGAAGGCTACCGGGTAGCGGGCAAGACCGGTACGGCAATTAAACCTGACGGCAAGGGCGGGTATGACCGTGACAAGGTGCTCTCGTCCTTTCTGGGATACGCACCGGTCAATAATCCGAAGATTGCGGTGTATATCGTCATTGACGAGCCTGCTGATGCCGCCGGCGGTGGTGCTGCAGCGGGACCGGTGTTTAAAGAAATCGTATCCCAATCGCTGGAGTATATGGGCGTGCCGAAGGTGGATGACAGCTCCGGGGATGATAAGAAGGAAGCTCAGACTTCTCCCAAGAAGACCGCTGCCGCTTTGCGCACGACTCCCGATCTTGCAGGCAAAACGGCTGCTGGAGCCAGAGAAATGCTGCTGAAGCAGGGCTACAATTTCGTAACGGTCGGTGAAGGTGCTTCGGTCATTTCACAGTATCCCGAAGCCGGGGGCGTACTTTCCTCCGGGCAGAAGATCTTCCTGCTGACACAGCAGGGAGATCAAGCGGTAGTTCCGGATCTGCGCGGACAATCGCTGCGCGATGCGCTGGAAATTCTCAATCTGCTCAAGGTTGGAATTACGGTGGATGGCGAAGGATATGTAACCGAGCAGAAGGAAGAGAAGTTGAACGGCAAGACCGTAGTCACCCTGTCCCTGGCTCCATTGAATGAATACGGCGAGGATATTCCGGTAGCGCCCGCTGCAGAGAAGACGGAGGAAGAGGCTCCTGAATAGGCGCCCGTCCGAAAAGGGCCGGGTCACGGCACGACAGCTTGTTCTAAGCCCTGTTTGTCCCGAATAGTCATGAAGATAAGAGATCATGTCTATACGAGTGAAAGCGGGGAGAACGCCAATGAAGGTGTCAAAAGTCGTAACCCGGCGCAGAATGCTGTGGACGCTGCTGGGACTTGCCGTATTGTTCGGCTCGCTGGCCGTGCGTCTGGCCTACGTTCAGCTGCTGCAGGGCGAGAAGCTGAGCGCCAGAGCGGAAGAGTCCTGGCGCCGCAATATTCCGTATACCGCCAAGCGCGGTGAAATATTGGACCGTCAGGGAACTGCGCTGGCGTATAATATCAGTTCCCCGACGGTATATGCCGTGCCTGTCCAAGTCAAGGATAAGCAGGGAACGGCCAAACAGCTGGCTCCGCTGCTCGGCATGTCCGAGATGAAGCTGACCACGCTGTTGTCCAAAAGTGAATCCTCCGTGAAGCTACAGCCCGGCGGCCGCAAAATTACGATGGAGCTTGCAGCCAGCGTCCGTGATTTGCAGCTTCCGGGCATCATTGTGGCTGAGGACAATAAGCGGTATTATCCTTATGGGGACTTGGCTGCGCATATTCTCGGATTCACGGGAATCGACAATCAGGGGATCACCGGTGTAGAACGTATATACGACAAGCTGCTCAAGGGAATGGACGGAAATGTCTCGTATTTATCCGATGCGGGCGGCAGACTGATGCCAGGCTCATCCGAGAAATACACGGAACCGCAGGAGGGCTTAAGCCTGCAGCTGACCATTGATAAGCAGATTCAGTCGATTATGGAGCGTGAGCTGGACCAGGCGATGGTCAAATACCAGGCACAGGGTGCCTGGGCGATTGCGATGAACCCGCAGAATGGGGAAATACTCGCCATGGCCAGCCGCCCGGGCTATGAGCCGGGGCAATACCAGCAGGTGGACCCTGCCGTCTACAACCGCAATTTGCCGATCTGGATGACCTATGAGCCGGGGTCCACCTTTAAGATCATTACACTTGCCGCCGCTTTGCAGGAAGGAAAAGTGGATCTGCAGAACGAGCACTTTTTTGATCCGGGTTTTATTGAGGTGGGAGGTGCCAAGCTGCGCTGCTGGAAAAAAGGCGGCCACGGCAGCCAGACCTTCCTGCAGGTGGTGGAGAATTCCTGCAATCCGGGCTTCGTCGCGCTTGGCCAGCGGCTGGGGAAAGAGAGCCTGTTCCAGTACATCCGGGACTTCGGCTTCGGCGCCAAAACAGGCATTGACCTGAACGGCGAGTCGGGCGGCATTCTGTTCAAGCTGTCGCAGGTCGGACCGGTGGAGCTGGCGACCACGGCCTTTGGCCAAGGCGTATCGGTAACCCCAATTCAGCAAATCGCCGCTGTCTCGGCTGCCATCAACGGCGGTAAGCTGTATACGCCCCATGTCGCCAAGGCCTGGGTGAACCCGGAAACCGGAGAGAAGGTGTCGGAGGTGGAGCCGAAGCCTGTGCGCCAGGTTATCTCTGAAGAGACTTCGGCGAAGGTGCGGGCCGCCCTGGAGAGTGTGGTTGCCAAAGGTACCGGCCGGCCGGCGTTCATTGACGGCTACCGTGTGGGAGGCAAAACCGGGACGGCACAGAAAGTAATCAACGGGCGATATTCTCCGACGGAGCATATCGTTTCCTTCATCGGGTTCGCCCCTGCGGATGATCCGCAGATTATCGTTTATACCGCAGTCGATAATCCAAAGGGCATCCAGTTCGGCGGCGTGGTGGCTGCGCCGATTGTACAGAATATTCTGGAGGATTCCCTGCATGTGCTGAAGGTACCTCCGCGTAAGGACCAGCTGCCCAAGACGTATAAATACGGCGAAACGCCGATCGTGACCGTACCGGACCTGACTGGAGCGACCGTACAGGACATCTATGAGGATTTAAACATGAACTTCAATCTTGTCCGCTCCGGTACCGGAAATACCGTCATCAACCAGGCCCCGAAGGCGGGAGCCAGAGTGGAGCAGGGCTCAACGATCCGTATTTATATGGGTTCCGCTGCCGAATGAGACTCACCTTCAATATGTATCCGAAATGATTAAAGTGAGGGATAGCTATGAAATTACAAGAACTGGCATCTTGCCTCGCGGCCGCCCGGCTGTACGGGGACGGAGAGACCGAAATCACCGATTTGCAGACGGACTCCCGCAAGGTAAAGCCGGGCGATCTGTTTATCTGTCTGCCGGGGTTTACCGTGGACGGACATACCTTTGCACCGCAGGCCGCGGCAAGCGGCGCCGCCGCGCTGGTGTGTGAGCGGAAGCTTGACGATGTTGCGCTTCCGCAGCTTGTGGTCGATGACAGCCGGTTTGCAATGGCTGTGCTGGCTAATGCCTTCTTCGGCTCGCCAAGCAGCCGCATGCGCATGATCGGAGTGACCGGGACCAACGGCAAGACGACAACGACCTACCTGATCGAACGGATTATGGAAGACCACGGAATCAAGACCGGACTGATCGGTACCATTCAGATGCGTTATGACGGACAAAACTTTCCGATGTCCGGCACCACCCAGGAGGCGCTGGAGCTGCAGCGTACCCTGCACGACATGACCCAGAAGGGCGTGCAGTGCTGTGTGATGGAGGTGTCTTCCCATGCTCTGGAGCAGGGACGCGTAAAGGGGACGGACTACCGGACGGCGATATTTACCAATCTGACCCAGGATCATCTGGATTATCATCATACGATGGAAGAATACCGCGCGGCCAAGGGCCTGTTCTTCTCTCGGCTCGGCAATGTGATCTCTCCCTGGAAGGAGGAGCGCAAATACGCCGTGCTGAACGCGGATGATCCGGCGAGCGCCTATTATTCGGCACAGACGGCGGCGGAAGTCATTACATACGGCATCGACAACAAAGCCAATGTCAGAGCTTCGCAAATCTCCATCACGTCCAAAGGAACATTTTTCCATGTGGAGACGTTTAAAGGGGAGACGGATATTTCCTTGCGCATGGTCGGCAAATTCAATGTCTATAATGCTCTGGCGGCGATCACCGCCGCACTGCTGGAGGATGTGCCTCTGGCAGAGATCAAAGCCAGCCTGGAGTCGGTTCCGGGCGTGGCCGGCCGGGTTGAGGCGGTCGATGCCGGACAGGACTTCGCTGTCATCGTCGATTATGCCCATACGCCGGACGGACTGGAAAATGTGCTGAAGGCTGTGCGTGAGTTCGCTACCGCCCGGGTGCTGACCGTCTTTGGCTGCGGCGGCGACAGGGACCGTACCAAGCGGCCGCTTATGGGTAAAATTGCCGCCAAATACAGCGATGTTGTACTGGTCACCTCCGATAATCCGCGGACTGAAGATCCGCTGCTGATTTTGAAGGATATTGAAGCGGGCCTGACCGAGGCCGGGGTAGCCGAGGAACGTTACGAGATGATTCCTGACCGCCGGGAGGCCATCGGAAAAGCAATTGAAATGGCAAGCCACGGCGATGTAGTATTGATTGCGGGGAAAGGTCACGAGACCTACCAGTTGATCGGCAAAGAGGTTCATGATTTCGATGACCGCGTTGTCGCCAAAGAAGCTATAAGGGGCCGAAGCCATTGATAACCAATACGCTGCAAAATATCGCGTCCATGTGCGGAGGCGAGCTGTCCTCCGCCGGGGCAGCCGATAAGCTCATTGCGGGAGTCGTAACCGACTCCCGCCGGATCACGCCCGGCTGCCTGTTCGTGCCGCTGGCCGGCGAGAAGTTCGACGGCCACGCCTACGCGGAAGGTGCATTGGCCGCCGGTGCTGCAGCCACGCTGTGGCAGCGGGACCGGGGAGAAGCGCCGGCTGCAGATGCCATCCTCGTGGACGATACGCTGGAGGCGCTGCAGCAGCTTGCCGCCGCTTATCTTAACGAGGTTGCCCCTAAGGTGGTCGGTGTCACCGGCAGCAACGGCAAGACGACCACCAAGGATATGATTACCGCGCTGCTCAGCCAGAAGTTCAAGGTGCATAAGACACAAGGGAACTTCAACAATCACATCGGGCTGCCGCTGACAGTGCTTGCTATGGAGTCCGATGTGGAGATTGCCGTGCTCGAGATGGGGATGAGCTCAAGGGGCGAAATCGCCCTTCTGGCCTCACTGGCACCCCCCGATGTGGCGGTAATCACAAACATCGGCGAATCCCATCTGCTGCAGCTCGGATCGCGGATGGAGATTGCCCGCGCCAAGCTGGAAATCGCTGAAGGGCTGAAGCCGGGCGGACTGCTGATTTACCATGGCGACGAGCCGCTGCTGGCGGCGGGTCTGCAGGAGGAGAGCTTCACTGCGCCGCAGGGGCTGAAGCTGTTCCGCTTCGGACTGGGTACGGACAATGATGATTATCCGACGGGAATGATGAATCATTCTGCCGGCATGACCTTTACCGCCCATCTTTATCCGGAGCAGGCGTTCACCCTGCCGCTGCCGGGCCGTCATAATGTGGTTAACGCGCTGGCTGCGCTGGCGGTAGCCCGACACTTCGGCGTCGATGAGGCGCAGATAGAGCAGGGCTTCCGGGGCCTGAAGCTGACCGGCATGCGCATTGAGGTGCTGCAGACCTCCGGCGGAGTGACTCTGCTGAATGACGCCTACAACGCCAGTCCGACCTCGATGAAGGCGGCGATTGATGTGCTGCAGTCCTATAAAAGCGGCGGCATCCGGATCGCTGTGCTGGGCGATATGCTGGAGCTCGGACCGGATGAAATCTCCTTCCACCAGGAAGTCGGCGCGTATCTCGATCCGGAACTAACGGATTGCGTCTATACCTACGGGCCGCTGGCGGGGCACATTGCCGAGAGTGCCAAAGCCACCTTCGGTCCTGGGCGCGTGCAGGCTTTTACCGATAAAGAGAAGCTGGCCGATGCCTTGATCGCCAAATGCAGAGCGAAGGACGTTGTGCTGTTCAAAGCCTCGCGGGGGATGCGCCTTGAAGAGGTGCTGAACCGCCTGAATGAGTCGCTCTGATAACAAGTTATATGAATCATACACAGAGAAATCAATAGATTGGAGGGGGTGTGCCCATGGATTACCAACTGCTCTTGCTGACCATTGCTGTATCCTTTATCCTTGCGGTCATTGCCGCTCCGCTTATCATACCGCTGCTGCGCAGGTTGAAATTCGGACAGCAGGTTCGTGATGACGGACCGCAGACCCATTTGAAAAAAGCCGGAACGCCGACGATGGGCGGCATCATCATCATGCTGGCGTTTACGCTGTCTTTTCTGAAATTTTCCGTTGTCGATTCGGACTTCTATGTCCTGCTCGTGGCTGCACTCGGGTACGGGCTGATCGGGTTCCTTGATGATTACATCAAGATTGTGTTTAAGCGTTCCCTCGGATTGACTCCCCGCCAGAAGCTGCTGGGACAGTTGGTCGTAGGGGCCGTCATGTGTGTGCTGTTGTTCGCGGCGGGCCATGATACGGGCATCAGTATTCCCGGCACGGATGTTCATTTTGATTGGGGCCCATGGTTCTACTATCCGTTTATTATCATCATGATGATGGCGGTGACCAATGCCGTTAACTTCACAGACGGTGTGGACGGCTTGCTGTCGGGTGTCAGCGCGATTGCCCTGGCCGCCTTTGCCGTTGTGGCCATGCAGGCGACCTCGATTGCAGCCGGTGTGTGTGCGGCAGCAATGATCGGTGCCGTGCTGGGCTTCCTGGTGTTCAACGCCCATCCGGCGAAGGTGTTCATGGGCGACTTTGGCTCATTCGGTATCGGCGGCGCTATCGGTGCCATCGCGATCGTGACGAAGACCGAGCTGCTCTTTATTGTCATCGGCGGCGTGTTCGTCATCGAGATGCTGTCTGTAGTACTGCAGGTAGCCTCCTTCAAAACGCGCGGCAAGCGCATCTTCCGCATGAGCCCGATTCACCATCACTTCGAGTTGGGCGGCTGGTCGGAATGGCGTGTCGTCGTTTCCTTCTGGGCAGTCAGCCTGCTGCTGGCGGCAGCCGGACTAATCTTGAGCAAGGGGTTGTAGGGTATGAAGCATCCAGATCAGTACCAAGGGGAAGAGGTGGTCGTCCTGGGACTCGCGAGGAGCGGTGTCCAGGTGGCCAAGGTGCTGCATGAGCGCGGCGCCGTCGTGACGGTCAACGACAAAAAGGAAAGAGATCAAAGTCCCGAAGCTTCCGAACTGGAGTCTTTGGGAATTTCTGTTATATGCGGCGGACATCCGGAGGGGCTGATTCATGAAGGTGTCAGCCTTGTCGTCAAGAATCCGGGAATTCCGTATTCGGTGCCGCCGGTGCAGAAGGCGCTGGAGCTGGGCATCGAAGTGGTGACCGAGGTTGAGGTGGCTTACCACCTGTCCCCGGCACCGATGATCGGCATTACGGGCTCCAACGGCAAGACGACGACGACCACCTGGGTGGGCAAGATGCTGGAAGCCGCCGGAATGAAGCCGATTGTGGCGGGCAACATCGGTACGCCGCTCTGCCAGGCGGCACAGGAAGCGCAGGGCGACAACTGGATGGTCGTGGAGCTCAGCAGCTTTCAGCTCAAAGGCACGGAGAGCTTCCGTCCCAAGGTGGGCGCGCTGCTGAATGTCGCCGAGACCCATCTGGATTACCATGGGGATATGGACGATTACATCGCCTCCAAAGCCAAGCTGTTCGCCAATCAGGGGCCGGGCGATACGGCGGTGCTGAACTGGGATGATCCGGTCTGCCGCGGGCTGGTGCCGTATGTCAAAGCGGGCATCCTGCCGTTCTCGATGACCGAGGAGCTGGTTCAGGGGGTGTTTGTTCGCCCGACGTATGTGCCTGACACCGAGGACGATCTCAAGCGCACCATCATTTACCGCGATTATACAGAGAGCGAGACGGTCATCGCCGAAGTCGATTCCATCGGCCTGCCGGGCCGCTTCAATGTGGAGAACGCGCTGGCTGCCTGCGGGATTGCCATTGCCGCCGGCGCACCGCCGGAGGCGCTCGGCGATGTGCTCGCTTCCTTCCGGGGCGTCGAGCACCGGCTGGAGTATGTAGCCGATAAGCAGGGCGCGGCTTATTACAACAATTCCAAAGCGACCAACTCGAAGGCCACGGCAATGGCGCTGGGCTCCTTCAAGCAGCCGGTCGTGCTGATTGCCGGGGGACTTGACCGCGGCTCCGATTACATGGAGCTGCTGCCTGTCCTCGGCGGCGTCAAGGCGCTGGTGGCGCTCGGGCAGACCCGGGACAAGCTGGCCAAGGTCGCGGAGCTGGCAGGAGTAAAGCGCGTAATCTCCGTCGATAATGGGGAGAGCGCCGCCGCCGTGCTGCAAGAGGCCGTGCGGGAAGCAGCCTCTCTCGCTGAAGCGGGAGATGTCGTGCTGCTGTCTCCCGCCTGTGCCAGCTGGGACATGTTTACATCCTATGAGGAGCGCGGGCGTATTTTTAAAGAGGCGGTGCATAACCTTTAAGTAGGGGGGTGGATAAGCCCCTACTACGGATTGCAAGAGGTGTGCTCCGATGAACAAATCGCGTCATGCGCCGGATATCTGGCTGCTGGTATCCATCCTAAGCCTGCTGGCGATCGGCATGGTGATGGTCTACAGCGCCGGATCGGTGCTCGGCTTCCGCAATTATGGCGATTCGTTTTATTTTGTAAAGAGACAGCTGCTGTTCGCCGGTATGGGGCTCTGCGCGATGTTCTTCTTCGCGCGTATGGATTACCCGGTGCTGAAGAGATTCGCCAGGCCGCTGCTGATCGTCTGCTTCGCGCTGCTCGTGCTGGTGCTGATTCCCGGAATCGGGGTCGTGCGCGGCGGGGCGCGCAGCTGGCTGGGCATCAGCTCGTTCGGCATCCAGCCCTCCGAGTTTATGAAGATGGGGATGATTCTGTTTCTTGCCAAATGGCTGGGCCAGGATGACTATGACATCTCCGGCTTTACCCGCGGACTGCTGCCCCCGCTGCTGCTGATCGCCAGCGCCTTCGGGCTGATCATGCTGCAGCCGGATCTGGGGACGGGTACCGTCATGTTCGGAGCAGCGCTGATGATGATCTTCACCGCCGGTGCACGGATGAAGCATCTGCTGTCGCTGGGAGCGGTGGGTATCGCTGGGTTCGTCGGTCTTGTCGCCGCAGCGCCTTACCGGCTGCAGCGGATTACGGCTTTTCTCGATCCCTGGTCCGATCCGCTGGGTGCCGGTTATCAGATCATCCAGTCGCTGTACGCCATCGGGCCCGGCGGCCTTGGAGGGCTGGGGCTCGGAATGAGCCGCCAGAAATACAGCTATGTGCCCGAGCCGCAGACCGACTTTATCTTCTCTATATTGGCCGAGGAGCTGGGCTTTATCGGCGGCCTGATCGTGCTGCTGCTGTTCCTGATTCTCATCTGGCGCGGCATGCGGGTGGCGATGAGCCTGCCCGACCGGTTCGGCAGCTTCCTGGCGGTGGGCATCGTGTGCATGGTCGCTGTCCAGGTGGTCATCAACATCGGTGTGGTCATCGGACTCATGCCGGTTACGGGGATCACGCTGCCGCTGATCAGCTACGGCGGTTCGTCGCTGACGCTGATGCTTACCGCCCTCGGCATCCTACTGAATTTATCCCGTTATGCGAGGTGAACGCGAATGCGCGTCGTATTAAGCGGCGGCGGCACCGGCGGACATATCTATCCCGCCGTCGCCGTCGCCAGAGCGCTTGAGGACGAAACTGAGAATTCGGCCTTTCTGTATATCGGAGGCAAGCGCGGCCAGGAGAGCAGACTTGTTCCCCAGGAGAATCTTCCGTTCAAAGCGATTGATATCACAGGCTTCCGCCGCAAGCTCTCTATGGATAATGTGAAGACAGTCATGCGTTTCCTGAGGGGAGTTAAGGAATGCAAGGAGATGCTGAAGGAATTCAAGCCGGATGTCGTCATCGGTACCGGCGGCTATGTGTGCGGTCCGGTGGTCTATGCAGCCTCCCGGCTGGGCATACCGACATTGATTCACGAACAGAACGCGATTCCGGGGCTGACCAACAAGTTCCTCAGCAAATATGCCGACACCGTCTGCGTCAGCTTTGAAGGGACCGAAAAGGCCTTTCCCGGGGGCAAACGCGTCGTCTATACCGGCAACCCGCGGGCAACTGCCGTTACTGCGGCCAATCCGCTGCGCGGATTCGCTTCTCTCGGCATTCCCGAAGGCAGCACGGTCGTGCTCGTGGTCGGGGGCAGCGGAGGGGCCAGGGCCATTAACCGGGCCATGATCGAGATGGCACCGATGCTGGAAAAATCGGGTGGCGTCCATTACGTCTATGTTACGGGTGAATCCTATTTCGAAGAGACCCGCAAGGAGCTGCGCGAGCAGCTAGGAAGCCTCCCTAACTGGCTGCATGTGCTGCCGTATGTGCATAACATGCCCGAGGTGCTGGCCTGCACCTCACTGATTGTCAACCGTGCAGGAGCCTCCACACTGGCCGAAATCACCGCCCTCGGCATTCCTGCCATTCTGATTCCTTCGCCGAATGTGACGAACAACCATCAGGAAGCCAACGCCAGAGCGCTTGAGCGCGAGGGAGCGGCTACGGTACTGCTGGAGAAGGATCTAAGCGGCAAGGCGCTGCTGGAGGCCGTGCGGCAGATTACAGGCTCGGAGGAAGTGCGGGTAGGCATGGCGGAGGCCTCGCGCCGGCTGGGCAAGCGGGATTCAGCCATGCTGGTGGTGGAGGAGATGCGCAGGCTCACGGCTGCGCAGCGGAAGAAGTAGCAAGACGCATCGCTGCAGGCTCTGCTAATCAAGGCTCGGCGCAAGATTACTTGCCGGGTCATATGCGCCGTATTGTCACACTCCCGGGGCGATGAACATAGGATAATCCTATAATCGTGACAATCACCCAAGGCGCTGGCGGCCGGAGGCCAGCGGGAAGCTGTTCCCTGCCACACTCCGATGGCCCCAGAGGGAAGCGCCTTGCATGCGGGTGAGCGGTAATCTCGGAGGTGATACATTGGACAAATTGGTGATTGAGGGTGGATATCCCCTGTCAGGCACCATTCGTATCCATGGAGCAAAAAATGCGGCGCTGCCGATTATGGCGGCGAGCCTGCTGGCCGAAGGAGTTCACCTACTGCACAATGTGCCGAAGCTGCTGGATATTGAGACTATGCTTCATATTCTGGAACGGTTAGGCGCAAAGGCTCAGCATGAGGATGACACAGTAAGCATCGACACCTCATCGCTGAACACCTCGCATGTTCCCGAGGACCTGATGAAGCAGATGAGATCCTCCATTTTCCTGATGGGGCCGCTGTTGTCCCGTTTCGGCGAAGTGACGATCTACCAGCCGGGCGGCTGTGCGATCGGCGAACGCAAGATTGATCTGCACCTGCAGGGGCTTAAACAGCTCGGTGCGGAGATTGAGGAGTACAACGGGCGGATCTCCTGCCGGACTGAGGGCTTGAAGGGCGGCGACATTCACCTGGATTACCCCAGCGTCGGAGCGACGGAGAATATTATGATGGCTGCTGCGACGGCGGAAGGCACCACGACAATATCCGGAGCGGCCAGAGAACCGGAGATTCAGGATTTGCAGAATTATCTCAATGCCATGGGCGCCCAGATTATCGGCGCCGGAACGGATACCATTACAATCCAGGGCGTAGCCCGGCTGCATCCCTGCGAGTATGAGGTCATTCCCGACCGGATTGTGGCAGGGACTGTGATGATCGCTGCGGCGGCCACCCGGGGCAACGTCACCTTAACCCATACCAATGCCAGCCATCTGACCTCGCTGATCCATGTGCTGCGGCGTGCCGGTGTTCAAATTACCGTCTGCAATGATATAATTAATATCAGCTGCATGGGACGCCCCCGTGCGGTGGAACGAATCGTTACGTCGCCTTATCCTTCTTTTCCTACGGATTTGCAATCCCAGGTGATGGTATTATTGTCGCTGGCCGACGGTTTCAGCGTCATCAAAGAGACTGTATTTGAAGGGCGCTTCAAGCATGTGGAAGAAATGGCCCGGATGGGCGCCGATATCTCCATCGATCTCAACCGTGCGTTTATCCGCGGGGTGCAGCGCCTCTACGGCGCGACGGTGGAAGCGACCGACCTGCGGGCGGGAGCGGCGCTTGTGATTGCCGGCCTGGCCGCGCAGGGCACTACAGTTGTCGAGCAGGCGCATCACATTGACCGCGGTTACGACGGCATCGAGAAGCTGTTCCAGAAGCTGGGCGCGCACATCAGCCGCAAGGTGCCTGTGCCGGGCCCGTATGATTTGGCCAATTAAAGCTCCCTGTCTCCTTTGGCTCCGGCCGCGAGGAAGGAGACAGGGCCTTATTATGGAGATATGAGCATGCCTAAAACCCGAATGCCTCTTTTGAAAGAGGACAAGCCTAGCAAAAAAATGAGCCGCAAAGTCATCTTCATCCTCCTGCTGCTGTTTCTCGCGCTGCTGGCGGTGATTTTATTCCGGTCCTCTCTCAGCCGCATAACAGAGATTCATATTCAGGGAAATAAATACTCGACCAAGGATGAGCTGCTGAAGAAGAGCGGGCTTAAGACCGGAGGGCAGTTCTTTGCCGTCTCGGGCCAGGATGTAGAGGAGCAGCTGAAGAAACTGAAGACCGTGCAGGATGCCGTAGTGAACAAGAGCTTCCCCGGTGTCGTCGACATCCGGATCACAGAATATCCCGCTGTTGCCTATGAGCTCGACGAGCAGGGAACGACGCTTGAAGCCATTCTATCCAGCGGTGCTACCGTACCGGTGAGCGAGACGGGAATGCCGGTGGAGAAGCCGATATTGACGAACTGGGATGCGGATGATCCATTTAAGGCCAAGCTGAGCCAGGCGCTTGCTGACATTCCGAATGAGCTTACGGGTGATATCTCGGAAATTGTGCCGTCGCCGACGCTTTCTTTTCCCGACCGGATCAAGATGTATACACGCTCGCACTTTGAAGTGATTACGGCCATCTCGCTCCTCAAGGAGAAGGTGGAGTATTTGAATCAGGTCATCGAGACGGAAGAGCCGGGGCTGATCAAAATGCTGGAGGCGGATTCCTATGTGCCTTTCCACAAGGAAAGCCAGGATGAGGAAACGGAGGAGGGGACAATAGAAGAGTAAAAAGTCCCTACTAATGAACCGGGAAAAATGCTACAATCGATTTTACGGGCATTAAGCACATCCCTCTTTTTTCTCCGAATTTTTGAGACCTGGCTTCTATTTATGGAATTTAATTTATGCATTTACTGTTATTCCCGCTTATATTTGACAGCCAAGTATGCCCAGTTTGAAATATAACATCCATATAATAACATTCGAGGTTGTTGTGTAATTATTCCATTCAAAAAATTTGTAGAAAAAAGAGGGAAAGGATTAGGAACGTTGAATATGTACAGTGATGTTTCCCGGGACCGGGAACCAAGACGGATGATCCGTCTACTATTTATAAAGATCATAACAGGAGGTGCCATAGGGCTTGAGCAACAATGACATCATTGTTAGTTTGGACATCGGTACATCCAAAGTTCGGGCGATAATTGGAGAAGTTACCAATGGAACCTTTAATATTATTGGCGTTGGATCTGCCGACTCGGAAGGAATACGCAAAGGTGCGATTGTAGATATCGATCAGACTGTGCAGTCGATCAGAAGTGCCGTGGAGCATGCGGAGCAGATGGTCGGTATTCAAATATCCGAAGTGTACGTGGGAATCTCCGGAAATCACATCGGGCTGCAGTCCAGCCATGGCGTCGTAGCCGTCCAGAATGAGGACCGGGAGATTGGTGAAGACGATATCGACCGCGTGATTAAAGCTGCGGAAGTTATCGCTCTGCCGCCTGAGCGGGAAGTCATTGATGTGGTTGCGAAGCAGTATATCGTCGATGGCCTCGAAGGCATCCAGGACCCGCGAGGAATGATCGGAGTCCGTCTGGAAGTGGAGGCGACGATTATTACCGGGGCAAAGACGCCAATACATAACCTGCTGCGCTGTGTGGAGAAATCAGGCCTGAAAGTGAAGGATCTGGTGCTGATGTCTCTGGGCGCAGGAGGATTGGCGCTGTCGAAGGACGAGAAATCGATGGGGTCTGTTCTGGTTGACATCGGTGCAGGCTCAACGACCATTGCCATTTATGAAGAAGGTTCCCTTAGTGCTACCTCTACGATTCCGATCGGCGGTGAATTTGTAACCAACGACATTGCTTACGGACTGCGCACATTGACCGACCAGGCCGAGAAGGTGAAGCTGAAATACGGCTGTGCCTGGATTGACGATGCCGCTTCGGATGTAGTGTTCAAGGTTCTGCGTATCGGCAGCAATGTGGAAAAGGAGTTTACGCAGGAGGACCTGGCGGCCATTATCGAGCCGCGGGTACTGGAAATCTTTCATTTGATCAGACAGGAAGTCAAAAGGCTGGGTTACAATGAGCTCCCGGGAGGTTATATACTTACGGGTGGCACTGTATCGATGCCGGGCGTATTAAAAGCGGCTCAAACCGAGCTCTCCGCCTCTGTGCGCATTGCCGTGCCTGACTACATTGGTGTCCGCGACCCCGGTTTCACTGGCGGCGTAGGGATTCTGCACAATGTGGTGCGCAGATACCGCTGGCGTAGCGGCGGAAGCGGCAATAAGAAAACGGCGGGCCGGAGCAAGCAGAGCACTGCTCCAAGCCAGGAAACCGTTTCGAAGCCGGGCTTCGTAGAACGTCTCAAGAATATGTTCAGCGAATTCATATAAGTGTAAGTCCAGATATACTTGGACTGGCCATCCAAGCACTATTCTAGGGGGAGATGGAAGGATATGTTGGAATTTGATTTTGAAATGGAGAGCTTGGCGCAAATAAAGGTCATCGGCGTTGGCGGCGGCGGAAGCAACGCGGTCAACCGGATGATTGAAAACGGCGTTCAGGGTGTTGAATTCATCACGGTTAATACAGATGCCCAAGCGCTGCATATGGCCAAATCGGAGCATAAGCTGCAAATCGGGGACAAGCTGACCCGCGGTCTCGGCGCCGGAGCAAATCCGGAGGTTGGGAAGAAGGCGGCAGAGGAATCCCGTGATCTTATATCGAACACGCTTAAAGGTGCCGATATGGTTTTTGTTACAGCAGGAATGGGCGGGGGAACGGGCACCGGAGCTGCGCCTGTAATTGCCGAGATTGCCAGAGAATGCGGTGCGTTGACCGTTGGTGTCGTGACGCGTCCGTTTACTTTTGAAGGAAGAAAACGTTCGACTCATGCGGAGCTCGGGATTGAAGCTTTGAAAGAGAAAGTGGATACCCTGATCGTTATCCCGAATGATCGGCTGCTCGAAATCGTCGACAAGAAGACGCCGATGCTTGAAGCGTTCCGCGAAGCGGATAACGTGCTGCGCCAGGCGGTACAAGGCATCTCTGACCTTATCAAAGTGCCCGGCCTGATCAACCTCGACTTTGCGGATGTGAAGACGATTATGACTGAGCGCGGTTCGGCTCTGATGGGTATCGGCATCGCCACCGGCGAGAACCGGGCCTCGGAAGCGGCGCGTAAGGCAATCATGAGCCCGCTGCTTGAAACCTCGATTGAAGGCGCACGCGGTGTAATTATGAACATTACCGGCGGTTCCAATCTGTCACTCTATGAGGTCAACGAAGCTGCAGAGATTGTTACCTCCGCCTCTGATCCGGAAGTGAATATGATCTTCGGTGCAATTATCGAAGAGAGTATGAAGGACGAAATCAAGGTCACCGTAATTGCTACCGGCTTCGATCACAAAATCTCGCCGGCTGCGGCAACCCGCAAGCCGACAGCAAGCAGTGAGCAGCCTGCGGACAAGAATAACAACAATAACCTGCGCCCGTTCGGTAACCAGGCGACGGCCTCGGATCAGCTTGATATTCCGGCCTTTTTGCGCAACCGGACACGGGGTCATAACGACTAGAACTAATACAGTATACTTACGGAAGCACCGTATCTTTTCTATTAGCCAAGGCTATGGAGAGATACGGTGTTTTTTGTTTGATCGGACTGCTATAATAACGGGTAACGGGAGTGAACGAGGAATGGAATTGCTTGATCCCCGGATAGATTTTGTGTTTAAGCGTATATTTGCCAGCGAGAACAACAAGGATGTGCTGCTGGCGTTCCTGAACGATATCTTCGCCGACGCCGGAGAAGCTCAGCTCTGCGAAGTCGTGGTGCTTAACCCGTTCACGGACAAAGACGACCCGCTGGACAAACAATCGGTATTCGATATTTGGGCCAGAGCGGCGGACGGAAAGCTGATTAATATCGAAATGCAGCTGTTCAACAAATACGATATTGAGAAGCGGACATTATATTACTGGAGCAAACGCTATTCCGGGCAGCTGCAGGAAGGCGGGAAATACAAGGATCTGAACAAATGTGTTACGGTCAATATATTAAATTATAATGTGCTGCCGAATGAACATACCCACAGTGTGTTTCATTTGCGGGAGGATAAGTATGGGACGCCGCTTTCAGATGATATTGAAATTCACTTCCTGGAGCTCCCGAAGCTGGGGAGGCTGCAGAGCCCCGTTGAGAGCGGACTGGTCGACTGGCTGCTGTTCTTGAAAGGAAAAGAAATTCCGGATTGGGAGGCCTTGAGCATGAACAACCCTGCTTTGCAGAAGGCGATGGACACGCTGCGTTACTTGAGCCAGGATGAAGAGGCCCGGATGAAGTACGAGGCCCGGATGAAGGTGCTGCTGGATGAAGCCTCACAGATGGATGGCGCGCTGAACGAGGGTTTTGCCAAAGGAAAACAGGAAGGAAAACAAGAAGGCATAAGAGAAGGGCAGGCAAAGGGCGAAAAGACCGGCCGGCTGGAGGTCGCCAGAAGGCTTGCTGCCATGGGAATGGACCGGCAAACCATCCGCGAGGCCACCGGACTTGACGACGAAGAGCTGTCCTCCCTGCTGTAACTTAAGCTGTATACCGCATAAAGCCTGCTCCGCCCGGAGCAGGCTTGTTCCGCTTTGCCTGATAAATCCTCCGCTATAACTCGACAAAAAAACTCCTGGAACGCCCCCCAAGTTTGACAGACTTTGAACCTTAGAGTTCCTATACTAATCATATCGTCCAAAAAAGAGAGCCGGACCCCGGCGGGAGACCGCACGCGGCTTAGCAGGCAGGTGAAAGCGCTGGTAGTTTATATCGACCTTATTTTCCTGGCCAATCTGCTGATTGACGGAGTGCTCATCTGGCTGGCCGGCTGGCTGGTCAAAATGAAGGTCACATGGTGGCGGCTCCTGCTCTCCGCGCTTGTCGGCGCCCTTTATGTGGTGATGATGTTTGTGCCGGAGCTGTCCTTTCTCTATACCTTTCTGATCAAATTCGGATTATCGCTCCTCATGCTGCTCATTGCTTTCGGGTACCGGAGTCTGCAAAGCTATCTCAGGGTTCTGGGAGCCTTTTATATTATTAATTTTGCGGCGGCAGGCGGTATTGTGGGCATTCATTATTTGCTGCAAAGCTCCGGAGACCTTTGGAACGGCATTCTCTTTACGGCTACAGGAGGCCAAGCTTTCCGCCTCAAAATCGCCTTCTGGTTCGTGCTGGCGGCCCTTCCGCTGGTGCTGATGCTGTTTAAGCTGGTCCAGTCGTCCCGGCAGCGGAGAGAGCGGCTGGAGACGTATATTGGTGAGGTATACGTGGAGATTGAGGGTGTGGGGGTGACATGCACTGGCCTCTTGGACACAGGCAACCGCCTCAGCGACCCGCTTACACATATTCCGGTAATGGTCATGGAAGCCTCGCTGTGGGAAGAGCATTTACCGGCGTCGTGGAAGGGCAGGCTGAACCGGACCGGTGCGGACCGGCTGCTGCTCGAAACGGACGGGCAGTCCTTTGCCTGGCAGGACCGTCTGCGGCTTGTCCCCTACCGGGGAGTTAACCGGGGGTCTGCGTTCATGCTGGCACTGAAGCCTGATCTGGTGCGGATTACTCTTGGCGGGGAAAGCTTCAGCAGCCGGAGGGCGCTTATCGGACTCGATGGCGGTGCGTTGTCAGGGGATGGGGCCTACCGGGCGGTCATTCACCCGGATCTGGCCGAACCGTCCAAGACGGAAGCGGCGGCGGTCAGCTGCTCTATATAACACTGACGCCTGAAACTATGGATGGATAGAGCGGGACGTTAACGTCCTTATAAGCTTAAGCTGTGCTACTCGTGGAGGAGGAAACTTAATGTTCAAATGGAAGATTGCGCTGCAGCTTCAGTACTATCGCATGTTATTCCTGCTGGGACTCAAGAGCCAGGAAATCTACTATATCGGGGGGAGTGAGGCGCTGCCGCCCCCGCTAACCCGGGAGGAAGAGGAGTATCTGCTGCAGCGGCTGTCCGGCGGCGATGCGGCGGTTAGGGCCATGCTGATTGAGCGAAACCTGCGTCTGGTCGTGTATATCGCCCGCAAATTTGAGAACACCGGCATCAACATTGAAGACCTGGTCTCGATCGGTGCGATTGGACTCATTAAAGCGGTCAACACTTTTGATCCCGACAAAAAAATCAAGCTGGCCACGTACGCCTCGCGCTGTATCGAAAATGAAATTCTGATGTACCTGCGCCGCAACAGCAAAACGCGCAGCGAGGTCTCCTTCGATGAACCGCTGAATATCGATTGGGACGGCAACGAGCTGCTGCTCTCGGATGTGCTGGGCACGGAGAATGATACGATCTACCGCAACATCGAGGAGCAGGTGGACCGCAAGCTGCTGCAGAAGGCTCTGGAAAAGCTCAGTGAGCGCGAGCGGCTGATTATGGAGCTGCGCTTCGGACTGCGGGGCGGCGAGGAGAAGACACAGAAGGACGTGGCCGATCTGCTGGGCATCTCCCAGTCCTATATTTCGCGTCTGGAAAAGCGGATTATCAAGCGGCTGCGCAAGGAGTTTAATAAGATGGTGTGACGGGTCTGCCGATTCAAGGCATGATGTGAGGAATAAAATGACTGGCCGGGGAGATAATGTACATTAATGTTTCTCCTTGGGAGGTAAATCATCATGACCCGAAACAAAGTCGAGATATGCGGTGTGGACACCAGCAAGCTGCCCGTTCTTACGAACGCAGAAATGAGGGAGCTGTTCACGTCGCTGCAGCAGCAGGGCGAGCGGTCCGCCAGAGAGAAATTGGTTAACGGTAACCTTAGACTCGTGCTTAGTGTAATTCAACGCTTCAACAACCGGGGAGAGTTCGTGGACGATCTGTTCCAGGTAGGCTGCATCGGACTGATGAAGGCCATCGATAATTTTGATCTTTCGCAAAATGTCAAATTCTCCACCTACGCTGTGCCGATGATTATCGGCGAAATCCGCAGGTACCTGCGGGACAACAATCCGATCCGGGTATCCCGTTCACTCCGCGACATCGCCTACAAGGCGCTGCAGGTGCGGGACAGCCTGACCAACCAGAATTCGCGGGAGCCTACAATCTTTGAAATCTCCGAGGCGCTGGGGGTGCCGAAGGAGGATGTCGTGTTCGCCCTGGATGCCATCCAGGACCCGGTTTCCCTGTTCGAGCCGATCTATCATGACGGCGGAGATCCGATTTATGTGATGGACCAGATCAGCGATGACAAGAACAAGGATGTCTCGTGGATCGAAGAGATTGCCCTCCGCGAAGCGATGCAGCGGCTGGGGCAACGGGAGAAGCGGATATTGTCGATGCGCTTTTTTGAAGGGAAGACACAGATGGAGGTTGCCGACGAAATCGGCATCTCGCAAGCGCAGGTATCCCGGCTGGAGAAATCTGCTATCCAGCAGATGCAGAAGCATGTAAAGTCTTAAAAATACCCAAAGCCCATATATGACAATTCCCGAGGGTATTCCGTAAGCTGCGGCTCCGCCGCCTTGCGGAATACCCTTATATATTTCCCTGGATAAGCACGGGAATCCGCAGTCATGTAGCCAAGCCCAGGGAACATATTATTGACTATAGGTCAGAATGTACAGGGGTGGTTATAATGAACGAAGATTCCCTGGGCACGGGTAAGAAAATGAAGATATCCGATTTCCAGACAAAGGATGTTATCAATATCGTAGACGGTAAAAGACTCGGGCAGATCAGCGATCTGGACCTGGATCTGCGCCGGGGTGTCATTGATGCGATTATCGTTCCGGGCTATACGCGGTTCATGGGGCTGTTCGGAAGCGGAGCCGACCTGATCATCCCCTGGCGTAATATCGTCAAGATCGGCGCCGATGTCGTACTGGTCAAGCTGGAGGAGTCCAGGCCGCAGCAAAGCCAGGAAGAGCGCGAGACCATCTACCTCGAGCGGGGGGAACGCAATGAACGGCGCACTTACTAACAAGAGTGCGTCTTTTTTTGCCCGGACGCTTATATACATGTGTAGGCGTACAGCCGGGGCCGGCTGGCAGAACTTGCTTGGCTGACGGGCCGTAGAGGCGCTGAATGAACGAAGGCATCGGCAAAATAACTGGAATTAGGCTTCGGTGACAGTCGCCACTTCGTGGTAAAGCTGCGCCTGGGGTTGTTTTGGGGTCCCTGCAAAGGTACACTTAGGCGGAGGTGAGAGGATGGAACCCTTTAAGGTAAATAGTGAAACACCGGCGCTGCTCCATCTGGAGCCTTGGCGCACGAAATATCCCGGACTTACAGCCGGATTCACCACACGGCAGGGCGGTGTGGGCGAGACGCCATACGACAGTCTCAACTGTGCGCTGCATGTCGGCGATTCTCCGGAGCATGTGCGGGAGAACCGTATCCGGCTGGCCGGCGGGCTTGGCTTCCCGCTTGAAGCCTGGACCTGCGGCGAGCAGACACATGGCAAGCATATAGCGCTGGTTACTGAGGCGGAACGCGGGCGCGGAAGCCTGGACCGGACTTCAGCATTCCAGGCGACGGACGGTCTGTTGACGGATGTCCCCGGCGTGCTGCTGACTTCTTTTTATGCGGATTGCGTACCGCTCTTCTTCTACGACCCGGTACAGGGCGTTGCCGGACTGGCCCATGCCGGATGGAAAGGGACGGTAGCGGAGATAGCGGCAGAAATGGTGGCAGCCATGGGAACTGCGTATGGCAGCCGTCCGCAGGATATTGCCGCAGCTATCGGCCCTTCCATCGGTGACTGCTGCTACGAGGTCGATGATTATGTGATGGATCATATCCGCCGTTTCGAGGCGGAGCTTCAGCCTGCTGATTGGGCGAACGAGCCTGAACTGTACCATGCGGTAAAGGGCGATACGCACAAAAGCATGCTGAACTTGAAAGAAATGAACCGACGCATTATGATTAAAGCAGGAATTTTGCCGACTCATATCGAATGTACCAATTGGTGTACAAGCTGTAACAGCGATCTGTTCTTCTCCTACCGCAAGGAGAACGGCGTTACAGGACGAATGACGAGCTGGATCGGACTAAAGGAGAGTTGAACACCCTGAGTTTAACACTGAACGAGAGAATTGCCGCAGTTAAAGCGCGCGTATCCCAAGCTTGCGCGGCAAGCGGGCGCGATGCGGCGGACGTCAAGGTCATTGCTGTGACCAAATATGTGTCCCTGGATACAATGTCCGCCGTTCTGGAAGCCGGGATGGAGGATGTCGCCGAGAGCCGCTGGCAGGATGCCGAACAGAAGTGGAAGGCTCTTGGGGATAAGGGCACGTGGCATTTTATCGGCCATCTGCAGACCAATAAGGTGAAGGATGTCATCGGCAAATTTCAATATATACATTCGCTTGACCGTCTGTCGCTGGCCGGGGAACTGCAGAAGAAAGCGGATGCCGCCGGCATTGACGTTAAGGTCTTCTTGCAAGTGAACATCTCCGGAGAGGATACGAAGTTTGGACTGCCGCCGGAGGCGGTGGCGGACTTTCTCCGTGAAATTGCTCCGTTTCACCGCATCAAAGTGATCGGGCTGATGACGATGGCACCCCATGTGGAGGATCCCGAGCTGGCGCGTCCCGTGTTCCGCGGACTCCGCGAGCTGCGCGACCGGCTGAATTCTCTGACTCTGACGCCTGAGCCTATCCAAGAACTGTCGATGGGAATGTCGAATGATTTTGAAGTGGCGATACAGGAAGGAGCCACCCAGGTGCGTCTGGGTTCGGTATTAGTAGGTCATGAGGAGGGAGCTTGATGGGCGTGATGAACCGGTTTATGAGCTTTTTGGGCTTGCAGGAGGAAGAGGAAATCGTGGAGCGGGAGCAAATCACCCGCGATGAGGAAGAGCTTGAACCAACACCTGTGGAAACCCGCAAGAATCAGCGGGCCAATGTCGTCAGTATCCATTCGCAGAAGAATGTGAAGGTGGTCCTCTATGAACCCCGCTCTTATGAGGAGGCCCAGGAAATCGCCGATCATCTACGCTCACACCGCACCGTGGTCATTAACCTGCAGAGAGTACGGAATGACCAGGCGATGCGGATCATTGATTTTCTCAGCGGAACAGTATACGCCCTTGGCGGAGGAATATCCAAAATTGGGGGCAATATATTTATGTGCACACCGGATACTGTGGAAATCCAAGGCTCTATTACGGAAATGTTAATGGATGAACAAGAATTCAGAATGAGGTGACAACATCTTGGCATACGAGATCAACCAGATAATCTCTATACTCTTCAACATATACTTCTACATGATTTTCATTTACATTCTGATGTCCTGGTTACCCAACTCCCGTGAGAACTTTATCGGGGAACTGCTTGCCAAGCTGGTGGAGCCGGTGCTGTCGCCGTTCCGCCGCTTTATTCCGCCGCTGTTCGGCATGATCGATATTTCTCCGATCGTCGCACTGTTCGTGCTGCGGATGGCCATTATGGGCCTGCAATACATTATTGCGAGCATATTCTAGGCTGCGATGATGAAGAACGAAATTTACGGGCATTTCCATCCGGATGAGCGGCCTTTTGTCGATAAAGCCTGGGAGTGGGTCCAGAACGCGGGAGAGTATCATGAGAGCAAGCTGACCGAATTTCTCGATCCCCGCCAGGCTTATATTTTGCAGAGCTTGGTGAACCGTCACCCTGATGTTGCCGTGAGGCTGGACGGCGGGTTCACCGGTGCAGAACGCAAAAGGGCGCTCGTGGGCCCGGATTATCGGGATCTGGATGCCGAGGATATGGAGCTGAAGGTGCTGGAAATCACCTCGGGCGAACAGAAATTTCTGACGCTGGAGCACGGTGACTACATGGGCGCCATTCTGGGACTCGGAATTAAACGGGGGAAAATCGGCGATATTCATGTGCTGGACGACGGTTGTCATGTGGTCGTGTCGGCGGATATCGCCAGTTTTCTGTCCGGCCATTTGACCGGTGTCCACCGGGTTATGGTCCACACCGAAATCCTTCCGGTCTCTGCCTTGCGAACCAGGGAAGAAAAGCTGGAAATTCAGGAGTTCACCGTTGCCTCCCTGCGTCTGGACGGTATCGCCGCAGATGTGACCCGGATGAGCCGCAGCAAAATTCTCGCTCCGATCAAAGCGGGACGGGTTCGGGTGAACTGGAAAGTAGAAGAAGATCCCTCCTGCAGCCTGAAAGACGGGGACATGGTGTCAATTCAGGGCTTCGGCCGTTTCCGTGTGCTGGAGATCGGGGGTTTGACGAAAAAAGGCCGCTACCGGGTTCAGGTCGGCAAATTTGTCTGAAGATCTTGCAGGATTCCGGGTTTCGCTGTCGAAAATGAATATCTCTATAAGGGAAACGCGTTTTATTGAACTTACTGAAACGGGGGCCTGCCTCTGAATGCGGGTACCGCGGATTTTTCTTAAAGCTTGTTTCTTGGCCGCCGAAGCTTGGTTTCGGGCAGCAGGGCCTATGAGGTTTGACATTTCTAGGAGGTGCACAGCATGCCATTAACGCCGCTCGATATACATAACAAGGAATTCTCCCGGAGAATCCGCGGTTATGACGAAGACGAAGTCAACGAATTCCTGGATCAGGTCATCAAGGATTATGAAAGTGTTATCCGTGAGAACAAGGAGCTGCACAATCAGCTTCTGGCCCTTCAGGAGCGGCTGGATCATTTCACCAATATTGAAGAGAGCCTTTCGAAGACCATCATCATCGCCCAGGAAGCGGCGGATGACGTTAAGAATAATTCCAAGAAGGAATCTCAGCTGATTATCAAAGAAGCGGAGAAAAACGCCGACCGCATCATTAACGAGGCGCTCGCCAAATCCCGCAAGGTGGCTATAGAGACGGAAGAGCTGCGCAAGCAGGCATCTATTTACCGCACCCGGTTCCGTACACTGCTGGAAGCACAGCTGGAGCTGCTATCCCAGGATGATTGGAACGCACTGGAGAGCCGGGAGCCGAGCGAAAGCCAGGTTATTTAGCGATTGTCTTTGGCTACGCTTGTCAGGGTTATCTCATGCCGGGGCTTCCGGAGGGATTCGAGCAGGAGAAGCACATGGAGTATGAATGAAGTGGAAAATGCATACTTAATTTGGGCAAATGCGGCTGAAACCCGGAACTAAGTGGAAAAAAGCAATCTAATTCACCCGTTTTTGCTTGATTATCCTTGCGATGCGCTAATTAAGTGGCGATTATCGAACTAAACCGCTTAAATCATCAAATAAGGGTAAAATAAGTGGACAAAATCCAACTACCTTCCAATCTCGGCCCGGATGTTGACTTTTGCGCTTAAACAGTCTATAACTAGAACATATCTGTACATCGTTAATACTTATTCGATGACGGGACAAGTACGATAAGATCACGTTCTCCAGAGAGTCGGTGTCTGCTGCAAGCCGATGTTCACGTCTTATCCGAAGATCTTCCCCTAGAAGCTAAGCTGAAGCGCTCCTGCGTGTGTAAGCTTATGCCGTCTGCCGGACGTTATCCCGGCCCGTGCTTGAAGTTAAGCGCGGACTGAGATTGTGCCCGTTCACGCCTTATGGCGGGGTCGGCACAGAATTAGGGTGGTATCGCGAGCGCTGTCTCGCCCCTTTGGGGGCGGGGTGGCGCTTCTTTTGCGTGATGATCCCCCTAAATCCCCCTTGGCAAGGGGGACCCCAAGGGCTGCTGCCCTCTGGACACCCGCAAAGGGTGAACCCGAGCAGTGTGCGACTTTGGCGGACAGGGAAGGATTACTGCGGCGTAGGGAGCGGCACTTCTTAGGCTCCCCTGGCGGGTTCGCCTGCGGTGCCTTCCATGCGAAGGCAGCGGCGCGCTACGCCCGCGCCGCGTTGAGGGCCTCCCGCCCCCAAAGCTGCCCTACGGGGTCGCGGGGCGGGTCGGCCGGCCTTGAGGCAGCGGCGCTTCGCTCGCCGCGCCGCTGAAGGGTTGGCGGCGCGCTACGCCCGCGCCGCAGTTGAGGGCCTCCCGCCCCCAAAGCTGCCCTACGGGGTCGCGGGGCGGGTTGGCCCTGAGGCAGCGGCGCTTCGCTCGCCGCGCCGCTGAAGGGTTGGCGGCGCGCTACGCCCGCGCCGCGTTGAAGGCCTCCCGCCCCCAAAGCTGCCCTACGGGGTCGCGGGGCGGGTCGGCCCTGAGGCAGCGGCGCTACGCCCGCCGCGCCGCGTTAAAGGCCTCCCGCCCCCAAAGCTGCCCTACGGGATCGCGGGGCGGGTTGGCCCTGCCCTGAGGCAGCGGCGCTACGCCCGCCGCGCCCTGGAGGATAGGCGTCGCGCTTCGCTCGCCCGCCGACCAACAACAACAAAAGATTAAAGCAACAACCAACAATCAACACCAACAAGCAACAACCTAAAGCAACAAACCAATACGAGCCTACCAAGGAAAGGATAGATTACACATGCAGAAAGTGGATGTCAGAGAAAAAGCGCGTGACAGAGATGTCCGTGTCCTCAAGAAATGGAACGAGGAGGACACGTTCCGCAAATCAATGGAGAACCGGGCAGGCAAGCCGAATTATGTATTCTACGAAGGTCCGCCTACAGCCAACGGCGCGCCGCATATCGGCCACGTGCTTGGCCGTGTAATCAAGGACTTCATCGGCCGATACCAGACGATGAGAGGCTTCCGCGTCGTGCGCAAAGCGGGCTGGGATACGCATGGCCTGCCGGTCGAGCTGGGCGTGCAGAAGAAGCTGGGTCTCGCCGGCAAGCAGGAAATCGAGAGCTACGGCGTAGAGAAGTTCATCAAGGAATGTAAGGCCAGTGTCTTCGGCTATGAGAAGCAATGGCGTGAATTTACCGAAGCAATCGGTTACTGGACCGATTTGGATAACCCGTATGTCACGCTGGACAACACGTATATCGAGAGCGTGTGGAACATCCTCGCTACTGTGCATGAGCAAGGCCTGATGTACCGCGGTCACCGCGTTAGCCCTTACTGCCCGAGCTGTATGACGACGCTGAGCTCGCATGAAGTAGCGCAAGGCTACAAGACCGTCAAGGACCTGAGCGCCACCGCCAAGTTCAAGCTGGAAGGCAGCGGCGACTACGTGCTGGCCTGGACGACGACGCCTTGGACGCTGCCGGCACATATGGCCCTGGCCATGAACCCGGAGATGGAATATGTACGTGCTCAGCAGGAAGACGGCGTATACATCCTGGCGAAGAACCTCGTAGACGAAGTGCTGAAGGGCGAGTATACGATCCTCTCCACGCACAAAGGCTCCGATTTTATCGGACAGAGCTACACACCGCCGTTCAGCTACATCAAGGCGGAGAAGCACAATGTGATCGTCGGCGCTTCTTTTGTTACTGACTCCAGCGGTACCGGGATCGTGCACATGGCTCCGGCGCACGGCGAGGATGACTACAAGAGCTGCCGCGAGAACGGCATCAGCTTCGTGAGCGTGGTGGATGCTTCCGGTAAATATACGGATACGGTGAAGGATTTTGCCGGCCGCTTCGTGAAGGATTGCGATCTGGATATCGTGAAGCTCCTGTCCGAGCAGGGGCTGCTCTACCATAAAGAGAAGTACGAGCACAGCTATCCGTTCTGCTGGCGCTGCGATACCCCGCTGCTCTATTACGCAACAGACAGCTGGTTTATCAACACGACGGCAATCAAGGATAAGCTGGTTGCCAACAACAGCAGTGTGGACTGGTATCCGGAGCATGTGCGCGAAGGACGCTTCGGCAAATTCCTCGACGAGCTGGTGGACTGGAATATCAGCCGTAACCGTTACTGGGGAACGCCGCTGAACGTGTGGGTCTGCGAAGCGACCGGCAAGGAATTCGCGCCGCACAGCATCGCCGAACTGCGGGCGATGGCTGCCCAGGAAGTACCGGAGGATATCGAGCTGCATAAGCCTTATGTAGATAACATCAAGCTGAAGAGCCCATTCCAGGAAGGTGCCCTGATGGTACGTACCCCGGAGGTCATCGACGTGTGGTTCGACAGCGGTTCGATGCCGTTCGCCCAAAGTCATTATCCGTTCGAGAACGAAGAAGCCTTGAGCGACCAGTTTCCGGCGGATATGATCTGCGAAGGGATCGACCAGACCCGCGGCTGGTTCTACAGCCTGCTGGCTGTATCTACCCTGTTCAAGGGTGTAGCGCCTTACAAGGCGGTCATCGCCACCGGCCATATCCTCGACGAGAACGGGCAAAAAATGTCCAAATCCAAAGGCAACGTTATCGACCCTTGGGATATCATGAACGAATACGGTACGGATGCGTTCCGTTGGGCGATTCTCTCCGACAGCGCGCCGTGGAATAACAAGCGCTTCTCGCGCGGCCTGGTCGGCGAGAGCAAATCGAAGGTAGTAGATACACTCGTTAATACCCATGCGTTCCTGACGCTGTATGCCGGCATCGACGGCTATGACCCTGTCGATCATCCGTTCAAGGTGTCGGAGCACAAGCTGGACCGCTGGATTCTGTCCCGCCTGAACAGCCTGATCCTGGTGGTCGAGAAGACGCTGGCCGTCAATGACTTCGTCAACGCCTCCAAGGCGATTGAGAATTTCGTCGATGAGCTGAGCAACTGGTATATCCGCCGCTCCCGCGACCGGTTCTGGGGCAGCGGTCTCGGCGAAGAGAAGCTGGACGCTTACCGCACGCTGACCCACGTGCTGCTGGTTACCTCCAAGCTGCTGGCCCCGTTTATGCCGATGCTGTGTGAGGACATCTACACCAATCTGGGCGGCGGCGAAAGCGTCCATCTGGCCGATTACCCGCAGGCCGACCAGAGCCTGATCGATCTGGAACTGGAACGCGATATGGAAAGTGCGCGAGGCATTGTCGAGCTTGCCCGCAATGTGCGCAACGAGACCGGCATCAAGAACCGCCAGCCGCTCTCCGAGCTGATCGTATCCATCGACCGCAGCTTCAATCTCGCGGAATACGAAGAGATCATCAAGGACGAAATCAATGTGAAGCACATCAACGTGGAGAACAGCGACAGCGGCTTTGTCGACTTCACCCTGAAGCTGAATCTGAAGGTAGCGGGCAAAAAGTACGGCAAAAACGTCGGCTTCCTGCAAGGCTTCCTGAAGGGAATGGACAGCGAGGCGACCCGAAAGGTGGTACAGGACGGCCAAGTGGCTGTAGTATCGCCGGACGGCGAGGAGCTGCAGATCACCTCCGAGGAGCTGCTGATCGAGAAGCAGGCGAAGCCGGGCTTTGCCGCTGCCTCGGGCTATGGCCTGACGGTAGCCCTGAATACCGAAATCACGCCGGAGCTGGAGCAGGAAGGCTGGGTGCGCGAGATCGTGCGCGCCGTCCAGGATTACCGCAAGCGGCTTGACCTGCCGATTGATAAGCGGGTGGCCCTGACACTGCAGGTAGATGAGGAACTGAAAGCTGCTGCAACGGCGTTCGAGCATGTGCTCCGTGAGAACGTGCTGGTGACGACCATTGAGTTTGACGGAGAACTGGACTTTGAAACAGTGGATGCCGGCGGCAAGTCCATCGGAATCCATATCGGAGCGTAAAGTGAACCCGGCTTGTATTAGCTTCGCCTGATCGGTAAATACTAGCGGAAAAAGAACCGCCGGCACCGTCCTGCCCCAAGAGGCGGTGTGACCGTGAACTTAGGGCGGAGGCTGCGGCTACCGCCTTCGTCTCCGGCTTCACAAGACAATTGAAGCGAGTCCCGTGAACGGAAGAGGGCGGCCTCTTCCTCCGGGCTCGTTTCTTTTGTGAAGAGAGGCGGTGAGGGGAAGGAGCCTTTCAGGTGCAAGACAAAGAGAAGAATCACGGGGAGCAGCCTCCTCCGGAAGACGATGCCGGACTTGATCCGGAAGCGAAGCTGAATGCAGTCTACCGCCTAACTCATGAATTGTCCCAGCAATTGGAGAAATCGCGGATTGCCCAATATACCGAGCTGCTCTTCTCTCCCTGGCGGCTGATCTGGCTGAATGTGTTAACCGGTGCGGCGCGCGGGGTGGGGATTGCGCTCGGTTTTACCTTTTTTGCGGCTACGATTATTTATGTCCTGCAGGTGCTCGGGGCGCTGAATCTGCCGATTATCGGGGACTATATTGCGGATATTGTGCGGATTGTGCAGCATCAGCTGGAGCTGAAGACGTATTAGCGCGGAATTGGTGGAATAGCCGGAATAGGAATGGTGCACGTGACGGCCTTAGCCGGAGAAAATATCGATTAGCTGAGTAGGACAGGGCTTTACGCGAATTAAAGAACAGGTGAGGTTGCCGGGAAGTCAGTTGAACAGAAGGACAGCTGAAGATTGTGAGCTTAGAGTAACGGAAGCTTCGCTCAAGTCTTAACCCGCTGCAGGTTCAAGAATAAAAAAGGAAGGAGCAGCCGTCGGCTACTCCTGCTCTTTTTTGCCGTAAGGGTCCAGGAGATAGTCGCCTTCCTCGGAGTCCATATACTGGCGGTAACTGTTGCCGCGGATCACGGTCAGATGATTGCCGGCAATATCTGTGGCAATAAAATTCTCCCAAGGCTCGACAAAGCCTTCGGTTTCATCGGCCTCAATCTCCATGTCATTGTAGGAAGTAATCTCATTGTTCTCGGCCATAGCCGGTGAGTTGGAGCTGCCCCAGCTCTCGACGATCTGCCAGGCGTCTTCGCCGTCAAAACGGTTCTGCTCTGTCCGCTCATCCCCGCTGGTACGGCCAAAGGGCGGGTAGAGGAGCTCTTCCTCAGCGGGCCGGTTAAGCTCCGTAAACTGACGTGGGTTGTCTTCTTTGCAGTAGCGGGTGGAAGGAACTGCCTCCAGCCGTTCATAAGGAATGTCCTTGCCGCAAACGATGCAGAGCCCATAGGTTCCTTCTTCCATAGCCTGCAGGGCAGCGTCAATCTCGTTCTGTTCATGCTCGTCCCGCTCCAGGAGGGAGATGTCCATGGAACGGTGGTAGAGCTCGGTTGCAGCGTCGCCGGGATGATTGTCGATTTCCGTAAGCTCGCCCGTCGTGTCGCGCATGGAATTTTCCAGATCATAATGCCGGTTATTCAGCAGTCTCTGCTGGATGTCGTCCTGCTGCTGCAGGAGAGTGACACGCAGGTCAGAGAGCTGCTGTTGTGTAAGATGGCTCATTGGGATGCTCCTTTCAGAGTGCGGATGCCGGCCCTTGTGCTGCCCCGCTTTGCATGTCCTTATCTGTAGATAGCTTGGCCGGAGACGAACGTTTTTAGCGCTGGTAAATAGTCCATAGGACCGCCTCCCGCAAAAGCTGCGCAATAGACGGTTTCTTGAAGCCTGTGCTACAATATACAAGTCTTTATACAGTATTCGTACCGCTTTCGGCGGGAAAAATAAGAACGGAGTGACAACTTCTGTGGTGTACTATCTGATTGCGCTAATCGTATTTTTGATTGACCAGGGTACCAAATATTTGATCGCTACCCGGCTGGAGCTCGGAGAGCAGATTCCGGTCATCGGGGATTTCTTCATCATTACCTCACACCGGAACACGGGAGCCGCATTCGGCATTCTGGAGGGGCAAATCTGGTTCTTCGTGATTGTAACGGTGATTGTAGTCGCCGGAATCGTCTGGTATCTGAATAAATCCATGGGCTCGCGCAAGCTCCTGCCGACTGCTCTGGGGTTGGTGCTGGGCGGTGCCGTAGGCAATTTCCTGGATCGTATTCTCGCCGGCGAGGTTGTCGATTTCCTGATGTTTAATTTCGGAAGCTATACGTTCCCGATCTTTAATGTTGCCGACTCCTGTATTGTCATCGGGGTGGCCTTGATCATTCTCGATACGCTGCGCGATATCAAGGGCGGAGAAGAAATCACAGAAGTCAAGGAATCCAAGGAAGTCAGAGAAGGGAATGAATGATTGTGCAAAATAACGCGGGCGTAGATGCGGCAGGCGCGGAAGACAGAGACGTCAGCGAATGGACCGTTGCCGGTGAAAATGCCCGGGAGCGGATTGATAAATATATTACGGAATCCTGGGAAGAGGATATTTCACGCTCTCAGGTGCAGCAGTGGATCAGCGGCGGATATATTACGGTCAACGGAGCGGCGGTTAAAGCGAATTACAAGCTGTCAGAAGGCGACGTAGTGGCTGTAACCGTTCCCGAGCCGGAGGCCACCGAGCTGCTTGCGGAGAATATTCCGCTGGAGGTTGCTTACGAAGACAGCGATGTGATTGTGGTGAACAAGCCGCGCGGCATGGTGGTCCATCCGGCTGCCGGTCATCCTTCGGGAACGCTGGTCAATGCGCTGATGTACCACTGCCATGATCTTGCCGGCATCGGCGGGGAGATCCGTCCGGGGATTGTGCACCGCATCGACAAGGATACATCCGGCCTGATTATGGCGGCCAAGAACGATGCCAGCCATATCTCTCTCGCCGCACAGCTCAAGGAGCACAGTGTGACACGCCGCTACATCGCTATTGTTCACGGAAACCTGTCTCATGACCAGGGCACCGTGGATGCGCCGATTGGCCGTGATCCCCATGACCGCAAGCTGTATACGGTGACGGAAAAGAACAGCAAGCGTTCGGTGACCCATTTTACCGTGCTGGAGCGGTTTGGCGATACGACAATGCTGGAGCTGCAGCTGGAGACCGGCCGTACGCATCAGATCCGGGTTCATATGAAATTTATCGGGCATCCGCTGGTAGGTGATCCGGTATATGGGCGCAGCAAGGGGATTACGATGAATGGACAGGCTCTGCATGCTGCAGTACTCGGCTTCGTGCACCCGTCCTCCGGAGAATATATGGAATTCAGCGCTCCGCTTCCGGGAGATATGGAAGAGCTGCTCTTCAGGCTGCGCAGCAGATAAGTACAAATGAAGTGACGATAAATCCATGGTTTTACGGGGATTTTTGCGGCATATTTAGAACGTGGAATGTAAATGGGTGCAGTATTCTATTAATTTATTTAGCCAGGAGATGAATAGCCATAATGAGTATCGAACAATACCAGGAAACTTACATTCAGAATAGCTTTGCGGACCGCATTGGCGGGGCTAACTACGGCAAAGACACCAGCATCTATAAATTCGAGAAGATCAAACGCGCCAAAGCTGCTGCCAAAAAGGATTTCCCTGATATCGAGCTGATCGACATGGGCGTCGGCGAGCCGGACGAAATGGCGGATGCGGGCATTGTTGCCAAGCTGGCCGAAGAAGCGGCTAAGGAAGAGAACCGCGGTTATTCCGACAACGGGATTCCGGAGTTCAAAGAAGCTGCAGCTGCTTATCTGAAGGAAGTATTCCAGGTTGAAGGGATCGACCCTGTCACCGAAATCGTGCATTCCATCGGCTCGAAGCCGGCGCTGGCTATGCTGCCGTCCTGCTTTATTAATCCGGGCGACATCACGATCATGACGATTCCCGGCTATCCCGTGCTGGGCACACATACCAAATACCTGGGCGGAGAAGTATATCCGGTTGAACTGAAGAAAGAAAACAACTTCCTGCCGGATCTCAATTCCATTCCGGAAGAAGTGGCTTACAAAGCGAAGCTGCTGTATCTGAACTACCCGAACAATCCGACGGGTGCCAGCGCCACTCCTGAATTTTTCAGCGAGGTTGTAGCCTGGGCCAAGAAATATAACGTGGTCGTTGTGCATGACGCTCCTTATGCCGCTCTGACCTATGACGGTGTGAAGCCGCTCAGCTTCCTGTCCGTACCGGGCGCGAAGGATGTCGGTGTGGAGCTGCATTCCCTTTCCAAGTCCTATAATATGACAGGCTGGAGAATCGGCTTTGTCGCCGGTAATCCGCTGGTGGTTAAAGCGTTCAGTGACGTGAAGGACAACAATGACTCCGGTCAATTCATCGCGATCCAGAAAGCGGCTGCTTTCGGTCTGGCTAATCCTGCTATCACCGAAGCGATTGCCGAGAAATATTCCCGCCGCCACGGCATGCTGGTTGACGCGCTGAACAGCCTTGGCTTCAAAGCCGAGAAACCGAAAGGCTCCTTCTTCCTGTATGTGGCTGCTCCTAAGGGCATCAAAGGCGGACGCCGCTTCGAGTCCGGCGAGGATTTCTCGCAGTTCATGATCCGCGAGAAGCTGATCTCCACTGTACCTTGGGATGATGCCGGCCCGTTCGTCCGTTTCTCCGTGACCTTCGTTGCCAAGGGCGAGGAAGAAGAGAAGCGTGTAATTTCCGAGATTCAGAGACGCCTCAGCGACGTTGAATTTGAATTTTAATTAGTTGAATGTGAAGAAGTCCGGTGCGGGATATCCGCGCCGGACTTTTTTTGGCAAGTTGAGACATGATCTAGACCGGTTTATTTTCATTCAGATAATTCATAAGTTTTTTGGAAGGCTCTGCATTTACTAAAATGAATTCACTCCTATGTGTTTTATCCGGGTTTTCCCATGAAATATGTACATACACCTTTTTATATATTTCAAGAAATTCTTGATCAATGGAGCTAGAGTTAATGATAAAGGCCCGGAATGCCGTGGTTCCTTTAACCTCTCCGTCAGGTTGTAAATCAGTGAGAGTTTTGCCATCATCATTTAAGTTTGTGAAAAAAACGTCATTGGTAACCTGCTTAACATTCATATTATCCTCTAAGAGGAAGCTTATAGTAACATTATTCATATGGATTTTTGCTTCATCGACAATGACGTTATAAACAATCCTTGAAATATTGTCTTCAATATACAAATCTGCCTCTGCACGAACATTGAAATCCTTTATAGATTGGGCAGAGACGAAGACATTTTTATCATTTATTTTGTCTAACAAAATGTTCATTTCTTTTTGCCTAAGCGCTGTAAACTCCCCATTACTAGATGCCGTTTTGTTTTGTGTACATCCAGTTAAAAAAAATACAATACAACAAGTAAAAACAATAAAAAATTGTTTCATAAGTTCGCTCCTTAGTAAGAAGGAGTCTCATGGAGACTCCTCTAATAGGCTCACAGTATCTTCATTGCTGGCAGCTAACCAGGAGAAGAAACTGATAATAAAAGACAGACAGAAATAACTAGAGAAGTAATGGTGACTTCACGGAAAAACCTTATTGCAGCCGAAACGACTGGTTGTGAAAGGCTGTGATATGGCGGAATAGAGCCTGCCCGTCATCCGTTACGTTGATTCCAGGCTCCAGGGGCCGTAGCATTGCCTGATAAGGCTCCGGCACCCAGATATATTGATGCACATAAGGTGTCAGGATGAAGCCGTTCTTCTCCCAGAAGTGCACCCGTTTCTTATCTGCTTCGGTTGTTCCCGATTCGACTTCGATGATAACCGCTTTGACCTGATGCTCCTGCTTGGCCCAGTCGATGATGGCCTCGAGTAAGCTTGTCCCCAGCCTGCGTCCACGCTGCATTCTGCCTACCGCCAAATAATCGATGAGCAGCCGCTGCCCTCCGGCGGCATCCACTATACCGGTAACTGCCATAGCGACCATTCGTCCGTCAATCCGTCCGAAGTGCATCGCTGCCAGTTTACGGTCTAACATACCGCGCAGGATCCGCACCGGCTTGGCCCCATGCGGGAACGCCTCATGATACAGCGCCTCCGCCATCTTCCACAATTGCTCGTCCCATTCGTGGATCGTAATGATTTCCAGTTCCATCGCTTTTCGCCTCCGATATTATCATAGCGCTTTTTGCTTTCTTGTTTAAGCCGCAGGTGTATACTATGCTAAGGATTAACCAATGGATTGAGGTGGCATATGAGAGAGCTTAAAAATGTAGAGGAACGCATTCTGGACCGGGCGCTTTATTTAATGGGCACTAATAGAACCTGTGATATCTCCATCCGGGCCATTGCCAAGGAAGCGGGCGTGAATGTCAGTGCCATCAATTATTATTTCCGCTCCAAGGAAGAAATGCTGCGGATGGTCAAGGAATTTTATATCGAGAACACGATGTCCGTATTATCCATATTGAAGGAAGAGGCCCTGGACGTTGAAGATAAGCTGGTCCTGGCTGCTAATGAGATTATGGAATATGCATTGCGTTTTCCAGGCAATCTGGTTATTAACAGTCATTCCAGGAAGCTGATGCAGAGTGACGAGATCTCCAAGAGAATCATCGATTTGGCACAGGAAATCGGGGACCGACTCCAGCATCTGTTGCGTCTGCTTATCCCTGGAGATGAAACAAGCAGTCAGTATAAATACTTAATCTTCACCTCAGCCATCAATTATCCAACCGAATATGAAGGTACCGCTGACGTTGGAGCTTCGCTCCTGGCGGATAAACCGGGGAGAATGGAATATATCCGTCTGCTGGTTCGGGCTTTGAGGTCTGTGTAAGCCTAAGGAGTCAGAAGGGAGGAGGGGATCAAGCAACTTCTCAGAAAATTCAAACATTTTGTTTTAAACATATTGATTGAATATCATAGCTGGGCTATATTGATTGTGTAAGCCGGCTTGATATGCAAATGAATGTGAATTTAATTACAAAGTGGCGAGTGACTAAGAGAGGAAGATTTCAAATGGCGTACAAGAATCTGTTTAGCCCCATTCAAATTAAAGACTTGAAATTGAAGAACCGGGTAATCCTGCCGGCAATGGGTACGAAGATGCCGACAGAGGACCGTTTTGTCACCAAGCAACTGATTGATTATCATGTAGCCAGAGCAGCAGGCGGGTGCGGGTTGAATTTTACGGAAGTCTGCTCGGTATACGGCCCTGCTTCCCCGAAGAACTTTCTGGCTATCTCGGACGACCGGTATATTCCCGGCCTGAAAGAGCTGACGGATGCCATCCACGACGCCGGCGGCAAAGCCGGAATCCAGCTCTGGCTGGGCGGCCTGGCGGTTGCCAGTGATCCAGAGCAAAGAATCATCATCCCGAGTCCTGTACCTGTCGCGGGGACGGAGCATATGCTGCCTGGTGCGGACACGGCAACGATCAAGGAAGCGGCTGAGGCCTTTGGCGAAGGAGCCAAGCGGGCGGTGGAAGCCGGGTTTGATGCCATCGAGTTCCATGCCGGACATAATTACACCCCGCACTCCTTCCTGAGCCCCTATTTCAACCGGAGAACGGATGAGTATGGCGGGAATCTGCCTAACCGGGCCCGTTTCCTGATCGAATGCATTCAGTCCATACGCCGGAATATTCCGGAAGGCATGCCTCTCTTTATGAGGGTCGATGCGCATGATGATTATTTGGAAGGCGGTCTGACGATTGAGGAAGTGATTGACTTCTGCAAAATGGCAAAGCAAGCCGGTGTAGACGTTGTGGACGTCTCGCGCGGCAATTTCTCCTCTTCGGCGATTATCTATGAGGTTCCGCCTATCGATCTTCCCCGGGGATTCAATGTAGACAATGCGGCCAGAATCAAGGAAGAAACAGGATTGATCACTGTGGCGGTGGGACGGATCAATGAGCCTGCACAGGCAGACGCTATCCTGGCGAGCGGCAAAGCGGACATGGTCGTTATTGGACGGGCACAGCTGGCCGATCCCGAATTCTGCAATAAAGCTCAGTCCGGCTGTCCGGAGGATATTGTTCATTGCGTCGCCTGCAATCAAGGATGCTACGACGGCTTTGTCTCCGATAATTTCCCGCATATTACATGTCTGCGAAATCCGGCACTGGGCAGAGAGGCGGAATACAGGCTGCAGGCTACCGGTTCGCCGAAAAAAGTTCTTGTCGCCGGCGGCGGGATCGCAGGGCTTGAAGCGGCCATGCTGTTAAAACGCAGGGGGCATCATCCCGTTGTATGCGAGGCTTCATCTGCCCTTGGCGGCCAATTTGCCTTAGCCGGAGAAGCTCCTAGGAAAGAAGAGATGAAGGCAGCGGCGTTGGCACGGGGAGAACAGGTATTGCGGGAAGGTATTGAAGTTCGGCTAGGTACACCGGTTACGGCAGCTCTGCTGGAGGAGCTCCGGCCCGATGAGGTGATCGTTGCGGTTGGCTCTGCCCCGATAGAGCTTAAGGTTCCGGGCAGCCAATTGCCGAACGTAACCAATTCCCATGATATCTTATCCGGCAAAGCATCCGTCTCCGGTAAGGTTGTCGTGATCGGCGGCGGACTAGTGGGACTTGAGGTGGCCGAATATCTGCATGGCAAAGCGGCGGAAATCACCGTCGTTGAAATGCGGGACCGGGTGGCCAAGGATTTGGGTCAGCTGCGGTCCATCTGTGTCATGGAGAACCTGCAATCTGCCGGGGTAACAACGATTACGGATACCACCTGTGTGGAGATCAAGGAGCATACGGTTGTCCTCGAACGTATGGGCGAGCAGTCGGAATATGCCTGTGATGCCGTTGTGGTGGCCATCGGTGCCAGATCGCGGAGTTACGATGAAATCAGGAGCTATTGTGCAGAGCATGGTATTCCGTGCCATGTGATCGGGGACGCCGTACGTGCCCGCAGAGCACTGGACGCCGTCGCTGAGGCCAACGAAATCGCCAGAGCGATTTAATTAAGGCAATAGACGGGACGAGAAAGGACCACCTGGACAGGGCGGTTCTTTCTTTATTAGGTGCGGACTGTGGGGCACATACCTTCGCTTGTCTCACTTCCATATTTTGATCTCCATAGTCCCCCTCCACAAAGTTGACACAAGCCATCACATCTGTCATAATCACAGGTAGTTAAATATGCGCCTTTAAATCAGTCCCGTGAGGCTGGCAAGGTAACGTGAATCGAGGTTCGCGACACTCAGGAAGGAATCCGTCTGTAGGATGGAGGGCCTTTTTGCGCGCGGACACGCCACTTTCTGAATCTTCGGATTTCACTCCTTGCCTGTTTCGGGCAAGGAGTTTTTTGATTTCCGGGAACTTGAGCAGGCGATCAAGCAGGAGGATGGTACGAGAATGGTTACTGAGAAAAATGTCATTATGGACGAAACGGCAATCCGCCGGGCGCTGTCCCGCATTGCCCATGAAATTCTGGAGAAGAACAAAGGGATCGAGAATTGTATCCTCATCGGTATCCGCACCCGCGGGGTGTATCTGGCCCAGCGGATTGCCGAGAGAATCCGTGAAATCGAAGGAGCGGAGGTGCCTTGGGGCGAGCTGGACATCACACACTACCGGGATGACCGCGAAGGCGGGAATGATAACCGCGAAGAGATGGAGCAGGCGGTGTCGAGAAGCACGCTGACGCTTCCAGCGGAATGCGGAAGCATCCGCGACAGGAAAGTGATCTTGTTCGACGATGTGCTCTACACCGGACGGACGATCCGCGCGGCGATGGATGCCCTGATGGATTGCGGCCGGCCGCACATGATCCAGCTCGCCGTATTGGCCGACCGCGGGCACCGCGAGCTGCCGATCCGGCCCGATTTCATCGGCAAGAACGTTCCTACCTCCAAGCATGAGCAAATCGAAGTCGCGATGACCGAATATGACGGCAAGGACGAAGTGTACATTATATCGAATCGGGAGGAACGATAAGGATGACAACGGCAACGAAAGTGAAGGAGCGCAGCCTGCTGGGAATCAAGGAGCTGGATGCTACGGAGCTCCGGGCGATTTTGGACAGAGCGGCTTATTGGGAAGGGCAGAAGGCGAAGCTGACGCCGGTGCTGAATTCGCATTTTGTTGCCAACATGTTTTTTGAGAACAGCACACGTACGCGGTTCTCGTTCGAAATGGCGGAGAAGCGGCTGGGTGTACAGGTGCTGAACTTCTCGGCGGCGGCTTCCAGTGTGGAGAAAGGCGAGTCCATCTACGACACGGTACGGACGCTGGAGTCGATGGGCATCGACGCCGGAGTGGTGCGGATGAAGCCGGCAGGCGTACTGCAGCAGCTTTGCGAGAAGGTGGAGATCCCGCTGATCAATGCGGGAGACGGCAACAACGAACATCCGACACAGGCGCTGCTCGATATGTACACGATGACCAAGCATTTTGGCGAATTAAAGGGATTGAAGGTATCCATCATCGGGGATATTATGCACAGCCGGGTGGCCCGCTCCAATCTGTGGGGTCTCAGCAAAATGGGGGCAAGCGTGCAGTTCTGCGCACCGCACAATATGCAGGCTCCTGAACTCGGAGAATATGCGCGGTATGTGTCCATGGAAGAAGCGCTGAAGGCGGATGTGGTGATGATGCTGCGTGTACAGCTGGAGCGCCATGCGACGGGCATTCTGCAGTCGGCCGAGGAGTACCGCAAGCAGTTCGGGCTTACGGAGGAACGCGCAGCCAAGCTGGACAAGAACACAATCATTATGCATCCGGCGCCGGTCAACCGCAATGTAGAAATCGACGATGCGGTGGTGGAAAGCAGCCAGTCCAGAATATTCCCGCAAATGTCGAACGGCGTTCCGATTCGGATGGCCGTCATTGAGCGCGCCCTTTCCTAAAAAAGCTGACAGCAATACGCTAATAAATATACACATGAATGAATTTTTATTATATAATATACATCAGAGCCCGGAGCCCCCGTGCTGCCGGGAAAAGGAGAATGTGACTGTGATCATCAGAAACGCCAGTGTGCTGGGCAAGGAAGGCGAGCTTGCGCGTAAACATATCGTTGTTCAGGACGGAGTTATCACCGCGGTCAAGGATGTGCTGGATGCCGCAGAGGAAGCGGGCGAAGTCATTGAAGCGGAAGGAAAGCTGCTGATCCCGGGGCTGATCGATATGCATGTGCATCTGCGCGAGCCGGGCTTTGAACATAAGGAGACGATTGAGACAGGCTCTCGGTCGGCAGCCAAGGGCGGCTTCACCACCATCGCCTGTATGCCGAATACCCGTCCGGTGACGGATAGCCCGGAAATCGTCGAGCTGGTAAAGAGCAAGGCACAAGAGGCTGGTCTGGTGAAGGTACTGCCGTATGCCGCAATTACGAAGAATGAGCTGGGACGCGAGCTGACGGATTTTGCCGCGCTGAAGACCGCCGGAGCCATCGGGTTCACCGATGACGGCGTCGGCGTACAAAGCGCCCAGATGATGAAGGATGCGATGAAAATCGCCGCCGGACTCGATATGCCGGTCATCGCCCACTGCGAGGACAACTCGCTGGTAGAAGGCGCTCCGGTGGCTGAGGGAACTTTTGCCGATAAGCAAGGACTGAAAGGAATTCCGAACGAATCCGAAGCGATTCATGTCGGACGGGACATCCTGCTGGCTGAAGCAACAGGCGTGCATTATCATGTATGCCATGTCAGCACCGAGCAGTCGGTGCGCCTGATCCGCCAGGCCAAGCAAATCGGCATTAAGGTGACCGCTGAGGTGTGTCCGCATCACCTGCTCCTGTCGGAAGAGGATATTCCGGGTATGGACGCGAATTGGAAAATGAACCCTCCGCTGCGCTCCCGCCGCGACGTGGAGGCCTGCATCGAAGGGCTGCTGGACGGTACGCTGGACATCATCGTCACCGACCATGCGCCGCACAGTGCGGAGGAGAAGGCGAAAGGCATGCAGCTTGCCCCGTTCGGCATCGTCGGCTTCGAGACGGCGTTCCCGCTGCTGTATACAGCCTTCGTAGCGACCGGCAAATGGGATTTGTCCCTGCTGGTGCAGCGGATGACCGCTGATCCGGCGAGAGTGTTCCGGCTGAACACAGGCAGCCTGAGCGTCGGCGCCCCGGCGGACCTGACACTGATTGATTTGAATGAAGAGAAAGAAGTAGATCCGGAGACGTTTGCCAGTAAGGGCCGCAACACTCCGTTTACCGGATGGAAGCTGAAGGGCTGGCCGGTGAAGACCTGGGTGGACGGCAAGGAAGTATGGACTGATAAGTAACTGACGGATGGGCCAGGCGGGATGCGCTGTATGCATGATAAACCATACGGCGGCATTTGCCCGCGCGTACACTCCGGAAGTATAGGCAAATACAAGAAATACACTACAGAACAAGAAGGAGTGGAAGGTAATGCAGTCGAGATTGCTTCTGCAGGACGGAACGCTGTTTACAGGCACCGCTTTTGGCGCCGAAGGCGAAATGACGGGTGAGGTTGTTTTTAACACAGGGATTACAGGTTATCAGGAGGTGCTGTCGGACCCGTCTTACTGCGGACAGATCGTGACCATGACTTACCCGCTGATCGGGAACTATGGCATTACCCGCGATGATTTTGAATCCGTGCGGCCTTTCGTCCACGGCTTTGTGGTCCGTAACCATGAAGCGGTGCCGAGCAACTGGCGCGCCGAATACAGTGTAGACGATCTGCTGAAGGAGTACGGCATTCCCGGCATCAGCGATATCGACACACGGATGCTGACCCGCATTATCCGCCACTACGGTACGATGAAGGCCATCCTGACGACCTCGAACAAACGCGTCGAGGAACTGATGGAAATGATGAACGATACGACGATTGAAGAGCTGCGCAACCAGGTTGCCCGCACGTCCACAAGCAAGTCCTACAGCAGCCCGGGACATAAGGAAAGAATCGTGCTGGTTGACTATGGCGCAAAGACCGGCATCCTGCGCGAGCTGAACAGCCGCGGCTGCGACGTGGTTGTTGTGCCGCATGATGTAACCGCAGACGAGATCCGCCGCCTGAACCCGGATGGCATCCAGCTCTCCAACGGTCCCGGGGACCCCAAGGATGTACCGTATGCCGTGAAGACCATCTCCGAGCTGCTCGGTGAATATCCGATCTTCGGCATCTGCCTGGGTCACCAATTGTTCGCTCTGGCTTGCGGCGCCGATACCGAGAAGCTGAAATTCGGCCATCGCGGCGGCAACCATCCGGTCAAGGAGCTGGAAAGCGGACGCTGCTTCATCACTTCGCAGAACCATGGTTACACGGTCAACGAGGAATCGGTGAAGGGAACCGAGCTTGAAGTGACCCATATCAATAACAACGACAAGACCATTGAAGGTCTGAAGCATACCCGCTACCCCGCATTCTCGGTGCAATACCACCCGGAAGCGGCGCCGGGACCATATGACAACAGCTATCTGTTCGACCGTTTCCTGGAGATGATCCGCGAACATAAGGCGAAGACGCCAACCGTCTCCCGCCAGGCGCAGCTTGCCGCCAATGCCAGAATCACGGCACCGAAACCGACAATGAAGCTTGAAGCCGTGAAAGGAGCACTATAACATGCCTAAGAACGATAAACTCAAAAAAATTCTCGTGATCGGCTCCGGTCCGATTGTCATCGGCCAGGCTGCCGAGTTCGACTACGCCGGTACCCAGGCCTGCCAGGCGCTGAAGGAAGAAGGCGTCGAGGTAGTGCTGATCAACAGCAACCCGGCGACGATCATGACCGATACCAATATGGCCGACAAGGTCTACATTGAACCGATTACGCTGGAATTCGTAACCGGAATTATCCGCCAGGAGCGTCCGGACGGCCTGCTGCCGACGCTGGGCGGCCAGACCGGACTTAACATGGCTGTGGAACTGGCCCGTGCAGGCGTGCTGCAGCAGGAGAATGTGAAGCTGCTGGGCACCCAGCTGGGGTCCATCGAGAAAGCGGAAGACCGCGACCTGTTCCGTGAGCTGATGCGCGAGCTGGAGCAGCCGGTGCCGGACAGCACGATTATTACCACGGTGGAAGAATCACTCGCTTTTGCAAGAGAAATCGGCTATCCGCTGATTGTCCGTCCGGCCTACACGCTGGGTGGAACCGGCGGCGGCATCTGCGACAACGAAGAAGAGCTGGTGGAAACGGTCAAAGCGGGCATCCGCTACAGCCCGATCGGCCAATGTCTCGTCGAGAAGAGCATCGCCGGCATGAAGGAAGTCGAATATGAAGTCATGCGCGATGCCAACGACAACTGTATCGTAGTCTGCAACATGGAGAACTTTGATCCGGTTGGCGTGCATACCGGTGACAGTATCGTCGTGGCGCCAAGCCAGACGCTGTCCGACCGCGAGTACCAGATGCTGCGCAGTGCTTCGCTGAAGATTATCCGTGCGCTCAACATCGAAGGCGGCTGTAACGTGCAGTTCGCGCTCGACCCGCACAGCTATCAATATTATGTTATCGAAGTGAATCCGCGCGTCAGCCGCTCTTCGGCGCTGGCCTCCAAAGCGACCGGCTACCCGATCGCCAAGATGGCTGCAAAGATCGCCCTCGGTTACACGCTGGATGAAATCGTCAACCCGGTTACGGGGCAGACCTATGCCTGCTTCGAGCCTACACTGGACTATATTGTCAGCAAAATCCCGCGCTGGCCGTTCGACAAGTTCACCTCGGCCAACCGCAAGCTGGGCACGCAAATGAAGGCGACCGGCGAAGTAATGGCCATCGGCCGTACCTTCGAGGAGTCGATTCATAAGGCGGTCCGTTCCCTGGAGATCGGCGTTCACCGCTTCCGGCTGCCGGGTGCGGAGAAGCTGGAAGACCAGGTGCTGCGCACACGGCTGGCCAAGGCCGACGACGAGCGCCTGTTCCTGATCGCCGAGGCCTTCCGCCGCGGCTATGAGCTGCAGGAAATCCAGGACATCACCCGTGTAGACTGGTGGTTCCTTTCCAAGATCGAAGGTCTGGTACAGTTCGAGGATGTACTGCGCAGCGAAGAGAAGCTCAGCGCCGAAACGCTGTATCAGGCCAAGCGCAAAGGCTTCACCGACCGGGCGATTGCCGAAATCCGCGCTGAAGGCGGACTTGACGAGCAGGTTAAGGAAGCGGAAGTACGCAAGCTTCGTCTCGGCCAGGGACTGACGCCGGTATTCAAGATGGTCGATACCTGCGCCGCAGAATTCGAGGCGTCCACGCCTTATTACTACTCGACCTATGAGACAGAGAATGAAGTGACCCCATCCGACAAGCAGAAGGTTGTAGTGCTTGGCTCCGGCCCGATCCGTATCGGTCAGGGGATTGAGTTCGACTACTCCACGGTGCATGCGGTATGGGCGATCCAGAACGCCGGCTATGAAGCGGTTATCATTAACAACAACCCGGAGACAGTGTCCACGGACTTCAACACTTCGGACCGGTTATATTTTGAACCGCTGTTCTTTGAAGATGTGATGAACGTCATTGAGCAGGAAAAGCCAATCGGCGTTATCGTACAGTTCGGCGGACAGACGGCAATCAACCTGGCTGCGCCGCTGGCAGCGGCAGGCGTCAACATTCTCGGCACCAGCCTGGAGAGCATTGACGAAGCCGAAGACCGCAAACGGTTCGAAGCGCTGCTCGGCCGCCTGCATATCGCCCAGCCCAAAGGCAAGACGGTCACGAACGTTGACCAGGCTGTAGAAACCGCGCAATCGCTCGGCTATCCGGTGCTGGTGCGTCCATCTTATGTCCTCGGCGGCCGCGCGATGGAAATCGTCTATAACGATGCCGAGCTGATGAGCTATATGGTCGAAGCGGTGAAGATTAATCCGGAGCATCCGGTGCTGATTGACCGTTATATGCTGGGCAAGGAAGTGGAGGTCGACGCCATCTGCGACGGCGAGACTGTAGTGATTCCGGGAATCATGGAGCATGTGGAACGCGCAGGGGTTCACTCCGGCGACTCCATCGCCGTATACCCGCCGCAATCGCTGGATGAAGGGCTGAAGCAGAAGATTACGGACATTACGATCCGCATCGCCAAAGAGCTGAAGACCGTCGGTCTGGTGAACATCCAGTTCGTCATCTTCCAGAACGAGGTGTATGTCATCGAAGTGAATCCGCGCTCCTCGCGTACGGTTCCATTCTTAAGCAAAGTAACGGGAATTCCAATGGCGAACCTGGCTACCAAAGTAATTCTGGGCGGCAAGCTTACGGAAGAAGGATACACCGAAGGGCTGTGGCAGGAAAGCGAATATGTCTCGGTTAAAGTGCCGGTGTTCTCCTTCGCCAAGCTGCGCAGAGTAGAGCCGACGCTCGGACCGGAAATGAAGTCGACCGGTGAAGTCATGGGCCGCGACAAGCTGTATGCCAAGGCACTCTACAAAGGGCTGATCGGTGCCGGAATGAAGATACCGGCCAGCGGCGCCATCATCGTCACTGTTGCGGATAAAGACAAGGCAGAAGCGGTAGAGCTGATGAAGGGCTTCCATGCCATGGGCTACAAAATCATCGCCACCGGCGGTACCGCCAGCGCCCTGGAGCAAGCGGGTCTTAACGTCATGAACGTTAACAAGCTGGGTGAAGGCGAGCCGACGATTCTTGATCTGATCCGCAGCGGCCAGGCGAACTTCGTCTTCAATACGCTGACCAAAGGTAAAACGCCGGAGCGCGACGGGTTCCGTATCCGCCGTGAAGCCGTGGAGAACGGCGTGGTCTGCATGACCTCGCTTGACACGGTAGCGGCGCTGCTGAGCATGCTGCAGACGATCAACTTCTCGTCGCAGTCGATGCCCGCTTTTATCGGACAATAACAGAAGAGCATGAACACCCGCCAGATGGAACGGTTTGCGTGATTACGCAGACCGTTCCGCTGCGACCGGGGCTAAACATATACTGTGCGGCATTCCGCACAGCTAAGGAGCGGTTAGATTAATGGTATCCACACGCGATGAAATGGCCGGAAGACTGATGATTCCGCTCGATTATCCCACTGCCGACCACGCCAGGGCGCTGATCGAGAAGCTGGAAGGCATCCCATGTTACATGAAGGTGGGTATGCAGCTGTTCTATGCGGCCGGACCGGATTTCGTCAAGGAACTGAAAGCGCGCGGCTACTCCGTGTTTCTGGATGTTAAAATGCATGATATCCCCAATACGGTGCGCGGCGGCGCCGAGAGCATCACCAGGCTGGGCGTTGATATGTTCAATGTCCATGCCTCCGGCGGCACGGCGATGATGAAGGCGGCCCTGGAGGGGGCGGCTAAGGCGGTAAGCGAGCTGCCTTCGCTGCAGCTGCCGCTGATCATTGCAGTAACACAGCTGACCAGCACAAGCAAGGATGTCATGAACAGTGAGATCGGTATTCCGGGGGAAGTCGAGGATACCGTAGTACACTATGCTCGGCTCGCGGCAGAAGCCGGTCTGCACGGCGTAGTGGCCTCGCCGCAGGAGTCGGCGGCCATTACAGCGGCCTGCGGCCCGCAGTTCCGTACCGTAACGCCGGGTATCCGTCCGGCAGGGGCGTCGCTGGATGACCAGACACGCGTTATGACGCCAGGGCAAGCCATCCGTCAGGGCAGCCATTACCTGGTCGTGGGGCGGCCCATCACAGGCGCACCGGACCCGCGCCAGGCAGCACTTAATATAATCGAGGAGATGATTCAGGCATGAGCCAAGTACTGAGCAGAAGTGAACAGGTGGCAAGCTATCTACTGCAGATCGGAGCGGTGGCGCTGCGTCCGCAGGAGCCGTTCACCTGGACCTCGGGCATCAAATCGCCGATCTATTGCGACAACCGGCTGACCTTGTCCTACCCGGAAATCCGCAACTATATCGCGGCAGGCTTCGCCGAGCTGGTTAAGGCGGATTATCCGGATGCCGAAGTCATAGCCGGAACGGCGACGGCGGGGATCCCCCATGCCGCCTGGGTAGCGGACAAGCTGGACCTGCCGATGGCTTACATCCGTGACAAAGCAAAGGGTCACGGCAAGCAGAACCAGATCGAAGGTCTCATCGCCCCTGGACAGAAGGTCATCGTCATCGAGGATCTGATCTCCACTGGAGGCAGCTCTATCAAGGCTGCGCAGGCTGTACAGGAAGCAGGCGGCGAGGTGCTGGCCGTACTGGCGATTTTCAGCTATGAGCTGGACCGGGCGGTGAATGCCTTCACAGAGGCTGGTGTACCACTGCAAAGCCTGTCCAATTACAGCACGCTGATCGGCGTTGCGCTGGACCAGGGGAAGATTGCCGAGAGTGATGTCTCCCTGCTGCAGGCGTGGCGCAAAGATCCGGCTTCGTTCGGAGTATAAGCGTATAGCGCCGAATCGCTGGAACAATAGTGGAGCCCTCTGCCTTTAGGTGGGGGCTTTTCCATATATTTAACACGGCGGCGGGTACCAAGATGGCAGGGGAATCTGAGTACTTTTGCGCAAAGTGGGTATCATAAGTTCTGGGCAGAGATCATACATTGCGTAAAGGAGAAGCATTCATCATGAATTGGATCTACTTTGCAAAGCTGTTCAGAACAAGGTTTCAGGCCGGTTGTCTGGCCAAGCGGCTGGAGCAGGACGGCTGGATTTACGGCTATCATGATCCGCGTTTTGTGGAGATTTACCGTTCCCGCAAAGGGCGTTACGGCGTCCGCTTTCTCCCTTGACCAAATTCATCCTTGACTTATGGGCCCGGAATGATGTATATTAACTATTGTCGCTGTTTGAATATATCTTAACGACGCGGGGTGGAGCAGCCCGGTAGCTCGTCGGGCTCATAACCCGAAGGCCGCAGGTTCAAATCCTGCCCCCGCAATTCTTTTATGATCAAACAGCCATTGTTAATACGGACATTTGAGATCCGGGCCCTTAGCTCAGTTGGTTAGAGCGGTCGGCTCATAACCGATTGGTCACAGGTTCGAGTCCTGTAGGGCCCACTTCCACGAAACCCTTGCCTAGCAAGGGTTTTTTTCTGTCTAAAGGTTGGTGAAGCGGGTAAGTTGGCTATTCATTGCAACCGCCAAAAAGGCAAATGGTCACATTTTGGTCACGGCGTGATTTCACTCTCGCTTTTTTGGCTCATTCTCATCTTGGCATCGATGAGATCGGCCACCAGATGGATTATGGCGGAGTCGTCGAGAAATTTACTCCGGACTCCATCAAGCTTTCAGGAGCATACTTCGTGAGGCAGCGATTTGAATTTGAGCAGAGACAAAATAATCCGGTTTACCTCTGCGCCTTTTCATATTGGTTCGTTACGGATACTTATCAAGCAAGTCACAGCTCCTTGCTTCTAAATTTAGCGTTCATACCATAATAAATTTACCCGCCGGGCATCAGCCTGACGGGTTTTTGCTATACAATAAACTCAGAAAATACTGGGCTTCGAGGCACCCCAAACGCACTAACTGCCGCCCAGCAACCGATGAATTCGCGTAGCCCACTTTTGGCCGGCATTGGCTTCTATTAGCGTGAGATCCCAAAATACCGCGTTGGTTTGAGGGTCGGTAGCATCGTTGAAGATGGCAATCGTGAGCTGCTGCTTGCCTCCAAGCGGCACCCTAAAAGATTCCGGCTGATTTTCGCCCGGTCCGATATTAACATGCATGGAGTAAATCACTTCTCCGTCGGCGCTAATAATGACGCGGCTGCTGCCGCTGCTCGTTCCATTTATCGCGTCGTCAGGAACGGCAAAATTACCGGAAAATTCTTTATACTGTCCGTCAAGGTGTAGTGCGAACTCGTGGTGTCTCGGATTATCGCGGCTGTATAGATTGATCGTCGGTTCGATCGGCTCCTGCCCTACAGTGAAACCGTTGAACCTTGATTCCCACCGCACTTCGCCATGCTCAAGGGCGAATTGGTCCAAAGCCTTGATCTCACCGTGGCCGTGATCCAGATAATGATTGAGACCACTCACGGCGGAGTAGACGATCGACGTCAAAACCGCTCCGGAGAACAGGATCTTGAGTAAACCTCTTGGCGACGTACGATCGCGGCGGATCAGTCGTTGGGCGCCATAGCCGACAATCGCACCCAGTGTATTAATGACGATATCATTGATATCAAACGCACCCAAATGCGTCACCATCTGGATCAGCTCAACCCCGGTAATGGCTGCTAAGAAGACCAGGGAGAACGGCAGGAAGCGGCAGCGAATCAGTAGCGGAATTACTAGCCCGAACGGTACGAATGCCAGATAGTTACCCAGGTTGAAGACCCAAAGCTTCAAATATCCATCACTCGGAAACCGCAGCGGAATCCCGTCAAATGCCAAATGATACCGAAAGCCCGTATCTGGCAAAGTCGATGAGCGGCTGAAGCCGACGAACAAGAAAAATAGTGTGAGGCTTACATATAACCCGAAGCCGATCCAAGAGACTCTCCTCATTTTCCCATGAAACATGATGCATGACCTCTCTTTAATACTCAGTATATTGTCCATAGCCGGGAGAAGACGCATAGGTCGAATGTAAGCAATCTCCGTCAGGGCCAGCAAGTCAAGCAGCGACAGGCTAATAAAAGCAAATCAGCAGTCAACGCTTACAAGTGATGAGCATATCATAATCAGGGATCTGATACTACTAAAAGCCCGTCGGCGGGGAGCGTTGCTCTCCAATGCGGAACGGACAATGGTCCGGGATCTAATTTTGCTGCCATACATTTTATACCGGACGAGCAGGATGACTTCATTTCGTACTATAAAATCTTCTTCCGCGGATACGAGAAGCAGTTCGGGCTGACCCGGGATGTGATGCGCACGGAGATCAGCCTGCAGCTCACCAAATATACCTCGGAGCTGGGGATGGTAATGTAAGAACACATGAAATGAGAAGACCCGCCGATTATTCGGGCGGGGTTTCTCGTGCTCTATGTACTCGATCAATTCCCCGGTATCCATATTCAGGTATCGACAGAGCTTATCCAACGTCTCAAAGTCTACGCGCAAATTGTATTTTGCGCAGTGCGAAGATGCAGGGACAGAAGGATTAAGGTTTATGAGATTACTTCTTCTTTTTAAAAAAACCAAAGACAAACAAGAGAATTAAAACAACAATTATAAATTTCACAGCTATCACCTCTTTTTCGGATTATAGCATGATCTGCACGGTTGCTCGGCTGTTGAATACCGGGATATAAACTTTAGTCGCTGTAGAATTGTCCATCCGTTACACCTTCTTTCCTGAAAATAATGACTCCGTACCGGAAAGTGAACTTGTACTGCTTCTACAGCACTTTGTAATAGTGCTAGATTTACCTCACACCGTATCAAGTGGGGATGGTTATACGCCGATCAGTCCTTCGGTTTCTTGGATTTACCTGCTGCGGAGAACGCGATCCCGAAGAGGATTCCGAGACTGATCCCCAGAGCGACATTGTCGAGTGTTAACCAGAAAATTACGCCAAAGCATACGCCTATTGCCATTCCGCCAGCTGCCGGTTTATTGGACATGCCGGACACCTCCTGCTCTTGTTTTTTTAAATGTACGAATTTAAAATACCTGGCGTTTCAGGAAAAAGTAAAGAAAATAAATATTAGTTAATGTTTTTATTAATAAAATAAACAGCCCATCAATAAAGCCTGCCGTAAAAGTGCCTCTTAATCCGCTGAATTCACCTTCGGTACTCCATACCTTGGGACTCTTTTTGACATTGACGTTCCCGGATTTAACTCCTATAATTGTTCGGAGAAGAGTGAATTAAATAATATTATTGTTAATTAAAAGTTACTGTTCTACCATTCCTTAACGTGCAAGTATCAGCCAACCGATCGGGGAGGAACCACTATTTATGGAAACGCTTGCCAAACTGAAAGTGTATACGAAACAGACGGGAGCCGAGCTGGGAGATTTGTTCGGTATCTTCTTTGAGGATTTGAACCATGCCGCCGACGGGGGATTGTATGCGGAGCTGGTGCGGAACCGGTCCTTTGAATTCGAGCCGGTGGATCATCCGGACTATCATGCCTTGTCCGCTTGGGAGAAGGTAGAACGCGGAGGTGCACGCGCCTCGCTGCGGGTGGGCAGCGAATCGCCGATTCATCCTGCCAACCCTCACTACGCGGTGCTTGAAATCGATGAGCAGGGAAGCGGCGCGGGCCTTATGAACACCGGCTTCAATTCGGGTATTGCGGTGAAGGAAGGGGAGCGCTACATCTTCTCTGTATACTTACGCTGCGGGGAGCACAGCGGACAGCCGGTACAAGTCGCCATTGAAGACCGGAACGGAAGGGTCTGCGCCGCTGCGGAGATTCCGGCCTATGCCGCCGAATGGCAGAAATACGAGGCTGTATTGACCGCCGATTGCACCGATCACGCCTGCCGGCTTGTTATTTTGGCCGAAGGACGCAGCCGACTGGAGCTTGATATGGTGTCGTTGTTCCCCGAGAACACCTACAAGAACCGCCGCAACGGCCTGCGCGCGGATATTGCCGGGCTGCTGGCAGAGCTGAAGCCGAAATTCATGCGTTTTCCCGGCGGGTGCCTGATTCACGACGGGTCACTGAGTCCGGAGGACCGCGATTCGATGTACCGGTGGAAGAATACCGTCGGCGATCTCGCTGCGCGTCCGCCACGGCGCAATAACTGGCGATACCATCAGACGCTCGGGCTCGGGTATTACGAGTATTTTCAATTCTGCGAGGATATCGGCGCCAAGGCTATTCCGGTATTGCCGGGCGGGTATGATCCGCACCACCGGCGGATCGTGCCGATTGATGACCTGGGCCCGTGGATTCAGGATGCGCTCGATGTCATTGAATTTGCAAGAGGTGACGAATCGACGGAGTGGGGCGCGATTCGCAGCTCGATCGGCCATCCCGAGCCGTTCGGCCTGGAGTATATTGCTATCGGCAACGAGGAAGTAGGCGAGCCGTTCTTCGAGCGGTATCCGTATTTTCACCGGGCGATCAAAGAACGGTATCCGGACATGCAGGTAATCAACAGCAGCGGTCCGTTCGCAGCGGGCGGCGAATATGAGCGGGGCTGGGCTTCGGCGAGAGAACACGGCTCGGATCTGGTCGATGAGCATTATTACTCTTCACCGGAATGGTTCCTGGCCAACATCGACCGGTATGACAGCTTCAAGGCGGATGATCCCAAGGTGTTCCTGGGAGAATACGCGACCTGGGGAAATACCTACTACAATGCGCTGGTTGAGGCGGCGTTCATGACCCGGCTGGAGCGCAATGCCCATGCGGTAGCCCTGGCTTGCTACGCGCCGCTTCTGTGCAATGTGGATTATGTCAACTGGAAGCCGGATATGATCTGGTTCAACAATCATCAGGTCTGCGGCTCGGCGAATTATTATGTGCAGAAGCTGTTTATGAACCATCAAGGCGACCGTCTGCTGCGGATTGAAGCGGAGAACCTGCCGCCTATCCAGACAGCCGCGGCGCAGCCTGTACAGGGCGGTGTGGTGCTGGCCGCAGAGCGAGCCGCTGTTACTTACCGGAATATTTCGCTGACAAACAATCTTACAGGTGAACAGCTGCTGTATGCCGATCAGGTAGCGCTGAATGATACGGATAGCGTGAAGGGCACTGACGATCATGTGCAGTCCTTCAGCTTAGGCCAGGCCGAGTGGACGGATTGCACATTGCGCCTGACCGCAAGAAGAACAGCCGGGCCGCGCGGCTTCCTGATACATGTGGGCGTCAAGGATGACGATAACCGGCTGACCTGGGAAATCGGCGGCTGGCAGAACCAGGACACCGTACTCGTGTCCCAGGTCAGCGGCAGAGGCTCCTGTCTGACCCAGAGTCTCTTTACCGTAGAGAGCGAGGTCGATTATGAGCTGGAGCTGCATATTAAGGGCCGGACAATCCGGGCTTCGATCGACGGCGTTCCGGTCAATGTGGCCGAGGATCGGCTTCCGGACATTCAACCGCTCTATTATACGGCCAGTGTGGAGGATGCCGGCGGAGATCTGATCGTCAAAGCAGTGAATGTGAAGGAGACCCCTCTGCCCGCCCGGATAGAACTGATGGAGCTTTCCGGCGATGTGAGTGAAGTGGAGGTTACCGAGCTATCCGGCTTTGAGCTGGACGATATCAACAGCCTCGATGATCCGCATAAGGTTAGCCCGTCAACCCATATACTGGCGCTCAAGGATCATGTGCTGGAATATGAATTTCCGAAGCATTCGGTGACGGTATTCCGCGTGAAGCGAAAAGCAGTAAGGCAGTAAGGGCAGTGAGGCAGTAATAACCTGAGGATACCCCTAGGGAGACGGAGCCCGTTTCACAGCTTTAGCGTAATCCGGAAATTCCATATTTTTAGCGGCCCTGCGTCATTCACCCAGTCAGCGTCGGGTAATTTGCATATTCTGTGCTGTACCCACAAATGAAGGAGGAATGGGAAATGGGCGCTTGTTATGGTGAAAATACGGGTCCTGTGGCTGCAGCAGCAGCTTGTGGACTGGGAACTTCGACTGCTGCAATTCTGGTGTTGTTCATTCTGCTCGTCATCATCACGAAAGCATTCTGGGTGTAGTCCTGTCGTAAGCTAACTTTTGAAAAAGCAGCTGTACCATGCAGCGGCGGCCGGAAGACTGCTAAAGTCACGGCTGGCCGCTGCTTTATTGTGCACTCGCGAATTAGGGTATGGAAAGAGCATGCGTCAAAGGATATAATTTCATAAACGGGCCAGCGATAGACAAGCCCGATTGTGGGGTAATGTGCCTAATAGGCTGTACATATTTGCCGGCGTTAAGAGCAGCCGCCGGGGACAGAAAAGGGGTCGTTTCATTGTTTTATGACCAGGTACCATATGACATCAAGGTAGAATGGGGCCCTAAAGGTGCCCGTAAGGCTGCGGAGCGCGGAGAGATCGTTATTATTGTGGATGTGTTGAGCTTCTCTTCGACAGTCGTTACTGCGGTCCAGCATAAAGCGAGGGTCTACCCGTTTGCGCCGCCCATCAACGAAAATGCGAAAGCGTTTGCGAGAAGAGTGGATGCCGAGCTGGTGAGAGGCAGGGCCGAGGCTCTTAGAGAAGGCGGCCATTCCCTGTCGCCGTTATCCTTCAGTTCGGCGGATGCCGGGCGCGGCTTCGTCTTGTGCTCGCTGAACGGAGCGGCCTGTACGACCATTGCCGCCCAGGTTCCGGCGCTTCTGATCGGCAGCCTGCTGAACGCCGCAGCGGTGGCGGAGGCCGCAGAACGGTTAAGACAGGAGCTGCAGCGGAGCGTCACGGTGATTCCTTGCGGGGAGCTGTGGCCGGATACCGGCCCACTCCAGCATCTGCGCCCGGGCATAGAGGATTACCTGGGTGCCGGCATGATTCTCTCCCGGTTGTCAGGCAGCAAGTCGCCCGAAGCGGAGGTATGCCTTGGCGCGTACAGGTCCAGCGAGTCCAGACTGAGCGAGCTGATCTGGGACTGTGCCAGCGGCCGGGAGCTCCGCGAGCGCGGCTACGAGGACGATGTAACCTACTGCTGTCAGGCGGACATCTGCCGTGCCGTGCCGCTGCTGCGTGAAGACCGGTTCGAGAATGCCGGCGAGCGGGGCAGTTGGGTGTAGTCTCTAAGACTTCTCCCTGCCCACAAGCAGCGAGGTACAGACCAGGGACACTAGAAGTATGACGCCCATAGCCGCCATCTGAACAACGTTATTGTAAGGATCGGGCACGGTGAGCAGATCGAACACGATCTCCTTCAGTGCCCAATACAGTATCCTGGACAGGCTGAGGAATACAAGACCTGCCACAATCCAGTGCCGCATTGCTCTCCAATTCATGGAATCAACTCCTTGGCGGGAATTCCGCCATGTTTTTTATGTATTAGCGGTTTAATATATGGTAAAAAATGCTTGTGAGTCATACAATACGTTCAGGGAGGTGTTAACGACCATTAAAATATACTCTAAATTTCTGGTCATGTTTAGTTTATGCTTTGTTGCCTTGACTGGTTGTGCCAATACAGACAACGTTGCAGCCCCCACACCCACTGCCGAAACAGAGCGTATACAAGGTGACTGGATCAGAAAAAAGCTTGATGATTATACAAACATAATGTTTCGCTTTGCCGAAAGGCTGGAAATCACAGAGAATGAGAATGAATACAGCCTGGTTCTCAGTTTTGTTCCCGAAGTCGGATCAGCGCCTGTCAAAGAACTTATTTATCAATCAATGGCCGAGTATGCATGGAGCATTCATCAATTCTTCCCGGAGGTTACCCGGTATGAATTCCATGTGCTTTGGGATGATCGCAGTAAAGATGATGTAATGCAGGCTTTGATTGATGAAGAAGGTGTAAACGAGCTTAACAACAATTATTATAGTGTTAAAATGGATCAAAGAGGAGAACTGGAGGCTTCGTGGCGAAAGGTCTTCTCCAATATTACGGAGAACGAAATTTCGCAAAAGTGGCATGATAAAGATACGGGTGCTTAGCACAGAAAGCAAGTTTCAGTGTACATTCAGCGGGATTTCATATGCGGTTAAGCAACCGGGAGTATAGTTACATCCATACCCCCCTTATTATATAGCTGGACCCTGCCGGATACGGCAGGGTCACTTTTTTGTAGGGCGGCACCGGATGGTTGCTTCGGGCTTCTGCTTACACGGGACTCGAGGAGCTCAGGCAGCCAGTCTCCTGCTTCTCCATGACGGCGATCAGCTGCCCCTGAAAGATGCGTCTCTGGATCTGGTCGATCCGCTGCAGAGCGAGTGCACCGGGTACCTGAAAGACGGCACCCAGAAAGGAGACGGCGGCTTCACGCTGCTCCGGCACCGGAAGCTGTGAGATCATCGAGATCGGCATGGCCGCATACAGCAGGAAGCGCTCCGATTCATCCTGCTCTCCCCGGGTGAATTGTTCGGGCATCAGCGCATTGCTGCCGGAATGGCGCAGCAGATGGCACAGCTCCTGGAGGAACTCCAGACGCTGCCAAGCAGCCGGGAGCCGGCTGTCAATGAACATGGTGTACATCCCGCCGGAGGCTTCCATGGCCTTGCTGCGCATCTCCAGGTAATGCACCCGGATGTTCAGCCGTGCGGCGATGTAATCAATCGAGATATGGGCAGGCTCACGCACATTCAGCTGCCGGTACAGCTCTTCCGTCCATTTCTCAAGTGCGGTCGTCTGATAATAGGAATACATCGGATCACCCCTTAACATAAGATCGTATGTTCGTATTTATCCCGAAAAAGAAAAGCCCGCAGGCTTTATAAAAGAATATAAGACTGTATGAGGTGAACCTAAAAACAGTCTTATGCTTCCCGCAGAGACGGACACCGTCCGTATAAGGACGGCGCAGCCGCTTCTGCTCGATTCAGGAACAAATGTTCTTATGTATTTAAGGATAATGCAATTACACCTGAATATCAAGTGTTTTCCCCAGCGTAGGGTGCGTGCTTTGGTTAAGCATTTGTACCATGTTCTGGCTGTTGGTTTCCGCGGTATTCTTGGCGATATTCATTACCGCCAGACTGGCAGCCTGCTGCAAGGAAGCCTGGCTCATTACGGTTGACAATGCGGCAATATCCATGAGGTTCCTCCTGACCGTATGTTATTGTTGGACTGCTGTACTTTAGTAATATCGACTTCACGCGGCTCATTCATTAGCTGAAGATGAGTTCTTTACCGATTGGCCCATGCGGCCTACGGGTCATATACATATGCTGTTTCTGAACACAAACTTCACAGGGAGGAATCGAATATGGGTATGGAATATGGTTGCGGTTGCGGTAATAACGTAGGCGGGGTTAATCAGGGCCCTCCGGTAGCTCCGATTGTCAACCCTTGGTACACATCCACCAACGCTATTCTGGTACTGTTCATTCTGCTGGTCATTATCCTGAAAGCCTGTATATTCTAAAGCTCTGCCGCCTCAGCGGTGCACCCCCGTCCCGGTTAACGCCAGGACGGGGCTCGTTACTTCTTCCTCCGGTGTGCCGGACCGATCTGGCGGATGGTTCTGCCAGTGTCCACATCGATCTGGACAATATATAAGTCCCTCACCGTACCCGAGAGTGTAAACCATTCTCTAAATGCCTCCGCTTCGGTCATAGGGCCGTACAGCCTTCTTCCCCGGTAACAAATATAAAACACTCTTCTCTCCGTCTTTGGAATTATATTCCACACCATTGTACGCTTTTTTGTGAATGATGTTGCTTATTTGAACATAAATTCAACTCGTGTGCCGTTGGCATAGTCCTCCAGCTGGTTGCCTACCCAGCTGCCGGCCCCGCGGTTATCGCTTGGCGTTATGTATTCAATGTCGGCCCCCGCGCCGCCTTCGGCGCACATGGCCATCGGCCATTCATCCCGGTCGTAGCCCTCCTTGGTCGGTACCCCCTTCAGCGATTCCTTGCGGTTACCCTCAGCATTGTCCCGGTCGATCGTGCAGACGGCAGATTCCCCGTTCCTGATCGCTTCCTGAATATGCTCGGCCGTCTCCGGGTAACGGTCCTCCGGAAAGACCAATTGAATGACCTCAGAGTCATTCTTAACCGGCGGTTCTACCGGTACCCCGTTCTCTTCGAACCAATAAGCGGCCAGCAAGAGAAGGACGAGCAGGGTGAGGGTGGAGACCATTTTGCGCTTCTTCATGTTGTTCCTCCTGAAATAGATGGTCGGCGGCTATCGCTAGCCTAACTTATTTAGTATAGCTTAAATTCCCGGCATTTTAGTATACTGGGCTATGATCACAACCAGTGAAAAGAGTGAAACAGGAGGACAATTCCGTGAATTATGAGATTTCTATGGAAGACGAAACATTGATTGCAGCCGCGCAGGAGATGATCCGTAAACGTTATCAGTGGGAACGCCATCATGTCGGTGCAGCGCTGCGGACCCGCAGCGGAGAAATCTTCGCCGCCGTACATCTGGAAGCCAGCTTGTCACGGGTGACGGTGTGTGCAGAGGCGATGGTCATCGGCAAAGCGATTTCCGAGGGGTATACGGATTTCGATACGATTGTCGCGGTCCGCCATCCAGACCCGGATAGTGAGGACCGTGAGATCAAGGTGGTATCGCCCTGCGGAATGTGCCGGGAGCTGATTGCGGATTACGCACTGAATTGCAAGGTGATTCTTCAAATGGAGGACGGGCTGTCCAAAGCGGATATCACTGATCTGCTTCCGCTGCGGTACACCAGATAGGCCGGAGCAGCAAGCGTTGCGGTTTTGTCAAAAAAATGTTCATCCGCCGCCTCCTTGTCCCGCCCGCTGTCATAGAATGGAGCAAAACTTCCAAAGGGTGGTGTTCAACAATGGCGGAGCAACGACATCTTCGGAGCATGCTTGATTCCGCATCGCGGCTGGTCGGCGATGCCGCGTGGCAGGCCTCCTTCCGCGAGCTGCTGATGACGCCGGCCGACGATGCATTGGCGGTGCCGGCACGCAATCTGCTGGCAGCGTTGTACGCTTTGCAGGGCAGCGGTATTATCAGCGGCCAGCATGACTATCTGGAAAGCCCGGATGAATACACGTACAAGCTGATGAATGTGACGGGGAAGCATGCCGTGCTGCACGGCTATGAGATGGGTGCGATCAACAATCAGACTGAGGCGGTCATTGCCGCCCAGCGGCAGGCCGTGACCGACAGCGCCATCCGCTGGCACAAGGCCGGCGGGATCGTCACGATGACCTATCACGCGAATCTGCCGGGAACAGCCCCGGCGTGGTCCAACGTCTCCAGAGGATTAAGCGAAGAGGAATTCGCGAAATATATCACGCCCGGAACCGGTGAGCACGCCAAGCTGCTGGCGGAGCTGGATAAGGCGGCCGTATACCTCAAGAGGCTGAACGACGCCGGTGTTCCGGTTCTCTGGAGACCGTATCATGAAATGAACGGCGGCTGGTTCTGGTGGGGCCGCAAAAGCCGTTTCCGTGAGCTGTGGCAGCTCATGTTCGAGCGGTATACCGGCCACCACGGATTGCATAATCTGCTGTGGGTGTGGAGTCCCAACGCCAAGAACCAGTGGTGCGACGACCCGGCGGGTTATTATCCCGGAGCGGGCGCCGTCGATGTGCTGGCCCTCGATATTTACGAGGGAGATTACAAGAACAGCCATCATGACCAGCTGTGGGACCTGGGACGCGGCAAGCTGATTGCCATCGGCGAGAACGGCGAGCTGCCTGCGGCGGCCCTGCTTGCCAAGTCCCAGAAAAAATGGTCCTACCAGATGACCTGGGGCAAGCTGCTCTTCGAGAAGAACAGCAATGCGGTCATCAAGGCTTTTATGCTGGATAGCTTCGTATATAACCGCGATGAATATGCCGTCAAGATAGCGAACCTGAACGCTGGGCCGCCGGAAGACAGTATGCTGGTGTCGGGTCTGACGGGTGAATATTTCAATAACATGACCCTTGGCGGTACTCCGGTACTGGTGCGCACCGACGCCAATATTAACTTCAGCTGGCAGCAGGCTGCACCCGATCCCGCCGTCTCTGCCAACGCGTTTTCGGTGCGCTGGAGCGGCCGGATCTGTCCATCCTACAGCGAAAGCTACACCATTTACTCTTCCTCCGATGACGGCATCCGGGTCTGGATCGACGGAGCGCTGGTCATCGACAGCTGGATCAAACAGAGCGGGCAGGAACGTAAAGGAACGGTCACGCTTACGGCCGGCCGGCTGCATGCACTGAAGGTAGAGTATTACGAGAACGCGGGTGACGCCAAGGCGGTGCTGATGTGGGAAAGCGCCAGCCAGACCAAAGGCGTGATCCCTGCGGAAGCTTTTTACCTTCCTGAAGAATAAACCGCAGGCCCTACAGACTCCCGGCTTATACTGGGAAGTTGGGCTGCCGGTGAGCATATGCGCTGCAAAGCTGGCTTAATTGTATCTCGTACAATTAAAACGCCGGCTAGTCGCGAGAATATGACTTTAGTTGTATCTGGTACATCTAAATATCAGCGTTCCTTTGAAAAGGCGCGATTCTGGCGATTTTAGTTGCAGAGAATGCAGTTAACCGGCCTGCTCCATTATTTTTCGTCCGAATAGATGTACAAAGTGCAGCTATTCACCATAAAAGAAACTCACAAGCCCAAGCCCGGCGTCCGCAATGATTCGGCTTTCCCGGATATTGGATTCCCGTCATCGGCGGGAGTCTTTTTGTGCATTACTGTAAACGCTTCCATATAAGCGGAACGTATTTTGTGCGGATTTACATTATTTTTTATTTGCACTTTACAAACCTCGACATTATTCTGATATGTGGAGGGATAGAAATGAGAACAATTATACTGACAGGAATGCTGCTCATGGGGATCTTCCTCAGTGCGTGCGGCAACGGCAACAACGATGCGGCTCCTCCCACGGAGGCAGAGGTGCAGGAGACCGTCCAGAATTTTTACAATGAAATGTCCAAATTCGATCAACTTGGCAAGGATGCCCTCGAGAACTTCAATATGACGCTGACCTCTTACGGGGCCGGAGAAGCTACCGGCGAAGAGCTGACGGAGGCCGTAGACAGCTTCCAGGATACGTCTGCCGACATTGCCGAGCAGGTGAACGACGTGAAGATCGCCAGCAATCTGCCGGATGAGATTGAAAAGCTGCTGCGGGACTCGGTAATCGCTTTTCAAAGCGCATACTCCATTAAGGAGCAGGCCTCCAAAGGCGCTGTATCACCGGATGTGACGGCGGAGGAATTCGATTCGCTCAACCAGCAGGCCGACGTGGCAATGCTCTACGGCATTTCCAAGCTGAATGAGGCGCGGGTATCCGTCGGTCTGATTGAGGCAGGCAGTACGGAGGCAGCCGTTATGGGAGCCGAAGGCGCTGATGGCAGCGATAATGCTGCAGAACCTCAGACCGAGCCGGCCAAGGTGACAGGAAGCGAAGCAGGGAACACGGCGGATTAGGGCTAATCTGCCCAATAGTCAGGAACTGAAAGGCGCTCGGCCATACATTGCCGTCGGCGTCTTTTTGCTGGGGAGAATTCAATTTCAGTCTTAAACCGGGGTGTGGCGGGTGCGTTAATGTCATTTTTTTCAGATTGTTAAAAAAGACAATCCCCGCATATAATACAAACATGTGTTCTTGCTATCGATAAATTTCATGCTGGGGTGACACGAATGGGTGGAAAGCTTGAAGAGAACAGCCGGAGGATGCTGCCGGAATATAAGGGCCGTATGATCCTGGAGGAACGTGAGACAGCATGCCGTGTAAAGCCCGTGCTGGAAGAACAGAAGCTGAGAGAAATTCAGGACGCGCTTGCCCGCTCTCTGCGCTCGCATGTACGCGTAACGGTTGTGCTGTTCGAGCCGGAGGCAGACAGGATCTGCAGCGGTTTTGTGACCTCGATTCATGCCCATTCCCGGGAGCTGAAGCTGCAGTGGGCCGGAGACAGTGAGTGGATTCGGGTGGATGATATTATGGAAGTCAGGCTATCCTAGGAGCAACGGCTGCAGCAGGTAAAAAGGCACTTCGTTGAAGCGCCTTTTTGTCATATCCGGTTGTGTGAACGCACTATTGTTCCGTCTTCTCGTAGGCGATCAGGGTAACATCCTTGATGCCCGTGATCCGGGCCAGCTGTGATTCGGCTTGGCGGATCACCTCAACGGCATCCTCCTGGCCGGCAATGGCTGCGATTTTGTAGCTGTCGCTGTGAATATCCATGCATGCTCCCACCTTTCGCCTGTAGTATATCCTGATTAGACCTTAATCATCCTTATCCGGTGATAAAAAAGGCCTCTGCCCGCTGCTTCGTACAAGCGGATGACGCAAGGAGGGCATTTACTGTACCAGGGGGTGATATCATGCTGACCTTGGATCAGGTCAAGAGCAAGTCCGCCGGACGGCTGGGCGATCTGCATCCTGTCGTGCTGACGGCCACAGGAGCGCTGCTGCAGCGGAGTTATGCCAGGGGGATTCCGATTATGATTACCCAGGGCAGACGGACCATTGCCGAGCAGAATGAGCTGTATGCGCAGGGCCGCACCAAGAAGGGCCCGATCGTCACTAATGTCAGGGGCGGCAGCAGCTACCATAACTATGGGCTGGCCATTGATTTCGCACTGCTCCTGCCGGACGGCAAGACACTTTCCTGGGACGAACGGCGCGACGGCGACAATGACAAGGTGGCCGATTACCGGGAAGTGGCGGAAGAAGGCAAGAAGCTGGGTTTTACCTGGGGCGGAGACTGGACCTCCTTCAAGGATTATTCCCATCTGGAGATGACCTTCGGCCTGACCACCGCCCAGCTGCGCGCCGGCAGACAGCCCACTGCACAGCAGGTTAAAGACGCGTTGGCGGTCATCAATGGAGGCAGCGGCCAGGCAGATGAGCTGACGATAAGCCTGAATGGACGGAAGATTACGGCAGGAATACTGGAGAACGGAACGACCATGGCGCCGGTCCGGGCGGTGGCCGAAGCGCTGGGCGCCAAGGTGACTTACGATCCGCTCACGCGCACCGTGAACATCACGACAGCGTAAATGTTGGCTTGTATAGATGTTATGCCTAACGGGGAAATTATCAGGGTCAAACCATCCATCCTTTAAGGGGGCATAACATCTTGAACAAGCTGATCACAAGCCTTGCTTGCGGTACACTGTTATCCATGAGTCTGATGGGCGTAGGCTTCGCCGAAAGCGCAGCCGGAACAATGGGCAACACGGTTCCTGACACCGGAGCCAGAGGGGGCCAAGGGGTCGTCAACAACCTGACCAATGATGCCCATCGCATGTACAACGAAGGCACTGGCCGGTTGAATCAGGCCGGAAACAACATGATGAACCAAGTGACAGGCACAGGCAACCGTACAGACAATATCATGCGCGATAAAGTCCGTACCGGGGACAACAACAACGGCGTCTCTCCGCTGTCGACCACCAATGACAACGGCCGCTACCGTACGAACAACACAACCGACAATGGACGCTACCGCGCCAACGCCACCACGAACAACAACGACAATGATAACGGCAACTGGGGCTGGCTCGGTCTGATCGGTCTCCTTGGTCTGGCCGGCATGCGTAACCGCAGCGTCGACCGCGAACGCCATTAGGCGTTAGCTGATGAATGCAAACAAGCAGCCCGTCTTTGGCTCATGCCAGAGACGGGCTGGCTTGTGTGCGGTGCGGGATGAACAGGTAAACATGAACCTGCAAGCATGAGCTGGCAATATATTAACCGGCAAAACATGAACTGGGACAGACAGGTGGTTATACTTTCAGGTTGACAGCGCTCTACATTGCGTGATATGATCTAATTCGTTCGGTAAACGAACAATCCTTTATATCATGCCGGGGTGGCGGAACAGGCAGACGCACAGGACTTAAAATCCTGCGATGGGTGACCATCGTACGGGTTCGACCCCCGTCCTCGGCAGTATATTGAAAACCTTGAGAAATCAAGGTTTTTTTGTTTTTCATTTTTTCAGTGCGTATTGCATTACAAGTTCTGAATAGGAGTTTTTCATTATAGGCCCGGTTTTTAGCAGGATCAATGCCTAACTTGTACTATAGAATTTGCATACATATTGTTCCAAATCAACTATACTAAAATAAATAATACTTTTTTCAATAGAATCCGCGTGTGATTGGAGGGCATCATTATGAGCGATTTCAAGAAACGCGATTGGAAGCAGGATATGCTTACAGGCCCGGTAATTGAGTGGTTGCTGGATTCAGATCCTGCGATCCGTTGGCAGGTGATGCGCGACTTGCTGCATGAACCGGAAGACAGGGTTGCCGCGGTACGCTCGCAGGTTGCCGTGGAGGGATGGGGTCAGCAAATCCTTGCCAGGCAATCGGAGGAGGGCCATTGGTGGGCGGATGCGGACGCTTGGCCGCTGCAGAATACATTGTTCGCCTTGGTATTATTAAAGGATATGGGGCTGGAGCCGCAATGTGCGGAATCCGGCAGAGCCATTGCGTTGGTACGGGACCAATTAATTTGGGAGTATCATGAGGGCAGAGCTTTTTTTGAAGGAGAAGTGGAGGCTTGCATCAACGGGAGAATTCTGGCGGCGGGTGCTTATTACGGGGAGATAAGTAAGCGGTTGGTTCAGTATCTTCTGGACGGGCAGCTTTCGGATGGCGGGTGGAATTGTGAAGCCCCTCCAAGCACGCGAGCCTCTTTTCACAGTACGATCTGTGTACTTGAGGGTCTGCTGGAATATGAGAAAGCGGTTGGCCCTGATCCTGCAGTGGCCGTTGCCCGCAAGCGGGGAGAAGAATATCTGCTGGAACGAGGCCTGTTCCGGTCCCGTTCATCTGGCGAGGTGATTGAACCCCGCTTTACCTGTTTGTTTTATCCGCCGTCTTATCACTATGATATCCTGCGTGGACTGGAGTATTTCCGCGAAGCCGGTGCGGAGCCCGATGAAAGGATGACAGAAGCTGTCGATCTGCTAATTGCAAAGCAGGGCGCAAACGGCCGGTGGCCGCTGGACAGACCGCGACCCGACCATATTCCTTTCCATATGGAGGACCCGTCAGGTAAGGAAAGCCGCTGGAATACGCTCCGCGCATTGCGGGTGTTAAAGTGGTGGTTTGCATCAAACCGGTGATAATTATAAAAGAGCTGGTCAAGGTCTGTTCTCGGAATAAAATGCCAAATGCAGTATTCACCCGTACACCCATAACAGAGATATCCAAGCGGTCATGGCGGCCGCCGGGATATCTCTATTTGTGCATATTGCTGCATGGACAGGAACAAAGTTCCAACGGATTGCGTCTAACCTTACAAGAACCAGCAAACTGCAATGGAGGAGAATAGAGATGAGAGCAGCATCTATGAAGCAGACACTAGGAAAGGCTACACTTCTCGCATTATGTATACTGCTGATAGGGTTCGATGGCAGGGCAATGGCGGAGCCGGCTGCGTCACCCAAGGCAGCGGCGGTATTCACTGCGGATATGCAGCAGGCACTGGATGAAGCAGAGCGTGCACTGCTGGCGGTGCAGCCGTTTCCCGATGAAGCGGCAGTAGGCTTCTTCAAGAATGGGCGCAGTCTGCCGTCAGGGTATAAGAAGCAGATTGCAGACCGGATTCTGGAGCAGCGGGGCAAGTTCGCCACGGTGTCTGAGCTGACCCGCACAGCGCTCGCTTACAGTGCGGCAGGCGGCAATATGAACAACATCGCCGGCATTGATCTGTATCCGTTCCTGATGAACCATGCCGGTATAGATACCGAAGGAGCGGCCATGGTAGCCGCCGCCTATATGACCTCCAATAACTCGGTCTCTAATTCTATGGAGCGGACGAACCGTTATCCGGATCTGCTCTACTATCAGCTGCTCGATATGCAGCTGGCGGACGGCAGCTGGCCCGGTGCCGGTCAATCACAGGGAGACCCGGCAGTAACGGCCCGGGTATTGACAGCGCTGACGCCGGCAGGAGGTTCGGAGCAAGCGGTGCAGCCGGTCCGCCAGGCCCTGCAGTGGCTCAAGGACAAGCAGCAGCAGGACGGCGGATATGACGGCAAGACTTCAACTACGGCGCAGGTGATCATTGGATTATCCTCGATGGGAGTAGATGCGGCAGAAATTTCGAAGGAGGGCGGCGCTTCGCTGCTGGAGCATTTGATGGCCGCGAAGCAACCGGGCGGCGGCTTTGCTCAGATGCCGGGAGGCGATAGGGATACTTCTGCCACCGTGAACGCCTATCTTGCCCTGACATCCTATAAGCTGCTGTCCAGGCAGGCCAGTCCGCTGTACAGCGGACTGCACCATGCCGGAGCTGAGCAGGCAACGATTCAGGTTGAAGGTCCCGGCGGTACTTTTGCCGGGGGACGTATCCCGGGTGGCGACGCGGTGAGGGCGGCAGCGGCTTTTTTACAGTCGAAGGGTCTGGCCTATAAGCTGAACGCGGATGCAGTCAAGCCGGCCTTCACAGCGATTGAGGGAATTCAGAACGGTAGGTACAGCGGACGCGGAGAATGGAAGATTGCTGTCTACTGGGGGGGCTCGTGGCGGTATCCCGAGAATAATCCGTCCAGGATGACCATCGGCGACGGAGGCCAGCTGCTGGTCTACTATGCGGCTGATACAGAGCTGCCGGAGCAGATGGAAGTGAAGTGGAAGGACAAGAATGGACAGGAGATGGGCGGATACGCGAATGCCGACACGCCGGTTACCTTGCGGATCACCAAATCAAACGGTCAGCTGGGCGGCCTCCCGGCCTCTGGTATTACCGTAACGCTGCGAGGAACAAGCAAAGTGGCCGACAGCACCGGAACGGTGTCTTTTGGCGGAATGAAGCCCGGTGTCTATCCTGTTGAAGTCACCAAATACCGCAAAGACGCCGCGCCGGCCATAGCCAAACGAACCTTTGCCCTGCATGTGGCTTCCCCTGAGCTGGCGAGCTTCAAGGATGCGGATAAAGTCGCCGCTTGGGCGCGTTACGATATCGCTTCGGCGCTGAGCAGCGGATATCTCCAGGGCGTAAGTGCCAGCGGGGATGTGCTTGCACCGAAGCAGAAGCTGACCCGGGCCGAATTTCTGACGCTGCTGCTGCGGCTCATGCATGAGTTCCCTGATGCCAGGGCAGTCTCCGTCTTTAAGGATGTTCCGGCCGGCAAATGGTACAGCGGCACTGTCGCTAAGGCCGTGGACCTGGGCATCGTCAGCCCCGCTTCCGGCAAGTTCGAGCCGGACCGCGGCATTACGCGGGAAGAAGCGGCAGTCATGGTGGCCAAGGCGGCACCGTTGTCCACGTACGGCAGTCCTGAGCGCATGAGCTTAGCCGATGTGACGGGCCTGCCGGAGGCCAGCCGCCGGGCAATTCAAGCGGTGTATGAACATGAGGTGATGACCGGCAGCGGCGGCCGCTTCGCACCGAAGCAGGTTCTGGTGCGTGAACAGGCTGCGGCGATACTGGTCAGATTGCAGCAATTGATTCCGGCGACCTTTTATTAATAGAAGAAATTTGTTGGAATGTGAAAGGATGAGATGGCTATGCATAATCAACAAGATCATAGCGGGATACGAGAAGTGATAGACACGTTCTATGCGATTATATCGGGGAATAAAGGGGAAGAGCGGGAGTGGGATGAATTCAGGTCATTGTTCCTGTCCAAAGATTCAACCTTAACTCCTGTGAAGTTAAACGCAGTGAAAGAGCTTGTAGCGAAACCTTTGAATGTTGCATTAACGGACTGAAGAGCTTTTTATATAAGTTGAACAAAAGAATAAAACAAAGAGATGGGAGTGCGGAGGGGAAGTTTGGAACTGTAGGAGCGATAGCGATCGCCTTTGTCACCGGATTTCAACCGCTAAGAGCGGTTTGAATTAAGAAATCTGGGGACAATAGCGGCCGGAAGTCCAAACATTCCCCGCAGTTACGACCCATTCCATTTGACTTTCAAAAGTTCAACTTATATAGGGGCAAATGATTTTTATGAATATGGATTAAATTATGAAGTTAACGTATTTGGAAATATTGCACAGGTCTATAGTGAATATGAAGCAAAAAGAAGAAGGGAAGAACTAGATATAATAAAGCGAGGTATCAACCTGATTCAACTAACCTATGATGGGGAAAAGTGGAGAATTCATAGTATGCTCTGGCAGGATCGATGATGTAAAAAGAGGATAAGAGGGGGCTGGGAGCGGTAATGAGAAACAAATTATTAGCTGCCGGGGCGGGGCTTCTGCTGTTGGCCGGATGCAGTACGTTACAGGAGAACGCTGTTACTAATGCTGGTGTTAGTAATGAAGGCCAGGATACTGTTATCATTTCCGGCATCAGCGGGGTTAAGACCTTTCTGGACATAGACGATGACAGCAAAAGCTTAATAGCCGAGATCCGTGCTTTGGAGGAAGTGGAGCAGATTCGGAAAGCTCTGGATGACTCGGAGACAGTAAAGGGAAATGTTAACCTCACTGTACCGAATTTCGAGCTGGTTATCCATGCGGATGGTGCGGAGCAGGAATATTATTTGTGGCTTGCGGAGCAGCATCCGGAAATGTTGGCCATGCTTATGAAGCCGAGCAACCCCGATGTGTTCTATTCGTTATCCCAGGAATCTACACAATCGCTTACCGAAGTTATCAGTGCACATAGAGAATAGTGCCCGGTGAACAGTAAGGCGCCTACGGTGAGTAAGTTTACAGGCAATGTGTCATTATACTATAAACTGCTGCCATTATATTATGTCTGCTTCTATCCGGATGGTCTACAATAAAATAGACATCTGAAGGGAGACAGGAGGAGAAGCATATGAACCGATGGGCGTTCGTTACCGGAGCCGACCGGGGAGTCGGACTGAGCTTGGTGAAGGGGCTGCTCGAACGGGACTATCACGTGTTGGCCGGACAGTACGCCGAAGCCGGAGATGAGCTTGAACGGCTGGAGCAGCTAGGCGGCGGACGGCTGAAGCGGATTCCGCTGGACATTGGCGATGAAGATAGCGTCAGTAAAGCGCTGGAGTCGGTAGCGGCCGTTACGGACCGGCTGGACATTCTGATCAATAACGGGGCGATACTGGGGGATATGGAGGCCACGATCGAAGATGAGCTGGATTTTGCAGAGATGGACAAGGTATTCCGCGTGAATACGCTGGGAGCTCTGCGAATGTCGAACGGGCTGATCGGCCCGATTCTGGAGAGCGGGAGTAAACTGATCGTCAATATCTCCTCCGAGGCTGGCAGTATCGGGGACTGCTGGCGGACCGGCTGGTACGCCTACTCCATGTCCAAAGCGGCTCTTAATATGCAGTCCCGGCTGATCTACAACCAGATCACACCTAAGGGTGGCAAGGTGATGGTAATCCATCCCGGCCATGTCCGGACCTATATGCAGGGCAAGCTGGATACGGCGGGGAAGCTGACTCCGGATGAGTCCGCCGGATATATCCTGCGGCTGGTTGACCAGCGGCTTGACCCGGGTTATTCCGGTGAAGGGCTCGCTCTCATTGATTATGAGGGAAATACGCTTCCCTGGTAAGGGGCGGGTGAAGTTGCTCATTGCACACTGCTCATTGCACACTGCTCACAACATTTTCGCCGCTTCTGTGACCCGTTGGTGCTGTTTAGCTATAGTCTAGTTCGATAATCGCTATGATCCACTTGAAAATAGCTCATTCTGCCAGCGCCAGCGATAGCTTTCACCATGGTCTGCGGCCGAACATTCCTAAATGTAGTCGAAAAACCGACCACAATGTGCTGCCGCGAGGATGAACGGGGCAAATGTGTATGAAAAAACGACCACAATGTACTGCGGCGAGGGTAAACGGGGCAAATGTGTATGAAAAAGCGACCACAATGTGCTGCGGAGAGGGTAAACGGGGCAAATGTGTATGATAAACCGACCACAATGTGCTCCAGCGAGGGTAAACAGGGAAAATGTAGGCGAAAAACCGACCTCAACAACTCCACAGCCAGGCTACGCTTCTGCGCCTACCTAGAGTTCCAAACTTCCGCTCCATTACTTTTGCGTTCCAATTTATATAGTCATAATTCAAGGAGGCTGATCGAAATGGCAATTCGCACGCTGCTTATCGGGACTTACACAGCTGCTCCATATCACCCGCTGGGGGCTGTGGAGGGGCGCCTGCAGCATATCCTGGCAGATACCGCCGAGCTGACTCCGGTTGAGGGAACCGGACTGCTGCGGCGGGAGAGCCTTGAACCCTACGAGCTGTGCATTTCATATACGGACAGCTGGAAGCAGGCTCCGGCTGCGGAAGAGACGGCCGGGCTTCTGCAATTCGTGGCCGGCGGCGGTGGGCTGCTGGTTATTCACAACGGGATTTCGCTGCAGGCCAGCCCGGAGCTGAGCCAGTTGATCGGCGCCCAATTCACCGGGCATCCGCCGTACACGACGCTTCCGTTCCAGCTTGCCGACGTCGGCCATCCGCTAACGCAAGGACTTGAAGCCTTCACGTTGGATGAGGAGCCGTACCGGTTCGAGCTGGACCCGCTCGCAGAGCTTACTGTTCTGCTGACCTACTCGCACGAGGGAGAGGAGTGGCCGGCCGCCTGGGTACGGCATTACGGGCTGGGCCGCGTGGTGTACCTGATGCCCGGTCATCATCTGCCGTCCTTCGAGCATGAGGCTTACGGGCAATGGATCGTGAATGCCGCGAAATGGGCGGCAGGGAAGCTGTGACGGAAGTCTGAGCCCGGGAGATCAAGCACGGTTTACTACAACGATCACGGAACAACACGCGGTCAGGGAACGCTGCAACGGCATAAAGCCGTTATTTGCTCACAGCTCGCTTACTATAACCGCCAATAGAGCCTGACCTCACATACCCTGTCCTCACAGGTCACTCCAAACAGAGCCTGTCCTCACATAGCCTGTCCACAAGACCCAGTCCAAACAGAGCTTGCCCAAACAGGGCCTGTGTTGGAGTTGGAGGCGGTTATTGTGTCATGATTGCGGCCCGCCGGATGCTGGATGTTACAGCTTGGCGGGCCGTTTGAGCTTTTTCCGCAAGAGGATGACGCCAAGCAGCAATAAGGGAAGTGCCGCCTGGAACAAAGGTGTAATGTAGGTTAATACCGGCCCCCGGCCAAGCTGTATATGATGGGTGTAGTTAGGCGATATAAAAGAAAGTCCCCACATACTTCCCAATGTTGCGGCGGAAAAGCAGGAAGAGGTCTAATTGCGGGTCCTGATGGTGGATAGCCAAATGGCAGCAGCGACACTTCGCGTCTGGTACAAGATGTATGAACGGCCATTCCCCATCATAAAGTGTACAAGTCAGTACCTTGCAAGGGGGAGTGAGGAAGGTTGAGCGTCCAGCTGTTATTCAGTTATATCTTTCTCGGGTTAACATTGGCCGCGCCTATGGGGCCGGTCAATTCCGCACGGCTCGACAAAGGGATTAAGAACGGGTTCTGGAATGCCTGGGTTGTCGGGGCCGGCTCGATGATCGCAGACGGCATCTTCATGCTGCTCATCTATCTGGGGATGGTCCGGTTTCTGAATCTGCCGGAGGTGCAAATCTTTCTGTGGCTGTTCGGGGGGCTGGTGCTGGTGTATTCCGGTGTGGAGAGTATGGTCTCCGCGGAGCGAATCGATATCCAGGCTACGATGCGCAATAAAGAATCCTTATTCCGGAGCTTTATGACCGGCTTCATGGTCTCCATTACCAGCCCGCTCTCTATCCTGTTCTGGCTGGGCATTTACGGCTCAATTCTGGCCAAAACCGCTTCCTCCTACGGCACGGCCCATCTGTTGATCTACAGCAGCATGATCTTCCTGGGACTGGCGCTGTGGGATCTGTGCGTAGCTTCGCTGACTACGGGGCTGCGGCGTTACCTGAACGAGCGGATGCTGAAGGGGATTTCCATGATCTCCGGCGCCTCCCTGATCGGATTCGGAGTCTATTTTGGCATTCAGGGGGTCATGGCGATCTGGGGGTAACGTTGACCGGGTGGTAACCTTTTCTCCGGAGACTCATAAGATACATGAGTGTTGCACGGGCTTTTGCCCATAAATAGGAGATTATTGGAGGAAACCCGACATGTCAACTGTAAGCATTCCCAAGGGCTATGAAACCATCCTGAATCTGCATCTGACGGAACAAGCAAAGGACAAGCATCATTAACCCGGCGATGGACAACCATTTCTCCTTCATTTGGGCTGAAAGGCTAAGCTATCCGGTCCTTTAACGTTTGAAGACTTCAACGGACAGCTTGTGGTCCGCAGTCTGATCGACAGTTACTTCTAGCGCACGGAATAGCTCAATGCAGAGATTCGTCATAACCTTCTGGCAAACATTAATCTATGCTATATTTGGAATATTATAGATTAAGGAGGGCGTATGTTTGCCAGAGGAACAAAATAGAGAATACGAGGATCGCGTAACACTCTTTAGCTGGCTTGAAACGATACAACGGAGCTTTGATCCAAAACTCCTGGCTGCTCGTCAACGGTTTAATGAATCAGCCGGTTGGGTTGGCAAACCTGGGGAACGTATTTAGCGGCTGCCGGGATTACTTGGGGAGCAGCTTCCTCCAATAATAACTTCACCTTACCCGTATGGTCGTTTATCGTGGGCTATGGCCTAATTGCGGGTTCTTTGATCTCGTCCCTCTTTGCTAATCTTAACCGTATGCTGACGCTGGATGATCCATACTTCAATTCCAATGCGTACAGATTGTTTCGACGTCAGGAATACTTTATGTTTCTGACCTATTTCAGAGAGAATAGATATACTGTTGAGACCGTACTGAACATGGTTAAAATGTGGTATAGGGAAAATAGTTTGGAATCTATTGTTGCCGAGCATAGAGAAAACAATCAACAATTACAAAGCAGGGCGGAAGAATTGCGAAAAAGCTTGCAGGAGAAAGAAGAAGCGCTGAAGCAAAGCAAGGAGACTGAGACTGCGCTGCTCCAGCACATTAGAGATTTTGACCGATTGGCGAAAGTGCTTGAGAATGGGTTTAACTCGGCGATTAGCACGCTGTACCGTCTGAAATCTAGTGATACACTCTTTTGCCTATACGACCTGAGAGTTGTCACTGACTTCTCGCTATTTGAATATAAAGCACCTATGCTTCTTCGGCTTGGTGAATTAGGAACTACCGAAACTCCAGAGGTAATTGATGTCGATGATCCGGATTATGCTCACTATTCCTCGGTAAGGCTTGTTCATGGCGATGGAACGATTGAATATGCTACCAGTGACCGGGTAGGTCGTACAGTCGCCAGCTACTGGATCGATATGCCCTCTGGTCGTGCATTAATCTATAATTTTCACTATGACTCTACAAATGAGCATATGGATGTTATGATAGAGATGAAAGAGATGTACCGGTATATTAAGGGAATCTGCATTCATTTGGATGAACGGGGATTATTGAGATGGGAGGGATCGCATCATGCCGCGAACTAGACGGGTGAACTTCAGAGCCAGCAATGAGATGCTGAAGGCCATAACAGATGATGTAGAGAAGATTCAGGAAGAAAGTGCGCAGATTTGGGCGGTCCTGAGAGTTAATAATACCCGGACACAGGAAGCCGCTGAAACTATGACTAAGTTGCTTGAACAGCAAGAAGAGAGTATTCAGAAGCTGATTACTATTGCCGGCAGAGCCTAATAGAATAGAAGAAACATAAAGAGAGAGCCCGCAAAGGCTCTTTTTTCGTGTATAAGACTCTCATAGTTTTGACCATACTGCTTCTATCACCTTTTGGAGGTAGAAGAGATGAAATCTAAAGAATCGAAGGTTATCCGCGGCAAATTTCGCTCTGGAGAAAATACGTTCCCTTCAGCGAGAGAGCGAAGAGAAGCGATCATGACAGATGTAGAACGGATTGCAAAGAAGTCTGCTGAGTCCAAAAAGAAAGCCCGAAAATAGCGTCTAATGGACTGAATGGGTTTAAAGCGCCAATATCCTTCGGATTAAATTGCGAAAATCAAACGATGTAATTGAAGTTTTGGTTTTCACTTCCATATAGTATAATGTACTCTATCTGGTAGAGAAAGGGTGTTGAGCTAAATGAAATTCTCCGAATATCCTTATGAGCGTCCTGATGTGGACAAGTATAAGCAGGAATTTACGACCCTGCTCAAAGGCTTTGAAGCGGACTCCTTGGAGGAGCAGAAAGCTGCTGTTGCTGCGCTGAATCAGCTTCGCAGCGAATTCGATACGCTGCAAGATCTGGTCTACGTCCGCCATTCAATCAATACAGAGGATGAGTTCTACAAGGCGGAGCAGGAATTTTTTGATGAAGTGGGACCCGTCTTCCAAGAGTACATAACCGATTATTACAAAGCTATCGTCAACTCCAAGTACAGAGCGGAGTTCGAACAGGAATGGGGCCCGCAGCTGCTGGCTCTGGCCGAAATGTCGCTGAAGACCTTTAGCCCGGACATTATCGGCGATCTGCAGCTGGAGAATAAGCTGTCCACGGAATACGCCCAGCTTATTGCCTCGGCCAAGATCAAGTTTGAAGGAGAAGAGCGAACGCTGTCGCAGCTCACCCCGTTTGAGATGTCCCCGGACCGCGAGACACGCCGCAGTGCCTTTAACGCCAGATTTGACTTCATGGCTGAGAACGAAAGCGAGCTGGACCGCATTTATGACGAGCTGGTCAAGGTCCGCACCGGCATTGCCCGGAAGCTCGGCTATCCCAGCTTTGTGGAGCTCGGCTATGACCGGATGAACCGTACCGCTTATGACGCCGCTATGGTAGCGGGCTTCCGTAAACAGGTGCTGGAGTATATCGTCCCGGTAGCGCAGAAGCTGAAGCAGCGTCAGCAGGAACGCCTTGGTCTGGAGAAGCTGAAAGCCTATGATGAGAGCCTTAACTTCATTAGCGGCAATGCGGCTCCGAAAGGTGATCCGGAATGGATCGTAAAGAATGGCGCCAAGATGTACAAGGAACTGTCGCCGGAGACAGATGAATTCTTCACCTTCATGCAGAACAATGAGCTCATGGATCTGCTGAGCAAGCCCGGCAAGCAATTCGGCGGATACTGCACGTTCATCAGCAAATACAAGGCCCCGTTCATCTTCTCCAATTTCAACGGAACCTCCGGCGATATTGATGTGCTGACCCATGAAGTGGGCCATGCGTTTCAAGTGTATTCCAGCCGGGGGCTAGATGTGCCCGAGTATGCGTTCCCGACCTACGAAGCTGCGGAGATTCATTCGATGAGCATGGAATTCCTGGCCTGGCCGTGGATGAATCTGTTCTTTGAAGAGGATGCGGACAAGTACCGTTTCACCCATCTGGCCGACAGTCTGGAGTTTATCCCGTACGGCGTTGCTGTCGATGAATTTCAGCATGTGGTGTACAGCCGCCCGGAAGCGACACCGGCGGAGCGCAAGCAGGCCTGGCGGGAGATTGAGCAGAAGTATCTGCCCCACCGCGACTACGACGGCAACTGTTATCTGGAGCAGGGCGGATTCTGGCACAAGCAGATGCATATCTTCCGCCGTCCGTTCTACTACATCGATTACACCCTGGCCCAGCTCTGTGCCTTCCAGTTCTGGAAACGGGCGAACGAGGATTTCGACGCAGCCTGGAGCGATTATCTGCGGCTCTGCAAGGCCGGCGGCAGCCAGGACTTCGTCAGTCTGGTGAAGCTGGCCGGGCTGATCTCACCGTTCGAGGACGGCTGCGTCAGCTCAGTGATCGGTTCCATTAAATCCTGGCTGGACTCGGTGGATGATAAGGCGATGTAGTATACCAAAAGGTCAGTTTCCAGTCTTGGCACAGGGAACTGGCCTTTTGTAAACTTCTATGGTTAAGGATTGCTGACTATAGACTGGAAGCGGGTGAAATAATGGACAAGCTTAAGGCGGATATGGTCTCTGAAATTAACAGCAGCCTAGAGGATGAATCTGACATTAAGATGGATGAAGTCGAGTTTGAAAGCTTAAATGATATCATGTGGTTTGAACGAGAAAATCGAAAATTTCAAAATGTAATTAAGGCGAAAGCTGCACTGGTTTTGGAATTGATTCAGGACAGTTCGCAAGTACTAGAGAGCAAGCATCCGGCAAGAACAAAACATGAAGTGAGTGGAGGAGTGAAGAAAGCAATCCAACGGGGAGCGCGTCTTAATGAGGTAGAAGTGTTCAACTTATATTTTCGATTCATCACTCCCCTCATTAATGCAGACGGACCTGCTTGTATGTATCGTTCACTTAGTAGCAGCAAAGAAAGAATTCTTCTTTTACCAGATGATACTAGAGTGCGGATTGAAAAAGAGGTGGAGCATTATAAAAGAGAAGCACTGTCATTGGTGTTTTCTGGGCTGATGAATCCTGATGAACAAAGCTCGTTATTAGATAATCTTAATATGATAAATGTCCATGAGCGTTGTGCACAGTCGTTGCAGCATGAATACGGCCATGTTCTTAATATAAGGGAATTTGATTCTTTAAACTATTCGCCTTATATGCTTGAAGAGATCTATTTATGGTTCTTGCATTACGGATATCTACACTGTGTGGAAAAACGTTACCCATATTTTGTTGGACTAACAGCCATCGAAAAAATACATATTTTGAAGGAAAGCCTTGTGGAGGATTACCGCATTTCGTTGAATATGGGGTATGAACGTGGTAAATTTATATTACCAAATGTTTTTTGCTTTTCCGGGGATTTTCAGGATCCAAGTTTATTAAGCGAAGGAGTTGATATCATGAAGCGTATGCTGAACAATCAAATTGTATCGTCGGATCAGAAACCAGCCTCTTTTCAAGAGGAAGATACACTCGAAATAATACGCAAGGTATCAAACCGTCGTAAAAAGTATAATTGGAGCGTTCCCGATAAAACCAGCCTAACGGATGAACAAATCAATGACGATTTAAAGTCACTTCGTGCACTATCAGAAGCTGCGGCAAGTAAAATTAGATTATAAAATATATTGTAGCTATATAAGTTGAACTAAGATTAGGCTGAATAAGGCCGGAAAGTGAATTAAAGTTATGGACTTCCGTACGCCGCTGCCCATTCCCGATCTCCAGATGAATACCGCTAGTTGCTGGTTGGATTCGCTGGCAGCAGGCTCTGTCCGGCTCTGTTTAGGTATGATGAACGAAAAGCAACCCCTATTTCACAAGGGTAAATGTATTTCGTACAACTATTTGTTAGGTATGCACCCATTTTTGAGGGATAGCTGTATTTCGTGCAACTAAAATCAGCAAATTGGGATCAAACTGCCTTAAAGCAACAAAATAGATGTACAAAATGCAACTATAGCCGGGAAACGGCCTGTTTAGGTGGATATAGTTGTACAAACTGCAATTAGCAGCTTAGCGGCGGTTAGTGAGGTCATGAAGAGCTCGTTATTTCATTGCGGCTGATGGCTTCTGAAAGGCAAACTCCAGTTGGAAAATCGCCAATTGATTTGACCTGTGTGGAGGATAATCACGATCTGCATTTCAGCAGCTTAAAACGATGACAGCCCGTGCTGCGCCTATCAGCTTGCGGAAAGCCATCAGGCGGAGGCCGGAACCGCAACAAGCGGTATCAATCAAGAAATCTACGGACGGGAAACGACCGGAAGTCCAAATGTTTTCTTGCGTCACGGCTAATCCCAACACAAAAATCTTAGTTCATTCTATATAGGACGCACTTTCGTGTGTCTTTTTATATGCCATTTATTATGGATTAACCTAAAATTCAACGACTTGGTTTTAATGAGCAAATAACCACCACTGCATCGGTTACTTTACTTTCTTTCGTTATTTCGTGAAAGAGAACCAAGGGTACGGATAATGGCAGGCTGTTGGAGGAGCATTCCTTCGGCCTGCCCTTTTTATGTTTTCATCTAGTGCTGTTGTTCAGTTGTATCAAGTGGGTATATATGTTAAATACTGATGCTATCGTATGGGATATATTACCTCGTACTTGTAAGGAGGCGCCGACGATTATGTCAAAAAATAAAGTATTATGGATCATTGCAGGTGTTGTTGTAGTATTCATTGCATTGACCTCTTCCATCTATTTCTTTGCTTCAAATCATTAACCCTCCCTTCATTAAAAAGCAGCCCGTTCCGTAAACCACCCATGGCTTACGGAACGGGCTTATTCGTTTGCCGTCGAACTGGTTCGACGCTTTTTACATAAGAGCAAAACCAAGCTAACGGCAGTTTAATAACGGGACGTTATCCTAACCATAAGGCGAAAGGAGGATGGGATGGCAACCATTACAGATGTAGCCAAGAAAGCAGGCGTCTCCAAGAGCACGGTTTCCAATGTATTCAGCAAGAAACGGCCGATTGGACAAGCCGTGACGAAGCGGGTGATGGAAGCGGCCAAGGAGCTGGGGTATCATCCCACCTATTGGGCGCGCCAGCAGGGGCTGCCGAGGAACCGGATTATCGGTCTGCTGCTGCAGAACCCGTCCGCCTTTACTTCCTTTCATTTCGCGCTGCTGAACGGCATTGTGCAGGCCTGCCGCGAATACAGCTACCGGCTGCTGATCAACACCGTGCCGCAGCCGTGGACGATGGAGCCGGAGTATGTGGCGGAAAGTCCGGTGGACGGCGAAATTGTGCTCGACCCGACCGATCCGGACAAGCGGATCGAAGAGCGGATCAGGCAGGGCATGCCGATGGTGGTCATCGGCCGCCCGCCGTATGCCTACGCGCCCCATCTCAGCTCCGTCGACAATGACAATGCCGGGGCGGCGCAGCAGGTGACGAATTATCTGCTGGAGCTGGGGCACACGCAGATTGCTTTCCTGAACGCGGCCAGGGAGACGACCGTCGCACTGGCGCGCGAAGCAGGCTTCCGCGCGGCGTTCCAGACGCGGAGGACACCTGTCCCGGAGTCGCTGCTGTTCCACCGGGAGCAGGACATGACGGAAGAGACGCTGCTGGAGCATGTCCGCCAGCTGCTCCGGCGCAAGCCACAGGTCACGGCGATTGTGACCGACTCGTCCTGGGAGGCGGCCATCGTCTACCGGGCCGCAGCGGAAGCGGGCATCGACATTCCTGCCCGGCTGTCCGTATTCGCGTTCATGAACATTGGGGAACAAATCCGGCTGAAGCCGGAATTATCGACGGTGAATCTGAATGCCGAGGGCCTGGGCTTCGAAGCGGCCAAGCTGCTGATCGAACGCTGCGAAGGCCGGGGAGCGCAAATCAAGCAAGTGGCTATCGGCACAACACTCGATCTCAAGGGATCATGTGCCACTAAAATATAGCGGGAGGGTTCTAATTCATGTCCAGTATCCGAAGATCCACCGGTTTCACACTGCTTGTCGCTGCGGCGATTACACTGTCGGCCTGCGGGAACAACGCGGCGGGCAACGGCAACACCGCCACCGCCTCAGGCAGTCCGTCGCAAGGCAACGCGCCGGCCCAGACAGCGGCGGCCACAGAGAAGCCCGCCAAGCAGACGCTGCGCATCCTGTCCGGCGTCGCCGGCGGCAAAACGCCCGAAGAGAACGAGCAGTTCGAGCAGGAGATCGAGCGCCTGACCGGCATCGAGATCGAAATCGAGAAGCCGGCGGCCGATTACTCCAAGAAGCTGATGGCCGCGCTGGCCGGGGGCGAGAAATACGACCTCGTCTACATGGGCAAGACGGAGATGGACCAGTTGGTGGACCAGGGCGTGCTGACACGCCTGAACGATCTTATCGAGGCCTCGCCGGTATTGTCCGACCCTGCGGTAATCGAGCCCGGCGAGTGGGAGCAGGTGAAATACGGGGACGGCGATATCTACTCCATCTTCAATAAGAAGGAGGGCGGCACGCTGCCAATCGTCCGTCAGGACTGGATGGACAAGCTGGAGCTGGATCAGCCGACAACGCTGGATGAATTCTACACCGTGCTCAAGGCGTTCAAGGAGCAAGACCCGGACGGCAACGGACAAGCGGACACTTATGGTCTCAGCACCTCTGGGCTCTATGACATTCAGGGCTTCATGAGCGCGGCGGGCGTGAAATACCGCTATGTCATTGACAGCGAGGGCAAGCGCAGCATTCCGTATGCCACCGAAGCGGCGGTTCCGGTCTACGAATGGTTCGCGAAGCTATATAAGGAAGGGATTCTCGACCCGAACTTCGCCACCAACGATACGGCCAAAATGCGGGAGCTGTTCCTCTCGGACCGTGTCGGAATGGTCACCTATTGGGATGCCTGGGTCGGGCTGTTCAACAATATGCGCCAGACCGAGGACCCGGATACGGCCTTCGTCGCCAAGGGCATCACGGGAGCGGCGGCCCCGGACGGCAGCTATATGCTGCGGCGCGGCGACCCCAGTGTCTGGGGCATTCCGGTGAATGCGGAGCATCCCGATGCCGCCATCGCTTTCATGGAGTTCTGGCACAGCGAGCCCGGGAATATTTTGTCGACACTGGGGATTGAAGGGGTGGACTGGACCAAGGGCAGCGACGGCAGCTATGCCTTGACCGAGACAGGGGGGGAGCATGGGATGGATCACGGTGCGCCTTTTCCGAGCAACACCAAGTTCGTGAACCCGATCGGCACCCTTCCGGGGGCGATGGAGGCGCGGGAGATGATCTTCAGCAACAATTCCGCGGTGGAGTTGTCGACGGCGGATTGGCCTAATGCCGAGAAGATCGTCCAGAGCTACGCCTTCAAAGCGATGATGGGCGAACTCCCCGCAGCCGAAGCGGTGAAGTCCATGAATGCCGAGCTGAAATCCGCCGGACTTATTGATTAATAAGATTGAGGAGCAGCGCGCCGCGGGCAGTTGGTGCCGTGCTGCTCTTTCCGCTTGCTTGTCCGACGTAACAGACTATTAAGCAGAAAAGAGGGGGCAGCGCTATGCCGAGATTCCGCCAGCACACCGGTCTCTACCTCATGTTCATACCGGTCATTGTGTATTTCCTGATCTTCTTGTATTTCCCGCTGCTGCGGGCCTTCACCATCAGCCTGCAGGAGTTCCGGATGATCGGCGACCGGCCGTTCGTCGGACTGGACCAGTATAAGGCGGTGCTTGCCGACCCTTTTTTCTGGCAGGCGTTGAAGAATACCCTGATGATCGGGGCGGGGCAACTGGCCTTCGGATTTGTTGCGTCGCTGCTGGCCGCCCTGTCGCTGGGTGAAGTCCTGAATCCGCTGTTCCGCAAAATCAACCAAATGATCCTCTACCTCCCGCATCTCTTCTCCTGGGTCATCGTCGGCGGGATCTGGATTGTCCTGCTCTCCCCGGACGGCGGGATGATTAACGAGCTGCTGAAGCTGGCGGGTCTGGGACAGCCGGTGCATTTTCTGGCGGAGGAGCGGTATGCGCGGTGGATCATGATCGGCACCTCTGTGTGGAAGGAGATGGGCTACACCTGCATTATTTATCTGGCCGCGATGACACTCATTAACCCGTCGCTGTATGAGGCAGCGCGGATCGACGGGGCGGGGCGGCTGAAGCAACTGCTGTATGTGACGCTTCCCCAGCTCGTTCCCACGATGAAGACGGTGTTCGTGCTGCAACTGCTCGGTGTGCTGCGGATGTTCGACCAGCTGGTTGTCATGCGGAATCCGGCGATCTACCGGGAGGTGGATGTGCTGATGACCTATGTATATGAAAATGGCATCCAGCAGTTCCAGATGGACCTTGCTTCGGCGGCCAGCTTTCTGATCATTGCAGCCACGCTGCTGCTGACCTTCATCTTCTCGCGGGTGTCGAAATATGACCTTTCGTAAAGGAAGAACCGGGCCATGCAATCTTACAAAATAGCAGCACCTGCTGCCAGCAAGCGCGGCAAGGGGCTGAACCGGCGTCCCCGGCTCTGGTCCGGGGCAGCCGACACCCGGCTGCATCCCGCGCTCCGGGCGGTCAACGGACTGCTGCTGATTCTATTGTCGCTCACAATGATTCTGCCGATCTGGAACTCTTTGATTATCTCCTTGTCCGGCAGCCTGGCGTCCATGCAGCCCGGTCTGCGCTTCCTGCCGGCCGACTTCAGCCTGGAGGGCTACCAGCGGGTGTGGTCGAGGATGGCGCTGTGGCGTCCGTTTATGAACAATGTGATTGTTACTTTTGCCGGTACACTCCTGCATGTCCTGCTCTGCTCGATGGCCGGGTATACCCTGATGATCCGTTTCTTTCCGTTCAAAAGACTGCTGGTCGGTTTCCTGTTCGTGACCATGACCGTTCCCAGCGAAGCGATTCTGATTCCACTCTATATCGTGAATAAGGAGCTGGGCCTGCTCAACACGCTGTCGGCGCTGGTGCTCTCCGGCATTGTCTCGGGCTTCAGCATTCTGCTGATGGCCTCCTTCTTCCGTAGCGTGCCCTATGAGATGCAGGAGTCGGCCCGGATCGACGGCGCCGGGGATCTGCGAATTCTGTTCCGGATCTATATGCCGCTGGCGGCCTCCGGGATCGCCACCGTAACGTTATTCGAGTTCGTCAGCCGCTGGAACCAGTTCACCCCGGCGCTGCTGTATATCAGCGACTCGTCGAAATACACGCTGCAGATCGCGCTGCGCTCGCTAATTATTCTGTCCGACTCCACCTCCGGCAGCGATGTGACGACCCCGAACGTCCGCATGGCGGGCGTGATGATCGCGATCCTGCCGCTGCTGGCTATCTATCCGTTCGTCCAGCGGTACTTTGTGCAGGGCCTGACGGCCGGGGCGATGAAGGAGTGAGGGCGAGAATGACTGAGACTTCGGAAGGAGTGCAAGGGGTTAGCTAAGAGTTCGGAGGGAATGGAAGGGAGACTGGCTGAGACTTCGGAAGGAGGCAAAGGAATGAGCGAGTTGGCGGGGAAGGAATGGGTGAGGATTAGAGTTCAGGCGGAAGAGTTAGCGATAGGTGAAATTGAAAGGTCAGGTGAAAAGGTGGTGGAAGCACCCGAGGTACAAAGCCAATCCTGCGAGTTTCGGTTGGAACGGTGTATTGAGGCCCGGGAGCAGGGCGGGTATCTCGAAGTGAAGTTTCCGGTGCCTGAGCGGACGGAACGGATCGAGGTATCCTACACGGTCCAGACGCAGGACAAGGGGCAATCCGTGATTGATCTCGGCGTGCGGGACGAAGCGCGGATGCGCGGCTGGAGCGGTGGAGCCCGGACCGGCTTCGCTATCGGGCTGCACCGGGCGACGCCAGGCTACATTGCCGGAGCCATCGCGCCCGGAGAGTGGGCGGTGGTGCTGGGCACGCACCGGGTAGCCCCGGAGGGCTGCACCGTGCAGATCGACGTGCGCCTGCAGATCGCGAAGCCGCGCTGGCTGTGCGGCGATCTGCATCTGCACACCGAGCACAGCGACGGCGTATTCACGGTGGAAGAGACGATACAGCTGGCCCGCCGCGCCGGGCTTGATTTTATCGCCCTCACCGACCACAACGCCGTCAGCCAGAATGAGTCGTCCGGCTGGCGGGACGGCTTGCTGCTGATTCCGGGCATGGAGCTGACCACAGGCCGCGGACACTGCAACCTGTACGGCGTCGCCGATCCGCTGCGCGATTTCCGCGCCGTGACAGCGGACCAGCTCAAGGAACGGCTGGCCGAAGCCCGCGCGGCTGGCGCCTACATCTCGCTCAACCATCCCCATGACGCGGCCTGCGGCTGGCACTGGGGCTTCGATGTCGACCACGACTGGGTCGAGATCTGGAACGGCTCCTGGTCGGGCGCCAATGCCCGCACCCTCGCCTGGTGGCAGGACCAGCTCACCGCCGGCCGCCGCATCACCGCCATCGCCGGCAGCGATACCCACCGCCCACACCCCTATGTCCGCCACGGCTGGCCGACGGCCTGGGTATTCGCGGAGGGGAATAGTGCGGAGCAAATCCTTAAGGCTGTGGATCAAGGGCGCGTGACCCTGTCGTATGCACCGGATGGGCCGTTTGTGGTGATTAGTTGTGGGGGAGTGATGATGGGTGGAGAGTGGAAGGAAAGCAGGGATGGGAAGATGGATGGAGAGATAGGTGGGGAGTTGGATGAAGAGCTGGATAGAGTACAGGATGAGGTGCCTTATAGAAAGCTGAATGAAGAGCTGGGTGGAGATATGGGTGTAAAGCAGGACGAAGAGATGCATGTGAATGCAAAGTTAAACGGCGGCCAGCCTGTGCTTCGCCTGCAGATGAAGCGGCTCGCAGCCGGGGACGAAGTCCGGCTATGGTCTGATCGCGGACAGGAATACGCGATCACTGCGGAAGCGGACGGTGAGATGGACTTGGAGCGTGAGCTGCCGCTCCGCCGATTTTGGCGTGCGGAGGTTTGGCGGGCGATGGAAGAGGCAGGCGGGCAGAAGCGTTTGGTTGCTGCGACGAATCCGGTTTATTTTGGGTGAGGATATTTCACTAAGCCTAGATATGTTTTTTTATTAGAGGGAGAGGACGGAGTGATTTCCGTCCTTAGTGGGCAGTTTGTGGACAGGAACCTTGAGAGATCGAGGTTTTTTTGTGTTAGATCAAAGAGCAGTTTGTAAAAGATAGAGGGGATTGTGAGTGATATTACAAGCAATTTCTCGAACTGAATTTTTTGAATGAATAAGACCTTTTGTTTCAAGCTTACAGATACTAATCGGGAAAATTGTTCAGTTTATGCGTCAGTTCGTCTTGTCCGGTTAAGACTTCAACCATTATACCCGCCCCAAGACGGAAGCCATGGGTAAATGTTGATGCTAACTGTATACCATGGGTTTGATTGTATAAGTCCAGCAATTCTTCAAGTTCATTAAATTCTTTCTCAGAATGCCGGACTTTCCAAGCTTCTATTGCTTCGGATGTCTTTCGACTTACTAGACGATAGTGGGGATCATTGGGAATCACTTCTTCATCGGGATACAAATTGCCATGGTATAGTTCGTTTAATAGAATTCGCATAAAGACCATCCTTTTTAATTATTTATATAATCTGTTTCATGTACATTATTTGTTCATAGCGGGAAAATAATCCACGGAGTATACTCTACCTTTCCGAAATAAAGTTAAGTTTTTATTATTAACCTTCTCGTGGTTTAAGTTACTATTCGGTAGAAAGATTGTTGAAGTTTTATTTCCTGTTATTAGATACGTTATTAGACGTTGAACTGCAAGTTCATCAATTCGACAAACCTACCATATTCAAATGACATATATTAACGTAATTGAAAGGAATGATTTCTTATTTTGCCGAATTATTCTTATATCTTTAGCTTAGGACTAAAGTCATGATTGTAGATAATTTTAAGAGGATGATTTGAGAACGATATTTTTATGAGGTGAAATATGAAGGAAGAAACTAATAAATATGAATTAATTGCACCAAAAGTAACATATTTACGTGATATAGTTGTCATTGCTCAAGCATGGAAAAAAACTCATAAGTATATTCGACGTCATAATTGGTACGCAGATACTCTAGAATTGGATTGTTCAACAATTAATCTTGAGGAGAATATAAAAAATTGGAGTAAAAAGAGCAGCTTTAAACCAGATGCAATGAAAGTTGTACCTGCTCCAAAGAATGCAGCTTGGGATTTTGAAAATAGTGATTCTGAAGCTGTTAATCCTTGGTATCCTCAAAAAGATGAAAATGGCAAGCCATCGCAAGGACTGAGACCGTTAGCGCATTTAAACATAAAGGATCAAACACTCGCAACTACTGCAATGCTCTGCTTGGCAGATGCTATTGAAACTGCTCAAGGACCATCTGATGAGCAGGATTTTTTGGAAGCTCAAAGACAACTCGTCTTTAGCTATGGGAACAGATTACATTGCGAATGGGAAAGTGTTGATGATCAACGAAAAAAAGCTAAGTTCAGTTGGGGGAATTCTCAATCGTATCGAAAATTTTACGAGGATTATCGCTTGTTTTTATTAAGACCTAAAGAGATATGTCAATATTTTGCGCCAAAATTAAAAGGTAATCAGAATATTTTTGTTGTATCAATGGATATTAAGGGCTTTTTTGATAATATAGATAGACAAGCTTTACTGAGGAAATTAAAGAAAATTTGCGAAGATTATTCATTTGAATATAAATTAGGAAGCGACTATTATAATCAAGATGATGAGTTTTGGACACTGCTGGAAAGAATATTTACTTGGAAATGGGAGAAATCAAGTGAGATCTCAGAGCTGTTTGAAGGAGATAGTTTGCCTGAAGGAATTCCACAAGGCTTAGTAGCGAGTGGTTTTTTTTCAAACGCTTATTTAATAGGTTTTGATGAACAGATTTCCAAACTCATAAATAAAAAGGTCAGCAAAAAGGGCAAACCCTATAAATTAGTTCTGCGAGATTATTGTCGATATGTGGATGATCTTCGTTTAGTTATAGAAACTACTGATGTAGAAGATTTAGATTATAGCATGGTGAAAGAAGAAATAAGTCTCTTAGTAGAGGCTGAGCTGAAGAAATGCATGGAAGAGTTACAAGCATCAGTGAAATTAGAGATAAAGCATACAAAAACCAAAATATTTCCCCATAAAAAAATGTCAACACAAAGCAATGTATCATCACTAATGACACTTTTTCAGAGTGTTCTCAGTGGTACTCCAGATGTTGATTCCCTAATGCATATGGCCGGAGGGCTTGACGGTTTACTACAAATATCAGATCAATTATTAATTGATCAATCAAATATAAAAAACATTTTAGAGTTATCACGTATTTCTTCTCCAAACATTGATGTGCGTGATGATACGTTAAAACGGTTTGTTGCGACTCGATTGGCCTCTTCACTAAGATTGCGGAGAGGAATGACGGATCTTCATGATTCTCTGGCAAGTAAGGATGAATTTCTTAAGAATGTTACTGCCGGTCAAATGTTAGATCATGAATTTGAAACGACGGCTAGAAAATTAATCGCATGTTGGGCAAGTAATCCTTCACTTACGCTATTGCTAAAAAGTGCTTTTGATTTGTTTCCAGATAAAATTCTATTAGACGTTGTTTTAGATGCGCTAGAGTTTAAGCTTTTCTCGAGTACATCAGAGGAAGACATTTTTGAGGTAAAAACTTTAGAGTATGTATCGGCTGAAATATTTCGAGCGGGGGCAGTTGAGATTGGATTTCGAGATAAAATAAATTATCCTGACTCGGCAAATATTTCTGCTTTCCGCAAGGAACTTGGCGCCTTTGCAAGGAGATTTTTGAATAGGCCGAGAACACCTTGGTACGTAATGCAACAAGTTTTACTTTATCTTGCTTCCATTGGTGATGCAGTGGCACTTGATGATAAAAAAAGGGCACCTCAAAATTGCGAGAGCTATAAAATTTTACATCAAGCTTTGCAGTATGAACAGATTGACAGTAAAAAGATGGTGACAAATTGGTTCCCAATTTCTCTAATTGCACAGCAGTTGCATCCTGATGATGATAGGTTTGCCCATTGGTTTGTAAATTTAGTGAATGCATTACCCGAAAATGAACAAAAAGAGGTAGTTTTACTGCTAACTCTAAACAGACCAGACTCTTTGCGTAAAGTATTAAATACGAGAAGTGCCCAAAGTCAGAGCTGGCGTTCATATGTTCCAAAGGAAATTGACTTTACTTCATCAAAAGAACTCAACTTATTGAACAATGAAAAAACACCATTATTACGAATTATTCAAAGTAGTGAAAATCATTTTTCTCAAGAAAATGCACTTTTATTATTAGTATATAAAATTTTGAAGTATGAAAACATTGAAAATATATTAAAAAAGGGATTGTCCGTTAGTTCGATTTCAGTACAGTGTATGGATTGGGAAAAAATACAAAATCTAAACTATAAAGATAAAGATTATTTCGAATTAACAATTGATGACTCACAACCATCAATTGTTCCTTACTACACGCAACCCGCGTGGAATGATAAAAAAATTCCTTGGTTATATAGTTTAGGCTGTATAATTCGTTCTTGCTTGACTGGAGAATTTGACTTTACGACATCAACATTTTTAACTCGAGAAGATGCACCCCAACGATATAGAGGTTTGCGATCTACCTGGTTTAGTAGACGTCTCGGCTTGGCTAATTCTCCGGGTGGATTGAATCAATATCAAGACCCAATTTCGCCTTGGATAAGTGAATTACTTATTCACTTATTACAGTGGCCTGGAATTGAAGTACGTGAGGAGCTTTTGGAGGAATTCGGAAAAATAAAAGCTCCGGCAGATTTAATTAATATATTTTTTGACAGGATTCGATATCAACAGAAAATATTCGGAAAACTTACAGGCACTCCTGTTTATGAAATTCCAACCATAAGTGTTGAACATTCTGAAACAAATAAGTTTAGAGTTGCGATTGTACAGACGCTCTTACCAAAATCTAAAGATTTTGATGATAAAGATCCACTAAATTGGACACCATCATATCGTGCGCGTCATCAAGCACATATTGCTTCGGTATGTAATCTTGTAAGGTTACAGTTAAAAGCCTGGTGTACAGCGCAACAAAGAAAAAATGCAAGTATGGTAGATTTAATCGTCTTTCCTGAATTATCAATTCATCCTGACGATATCTGGATCTTACGAAGATTATCTGATGCAACTAAGGCGAGTATATTTGCTGGATTAACATTTGTTCAAGATCGAACTAAGAAAAATATTATCAATCAGGCTATATGGATTCTTAGATCTGAGAGAAGAACAGGAAGGGAGTTTGTTGAGGTTAGGCAGGGAAAACAACATATGACAAAAGGTGAACTACAGTTGGGCATAACTGGATTTAGGCCATATCAGGTGTTAGTTGAATTTAAAAAAGGGACAGAGTCTATACGAGTAGCTGGAGCTATTTGTTATGATTCCACTGATCTGGCTCTAGTAGCAGACCTACGAGATGTATCAGATGTATTTGTGGTTTCAGCTTTAAATAAAGATGTTCAAACATTTGATAATTTAGTAGGAATGTTAAATTATCACATGTATCAACCAGTAATATTAGCAAATTCGGGAGAGTTTGGCGGTTCGACAGCTCAGGCTCCGTTTGCTAAACATGAAAAGCTTATTTCTCATATTCATGGAAGTAACCAAGTCGCTATTAGTGTTTTTGAGATGGATCCAACACTCTTTAAAACGATAAAAAAGCCAGTTCAAACTCCCGAATTAAAAACATCACCAGCGGGGTACAATGGTAGATTTTAAAGTAAAGAATACTTGAAATAAGGAGTCAATCTACTATGACAGGATCAATTAATAAGATGCTATACAATCACTTTAAAGAGGGAATGGGGGCTTCGGGTTATCTAAGATCCTGTATACCAGGATTGGCTAGTGAACTAAAAGATTTTTTCAACTGTAGATCTGACATTCAAAGAATTCAAAAGGCAGAAACACTTGCTGAACAGATATTAAAACTTACAGATTTCGGTGAATTTGTGTCCATCAGATCTGCAGTCGCAACTATTGAAATACGAAGAAGGATATCTTACAAAAAACAATCTGATCATACAGCACATACATTATATCTATTTTTATTAGGCATTTGGGTTTATGATAATTTACCGACTATAAAAGATAAAATTGATCAATTCATTTGTAGTAAAAACCCGATGCATATGTTTTTGCTTCAGTGGACATATGCATCACTGCTCCATGACGTTGGTTACCTTTTCTCGCAAGAAGATGATAAGAATGAAATAGATAAAACGTCATTTGAATCATTCGATAATCTATTTGATTTTGAACATATTAGAGACTCCTCTGGCGGGTTGACCGCTGAAGGTATGTTAAAGTTGAAAAGTTTATGGGATAGTTTTGTTTCTAAGTACAGTCAGTATATTCACTCAAATGGAGAGACAAAATCTCAAGTCATTGAAAACCTAGATCATATACCTTGGTTGTCAGATTTAGATATTGAAACAAATTCTGGTTTGGAACTATTAAACGATAGTTCGTTGTGTCCTATTCACCTAAAAGAATATGCTTTTAAAATGGCGAATGAAGGATACTCAGGTGTTACAGTGATTGATCATGGTATAGCTAGTGGTTTAATGCTCTTGAAATATACATCGATTTGGTATTGGATTTGTAAGGAATCTGAGAAGTTGAATAATGGTTTATATGAAGAACTAACTAGAGACTTTAAATATCCTCTTGCTGTGTTTACAAAACACGTTATAAAAGCATGCCGCGTTGTTGCATACCATAATTTGAACGTGAGTGAATTTAGGTTTAGCCAATCCAATCCGTTACTGTATTTGTCGGTATTATGTGATGAACTTCAAGTATGGGATAGGTTTTTATCGGGTCAAGAACACATCGAAAACTGGAGTACACTTAATCATTGCATGGCTGAAGATATTTTGGCTGAACGGACAAATAATATTTTGGGAAACCCTATGCTTCATTTAACTTGCGCTGAGGTATTTTCAAATAAAATAATTAGTACATTAGATAAAAGATTAGAGGCGTGGCGTGAGTATGTACAAATCTCAGTAATCTAATATATTTATGATATCAAAGTCAATCCTAATCTCCCACGAAAGAGAGCTAGGATTGACTTTGCATATTTATAAGTGAGATAAAGCGAAGAGTACTATATATGGATAGCTATGTAAAACCATGAATTATTATTTTCTTATGCAAAAAATGGGGCTGATAAAACAGAACTTTTCATTTTAAGGCCGTCATTTCACCCCAAGTGACCCCACTCACAACCCTCCCCCACAAACAGTGTATAGTCAGATTTGTAATATCTTTTCTACCCCAAACTTTCAAAATTTGATTTCAATCCTCCTTTTGACCCCGGTGCCCATTATAGAATGAGTGTGTTGATAAACATTATCATTTGGAGGGCGAGAGAGATGAGAGAGATGACTGTTGCGGATATCCAGATTGCGAAGGATACGTATTGGGTAGGCAAAATCGACAACCGGGAGGTTCCCTTTCACCGGCTGATTCTGGCCAAGGGGACGACCTATAATTCATATTTGCTCAAGACCGGCAAGCCGACGGTGATTGATACGGTGGACATGGAGTTTGGCCGGGAGTATGCGGACCGCATGGCGGAGCTGATTGATCCGCTGGACATTGCGTACATTGTGATCAACCACACCGAGCCGGATCATTCCGGCGGGCTGGCGGCGCTGGCGATGCGGGCGACGAACGCGACGATTGTGTGCACGGAGATTGCCGTGCCGGAGCTGCAGGAGATGTATAAGCTGCACAGCCGCAACTTCCTGGCGGTACGGGATGGGGATACGCTTGACATCGGCGGCAAAACGCTGCTGTTCAAGGAGACGCCCTACCTGCACACCGCGGAAACGATGATCACCTATTGTGTGGAGGATCGGATTCTGTATCCTTGCGATATTTTCAGTACCCATGTGGCGGTGGAGAAGCTGTTCAGCGATGAGGCCGGGTTCGATATTACTGAGGATTTCAAAGGCTATTACAGCGCCATTATCCACCCGCACCGCCGATATGTCCGCACCCTGATGGAGGCCGTCAAGGATCTGGAGATTGCCATGATCGCCCCTTCGCACGGGTTCCTGATCCGCGAGGACGTCCGCAAGTACATTGACCTGTATGCCGAGCTGAGCCGGGAGACGACAGTGGGGAAGAAAGCGGCCATCGTCTACACCACGCTGAAAAATAACACGAAAAGAATGGCGGGCATCCTCCAGAGCACCCTCCAGGAGAATGGAATCGCAGCTGAAGTATGGGATGCGGATAAAAGCGACCTGTCCGCCATCCTGGACAGTATCGCCGCAGCAGACGCTGTGTTCATCGGCAGCTCCACCCGCTACGCCGATATGATCGGTAACCTGGAGCCGCTGCTGAAGGAGCTGCAGCAGATGAATCTGGAAGGCAAGCTGGCGGCGGCCTTCGGCTCTTACGGCTGGAGCGGCGAAGCCATCGAGGTCATTCAGGACTACCTGAATGGTACCAACATGACGGTGCAGAGCACCTCCGATGTCATCAAAACCACCGGGATGACCCATGTGGAATTCCCGATCCGCATCCGTTTCTCACCGAAAGACGCCGAGAAGACGCAGAAGATCAAGAACGCGGCCGAGTTCGTGTCCGATCTGCTGCTGAGCGCGATCTAAGGGGGAGAGCGGAGATGAGCAAACATTATGTTATTGTCGGCAGCGGCGTTGCGGCAGTCCATGCCGCCAAGGCGATCCGGGACCGGGATGCGGAGTCGGAGATTACGATCTACGGTGAAGAGAACCACCTGCCATATAACCGCATCAAGCTGACCAAAGGCCTGTTCAGTGACCTGCACAGCGAGAAGGTGCTGATCAAGAAGGAGAAGTGGTATCGGGACAACCGGATCACACTGCATACCTCCAGCCGGGTGACTTCGATCCATCCGGAGCGGCAGCAGATTGAGACGGCGGACGGCAAGGTGACGGCGTACCATAAGCTGCTGCTCTGCATGGGGGCGCGCAACCGGGCGCTGACTGTGGACGGAGCCGGCCTTAGGAATGTCCACACGATCCGCGAGCTGGGCGATGCCGACAGGCTGAAAGACAGCCTGACCAGCGGACAGCGCGTCGTCGTTATCGGCGGCGGGGTGCAGGGGCTGGAGACAGCCTGGGCCCTGCATGAGGGCGGCTATCCGGTGACGATTGTCGAAGCCGCCCCGCGCCTGATGGCCAGACAGCTGGACGAAGCTTCTTCGGAGAAGCTGCGCCTGATTCTGGAGCAGTCCGGGGTGCAGGTGAAGCTCCATGCCGGAGTCACTGCGATCACAGGCGAAGAGGCAGTATCGGGCGTGGTTCTGGATGATGCGACGTCCATCTCTTGCGGGCATGTGGTGTACTCTATCGGCATCGTGCCGAACACGGATCTGGTGCAGGAGACGGGCATCCGCACCCGTGCGGGCGTGCTGGTGAACAGCCACCTGGAGACGAGCGCTCCCCATATCTACGCCGCCGGAGACATTGCGGAGCTGGACGGATTGGTGGAAGGCTTATGGGGCGGGGCCATTGAGCAGGGCAAAGTAGCCGGAGGCAACATGGCCGCCGCCGAGCCTGCCGCTTACCGGCGTACGGTTCCGGTTACGTTGTTTAACGCTTTTGGCATCTCATTGTTCTCCATCGGGAACACGGATGAGCGCCAGTGCGACCGGACGGTTGCGGCAGAGGTGGACGGCGTGTACACGCGGATCTATGTGAAGGACAACCGGCTGACGGGAGCGATCTCCTGGGAAGGTGCAGCGGCCTCGCTGCTCTATAAATCAGCCGTGGAACAGGGCGTCAGCCTGGAAGGGCTGGATGTGGAGAACGGCAGCCTCGAAGCGATTATGGCCGGGGTTGCGGCCCGGCTGGAGGAAATATTGTGATATAGATTGAACATGAATATTTCCAACAAAGGGAAGAGTGGCGGAGGAGAAGTTTGAAACTGGAGGAGCGATAGCGTCCGCCTTTGTCTGCAGATTTCTACCGGAACCCGGTAACAATCAGAGAAATCTGCAGACAACAGCGGCCGGAAGTTCAAACGTTCTCTGGAGTCACAGCCACCCTAAATCAGAATAAGTTCAATAAATTACAGGAGGAATTGATCATGACCAAATATATATGCAAGCCTTGCGGTTATATCTACGACCCGGCGGTGGGCGATCCGGATGAGGATGTGGCACCGGGTACGGTCTTTGAGGATTTGCCGGAGGATTGGGTCTGTCCGGTGTGCGGGGAGGATACGAGCCATTTTGAGCCGATCGTGGAGAAAGGGGCGGCTTCCTAGGAAGCTGTCACCTGGCTTCAGCCAGTAGAAGAATCAAGGAGGGATACGATATGCCGGAACATTCCTGCCGGGACGCTGCGGAGCCTTGTACCCGTAAGGTCCCGATCTTCGCCTCGCTCAGCGACGGGGAACTCGGGCGGATCAGCGCGATGATCAGGCACCGCAAATACACCAAAGGACAGGCGCTGATTCTGGAGGAGCAGCCGACGGATACGCTGTATATTATCCAGCAGGGACAGGTGAAATTGTCCAAAATGACGCCGCAGGGCAAGGAGCAGATTCTGCATGTGCTGAGCAGCGGGGAATTTTTTGGCGAGCTGAACATTCTCAGCAGCGAAGAATTGAGCAACTTCAGTGCTTATGCGCTGACGGATACGGCGATCTGCATGCTGACCCGCACGGATATGGAGCAGCTGATGGCCGAGAACCCGGACATTACGATCAAGCTGCTGAAGACCGTCGCCAAGCGGCTGGCGCATACCGAGAATCTGGCGCAGAGTCTCGCGACCAAGGACCCGGAAATCCGCATCGCCTCCATGATTCTGGAGCTGAGCGACAAGTACGGCAAGCCGCGCAGCGGCGGCATTACGGTCAAGCTGCCGTTGTCCCGGGAGGAGCTGGCAAGCTACGTCGGCGTCACCCGGGAGACGATCAGCCGGAAGTTCTCCAGATTTGAGGACCTGGGCCTAATCGAGCTGGTTGGCAACAAGCAGCTGATCGTGAAGGACCGGATGTCTTTGGAGCGATATATGGCTATGGCGTAGAAGAGCACGGGCCGCCCCGAGTTGTATCGGTGGCGGCCCGTGTTTTGGTATGCGCGTGGAGGTGAGCGGTGGGATTGCTTTGTTTTACGAAAAACTAATTTCGGAATTATTCCTTATACACTTTGATCGCTTCTTTCAAAGCATCTAAGGCCTTTCCATTCATTGACTTGCCTGACTTACCAGCAAAGCTCACTTCGCCCTGTTCTTTACTCTCGATGAATGACAATCATAGTTATCGTCTACCACTAATATTCCCTATTTTGAAAAGCTATAATTGCTCTCTGGATGTCCTAGTGTTTTAAAGAGTGTTACACCTAAACTGGTTACCGGTTCTAAATTGGGCTTAATATCCAGTTTACCAGCGATAAGGTCCTCTATTTTGACCTCTATTTTGAGTGAATTTTCCTTTAGTGTATCAGAAAACGACAATCCTTCAGCTACGGCATCGTGCAGTATGGAAAAATTCTCCCGGTATTCTGCTCTAAGTTCCCCAATACGATCTTTGTGAAAGTGTCTTATCTTGAGATAACTCGATTTCTTTGTTTCTTAATAAAATTCCTGCTGCACTACCAGCAATTACAATCAGTATAATTAACATTCGTAAATATGTTGTGTTAGTAGTCTTCATACTGTTCTCTCCCTTTTTTAGTACTGTCAAAATGGTTAATCTACTATAAAGTGTTATTTATGGTAAATTAGAAAATGTAATATATTTCATAAATATATATTTTTATCAAAACGGAAGTGGGTGGTTATATTGGCTTATCTATGAGTTATTCCTATTAAGTTTGAAATTAAAATAACTAATTAAATAAGGAGAGTGTTATTTGTAATGTTTAAAAAAAGTGAATTTAAGATGGCTGGTTCAGTAAAAAAAGAAGAAGGAACACGAACTAAAAAAGCGGTTAGAAAAATACTTCCAGTTTTTCTTGCGTGCTCTTTTTGCTTCGGACTAAGTTCCACAGCCTTTGCTTCATTTGAAGATCAAGACACTATTACAGTGAACGAAGAAGGTGCAGTTGAAACATACATCGGTAATTATACAACCAAGCAAAATATTACGTCCGAACAGGAGATAACTACTCCGAATCAGTTAAATAAAGCTGATTTTTCTCCTTATGCGTCATATACCATTTCAAATATAAGAAAAAGTACATGGAACCTATTTACACCTGTAGGACCTTATGTTGCTTATCCGGGTACTGTGTCAGTATCAAAAGGAGAAAGCTCGACTGTTACTGCTTCAGTTACAGGTGGGGGAGGTGTAGATATTAAGTTTTTGAAGACCAATCTTTCAAAAACTGTCGGCGATAGTGTTACAATAACAGCGACGGAAACAATTACTTATTCAGCTGCGCCAGGCACTAGAGGAAGAATTGTTTTAAGATATTCACAGGATGAATATACGTATACTATCAACAAATTGGGCATTAATTATCCAGGTAGTGCATTTACTGCGGCATATGACGAGTACTACGCGTTGCAATCGGTTTCACTGTAAGCGACACTACGATGCATTGTTGAGATAGGGTTTGCTAATAATTAATGGGAGTGAATGTTAACATTCACTCCCAAGCTGTGTTATACATCAGGAAGGATAGAGTATATATGAAAAAAATAATTGGTTTGTTGATAACAATTCTTTTATTGGCGATATCAGGATGTGAAACCAATAGGTTTAATAACATAATGGAAAAGATCGAATTTAACCAAGTCATCGGATTATATACTATTAATGTGAACCATTCAGAGGACAATGTTCCTTCAGTGCTGTTATTTGGAAAAACATTGAATTTAACAGAAGATATGATTAATGAACTAAATGAATTAAATACATCTATAACTTTATTAAATGAAAATAAAGATGAGATAATATTTGATTCAGATGACATAGAGTGGGGATTATCTGACCCTAAATTACATAAGGGAGGATTTTCCTTAAGGTTAACTTCTAACAATATATTAATAAATAATGAATTAGTTTTTGATAAAATCATAATCGTTGCAAATAAGAAAATAATAAAAAGAGACATTAATCCAATCTACTTACAGTTTTATTCTGGAGAGAAGAATGGGATTTCGATAATGGAATCACCCATAGCTCCTAAGGATAAAGTAATACTTGGGAAAGAATATTCATACTCTTATAAAGTTTTAGATTCAAATCATGCTATTACTAATTTTAATCGAGCAGAATTGATTTATCCTGATGAAGTAAGAAAATTTATAGAGATTATAAATGTGAACGTAATTCCTGACATGTATACAGAAGAACAGATAAAGAAAGAGTATAAAGGTAGAGTGGATGAAAAAAAAATAAAAGGGCTAAAGGTTTATGAAATTCAATGTACATATAGTGTTAAGAAAGAGGGGATTATAGTTTTTCAACCAGAAATAAAACTCTTTTTTAATAAGTACGAACAGAGTTTAGCCCCCTTTGAACCAATCAGTTTTTTTAATTTTGTAGAAGCACAATAGAATATGAGATTGGAGAGATAAGCTAATGCTTGGTAACAAAAAAATAACAATATTCTTTCTGTCATTAGTCTTGTTATCAGGATGTGAAGGAAAAAGCTCTGATTCTTCAAGGGATATAAAGATAGCAAATGATCAAGAGTATAATTTGATGATTACTAATAACAGCCCGTTATTTTTAAAAAGTGTAGTTGTGACTGTGAACGAAAAGGATAATAATATATTGAACTCATTAATTGGTAGTAATGTTAATTATGGAGAAAACGCAAAGTTCAAGATTAAAAAGGGAGAGCATGTATTTAAAATAAAAATTAATCCCAAAAAAAACTACTCAGTAAGTAAAGAATTTAGCGAAGATTTTGAAGATGAGAAAGTTGTAGAGTATGTAGTGGAAATAAAAGAAAACGAAGTAGTTATACACAAAAAAGACTGAGTCTGTAAATTAATTGTTAAACACTTCTGCTGGAATACCGGTGGATGGCTACGATGAGAATACAGCCTTGTCGCTATGGCTATGGCTTAGAAGAGCACGGGCCGCCCCGAGTTGTATCGGTGGCGGCCCGTTTTGCATATGGATTCGCTGACTGCTTGCTGAATGCGCCGAAGGGTTATTTTGAAGCTGGTATGTTATACTTATGGCAAGATTTCAGAGCAGGCGGCAACTTAATGGACCTCATTAAAGACATGCATAAATTCATTAAACTTACCGGGGAACGGGCGAGGCTCGATGCCAAGGCAAATGGGACATATATTGTATATAAATCCAATAGAGGTCAAATCGTAAAGGAATTTATAAACGGCGAAATAGTGGTTATCAATGATCAAGAGGCAACCCATGAATGAATTTTCCGCAATGATGTATGTATTTGCCGGAAACAATGGTAGCGGTAAAAGTACGATCCGGAATTTGATTGTGGACAGATTGGGCATGAATATTGATCTATTGATCCAGGATCGGTAGGAAATGACATCCCAGCTTTCAGCTGTAGTTGGATGTACCCCATAAATAGGATTAAACAAACTATAGTAATGGAGGCGAACCGTGGATAACCGAGAAGAATTTGAGCGAAAACAATTTGAAGAGTATAAGCAGAAGCCCTTCGTCAATTTAGACGATTCGCACAACCGCTCTGTGATTGGAGACTTGGGTGCTTTGACAAGAGGGGGCTGGTTAACAAGAATTGTGACGACCTTAGTTATCATCGGGGGATTGCTTGCCCTCATATATTTTAAATAAAACGGGCCGAATGTAGTCGAAAAACCGACCACAATGTGCTCCTGCGAGGGTAAACGGGCCAGATGTAGTCGAAAAACCGACCACAATGTGCTCATGTGAGGGCAAACGGGCTAAATGCTGTACGAAAAACCGACCACAATGGGCTCCTGCGAGGGTAAACGAGCCAAATGTAGTCGAATAACCGACCACGATGTGCTACCTGCCGCCAGAGGGCTACACGCCATTCCCCTCAATAAACTTAGGCACAAACAAGAACGACAGCGGACCGCCAACAAATGCGTGCATCAACCCGCGGTACTCCCGGGAAGTTACGTTATCTCCGTACACCAACACCTCGTATAATTGCCCATACTCCACCAGCGAGAACCCCGCATTCCGAAATCCGTTGTTTAGGTAAAAATTCTTCCGTTTAACCCGCTGCTCAGCGTTGCTTGCTCCGTCTTCCAGGGCTTCGATGTTCAGGATGATGCGGCTATCGGCGTATTGCTTTTGCAGGAGGGACAAGATGTCGGTACCGTAGCCCTTGGATCTTAGTTCTGGTGAAGTGGCCAGAAATAAGACGAAGGTAATCCCCTTATCCATGACCAGATAGGCAAACCCCACGAATGTATCCTCGTCATAAAAAGCAACGAAATCCACAAATTTCTTCCCCGACTTCCAAAGCAGGAACGGCATCGGTATCCGCTCATGCTTTGGAAAAGAATTTACATATAATTCCTTGACCTGACCGAAATCCTTACATTTTCGGGTTACTGGTTCTGTTCGCAACGCTCTTTTCTGCATGTCGCCGGGCTCCTTTATTCTTTTATAAGCTGAGTATAAGGCATCCGCTAGGTATAAAGAAAATATCGCTGCAGCCGCTCATTTTTACACTCCACAAACAATTCCCCGGAAACTGCATGAACTCTTAACATACAAAGCACATACAAATGACAAACCGGCGCTAGTATTAGCATTAGCCTTTGAAATTTTTCGTGGAATACTGTGAGATTTTATGAAAAGTTTCTTGAGGTTGCAAAAATACATACATTATAGGAGGTAGGAGTGTTGTTTACAAGACTGAGGTTTCAAAAGATCACCGCCGTCGTGTTGGTGACCATGCTGCTATTAGGTGTGCTGATGCCGGGCGGACTTAAGAGCGCCTACGCTGCCGATGGCGGCGGAACGGTGAGCAGTCCGGTGTATAACGAAGATGGAACGGTTACGGTGAATACCTATTCCACTAAGAGTGAGATGTATATCAACGGCAATTTCACGGATTGGGCCACATTTAAGCCCATGTCCTTATCGGGGACGACTACGGTAGACGGCGTTCAGCAGAACGTATTCTCCTACAACCTGAGCACGCAAGACCTCAATAAGACGGGCGGCGTTGTTCAGTACAAATACATTCCGCAGGCCTCCTGGTCGGGCGATTATGTGGATTTTTTGAATGCCGGCCCGAAGGTTGGCGGGAACTCGGCGGTGCATTTCCTGAAGCTTGGCCTGAGTCAGAAGCAGCTGCAGCCGGGCCAAAGCGCAAAGGTCGAGGCGTTTCGCTACCTGGCGGACGGCAATCAAGCCGATCTGACCGCTGATGTACAGTGGACAAGCAGTCAGCCGGATGCTGTTACATTCGCGAATGGAACCGTTCAGGTTGCCCCTGACGCTCCGCTGGGAACGTTGACCCTTACCGGTGTGTATCAGGGCGTCAGCGCGACAACGGCTCTGGAAATTGTGGAAGCATTAGCCGTTCCAAAGGTGAAATCAGTAGCCAACCTGACAGATCTGAATGACCGCCTGATGATAGGCCAAGCGACGCCGGAGATCACCGGTGAGGTGGAGATCGAGGATATCACGAACGGTGCCGGCAAGGGGAACAATCTGGTGGCCCAGCTGGGATACCGTTTCGAGACGGATGCAGATTATACATGGACCCAAGCGGTGTATAAAGACGATGTGGGCAACAGCGACCGGTTCAGTGCACAGTTTACGCCTGATCGTGCAGGCAAATGGTATTATGCTATGCGCTTCTCGGCAGACAACGGCCAGACATGGGACCCGAAGCTGCTGGGGTATAAGGTCAATAAATTTTTTGACGAACAGACCATTGTTAAACCGTATGATGTGGTGCTGACCTGGACTCAAGATGCGAAGACAACGCAGACCATTACCTGGAAAACCGCAGCGGATGTTAACGAGAGTTATGTCCAGTATGCCGAGAAATCCGGCGAAGCCTCGTTCCCTGGTGTGAACACCACGGTGAAGTCAGAGGAGCAAGGGTTTAGTGCGCCGCAGAGTGCAAACGTTAGCGCAAAGTTCAATACTGCTACGCTGACGGGTCTGAAGCCGGGCACGGCTTATGTGTACCGGGTTGGAGCGGGTACGGAATGGAGCGACACGGCTACTTTTACAACAGAAGCTTCTACTGCCGAGCCCTTCCAGTTCCTGATCTTCGGTGACAGCCAGAGCGGCAGACAAGAGGAGTCGGATTATGCGAAGTGGGGAGAGACGGTCAACGCCGCTTATCTTGCGAACCCGGAAGCCAAATTCATCGTTAATAACGGTGATCTGGTGGAAAAAGGCAGCGACGAGCATTGGCACAAATGGTTCGAAGGCGCCGAAGGGGTCATCGAGAATATCCCGGAGATGCCGGTTGCGGGCAATCATGAATACTACTCCACCTATGGCGTGAATGAGCAGGCAGTTCATTTCAAGCAGCAGTTCAATCTCCCGCAGAACGGTCCGGACCGCCTGAAGGGCCTGGTCTATTCTTATAACTATGGGGATGTGCATATTGCCGTACTAAACTCGCAGAATACGGAAGCGAACACGGATCAGACGGAGAAAATGGGGGACATTCTGGCCGAGCAAGCGGCTTGGCTGGATCAGGACCTGAAGAACAACGATAAGAAGTGGACCATCGTGTTCTATCACAAGGCGTCTTATTACAGCAGAGCCGGCCGGGCAGCCGATGCGGAGCAGGTAAAACTGGCCTTCCAGCCGATCATCGACAAATATCATGTGGATCTGGTCTTCGGTGCCCATGACCATACGATTACCAGAACTTTTCCGATTTACAATAACAACTTTGTAGACAATACGGCCAAGGGAACCGTGTACTATATCACCGGCCGTTCGGGCAATAAGAACTACAGTGATCCGTTTCAGCAGGTATGGGATGCGTATTACAAGAACGATACGGAAGATACCAACTATCTCTCGGTCCATGTCAACGGGGATCAGCTGACGGTCAAAGCCATTGAGAAGAACGGCAATCTGCTGGACGAATACACCATTGATAAAATCACCGGGACGCCGAGCCCAGCCTTGCCTAAGCTTCCGATCACCAGAGCAGAGAGCTTGACGGCACTGGCCGATGAACTTACCGCAGGTACTGCAAGCGGCGACATTACAGCCGAAGTGAATTCAGCGAATGTGACGAATTACACGGGACGCGGAGTTCATATTCAAGCGCAATTGGGATACAAGCTCAGCGGAGGCGATCAGTATCGTTGGGTGGATGCCGTATATGTCCGGGACAATGGCAATAACGACGTCTATCAGGCAACATTCACTCCGGATACAGCCGGGAATTGGGAATATGTTATGCGGTTCTCCGGTGACGGCGGAAGCACCTGGACAGCTACAGAAGCCAAGACAGTGAAGGCAAATGCCAGTAATACCGGAGGAGAAGCTCCGGGACCGGCAGTCTTGAGCGGCTTGTCCGTGGATCAGGGCACGATATCCCCGGCATTCTCTTCATCGGTATTCAGCTATCGTGTAGATGTAGCGAATTCCGTTTCCGGGCTCGGGATCTTCCTGGATACAGGAGACGCCCAGCCGGTTCTGTCCGTGACTGGTGCAACCTATGTCTCGGTGACCAGCAGCGTGTATGAATATCGCCTGGCCAATCTGGTTACCGGACCGAATCCATTGGAGATTAAGCTGGCAAATGAGCAGGGCTCGACCAATACCTATACGCTGGTAGTGAACCGCGCCCAGAGCAGTAATGCCAACTTGAGCGGACTTACCCTGTCGAATGCCACCATTAGCCCAGCCTTCGGCGCCGGGATCACATCGTATAGCGCTACCGTTGCGCACGGAGTAGCCAGCACCAACGTAACGGCTACAGCCTCTGACAGCACTGCGACGATTAAAGTGAATAATGCAGCGGTTGTAAACGGTCAGGCCAGCGGATCAATCGACTTAAACGTAGGCAGCAATGAGATTACGATTGCAGTAAAAGCGCAGGATGGCACAACGAAGAACTACACAGTAACGGTGAACCGGCAAGCTGTGTCGGGCGGCGGACAACCACCGGAGACAGCTTCACCGACGCCGGCACCAACGGCTTCGGCAACATCGACGGCTTCGCCGACACCACCGCCACCGGCGACGGGCGCAACACCGGTACCTTCACCGGCGGATGTCTTCCAAACGAAGGTGGTCAACAAGGAAGAGGTAGTTCAGGCCGTCAAGGAATCGCTTGAGGCCATGAATAACATGAGCGTTTCATTCAGTGATATCTCGCAGCATTGGAGTCGCAATGAAATTGTCGCGGCAGTGAAGCTGCGCATCATCAATGGTTACGAGAATGGTACGTTCCAGCCTGAGGCTTCTGTAACCAGAGGGGAATTCGCAGCTATGGTCAGCCGTGCCTTCGGATGGGCTACCGCTCAAGGCTCAGCGCCGTTTACAGATACGGCAACGAATTGGGCTTCCGGTTACATTGGGACATTAGCTGCGAAGGGGATTATTAACGGGTATTCCGATGGTAGCTTTAAACCCGGAGCGCCAATGTCCCGGGCAGAGATGGTTTCGATCCTGGCCCGGATTCTGAACCTCGGTCAGCTGGCAACAGGGAACGCGGCTGCTTTCACGGATGTAAGCAGCGGCCATTGGGCGAAAAATGTAATTGAGGAAGCTTACAAAGCCCAGTTAATTCAAGGGGTAACGTCTTCTGCGTTCAAGCCCGATAACCAGACTACACGTGCGGAAGCTATAACCGTCCTCCTGCGCGCATTAAAGAGTGACAGCACCATTAAGGAACTGATTGAAGGAATGCAGCACAAGTTGTAACCTGAGTTTTAACACAAGGCAAATGAACAAGGCTGGCTGGAGACAAACTCCGGGCAGCCTTGTTCGTTTATTAAGGTAATGCATGTTCGGCTGCCGCTGAATAACCATGGCGCAGGTTAGTGAAACCGCACCGTTTTACTAACGTATAACCCGTATTCAAATTTTTCCATTCTGGAGCAGAAACGGGGGTGAACTGGACTGGAGCATTTCTATGACTTCATTCAATTGGTATTCTCGATCGCGCTCATCTCTTCTGTTGTGTTACTTCCATTTACTTATTTCTCTTTACAAAAGGTACACCACGGTCATGAAATTGCTGCAGCCGGTTCAACCTGGTTTGTTGCCTTCAGACTGCCTGAGCCCACCAGCATTCAGCGGTGGATCGCACGTATCGCCAGACGCAGAGAAGCGCCAGATGAAGAAGACCATGGTCCTTCCCCACATTGATGTTCCATATTTTCAATTAGGGAGGACTACGATGACAAAGTTTCAATGGCTGCAACCATGGGCCAAGCCCATTCTCGTCACAATGATTGGAGTTATTCCCATCCTTATGCTCAGCGGGTGTTCGGAAGCATCCCAATTAAGCTCTATTAATGCGGATTCAACCGGGTTATTTAACCAATATTTTATATATCCATTGTCGGTCTTGATTAAATTCTTCGCGAATGTATTTCACGGAAACTACGGATTATCAATCGTGCTGATGACGTTCATCATCAGACTGGCGATTATGCCGCTCATGATGAATCAGACCAAGAAGCAAATGGACATGAAAGAGAAGATGGCCGTCCTCCAGCCGGAGTTAACTGCACTTCAGGAGAAGTATAAGAACGACGCTAGTAGCGAGGCCAAAAAACAACAGCAGGCCGAGATGCTGCAGCTCTACCAGAAGCATCAATTTAATCCTTTAAACATGGGGTGTTTGCCGATGCTTCTGCAATGGCCGATCACTCTCGCCTTTTACTACGCCATCCGCCGTACTCCGGAGATTGCAGCTCATGATTTCCTGTGGTTCAGCTTGGGGAAGACGGATCTGATATTGCCGCTTATTGCCGCTGCGGTGTATTACGTTCAGTTCCGCGTGTCGCAATCCATGTCAGGGCAGAATCAGCAACATCCCAATAACCAGATGGCATTCATCGGATGGTTGTCGCCGGTCATGATGGGGATATTTTCTTTTCAGATGCCCGCTGCATTACCGTTATATTGGGCGGTTGGCGGTATATTCATTATCGTGCAAACGATCATACTTAATAAAATGTACGCGAAGCCCAGCAGAACTCCGTTGATTCCAGAATCGCCAGCCAAATAATCATAGGCAGGAGCAGGACATCAGTGTCCTGCTCTTCTTCATGCAACCAGCATAAGCGGTTTCCTGTTTTTCTGCTCACGCGCAGGTTGACGTAAGGACATATTTTACAACCTTAAATACCAGGTTAAGGTAGTGTGAAGCCGGATTTATGATAGAATGGATGAAATTAAAATGTACATATATGGAGGTCATTCAGTTTGAGTACGCACTACTATTTCAGTTGGTTTAATCATTTTTTTCCAGAGGAGCTGGTCGAGTGGTTGCATGAGGATATTGAAGACAGACAATCGCTTGTGATGATTAGCGCTCAGCCTTCCGATTATACAGATGAGCACATTAACTTTGATGATATTTCTGAATGGACCTGGCTCAATCAGGCTAATCTTATTTTTGATGAAACTCATTACATTGATTACCGCATGCAGAAGGAAGATGCCCGGCGATTGATTCAGAACGCTTCTGTCATTTTTTTATGCGGTGGAGATCCTGTTCAGCAGAACGATTTTTTGGCGGAATATGAATTATCGGATGTGATTAAGCACAGCAATGCCGTTATCCTGGGTGCCAGTGCCGGTGCGCTAAATATGGCTGCCCAATGGTTAAGCTTGAACAACACTGACGATGACGCTGAAACAGGTACTGTTTATGCTGGTATTGGCTTTGATCATTTTGCCTATGAATCTCATGCTAAACGCGACTACGCCACGTTTGTTCAAGGCTACCTGTTCCCCTTGTCTGAAGAGATTGATGTGTATGCGGCAGAACAGGAGAGCGCTATTCGTGTAAAGGACGGCAGAATTGACAGTATGGGTCCTTTATATTTAATTTCACATTCCAGGATTCAGAAATTGAGAGAAAGGTGGTACAGGCAGTATCAAGTTGAAGCATTTAACTGTTTGGAATAGTCTTTGTTGAAGTTTAATCCTGAACCCCCTCGGCGACCCGAGGGGGATATAGCCCCAATGCAATGCTTGAATATGTCGTTTTCTGATTGATTCTCCTTCTATGAAACAACAATCTCTCATTTACTTAAATTCTTAAACCAGAGTAATCCTGACCGGATTTAATAAAGCTTAGTATTTTTTCGGCACATTCTGTCGGGCTCAGCTCTTCAGTGTTTACTTTAAGGTCATATTCATTAAAGGAATATACTTGGTCGTATTGGGAGTTCGCTAGTCCAATCTGCCGGTCTCCTCTGATTTGCTCTCTTCTTGTGAGTTCTTCTTTCGAGCATAATACGCCTACAAACAATGTAGGATGATCGGACAATAGATTTCGGTAATCATTAAACCGCTTGTCATTGTCGATTACTTTATCGACAATGACATTCAAACCCATTTCTGAAAACAATTTAATGGTTGCGTAGTACACGGAGATTATGGGATCTAAAAGTATTTTCCCGACATTAGCCACTTCCCTTGTAAGATCAATATCTGGAAAATTGTTATGAATAAAATCCTTGTACTGACCGAAAAAGTCATCTATGGATAAATGGTAAAACATAATCTCTTTCTGATTTATCAGTTCCATAGAAATACTAGTCTTTCCGGAACTTGAAGTTCCGTTCAAGAATACAATAAGTCCCCGCTTCACATGATTCACCCTTATTTATAAGATTTGCCTTTCATTTTCATTCAGAATAAAACATTCGAGAGACTATTAAATTATCCTGCCCGTTAACATAATCAAATCACAGCCTAATATCGTCCCAGCCGCCATTATGGCATTGGCCTTCAAGATTTCGGCCCGCCGCCACCACTGTGCCGTCCGATTTCAGGCCAAGCGTATGGGCGCAGCCCGCCGCAACGGCCACCATATCGCGCCAGCCGCTGACCTCGCATTGGCCGTGCTCATTCCAGCCCGCAGCCACGACCGAGCCATCCGCTTTAAGACCGACGGTATGATGGCTGCCCGCCGCGATCGCCACGATGCCATACCAGCCGCTGATCTCGCATTGGCCCCGCTGGTTCATGCCTACCGCAACGACCGTTCCATCCGTTTGCAGCCCGGCCGTATGCAGGTAACCCGCTGCAACGGCCACGATGGAACGCCAGCCGCTCACATGGCATTGGCCATAGCGGTTATTGCCTGCAGCCGTCACGCTGCCGTCCATTTGCAGCCCGGCCGTATGCCAGTCGCCCGCCGCTACCGCCACGATGCCCTGCCACTGGCTCACATTGCATTGGCCTTCATTGTTCCGGCCCACCGCCATGACCTTGCCATCCGCCTGAATCCCGACGGTACGGCGCCAGCCTGCCGCAATCGCCGCGATATTGCGCCAGCCGCTGACCTCGCACTGGAGATGCTTATTCCAGCCCACGGCCACCACTGTGCCATCCGCCCGCAGCCCGGCAGTATGGCTGTTGCCTGTATGTGCATTCCCCGCTGCCACCGCTACTATATCGCGCCAGCCGCCAGTCTCACATTGACCGTACTTATTGTCACCTGTAGCTGTCACCGTGCCGTCCGCTTTAAGCGCTACGCTATGGCGATAACCGGCGGCCAAAGACGCTTTGGGCCATCGGTTGATGGTTAACTTCAATGTGTTAAATGAATTCATGCGAGTTACACCTCGTCCTTCAGGTTCAGTGTCAGCGCAGGGCGCACACCATAACCGTTGATGCTGTTATTCCCGTAGCTGCGGATGCTGCAGCCGGTACCGACAAAGGACACGCGCGAAGGCTTGTTCCCCTGAGTCCGCAGCCACCACCAGGAACAGCCGGTTTCTTGTCCGTCTCTGAGGATATAGTTGTCTTTGTCTGATTTATCATACACATACAGGCTGCATCCGTCAGGCTTGCGGATTCTGGCGTAACCGGTGCCGGCAGCGCGCCTCCATTCCTTGCCGTTCAGTCGGGATAATTCCTGAACCTCGGCGGCGCTGAGCAGGAACACCTTGTCCTCCGTATCCGGGCAGTTCTCTCCGTTATCCGTGCATAAGGTGGTCTTAATGAATGATTTCTCGGCTTCATGAAAGGCGGTGTTGTAAAATTCATCATTCAGCCACGCGCGCAAATCGCAGTCCTGCCACGAAATCTCCGTGCTGTCCCGCCACTTCAGCTCCGCGCTTTGACCGTGGAATCTCCGGCAGTCCAGTATATCCTCGCTCAGTACCAGCAGCCCGCGGTCCGATTGCTCCAGCACACGCCATAGAATGGCCTGCTCCTGACCGTCTGTGGTCTGCGGGTACATGCCGAACGTAAAGAAGTCGCCGGGCTTCAGGCTCCGGTGTGTGACAGGCAAATAAGCTTGCTCCATAAGTTAATCCTCCCTGATAAGTCATTTCTACATTCAATCATATAACATTCATGCAAGATTTCGTTTAGGGGTACCCGCAAGCCTTGTATAGCGGGCTGTTGTCTTTTATGATATTGTTGCCGTACTTTAGTGTTTGACTTTAAGGAAGGTGAGCCGGATGAACTCGAACATTACCCCGAAACAGATGGCTGGCAGACTGCAGGTCAGCACCACAACCTTAAGAAGATATGAAGAGCTGGAGCTGGTGCCTGACGTCCCCCGGACTGCCAGTAACAGAAGGTGCTATACGCCGCTGCATGCCCAGGCTTTTCTGGCCTTGCGATCCTTGATTAGCGGATTCGGGCTGCCGGTCGCCTATGATGTTATGAGCTTATTAAAGAAAGGCGAGGTGGAGACAGCGCTCTGGAGGATCAATGTGGAGCAGTACAACCTGCAGGCGGAGAAGCAGCGGCTCGCGGAGGTGATGAGGCTCATTCACCAGACGGATTTCACGATGTACCGGAATATTCAGGTCACGGATGAATTGAAGATCGGGGAGGTCGCCGAGATCGCAGGTGTGAATCCGTCAGCGATCCGGCATTGGGAGAAGGAAGGGCTGATCCGCGCGCAGCGGAATCCGGAGAACGGGTACCGGGTCTTTACCTCACGGGAGCTTAAGAAGATTATTGTGCTGAGCAGCCTGCGGAAGACCGTGTTTCATATCGAAAGCATGAAGCAGCTGCTGGAAGCTCTGGAGGCCCAGGAGCTGGCCGTCATTGAACGCTCCTTCAAGGTGGCGCTCCAGAAGCTGAATGAGCAGCTGGCAAGGCAAATGAACGGAATCGCCGAGATGATGAGGTATAATCAATTGGCCAAACGTGAGAAGGGGGAGACACAGTGACTCAGGAAGAAGTATTAACTGGCGGTAATGTTAATTACATAGTCCGTAAGGACAAGACGGTTCTACGACCCACGGGTTATTGGAGCCAGAGTGTACACGAACTGCTTGAACATTTAGAGAAACAAGGCTTCGAGGGTGCACCAAGATTTCTGGGGATCGACGACGCTAATCGTGAAATATTAACCTTCATCCCAGGAGAAGTCCCGGGTAACGCTTACCCTGAACTTGAAGCTTACATGTGGTCGGATGAAACGCTGGCGGGTCTAGCACGTCTATTACGCCGTTTTCATGATGCGACTGAAGGCTCTGCTCTCATGACGAAAGGCAAATGGCAGCTTAGCTATGGCGATGAACGCCAGCACGAAGTGATATGTCACAATGACGCAGCGTTATACAATGTAGTCTTTCAAAAAGGTTCTCCTGTAGCGCTGATTGATTTGGATATGGCTGGACCTGGTCCGCGGATGTGGGACATTGCCTATTCCCTGTACACGTCGGTTCCGCTTGCGAGCTTCTCACCCGACCCCATTTCCGGAAAGACAGTAGCGTATCGAACTGATTTACACGCTACTGAGCGGCGGCGGCGAATTCATTTGTTTTTTGAAGCGTACGGAATTACCGTCCCCAAGGAACTGCGCCAGTGGATCATTCAGCGGTTGACTGCAATGTGCGATACGCTGCGAAACGGTGCGGCCGAAGGAAATCCTGCTTTTCAAAAAATGGTGGATGAGGGACATCTGGCTCATTATGAGCGCGAGATTTGCTTTACAGCAGAGTATTTCAATGATTGGTGATCCTGATAGTCACTGATGTGAAGCAGCAGCTTCATCCGCCTTCACACAATCAATGGCGACAACAAGCGCAATCATAATTGCCTCCATCTCCTCCTTCCATATTTGAATCCTGTAGCTATCCCCCCATGTGAACCACTCCTTGTTCACTTCACCTGCAGCTGCTCCATGCTGGAAGACCTGAAAATTCATGTCCCACCAATTGCCGTACACCTCAATGTCAGCCGAATCAATCGTATAGCGTGCTTTCAGGAATGAGAATTCCTTCTTGATCGTTAACACCTCCCGGCCATCTACCTCGACAAAAAACTTCGGTAAAAAACTGAACATTTTTTTCGTAATCAGCGCGACTTCATTTCTGGCTGTATTCCTAATGGAGAACGTCTTTGGAATTTGCATAAAGCTGCCCCCTACATAATAAACATCCTCTTCCTGCTGATTCTTGACTGTGAATTTTTCACCTAGACTGAAAACCTTCTGCTTCATATATAACTCTTTCATCCCCAATCGTCCCTCCATTTCTTTTCTTATATACAATATAAACCCAAACGCGATTAACTGTCTTTGTTGCAGTTACGGCAGGGGTGGTTAGTGCTATAGCCAATGATCATATGGAATTATTTTCAACCTGAGCTTGAGTTGTATTGTTATCTGTGTTATATATGTAATATAACAAACAAACGAAGGGGTTGGTTTGCTATGGAACGCCGGAGCGCAGCTGCGGCCAGAAGGAGGGATCAGGGTGTTCATAGAGCTCGATCTGCAATCGGAAACGCCGATTTATACACAACTGGTTGACCAGATTGTCGAAGGGATCGCTTCCGGCGTCTTGCAGCCGGGGGACCCGCTTCCATCGATCCGGAGCTTGGCGGAGGACCTCGGTATCAACCTCCATACGGTTAACAAAGCCTACAATTTGCTCAAGCAGGAGGGCTTGCTTCAAGTGCACCGCAAGAAGGGCGTGATCGTTCAGCCGGACGGGATGCCCGGCGTGACGGAAGCGTTCGAGGAGAAGCTCCGGCGGCAGCTGCGTTCGCTTGCGGCGGCAGCAGCGGTACGGGGCATGGCGGAAGAGGTATTCGCGCAGGAGAGCCGAGCGGTGTACCGAGAGATGATTGCGAATCGCGGGAGGGGATAACGTTGGTACAAGGAACGGTAATTGGGATATCCAGCATATATTTGATGATTGCGCTGATGCTTAGCTTACAGTCCTATCTCGGACTTAAGACCGTGCTGCTCGGCATTGTGCTGCCCGCGGAGGCTCTGCAGGACTCTGCCGTCCGAGCCATTCGCCGGAATTACACTTTGTTCACCGCCAGTTGTGCCGTCGTCATCGGCGGGGGGGCTTGCTGGTTGTGGTTGCGTTATCGACCGGCGCAGGGGCTCCTGATCTGGACGGCAGCCATCCTGCTTGCAATTACTGTGTCAATCTTCGCCATATGGATCAGCCGGAGGTCCGCGCAGCGCCTCAAGGCAGCCAGAGGCTGGGAGGTTATTGTGCAGACGAAGCGCGCAGCAAGCCTTGCGGCAAGGCGGATGCATAGACCGGTGCTAAGCCCGTGGTGGTATTCGGCCAATGCCGCAGTAATGGTGCTATGCATCTTCTTTGCTATTGCGAGGTGGGATACGATTCCGCAATGGTTGATTCTCGGCAATTTTCACTTTACCAAATCGGTGTAGGTCGTGTTCCTACTGAACATGGTGCAAGCGCTAAATATCACCGTTTTCTTCTGCTATCATGTGCTGATCAGCCGCGCCAGGACATCGCTGGACCCCCAGGACCGGGAAGGCTCGCTGCAGAAGCAGTTCAAGCACAAGAGAATCCATTCGATATTCGCTTGGGGCGCTTCGCTCCTCATGGTTATATTCTATGGAGTGGCGCAAGCCATAGCGTTGTACGGTTGGAAGGGAGAGCTGCTCATTCTCTCCGGCATGTTGCTCTGCGTAGCACTTCTCCTGGCACTGATCTGCGTTATGCTTTATCTTCGACTCAAAGGTGTTGATCAGCTAAAGGACGTTCCGTCGATGGAGGAAAGGCACTGGAAGTGGCTTGGCAGCATTTACGTGAATCCTGAAGATCCGGCGTTGATCGTTCCGAACATTAACGGTTTCGGCTGGATGATCAATATGGCCAATCCGCAGGGTAAAATCATCATCGCCGCGACGTTAGCCATTCCGGTCATCGAGCTTATCTTGATTTGGCCTATCCTATAAATAAGGTGATAGCTGGAGGGAGTCTTCAAATGGTAACAATGAGGCGGATCATCCTGGCATTGCTCATTATGTGCCTGCTGCTAACAGGCTGTGATGACAACACATCAGTGGCTGAGCTGCAGAATATAGCAGAGGCACTGAATACCTCCGAGGTGATCGAGTCAAGTGCTGCTCCGGTAACCGTGTCCACGGCGGAAGTGGACCCGCCTGCGAACGAGGCTGAAATTACATACGAATTAACCAAGTACGCTGCAAAGGTGAAAGCCGATCTGCTCACGACAACTTACGATACGAACAGCGTGCAATACGCCCTTATCGATCATGGCCGCATCACCGTATCCGGGCAATCCGGCAAGAATGATGAGCAGGGACAGAGGCCGCTCACGAAAGACACGCTGTACGGGATCGGCTCGACGAGTAAAATGTTTACAACGGTTGCCGTGATGCAGTTGGCCGATCAAGGGAAAATCGCTCTCGATACCCCGGTCGTCCAGTATATCCCCGGGTTTACGATGAAGGATGAACGTTACAGGCAGATTACGCCGCGTATGCTGCTCAATCATTCCTCCGGGCTGAAGGGATCCTCGTTTACGAACGCCTATCTATTTGAAGATAACGATACTTATGACCACGACACACTGCTGATGCAGCTGTCCGGTCAGACCTTGAAAGCGGACCCGGGGGCTTATTCCGTTTACTGTAATGACGGATTTACGCTGGCCGAGATTCTGGTTGAGCAGGTCAGTGGTCTGGATTTCACCACTTATATTCATCAATATATTACGGAGCCTCTGGGTATGAAGAATACGAAGACGCCGCTCGATTCTCCGGACCCGGCGAAGATGGCGGGACTCTATTATCCTACCTATACAGGACAACTTCCGGGCGAGACGATCAACGTGATCGGAGCTGGAGGTATCTATTCCACGGCCGAAGATTTGGCCCGGTTCTCGCAGGTTTTCATGGAGGGAGCGGAGGAAGTCTTGTCTGGTAAATCAGCTGCCGCTACCGCTCAGGAGGAGTATAGGACAGCTTTGTGGCCTAACGATGCGGACAACTCAGTGGGATACGGTCTAGGCTGGGACAGCGTCCATCTGTATCCCTTCAGCGAATACGGAATGAAGGCGTTGACCAAAGGCGGGGACACGACTCTCTATCACGCGTCGCTCGTTGTTCTTCCCGGACAGGACATGGCGGCAGCTGTTGTCACTTCCGGCGGGAGCAGCACATACGATCAGCTTCTGGCGAACGAAATCCTGCTTCAGGCGCTGAAGGAGAAAGCGACCATTGCTGAATTCAAGTCTGAGAAATCGTACGGTGCGCCGGTAAAGGCGGAAATGCCGGAGTCCGTGCTGCAGTATTCAGGAATTTATGGCGCAAGCGGTACGACGATGAACATCAATATTGCCGAAGGCGGCATCATGTCTATCACTTCGGAGCAGTCGCCTGATCATCCGGCTCAGAGCTTCGAATATTCAGCGGACGGTATGTTCCATAGTTCGGATGGAAATGTAATGATCAGCTTCGTGACGGAGGAGAACGGCCGTACCTACGTATGGTTTCGTCAATATATTACAGTGCCAGGTCTTGGGCAAACGGCTATATCCATGTACAACGCCGAGAAGCTCCAGCCTCAGGAGCTTCCGGCAGAGACAATAGAGGCATGGATTAAGCGCGATGGAAAGAGGTATTATCTGCTGAATCAGAAGTATACGTCGCTCGTTTATTTGATGTCGCCGTCGAGCCTATTTAATGTGTCGAAGCAATTGCCGGGGTACGTGCTCGATAAGCGGATAACCGGCCCGAATACGGCCGTCTCCGAATTGCAAATTCCGGGGATGAACGGGCGGGATCTTATGGGACTTACGTTCTTCACACAAGACGGCGTGGAGTACCTGGAGACGGGTGGCGTCCTCCTGGTGAACGAGGACGCCGTGAATCCTTACAATTTTGCTAAGCAGTCAACCGTTACGATTCCGCCCAGCGGATATGCCAGTTGGTATACGATAAGCGATAAAGACGGGGGTAAGGTACTTAAGGTGAGCATGCCGCCGAGCGCTTCCTTCGCCGTGTATAATAAGAAGGGAACATGCCTCTACTTCAGTGTTATCGGAGGCAAGGATGAGGTCGTACTGCCCTTGGGGGGAACGATTGTTTTCGCCGGGGATGCCGGCACGAAGTTCGAGATTTCCGTACAGTAATGTTGATAGGGGGCAGATTATGCAAGAAAGAGAGAGGGTTGTGTACCACCTTGTAACCGGGAAGAAGATGGCCTTAGGCCAAATCATCAGCTTTGACAGCAATCAAAAGAATTCCTTGTATCACTTCTTCTTTGAGAAGGAACGGCTTAATTCCAAGGGCGAGGATTTTATCCGAATCATGGAAGGCCACTATACGGCTGATGGCCTGCAGCTGGACAAAGAGAATGCAGAGGTAGCCGCTAAATATGTGGGGCAAACCATCAGAGCCATCAGGGAAGTCATCGTGGAAATGGTCAGACTGCAGGAGTATCCTGAATACCCTTCACGATTGTCGTGCTTATATGCTGCGAAAAGCTACCAGGACGCTCTGAGATGGAAAGACATATTTGATTCCTACCATCGGCGGGTTCTGCAGCTCGTGAAGCTTCGGGTTACCGGGGCTATCTTTGAAGGTGACGGCAGTCTTTTGCCCAAGGAAGACGGAGTTCCTTTCTCCCGAAAAATCGAGCAAGCCAGAGAATATTGGCAGGGCAATATTCATAACGAGCTTCCCGAGCTGTTGATCAACGGAAGAATTGAAGTGGCAGAAATTATGGAGGAGTTCCCCGGTTAATACATACCTAAGGTCTTTTGTCCTTTACTTAACCCGGATCGAGGCGTATAATCCGTTCAGTTATAGAGTTGAGTAGAGGGGAATTGAAAATGAACAACGGGTTGGTCAACGCTATTATTGCGTATATCATGTGGGGGGTTCTCCCGCTGTATTGGAAGCTGTTCAATGATGTGCCGGCAGGTGAGATTCTGTCGCACCGGGTGGTCTGGTCGTTCGTCTTCATGGGGATTCTCGTTGCCGTTCAGCGCCGGTGGGGGGATATGAAGCGGATTGCCGCCAGCCGCTCACAGCTGCTGTCGCTCGCTGCCAGCGGTCTGCTGATCGCTGCGAATTGGCTCATCTTCATCTGGGCCGTCAACAACGGGCATGTGGTCGAGACAAGCATCGGCTACTATCTGAATCCGCTGCTGAATGTGTTGCTGGCGGTCGTCTTCCTGCATGAGAAGCCGAACCACGGCCAGTGGCTCGCGATTGCCATCGCCAGCGCCGCGGTGCTCATCATCGCCATCGACTACGGGCGCTTCCCGTGGATCTCGATCTCGCTCGCCACGACGTTCGGCCTGTACGGCCTGGCCAAGAAGAAAATGGTGCAGGACGCTTCTGTAGGCCTGCTATCGGAGACGGCGGTGGTTCTCCCCATCGCGCTCGGCTACTGGATCTATCTGGCGGCCACAGGAGAGTCGACGGCATGGACGTTATCTCCGTCCATGCTGATCGGGCTGCTGCTCTCCGGCGTAGTTACGGCCCTGCCGCTGCTGTTCTTTGCGCGGGCGGCTGCCCGGATGCCGCTGTCCACGCTCGGCTTCGTCCAGTACATCGGGCCGACAATCATGCTGGTACTGAGCGTATTTGTGTTTAAGGAATCGGTCTCCCCGGTGCTGCTTACCGGCTTTGCGCTCATCTGGACGGCGCTCGTCGTCTACGCTACGTCATCGATTCGGGGCGCCAAGCTCGCGAAGGCGAATTAGTGCTTAGTGGTTGGGCTTGAATGATGGTAGCCCGTTGAAACTGAAATAGATGGATATTAGTAACAAAAATATTCACAACTTGGCAGCCGGTTCATAAATCGGCTGTTTTTTGTTGCGGGCAGATTAGCTCAATTCCCTCCTAACTATGATATTAGAGCTACTGTAAACTATATCCTTTGTACTAAAATAAATATGTGTATCTGGTATAAGCAAGACTGCTGCAACTGTGCAGAAGTCTATTAGGGGGATAAATAATGTTTTTACACGATGTTGAACAAAGAATCAGTAAATGGATCGACTATGGTGTGAAGGAGATGGGATCTAAACTTGTAAATTTAAATCTTTTTTATCATGAGAACAGGTTTTGGTTTCTCATTGCTATCATTATAGCCGTTTCATTATTGCTAGGGTGGATGAGAAGAAGAGGTTTAAATCAGATCGAGCGTAAGGCCTGGTCCGATGGAGGATTCAGTCTAATTCTTACTATAGGGTTAGGTTATGTCTTTAGCTTGATCAGCAAGTTCGATGGGTTTATGCAAAGCGCAAGATGGACTATCCCGTTAATGATTCTCATCTTTTTGGCTATGTTCATACGTGACCTGTGGCTGTATTTCAAGTCGAGATATAAAATCGTGGTGTTCTTCGGTACTATAATGCAATTAATCGTGTTAAGTGCGCTCTCATTAGGATGGGCCGTTCACTTCGTATGGACAACTCAAGGGATCCTGGTATCTTTTTATATTTTATTCTGGCACTTACGGAACGCAAAAAGAAAAGAAGGGGAATTGGGATTCCCGGACATCTTATCGGACCAACCTGTTGTTAGAAAAGATGACCTTTTCCCCTCTAGACAGCGGGAGTATGCGCGATTTCTTCAACTCCTAAAGTCGCAGGATTCGGATGAACCCTTCGCGACCGCCATTTGTGCACCATGGGGTGAAGGCAAGACGAGTTTCATCTTGCCTCTTATTAAAGAGGACCAAGGAGCGTACATTATCTTTATTCAACCTTTGGTCATGGATAATCGAGAAAGACTGGTGGATTATTTCTTTGGGAGACTGAAGGACATTTTGGACAAGAACGGGATCTTTACCGGAAAGGGGAGTTCATTTCAAGCCTACATGGATGTCGTCATGAAATTCGTAGGCGACTCTAAGGTCGCGGCATTGCCGGATTTGCTAATGTGGAGCAGCAAGAGTGAGCCTTTGGATTACCGGGAGACGAAGCGACGATTTGAAGAGGATATCTTGATGATGTTAGAAAAAATCAATAGTGGAAATCATCAACCGAGCAAGAAGAAGCTTTACATCATCGTCGATGATATGGACAGACTCGATCAGCCAAAAGAAACCCTGATTTTTATTAAGGAGATAGCTGATTTTCGAGGATGTGCTGTAGTGTTCCTCATGGACTATAGTAAAACAACGGAGAATAGCTCTTCGGAATATTTGGAGAAATTCCTGCAGAATCGCTTCGATTTGGATGTGGTGCCGTTCGAGGAGATGATCCAGTTCTACTTTGGACGTCAACAGAGAACGGAATCGCTGAAGCATAGCGTTACGCAACAACATGCCCAATCCATGGCCAATGATATCGTAAATGAAGTGAGCCAAATCAGAGGCCGGGTAGAGATAATACTGGCAAAAAAAAAACATGAAATTGAGCAGGTCAAGTCTAATGAAGAATTGGAAAGCAAGAGGCACAAGAATCTAGTTGCAGAGACGAGCGAGTTAGAGCAGGCGCATGCTGAATTTAATCAAAGGCTCTTGAATGCGCGAAAGGTCAAACGGATGGTTCGTACTTGTATTGAGTTACTGGAATACAGTGATGATTTGATCGAGAAGCTTAACATGTCGGAGAAGATGGAAAATAACTGGAATTTTTTGGATTTACATATGGTGGTCATTCAGGTGGCCTTGCTCAAAACTTGGTACGAACCCCAATATACTGAATGGGTAATGGGGAAAAAATCATCCGACTTCATACGAAAGCTTACCCATCCAATGATACGCTGTATATTTGCTGATTATCTGAACATTATGTCTTCAAATGAAAGGATGCTGCTACATGCCGATGCAAAGATGAGTTTTATGGATGCACTTATATTCTCAAGGACTAACGATGCGATGTTCCTTGATACTCTCAAAACGCGTGTTGAAAAGAATTTAGCAGAGATCGACGACAGGCGCCTAAATTTAAGTCCAATGCCTAAAGAACGTATACGAGAGTATGCTGACTTGTTGAATAAGTATAGCTCTGGAAACAAGTTTCAGGAGCGAATGGACAATTTCTTGATTGCATTAATGGACAGTGGTATTCAATTTTCGGAAATTTGGGTGATTGTGGAGGAGATTGATAGCTCCAAGTTGATCAGGTCAAGCTTTTTCCCAAAAATACTTGAATACCTCCGGCAACAGCAGCCGGAATTTGACAATCTTAAGGTGAAAAAATGGGTGCAGGGGCAAATCAATTTGCTCAAGGATGCTTTTGCACGTGAGTTTGCTGTTCCTTTCGGCAAGCTCTACCTTTTGCAGACTTACCGCAACTCCCAAATCACCGAGAATAGTATTAAGAACATGACGGATCAATGGAACAGTCTGAAAGATATGATGAGTGGGCAGGATATCTCTAACGCCAACTTCTTTGATAAAGAGAAGGGTCAGGCATCGGTGGTCTTCGCGCACTGGCTAGAAGATGTAACGAATTCACTAAAGAGAGAGGGGGACACTATACAACATAGTGCGCCTTATAAAGGGGCCATAAGATATTATAGTGAACGCTTTGAATACCTAATTGAAAAACTGCGTGATTTAGAGGAATTAGAGGAAGAAGTCAACCGTGTAGGCCAAGGGCGTTCTCAGACTGATTGGTACATGTACTCTAGAGATGAAGCATGGATTTCATTGGGTAAGCTGAATGACATGCTTGATGAGCCGGAATTGATGATTAGTTCTAATCTTTGTAATCAATTTGTTCAGATCATAGAATGGTTAGAAACGCAGCGTCTTACGGAAACAGAGGTAGAGCGAATTCATCAAGTGTGGTCGAAGCTCATTACCTTGAAGCCGGTTCAGGGCATAGATGAAGAGTTTTGGGTCTCGATCGACCTGCGAGTATGGATTATAACCGATCGTTTGGATCGTATGTAATAATACTTACTGATATAAGCCGGGCTCATTTCATGAAATATACACCAAATCAATCTGAACAATCACAACTCAGCAGCCGATTAAAAGATCGGCTGCTGTTTGTTGTGGTCATTGTAATTCAATGGAGTGGACTAATATAGCATTCTTTGCCCTCCAAACACCCCCAAACCTTAACTTATATAAGGAAATCGCAGATTTACCATCTATTATGCAATCCCGCCACTCGATATAATCTGATCGCGGTTCAATACAGCTGCAGGGAGGGGCGATGCGGGCCGGACTGTAATCTCCGGCGATGGTCTGATTCCATGTTGAGGAGAGGGTGCGAAAGATGAGGAGAAGCAAATGGTTCACTGCGCTTTATTATGTGCTGATTATGATGATTACGGCGGCTGTTTACGGGCCGGCTCCGGCCCAAGCTGCAAGCGGTACCATTACCAACGATGTGTTCTGGAAGGATACCTCCGGCAATCCGATTTATTCCCAGGGCGGCAACATACTCAAGGTCGGCAATACGTACTATTGGTACGGCGTCAAATACAATGGGGCCGTTACGTATTACAATAACCCCAGCTCGAAGAACAGTGATACAAGCTTTGCAGCGGTTACCTGCTATTCTTCGACCGACCTGGTGAACTGGACGTTTCAGGGGAATGTCATCACAGCCGGAGCAGAAGGGACAACCTGGGACCCCGATTGGCTGGGCCGCCTCGGTGTTGTCTATAACACCAATACGAAAACCTACGTCTTGGTGACGCAATATATCGGCCCTGCAGGCAGCGGAGTGGCCTTCGCCACCAGCAGCACGCCGACGGGCACCTTCGCCTTCCACCACGTTCAGACTTCAATAGCGAACGTAGTCAATAATATGTCGGGGGATCAGTCTACGTTTGTTGACGATAACGGCAAAGCTTACCTGATCTTCAGCAATACAAGCGGAAGAAACCGGACCTATGTATCGGACCTGCGCGCTTCGGACTATCTGAATATCGAGCCCGCAACCGAGGTGTACCGCAGTACTATAGGCGGGCGCGAAGGCAATGCCATGTTCAAATACAACGGCAGATATTATATCGCATCCTCCGACTTGCACGGCTGGAATGCCTCACATGCCTATGTGATTTCGTCTACGAATATTAAAGGGCCGTACTCGGCAGAATCCATTATGGCCGGTTCGGAGAAAGACTACTCTCATGTCTCGCCAGACCGGATTCTTCGTTCCTGTACAGGGGAGTGCGGGAACGACGATTCTGTTCGCCGGGGACCGCTGGAGCGATTTTGCCGGCAATGGCTTAGGGTATAACCAGTGGACGCCGCTGTCGTTCAATGGGACGGAGCCGGTATTTAACTCCTTGAGCAAGTTCAACCTGGACGCGGCTGCCGGTACGTGGAGCGTTGCCGCCGGGAACAACTATGTCATGAATCCCAGCTATGAAGCGGACCGGATCACCCTCAGCACACTCACCGGCTGGTCCAACTGGAAGAACGTTCCGTTGATCCCAATTCCAACATCTCACCCGGACGCACAGGCCGGTATGCCATGACACAGTATAGTGACACCGCTTACAGCGCCAGCATGTATCAGAATGTGACCGGGCTGCCCAATGGAACGTATACGCTGAAGGCATGGGTCAAGAGCGGCGGGGGACAGTCCGTTGCCCAGCTCTTCGTCAAGAATTACGGAGGCACCGAGAAGAATGCGGCCATCAACTATTCAATGAGCAACTGGACGGAGATTACGATCCCTAATATTGCGGTGACGAACGGATCGGCACAAATTGGCGTATACAGCGTAGCCAACGCGGGGAACTGGCTGCGTGTAGACGACTGGTCATTGACACGCAACTAAACAGTAAGGCTAAGCGGCAGACGGGAGATGACCCGGCTGCCGTTTTTTATATAGGTTACGGGTTCCCCGCAAAGTACCTGAACCACATTCAATGCAGAGGCCCCGCTTTGCAGGGGATTCAATAATAACTCATTCACGAGCTTAAGTTATCGAAGGTTATCGTAGGTTTGACGCGTACTGCCGTCCGGTGCGCTCTTTTACAATAACGGTGGAGAGAGACAAACAGAAACTAGTTGGAAGGTGATGAATGTGAATATGAACGCCCAGCCCAGAGCCGGGGCCAGAAGAGGATCGGCGGGAAGGAGGAGAAGCGGGATCAAGACCGGCTGGCTGCCGGATTTACGGGCCCACTGGGTGCTGTATCTGATGTTTGCTCCCATTGCGATTTATTTTGTGATCTTTGCCTATATTCCGATGGCCGGCATCGTGATGGCTTTTCAGTCTTACACGGTAAAAGGCGGAATCTTCGGCAGCGAGTGGGTGGGCTTCGATAATTTCAGTTACTTTTTTCAATCAGGCAAAGCCTGGCTGGTCACCCGCAACACCATTATCTACAATGCCGCTTTCCTGACCTGCTATACGTTGTTCTCGATACTGGCCGCTGTCGTCATCTCGGAAATCCGGCTGAAATGGTTCAAGAAGCTGTCCCAGACCCTGATGTTCCTGCCGTACTTTATTTCGTGGGTAACTGTATCGGCGTTTGTCTACAACTTCTTGAACTATGAATATGGCATTGTGAACCGGCTGCTGGCCTTTTTCAATGTGGAAGCGCTTGATATTTACTCGACGACCTGGTACTGGTATCTCCTGCTGCCGTTCCTCTACGTGTGGAAATGGGTGGGCTACGGCAGTGTGCTGTATCTGGCGGCCATCGTCGGCATTGATCAGGAAATATACGAAGCAGCTACCATCGACGGGGCATCGAAATTTCAGAAAATCACAAAAATCACCCTGCCGCTGCTGAAGCCGACCATGATTATTCTGCTGCTGCTCGGACTGGGGCGGATCATGCGCGGCGAGTTCGATATGTTCTACCAATTGATCGGCAACAACGGGCTGCTGATGGATGCGACGGATATTATAGATACGCTGGCGTTCCGCTCGCTGATGGGCACGGCCGATTTCGGAATGGCTTCCTCGGTCGGATTCTACCAATCCGTGCTGACGCTGATCATTATCCTGGGTGCCAACTGGCTGGTGCGCAGATACGACAAGGACCAGGCTTTATTCTAACCCCACACTCTATAAAATAAGCAGGTGATTCATATGAGCAGCAAAGCTGCCGAACAAAAACTGGACTCAGCCCCGCTATACACGGCCATTGCCTATACGTTAGTCGCTGTCATCGCGTTAATCTGTGTGTTACCGTTCATCGTGCTTGTATCCGGGGCCTTCTCTTCGGAGAGCGCCATTCTGAAGGAAGGGTACTGGTTCTGGCCGCGGGACTTCTCGTTTGATGCCTTCGCGTACATTTTCCGCTACCCGGAGGATTTGCTGAACGGCTATAAAGTCTCCATTATTGTCACTGTAATCGGGACTACACTGTCGCTGTTTATTTCGATGATGGCCGCGTATGTCCTCTCCCGCAAGGATCTGAAGCACCGAAACGCGTTAGCCTTCTTTCTGTTCTTTACGACGCTGTTTAACGGCGGACTCGCACCCTATTACATCTGGCTCAGCCGCAATCTGCAGCTGACGGACACCTATGCCGTGCTGATCCTGGCCCCGATGTTCAATGTAATGTACATCCTGATTCTCCGCAGCTTTATCCGTGAATCGGTACCGGAGCCGCTGATTGAATCGGCCAAGATTGACGGGGCAGGCGACTTCCGGATCTTTATGAAAATGGTGCTGCCGCTGACGAAGCCTGCGCTGGCCTCCATCGGCGTCTTCACGGCGCTGGCCTACTGGAATGACTGGTGGACCGCCATGATGTTTACGAATAAGGATGATCTGATTCCGCTGCAGTACCTCCTGTACAAGATGCTGTCCTCTATCAATCTGTCGGCGGCCATGTCCCAGCATGTGACCAATCTGGATATGCCGAAGGAGACGTTCAAGCTGGCGATGACCGTCATCGCCACCGGTCCGATTGTGCTCATCTTCCCGTTCGTTCAGAAATACTTCGTCAGCGGCATTACGATTGGCGCCGTCAAGGGCTGATATAGGCTCCGGCTTCTCCGGAGTTTATATAGATGCTTATCCAGATTAAAGGAGGCAGTACTATGAAGGGGTTAACAAGAAGGGGTCTTTCCTTATTAAGCGGGGTATTGTTATTATCCATGGCGCTTACAGCCTGCGGGGGAAACAATAATTCCGGCAGTGAAGCGACGAATGCACCCGGCGGGGCAGCCACCAATACACCCGCTGCGGCGGAAGAGAGCGGCAAGCCCGATCATTCCAAGGAGGTCAAGCTGGTCGGCTATTTGCTCGGTGAAGCGCCCAAGGGCATGCCGGAGGTCATGGCGGCCGTCAACGAGAAGCTGAAGCAGGACATCAATGCCACGCTGGAAATCAACTACATCGGCTGGGGGGATGTGGCTTCCAAATATCCGCTGATTCTGGCTTCCGGCCAGGATGTCGATTTTGTCTTTGCAGCGGACTGGAACTTTTATGTGTCGGAATCGAATAAGGGGTCGTTCCTGGAGTTAACCGAGGACATGATTAAGACGAATATGCCCAAATACTATGCTAACCAGGACCCGGCCGCTTACCAGGCGGCACAGGTCAACGGCAAACAGTATATGATTCCGACGACCACGCCTGACCGCAAGGTAAATGTCATTGTACTCCGCAAGGATATTATGGATGAGGCCGGACTGGTTAATCCCACGAAAATATCCGAGCTTGAGCCGTACCTGGCTGCGGTCAAGCAGAATCATCCCGATATGATCCCGCTGAACCTGGATTCCCAGTATGACCTGCCGACTCCGTTCGGAGCCCTTGTCAGCGAGAAATTTGCTTATGCGGGTGCGCCTATGGACTCCGGCGATCCGTTGGCCGTCGGTATGTTCACCGACAACGAAGATCCTGCAGGTAAGGTGCTGAGCATCACCGACGATCCTGTACAAAGCGCATTTAAATATGCGGCAGAAACGATGAAGAAATGGTACGATGCCGGATATGTAAACAAGAATCCGTACTCTAACAAGGTCCGGTCCAAGGATAATTTCGTTGAGGGCAAAGCAGGCATTGCCTTCGGCAATACCATCGACATTCAAGCCGCCTTGGCCGCATGCACCGACAAAGGCATTGAAACCTATGTTATGCCGGTGCTCTCCCCGACCGGACATGCTCCGACCAGCAGCTGGCTGAACAACGGTGTAGCCATCGCTGCGAACTCGCCGAATCCGGAGCGGGCGCTAGAGGCGCTCGACCTGATTATGCAGGATGAAGCCTATGTATATTTGACTTACTACGGTATCGAGGGCAAGCACTATGCGGTGACGGCTGACGGCAAGCTGACCCTGCCTGAAGGCGTTACTCCCGAGACGAATACGTATCCGGCCGATGCCGCCGGGTTCTGGTTCGTCAATAAGGATTATTTCAAGCCCGACATCTCCTGGACCGACTCCTACATCGAGCTGAACAACTCGATTAAAGATTTGCTGGCTCCGGTCACCTATCTGGGCTTCTCCTTTAATTCGGAAAAGGTGAAATCGGAAATCGCCAACCTGAAGAATGTCTCGTCCCAGTACTATCTGCCGATCACCATCGGAGCCGTCAAGGATGTCGGCAAAGCCTTCGATACGCTGAATGACAAGCTGCAATCCGCTGGTATCGACAAGGTGAGAGCGGAGGTTGAGGCGCAGACCAGCGCATTTCTGGCGGGGAAGAAATAAAAACGTAAAGGGTATGAAGAAATCCGGGACGGAATGTGCCGGATTCTTGGTGTATGGAATTGTGAAACTGCGGGGCAACTGGCTTTGCCGTTTTCACAGATTTCAAGGTTGTTGCCCCATTGTGCTGCCGCGAGGGTAAACGGGCAAAATGTGTATGAAAAACCGACCACAATGTGCTGTCACGAGGGTAAACGGGCAAAATGTGTATGAAAAACCGACCACAATGTGCTGTCTCGAGGGCAAATAGGCAAAATGTGTATGAAAAACCGACCACAATGCGCTGCCGCGAGGGTCAACAGGCAAAATGTGTATGAAAAACCGACCACAATTCACTAGACATAACCTTACACGAAAGCAGGAATAGTTTTACGTCTAACGATAAAGAAGGACAGTTTCTCTAGAGTGTTCCTAGCTGCAATGAAGTGGCGATTCTTCGACTACGGTGCGGATAGGGGATGTCTATCGCTAAGTCCAGGCATTTGCACGACTGATCCAGAATAATTACGAAAATCCGATGTAGTTCATTTTGTCCTATTAATTATTCTCATTGTACTAACTGTGAAATGCCAATCTGCTCTACAATATGATTACTAGTTCAACAAGGGGGCAGCTGCAGACGTGAGAAGCGGGACGGTAAGAATTAAGCGCAGATTTGATGAGGATTGGAGCTTTTATCAGGGGGAGCTGCGGATTCCCTATGCAGTGAAGGCCGGAATGACCGGCGGTATTACCGATGCCGGCGTGCTCCGGGACGGGGAATGGCTGGATATCGCGTATCATGACCGGGGGATGGGCGAGCAGAAGCTGGAATGGACTCCCGTCAGCCTGCCGCATGACTGGTGTGTGGAGCAGCAGTATGTTCAGGATGAACTACTCGGCGCCAGAGACGGCAGCCACGGATATTTGCCGGGCGGCATCGGCTTCTACCGCAGAACCTTTGCGCTTCCGGCAGAGGCTGCGGGGAGCAAATGGCTTATCCGCTTCGACGGGGTATCCGGCACCTCCACGGTATGGGTCAACGGGCATCTGATCGGCTCGCATCATGGAGGCTATATCGGGTTCAGCTACGATCTGTCGGATGTGCTCCGCTACGGGGATGAGGGCGTTAATGTCATTCTCGTCAAGGTCGATGCCACGGAATGCGAAGGCTGGTGGTATGAGGGCTGCGGGATCTACCGGCATGTGTGGCTGGAGAATACGGACCTGCTGCATGTGGCTGAGCACGGCACCTATGTAACGACGCCGGAAGTGACCAGGGAACAGGCGACGGTCAGCATCCGCACCCGCATCCAGAACGGGTATACGGAGGACCTTCCGTTAACGCTCCGGACGGTGATATATGATGGCTCCGGCGTGCAGATCAGTGCCGGTTCGGTGGATGCCCGGGCACAGTGGCATGCCGAGACGGAGCTGGAGCAGAGCTTCCGGGTGGAGCAGCCCAAGCTCTGGAGCCCGGACTCGCCTTATCTGTATAAGGCGGAATCGGCGGTGATCTGTGATGGGAAGGAGCTGGACCGCTATGAGACGGTATTCGGCATTCGCAGCATCCGCTTCGATGCCGAGGAAGGGTTCTTCCTGAACGATGAGCCTCTGCTGATCAAAGGGACGTGCAACCACCAGGACTTCGCCGGGGTCGGCGTGGCGCTGCCGGACAGCCTGATTGAATACAAGCTGCGGCTGCTGAAGGAGATGGGCTCGAACGCCTACCGCAGTGCGCATCATCCGCCTACCCCGGAGCTGCTCGATATTTGCGACCGGATCGGGATGCTGGTGATGGACGAGAACCGCAAGCTGGACAGCAGTCCGAACGGGCTTAGCCAGCTGGAGCGGATGCTCTACCGGGACCGCAACCATCCCTGTGTGATCATCTGGAGCATGGAGAATGAGGAAGTGCTGGAAGGCACGGTGACGGGTGCCCGCATCCTCAAGACGCTTGCGGATACGACGCGCCGGATCGATCCGACCCGTCCGACCTGCGCAGCCCTGAACCATGGCTGGTACGAGAACGGCTACAACGACTCGGTAGATATTACGGGGTACAATTACGGGCACCGGGATCATCTTGACCTCCGCGATCATGCCCGGCACCCGGAGCGGCTGATGATCGGCAGCGAATGCGCCAGTTATACGGCCACCCGGGGCATCTATGAAGATGATCCGGTGAAAGGGTACTGCTCCGAATACGGCACGAATATCCCATCCTGGGGCTGCACGCCCCAGCAGGCGTGGAGCGATCTCGTGAACAACCGCTTCCTGACCGGTGTCTTCATGTGGACCGGGTTCGATTACCGGGGAGAGCCGACGCCGTATCTGTGGCCATGCATCAACTCGCACTTCGGGCTAATGGATACCTGCGGCTTCCCGAAGGACAGCTATTATTATATGAAGGCGGTATGGCAGGAGGAGCCGGTGGTCCATGTGCTGCCGCACTGGAACTGGCCCGGCTCGGAGGGTATGCCGATTGAGGTACGCGTATTCGCCAATACCGATATCGTAGAGCTGAGTCTTAACGGGAGAAGTCTGGGAGAACGGCAGGTGGAGAAGACCGGGTATTTGTCGTGGGAGGTCATCTATGAGCCGGGAGAGTTAAAAGCCGTCGGCAGACGCGGCAGCCTTACGGTTGCCGAGAAGACTGTGGTTACTGCCGGTCAGCCTTACCGGATTGCCTTATTCCCTGACCGGCAGGAAGGATGGGCGGACGGCTCGGATACGATTCCTGTGCGCGTAGCCATTCTGGATGAGCAGGGTGTTGTTGTCCCTACGGCAGACAACGAGATTCACTTTGAGGTGGCGGGAGCAGGGACACTGCTCGGCGTCGGCAACGGAAATCCAAGCAGCCATGAAGCGGACAAGTCTACGCTGCGGCGTGCTTTTAACGGCTGGTGCCTGGCTCTGATTCAGACCTCATCCGCTGCGGGCCCGGTGCAATTGAAGGCTGTATCGGCAGGGCTTTTGGCGGCGGAAACCGTCATTCAGGCCACCCTGAAGAATTAGTTAATTTCTTCTTGGGCTTTTTATTTCGGGCCGGCGGAACGATAATAGTATAGACTTGATAATCTACACAAGAGGATGTTTCGCCGAGATGATGCCCAAATTGAAGAAGTACATGCCTTTCACGTACAAAATGATGATCCCCTACCTGCTGCTGGTGCTCCTGACCGACGTGGTCATCGGTTATATCTCGATTACCATGCTGACGAACTCCAGAACAGAGATGGCGGAGTCCAATATCCGCACCGGGATGGAGCAGGCCCGAAGCAATATCCGCTATCAGATGGACGAAATCCAGCGGATGTCGGATAATCTGTTCGGCAGCCCGCAGTTTCAGCGGGCGCTGGAGCAGAAGGGGACGCCGTTCGAGATTTATCTGGCGATGATTGATGATATTGTTCCGCAAATTACGGCGCCGCTGCAGCTGTTCGGCAACGATATCCGGTTCATGCTCTACACGCCGAACAGCGACCTGACGATTATATCCGGCGATAACCTGAATGAACCGATCTATGACAGCGATTATTATATTCTGCCCCTGCAGGAGATAACGAACAGCGGGTGGTACCAGTCGCTTGAAGGGAACCGGCAGGATAATATCTGGCTGCAGGTGGATACAGACCGGAAGCTCGACAATCTCTCCCATGTCCGCAAACTGGTCAACTTCAGCGACAACAAGACGCTGATCGGCTTTGTCCGGATAACGGTATCCCTGGAGGATCTGTTCGGCGGCTTTGATACATTCCCTGTAGAGGAAGGGATCACCCTGAGGCTGGTAGAGAAGACGGAGGCGTCCATCCTGTTCCAGCGCGGGCCGGCCGATTCCGATGCTGAGCGCGACCAGTTTCTCACCCTGTATGAGCCGATCCCGGCCAGTGACTTCGTCATTGAAGCGATGGTTCCGCAGGAATATCTGACCCGCGATGCTGTCCGGCTGCGCAATGTAATTATTGTAGCCTGCACGATCGGCTTCCTGGTCATGACCCTGATCGGCTTCGTCGTCGCGCGTATTTCCGGGCGCAAGATGAACCGGATCGTCGGGCTAATCCGTTCCTTCCAGGAAGGGAATTTGCAGAAGCGGATTCACTTCTCCGGAAATGACGAGTTTGTGCAGATTGCCGATTCGTTCAATGACATGGCGACCAATATTCAGGAGCTGATCAACAGGGTTTACGTGCAGGAGATCCAGAAGAAGCAGGCGGAGCTGGAGGCCCTGCAGGCACAGATCAACCCGCATTTTCTCTATAATACGCTCTCTACCATCAGCAGTCTGGCCAACCTCGGGGAGATCAGCAAGGTCACAGAGATGGTGGAAGGATTATCGCAATTCTACCGGCTGACGCTGAACCAGGGCAATGTGTACATTGAGCTGGAGAAGGAGCTGGAGCAGGTGGGGACCTACCTGGACATCCAGCGTGTCAAATATGCGGGGGCCTTCACCCTGTATGTCGATGTGGATGAGGATATCCGGCATATGCAGGTGATTAAGCTGGTGCTGCAGCCTTTTGTGGAGAATATCTTCAAGCATGCCTGGTTCGACGAATCCATCGGAATCCGGCTGACCGGCCGCAGAATCGGCGACGCGATTGAGCTCAAGATTATTGACAACGGCATCGGCATGCGACCGGAGGATGTCGAGCGGATGCTGCAGGGTCCGTCACCTACCGGGGGCTTTGGGGTTAAGAACGTGCACGAACGGATCAGACTGAGATACGGGGAGCCGTACGGCGTGACCATTGCCAGCATCTACGGGGCGGGCACCACGGTTCGTCTGCTGCTTCCCGCCGGTCTTAAGGAGAGCCAGGAGACAGACGAGCAGTTCCTCTTATAGATTACCGGGCAGCAGCTTTTTACAGGCACAGGAGGAAGTGATGGAATGAGCATCAATATCATGCTGGTTGACGATGAGGCTGTGGATTTAGAGTGGCTGCGGCGCAGAGTGCTGGCCAGCGAGCTGGATATAGAAGTCGTGGGGACAGCCAATAACGGGTTCAACGCCCTGAAGATTATGGAAAAAGAGCATGTGGACGTCATCCTGTCCGACATCCGCATGCCCATTATGACCGGCACGGAATTCGCGCGCCGGGCCAAAGAGATTGATCCGAAGACGAAGATTGTCTTCATCAGCGGCCACGAGGACTTCAGCTATGCCAAGGAAGCCATCGAGATCAACGCTTCCGGCTATTTGCTGAAGCCCGTCAAAGCCAAGGACCTGTACGATATGCTGAAGTCCTTGTGCCTCTCCATCGAACAGGAGCGGGAGCAGAGCCGCTCCTTCAACGAAGCGCTGTCGCTGATCCATAAGGAGCTGATCCTGCGCTGGTTCGAGGAGCTGGAACCGGAGCCTGCCGAGCCGCATTTGCACAATGCCCTGCTTCCGCTGCTGCTCAAGGGAACGGCCGCAGCGATTGTAGAGATTGATGATCTGGAATGGAAGCTCAGGGATTTGTCCGAGGAGGAGGCCCGCGCGAAGACGCGGCAAATGGCCGGATGGATGAAATCCATGGTGGAGGAGGCCCAGATCGGGACCCTGATTGCGGCCCCGCTGCACCGATTCGTCATTCTGGGCAGCCTCCCGGAGGACAGCTTCCTGAACCTGCTGGGAGAGCTGGTCCGCAAGGCGGCAGAATCCTCGCTGTTCACTGTGACCGTAGGCGTGGGCCGCTACGCCCAGACCGAAGCGGGCCTGCATGAATCGTATCAGCAGGCACTGGCCGCACTCAGCGCGAAATGGCTGCTCGGCAAGAACCGCCTGATCCGCGATAATCTGGAGCCGGTGCCGCGCGGGACGCCAGGCGCCCATATGGAGCAGACGGTAGACCAGCTGCTGGAGGCCATTATCCAATACGATCTGGTGGCCATCGACGACCGGCTGCTGGAGCTGTTCATGCATGCCGGCAAGAAGGATGTCTATGAGCTGATCATCCGGATCACCTCCAAGCTGCATGCCGATCTGCAGCAGCAGAACGAGAATCTGTACGAGCTGCTGCAGTGGGAATCCCATCAGCCGGAGATCCTGTTCCAGTTCGAGACCATTCATGACATTCTGTCCTGGATGAGACGCCGGTTCTTTGAACTGTCGGAGCTGCTGTATGTCAAGCGGCAGCGGCAGAAGCGCAGGCTGATCGATGAAGTGACCAAATATGTGGAGGAGAACCTGGAGCAGAAGATTACGCTGAAGGAAGTAGCCGCCCACTTCAGCTTCACCCCCAATTATCTGGGCTTCCTGTTCAAGGAAGATTACGGCCTGCCCTTCAATGACTTCGTGAAGGAGCGCAAGATCAGCCGGGTGCTGGAGCTTCTGAAGGATCCGACCCTCATGGTCTATGAGATTGCCGAACGCATGGGCTACAAGAACCTGATCTATTTCAACCGGCAATTCAAGCAATTGACCGGAATGACACCGGGTGAGTACCGCAAAAAGCATAAAGTATAGCGAGCAGAACGTTGCCCGGGCCGAAGAGAGCGGCCCGGGCAACGTTTGTTTAACCAGTAAGCATTTATGAGTTTCCGGGGTCCCCGCAAAGTACCTGAGTCAGCTTCCATGTAAAGGCCTCACTTTGTGGGGCTATTTTTATTGTATCGTTGGAAAAGTATTAGGATTTGTTGGCTAGCTCAATCCACAAGGCCTTGCTGCCTCTTTATACTAATTACATAGAGAGATTGAGGACAGGAAAGGGGATTCGAGATGAAGCAGAATAAATACGGGTTCTGGTATAAGGTCAAGAAACATAGAACCTTGCTTCTGATGCTGACGCCGGCGGTGCTGTTTTTTCTGATCTTTGCCTATGTACCGATGGCGGGGATTGTGCTGGCATTCAAACAATACAACTATAGCGGCGGTGTTTTTCACAGTCCGTGGAACGGGCTGGACAACTTTAAATTCTTCTTTGATTCCGGAGATGCCTGGCGCGTAACGCGCAACACGGCGCTGTACAATATTGCTTTTATAATTGTGAATAATGTACTGCAAATATTTGCCGGTATCCTGCTCTTCGAAGTTGCGGGAAAATGGTTCCGGAAGATTACACAAACCGTACTGTTCCTGCCATACTTTATTTCCTGGGTTGTGGTCGGGGCTATTGCCTACAACCTGTTCAACTTCGATGTCGGCACACTGAATGTGCTGCTGAAGGGACTCGGCATGCAGCCGGTGGACATCTACAATACTGCCTCCTACTGGCCGTTTATTCTCGTCATTGTGTCTGCATGGAAGGCGCTGGGCTACGGAACGATTATGTACCTTGCGGCCATCACCAGCATTGATACCGAAATGTATGAAGCGGCCCAAATTGACGGTGCGAACATCTTCCAGCGCATTATGAAGATTACGATTCCGAACCTGATTCCTACCGTAATCATTCTGGTCCTGCTGGCCATCGGCAATATCTTCCGCGGCGACTTCGGGATGTTCTACAACATGGTCGGCAACAACGGCCTGCTGTTCTCGTCCACCGATGTTATCGACACATTCGTATTCCGCTCGCTGACCACTTCCAATGAAATCGGAATGTCTGCTGCGGCCGGCTTCTATCAGTCCCTGCTGGGCTTTGCGACGATCATGCTCGCGAACTATGCCGTACGCAAATACGATAAAGACCGCGCCCTGTTCTAGAAAAAGGAGGTAGCTCAAGTGAGTTCAACTACGGCAAAGATTCCTGCAACAAAAGCGCGCAAGCGTACCAATTTAGATCAACTGGTGCTATCCCTTGTCGGATATATCACCCTTACCCTGCTAGCCATCTTCTGTATTATTCCTTTCTTGCTGGTGATTTCGGCTTCACTAAGCGAAGAAAGCTCGATTATAGAGAAGGGGTTCCAACTGATCCCGTCTACTTTCTCTACAGAAGCGTACAGCTTGCTGTTCAAGTATCCTGCTGATATGCTAAGAGCTTATGGCGTAACGATTACGGTTACTGTTGTCGGCACGGCGCTTGGATTGTTTCTGACCTCGATGACGGCGTATGTGCTGTCCCGGAGAGATTTCGAATGGCGCGGCCGCTTCTCGTTCTACTTCTTCTTCACCACCTTGTTCAGCGGCGGACTAGTGCCTTCGTATCTGCTGATCATTAACTTCCTGCACCTTAAGGATACGCTGCTGGTGCTGATTCTGCCGATGCTCCTGAACGTGTTCTATATCATCGTCATGAAGTCGTTCATGAGCAGTATCCCCGATGCGATCACGGAATCCGCCAAGATCGACGGGGCTGGCGACTTCCGCATCTTCCTGCAGCTGATTATCCCGTTGTCCAAGCCGGCACTGGCTACCATCGGATTGTTCATTGCCCTGGCTTACTGGAATGACTGGTATAACGCGCTGCTCTATATTTCGAAGTCGGAGCTTATGCCGCTCCAGTATTATCTGTACAAAATGTTGGGCAACATGGATGGTATGCGCAAAGCGATGATGGCCTCCGGGGCGGTCGTAAATTCCGATCTGCCGACCGAAAGCCTCAAGATGGCGATGACGATTGTCGCTACAGGGCCGATCCTGTTCGCTTATCCGTTCATCCAGAAGTATTTCGTGCAAGGCCTCACCATCGGTGCTGTCAAGGGATAATTCCGGGGCAACCCGGTTATCAATATATTTTTTCAAACCAATCATTCAACAACAGGGGGAATACAGGTCATGATGACTAAGAAAAAGAAACTCTCCATTACACTGGCAACGATGATGGCGTTAGGCTCCATTCTCAGCGCCTGCGGCGGCGGTAACAATGCCGCCAATACCGGCTCGGAAGCGACGAACGCACCGGCCAACGCTACAGAAGGGGCAGCCGCCAACTCCGGCGCCCCGGATACGTCCAAGGAAGTGAAGCTCAAGATGATCCTGGTCGGCGGCCAGCCCGGCGACTACGACAAGGTATTCGGCGAGCTGAACACCATCCTGAAAGAGAAGATCAACGCTACTGTAGAGACGGAATTCCTGGACTGGGCGGACTGGACACAGAAGTATCCGCTGAAATTTGCCGCCAATGAGGATTTCGACCTGGTGTATACTGCGAACTGGGCGTTCTATAATGACCAGGCTCTGAAAGGCGGCTTCCTGGAATTGACCGAGGATATGCTGTCCAAGTATATGCCGCAAACCTGGGAGAACATGCCTAAGGTAAACTGGGATCAGGCCAAGGTGGACGGCAAGATCTTTATGGTTCCAAACAATAACGTTGAGGTAACCGATAAGGTTGTACTGTACCGTGAGGATCTGCGCAAGAAGTACAATCTGCCGGAAATCAACAGTCCTGAAACTTATGCCGATTACTTGAAAACGGTTGCTAAGGAAGAAACCGGAATCAATGCCTTCGGAGCAAAGCCAGCCGACGGCTGGAAATTCCATGAACTGGACCAGACTCTGCTGGAGCAGAACAACAATTTCAACCTGGTAGACGCCAACCTGCTGCCGCTGGCCTACAAGCTGGATGATGCTTCGGGCCAAATCTTCAACATCTATGACACGCCTGAATTCACCGAGCTGCTGAAATACTACAAGGATTTGGCCGATAACGGAGCCTGGTCCAAAAACGTAGTCAGCAACAAAAATGATGTATGGCAGGATATCAAAGCCGGAAAGGTATCGTCCTATGCACACAATCTGGGGACGGTAGCCGCCAACCTGGCCGAAATGCGCCGCGATAAGCCGGAAGTAGAGCTTGGCATTGCCGATCTTACTCCGGACAAGAAGAAGATCGCCGCTATTGCAACCCAGAACGGTATGTCCATCCATGCCACCTCCAAAAATCCGGAGCGTGCGCTGATGCTGATTGACCTGCTGCAGAACGACAAGGAAATTCACGACCTGACCATGTATGGCATTGCCGGAACCCACTACAATCCGGAGGGTGACGACAAGTACACTGCCGGTCCTGCAGCTGCCAACTACACCGGGTTCTCGAACTGGGGCTGGAACTCCCCGCTGAACCGTCAGGATGCAGCGTATCCGAAGGAAGCCGACGACATGTTCAACGACTGGCAGGCCAATGTGTACCACTTCCCGCTGGAAACCTTCGTCTTTGATACGGCGAATGTGAAGAACGAAGTGGCCAATATCGGCAACGTGATGCTGCGTTATGCCATTCCGCTGGAATACGGTCTGATTGATGATCTGGAGAAAGGCCAGGCCGATCTGATCAAGCAGCTGAAATCGGCCGGCATCGACAAGGTTCAAGCCGAAATGCAGTCCCAGGTTGACGCCTTCCTGGCGGCTCAGCAGCAATAGAGTCATGCTTCCGGGCTGCTCCAAAGTATAGCTTTGGAGCAGCCTTTACTATACAAGCAGGTAAGTGGCTCCAGTGTTTACAACATTCCTCGGGGAGGTCCTAATGTGAAAAGCAGGAAAAGAGTTCTGGCCCTTATTCTATTCATGGCAATGCTACTGTCCACGGTATCCGCCCTTGCACCGGCACAGGCGGCAGCATCCGCCGTTCCCGGATCGTTCGCCAAAGGAGCGGATATCAGCTGGCTGCCGCAGCTGGAGGCGCTGGGATATAAATTTTACAATGACAACGGACAAGAACAGGATTTATTGCAGATCCTTAAGGATCATGGAATCGACTCGATCCGGATCAGAGCCTGGGTTAATCCGTCGGATGATCCGTCCAACGGACATAACAGTACGGAAGAAGTTGTTGCTTTGGCTTCACGTGTAAGCGCTCTCGGATTCAGGGTGATGATTGATTTCCACTACAGCGACAGCTGGGCGGACCCGGGAAAGCAGATCACACCTGCCGCATGGACGGACGCTGATCTGGAGCAGCTCAAGGTCCATGTATCGGAATATACCTCCGAGGTCATGAATGAGCTTAAAGCAGCTGGCGTTACTCCGGAGTGGGTGCAGATCGGAAATGAAATCAATAACGGTATGCTGCATCCGCTGGGGAGCTACAGCAATATTTCCAATCTGGTCCAGTTGCTTCAGGCAGGATCCAGTGCAGCCAAATCGGTATTTCCCGATATCAAGGTCATTATCCATAGAGCAAACGGAGCCGACACAGGAGTTGATCCCTTCTATGCCGGCCTGGTAGCTGCCGGTCTTCAGGACAGCGATTACGATATCATCGGGTTGTCTTATTATCCTGACGCAATATTTACAACTTCAATTAATGAATTAAGCGAGAATATGAATAATCTTGAGCAAAAATACGGCAAGGAAGTTATGATTGTTGAAGTCGGAGGGAACGTCTCCGAGGATGTCGACAGCGTATACAACATGCTTGTAGCCGTGCAAGAGAATTTGCATAATGTTCCAAACAACAAGGGAACCGGTATATTCTACTGGGAACCTACGGGGATCTTGTTCGACTACCCGTTATCCGCATGGAACAGAGACGGTTCACCGACGATTGCAATGGATGCATTCATTGACGGTGCAGCCCAAATCAACCGCTATCCGGTGGAATCGGTAACGCTGGATAAGGCTCAGACTACGATTGAAGTAGGCGGGAATGACCAATTGAACGCTGTCTTCACTCCTTCGAATGCAACCTACAAGGGAGTAAAATTTACAAGCTCCAATCCGGATGTGGTCAAAGTGGACCTGTACAAGGGCACCATTTCCGGGATCTCTGCGGGTAGTGCAACGGTAACGGCGGTTACCTATGATGGCGGATTTACGGCCGCGAGCGAAGTCACTGTTATCCCAAGCAGCAATCTGGTCCAGAACCCCGGGTTTGAGGACGGGTTGAATTCATGGACCCTTACAGGAGATGAAAGCGCAGTCACGATCGAAAATGACATGTACTCCGGCTCGTCGGCACTGCACTATTACAGTCCGTCTCCTGCCGAATTCACGGTTTCCCAGACCATCACGGGACTGGAAAGCGGAGCTTATTCGTTGTCGGCCTGGGTTTCGGGCGGCGGCGGTGAAGAAGTCTCGGAGATCTTCGCCGGCGATGCAGCGCAGAGCTTCACCAATACCGGCTGGAGAGAGTGGAGTAATCCGGCGATCCATGATATAGAAGTCACAGATGGAACACTGACGATAGGCGCACGTTATAAACTGGGGGACGGGGAGTGGGGCAACCTTGACCACTTCGAGCTGAAGAAAATAGACAATACCCAACTGAAAGATTTGACGGTCGATGGCGTAACGGTTCCCGGCTTCGATGCCAAGATTCAGGACTATCACGTAGTTCTGCCTTATGGTACGGATACGCTGCCGTTAATAGCGGCGACAACCGAGACCGGAGGAACCGCCGAGATTTCCCAGGCGACCGCATTGCCTGGCGTTGCCAAGGTGGTTGTAACGGGTGACGGGACAAGAACGTATACGATTCACTTCACAGTGGATTCGAATCCTGTCATCAACTCAAGCTTTGAGAATGTCAAGGAAGACGGTACTCCGGAAGGCTGGACCCTTCCTGACGCAACGGCATTGACGGAGGGCTCCGCCTACACCGGAAGCAGATCGCTTGGATTCTGGAAGGAGACGGCCTATACCTTTGAGGCTTATCAGGAGCTTACCGGCCTGGAGAGTGGAACCTACACGCTGACGGCCTGGTCGCAGGGCGCCGGAGATGAAGTGAAGAATCAGCTGTTCGCCGCTGCCGGCGATCAGACGCCATTAACGGCCAGCTTCACGAATAAGGGCTGGAATGTGTGGAATCAGGCAACCATTGAACAGATTAAGGTTACTGACGGGACGCTGAAGATAGGGGTGTCACTGGACGCCAAAGCCAAGAACTGGGGCTCTTATGACGACTTCGTGCTGGTGAAGACCGGTGAAGAGCCGGGCACGCAGCCAGAGCCGCAGCCAGAACCAGAGCCACAGCCAGAGCCACAGCCGCAGCCGCAGCCACAACCAGAACCAGAGCCACAGCCACAGCCACAGCCAGAAACGCAGGTGCCGCCATCCAGCGGGGAGACAGGAAATCCTTCTTCCGGTAACGCAACCGGAGGCAGCAGTACTCCGGCGGGAGAGCCTGTCGTTACTGTTACCGGTAACACTGCGGTCTACAGCGTGCCGGTCAAGGCAACAACAGCTGCTGGAACAGGTATATCCACGGCCAAGCTGGACACGGCTGTCAACAGCGGATTGCTGCTGAAGGCTAAAGCCTCCGAAGCGGCCGGGCAGCAGACGGCCATTGAACTCAAGCTGGAGGCCGCAGCCAATGCACAGGCTATCCATTTGTCTGTTCCGAAGGAAGCGCTCAAGCTGCTGACAGATGGCACATTAGCGGATTTAAGGGTGAACACAGGCATTGTCTCCGTCACCTTTGATCATCAATCGGTAGCTGCCATGAACCGTGCGGCAGCGGATAGCGAGATCAGCATCACGAAGCTTGCCGGCTCCGGCTTCCCGGAGACGGTCCGGAGCAGAATCGGGGACGGGCCTGTAGTTGACGTTTCGGTTACATCAGGCACCGCTGAAATGACCGAATTTAACGGGGGGACAATCAAGATCAGCCTGCCGTATGTTCCTAAGCCGGGTCAACAGGTGAATGCCATTGTCGCCTACTATATCGACCAGACCGGCAGCCTGAAGGCCGTCCGGGGAGGTTATGATGCTTCCGCAGGAACGGTAAACCTTCAGACCACCCATCTTTCCCGCTATGCGGCAGGATACAACGAAGTGAACTTCTCTGATGTCGGCTCCGGGCATTGGTCTAACGGGGCGGTTGGTTATCTGGCGGCAAGAGAGATTGTGAACGGTGTAGGAGGAAACGCCTTTGCACCGGAGAACAAGGTAACGCGGGCTGATTTCCTGATGATGATCATGAAAGCTTATGGAATCGAAGCGGATGCCGCCATCACCGGCAATTTCGCAGATGCCGGGAACAGGTATTACTCCGGCTATGTGGGCACCGCGCGCAAATTGGGATTGGTATCCGGTACAGGAGACAATCAATTTAAGCCGGAGGCAGTCATCAGCCGCCAGGATATGTCCGTTATGTTCTACAACGCCCTGAAGCACCTGGGCGAACTGCCTGGTGGTATAAACGGAAAGAGCTATGACAGCTTTGTCGATGCAGCCGCTGTATCCGGTTATGCCAAAGAGGCGCTGAAATCATTGGTGGAGGCAGGCCTCATCGCGGGAGACAGCAACCGTCTGGACCCTAAGGCCGATGCTACCCGGGCGCAAGCAGCTCAGATGTTATACAACGCTATCAAGTAAGGTAATAGAAGAGCTCAATAGGAGGCGCCGGAAATATTTCCGGCGCTTTTGCCGCAGACGAATATTGACTTTCAGTTGATAAACCATAGAATGTATAGATAAATCATGTCGGAATGGATTGTAGAAGACCATAGAGTGGATTGAGCCGAAGGAGGAGCAATGGCGAACAACAGGCGGCAGGCGTTCGGGAGAACCTTCAAATTCAGCACGAAGCTGATTATTGCCCTATCGGCTGCCAATATTCTGATTTCCAGCATTACGGGCATCATTACGTACCGCATCCATTTGTCGCTGTTCAACGAAGAGATCAGCCGCCAGTATTATATGACCACGGAGCAAATTCTGGCCCAGCTGGATTCCAGAGTCAATGATATGTACCGGGTCACCGATTATATCACCTTGAATCCGTCGGTCAGCCAGGCGGTCATGGAGCAGAGTGAAGGGTCCGGCTCCTATGAACGGATGAAGCTTGAACAGATGCTCGACAAGGAGATCTATCAAGTCCGGCTGGATGCGCCGGAAATTATGGGAATCCGTATTTATGACCTGAAGGGGAATATTCTGAACCTGGGTTCGTTCTCAGGCCGGTTCAATAATTTTACAGACGCATTTATGGACGATATGATGTCAAGGCTTGCGCTGACCGGCGGAGAGTACGTATGGAGCCGCGCTATTGAAAGCGATTTCCTGCCGGCGAATACCGCCAATGCCAACGTGGTGCTGGCCGGCCGGCTGATGCGTACGATAGAGCTGGACACCTACGGGATCATGCTGATCCTGTTCAACAATTCGTTGTTTGAATCCCATATGAAGGACCTGCGCATTCATGAGGATACCGAAGCGTATTTATTCGACGGGGAAGGAAAGCTGGTCTATTCCTTGAATGGTTCAGACACCCCGGAGGTGCCGCTGCTGACCGATATGCCGGCGGAGGGGAACATGGTGCGCAAGGAACATGGCGTCTCCTACATGTATACGAGACAAGCCTCGGAGAAGGTCGGCTTTACGCTGGTGAGCCGGGTATCGCTGGCGCAAATTCAGAACGGCAGCCGGGTGATTCTGCAGGTGGCGGTAGCTTCGGCCCTGGCCAGTCTGGTCAGCCTCTGCATCATTATTACAGTGATCAGCCGCATGCTGCTCCGTCCGATGGGCAGTCTGGTGCGGGGCATGCGGCATGTACGGGAGGGCAGGTTCGATACCCGGATTGAAATCCGCAGCCGGGATGAGCTGGGGTATTTGGGTGAGAGCTTCAACAATATGACCGCCCATATCGAGAATTTGATTTATGAAATTTATGAACGGAGGATTAATGAGAAGGAGGCTGAGTTAAAGGCGATTCAGGCTCAGCTGAACCCGCATTTTCTGTATAATACGCTGGGCATGTTCTTCTGGAAATTCTACAGGCTCGGAGATGAGCGGTCCGCCCGCCTGATTAACAGTCTCTCGGAGATGCTGCAATATACCCTGGAGCCGGTTCAGCAAATGACGACGCTGCGGGATGAGCTCCGGCAAATCAACAACTATCTGGACATCCAGAAGGAACGGTCTCCGGATTCGCTCACCGCCGAAATTGCGGTTCCGGAAGAGCTGATGGATTGCCGCATGTTCCGGCTGCTGCTGCAGCCGATTGTCGAGAATGCGTTCGTTCATGCCTTCCGCAACCTGAAGACCGGCCGCCGTCTGCTGATTACCGGCCGTGCTCAGGCTGGCGGAGAAGGCGCCGAGCCGATGCTTGTACTGGAGATCAGCGATAACGGCAGCGGAATGCCCCCGGAAACGGTTGACCGTATTCTGCACCCGCCGCAAGAGCAGGTTCACGATAAACGGAAGCGTATAGGAACGGGAAGCGTTATCCGGCGGATCGAGCTCGCCTACGGCGCTCCGTACGGAGTTGAATTTGAGTCGGTGCCCGGCGAAGGAACGCTGGTGCGGTTGACATTGCCTTACCGGCTGCAGGAGAGTGAAGAGAATTGATTGGAAAATTGCTTGTCGTAGACGATGAAACTGGTTCCGTGAGGGCCTGGTGCAATTAATTACCGGCAACCAGCTTGGCTGGGAGGTGGTCGGTGAAGCCTCTGACGGGGAGGAGGCCATGCAGGCGGTAGAGCTGTACAAGCCGGACCTGATCATCACCGATATCAATATGCCGGTGATGGACGGGCTGCAGTTCATGGAATGGCTGTCCCGCTATCATCCGGACATCAAGGTGATCATTCTGACCGGCTACCGGGATTTCGAGTATGCCCGGCGTGCGCTGCGCTACGGGGCGGTGGAATTTCTGCTGAAGCCCTTCTCGCTGGATGAAGCTTACCGCGTCTTCCGTAAGGCCTATGAGGAGCTGAGGCTGAAACAGCTGAAATCAAGGTTCGCCAGGCAGGAAGAGCAGACCGGGCTGTTCCGGGCTGCGTTATTCGGGCTGCCCTGCGAACGGACCCTCCGGGAGAGCTGGGAACGGCAATGGCAGGAAGCTGATTTCTGTATCCTGCAGGTTCACGGCTATGAGCTGCCGGGCAAACAATACACTCCGGGCGATATCGACCTTCTCCATTACGCGGTAACGAATATTTTGCAGGAGCTGCTGCAGCGATATCCTGTTGAAGGGCTATATTTTCCGTTGCGTAAGGATGCCTTTGCATTTCTGCTGAAGCCCCGCTCCATGGCTGAGACCTACCGTACAGACGTGCAGGAGGCATTACGCCGCTTCATTGAGCTAAAGACAAGCTGGCTGGAGCTGGGTGTGGTGCAGCAGTTTGCCGATCTCGCGAAGCAATTCGGAATTCATTCAGGAGAAGGAAACGGCAGAGTGGCGGATGTGGCAACCGTAGACGGCTTCGCCCTGCTTAAGGAGGAGCTGCTGGCGCTGCTTGTCACCAGTGATTTGCCGGCGGCGGAGCGCAGGCTGGAGGACTATGTGAATGAGGCGGCTGTGGCCGGACTTCAGGCCTGCAAAACAAGAATCTATACCCTGATCACTGTGTTTTCCAGTATTCTGCTGACTGATTTCAAGCATATCAAAGCGGCTATGGCGAGCGAGGAGCTGAATCCCTCCCGTATCCTCAAGTTTCGGACGGTGCAGGAGCTGGTGTCCTGGGCCAGAGATAAATGCAAAGAGTTTACGGGCATTTTCGCTGACTGGCTGAACCGGGGACAGGACAATGCCGTGCTCCAGGCGAAGCAATACATTGACAGCCATTACCAGGAGGACTGTTCGCTGCAGACCGTAGCTGCGCACGTGCATGTTACGCCCAACTATCTCAGTAATTTGTTCAAAAAAGAGACCGGCACCGGCCTTACCAATTACGTCGCCCAACTGCGGATCGAGGAAGCCAAGCTGCTGCTGCAGCGCAGCCGCCTGCGGATGACGGAGATTGCCGGAGAGGTCGGCTTCGATAATTCCAGCTATTTCACGGTTGTCTTCAAGCAGATGACTGGAGAATCGCCGCGCGAGTTCCGGAAGCGGGCTCTGGACCGGCAGGAGTAGAGACAAGACTGCTGATACCGGAAGGTTGAACCATATCCATATCCGCTTCCTGGAGCCGCCCGGCCTTGCACGCCGGGCGGCTCTTTAGTGTGTAGAATATCAAAAAAACATCGTAGGATTTTAAATGTTCCGGCCAAGCGCGCCCGGTACAATCAATGTATAACCAATAAACAAAGAGAGCACGATGGGAGAGGAGTACGTGATGGAGATTACAAATGCAGCCGCGGCTGCACAGCCGAACGGCCCTGAAGTAAAGGGGAGATTCAGCGGGCCGAAATGGAAACGCTTCAAAACAAACATTCCCCTGCTGCTGATGTTCACGCCGGTCATCCTGTTTTACCTGATTTTCCGGTACGCTCCTATTGGCGGGCTGGTCATTGCCTTTAAGGATTACAACTTTTACGACGGGGTATTTAACAGCCCCTGGGTCGGCTTTCATTACTTTGAGGTTCTGTTTCAGGACCCCCGGACTCTGGAAATTATCCGCAACACCCTGATGCTCAGCCTGCTGAGTCTGGCCGTCGGCTTTCCGATTCCGATTATACTGGCGATCATGCTCAATGAAGTGCGCAATATGGCCTTTAAACGGACGGTCCAGACTATTGTGTATATGCCGCATTTCTTGTCGTGGGTCATTATTGCCATGCTGGTAAGCACGGCGTTTGCCATGGAGAACGGACTGGTCAACCGGATTGTGGAGCAGCTTACCGGTGAAGCTTATCCTTTTATGTACGAGAAGCTGTCCTGGATCAGCATATTTGTCGGATCGGGCATCTGGAAGGATATGGGCTTTAATGCGATCATCTTCCTGGCCGCTCTGTCCGCCATCGATCCCAGCTTGTATGAAGCGGCGGGAATGGATGGGGCAGGCAAGCTGAAGCAGATCTGGCATATTACCCTCCCCGGCATCCGTCCCACCATTATCCTGCTGCTTATTCTGTCGATGGGCCGGGTGATGGAGGTTGGCTTTGACCAGGTGTTCATGCTCCAGAATGCCAATGTGAACGAGATTGCCGATGTCATCAGCACCTACATATACCGGATCGGTCTGCAGGGTGCACAGTTCAGTCTGACCACGGCAATGGGATTATTCGAATCATTGGTAGCGTTTATCCTGGTGTTCACAGCCAACACGATTGCGCGCAAATTTGATCAAGGTCTTTGGTAAGGAGGATACCCGATGCGGGACAGCAGAAGTGAGAAGCTTTTCTATCTGATGAACTATGTATTATTGACAATAATTGCGCTAAGCTGCATTACACCGCTCCTGAACGTAATTGCTTTATCACTGAGCGGGGCGGATGCGGTGGCCAGCGGGAAGGTCACGCTGTGGCCGGTGGAGCTGAGCCTGTCATCCTTCGAAAGCTTATTTACAGGAACTCCGATCATGCGCTCCTTCTGGAACAGCGTGCAGATTACTCTAATCGGGACGGCATTAAGCATGCTGGTTACGGTGATGGCGGCTTATCCCTTATCCAGAAGGCAGTTTTACAGCCGCCGTTTCTTCACGCTGATGATGGTGTTCACAATGATCTTTAACGGAGGGCTGATTCCGACCTACCTGGTGGTGCAGAATCTTGGACTTGTGAACAGTTACGCCGCCTTATGGCTGCCTGGTCTGGTCAGCACCTACAATATGCTGCTGATGCGATCCGCCTTTGAGCAGCTGCCCAGCGAGGTGGACGAAGCGGCCAAGATTGACGGCTGCGGGGAGACGGGAATTCTGCTGCGGATTGTTCTGCCGCTGTCCAAGCCCATGCTGTCCACGCTAGCCCTATTTTACGGAGTCGGTTATTGGAACTCCTTCATGAGCGTCATGATTTATATCAACGATACCGCCAAATACAATATGACCGTGCTGGTGCAGAATATGATCAAATCGACTTCCATGATTCAGGACTTCGCAGACCCGACCATGCTGGCCACGATGACACCGGAAGGGATACGTTCCGCCGCCGTCATTGTGATGATTGTTCCGATCCTGGCGGTGTATCCGCTGCTGCAAAAGTATTTCGTAAAGGGTGTTATGCTCGGTTCGATCAAGGGTTAACGGGCCGGACGTTCTCCATATTTATACTACAAGAAAGCGGGGTTTCATCATGAGTTTATTCAATAAACTGCCTAAGTTAATGTTAATGGCCGGCTTAGGGGCCGGCTTGCTGGCGGGATGTTCGGGTGACAAAGAGCCGGCTGCAGGAAACGCAGGCAATGCGGGCAATACAGAAGCCAAGGAACGGGGCAGCATCTCTTCGACCATCTATGACCGGGGCTCGGTTCCGAACGGGATGGGGACGATTGAAGACAATATGTGGACCAAATGGATCAACGAGAACGGTCCGGCCAATGTGAAATTCGTAGCCATACCGCGCTGGGAGTCACAGTCCAAGCTGAATGTACTCCTGGCTTCGGGCAGCGCACCCGACGTGATCTTCGAGTTCGGCACCAGTATCCGCAACCAGATGTTTGACCAGAAGCAGCTGATGCCGCTGGATGATCTCATTGAGCAGCACAGTGTGGAGTACAAGGCGCTGCTGGAGAAATATCCCCAGCTGAAGCAGGCCGGGATCAAATCGGACGGCAAGCTGTACGAATTCGGCCGGATGAACGAGGTATATCCGCTGGTGAGCGTGTTCATCCGCGAGGACTGGCTGCAGAAGCTGGGACTTGAGGTTCCGACCACGGAGGAGGAATTCCTGGCCGTGGCCAAGGCTTTCACCGAGCAGGACCCGGACGGCAACGGCGTGGACGATACCTACGGGATCGGCGGCTTTGAATTCGGCGACAATGCCGGGCTGTTCCGGTATATCTTCAACGCCAACTGGGTCAATCTGGATGAGAACGGTGAAATTCAGGTGGGTCCCGAACGCCTGAAGGCTGAGGCCGAGTTCAAACGGGCGCTGTACGAAGCAGGGGTCGTAGACAAAGACTTCCTGAGCGACAAAGACGGCTCCAAATCGAAGCAGGACTTCCTGAACGGCAAGATCGGCATCTATGCCTTTATGACCAACGATTATATGGGCTTCGCTTCCCGTGAGCTGGACACGCTGATGAAGAATGTGCCGGATTCCAAGCTGAAAATCATGCCTCTTCCCAAGACGTCCGCCGGACAATTCACGACCGTCTGGAACAATCCGGTCCAAATGACCGCAGTCGTGAACGCCCGGGCCAAGAATCCGGAAGCCATCATGGAATATATTGATTTCCTGGTCAAGCCGGACACCGGACGCACCTTCCGCTACGGCATCGAAGGCGAGCATTATAACTTAGAGGCGGACGGCAAGCCGGTCATTCTGGACCAGGAGAAATACAAGAATGAAGTAAGCTGGGCCAGCGATTTCGCCATGGTGTACAGCCGTCTGGAGGAAGGCCAATACGGATACGCGGAAACGCAGTTCGATGAAGCGATTCCGGCCCAGAAGGAAGCTTTGCGCCTGTTCCGGGAAGCGGTCGATACGTATATGACCGACCTGCCGGTGGGCGAAGGCTTGACCCACTCCGAGCATATGCCGCAGCTGCCGAAGGAGCTGCAGGTGAAGTTCAGCAATGTCACAGCCGCTGTCCATGATATTTATACCAGAGCCATTATCAGCGGCAGCAAATATTCGATGGAGCAGGCAGCGAGCGATGCACAGAAGCAGTGGGAAACCGGCGGCGGTGCGGAGATCGTAGAGTGGTACAAGGAATGGTGGAGCAAGGAGAAGGACAATGTCCTGATCTGGAGCGACTTCTACGAAATTTACGAGCAGCAGCAGGCGGCGCTTACCGCCAAATAATCTATAAATGAGCAAAGGATAGCCGCCGGGGAGAGCCCTGGCGGCTATTTGCGCGCGTGTCCTTATACTCCATTGCAAATATAGTCCATTGTAAATATAGTCCGATGCAAATACAGTCCGATGCAAATACAGTCCGATGCAAATACAGTCCAATGCCATTATAGTCCAATGCAATTAGATCGATTTTCGCACACTAATTTGGCCTTTTTTGGGGATTTCAGCCATCTAATTCGATTATCGCCACTTCATTCGGTTGATATTGGCGAAATCATTGATTTTCGGCCATATTAAGTGGCGATTTTCCAACTAGACTGGCAGAAATCTCCGTACAGGCGAAATTAGGTGGCGATTTTCCAATTAGATAAGAGGGGGAAGCTGTAGGAACGGTAGCGACCGTCCGCCTGGAGCACACAGTGCGCTCATGCATCCACAACCCGCCTGTACGCGCTAATTTAATCTGTAGGCCTTGGGAGAGACTCCGAACACTTTGGAGAATTGCCGGCTGAAATAGTTGCTGTCGTTAAATCCGCACTGGCAGGAGATCGTTGTAATGGGAAGTCTGGTCTGTTTCAGCAGGGCGCAGGCCCGGTCAAGACGCAGGCGTATCAGATAGGACATCGGCGTGGTCTGATAATACGATTGAAAGATGCGGTTCAGATGCCGCACAGAAATGCGCGAACTGTCTGCTATATCCTCTAACGTGATCGGCTCCAGATAATGGTCTTCGATATAGGAGATGGCATTTGCCAGATGCATCAGGTTGCTGGGCGTGCTCTTTTCCTGGGTGTCATATTGCCGGGATAAATGCACGACGAGCTCCATAAACCGCGAAAGCACCATCGTCTGATACCCTTGCTGCTTCTTGATATATTCGTCTATCATCACGGAAATCACGGTGAAGATATATTCCAGGTTGTTCAGGGACAAGTTGAGTGTGCTGGTGTAGGCATGAAGATTGCGGTAGAACGGTTCGATTACAAATAACGCCTGGAATCCGTTGGAGGTTCTGAGATCCGGGCCGATGGAGCGCAAAATTTCGGGCTTGTACATGATATTGCAGATTTTAAAATCATGAGGGTCCTTGTAGGCATGGTTGGACTCTCCGCTGACGACGAATATGTTGCCCTTCTTAATAAAATACCTCTCGTTGTTGACGACATGGGTAGCATGTCCGTTCAGCACGATGACAAGCTCAGAGAATTCAATATGCCGGTGCATAAAAATATCGTCCTCATGCCCTCCATATTGAATGTAGAATGGGAATTGTTCATCCTTCGTAAACCAGTCCAAGTAGACGTTGTTCATGATCTCCCCGCCTCAACAGAAGTGTGACTATATCATGCTACAGGGCCGGCCCAAAAATCAAGGATGGAATATTAGCATGGCATCCGGATCATGCGAATATGCTCCAGAGCCGCTGCGGTAATCGCAGTGGTTCTTCTTGTAATTATAGAGCAATAAATGGCTATATAATGCTTGTTTGGCGACGCAATAGTCAAGGTGCCGGTCCCTGCTCTGAAATAAAATGAGGGGGTACAGATCCGGAAGCCCATTTGTAAACGAAAGAATGAAAGCGCTATATTTTCTGGGTGCGGCTTCCAAAAAAAGACAAACAGCAGATAGAGGGGGAGTTAGATGAGCACCGGTTTGGCCAAGATTCCAGAGCACCCGGCAAGACGCAGGGACCGTTATCAACTAAAGGGGAAGTACAAGCTTTTTCTGATTGCCTTGCCGTTTCTGGTTCTGGTCTTCTTGTTTTCTTATTTACCTTTGTATGGGTGGATTTACTCTCTGTACAACTATTTCCCGGCCATTCCCTTGTCGCAAAGTGAATTTGTCGGCCTGCGCTGGTTCACGATGATGTTCTCGAATGAAGTGCAGCGCGACGAGATGATGCGTGTATTGCGTAACACCTTCGCGATCAGCTCACTGGGGATCGTCACCTCGGTATTTCCGGTGATCTTCGCCATCCTGCTGCAGGAAATCCGCAGCACGAAGTTCAAGCGGCTCGTCCAGACCTTTACTACGCTGCCCAATTTTATCAGCTGGGTACTGGTATATTCCTTTGCGTTCATGATGTTCGCCGTCGACAACGGCTTCGTCAACAACCTGCTGCTGAGACTGGGCTGGATCGATACGCCGCTGAATATTCTGGCTTCGGATAATCATACCTGGCTGGCTATGACCCTCTGGGGGGTGTGGAAGGGGCTTGGCTGGGGAGCCATCATGTATATTGCCGCGATCACGGGTATTGATACGGAATTATATGAGGCGGCCAGAGTGGACGGGGCGGGCCGGTTCAAGCAAATCTGGCATATCACCGTGCCGGGGATCATCCCCACTTACTTCGTGCTGCTGATCCTGTCCATCGCCAACTTCATCAATAACGGGCTCGATCAATATTTCGTATTCGCCAATGCCATGAACATGAGCAATATCGAAGTGCTTGACCTGTATGTGTATAACATCGGAATGGCCAATTCCAATTTCGGATTCGCCACCGCCGTAAGCATTATGAAGTCGCTTGTCAGTCTGTTTCTGCTGTTCTTGGCCAACGGAATGTCGAAGGTAGTCCGCGGCGAGAGCATTATCTAGTGTCCATGGAAGGGAGGAAACGCGCATTTATGGCCTTGAAAAACAAGTTCAGCTTATTCGATGTCATCAACTATACGGTGCTTACTTTATTCACCCTCGCTTGCATCTTCCCGTTCTACTATCTGTTCATCAACACGATCAGCAATAATGATTTGAGCAGCCGGGGACTCATTATGTTCTATCCGCAAGAGATTCAGTTCTCCAACTACAAGCATGTATTTCAGATTCCGGGACTGACGCTGGCCGCAGGCGTGACCGTGGCGCGTACGGTGATCGGAACCGCTTTGACCGTAGTGGCCTCAGGGCTGCTGGGCTACCTGTTCACAAAGAACGAGATGTGGGGCCGCCGGTTCTGGTACCGCTTTCTTGTGATCACGATGTATTTTAACGCCGGGTTGATTCCCTGGTACCTCACCATGCGCAATCTGGGATTAACGAACAACTTCCTTGCCTATATTGTGCCCGGCATTGTGTCGCCCTTCTTTATCATTCTGGTCAAAACCTTTGTGGAATCGACGCCGGTGGCCCTGCAGGAATCGGCACAAATGGATGGGGCCGGGTACATGACGATCTTCTGGAAGATTGTCATGCCGCTGATTACGCCGATTCTGGCGACAATCACCATCTTCTCTGCCGTCGGGCAATGGAATCAGTTCTATGACACCCTGTTTCTGGTCACGGATTCCAAGCTGTTCACCCTTCAATTTATATTGTGGCGGTATATGAATGAGGCGTTGTCGGTGGCAGAAATCATGAAGCAGTCCTCCGGGGGAGCCCTGCGGGCGAATTTATCCATCATGCCGACGCCAACCTCGATCCGGACGACGGTTTCGATTATTGTCGTGATTCCGATTCTGCTCGTGTATCCTTTCTTCCAGCGTTATTTCGTAAAAGGCATTATGATCGGTGCGATCAAAGGCTAAGGGGATTCTCCTACCCGGTATGAGGAGGTGAGCCATCTGCTGCAAGCGATTGCAGCCAAGCGGATCTAAGTATGGGTATTGTGAACACACCATTTAGCGGGAGGTCATTGCAAGTATGTTGAGACCAAAGAAATCCTTATTGATTCTAGTCCTCGTGTGTATCCTGACCGTCTTCACCACGGCCTGCAACAGCGGCGGCAACAATGCAGCCGATTCTGCCAGCCCATCGCCCGGTCAAGCCGGGTCCGAAGGACAGAATAACGGAGACAGCCAGGTCATTACAGACTGGTCCAAGGAACCGGAAGTGACATTGTCGGTATTCTCCGTTCTGGCCAACTACGCCGGTGAGCAGCCGGGCTGGTTCGCCAAGCTGGTCAAAGACAAGTTCAATATCAAGCTGAACATCATTCAGGGCAGCACGGACCGGGTCGCCACACAGATGGCATCGGGTGACCTTGGTGATCTGGTTGTCGGGATGGGCGGGAAGAATTATACAGATTCCATCAAAGCCGGGCTGCTGCTGGATTGGACCAAAGACGGCCTGATCGACAAATACGCCCCCAATATGCAGAAATACGCCCCGCAGGCGCTGGAAGCGAACCGCAAGCAATACGGCGGCGGCACTTCAATCTACGGAATCGGCAATAATGTCGGCAGCGGCGACGGTCCGAGTGAAGGCGCTACCATGACATTCGGTCCGTACCTCCGCTGGGATCTGTACCAGGAGCTCGGCAGTCCGAAGATTCAAACGCTGGACGATTATCTGCCGGTCCTGAAGAAGATGCAGGAGCTTCAGCCCAAGAGCGAATCGGGCAAGAAAACGTACGGATTCTCGCTATGGTCGGACTGGGACGGAAATTTCTCCACACTGGCCAAGGTAACGGCGCAATTCTACGGCTATGCGGAGACCGACGGGTTCAACACCGGGGACATGATCCTCGTGAAAGCCGACGAAGCCAAATATCAGCCGATTCTGGACGAGGACAGCTATTACATGAAAGGCTTGAAATTCTATTTCGACGCCAATCAGATGGGCTTGCTCGATCCGGACTCCCTGACCCAGAAATTCGGGGACGTCTCCAACAAATTCAAGGACGGCCAAGTCCTGTTCGCGCAGTTCCCCTGGCTGGTCAATGTATACAATACGCCTGATCATACCTCGGACGGCAAAGGCTTTGCCCTCGTTCCGTTTGCAGAAGAGCAAATCTATTCGAACGGCTTCAATCCTTACGGCAGCGGCTGGCTCTGGTCGATTGGCGCCAAGACCAAGCACCCCGAGCGCGTAATGGCATTTCTGGACTGGATGTATTCTCCGGAGGGGGTAGCGGAAGGCTACCACGGTCCTAAGGGCATGTCATGGGATGTGGATGCGGAGGGCAAACCGGCCTTAACCGAGCTGGGCCTACAAACCATGTATAACCCGGATACGCCTATTCCGGATGAATACGGCGGCGGTGTATGGAGCGACGGAGCCGGCAACTTCGGCAAGCTGAACAACGGAACCATCATTACCTCAAGCATCAATCCGGAAACCGGCGAGCCCTATGATTTCAATCTCTGGACTTCTACGCTGACACGTAATCCGGACCCCGTTACGAAGAGCTGGAGAGAGGCCATGGGCGTGCTTACCGACAAGGAATGGTTCGTAAAGAACAACCAGGTGGCGATCATGAAGCCCTTCTTCAACGGTCAGGCACCGGCCGAGGAGCCTTCGGATATCAAGCTGAAGCATAGCCAGGTCGGGAAGGTCATTAAGGAATTCTCCTGGAAGATGATGTTCGCCAAGGATCAGGCTGAATTCGACAGTCTGAAGCAGGATTTGCTGACCAAAGCCAAGGGCCTCGGCTATGACGACGTAATCAAATGGCAGCTGGGCCAAACGGAAAGCACGGTATTCACAATGTATAAGTAAGTCTGATCTAACCCTTATGCTTACCTGATAGGAAGAATAACAAGCCATTTTCATCTCTCTTATGTCGGTTGCCGGGCAACGGATTCTGACGAGGGATTTGGAAGTGGCTTTTTTGTCTCATGTCCGTATCCTGCTATTTTTAGACCGTAAAATCAAGGATTGAGGACGCGGCTTTCACTATAATACTAAATGAATGAAACCATAAAGAGGAGTTGTAGCGTTTTGGCTGTCCACATGCTCGTGAATTATTGCAATCCCATTATCAGCGGATTTCATCCCGATCCCAGCATCTGCCGGGTTGGAGATGACTATTATCTCGTCACCAGCTCGTTTGAATATTTTCCCGGAGTGCCGCTCTTCCACAGCAAGGATCTGGTGAACTGGCAGCAGATCGGCCACGTCCTGACGCGGACTTCGCAGCTGAACCTGCGTAAGGCGGGAAGCTCTGGCGGGATTTATGCGCCGACGATCCGGCATCATGACGGATTATTCTACATGACGACCACCAATGTGTCGGGCGGCGGGAATTTCTATGTCTATACGGATGATCCTTGGGGCGAATGGTCCGATCCGGTCTATGTCGATCAGCCGGGCATTGATCCCGATCTGTTCTTCGACGAAGACGGGACGGTCTATTATACGACCTCCAATGACACCATCGGCCAGGGGGCTTATCAGAGCAGGATTGATGTGCAGACAGGCGAGCGCCTGTCGGACATCTCCCTCGTATGGAAGGGCAGCGGCGGCCAGTTCCCTGAGGCTCCCCATCTCTACCGGATCGGGGAATGGTATTACCTGATGATCTCCGAAGGCGGCACCGAATACGGCCATATGGTAACCGTGGCGCGCAGCAGAAGGCCGGATGGGCCGTATGAGGGCTGCCCGCATAATCCGATCCTCTCGCACAGAAGCCTGCTGAAGCCGGTCCATGCCACGGGGCATGCTGATTTGGTCCAGGCGGCGGACGGCAGCTGGTGGGCGGTATTCCTGGGAATCCGGCCGGTCGGCTATCCGATGCATCATCACCTGGGCCGGGAGACCTTCATCGCGCCGGTCAGCTGGACGGAAGAGGGCTGGCCGGTGATCGGCGACCATGGAACGGTTGGCGAGGCCATGCCGGCAGGCCGCCTTCCGCTGCAGCCGCAGCCGGAGCTTCCGGTGCGGGATGATTTTGACAATCCTGTACTGGCCCCTTGCTGGACCTTCCTGCGTACGCCGGATCACGAGAATTGGTCACTTACGGACAAGAGCGGCAGCCTGACGCTTTACGGTTCTCCGGTCACCCTGAATGAAGCGGACACTCCGGCCTTTATCGGCCGTAGACAGCAGCATTTCGCAGGCCGCTTCGCGGCACAGCTGAGCTTCGTACCGCAGCAGAACGGGGAAGAAGCCGGGCTCACCGTATTTATGAACGAACGCTTCCATTACGAAATCGCTGTAACGCGTACGGCAGGCGAGCGCAAGCTGATCTTCCGCCGGAAGCTGGGTACGCTGTGGAAGATTGAGAATGAGATGCCGTGGTTCTCGGACACCGTCGTGCTGACGGTTACTGCGGACAAGTCCCACTATGTCTTTGGGTTCGCGGAAGAGGGCAAGGAGCAGGTGGTGTTCGGCAAGGGAGAATGCGGGCTGCTGTCCACCGAGGTGGCGGGCGGGTTCACGGGTGTGTTCATTGCGATGTATGCCACCGGGAACGGAGTGCATGCGCTCGCTCCGGCACATTTCGACTGGTTCGATTATGAAGCTTATGAATAGAACGGGAAGGTGATGTGTTCCTGCAGGACTACTTCCCGATTGTTTACAGCTGCCGGCTCGCAGCACATCCGATGTCTCCAAGCAAATTATCGAGCCGACCCGGCAGATCCAGCATGCTTATTTCCGGGATAAGGCTCCCGAAACCCTGGAGCGGATCGATTCACGGGTGGATCAGCTGGAATTGTTTTGAGCCATGCTGAAGCGCCCTGTTGATCACCTCACCGCCACCGAACCGGGCTCCCCCCTATAGACTCCGCTCCAGCAAAGCCCCGACCTGCTTGGCCATGACCTCCGGCGGGTAGGGCATGCCGCTTACGATCCACCATTCAATTAATCCGACATAAGCGGTACCGGCATACTGCAGGATAACATCATCGCTGAGGTTGCTGTTCTTGCCGCTCTCTCTGTCGATCTCTCTTTCGAAGCCCTTGATGACATGGGCCAGAAGCCGGGTCCGGAAATAGGACGGGCCGGAGCCTTTGCTGGTCAGCATGGTGGAGAAGAACAGGTGATTTTGCCGGAAATATTCAAAATAAGGGATAAACGCATCGGTCCAGTCTTCATCGCAGGCCCACTCATCCATTTCGGCAAGCTCATTAATTTGTGAATCAATCAGCTTGTCGAGCAGGTCATATTTGTCCTGATAATGCAAATATATCGTCCCCCGGTTCAAATTGGCCCGGTCGGCGATGTCCTGAATTGTAATTTGGTCAAAATCCTTCTCACTCATCAGCTCAATTACGGCATTCTTCAAGGCGAGCTGTGTCTTCTGAATCCGCCGGTCCACTTTTGGCATTGCTGCTGCCTCCTAATCTTCGAAATAATCAACAATATAAGATCATGTGTTGAGATATGAACAAAACAGCTGTTTTTAACCATTGAATGACGATGGCCTACCTCTATAATAATAGATGAAAGTTGGATAAACAAATAATGTTGTTTATATCTCAAATACATGGCAGGAGGTACCACGATGATTACTGTAAATGCACGGGCTACGTTCAGCCCGGAAGGTCCGTTCAAGCTGACCGCCATTGAGCGGAGGGAGCTTCAGCCCCATGATATCCTGATTGAAATCAAATATGCCGGGATTTGCCACTCTGACATTCATACCGCCCGCGGCGAGTGGGGGCCGGTAAGCTATCCGCTCGTTCCGGGTCATGAGATCGCCGGCATTGTTGCCCAGGTTGGCCCGGAAGTTAGCAAATATGCTGTAGGCGACCGTGTCGGGGTAGGCTGTATGGTCGACTCCTGCGGAGAATGTGCCCATTGCCATCAGGGAGAAGAGCAGTATTGCCTGAATGGAATGACGGGGACTTACGGAGCGATTGACAGATACGGCCAGTATACGCAAGGAGGCTACTCTACCCATATCGTCGTAACGGAGGACTTCGTGGTACGGATTCCGGATGCTATTGGATTGGATGCAGCTGCGCCGCTGCTCTGTGCCGGGATTACGACGTATTCGCCGCTGCGCCATTGGGGCGCTGGACCCGGCAAGAAGATTGCTGTGGTTGGACTCGGCGGCCTGGGGCATCTGGCTGTCAAGCTGGCTCATGCGATGGGAGCCGAGGTTACGGTTCTGTCCCAATCGCTCAAGAAGAAGGAAGACGGCCTGCAGCTTGGCGCCGATTATTATTATGCCACGAGCGATCCGGAGACCTTTAAGCAATTGGCCGGCTCCTTCGACCTGATTGTGAATACCGTGAGTGCCTCGGTGGATATCAACGCCTACCTGTCATTGCTTGCCCTGGACGGTACGATGGTTAATGTCGGGGCGCCGGCGGAACCGCTGCCGGTGCATGCCATGTCGCTGATCGGCCACCGCCGCTCGTTCGCCGGATCGATGATCGGCGGCATCCGGGAGACGCAGGAGATGCTGGATTTCTGCGCCGAGCATGGTATTGTCCCTGAGATCGAGACGATCCGTGCGAGCCAGATTGATGAAGCCTGGGAACGGGTGCTGGCTTCGGATGTGCGGTACCGTTTTGTGATCGACATCAGCACGATGGAGCAGGAATAACAACCGGATACAGATTAAGCTATACGGAGCGCGCCATACTTGGCGCGCTTCTTTTGGTGACACTATCTTTATCTTTCTCGCACAAACGGTTACGACCGTCCTGTTTAGGGCGGCGTAGCCGTTTCTGCTTGTGGAAAAAACAGCAAACTTCCATCTTCTTGACAACCTGTATATACAGGTTTAAACTTTGTGAAGTGTTTGATCTTGTATATACAAGTTTAATGGTTGAAATAAAACCATTTTCGATGGAGGTGTTCGCATTGAGTCAGACCCGGCATTCGGAGTGGTGGCGCCGGTCCACCGTGTATCAGGTGTATCCAAAGAGCTTCAAGGACACGACGGGCAGCGGAACAGGGGATATTAAAGGGCTTACAGCGAAGCTGGATTATCTGCAGAGTCTTGGCATTGATATTGTCTGGCTGCAGCCGGTATATGTTTCGCCACAGCATGATAACGGTTACGACGTGGCCGATTATGAGGCAATCAATCCCGATTTTGGCACGATGGAGGATTTCGACGAGCTGGTGGAGGAGCTGCACCGGCGGGGGATGAAGCTGATGACGGATATCGTGGTCAATCATACGTCGGTTGAACATGAGTGGTTCAAGCAGTCCAGCTCCGGCAAAGACAATCCTTACCGCGATTATTATATCTGGAAGGACCCGGCTCCAGGCGGCGGCTATCCCAACAACTGGCAGTCGAAGTTCGGCGGTCCGGCCTGGCAGTTCGACGAGGCCTCGGGACAATATTTTCTGACACTGTACGACAAGACTCAGGCCGATCTCAATTGGGAGAATGAAAAAGTACGCCGTGCGGTTATCGATATGATGCTGTTCTGGGCACGCAAAGGCGTGGACGGGTTCCGGATGGATGTCATCAATGTCATCTCCAAGGACCAGCGCTTCCCGGACGATGACGGCAGCGTGGCTCCCGGGGATGGCCGGAAGTTCTATACGGACGGCCCGCGGGTCCATGAATATATCAAAGCGATGTATGACGAGGTGTTCGGACCGTATGAGATGGTAACGGTCGGGGAAATGTCCTCGACGACGCTGGAACATTGTATCCGCTACTCTAATCCCGAAGAGCGGGAGTTCTCCATGACCTTCAACTTCCATCATCTCAAGGTGGATTATCCGAACGGCCAGAAGTGGGAGCTGATGCCTTATGATTTTGAGGCGATGAAGCGGCTGTTCACCCAGTGGCAGACCGGGATGCAGCAAGGCGGAGGCTGGAATGCCTTATTCTTCAACAACCATGATCAGCCGCGCGCCCTCTCGCGGTTCACGGACGACAAGGTATACCGCATCGAGAGCGCCAAGCTGCTGGCGACTACGCTGCACGGCATGCAGGGAACGCCGTATGTGTATCAGGGTGAAGAGATCGGGATGCCGAATCCGGTCTGGAAGGGGATTGAAGAGTTCCGCGATATTGAGTCGCTGAATATGTACCGTATTTTGCAGGAACGGGGTTTGAGTCCGGAGGCAGCCCTGAGCATCCTGCAGGAGCGTTCGCGGGACAATTCACGGACGCCGATGCAGTGGGATGACAGTCCGAATGCCGGATTCACCACGGGGACGCCGTGGATCAAGGTCGATGAGCGGTATCCGGAGATTAATGTGGAGCGGGAGCTGGCCGATCCGGCTTCGATCCTTCACCACTACCGCAAGCTGATCGCGCTGCGCAAGGAGCATTCCATATTCGTTGACGGGATATTCCGGAGACTGGATGAACAGCATCCGCAGGTATTTGCCTATGCCAGAACGGCTGAGGGAAAAGCGCTTGTCGTGGTCTCCAATTTCAGCGGCGAGGAAGTTGCCTTCCGTTTCGCAGATGCGCACTGGGCGGAATTAAGCGCGGGCGGACAGAATCAGCTCCTGATCGGGAACACTGCAGATGCACCGGCATTCTCGAAAGAGCTGCAGCTCCGGCCATATTCCTCTTATATGTGGTTAATTCAATAATAGAGGCCCAGATAACAGGAGGCCAGGCCTCATCTGAAACTAAAATGTTTCATTCATTTTGTTTTTATTTGGATTTAGTTGGATTTTCGCACACTAATCTTGCCGTTTTTAAGGATTCCAGCCATCTAATTGGATAGTTGCTACTTAATTTTGATGTTTTTGGCGCAAAGTTCGATTTCATTCAATATTAAGTGGCGATTATCCAACTATACTCGCGAAAATCTCCAAACCGGTGAATTTAGGTTGCGATTATCCAACTATATCGTGCCGGACAGAACTGGCTGTACCGGGACGGTAAGTCCTGGGGCAGAAATCCGGCTGGATTCTTTGATAAGACCTGTCCTTGAAACAGACATTCCGTATTCATGCACTGCCGCTGACGGGGAAATGAAAGACTAACGCTGAAATACCACTGGTCTGTCGGTATTCAGATGATCAGAGCTGTATAGGACCCATCAGCTATGAGAAGGATCAAACATCTATCAAGCAAGGAGATGAACCTATGGCTATAAACCGCAAAGATGTCGAGGATATTGTCCGGGCAGTCGGAGGCAAGGAGAATATTGAGGTCGCTACGCATTGTGTCACCCGGCTGAGATTCTCGCTCTATGATGAGAGCAAGGTGGACGCCGCCGCTCTGGACCGCAACGAGCTGGTTAAAGGGCAATTCTCGACGCAGGGCCAGTTCCAGATTGTCATCGGCCCCGGAACCGTCGATACCGTATACGACGAAATGATCAAGATCACCGGCGGCTCCCGCTCCTCCAAGGATGAGGTCAAGAATGCGGCAGCCCGCAAACAGAACCCGCTGCAGCGGGCAATCAAGACGCTGGCCGATATCTTCATTCCGATTCTGCCGGCTATCGTAACCGCAGGCTTGCTGCTCGGGATCAATAACATCCTGACCGGCCCCGGGATCTTCTTCGACGAGCAATCGCTCGTACAGGTCTACCCGGCCTGGAGCGATATTGCCGCCATCATTAATACCATAGCCAGCACAGCCTTCACCTTCCTGCCGGCCCTGATCGGCTGGTCTGCTGTGACCCGCTTCGGAGGCAGTCCGCTGCTCGGGATTGTGCTAGGTCTGATCCTGGTTCACCCGGATCTGCTAAGTGCCTACAGCTATGCCAATGCTTCGCTGGAAGGCACCGTTCCGACCTGGGATCTGTTCGGCTGGCATGTGGAGAAGATCGGTTATCAGGGACAGGTATTGCCTGTCCTGGTCTCCGCTTATATTCTGGCTGTCATTGAGAAATTCCTGAACAAGCGGGTGCACGACTCCATTAAACTGCTGGTCGTGGCGCCGGTGACGCTGCTGATTACAGGCTTCCTGGCATTCACCATCATTGGACCGCTGACGTTTGCCATCGGCAATGCGATTACCGACGGTCTGGTCTATGTGTTCGACCATTTCGCGCTCCTTGGCGGCCTGATTTACGGCGGCTTGTATGCCGCTCTGGTCATCACGGGCATGCATCATACGTTCCTGGCGGTCGATGTCCAGCTCATCGGCAGCGAAGGCGGAACCTTCCTCTGGCCGATGCTGGCGCTTTCGAACATCGCCCAGGGTGCTGCGGCACTTGCCATGATCTGGATCGTCCGCGAGCAGAAGACCAAGGGTCTCGCGGTGACTTCCTCGGTATCCGCCTTCCTTGGCGTGACCGAGCCGGCAATCTTCGGGGTCAACATCCGTTACCGATATCCGTTTATCTTCGGGATGATCGGTTCAGCATTGGCCGGTATGCTGCTCACCCTTAACGATGTCCGGGCTTCGTCCATCGGGGTAGGGGGGATTCCCGGCTTCCTGTCGATCTTCCCGAACCAGTGGGGTGTGTTCTTCATCGGGATGGCGATTGTGCTGGTCGTGCCGTTCCTGGCAACGATGCTGTACGGGCGGACGGTCGTGCGCCGTTATGAGAAGCAGGCGGCAGTGGAAGCGGCAACAGCAACAACCAAAGCAGCTGCGACGACTGCAACCTCTGCGCCTGCAGCCAGTGAGCTGAACAGCCGCAGCTCGGTTCAAGCCGCACAGGAGCCGCTGAATATTCTGGAGCTGGCTTCGCCGATTAGCGGCACGGCGGTTCCGCTGGAGCAGGTGCCCGATCCGGCCTTTGCCGAGAAGCAAATGGGCGAGGGGATCGCTATTGAGCCTTCCGAAGGTAAAGTATATGCACCATTCGATGCCACCGTGGCCCATGTCATCAAGAGCAAGCATGCGCTGATTCTGGAGCATGCCAGCGGCGTGCAGGTGCTCATCCATGTCGGAATTAATACCGTGTCGCTGAAGGGCAGCGCCTTTACCGCGCACAAGAATATCGGTGACAAGGTGAAGGCAGGGGAGCTGCTGCTGGAGTTCGATATGGAAGCCATCCGTGCCGCCGGACTGCCTTTGATTACGCCGATCATCATTCCTGCAGGGCAGGATATGGTTGAGAGAATTGAAGAGAAGACCGGACCGGCTGCGGCGAAGCGGACGGGTGTGCTGACGATTCATTTGAAGGGATGAGTATATAATTAACTGCAGAAGGCAGCCTCCGTGGCTGCCTTTCTGTGCAGAATGAAGCGTTTCTTAGTGCTGCATCATCCGCAACCGGGGGGTGACCCGATGCTTTGGGGGGCATGTCATGGTACAATAAGGGCGGTGATTAACTGTGAGAGAGAATATATACTTGCAAATCTATAAGGACTACAGCTCGCAAATCCATTCCGGCCAGCTGCTGCCGGGAGCAAAGCTGCCCTCCGAGAGCGAGCTGGCCGAAGCCTACGGCACTTCACGGGAGACGGTGCGCAAAGCGCTGAACCTGCTCTACCGGGAAGGGTCCATTCACAAAATCAAAGGCAGAGGCTCCTTTGTACTGGACATCACGCGGATGGATTTTCCCGTAACCGGCCTCATCTCCTTTAAGGAAATGGCCGATACGCTGGGGGCTTGCTCACGGACCCTGGTGGAGCAGACTTTGCAGGAGCCGGCAGGAGCCGCGCTGTCCAGGCAGCTGCAGCTTCCCGAGGATGCGCTGATCTGGAAGGTGATCCGGGCCAGAGAAATGGATGGGGAGCGGATCATCCTGGATAAGGATTATTTCCGCTCGGATAAGGTTCCGTTTCTTAGCCGGGAGATCGCGGCGGGTTCCATTTACGAATATCTGGAGACAGAGCTGGGGCTTAAGATCAGCTATGCGAAAAAACTGATTTCCGTCGAGCCTTCCACCGATGAGGATCACCGGCTGCTCGATCTGAAGAATCATACGCATATTGTGGTTGTGCGAAACTATGTGTATCTGGAGGATACAGTGTTGTTCCAGTACACCGAGTCTAGGCACCGGCTGGATAAATTCCAGTTCGTGGATTTCGCCAGACGGGTGCGGCGCTAAGCTGAACGGCCGTTATCCTCGGCAGCGTAGCACGACAGCATCCATATCGTCACAAGAAGCCGGTCTCTCAGGAGGCCGGTTATTTGCTGTGCGGGAAGATGCCGGGTTTAATTCTTAGTTTATTAGTTGGAATAGTGTGAAATTAATCATATCATCCCATGTCAGCTTCAATATAAAATCACCCTAGTAAACCGATCATATTGTTGGTTAATTAGCAGTCATTAATCAGTTTTATTTTTCGAAGACGGAAGGTTGTGCAGATGAATTTAGACTGGGAGTTTATTGTGGAAAGTCTGCCCTTGTACGGAGAGGCCATGTGGCTGACGGTGAGGCTGGCGCTGATTGCCATTGCGCTGTCGCTCGTCCTGGGGCTCGTATTCAGTCTGGTCCTGTTCTATAAGGTTAGAGGGCTAAGCAGCATTATCCTCGCTTATATCGAGTTGTCCAGAAATACGCCGCTGCTGGTGCAGCTGTTCTTCCTGTATTACGGATTGCCGAAGGTGGGCATCCATATGAGTGAATTTACCTGTGCCGTGGTCGGCATGACCTTTCTTGGCGGCAGCTATATGACGGAAGCCTTCCGGAGCGGGATTGAGGCAGTGGGCAGATCGCAGCTTGAATCGGGCCTCAGCATCGGGCTAAGCAAGGTGCAGCTGGCGAGGTATGTGATTTTGCCGCAGGCGCTGGCGATCAGTATTCCTTCGCTGGGGGCGAACGCAATATTCCTGCTGAAGGAGACGTCCATTGTCGGTGCCATTGCCCTGATGGATCTGATGAATGTGGCCAAGGACCTGATCGGCATGCATTACAAGACGGCAGAGTCGCTGCTGCTGCTGGTGCTGGCTTACCTGGTTCTGGTGCTGCCGCTCTCGCTGCTGCTCAGCTGGGTGGAAAGGAAGGTGCGGCATGCCGAATTCGGGAATTGAGGTTCTGTTCGAGGGCTCGAACTTTGAGCGCCTGCTCGGAGGACTGCTGGTTACCATCGAAATATCCTTTGTTTCCATTATTATAGGAACGGTGCTGGGAATCTTCATGGGTCTGCTGCGGACGGTGAATTCCAGGCCATTGCGGCTGGTCCTGCGGCTGTATCTGGAGGCCTTCCGGATTATTCCGATCCTGGTCTGGCTGTACGTGGTACATTTCAGCTTCTCGCCTATGCTGGACATCGACATCAGCGGGGAGACTACGGCCATTCTGGTATTCAGCCTCTGGGGAGCGGCGGAGATCGGCGATATTGTGCGCGGCGCGCTTGAATCCATGCCGAAGCATCAGGTGGAATCGGGGCAGGCCTTGGGCTTAAGCAGCAGGCAGCTGTTCCGGCATATTCTCATTCCGCAGGCGGTGCGGCGGATGCTGCCGGGGGCAATCAATCTGGCTACCCGGATGGTGAAGACGACCTCACTGGTCGTGCTGATCGGCGTCATCGAGGTGGTGAAGATCGGACAGCAAATTATCGAGCTGGGGGTCATCAAAGCGCCGAATGCCTCGTTCTGGGTATACGGATTCATCTTTATTCTTTATTTTCTGGTATGTTATCCGCTATCCCGGCTGTCCCGGAGATTTGAGCGCAAATGGCAAACTTAGCAGAGGAAGGGATTGCAGACATGACGAAGACAGGCGAGCTTTTGCTGGAGGTTCAGGAGGTTCAGAAGTATTTCGGTGACCGGCAGGTGCTGAAGGGGATTGATCTGCAGGTGGAGCGGGGGGAAGTAATCGTTATTCTCGGGCCTTCAGGCTGCGGCAAAAGCACTCTGCTGCGCTGCCTCAACGGCCTTGAGCCGGTGCAGGGCGGACATATTCTGTACCGGGAGCAGGACCTGGCCGGAGCGGAGGTCAACTGGCGCGAGCTGCGTCAGCACATCGGGATGGTGTTCCAGAACTATGAGCTGTTTCCGCATATGACGGTGCTGGAGAATATTCTGCTCGGACCCCTGAAGGTGCAGAAAAGAGAGCGCGCGGAAGCGGTGCAGCAGGCGCAGCAGCTGCTGGAACGGGTTGGACTGCTCGACCGTGCCCAGGATTATCCCCGGCAGCTGTCGGGAGGGCAGAAGCAGCGGATTGCGATTGTACGGGCGCTGTGCATGAATCCGGATATTATTTTATTCGATGAGGTGACGGCTTCGCTTGATCCCGAGATGGTGCGCGAGGTGCTTGATGTCATTCTTGGCCTGGCGAAGCAGGGGATGACGATGATTATCGTGACGCATGAAATGGGGTTTGCGCGATCGGTCGGCGACCGCATCGTCTTCATGGATCAGGGCCAGGTATGTGAGATGGCTCCGCCGGAGCAGTTCTTCACGAATCCCGCGACAGAACGTGCACAGCACTTTCTAAATATATTTGAGTACAATAAACTATAGAAAATGGGGATGAGAGAGATGGGTAAAGGTAAAAAGTTAGTAACGGCTATTCTTGCGGCAAGCATGCTGCTGGTGGGGCTTACTGCCTGCGGTAATTCAGGTAACAACGATGGAACGAACTCGGTATCCTCCAAATTTGACTCGATTGAACAGCTGAAGAAGAACGACAAGATCCGCATCGGGGTGTTTGCCGACAAGCCGCCGTTTGGCTATGTGGATTCCGAAGGCAAGAACCAGGGCTTCGATGTCTATATCGCCAAAAGATTTGCCAAGGACCTGCTGGGCGATGAGTCGAAGGCCGAGTTCGTCCTGGTGGATGCGGCAAGCCGTGTTGCTTATCTGGAGTCCAATAAAGTGGACATCATTATGGCTAACTTTACTGTTACGGATGAGCGGAAGGAGAAGGTGGATTTTGCCAGCCCGTATATGAAGCTGTCCTTCGGGATTGTCTCGCCTGACAGTGCGCCGATCACCTCCATCGACCAGTTGAAGGAGAAGGGCCAGAAGCTGATCGTAGCGAAAGGGACCACGGCCGAGACGTATTTCACCAAAGAATATCCGGAGATTGAATTGCTGAAGTTCGACCAGTACACCGAAATTTTCGCCGCACTCAAGGACGGCCGCGGCGCCGCCATTGCCAATGACAACACTGAGCTGATTGCCTGGGCCAAGTCTAATCCCGGCTTCACGGTAAGCATCCCGGCCTTCGGCGGCCAGGACACCATTGCTCCCGCAGTAGCCAAGGGCAACACCGAGCTGCTGAACTGGCTTAACACCGAGCTTGAGACGCTGGGCAAGGAGCAGTTCATTCATCAGGCCTATAAGGAAACGCTGAATGAGGTCTACGGCGAAGGCTATACCCATGAGCTGGTGGTGGAAGGCGGGAAGGTCGAGTAATAGTTGTTAGAAAATAGAGCTGCCGTATTTGCAGATCATCTGCAAATGCGGCAGCTTTTTTATTGTGAGGCAGAGGCAGGATTCTTTAGCTTTAATTGTTTTTAGAATTACAGGAGAATCGAATGAGACTGATTACCGCCAGGTATGTAATCATTTGTACGAATATAATGTTAAGGCGACAGATGGATTACTCCAAAAGCCGGGTAAAGATATCAATTTATATCTAAAAGATGAATCCGGAAAAGTCGTCGGCGGGTTGTTTTGTGAAACTTGGTTATATGGCCTGTATCTTGATGTCTTTTGGATATCTGAAGAATTCAGAAATAAGGGATATGGAAAAATAATGATCACAGAAGCGGAGAGGCTTGGGAGAGAACTGGGCTGCATATTTGCCGATACCTGTACATTTACATATCAATCGCCTGAATTTTATAAGCGTATGGGCTATGAGGTTTTTGCTGTTAATGATGAATATCCGGAAGATATAAAACAATTTTTCTTAATGAAGAAATTATAGTTAAAATATTTTCTGATTAAAACCTCCCCTTAGAAGCAACCTGGATTTAATAGGTTCTAAAGGGAGGTTTTATTTATCTTATCCTATTAATTGTTGAAGCGCTTCTTGTACACCTGCTGGTTTGCGGCCAAGTAACATTTCCAAATCTGAGTGATTGTTTTCTAATCCGCCTTCGCGAATGCCCTGTTGAATCATGGTTAACATACCAATCATTTCTGCCGGTAAGTTCGCTTGCTCTAGCATGGCACTGTAAGTAGCGTCATCCACATTCATCACTGTAACCTCTTTACCCGTCACTTCGTTTAACGCTGCAACAAAATCAGCCTGGGTTAAGTTTTCTCCACCTAATTCATATACTTTGTAGTCATGACCATCAGCTGCTAAAATGTTTGCAGTTGCTTCAGCCAAATCAGCACCTAGGACCCAACCCACTTTACCCCCGCCAGCAGAAGTTACCCAAGGTGCACCGTTTAAACATTGTTGAATAGTGCCTAATTCGTTCTCTACATACCAGTTGTTGCGCACGAATACATAGGGAATGCCGGATTCTTTTATGATATTTTCACGTACCAGGTGGGGACCTGCCAGAATAAATTGGCTTACGTCAGCACGTGGAGCAGAAGAATACACCAATTGCTTCACACCTGCTTGTTGTGCAGCTTTGACAGCATTGGTTTGTTGCCGTATATAAGATTCCAGATCACCAAAGGTTGAGACGATAAATACTTTATCGACACCGGTAAATGCTTCTATTAAAGAAGCTTGATCTTCAAAATCTGCTTTACGTACTTCGATTCCTTGAGCGGTTAAACTTAATGCTTTTTCAGAGGCGGGGTTTCTGGTCCCTGCGATAATATCCGTAGTTGGTAATTTTTGCGCTAAAAATTCAATAATCTTGCCACCTAAGTGCCCAGTAGCGCCTGAAACGAAAATTTTCATGTTGTTGTTCCTCCAATAATAGCTAGATTTATCATTGCTTAACGCTATAATAAATTATTATAGACATTAATATAAGTACGCACATTTTCATGACATAGTCACAAAAATGTGACCTTGGAGGAAGAGATATGGCCAGACATCAATATGATCAAATAGACGTTTCAGTAGACACAATCGAGAAAATTTGTCCGCTAACCTTAGCTCAAGATGTGATTGCAGGACGTTGGAAGATTATTATTTTATCGCATCTGCATGAGCATGGAGTGATTCGTTTTAACGAATTACTGCGTATGATACCAGGCGTTTCAAAGGGGATTTTAACGCGTCAACTACGCGAACTGGAAGAGGATGAGCTGGTACACCGGGAGGTATATAAAGTGGTTCCCCCGAAAGTAGAGTATTCATTGACTGAGCAAGGTAAACAATTTCAGCCTGTATTAGAGGCTATGCATGTATGGGGGAAAATGATTTTACGAGATAAACTCCAACTGGAAATGCCAGTTTAATACACGCTTCTTTGCATATAATGAACCCTCCGGGGAGATAGTTAAGGGAGGCCGCGATGAAAGAGACCGCATTTGACGAGCATTATTTGCAAGCTTGCAGCCGGAAGAAGAGAGGATATTTGAAACGCGAAGCAGACGCCGGGGAAGATGCCCGGCGTCTTTCTTTTTAAACCCTAGTACGAGCGTGCTTTCCGCTAGCCTTAACCTTGTGCCGCATCCATGTTCATGCAGTTAATGGCCCACAGATGGCCGTCCAGGTCCACGAAGCCCCAATGATACATAGACCCATAATCCTCAGGTTCGGCGTGCAATTTCCCGCCCAGGGAGACCGCGGTATTTACGATTTCATCGACCTTTTCCCGGCTCTCGAAGGCCAAGGCGATCGTCATCTGCGCATACTTGCTCGTATCGACGGATTCTTTCTCCGTGAGCGTATTAAAGAATGCTTGATGGATCAGCATGACCTGCAGGTTGTCGCCGATCACGATGGCTGCCGAGGTCTCGTTCTCGGGGAATTGCGGGCTTAGCCCAAATCCGAGTCGGGTGAAGAACGTTTTCGATTGTTCTACGTTTGTTACAGGCAGGTTGAAGCTTGTGAATGCGGACGTTAATGCCATTTTCAATACACCTCTTCGATTTAAAGTCCACCATAGAAAACCTTCTAATTAGCATGCTCCAAATACCATAATTGTCCGTCGCCGCCCCAATAAGTCCATTGAACAACATTTGCACCATCAGCCATACTCATATCAAATACATCCAGACTTTTTGTACCGCCGCTGACTTTGGTCTTTATTGCATAGGCACCGTTAACATTTACAATCTCAAATTTTTGCATATCGCCGCCCCAGTAAGTCCATTGAAGAATGTTTGCCCCATCTGTATTAGTGCCATTCTCCACATCTACACTGCTAGTATAGCCGGATGCACCTGTTAAAATATAGTAGTATCCATTCCCATCGGATACCAATCTGAATTTTTGGGCGGCTAATCCATTGCCTGACCACTGCTGAATGTTTGTTCCATCGGCCGCTAAACCGTTCGAAACATCCAGGTATTTATTGCTATTCTTATTTTTAATAAAATAGGTCCCATCTAATCCAGGTACTGAATTCCCTCCGCCTGTAGCAGATGACGTCTTCGAGCCAAATATCGCCTGATTATTGTTTCCAATTAGAGAAAATGTCATAACCTCTTTACGGGCGGCTGATTCATCGTATTGTTTAAAGAAGACTCCTTTATACGTTACGCCGCCGATCACCATATTCACAAAGTGGGTTCCGGATACAGCACTCCAGGTACCTGTTACACCACCTGTAATCGTTCCATTGGCATTTAATGCGACTTTACTCGTCGGTAACATCGGCGTAAATGTAGTATCAGCACTATTGCCATGATTGACAAAATCATACGTTCCAACGATCTCACTGCTTGAATACCCCGTTGCTGAAATTTTGCTTCCCAGATGTTCGTATACGGCTGTGACAGGCCATTTGTCCTGATTCAGAAATTGCTGATGGACTCTGACCTCATGGAATTCATTTCCTGTGTTAAATCTTGTGTGATAAACGACATATCTTTGACCATCATCATCAATAAAAGCAGAATTATGTCCTGGAGACATATAGCCGTTACTACTTAATTCCCCGTTGCCGGTTAAGGAGGATAAGTGGTAATTCCCCATCAACTTGACACCTTTGTTCGATTGATTCTGTCCTGCACTCGTCACGATGGCCGAATTGCCCATTGCATCGGTGTAAGGTCCTGTTATACTTGTGGACCTGAACAGACGCATATGATACCCGGCAAAATTATCAGTTGCATTAAGACCATTGTAAGATAGATAGAGATAGTAATAACCTGCAGCCTGATCATAAACAACATAAGAGCCTTCACCGGTACCACCATATCCACCTGATATTTTCTTGCCAAAGTACTGATCGGAAGAGTTTGTGGTGGTTGGATAGGTGTAGGAATAATCCCTCAAACCCGTGTTCTTATCCAATTTCATCATAAAGATCCCGCCAAACCAGGAGCCATATGACATCCATAAATCTCCGTTTGCATCATAAAGCACACTGGGGTCTATGGCATTTGGCGCATAGGATGGATTCCATTTGCCGGATGTTAAATATCTGGAGGCCACCGTGTTCGTTCCGGTCACTTTGCTATAATCTGTCTTTGCTGCTTGTGCGGAATTAACGAACCCGCTGTAAACAACAGTTCCTTGATAAGTATAAGGTCCTGCTATACTATCTGCCGTTGCCAGTGCAATGGAGGAGTACCAATTTTCACCATTGACACTCATGTACATACACCATTTTTTCATGTTTTTGTTATAAAAGACAGCCGGTGCCCATAAGTTACCGGCTAGATTATAATTGCTGCTGCCTTGTGCAGCCCAGGCTGCGCCGACAGAGAAAACGCTTGCAAAGTTACTATTGACATTAGTGGTCAAAGTGCTCCATGATGCCAGGTTAGAAGATTCTGCATTAACCATATGGGTACCAAAGATATAATATTTCCCGTTTCCTTTCACAACAGACGGATCATGGACGGAAGCTCTCGTTGTACTTAAAGCAGCAGCATCAGCTCTGGAAGCTTCAAATATCCCCAGCGTTTGTAATACCAGTACCATTACCAATAACCATTTCAGCAATTTTCTCCAATCTTTCATAGACATTCCCCTTCCATTTAATTTCAAATATGGATTTGATAACTTACATATTATCGCTAATTTATGTAAATATCAATAGATTTAATAAAGTGTTAAATAAAAGTTAAAAAATCAACTGATCAGCGTGGGACATTAAAAGCAGACTGGAATGTACAGTCTGCTTGGTCTAATTTTATAAACATCCACCCATTAGGCTTTCAAGACCACTATGGGAAGCCGTGACGCAAGAAAACAATTGGACTTCCGGTCGCTTCCCGTCCGTAGATTTCTTGATTTATACCGCTTGTTGCGGTTCCGGCCTCCGCCTGATGGCTTTCCGCACAGCAGCTGTTGCTCTTAAGGACCTCACTACCCGCTGCTAAGCTGCTAATTGCAGTTTGTACAACTATATCCATCTAAACAGGCCGTTTCCCGGCTATAGTTGCATTTCGTACATCTATTTTCTTGCTTTAAGGCAGTTTGATCCCAATAGGCTGATTTTAGTTGCACAAAATACATCTATCCTTCAAAAATGGGTGCATACCTAACAAATAGTTGTACGAAATACATTTATCCTTGTTGAATAGGGGTTGCTTTTCGTTCATCATACCTAAACAGAGCCGGACAGAGCCTGCTGCCAGCGAACTCAACAGCAACTAGCGGTATCCATCTGGAGATTCGAGAATGGGCTGCGAACCCGTCTCAATCTGCTGCATGTACTCCCGGGGAGACATGCCGGCGACCTTTTTGAACACCTTGCTGAAGTAGAAGGCGCTCTCGTAGCCCAGCTTTTGGGAGATTTCGTAGATGCGGCCTTCTCCGCGCACCATCATTTCCTTGGCGGCGGCCATCTTCGTCTCGGTGATATATTCGACATAGTTCACCTTAGCCACCTTGGAGAATAAATGGCTCAGGTAATTGGGGCTGAAGTTGAACACATCGGCCACCTGGTTGAGCGAGAGCTTCGTGCCCAGATTGCGTTTGATATAATCCTGAACATTCTTCACAACCTGCTCCTTGTAGCCTTGTCTCCGCGCCGACAGCATCTCCGAGCAGCCGTCCCGGAACTGGATCAGCCAGCTGAGCACACCCTCAATGGTATGCATCTGGTAGATCGCCCGGTAGCCCTCCGGCTCATGCTCGAAGATCTGCTCGACAATATTCTCCCCGTCAGCCAGCAGCGAAGTCGCCATATACAGGATATTGCAGGCCGCATCGGTGGCGGGAACCAGCAGATCGGCTCTCCCCCCATAGAATTCGATCATCCGCGTAATGATGGTGTAGAGCGCCTGATTATCCAATTCTTCAAAAGCGCGCCGGATCTCTGACCGGGACTCCGAGAAATCGAACAGCGGATGCACGTGGTCCTGCGGTTCCCCCTCGGTAAAGAACTCGAACGACCGTCCGTTCACGGCGGCCGGCAGCGCCCGGCGGGCGGCCAGATAGCTCTCCCGCAGCAGGTATGGATCTTCTACGGCAAAGCCGGCGGCGCCGATGATGGTCACATTAAAGTAATTATGCAGAACGGAGGCCATATCGGTCAGCCGGCGCTCAATGCCAGGCCTGAATTCCCGGGGATCTGTAGCGGATACCGGCAGGGCCACGGCAAAATTGCGCAGGTCCAGGCTGGTGACACAACAGGGAGCAGAGGAAGACAGCGTGTCCTTGGCCATCTGCACGGTGCTGGAGCACAGGGCGACCAGCTTATCCCCCCGGGGCGGAACGCTATCCGGGCCGAGAATGCGGCAGATGGCCACGAGATAGGCGGGTGCGGGCAGATCGAGGTCGAGGTCTTCTTTTTGCAGCAGGTACTGGTTCTTGTTCTCGAACAGATTGTTATAGAGCCGGATAAAAAATTTGTCGCGCTGGGCCTGCAGGTTGCTGCGGTGAACCAGATTCGGGTAGCTCTCCAGCGTCTGGTAGGTCTCCAGCAGGGCAATGGCCTTGCGGACGGAAGCGGCCAGTGTGTCCGGCGTCAGCTCCAGCTTCACCAGATAATCCATCGCCTGCACATTGATCGCACCGCGTGCGTATTCGAACTCCTCATAGCTGGTCAGAATGATGAAGAGCGGGAGACGGCCGTATTTCTGGCGTACGGAAGCGGCGACCTCCAGACCGGTCTTGACCGGCATTTTGATATCGCTGATCACAATGTCGGGGCGGAGCTTGTCGATCATCTCCTCTTCCTGGGCGCCGTTGTGGGCAATGCCGACGATTTCGACGTTGAACTGCTCCCATTTGAGCATGGACTGGAGTCCGATACACACCAGCGCTTCATCATCGGCGATTAACAATTTGATCAAGATCATCCCTCCCGGGTCAAAATGGTTGAATTATTCCTTCTGCTGAAATGGAATGACCACCGTCATCAGCGTATAAGTGCCGGGTTCACTCTCGATGGACAGCCCGTAAGGTTCTCCGAAGGTCAGGTGCAGCCGCTCGTTGACGCTGCGCAGCCCGATGTTCTCAATCATCCCCTTGGCACCGGGGGCCGGACCCGACAGAATGGCGGTAATCTGCTCCCGGCTCATGCCGATTCCGTTATCCTCTACGGTAATCCGGATATTGTTGAACCCTTCCTTGCGTACCGTGACGGTGATCTGGCCCTTGCCCTTCGGTTCAATGCCGTGGAAGATGGCGTTCTCGACCAGCGGCTGCAGAGTAAAGCGGGGGATCAGACCCGTCAGCAGCTCCTCGTCCTCAATCTGCTGCTCCATATTAAGCGTACCGCCGTAGCGGTATTTTTGGATCAGAAAATAGTCGTTCAGTAGGCTCAGCTCATCCTGCAGCGGGACCAGCCGCCGGCTGTCTTTGGCCATGCTGCGCAGCATGCGGGACAGGGAGGTGGTCATTTCCACAATACCGGTGGCGTTCTGAATCGTCGCCATCCATTTGATCGAATTGAGCGTGTTATACAGAAAATGCGGATTGATCTGGCTCTGCAGCATCCGGTACTCCAGCTCCTGCTTCTGCTTCTCGTCTGCAAGCTGGTTGTCCATCAGGGTGAGGATGTCCTGGGACAGCCGGTTGATGCCTCTGCCGATATCGCCGAGCTCACTGTTCCATTCAATGTTGCGGTCGAGCAGGAAATTGCCCTGGGCGATCTTGTCGATCCGCTTCTTGAGCTTCTCTACCGGCAGGCTGATGATGCGGGTCAAGTAGATCATAATAATGCCGCTGGAGACGATGACCAGAAAGCAGACGCCGAGCATGATCAGTATCCAGATGTTGGCCTTGGGCGCGAACTGTTCACCGGGTATCGTCTGGGACAAGGTGACGCCGCTGCGTACGGGATAGGAGACAGAAATTTGCCGCTCACCATCATCCATGGCGATCATCGACAGGCTGGTCTGTGTTCCCACCGGCTTGTCTGCGGTGTAGGCGACCGGCTTCAGAGGCGTGGTCACAGGAATCACCTGATCGCCGACAAGCCGGTAATGATGTTCGCCGAGCGTCAGCAGCAGCTGCGAATGATCCGGCAGGGAGTAGCCCCTCAGCTTGTCGGTAATCACCGAGGTGTTGGCGAGCAGATAGACCGTGCCGATCCGCGATGCGCCTTCCCCGTAGATCGGCAGAATAAACGGAATGCCGGCAGAAGGGGACAAGGGATCGCGGATAACCTGGTCCCACTTCTCCACCGTCTCACCGTCCAGCCCGGGAATGGTGCCGATATTGTGCACCGTAAGCGGGGTAGAGACGCTTACGGCATTATCCAGCTGCAGGAATTTCCCGTGGTTATCGGTAACAATCAGCCGGCGGACATAGCCGTGCGAAGGGTTAATCTGGAAATCCTCCTGCATGGAGTAGAACACGTTGACCGCATCCTTGGCGCTGGCCTCCGGCGAACCGAAATAATCTGCGAGCATGGAATTGGTGGAAGAATTGGTGCTGGAGGTCATCGCCAGCGATGACAGGTTAAGCAGGTCCTGTTCAATAATATGGGAGACGAGCTGCAGGTTGAATTCCGTCGCCTGGATGGTCGTTTTGCGCTGGTAATAGGTAATCAGCTCATAGCTGAAGAACGACAGCAGCGTCGCAATCAGCAGCGCGAATATGGCCATGATCAGGATGATGCGGCTCTTAATAGTAGACTTCCGTTTCGTGGTGAACCCTCCTTCTGCTGTTGCAATCCGCTGGTGAGTTTCAAGCCGGTTAGTATACAGTCTGGCTATATCTGCGCTTAAGCGTTTTCATTTTACACGATGTGCCGTACAACAACCATAGCATATTTTTACCGGAACGTTACTGAGGGAGCTGCAGAAGCGGAGATTATTACAGGTTTAGCGTGAAATTTTACAGGCCCGGGACAAGGCGCAGCGCCAAGTGAACAAGAAAGTGAAGGTTCTCTGCCGGAAAATGTATGCCCTTTCATCGCGAAAGCCGTTACAATTTGAATAGATTCGGAATATCGGATCAAGGGTAACCAAACCGCTGGAAAAGGGGACATGAAGATGAATATGAAAAAATACGCGGGTCTCACCTTCGCCGCAGTGCTGACGATGGGCGCGCTCGCCGGATGCGGCGGCAACAATAACGGGAATAACGCAGCGGACAGCGCTGCAACAGCCGCTCCTACTGCGGCAAGCAATGCAAGCGCTTCCTCTGAGCCGAGCCAGGAGCCGGTGACACTCAAGTGGGCACTCTGGGACTGGGAAGCCACCGCATACTACAAGCCGCTGATCGAAGCCTACCAGAAAGCGCACCCGAATGTGACTGTTGAATTCGTAGACCTGGGTTCTACCGACTATATGACGATGCTGAGCACCCAGCTCTCCGGGGGAGCCGATCTGGACGTTCTTACCATTAAGGATATTCCCGGCTACTCCAACCTGGTGAAGCAGAATCATCTGGAGCCGCTGAAAGGCTACATGGGCGACAACAGCATCGATCCCGCACTGTATGGCGGCACCGTGGAGCAGATTGAAGTGGACGGCGAAGTGTATGCCCTTCCGTTCCGCAGCGACTTCTGGGTGGTCTACTATAACAAAGACTTGTTCGACAAGGCCGGCGTAGAGTATCCAAGCAACGATATGACCATTGCCCAGTATGACGAGCTGGCCCGGAAGCTGACCTCCGGCAGCGGCGCGGAAAAAGTATACGGAGCCCACTACCACACCTGGCGCAGCGCTGTGCAGCTGTTCGGCATTCTGGACGGCAAGAACACCGTGGTCGACGGCAACTATGACTTCCTGAAGCCGACCTATGAGCAGATTCTGAAGGAGCAGGAAGACGGCATCGTAATGGACTATGCGACCCTGAAGACCTCCAGCACACACTATTCCGGCGTCTTCTACAACAACTCCGTAGCTATGATGAATATGGGCAGCTGGTTCATCGCCACCCAGATCGAGAAGGTGAAGAGCGGCGAGTCGCAGGCGGCCAACTGGGGCATCGTGAAGTACCCTCATCCGGAAGGCGTGGAAGCCGGAACGACGCTGGGTACCATTACTTCCCTGGCCGTGAATCAGAAATCCGAGCATAAGGAAGCCGCGCTGGAGTTCATGAAATTCGTGACCGGCGAAGAGGGCGCAGGCGTCATTGCCTCCACAGGCACCATCCCGGCCATCAAGAACGATGCGGTTATCAGCTCCATTGCGTCCATTGAAGGCTTCCCGGCCGACGAGAACAGCAAAGCGGCGCTGACGACCGTGAAGACTTACCTGGAGATGCCGATGCATGAGAAGAGCGCGGACATCGAGCTGATCCTGAACGAAGCCCATGATAATATCATGACGAAGAATGCAACCATCGACGAAGGCATCAAGGATATGAACACCCGCGTGGGGCAACTACTGGGCAATTAGGCGGAAGAATAGCGGTAACAACTGGGGGCGGGCGGAGGCCCGCCTTAAGTTCCGGGGAACTAAATTCCGGGATTATTTTCCGGGGTCCCCGCAAAGTACCTGATTAAGCATCCGTGCGAAGTCACCACTTTGTGGGGCTGAGTTCCGGGTTTATATAGTGAAGGTTTGGAGGAGAATCTATGCAAAATGAAACCGTACTGCGCCCGAAGCAAGCTCCGAAGCGCCTCTTGTCCAAGGGCGTGCGGGACCACCTGGTGGCCTACAGCTTTATTGCGCCGAACTTTATCGGCTTTGCCATATTTACACTGGTGCCGATGTTCTTTGCCTTTGTGCTGGCCTTCGTCAAATGGGACGGCTCTAATCCCATGGAGTTCATCGGGTTCGACAATTTCACCCGGCTGATCAAGGATACCACCTTCCATAAGGCGCTGTGGAACACGATTGTCTATACGGTCGGAGTTGTTCCTTTCACCATGGCCGTCGCCTTGGCGCTGGCCATCCTGCTGAATCAGAAAATCATCGCCCGCAATTTCATGCGGACCGTGTTCTTTTTCCCGTATGTCGCTTCGCTCGTTGCAGTGGCAGCCGTTTGGAACTTTATCTTCAGTCCGACGATGGGTCCGGTCAACAACATTCTGCACCTGATCACCGGCGTGCCGATTGAGGACCTGCCGCGCTGGGCGGCCGATAAGCAGTGGGCGATGTTCACCGTCATTCTGTTCACGGTCTGGAAGAACATGGGCTACTACATGGTCATCTACCTGGCCGGTCTCCAGGGCATTAACCCGGAGCTGTATGAAGCGGCCGAGCTGGACGGAGCGAACGCCTGGCGGAGATTCCGCAATGTGACGGTGCCGCAGCTGGCGCCTACAACCTTTTTTGTACTGATGATCCTGGTCATTAATTCGTTCAAGGTGTACGACATCTTTATCAACCTGTTTGCCGGCGCCGACAACCAGCTCAACGATTCAACGAGAGTCATGGTGTACCAGATCTACAACACGGCGTTCCGTTCGCTCGATTACGGATATGCCAGCGCCATGGCGATTGTCCTGTTCCTGCTGGTGCTCGGCATTACCATCGTCCAGTTCCGCGGCGAGAAGAAGTACGGACAATAGGAGGATACGAACGATATGACAGGTACAAACCAAGGCTTCAAAATCGCCACCAAAGTGCTGATCTATGCTCTGCTGGCTGTAGCGGTATTCTGCATGCTTGTGCCGTATATATGGATGCTGTCCTCATCGCTCAAGCTGAACAAGGACGTCTTCTCCTTCCCGATGCAGTGGATTCCGGCGAATCCGCGCTGGGAGAATTTCCAGGACATCTGGACACGGATTCCGCTGGGACGCTTCATTTACAATACAGCCAAATTGTCGGTAATCGTGACGCTGCTGCAGCTGCTGACCTCCAGCTTTGCGGCCTATGCGTTCTCGAAGCTGCATTTTAAGGGGAAAAACGTTCTGTTCCTCGGCTACATCGCCACCATCGCCATCCCTTGGCAGGCCTACATGGTGCCGCAATTCATCCTTATGCGCCAGCTCGGGCTGAACAACACCCACATGGCCATCATCCTGCTGCAGGCCTTCTCGGCCTTCGGGGTATTCCTGATGCGCCAGTTCTACCAGGGCGTGCCAGATGAGCTGTGCGAAGCGGCGCGGATCGACGGACTCAGCGAATACGGAATCTGGGCAAAAATTATGCTGCCGCTGTCCAAGCCTGCGCTGTCCACGTTGACGATCTTCACCTTTGTCTCGACCTGGAATGACTTCCTGGGGCCGATGATTTATCTGACCCGAACGGAGCTGAAGACGATCCAGATCGGTCTGCGCATGTTCATCTCCCAGTATTCCGCAGAGTACGGGCTGATTATGGCCGCCAGCGTTGTGTCGATCATTCCGGTGGTTATCGTGTTCCTGGCGCTGCAGAAGTATTTTGTGCAAGGGGTAGCGTCTTCGGGAATCAAAGGTTAATGGGCTAATGAAACAACGAAACCCGGGAGACTGCATATAGCGCAGACTTCCGGGTTATTAAGAGTATTCTCTACAATTCGCCCCAATAACTCTCGGTTTCATAGTCGAACGATACCATACCGTCTTGATTACTCCTGTCAAACAGCTTTCGCAGCTCTGTCATCATCGGATCATAATTAGGATGCCCGGGCACAGGACTGTAGGAAGAGGATAGCAGCCGGCCGCTCAAGCTCTCGAAATTGAACTGCTGGCTCATACTGAACCGTGCTTCTTGCATCGTCCCTTCCTTGAAAAAAGAGAGCAGAACAGCCCGGGAAATATTCTTATGATTGACGATTTGGTAGTCGATTCCATATGTATGAAGGAGCTGCTCGTACCCTTCAAGAAATGGAGTGCCGCTGGTTAGGCGGGAATTCCAGAGGAGGATGACCTTGCCGCCTGGCTGCAGGATTCTGCGAAACTCGGCTTGCGCTGCGCAGCGGTCAAACCAGTGAAAGGCCTGGGCGCAGACAATGAACTCAACCGAGTGATCAGGTAGCCCGGTAGCTTCTGCAGAGCCCGGTATACTCTGAAAGTTCGGATAGCTCTCCAGCTCTTGCTCTGCCGCTGCCCGCATAGCTTCATTCGGCTCGACTGCCATGACATAGCTTCCGCGTTCCAGAAGCAGCTTTGACAGGATTCCTGTACCTGAGCCGATGTCTGATATTTTGCTGACTGAACGCACACCGGCGATGTCATACAAATAATCAACAGCCTCATCCGGATAGCTCGGGCGGTACTTCACATAGGAATCGACCCGGTTCGAAAACTTTTCCTTACTGTCCACTGTCGTCACTCTCCCTCTTTTTCAATCAATTTTACAGGAAAATTGGCTAAATAATAGAGAAGCTTTCAACAATAAATTTCCTGTTTATGTCCGGATTATGAATGTGAAGCCCGGTTAGCAAATAGCCAGGATCACTCCTGCCGCCCCGTCAGTGACCGGACTTGCCGTACTTGCCGGGCGGAATGCCGGTAATGTTCTTGAAGGTGCGGATGAAATTCGCGTAATCGTTGAAGCCGGCCTGGTAGCAGGTGTCGGAGACGGAGGTTCCGGCGGACAGGAGCTGCTTGGCGAGCGTGATTTTTTTGAGCAAAATGTACCGGTACAGTGTTCCCCCGGTCTGCTCCTTGAACATATGGCTGAGATAATATTTATCGAGTCCGAGCGCTCCGGCGACCTGCTCCAGTGACAGGCTGCTCTGCAGATGGTTGTCGATATAGCTCATAGCCGACTGGATATGCGGCGAGATGATACTGGACACCTCGGAGCGGGTGCGTGTATACAGCTCATCTATCAGGACCAGAAGCTGGACCAGATAAGTCAGGGCGAGCACGTCGCTGCCGTGCTTCGGCTGCTGCAAGATCCCGATCAGGCGTGCGGAGAGCTCCATATATTCTGTAAGCAATGCTTCGTCCATATGCGCCAGATTATGCTCGCCGGGACGGCGGTTCTGGAAGCAGGCGAGCAGGTTGGTGGCTGCGGTGCAGTAAGGGTAGACCTGGGGCGCCCGGAAATGAACCGTCAGCCGTTCATAGGGGTCCGAGGTCAGATTGATGATTTTATGAATTTCGTGGTTGTTGAAGATAAGCACATCTCCACGCTGCAGCGGATAGCTGTACTGCTCCACGAAGACGTTGACCTTGCCGCCCAGGAACAGGAAGATCTCGTAGTGATCGTGGATATGAAAATCACGGGTAGGAGAGACCGGCGAGTTGCCGAGACCCGCCAGAATATCGCCGTGGAACGCTTGATAATACTTGGCATTCTTCAACTGCCCAGCCCCTTTCTGATTGATCGCAATAATCGCAATAATCGCAATAAATCATCATGAATCGCAAAGACATTGCAATAATTCAACAGTAAACTATAGAGGAAGATTGTGCAAACGGAAAGGACGAAAGCTCAGATGAATATTGCAGATACGCGAAAATATTGGGTCGACACTATGCTCCAGATCGGCCATCCGGTACTGGATGCCCTGAGCCGGAGACAATTGAAGCAGGAGCTGCCGACAGCCTTCCATGCGGACCGCAGCGAGTTCGCCCAGCTTGAGGCTTTTGCCCGGCTGGCCTGCGGAATGGCTCCCTGGCTGGAGCTGGAGGGGCTGGAAGGCGAAGAAGAGCGGCTGCGGGCCCGTTATGCCGGCGTGATGCTGGAAGCGATGGATGCTGCGACCGATCCGGAGTCGCCGGATGTTATGAATTTCAAGACCGAGGGCCAGCCGCTGGTCGATGCGGCCTTCCTGGCGCACGCGCTGGTGCGCGCGCCGCGGACGCTGGCCGGGCGGCTGGACGGCCGCGTTAAGCTGAACGTTATTGCCGCGCTGAAGCAGACGCACCGCACGGCGCCAAGCGGCAGCAACTGGCTGCTGTTCAGCGCGATGGTCGAGGCTGCGCTGTACATTCTTGGCGATCCGGACTATGACCGGATGCGCGTCGGCTATGCCGTCCATATGTTCATGGACTGGTACAAGGGCGACGGTGTCTACGGGGACGGCAAGGAGTTCCACTGGGACTATTACAACAGCTTCGTTATTCAGCCGATGCTTGCAGATGTGGTCACTGTGTTTGAACGCGAGTCGGCGCAGTATGCAGCGCTGAAGCCGCTTATCCTGGAGCGGGCCAGGCGGTATGCCGCCGTTCAGGAGCGGATGATTGCGACTGACGGAACCTATCCGTTCACCGGCCGCTCCATTGTGTACCGGTTCGGCGCCTTTCAGCTGCTGGCGCAGGCGGCTTTGCAGCACTTCCTCCCGGAAGCGCTTCCGCCGCAGCAGGTGCGCTGCGCCCTGACCGCCGTCCTCCGGCGGACGATGGAGGCCCCCGGCAATTTCGATGAGCACGGCTGGCTGCGCCCGGGCGTCTACGGCTACCAGCCGGATCTGGCCGAGGGCTATATCAATACAGGCAGCCTGTACTTATGCGCAGCCGTATTTCTGCCGCTCGGCCTGCTCCCTTCCGATCCGTTCTGGGCCGGGGAAGACATGAAATGGACCTCGCAGCGGATTGCCTCTGGCGAGAATGTGCTGCGGGATCAGGCGCTTGGGAAATAGGCAGGCATCATCAACAAGCTTGATCGGCGGGAGGAAGAAGGAATGACGAAGCAGGAACTGTTGGCCAAGGTACGGGAAATGCAGCCGGTATCTTTGGACCTTTATTATCCGTACGGCGGAGCAGCCGCCTTTTGGGAACAAGCGGCCGGGTCCGCACATTTGGCGGCGGATATGTTCGAGATCCGCGCGGAGGGAGAGCGGCTGGACGGGCAGCCCATTCCGGAGCTGACGCCGGAGTTATTCTCGATCTTTGCCCGTACCGGCTCCCGACTGGAGTATGAACGGGTCTATTTCGAACGGAGGAGGCGGCTGAATACGTATGTCTTCCTGGCGCTGCTGGAGCCGGAGCATGCAAGGCATCTTGAACAGCTGGAAGCAATCATTCAGGCCATATGCGATGAATACACCTGGTGCCTTCCGGCCCATCTGCCCCGGGCAGAGGAGATTAGAGACATTGACAGCCATATCGACCTGTTCTCTGCCGAGACAGGCTTTACGCTGAGCGAGATTTCGCTGCTGCTGGGCGACAGGCTTCCGGCGCTGCTCCGTTCACGGATGCGCCAGGAAGCGGAGCGCAGGCTGTTCCAGCCTTTTCTCGGACAGGGCCCTTATTCCTGGGAGACCTCCCGGCATAACTGGGCAGCGGTCTGCGCCGGGTCAATCGGTGCCGCTGCTCTGCTGGCTGTGGACGATGCTGAGAGACTGACGGACATTCTGTATAAGACGGAAAGCAGCATGCGCTATTATCTGGAAGGCTTCGGGGAGGACGGTGCCTGTCCGGAAGGAATGGGCTACTGGAATTACGGCTTCGGCTATTTCACCTATTACAGCGGCCTGCTCCGCTCCCGGAGCAGAGGTGAGCTGGACTGGTTCCGCCATGACAAGGTCCGCAGAATCGCCCGCTTTCAGCAGCAATGCTTCATCGACGGCAGCCTGGTGGCGAACTTCTCGGATTCACAGCCGCAGGGGCGTGTGATGATGGGGCTCTCCCATTATCTGGCCGGGATCTACCCCGGTGAGGTCGGGCGGCCGCCAGCCGCCCTCCGCGCGCCGTATACCGACGACCACTGCAGCCGGTTCGCCCATGCGCTGCGCAACCTGCTGTGGCCACGCCCGGGGAGCGGGCAGTCCGCATGGGACGCGGCCAGCGTGTATCTTCCCGATGCCGCCTGGCTGCTGTCGCGGCATGTCTCGGAGGCGGGCACGTTCGGGTTCGCCGCCAAAGGCGGCCACAACGACGAGCCCCATAACCACAACGACCTCGGCCACTTCATCCTGACCGGCCGGGGCGAAGTGTACGCCGCCGATCTCGGCAGCGGCGAATATACGGCCGGCTATTTCGGTGCCGGCCGGTATCAATATGACTGCAACGGCTCGCAGGGGCATTCGGTCCCGGTGATTGACGGGCAGTACCAACAGGCGGGCCGGGAGTTCAGAGCCGCCGTATTGCACGCGTCGGCGGGCGGGACGGATGAGCTGACGATGGACCTGACGCAGGCGTACGGCATCGCTGGCCTGCGCTTGCTGACCCGTTCGCTAACCTGGCATAAGGACGGGCTGCCGCGACTGGAGCTGCGGGATGAATACCGGTATGAGGGCACTCCGGAGAGCTGGACCGAGCGGTTCGTCACCTGGCGGAGGCCGGAGCTTCTGGAGCCCGGCGCTGTGCTGCTGCCGGGAACGGATGGCAGCGGAGTTGAGGTATCTTATGATCCCGGCGACGTACGGCCGGAGATTTCCGCGCATACCTACCGCGATCATCACGGCCGGGATCAGGTCTGGCATAGTCTGGACTTCCACGCCCTTCAGCCCGGCAGCGAGGGCAGCTTTAGCTTTATTTTTCAATTCAGATAAGAAGGCAAACACCAATTTCAGATAAAGGCGGGATCAGTTCAATGAATACGACAGCACAGCAAGCCTGGGTAGAGGAAGCCTGGAGCAAAGCGCTCGCGAAGACCCTGAACAACACTAAACGGATCGGCGCCAATTTCCCCCATGCCAGCCAAGGCGGGAAGTACGTGCTGGAGGGGGCGGACTGGTGGACGGCCGGCTTCTGGCCGGGCATGCTCTGGCAGCTGTATGCCGAGAGCGGTGAAGAGAGCCTGAAGGCGATTGCCGAAAGCTGCGAGCAGCGGCTCGACGAAGTGCTGGACAGATATGTCAGACTGGACCATGATCTGGGCTTCATGTGGCTCTTGACGAGCGTGGCCAACTACAAGCTGACAGGCTCGGAAGCCTCGCGGATCAGAGCTCTCAAAGCGGCGAATTATCTGGCCGCCCGTTTTAATCTGAAGGGCCGGTACATCCGGGCCTGGAACCCGTGGCGCGAAGGGGAGGACAACAGCGGCGTCGCCATTATCGACTGCTGCATGAATATGAGCCTGCTCTTCTGGGCGTCCGGGGCGACTGGAGACCCGCGCTACAGCCATATCGCCGAGGCGCATATGGACACGGTGCTGGAGCATTTCATCCGCCCGGACGGCTCGGTCTATCATATCGTCAATTTCGATCCGGAGACCGGCGAGGTGAAGGAGAAGCTGGGCGGACAGGGCTACGCGCCGGAATCGGCCTGGTCGCGCGGCACGGCCTGGGCCTTATATGGCCTGGCGCTGGCTTACCATCATAGCGGCAAAGCGGAGTATCTGTACGCCGCGCAGCAAGTGAGCCATTTCTTCCTGACCCGGCTGCCGGAGGATCATGTGCCGCACTGGGATTTCCGCACCGGCGGTGCTACGGGAGACCTCCGCGATACATCCGCCGGATCCTGCGCGGCCAGCGCGCTGCTGCTGCTCTCGGGCCTTGTGGCTGAGACGGAAGCCCATGTGTACCGGGACGGGGCGATGAAGATCCTCGAATCCCTGTACCGTAATTACGGTTCCTGGGATAACAACGATGAAGAAGGACTCCTGCTGCATGGGACCAGCAATTATCCGGAGAACCGGAATATTGATGTGCCGCTGATTTACGGTGACTTTTTCTTCGTGGAAGCGCTGGCCCGGGCGAAGGATGCCGGACCATTCTACTGGGAGTAGGGGGAACAGATGATGAATAACGATTTGACAGCTGCAGGTTCCACAATCAAAGACAATCCGCTCCAGACACGCCAGGATCTGGTGCTGGCGCTCAGCCAGCTGACCGATCCGCTTAAGCCGCATTACAGTCCGGGCAACGCCCGGCTAAGCGTTGGCAAGACCGGCGCCGGCTATCCGGCGGTGATCGCCGAGATGGAAGGCTTCTCGCGGGTGCTGTGGGGCCTGGTGCCGCTGCTCATGGGCGGCGGAGACAGCGACCTAATGGACACCGTGCTGGACGGTATCCGGCACGGCACCGATCCGTCGCATGAAGAATACTGGGGCGAAGTCAGCGACTACGACCAGCGGCTGGTGGAGATGGCGGTCTTCGGCTTCGCACTGGCGGCCATCCCGGAGCGGATCTGGCAGCCGCTTGCTCCCCTGGAGCAGGAACGGCTGTATCACTGGCTGAACCAGATCAATGCCCATCCGTGCCACGACTGCAACTGGCTGTTCTTCAATGTACTGGTCAATGCCGGATTCAAGAAGCTGGGGCTTGCCTTTGATGCCGGACAGATGGAGAGAAATTTGCAGCGGATGGATGCCTTCTATCTCGGGGAAGGCTGGTACAGCGACGGGGTAGGCGGGCACAGCGATTACTACGGCCCTTTTGCCATCCATTATTATAGCCTCTTATACGCCAAGCTGATGGAAAAAGAAGACCCGGAGCGCTCCCTCTTGTTCAAAGAGCGGGCCCGCCTGTTCGCGCCGCAGTTCATGGCCTGGTTCTCTCCGGACGGCTCGGCGCTGCCTTATGGCCGCAGCCTCGCCTACCGCTTCGCCCAGTCGGCGTTCTGGAGCGCATATGCCTACGCCGGTGTGGACGGCATTGCGCCCGGTGTCGTGAAGGGGCTGGTGCTGCGCAACCTGCGCTGGTGGTTCAGCCGGCCGATCTTTGACGACCGGGGCGTGCTGACCATCGGTTACGCCTATCCGAACCTGATTATGGCGGAGAGCTATAACGCCCCCGGCTCACCGTATTGGGCGCTCAAGACCTTCCTGCCGCTGGCCTTTGGCGAAGATCATCCCTTCTGGCAGGTGGCTGAGCTGCCGCTGCCGGACATTCCGGCGGTTACCGTGCAGCAGCCACCCCATCTGGTGATGGTCCGCGAGGAGGAAGCAGGGCATGTAGCGGCCTTCAACAGCGGCCACCTGTCCAGCAACGCCCATACCCACACCTCGGCGAAGTATGAGAAATTCGTATACTCCACCGCCTTCGGCTTCAGCGTGCCGCGCGCCGAATGGGGGCTTGGGCAGGGCGCGTTCGATTCCATGCTCGCCTTAAGCGAAGGCGGAGACAATCTGTACCGGGTCAGACGCCAGAATCTGGAGTCCGAAATTACGGACAATGTGCTTCGCTCGGTATGGAAGCCATGGACGGACGTTGAGGTCCGCACCTGGATTGTCGCCGGGCTGCCCTGGCACATCCGGATTCACCGGATTGCAACCGGCCGGCCGCTGGATGCGGCGGAGGGCGGCTTCGCCCTCGGCCAGGAAACGGAGCTTGAGCAGCGGATCGGCGGCCTGGAGACCATAGTATCGACAGGCTGGGGAACAAGCGGCATCCGGGGGCTGCTGGGTTACGGCAAAGCAGAGCTGGTCTGGCCGAACCCCGACACCAATCTGCTGCACCCGCGGACCGTACTGCCGACACTGACGGCGTCCCTGGCACCGGGCGTGCACTGGCTGGCCTCGGCTGTATACGGCGATCCGGCGGAGGCTGCAGCTCCAGAGGAACAGGTCCGCAGGCTTGGGGTCGTGCTGGAGCAATCGCCGGAATCCGCGCTGAATGCGGATTTCTTGCGAGACAGCATCAGGATAATTACGGCTGGGGGAAGGGAAATTAGAATCAGTCTGGACTAAGGCACGGATTCTGAAGCACGTTCCGCCGCCCGGATGTAACAGGTGAGCCGGAAGATCAGACCAAGGAAGATCGCAGGCCCGCATGCAGGTGCGGGGTTTGCGGTCTTTTTTCATGGCCTGAATATGATTGCCGGACCTGGATTCTGCAACTATAGTGAATGGGAATTTCACCTTGTTTTCGCCTGAATAACCGTTCTGCCTGTAGAAACGCTCCGGCGATTGTTCCGGCAGCAACACACTCTTGGCAGGGTGAGTTCTTTTATTGTTATTTTTTCCCTTGCGGAACCGGCCAAAATTGTTATATTGTAAGTTTCAGTAAGAAAATATCAAATTTAGCATGGGGCGCGTGCGCGCAGCTCCAGCGAAAAGGAGCGGGAATATGACCTTATCCGCATTAAGCCCGGATGTAAATCTGCTGCAGGAAGTAAACTACCGGAAAGACCGGCTGGAGGCGGTGAGCCGGTTCTTCGAGGATCTCAATCAGCGCAAGGTTACCGACGGTTACATTTATTCGCTGAGCCGCTACGGGAAAGTGTTCGCCGAACAGGCCGGCGGCCGCCTGTGTTACGAGGAAGAGAGCACGGAAAAAATGCAAACGGATACAATCTTCCGGATCGCTTCGATTACGAAGCTGTTTACGGCGGCGGCGATCTGGCAGCTGTCAGACGACGGCAGGCTGCACATGGGCCAGCCTGTCTGTTCGCTGCTCAAGGAGTTCGATGCCGAGCCGTTCCGGCCGATTACCATTGCACATCTGCTGACCCATACCTCCGGGATCGCCCCGGATTACGGGACCGTCAGTGACGCTTACTACCAAAGCGCCTGGTTCTATATTTATCAAACGGAGCTTGGCAAGGAGAACTGGATCAGCGCGGGGCTGTCCTATGGCCTCCGGTTCCCAGTAGGCACCCAGTGGATGTATTCCTCCTTCGGATATGTGCTGCTCGGCTCCATTATCGAGAAGGTAACGGGAATCAGTGCAGAAGAATACATAACAGAGCATATTATTAAGCCGCTGGGCATGAGCGATACCTCATTTGATCCGCAGCCCGCAAAAGCCCACAGATACGCTATCCGCCATGAGCGGGCCAAAGCCATGTTTCAGAAGCTTCAGAGCGGTGAACTGACCGTGGAAGACCTCCATAAGGATGAGGAGATCAGAATGCCCGGTACCGGCGGAGGCATGTTCTCGACCGTAGCTGACCTGCAGAAGTTCGGCAATATGCTCCTGAACGGCGGAAAATATGAAGGCGGACATATCCTGAGCCGGATGGCCGTCCAGCGGATGACGAGGCGCTTCAACACGGAGAAGCTGCCGAATTACGCCTGGGGAGCGGGCGGCGACGACCGGGCGTACGGCCTGGGGCCGGACCTGCGGTACAATGTGAGCACCTCGTATACCGAAGGCACTTTTTTTCATGAAGGGGCAGGCGCCTGTGCGTTGTTTATGGACCCGGTAGAGAAGGTAAGCGCAGTGTGGTATGTGCCTTTCCATAACGAGGTATGGGACGGAATCGGGATCATGGGAGCGCACAATGTCATCTGGTCCGGTCTGGAATAAGTTGAACCAAAGGCAGGAAGTGAATGATGTTTAAGACCATAAAGCACCGCTTTCAGGTGATGAGGGCGGTTGCTTTTGTGACGTTCAAAGAGTGGAGCGCGTACCGGTCGCATTCCATGGTCTCTATCTTTGTAGGACCGGTCTATTTTCTGGTGCAGTATTACATCTGGAATTCCGTGTACAGCGGGGAGTCGTCCATTAACGGAATGACCTTGCCGCAGATGCTCACTTATTTCTGTGCGACGCTGCTGATTAATTATTTGACGATGGATTTTGCCGACTGGAACCTGCAGATGCTGATCCGTACCGGGAAATTCATCACGTTCTCGCTGCGCCCGGTCAATCATATGTTCTTCGCGTTATCGCAAAAGGTGGGGCACCGGGTGCTCGGCCTGCTGTTTGAATGTATACCGTGCTTTCTGATCTTCTATCTGGTATTCGATATTAACGTACTGCCGGCGAATGCGTTCTATGCGGTTCTGTCCATCGCTATGGCATTTCTGATGAATTTCTTCATTAATTACAGCATCGGGATGACCGCTTTCTGGATGGTGCAGTCCTCAAGCATCCGCAATATCTTCAATCTGTGTGCGCAGGTCTTCTCGGGAGCGGCCATTCCGCTGGTGTTCTTCCCCCGGACACTGCAGCTTGCTTCCTTCTTCCTGCCCTTCCAGTATACGGCCTTTGTGCCGGCGATGGTGTATACCGGCAGCTATACGCTGGCCGATGTCACCTTGACGATTCCGCAGGTGCTGCTGCTGCAGCTGCTTGCCGTCATCGTTGCCGGAGCCGTCTGCCGTCTGCTATATGCGGTGTCTTTGAAGCATTTTACGGGGGTGGGGGCATGAGGCGGCTGCTGCGCATCTACAGAGTGTGCGTCATGGCCAACCTGGCCACGGCGATTTCGTACCGGATGAATTTCATTCTGAATTGCCTGATCACTCTGATCGGGAATGTACTGTTTCCGCTTGTGACGGTCATTATTTATCAGTCCAATGCTTCCTTTGCCGGCTGGACGTTCCACGAAGCGCTGTTAATCCAGGCCGTATTCATTCTGTCCACCGCTTGCGCAAGTCTGCTGTTCAACGGCATTATGTGGAGCACGATGTCGCATGTGGTGGAGGGCAGTCTGGAAGTGCTGCTCATCAAGCCGGCTCCCGGCCTCTTTCTGCTGCTGGCCCAGGCTTTTAATATCGAGAGCATCGGGCTGCTGGCGGGAGGACTGGCCATCTTCGGATATGCGCTTGGCGGTGTGGGAGGCATGACTCTTATGACGTGGCTGTTATTTCTGCTGCTGTTCGCGGCGGGCCTGCTGGTCATGCTTGGCGTGGTGCTGATCGTCGCGGCGATTTCCTTCAAATGGGTGGCGAACTCGCGTCTGCCGGAGATGTTTGAGAGCGTGAAAGCGTTTGGGCGGTATCCGGGGACTATTTTTCCCAAAATGGTGGTCGCCATAAGCTCCTTCATCTTCCCGGTCTCGATGATTGCGTTCTTCCCGGCATCGGCGCTGATCGGGCGGTGGGAGGGCTATTATGTGGCGGCCATTCTGCCATGCCTCCTGTTTGCCGGCTTCGGCATATGGCTGTACAACCGCATGCTGCACAGCTACAAGAGCGCCGGGGGATGAGGGCAGCGGCATATCAGCGAGAGAATCACTTGGAGAGTTTACGTAAGAAGAAGGGGAATGCCATTTGGAGATCATTTCGGTTAGGCATTTAACGAAGCAATATGAGACGTATCACCGCGGCCATGACGCCAGAAGTGTGTTCAAAAGCCTGTTCCACCGCGAGAAGTCAATCATCACCTCGGTGGACGATTTGTCGTTTCAGGTGCCGCAGGGTGAGATTATCGGCATCCTCGGCCCCAACGGGGCAGGGAAGTCAACGACGATCAAAATGCTGACCGGTGTGCTGTATCCCACCTCCGGCGAGATCAATATTATGGGGTTCAACCCCCATAAGCAGAAGAATCAATACGTCAAGCAAATCGGCGTCGTGTTCGGGCAGAAATCGCAGCTGATCTGGGATATTCCGCCGCTGGACAGCTTTCATATGAACAAGGAGATTTACGATATTCCGGCGAATGACTTCCGCAAGCGGCTGGAGCGGCTTAAGGAGATGTTCGAGGTGGCAGATATCATCACCAAGCCGACGCGCAATCTCTCGCTGGGAGAGCGGATGAAATGCGAATTCATCATGGCGATGCTCCACTCGCCGCCGGTGGTCTTTCTGGATGAGCCAACCATCGGCCTGGACCTGATTGCCAAGCAGCGCATCCGCGAATTCATCCAGGAGATGAACCGGGAAGGGACCACGTTCATTCTGACCACACATGATCTGGAGGATGTGGAGCGGCTGGCGAACCGGGTGCTTATCATCCATCGGGGCCAAAAGGTATACGACAATTCGCTGGCCGGGCTGCGGCTGCACCTGGGCGCGAAGAAGGTGGTCCGGCTGTCGGCAGCCGCCCCGATCGGAGGCATCGACTTCCCCGGCGTGGAGATTTCGGAGAGGATCTCGGACTACGAGGCCGAGCTGCTGATCGACACCAAGCAGTGTGCGCTCGGCGCTTTCCTGCACGGGATCAGCGAGTCCGTGGACATTACTGATATCTCGATCAAGGAGATTCCGATTGAGAAGATCATCGGCTCGATTTATGAAGAGCCGGTGGCGCAGAATAGCAATGCCATTGTATAAAATAACAGCCGCTGGTCCCAAACGGGACGAGCGGCTGTTTGTTTAGCTGTGCCTGCCGCGATTAGTGCAGCGGCAGCGTATATGTCTTCTTCTTCGCGTAGCCGCCCATGATCGGCGAGTAGACGAAGGTGAGCACATTGCCCTCGCGCTTCGTCAGCGTCAGCATCTTGGGGATGATGTAGGGATCGCTGCCGTCGGCGCGCTCCCAATCCGGCCAGTCGGCCGGCGAGATCAGCTGCTTGCTCAGATCAACGGCCTTGCCCGTTGCCGGGTTCACCGCATACAGGCGGGCCGTCTGCTGCGAGCGGGCGATCAGGACATCGGCTGCGGCATATTCCACGCGGAAGCGGTAGCCGCTCTCCGGGTCCTGGCCGGTCAAATCCGGAAGATTAAGCGGGCTGCCGAGGCTGCCGTCTGCCTGAATATACTGGACGACCAGCCCGTCAGTCAGGTAGAGCTGTGTGCTTGCAGGCCCGGGAGCTGCCGCTGGGGTGGCGGCAACATTGTAATGATAGGCCATCTGCTTGACCACCGTTTCACCCTGCAGAAGTGCCTGGTAATTGTTCTCGAAGTCATTGAACATGGCGTAATGCTTCTCCTTCAGTTCAAGCAGCACGGTGCCTGGCCCGGCGGGAGTGATGCTGAGCCCGTGCAGATAAGGGGTATCCCGCATGTCGAGCTGGCCAAGCCGTTTCGGTTCGGACTGTCCGGCCGGCCGCATGTACAGGCTGCCATCCGCTTGCGACACCCAGTAGCTGGAGCCGTTCAAGGAGGCCACCGCATACCGCGGGGCATCGGTAATATAGATTTCACCGGCTTGGCTGCGGGAGGCTCCGCCGAGTGCCCGGGCACCCGCCACCAGCGGCACATACAGGGTGCCTGCGTTTACCTTGGGGGCGAGGGCTATGGTGCCGGCGGTACCGTTCAGGGTAATGCCGGTTGAACCGGCAGTCAGCTTCACTCTCCGGTCCGGCCGCAGCAATTCGGCCGTCTTCGTTGCGGGATTCCAGGCAAGCGTATAGCCCATGGCGGAGGCCAGCGGCTTCAAGGGTACGTAAGTGGTGCCGCGGACCAGCAGGGTCGAGCCGACATCAATATGCTTGTCGTTCAGCAGGATGTCGCTGGCTGTGATGGCTTTGGCCGCCGATGCGGATGCGGCAGAAGCGGATGGCCCCGCCAGCTGCCCTGCAGGCAAGGCACCGGCAATTGCGCCGCTTAAAGCGAGCAGGGCGAAGCTTGAGAGAATTTTCGCGAATCGGTTCATGTTAAGACTCCTTCCAGATTTAACCTGTCGCTGTATAGACGCGGGTTTAGACGGAAGGTTGCGGGAAATAAGGAGTTACTCGTCGTCCCGGCTCATCTCTTTAATCAAGGCATAGGCGATGTAGCCGATCATGCCCAGGAACAGCCCGGTGCCCACGACGATGTAGACCATCGTGAAGATTTTGCCGAGAGAGGTTTGGGGAACGAAGGTGGGATGGCCCACCGTGCTTAGCGTGGTCACGCAGACATAAATGGCGTCAATGACGGAGAGACCTTCTTCTTTGACATAAAAGATCGTGCCGGACAAAAGCGTCATCAGCACCAGCACCAGCAGCGCCTGAAACTGCTTCAGCTTCAGCGCATGCCAGAGCCCTTTAAGTAAACGTTTGAGCGTAAGGAGAAAAGAAATCATGCAGTTGCACCTTTCATTCGTGGAATGGTTAAACTCCCGGATAAGGTTCGAATTCCGCTGTGAATCGGATGACTGTCCCTCCCCCGGCCGTACTCCCCGTTTCCAGGGTGATATCCCCGTTCATCAGTGTAACGATCCGCTTGCAGATGGCCAGGCCCAGGCCTGTACCTTCCGTCTTGCGGGTGATCCCGTTATCGACCCGGTAAAAAGGCAGAAACAGCTGGCTCCGCTTCTCCGGCGGAATGCCGATACCGGTATCCTTAACCGTGATTTGCAGCCGTGTTGCTGCGGAATCGGCATGGAGCACCCTAACCAGGGCGGAAACACTTCCCGCCTCCGTGAATTTCACCGCATTCCCCAGCAAATTCAGCAGCACCTGACGGAACCGTCCGTCATCCCCGATCAGAATCTCCGGAACCTCCGGATCGACGGAGGTGTAGACTTGCAGATTTTTGCCGCGGATGGAGGGCATCAGAAGATCAAGCGTCTCTGCTATCGCTTCCCGGACACTGAACGCCTCCTTGAGCAGCTGCCCGAAGCCGGATTCCAGCTTACTGTAGTCCAGAATATCGTTTACGATCCGCAGCAAGGATCTCCCGCTTTTCTTAATCGTGGAGACATAATCTTCTTGCTCGGCGTCAAGCCCGGTTGCAGCTATCAGCTCCGTCATGGCCAGCACCCCGTTCAGCGGTGTACGGATCTCGTGGTTCATCATGGCGATAAATTCGTTCTTGGCCTGGTTCGCCAGCTCGATGGCTTCTTTCTCGATCAGCAGCTGCTTTTGCTCGTTGAGTAATTGTCTTTGTACGGATAAGGAGGGAAAGATCACATCCTCCGGAACGGGATATCTGTAAAGCGGCGACTTGAAAAATTCCTGATCTGTCATCACGTATTCATGCTCTCTCATCAGCTTCGTCTGCAGGGTAGCAGAGATAGCATCGGAATTATAGGCGCATACAGAGACCATGCCAAAGTCCCGGACAGCACCGCAGGTATGCCGTTCATACGTCATTAAGTTGCCGCTGATTTTACTCTCGTCGTGGTCCCCCCAGGTCATTACATTGGCCCAGGTGCGGATCGACACATTCTGCTGCCGGAACGACGCCGTGATCTCTTCAAAATGCGTCAAGATGTGCCGGAAATCAAAATCTCCCCGGGAGCCGTAGTAGTCTATATTATTGGCATAATGCAGGTATTGAAGCTGGTCAGGAGAGATCATCTCCTCGAGCATATGTAGGATGTCCTGATAAGTGCCGGGCTGCTCAATAAGCAGAATATGATGGCCATGTTCGATGGCCGTTGCAATATAGGACAGCGCATTATCTATGTAACGGGCGGAATCCTCAAACAAATAGATGATGTGGCCTCCGTCGTTAACGCTGGTCAAAGAATTTAGGGGTATGGCTTGTCCGCTCATCGGTTAACTCCTCAAGGCTAGCTTATTTTACTTTCTACTATAGATTATAAAGTTACCTTCGTCACTCCAAATTTGAAACAATATCCGGGAAAAATAAAACGGTGAAGGAATCTTCTAGAGCAGGCGGCTGCTCTGCAAGAGCAGGGTGCCTGGAAGCAAGGGATCGCGAGCCCAGCGGACTGGAATTTGCCGGGGCTGAATCCAGCGTTGATGTGATTGTGAATAGCGTACGGAAGTGAAGGGAAAGTGAGGAGAGAAGCCGCGTTGGATGTGCACGGACATGCTGGACAAGCCGGACGTACTGAAAGCACTGGCTGGATGTGATGGGTATGCTGTTAGTTTGCTATAAAGCTGCACAATCCCCCCAAAAAAACAGCCCTGCACAAGGCAAGGCTGACGAGGAGAAGACGGGGCTTGCGGTGCTGTGCGGATACTGTAACTTAACCGCAGTTACTTCCTGCGCCGGCGCAGCCACAGAAAGAGCAGCAGTGCGGCGAGGACCGCAATGCTTGCGAGACCGGCGGCAATCTGCAGATTGCCGCTGTTGCTGCCTGACCCGGGGTCAGCGGCCATCATGCGGGCAGGTTCAGCCGAAGCGTCCGGCGCAGCGGTTACTGCTGGAGAAGAAGTTGACTGAGCAGACGACGGAGCTGCCGGAGTTGACGGCGCAGCGGAAGACGGACCTGACGACGGAACTCCTGGAGCTGCCCCCGTCGGCAGCTCCAGCTCCTTGTCTGCCAGGAATGCCAGCTTGCCGGCGGCATTGTCCGCTTCCTTGGAAGGTGAGCACAGCGGATTCTCCCACCCGCTGTCCGTTTGCCGCAGGAAGAATAAATAATCCTCGCCGACTTCGCTTGGGCCGTTAATCGCGCCCCAGGAGCTGTCTTCATTCAGTACGAGCGTCCGCTCCGTAATGCTCTTGAAGCTGCGCAGCACTGTTACGGTAACCTGATTGGTCCACTGGTCAGCGGTAACTGATTTCTCAACATGGCCGACGATGATCCCGTCGTAATGTTCATAGGCTTTTTCATCAGTAAGCGGTTCGACGCAAGATAAGGCAGAAGCCTGTTCGACAGGCAGGACAGTAGGCAGCAGGAGCAGCAGCAGTAGTGTGCAAATGGCCGTGAGCCTCATGGAAGCACCTCCAATAATGTTACTTATTGGACGCCTTCCGCTGGCAAAAGGTTGCGGCGGCCACTGTTATGAGCATCGTTCGTTCCTAAAGCCGGTCCAAGCTTCATATCAAACTCATCTGTTCTCTGCAAATAGTTCGATTATCGTACACTAATCTGGCCTTATTTACCGATTTCAGCCATCTAATTTGATTTTCGCCACTTAATTTGAGTGATATTGGTGTGGTAGTTGATTTACAAGCATATTAAGTGGCGATTATCCAACTAGGCTTGCGAGCATGCTCCAAACAGGTGAAATTAAGTTGCGATTTTCCGACTACGCTGTACGCCAGGAGCTGCCTTTCGTCCAATCGTAACTATATAGAACTGGCTGCAGGCGAATTCTATGCAAAGTAGCGGTAATGAACCGGAAATCCGGGGCCGGCCGCAAGTTCATTACTTCATCCGCCCGGCTATCTTTTCGCCGGAACCGAATAGCCCTTACGCTGATGGAAGGACAGCGAGCGGTAGGTGCGGGCCAGCTTCCTCAGCTGCCCTGCTCCAAGGGAAGACATCGAGGAGTGCAGCGCCTTGTTGGCGGCGCTCCGCATCACTACCGAGCCGGGATTGCGGCTGTATACATAGTTGGCGTAGGTTTCGAATTCGGAGAAGCCGAACTGCCGCTTCTTGTTGATGCTGCGCAGGATGGCGGCATGCCAGCGCAGCCCGTGCTTCGATTCGATGGTGCGCTTCAGCTCCGCCAGCTTATTTTTATCGAACAGCATGTAATGGGTAACGAACGAGCGGGGAGCGGGGGCCGGTGCGCCCAGCAGTCTCTTGTAGGTCCGGAAATATTCCGGCTGGCTCCAGTTGCGGCAGTAGAAGATTTGCTTCCCTTCCGTACGGAAACGGTGCGGCCTGATCAGTACTGTATCGGCATCAATAACGAGAAAATACCGCTCCCGGCAGACATGATCCCCGTTCAGCTTGAGCAGCTGCTGGTACAGCCAGCCGGAACGGTTCCAGCGGGGCGAGGAATAATGAATATCCTGCTTGGTGAAGGGCAGGACGGTACGCTCATCGACGAAGATGCAGCCTTTACGGGCGCACATGCTGCGGATTTTGCTGCTTGCGGGCGATACAATATAAATATGGCTGATCGGGTGGCGGACATATTGTCGCAGTCCGTCGATGACATGGGGGAGCGTGGCCAGATCTTTGTCAATGGCCGGAATGAGCACGTCTATGGGAGGTCCGCTGCGCTTGGACTCTGCTATAGTGGCTGACACGGGCATTCATCTCCGTTCGCAAATTGACGCATGCCGGAGCAGGCTGGACCTGATACGGACCAGTGTCCGGTCTTAAACGGCGTCTTTCACCAGCGTATGCCGTGCCCCGGTCCGGGGTCCGGGTGATCTGTCACCGAATTGTTACAGCAGGCCCGGGCGGATGCTTTGTTCCGTTAAGGCTTCATCCGCATAGGATGCATTGACAATGGGAGAGGAGGATGTTTGCGTGTCCTTCTTGCCGACAGGAGAGTGCATGTGTGAAGGTGAAATCGGCTAACTTATTGCAGAGTAAATGGCTCAAGACCAAGCTGCTGCTGCGCAGCGCTTCCGTCAAGCCCTACATCCCTGACACCCGGAGATTCAGCAGAAGTCATCTGGAGCAAATGATCCGCAGCTATGGCATGATCTATGTGAAACCGGAGCGGGGAACCTACGGCAACGGGGTCATCCGCGCGGAGCGGGGAGAGCGGCAGGGATATACCTACCAGCATGAAGAGACGGTCAGACATTTTGACAGCTTCGATGCTTTCTACAAGAGCCTGGCCAGAAAGACGGGCAAACGAAGCTATCTGATTCAGAAAGGCATCCACCTCCTGAAAAAAGACGGCCGCCGTTTTGACATCCGGGTGATGGTGCAGCAGAGTCCCAAAGGAGTATGGGAAGCTACCGGTGTCATCGGCAGGCTGGGGCATCCGCGCAAAATCGTAACCAATTACCACAGCGGCGGCAAGCCGATGGCAATTGAGACGCTGCTCTCCTCACATTTGTCCCGGCGGCAGATTGAGCAATTGACCGAGGTATTAAACAGTCTGGGGGTCCGTGTGGCAGCCCATATGCAGAAGACCTATCCAAAAATCAAAGAAATCGGGCTGGATGTCGGCCTCGACCGCTCCCTGACGCCGTGGATTATAGAGGTGAATATGAGGCCGGACCCCTATATTTTTAACCAGCTCAAGGATAAGTCCATGTACCGGAAAGTAATGAGATACCGGAAGGTTTATAAGAAGGATTAGAGGGCGGGGACACTGCTGCTCATGCGGTTGGCATGGGCGCAGTGTTTTTTGGCAGATAGTGGACAAGTGATCTGTAGCCCGCTGTTCCCAAGTCCATGGGAACTGCACTATACTTAGTGCAGAATGAGAGCCATTGCAGAATGAAACGAACATGGAGGATCAATGATGGGTTACATGGAGGAAATAACAAAAGAATTGTTCAATTACAGACCGGAGCTGACCCGGCAGGAGGATTTCGATGCTTTCTGGGAAGAGACAATTGCAGAGGCCAAGGCGGTTCTCTTACATGCTGAGCGGCGAAAAGTGGACAACTATCCGATCGGGCCGGTGAGCGTCTATGAAATCCAGTTCCATGGTATGGATGATACTCCGGTGTACGGCTGGTACCTTGTTCCCGATTTTATGGGCAAGGAACGGTACCCCTGTCTGGTTCATTATCACGGCTTCAACGGGAGCAGGGGCGAGCCGTCCGAATTCATGCACTGGGTGATGCTGGGCTTCGCGGTAGTCTCCATAGATTGCCGGGAACAAGGGGGGCGTACCGGCAGCCGGGCGCCTTCGTCCGGCGGGTATTCGATGAATCTTGCCAGTAAAGGCGTGCGCAGCAAACACGAATATTATTACCGCTATCAGTATATGGACTGCATGAAAGCGATCGATTTCGCCTGCGCCCAACCGGAAGTGGACCCTTCCCGGATTGTGGTCGAAGGCGGCAGCCAGGGCGGAGCGCTGACGATGGCAATGGCGGCGCTGGATGAGCGTCCTGTAGCCGCACTTGCTGATGTGCCCAGCAACAGCAACCTGGTACGGCGGATCGACGGTCAGCACGGCTCCTTCGCTGCGGTAGCCGACTATCTCCGCCGTCATCCGGAAGAGCTCGATCTGGTGCTGAATGAGCTGAGTTATTTTGACACCATGAATATGGCTGAACGGATTACGTGCAAAGTGCTTGCCTCTGTAGCGCTGAAGGATGAGACCTGCCCGGCCGAGATGTATTTCGCCACCTACAACCGGATTCCAGGAGAGAAGGAGATTAACATCTATCCGTTTAACGGCCATGAAGGCGGAGGAGCAAAACAGACGGAGGTCAAGCTGGCCAAGCTGCGGCAATGGTTTCCGGAATGGTTCTGAACGCGGCAGGTTAGAGGCGGCCGTTAACGGGTATTCACTTGGAAAGGGTCCTTATGGAATGGAGCAAAGGAGGTGCGAAGCCATGAACAAAGACTTGCCGCCCGAGATTCCCCCGAAGGTTGTACCCGAAGTAAGCCCGGACAGAATCTCTGACCCGAAGCCGCCTGATATCCCGCCGGAGATAACGCCCAGAGAGCAGCCGGAAATTCCGCCGCAAATCCCGCCGGAGATTGAACCGGGGAAACCGCTCTAAGGTTCAGTTGGGACCCGGTTCAACCTGAGTCTGCAGCTGGAATATGGTCCGGTTGACAGCTAAGGCCCTGCAGGATTCCTGCAGGGCCTTGCTTGGTAGTTCCGTTCAAACGGCTTGGCTCAATAAAAGGTAATAGAATAAGGGACATTTACGCCGGCTGCGGTGACAGAGGTGATCTTCACCATGAATATCCAGCCTTGGGCACCATAAGCGGTGCCTCCTGTCATGGTGAGGGGATTCATCGTGCCCAGATAGATGGTTTGGCTGCCGTTGACCAGGTAATACTCAGCCTTGATCAGAGCGGGATTGACATTGGTGATTCTGGCGTAAACGTTAAGGTTATTCGGCGTGGTGTTCGGGAATAAATAGATATCCGGCGCCGAGGTGTCTACCGAATTATCATAGGTTACTCCCCGTTCGTATCATGCGGCCATTAGGCAGCTTGAAACAGGCTCTTTTTTATAGAGGAAACGGGTGAACTATTGAACCGGGACAACAATTATCGTTGCCTGCCCTGTAGAGTTATCCAAGAAATAAGCGGTCATGGAGGAATTACGATAGCCGAGAAATTGACTGTTGTTTTTCTTTGGCCAGATCTGTCCTGCAACCAGTTGTCGCCCTTCCTTTGAATAAAGAGACCATGTCTGTTCGCCTAAATTTCCGACAAATATCTGGTCATTGATATACTCCGTCTGCCAGCCGGCAGGTTCCGTCTGATCGGTGAAGATTTGAGTGAGAGAGGCAGTTTCTTTGCCGGTATCCATATTAATCCTGCGATAAACTTGTTGGGCACTGGCAGCATCAGGCCGATTGACATGAGCCGGCACAGCCTGATACACGTATGATGTAAATAAAGCAAGATCGGAACCGGTGAACTTCAACTGAAAATCCGTATTGAAGTTCTGGAGCAATGTCTCTTTTTTTGAATATAAGTTGACTGTCTTCACGAAATGATCGTTGCTCATGATTCCTTGGGCCTGATATTTAATCGCCAAGTTTGGATATCCGACAAAATCCCAATCCTGCACGCTAATGCTCTCATATCCATTGTCTTTAATGGTTGCATTGTAAGTAGCAACTGGTTTTCTCCAGGGATACTGATAGAGAGAGAAATTGTTGCTGTTCTGAACCATGATACGTTCATTCACTTTTCCTGTTGGTGCAGCCCATTTGACGGTTGTTGACTCGGCAATTTTCAAAGGGATGACTGACTCTCCGATAAGGGATGCGGTATACGAAAATATAGTTTTCCGGATTTTTTTATCTTTTTGTTGTTGGAGCAGGACGATCTTTTGCGGGGATTTCAAAACGGATACATCAAGGATACGATCGTTATTCTTCGAAAGTGAAGCGAACCGGCGGTTAATTAAATCCGCTAATTCAACTCTGTTGTTGACAAGATCAACAAGAACTACTGTATTTTCGTTTACGTAAACTAATTCCTTTTGGACGTCGCCGGGTGCTGCATTAGCCGAAATAGCGCCGCAGCTAATACCGGCCCAAAGAATAGAAATAGCCAGAAAAAGAGTCCATCTTTGTCGCATAAATATTCCTCCTTTTTTTCAATATATTGGGTGCGATAGATTAGACGCTTGTTAAGGCAGAAAAGTTGCAGAAAGGATTATCTTTCTGCAACTTTAGAAAATTAATAGAATCTGTAACTTTCATCTCTGTCTGTAGCACTTATTACGTTTTTAGTATAGTCAATAATCCCTCCGTGAGACCAAGTGTTTTCTGTTAGCCCACTTACAGATCCTGGGTAAACGGTGCCAGACCCATTCTGAGTAAAGAACCTAGTATTCGCAAAATTATAACCGGGAAGGGTTACGTCGTCTGCTACCGCACCTGAATAATTAAAAGATGTTGTACTGGCAGGGGTCGTAAGTCTATGAAAAGCGCCTGTATGATGTCCTAAAGGTGCTGGACTAGTATCAACTAAAAGAGATTGAATTGAAACACTGGAGCTTACTGAAGCTGAAATTTGCTCATTGATTGCTAGCCTACTCAATATTTTCTCATCCGCGGTTGTACTGTCAGTAACTTCTTCTTTTGTCTCCTTATCAATTCGGGTTGTGGCTTCTCCGCTTTCTGAACTTTTAGCAAATGGAAAATATAATATATAGGTCTATAATAAAGAATAAAAAGTCGAAAAATGTATATATAACATAAAATAGCCTGATCCAACTCTCTTGCAGTTGTTGGATCAGGCTATTTAAGGTATGAATCTGGGACTAGTTTCGGCTTCAGCTCAAGTCAGGCTTAAGGCTGTACACCCGATACCAGGACACCATTCTGATACAGCGTCACATGGTTCCACGTGCTGTAGGCGGTCTTGGTGGCATCGAAGGAATAGTCGTTTGTTTCATTGAAGCTGCTCCAGTCGCTCTTGTGCAGACGGAGCTGAATGTCGCCGGTCTGGGCGCCCGGGGCGAGGGTGCCGGCGCCGGATGCGAACGACAGCTCTACATAGGAATCGGCGGTTGCCGCATTGGCTGTGCCGAAGGCAGTGGTGATGTTGGCAGCGCCTACCTGGGCCCAATCAATAAAGGCGTTCACCGACTGCGCGCCATCCTTGGTGAAGTAGTAACGGATCTTCAGCGTGCTCAGATTAACGGCGGTAGATCCGGTATTCTTGATGTTGAACTGCGGTTTGATCTGATTATCGGTCGGGTTGATATCGCCCGCACGATAGAACAGAGTCAGTGTGCCGGGAGCCGATGTCGCGGTTGGCGTCGGCTGTACCGTAGCCGTCGGGACAGGTGTTACCGTTGCGGTCGGCGTTGCCGTCGGTACTACTGTCGGCGTTGGAGTAGTTGTTGGTGTTGCTGTCGGTGTTGGCGTCGGTGTCGGTGTCGGTGTTGTGCCGTTGTCCGGTACCGGCACATATCCCGGTGTGGTGTAGATTTTGTTCAGCACCGAGGTGGCCAGTGTACCATAAGGGCCGTTTACTACACTCTTGCCCCAATCCGTAAGTGCACCGGCTGGTCCAGTTGCAAGATCAAGATACTCCACCCCGCCGCCGTTGCCGTACCAGGACCAGGCCAGCCAGCCTACGCCGAGCTGCTGCCCGTAGCTCATAATGGTAGCTTCATCTACATCGCCGCTGGTGTGCTTGTGGCCGAATTCGCCGATGATGACCGGCACGCCGATGGCCAGCGCGTTGTCGATATTGCTTTTGACAGTTGCGGCCGAGCCCCCGGAATACTCATACATATGAATGGAAAAAATCGTATTCTTCAGCGGATCACTGTTGAACACGGCATTGCCGCTCGTAAAGATCGAGGTTGGATATTGGCCCCAGCCGGCGGCATCAACGATCAGCGTATGCTTCAGCCCGGCGGCGCGCAGCGCAGGAATAACAGTCTGATAACCTGCAGCCCAGTTCGTGGTGCTCCAGGAGCCGAACCATTCGTTGGCGATATTGATGATGACGCGGTCTTCCTTGCCGATCAGCACATCCTTGATGCCGATAAAATAATTGGCGGCCGCACTCAAGTCGGACAGGTTGTCCGAGCCTGTGGCATCATGCACCTCCAGCACGGCAATCAGCTTATACTGGTCGAGCAGCGTGAGGATATTCTGCACCTCGGCCGCTGTATCCTTTGTCCATTTGACACCGTTCGCGAGTACGATGCGGACGGTGTTGGCGCCGGTGGCGGCAATGGCCGGGATGGCGGCGTCCAGATCATTTTTATACCACGTATGTGCATGGTTGACCCCGCGCATGATGAACGGGCTGCCGGTAGCATCCAACAGTGTGGTACCGCTTACATGAAATCCTTTAACAGGGGTGCTTGCCGCTGCTGCCTGCTTCTGGGGGAGGGTAAGAGAGAGAATGAGGACACAGACCAGGGCGAACAGGCTAATGCTGCGGAACGAAAAAGTCCGGCTTACTTTCATTCATAGTTCCTCCTCGTAATGGAATTGTTCAATGATCCTTGAAATTGACCGGCTGTACGCCGGGTCTTCCGAAGCCAAGAAATGGCCGCTTGCCTTGCAAAGTGATCAGCAGGTCCCAGAAGAATTACCGGCAGGAATACCGGTATTACAGCTTTCGGCATAGACCACCTCCCCAGATGCTTCCAACATAACATATAAATGTTAAACTGGAAATGTCTTTAAATTACCTTTGCCGACAAGATTTTTGAGAGGGATGACGGTAAAAGGGTGATTTTGACATCGGATGTAAAAGTGGATGAGTGAATAACGCGAAGCTGTTCGGCAGGTCTGCCGAGAGGGCTGGAGGGCGTGAGCATAGGATTATCGGTCACTCGAAGAGGGTGGAGATCTGAGTCGGGGGCGAACGCGTCTAGTGTCCAATGTGCTGCGGTGGCCCGAACGTTCCGGGAACGGCGAAGAGTTGGCGCGGACTTCGAGCTTTAAGGTGAGCCCGGTGTCCGAAGCGGAGAGACTTTACATAACAGGACGCACGGGCCGTCTCTTAACGACATCTTTCCAAAAAAGCGACCAACAGCGGGGTGATCTCTTCGGATCTGAAGCGTGCGAGCTCCTCCACCGAATATTCGGGTTCCAGGCTTGCAATAAACTCGCGGCCCAAATAATAGCCGGTATCCGGTCGTCCCTGAAAGCTGTTCCAGTCGCCGAAGAAATCCCGGACGCTTTCCCGCAGCCTAATCCGCCTTAGATACTCCTTAGCCAGTATGGCTCTGTTCCGTTGGCACCCATCCAGCCAGCCATGGTCATCCTGATGGTAGAAATCATCCTGAGCCAGCAGCACCTGCTCATATCTTTGCGCGAAGCCTTCAATATATAGCTGCCACACCGCACGTTGATCCATTCCGGAGTACGTATTATCCAGCACTGTCCGTCGCAGGTCGGAATGGGCGATATGGCACAGCTCATGGCACAGCAGACCGGATATAGCCTCACGGGTATGCCATTTCAGCTCAACAATCTTTTCAGCCCCCAGCAGCACAGCGTTGGTGTTCCCCACCTTTGTAGCCCAGCCGGCTCCATTACATAGTCCGATGTAGAAGTATACCAGCACCTCCCGCGAAGCTGGGAATAGTGAGGCAAAACGTTCCTGAATCTCCGGAATGAGCGTTTCAAGATGGTAATGGGTTTCCTGAAGCAGCGTCCAGCCGCTGGTCAGCACCGCGAGCGCCACTGGTCTAATGTCCCGCTCCCGGTCATACGCTTGGCTGTCTACTTCAAGCATATGTTTAAGCTCAGGAAAGCAATTAACTGCGTAATCCTCCCAATAGTCAAAATACCGCTCCGGCTCCCGTAAGATTTGCTCCCGCAATTCGATCATGGAGCCGAATGTATCAATGATTTGCAAGTAAGCTCACAGCCTCTCAAAATTAATATTGCCCGTAGGTCGGCACATTTACTGCCGCATCGCGAGCTACCTCCCTTGGACACGCCGCATCGCATCGAGATTCCGCCTCCTGTAACTCCGTCTCCCGTAACTTTAACATCGCCTCTCCCGGCAAAACATTTCTCCCGGAAACGATTGCCAAGTCTTGCTATAATATAGACCATCCTGCACTACATTTACTAAAAGGAGGAATAACTTTTGTTCACCGCATTCTCGTTATTTTCGGTTCTCTGGCTGCTTGCCTGTGCTGCCGCAGTTATTCTCGGCGTTGTTCTGATCGTTATGCTCATCCAGACATTGAAGAAAGTGAATCAGGCACTGGATATATACATTAAGAAAAATAATTACTTCTAGCCCGGCGGCCGCCCGCCGCTGCGCCAGCGGCTCACCCCTGTAATCCCACCGGCGGGCCAAATTCGGCGATGCAAACACTAACGTTCAGGTGAAATTAGGTGGCGATTTTCCACTAACCTGAACAAGAGCAACATGAGAACTTTAAGGTACTGTCCTGCTTTTCGTTAGGTGATCGTGATTTGTGGATTATGGTCGATTTTTCGCCTACATTTGCCCTGTTTACCTTCACGGTAGTCCATTGTGGTCGGTTTTTCGACTACAATGGGTCTGTATTCCTCCACGGCAAGACATTATGGTCGATTTTTCGCCTACATTAGGATTGATTAGCCGTACTGTGCTGTTGGTCGGCCTGTTCACGGAAAAGGGATGTGGGCGCGGTCGTCTCCAGCCTTACTCACAAATAAATGGTGCATAGCTACGGTTTGATGCGGTCAAGGTACTAGTGCGCCGCTACCGCACACTCCCCGCCAGCCGCTCCTTCTTATACTCATTCGGCGACATCCCGACCTCCTGCTTGAACAGCTTGGAGAAGTGGGAATAGTTGACGTAGCCGACTTTGCCGGCGATGGTGTACACGGAGTGCGGCGTCGTCTCCAGCAGCTGCTTGGCGGCGGCGATGCGGACCTGGATAATATAGCTGCCGAGCGAGATGCCGGTCTCCCGCTTGAACAAGCGGGCCAGATAGTCCGGGTTCAGGTAGACCCTTTCGGCCAGCAGGTTACGGGTCAGATCATCGCCGTAATGGGCGTGGATATACCGTTTGATTTCCTCGGCCACCGATGTGGGCTGGGCGGCGAAATCGCGGTATTTCATTGCCGTATGCACCAGATAACCAAGATACTCCTCCATATCCTCGATGGAGCCGAGCGAATGCAGCAGCAGCTGGTCGTTCAGCGTGCCGCTGTAGAGTTTATGCGCCTGGATGCCCTTATCTTTGAGGAATGAGTAGATCAGCTGCACGATGTCGAGCCGGAACTGGCCCAGTACGGAGGTCTGCAGCATCCGGCCGCTCAGCATCCCCCGCAGATAGCGGACCGATTCCCCCAGGAAATCGGACAGTCTGTTCTCTTGCAGCAGTGCCTCCAGCGCAGCAAGGTCCGGCGGAGTATACTCACCGCTTTGCAGATTCGGCCGCAGCTCTTCCGCCGCCCGGTACGTCTGATTGCGCACCCGGGTCCACTCACTGTCCAGCCTGAGCAGCTGCCGCAGCAGCAGACCGCTCTCCGCAAGCTCTCCGCATTCCCCGATATTGCAGGTAACCTCGCATTTGAGATAGGGTCCGGAATTGCGGATGAAGGAGGAGCAGAGCTCTTCAATCAGCGGCAGGTCCGCTTCGCTACCCCACTTCAGCACGGCTATCCACTGATATTCCTTATGCTCAAATATACTCTCCACCGCAAAGCTGCCCTGCCCGCGGAACAGCTCATACAGCACGTTGAGCAGCGCGAAATCGAACAAGTCCTTCTCCTCTTTGCCCATGCTGCCGTTATGGGGGAAGAGAGTGAACAGCAGCGGCTGCACACGGTCGGACAGGGAGTAGGCCAGATGATGCTCCTGCATGGCACGGGCGACGGCGGGTCCCCGTACCGGGGCGCTTGCACTGCCGCCGGCGAGCTTGCGCCAGAAATGCTCCACGTTGTTGGCGAGATTCTTTTGCCAGAAATGCCCCTCCCGGATCGCCTTCTCATTGTTCTCCTGCTCCTGGGCCCGGCTCACGGCCTTGCGTATAATCAGCATCAGCTTGTCGAACTCAATCGGCTTGAGGAAATACTCAAAGCTCTGCAGCTCGATTGCCTTCTGCGCATAGTTGAAATCGGCGTAGTTGGTGAGCAGGATGGTCTGGATGCGGAAGTTATTCTCACGAATCCAGGCCAGCAGCTCCAGACCGCTGCCCTGGGGCATCTCGATATCCGAGATGACAATCTGTACCGGATGCTTCAGCAGAATTTCGCTCGCCTGGGCGACGTTGTTCGCCGTATACACGGTCCCGATGCCCAGCGCACGCCAGTCGATCCGTTGCTCCAGCGCGGCGATCACATAGTAATCATCATCAACCAGCAGAATATTCATGTGCGGCCTCCTTTGCAGTGCTTTGACTCTCCCGTCCGGCGCTGCTGTCACCCTCAGGCTCCGGCAAAATAAGTGTAACGCAGGCCCCGCCGGATTCCAGATTCTCGAAATGCACCTGCGCACGCCCCTTGTACAGATACTCCAGCCGTTTGAGCGTGTTCGTAATTCCGATATGCTTCCCCCGGCTCTGGTCGAGCGGTTCGCCGAGCAGCAGCTTCTCCAGCACTTCGCCCGGGAATCCGGGCCCGTTGTCGGCAATGCGGATTACGGTCCGCGCGCCTTCATCCGATTGCACCGCCTGCACCCTTAGCGTGATTTCCGCCTGCTCTGCCCGGGAGACTGCGTACTTGACGGAATTCTCGATGAAGGTCTGCAAGACAAGCGGGGGAATTCTGCGGGTTCCGGCTTCCTCCGCTTGTTCTATCCGGTACACCAGAGCCCCTTGATAACGGTGCTTCTGAATTTCCAGATAAATGCGTATATGCTCCAGCTCGGCGCCCAGCGGGACGAAATCCTCCCCGCTCTGGAACAGATAGCGTAAATATTTGGCCGTGGACAGCGCCATGTGCTCGATCTCCGGGTACATTTGAATCTGGGCCATGCTGTAAATGCTGGTCAGACAGTTCAGGAAAAAATGCGGATTAATCTGCTGCTTCATATAATCCAGCTGAATCTGCCGCTTTTCCAGCTCCTGCTCGTAGATGGCGATTTTGAAGCCGCGGATCTGCTCCACCAGCTCGCTGAACTGTGCGCCCGCCTGCTCCAGCTCGATAATCTTGCTGGACCGCAGATCGACCGGCTGTCCGTTCCCGCTTAGCCGGGCCAGATTCTCGGAGAAGCTCTGGACCGGTCCGAGAACTCTCCGGTAGAAATAGAGCATCACGACACAGATCATGGCCGTCACCATGAAGAACAGCAGCATAATCAGGAGCTGTGCGATCACAATCTTCTCGAACGCGCCGAAACGGATAACCAGCTCCGCCCGGAAATCGGTGTTGGGGAATTCCGTGCCGATGGTCGTGCGGGGCGCGAGCAGTCCGGCCAGACCGCCGGTCTCCGGCAGCGGGCTGCCGCTGTTCGTCAGCGGGGTGGAGATGCTCGTGCCGTCTTCCGCCACCAGCGACGCATAGCCGTTCGCCCCCAGATTAATCTGGCGCAGCGGGGTAATCAGATTATCGGCGGAGATCAGTCCGACCAGATAGCGGTTGTAGTAAGGTACAATATTAATGATGTAATAGCTGCCGTTTACCAGAATCGGAGTCCAGCGGGAGTAGAATTCCGCATATACATCTTTGTCTTCGATATGGGACAGGATCAGACGCTTCAGCTCCCGGTAATCACTGTAGTTGATGCTTAGCGGCGCACAGTTCAGAAAGAAGTCCTGATTCTCAAGATAATAGAAGAAATTATATTCCTGCCCGTAGTTCCGCTGCAGCTCCGAAAAGCGCTTATGCACATTCTCGTTAAATTTGAGAAATTCGCTGCTCTCAGTGTCGTAAGCGTTCATCATGTTAAGCATGTCGTCGTTCGCCAGCGTCCAGCCCATATAATGGTTGATGTAGGCGAAATCATGATTGATCCGGCTGATATAGAGATCGGCAGTGTCCTGCAGATACCGGGTCGATTGCTGCTTCACAATGGCGATGGAGGCGATGCTGATAACCAGATCGAGTACAAGCACGGTGAAGGAGACAGTGAGCATGATTTTGACAGAATGGCGGATTGGATACGGTTTGGGTCTTGCGGTTTTGTTGGCGATAGGCAATTCGGTAGCCCCATCCTTTCCGGACTGCTAAAATGAATGCGATTACAATTCGTTCATGTAAGACCATTATAGAATTCTACAGGCGAAAATACATACCTTATTCGGGCATGTCCGCCGCAAAGTCCGGATTCCACATCGAAAAGTCTGAATAACGTCAGCCTTATCCGGGAATTAACGGCAGAAGCAGGCTTGTTTATTTTGAAAGGTAATCCAAAAGGTCCGGATCAGAGCTATAGCGGGTCCGAATGCCGGGGCAACACTCCGCTATGATTAGACATGTAGAGAATGCACAACTTTGAAATGGGGGAATGAGGACATGAACACAGCGCATATACACCGTTCGGCTGGAAAATGGCTCACCGGCATGCTCGCGGCAGCGATGCTCATCGGCCTGGCCGGCTGCGGCGGAGGCGAAGAGAAAGAGAAGGCGGCGAATGCCGATACGGGCAGCTTCAATAAGGAAGGCTTGCCGATTGTCGGGGAGCCGGTGACGCTGAAGGTCCTGACCGTCCGCTGGGGCAGCATGGGCGATACGTTCACGCAGAACCAGTGGCTGAAGGATCTGGAGAAGAATTCAAATGTCAAAATCGAGTGGCAGGTGATGTCCTCCAACGACTGGAGCGAACAGAAATCCATTCTCCTGGCCAGCGGTACGCTGCCGGATGTGATTCTGGGCAACATTTCCTTCTCGGACTCCGACATCGTCAACAACCTGAGCTACTTCCGTCCGCTGGACGATTACATCGACCAGTACATGCCGAACCTGAAGGCAGCCATGGAAGAGACGCCGGAAATGAAGAAGATCAGCACCTTCCCCGACGGCCAAATTTACTCGCTCCCGGCCCGGCTGCCGTCCCGCCCGAAGAGCTCGCGCCAGCCGGTCATCAACAAGACCTGGCTTGACAAGCTGGGCCTTGAAGTGCCGGAGACCATCGACGAGTTGTATACGGTGATGAAGGCCTTCAAGGAGCAGGACCCGAACGGCAACGGCAAGGCCGATGAGATCCCGTACATCGAAATGGGCAACGATCTGATCAGCCCATTCGGCATTGCTGACCTTAACAACAACAATATGCTGGTCAAGGACGGCAAGGCAGTCTATTACCCGGTGTCCGAGGAGTACAAGGAAGGGCTGAAATGGGAGGCTAAGCTTTACGCCGAGGGTCTGCTGGACAAAGAAGTGTTCACCCAGGATGCGACCATGATCTCCGCCAAATACCAGAATCCGGACGCCCCCATCGTCGGCTTCACCTACCAGTGGACACCGGACGCCGTATTCGGCAAATGGAGCGACCAGTATGTGACGATTCCGCCCGTGGCCGGACCGGACGGCAACCGCTACACCATCGGGAACCCGATCGGGATGAGCCTGAACCGCAACGAGATGCTGATTACCGCGTCCTGCAAGAATCCGGAGGTCGCCGCCCGCTGGGCCGACCAGTTCTATACGGATGAAGCGAGCATCCAGAACTTCTGGGGCGCCATCGGCACCGTCATCCAGAAGAACGGCGACGATACGTATACGCTGATGGACCCGCCGCAAGGCACAAGCGCGGACGCCTGGTACTGGGAGCAATCGCTGCGCGACTTCGGTCCGAAATACGTCAGCCCGTCCTTTGAGGAGAAGATTGTGCTGAATCCGGAGACGGGCGACGGCCTCAAGCTTGAGCTGGATAAGCTGGGCAGCGAATATGTGACCACACCGTTCCCGAACGTCATGTACACCTCCGAGGAATTCGAGGAGCTGCCGACGCTGACCACCGACATCGACAGCTATGTGAATACGATGCGCGCGCAGTTCATCTCCAAGGGCGGCATTGACGAGGGCTGGGACAGCTATGTCAAGCAGCTGAACGATATGGGCCTGGAGAAGCTAATCAAAATCCGCACCGATGCGTACAGCCGTTATATGAGCGTCAAGTAAGAATACTACAGGCGGAAGCGGGCGATATCCGGACCGCAAAGGAGACTTCGAGGTGAACGTTACCATCAAGCAAGTGGCCCGCCGGGCAGGAGTCTCCTGCTCCACGGTCTCCCGCGTTGCTACCGGACGGCCGAACGTCAAGGAGGAAACCTCCCGCAGAGTGAAAAAGGTGATGGATGAGCTCGGTTACACCCCGAATATCATCGCCAAGAATCTGGTCAGCGGCACGGCGCACAGCATCTGCATGCTGCTGCCGCGTCCGGCGGAGAAGCTGCTGACCCATCTGTTCTTCATGGAGCTGGTGCGCGGAGTGCTGGCGGGAGCCGGACGGCTCGGCTTCGACATTATGCTCCAGTCTGCTGACGGAGAGCAGGAGGAGCTGGAGACGGTGGCTCGGCTGCTGCAGGGCCGGTGTGTTGACGGCGTCATCCTGCTGTCCTCCCGCCGGGACGGAGCGGCCGTGCAATTCCTGGAGCGAAGCGGCTACCCCTATGTGCGGCTCCGCAGCAGCGGGAAGGAAGAGCTGGAGAGTCTCGGTGCGCTGGCCTGGTCCGGGGGCGGTGAATCCCGCAGCTACCGGCTGGGAGCCTTGGCCTCTGCGCGGCTGATCCGGAGCATCCGGCATTAAGAGACTGCGGAAGTTCGCCGCAGAGTAGAAGGAGAGCATGCGAGATATGGCAGAAGAGACCCTCACGGCACTGCGGAATCAGGTGATCTATTCCGTATATGTCCGCAATCACAGCGGGGAAGGCACCTTCAAGGCGGTGCAGCGGGATTTGGACCGTATCCGCAGCCTGGGCGCGGATATCCTCTGGCTGCTGCCGGTACATCCCATCGGCGCAGCGAAGCGCAAGGGCACGCTTGGCAGTCCCTATGCCATCCAGGATTACCGCAGGATTAACCCGGAGCTGGGCACGGAGGACGACTTCCGGGAGCTCGTGGCAGACATTCACCGCCACGGCATGAAATGCATCATCGACGTTGTCTACAATCACACCTCGCCGGATTCCTGGCTGGCGGAGAACCATCAGGAGTGGTTCTACAAGACGCCGGAGGGCGGCTTCGGCAACCGGGTCGGCGATTGGGGCGACATTGTCGATCTGGATTACGGGCAGCCGGAGCTGTGGGACTACCAGATTGAGACGCTGAAGGGCTGGGCGGCCATTGTCGACGGCTTCCGCTGCGACGTGGCGCCGCTGGTCCCGTTGGAATTCTGGCGGCGTGCCCGTACCGAGGTGGCGAAGGTGAACCCGGACTGCTTCTGGCTTGCCGAATCCATCGAGCCGGCATTCATCCTGGATTTACGGCGCCAGGGTATGGTCAGCCATTCCGACGGAGAGCTGTTCCAGGCGTTCGACGCCTGCTACGATTACGATCTCTATCCATATTTCTGCGCCTATCTGGAGGGACAGCTCGCACTGTCCGCTTACCTGGAGAAGCTGGGCGCCCAGGAATACATCTACCCGGATAACTATGTGAAGCTGCGTTTCCTGGAGAACCATGACCGGCCGCGGGCCAGGGCGCTCATTCCCGATGAGCGGAGCCTGATGAACTGGACCGCGTTTCAATATTTCCAGAAGGGTATGCCGCTGATCTACGGCGGGCAGGAGTCGGGGAACGTCCGCTGTCCAGGGCTGTTCGATAAGGATACGGTAGACTGGGACACAGGCATCGATCTGTCCGGGCTGCTGAAGGCGCTCCATGCGGTCAAGCAGCTGGAGATCATGGCCAGCGGCAGCTGCGTCCTGCGTGCGGCGGAGGAGCAGGATACGGTCCTGGGTATGTACGCCTGGGGAGCGCAAAGGCTGCTCGGCGTGTTCAGCCTCAAGGGGCAGCCTGTCGATGTGGAGACAGAGCTGCCGGACGGCAGCTATACGAACCTGATTGACCGCAGTACGGTGACCGTGGCCGGCGGCAGGCTGGTCTGCGGCGGACAGCCCGTTATCATTCACACCACGTTATAGGCCGGAGGACAGAGAGCCGCTCCTGCGCACGGGCTTGTTGGCGCGGGGGCGGCTTTTTCAAGAGAAATAGAGTTAAGAGAAAGACAGGAGGGTTAACCCATGAAATCCGGTCAAGGAACCACCGGGCGGGCGCTTGTCTCCATCCGGCGCAATTACGGCCTGTACCTGCTGCTGCTTCCTGCAGTGACGCTGTCGCTGCTGTTCGCCTATAAGCCGATGTACGGGGTACTGATCGCATTCAAGGATTACAGCCCGGCGCTGGGAATCGGCGGAAGTCCATGGGCGGGGCTCAAATATTTCGAGAAGTTCTTCAATTCCTACCAGTTTACGAACACGATCAAGAACACGCTGATTATCAGCTTGTACAGCCTGCTCACGTTTCCCATTCCGGTCATGCTCGCTTTAATGGTCAATCAGATGCGGCCGAACCGGTTCAAGAGCTTTTTCCAGACGATCTCATATATGCCGCACTTCATTTCTACGGTAGTCATGGTTGGCCTGATGATGATTCTGCTCTCGCCCAGCACCGGGCTGCTCGGGAATCTGTACAGCCTGTTCGGGAAAGAAGCCCCCGATCTGATGGGGTCTCAAGTGCTGTTCAGCAGCGTCTATGTATGGTCTGACGTGTGGCAGCATGTCGGGTGGGACAGCATTATTTTTATCGCTGCGTTGTCGGCTGTCGATCCCAGCCTGTATGAAGCTGCAACAGTGGACGGAGCCAGCCGCTGGCACAAAATCCGCTATATCGATATCCCCATGCTGATGCCGACGGCGATCACACTGCTGATTCTGCGGGTCGGCGGCCTCCTGGGCGTCGGCTTCGAGAAGGTATACCTGATGCAGAATGACCTGAACGCGATGTCGAGCGAGATTCTGTCCACTTATGTCTACAAAATCGGCCTGCTCAGCAGCCAATACAGCTTCTCCTCGGCCATCAACCTGTTCAACACGGTCATCAATTTCATTCTGCTGATTACGGTTAACCAGATTTCCAAGAAATACAGCGAAAACAGCTTGTGGTAGAAAGGATGTGGAGCAGCTATGGGAACCCTTGAACCGGCGCTTCGGGCAAGCAAGGGCAAAATCAAAAACAACCGTTCCTCGGATACGGTGATGGAATGGGCGATGTACGCAGTGGCGGTGATCCTGCTGATCCTGCTGATGTACCCGCTGTACTTCATCGTCATCGCGTCCTTCAGTGACCCTTCGGCGGTGGCGGGCGGGCAGGTATGGCTGTGGCCGAAGGACTTTACGCTGGACGGATACAGGGAATTGCTGAAGCACAGCAATATCTGGATCGGCTACCGCAACACCATTCTATATACGGCAGCCGGTACGCTTATCGGTCTGGCCGTCAACATTCCGGCAGCCTATGCCTTGTCGCGCAGAGACCTGTTTGGCCGGAAGCTGCTGTCGCTGTTCTTTATTTTTACGATGTTCTTCAACGGCGGACTGATTCCGACCTTTCTGACTGTGCGTGACTTCCATCTGTATGACACCTTCCTGGTTATGGTGCTTCCGTTCTCGGTCGTTGTGTACAACATTATCGTCGCCCGCACGTTCTTCCAGACGAGCATTCCCGGCGATCTGTGGGAGGCGGCGCAAATCGACGGCTGCGGGAATCTTCGATACTTCGCGCAGGTCGTCCTGCCGCTCTCCAAGGCGATCATCGCCGTGCTGGGGCTATGGATCGCCGTCGGCTACTGGAATTCCTATTTCAACGCACTGATCTATCTGAAGAATCCGGATCTGTACCCGCTGCAGCTGATCCTGCGCAACATCCTGATCACCAACCAGATGCAGTCCGGCATGGGCAGCGGCGAAGCGGCGCAAATCGCCCTGCGTCTGGCCAACATGATGCGCTATTCCGTGATCATCGTCGCTACGGTGCCGATTATGTGCGTGTATCCGTTCCTGCAGAAATATTTCAACCAGGGCGTGATGATCGGCGCGGTGAAGGAGTAGGCAGAGCCTTGATGTTATGGAGACACGGTGAACATGGGGAAGAAAGCAACGGTGTCATAGGTTGAGCCTGAGTGGTGAGGGAATAACGATCATCCTAACAAATTAAGCAGAGAGGTTAGCGCTATGGAGCATACTTGGAAGACAACGGCTGGGGAGGCAGGTCAGATGGAGCAGCCAGAGCGGGGGGAAGAGGCAACGGATTCAGGAGCGATAGTGGGGCATCGGGCGAAGTCGGCGTTGCCGGGGCGGGAAGCAGCGGCAAAGGCAGAAGCAGCAGTACCCGAGCGGTGGCGGATTGCCTCCAAGCCGGTGGCCAGTTCGGAAGCGCAGATCACGGGAGACGGCTACCGCCTGACCGTGCTGACCCCGCAGCTGATCCGGCTGGAGTACAGCGCCGGGAACCGGTTCGAGGACCGGGCGACGCAGACGGTGCTGAACCGTCAATTTCCGTTCCCGGCCTTCCGCCTGATCGACCACGGCAACCGGCTGGAGCTGGTGACGGAGCGGCTGCATCTAATCTACGACAAAGGACCGTTTACGCGCCAAGGCCTGCGCATTCATGTCCGTAACGCGTCCGGGCATCTGATGGGCACCTGGCACTACGGCGAGACGCCGCCCAATCTGGGCGGGACCGCCCGGACGCTGGACAATGCCGACGGCGCGATCCCGTTGGAGCCGGGCTTGCTCTCTCGCGCCGGCTACACCGTGGTTGACGACAGCGCTTCGCTGCTGCTGGAGGAGGACGGCAGTGTCGTGCCGCGTGCCGGTGAAGGGATTGACCAGTATTTCTTCGGCTACGGCCGTGAATACACGAGATGCTTGCAGGATTTCTACAGGCTGTGCGGCCCGGCGCCGCTGCTGCCCCGCTATGCGCTCGGTAACTGGTGGAGCCGGTATTACCGTTATACCGCCGATGAATACCTGCAGCTGATGGAGCGGTTCGAACAGGAGCAGATTCCCTTCTCCGTTTCTGTCATCGACATGGATTGGCATCTCGTCGATATTGATCCGCGTTACGGTAGCGGCTGGACGGGGTATACCTGGAACCGGGAGCTGTTTCCCGATCCGCAGCAATTTCTCTCCCGGCTGCATGAGATGGGCAAGCGCGTGACGCTTAATGTTCATCCCGCAGACGGGGTACGTGCCTTCGAGGACCCGTATCTGGCCATCGCCGCCGAATTGGGCCTCGACCCCGGGAAGGGCGATGCGGTTGAGTTCGATATCACCGACCCGGCGTTCCTGCGGGCGTACTTCAAATATCTTCATCACCCGCTGGAGGAAGAGGGCGTCGATTTCTGGTGGATCGACTGGCAGCAGGGCGGAGTCAGCCGGGTACAGGGGCTGGACCCGCTCTGGATGCTGAACCACTACCACTACCTGGACAGCGGCCGCAGAGGAAGGCGGCGGCTGACCTTCTCCCGCTATGCGGGGCTCGGCAGCCACCGCTATCCGGTCGGCTTCTCCGGCGATACCATTATCACTTGGGAATCGCTGGACTTCCAGCCGTATTTCACGGCTACCGCCTCGAATGCCGGCTACGGCTGGTGGAGCCACGATATCGGCGGGCATATGCTAGGCTGCCTGGACGATGAGCTGGCGGCCAGATGGGTGCAGCTCGGCGTGTTCTCGCCGATTCTGCGTCTGCACAGCTCGGCCAGCCCGTTCAACAGCAAGGAGCCCTGGCGCTTCAATGCCATAGCCGAGCGCGTCATGAAGGAAGCGCTGCTACTGCGGCACCGCCTGATCCCGTATCTGTACACCATGAACCGGCTGGCCGGCCATGAAGGCCTGCCGCTGGTTACGCCGATGTATTACCGCCATGCGGAGCGGCAGGAGGCGTATGAGGTGCCGAACCAATATTATTTCGGCACCGAGCTGATCGCCTGCCCGCTCACCACGCCGGCCGACCGCAGCACCGGCGTTGCCGGGTTCAAGGCATGGCTGCCGGAAGGGCTCTGGATCGATTTCTTCACAGGCCGGGTGTACGACGGCGGCAGAAGGTTGTCCTTATACCGGGGGCTGGAGCAGATCCCGGTGCTGGCAAAGGCAGGGGGCATAGTGCCTATGGCCGACCTGACGGAGTATACGTCCTCGACCGCTAATCCGCAGCGGCTTGAGCTGCGGGTATTCGCCGGAGCGGACGGTGACTTCACGCTTTGGGAGGATGAGGGCGACACGCCCGAAGACTGGCCCGAAGAGCGGCCAGAAGACCGGCGCGAAGCTTGGTGCCGGACGGACATCTGCCTGAGATGGGGCGAGCGGGCAGAGCTGCTGATCGGACCGGCCGCGGGTCACACGGCGGCTATTCCGGCGCAGCGCAGCTGGAAGCTCTCCTGCGTCGGCTTCACGGATACGGAAGTTACAGTGTATGCCGGAGACCGCGGGGCTGCAGCCAGGCTGGAGTATGATGCCGCCGCCCATACCTTGACCGTGGAGATTCCGGAGCTGCCGGTCCGTGAGCCGCTCCGTGTAGTCTTCGCCGCCGCCAAGGTGGCCGAAAGCAATGCGGAAGCAGAGGTCTTCCGCCTGCTGGACCGCGCGCAGATCGCGTTCCAATGGAAGGAGTGTATTTACGCGCTGGTCCGCTTATCTCCGTCGCCTGCAGCAGTGTTGGCGGAGCTGGCATCGCTGGACCTGGAAGCGCCGCTCTACGGAGCCTTATGCGAAGTGTTGACGGCACGCATGTAACAGGAGCGCCTATATCCTTAACCTTTGACCGGTACGCTATCCGTTCCGTCGGCCATTGATAGATAAGCGCATTTCGGAACGTTAGCACTGGAGAGTGGAAGGACTGAAAGAATCCAGAAAGACCAGAAAGACCAGAAAGACCAGTCGGAGTGAAGTTTAATACCGTCATCGTTATATTAGTCTTACAGAGTTATGGTTCGCTTATAGTCCGGCAGTAACCGTCAACCATGCAATAAGAAACAAGGCTACCCCATCGTCACGGCAGCGACGGGAGTAGCCTTGTTTGGTTTATATGCGGCAACGCGAGTAACTCGCGTATTGCGGCCTTCCTTTAAATAATCAGCTGTCGGGCATATTGCCTCTGCCGGCAGCTTGTTGCCTTGAAGTCCTGGTATTACTCCACCTGCAGCTTCTTGGCGAGTGCGTCGCTCTCGGCTTCGGCCGGTGCGGCAGCCTGGTTGCTCTGGCGCAGCGGCAGCTCCTTCAGGAAGAAGACGAGGATGAAAGCGGCCACGAGGACAATGGTACCGGTCATGAACACAGTGGACAACGTCTGACCGAGCGCATCGCGGATACCGTCGATCATCTGTACGAAGAGCGGCTGCACATCAGCCGGCAGGCTGGCTTGCGTCTGCTCCAGCAGCGGCTTGTTCATCAGCGCTGTCGGATTGGCGAAGGCGGTCAGCTGCTTGGAGACCTCGGGGTCCAGCTGGCTAAGGCCTTGAGCGGCAGGAGAAGAAGTCAGCGCTTCTTTCAGATGCTTGGTCAGGTTGTTGGACATTACCGTACCCATGACGGCGATACCGATGGTGCCGCCCAGGTTACGGAACAGCTGGGTCGAAGCGGTAACGGCGCCGAGCTCCTTGTGGGAAACGGCGTTCTGCGTAGCCAGCGAGAAGACCGGCATACCCAGGCCAAGGCCCAGACCGAACACGATCATACTCAGGATGGCTACAGGCACGCTGTTCATGAAGATCATGATGGCCATACCGCCAATCATAATCGGCACGCCAGCCATCGCAAAACGTTTGTACTTCCCTTGCTTGGCAATCAGCTGGCCGGTAACGGCACTGGCAATTACCATTACAATGGACATCGGCATGGTTACATATCCGGCATACGTAGCCGAAATGCCCAGCACGCCTTGCACGAAGAAGTTCAGGTAGATGAGCGCACCCATCATGCCGAAGTTCATAATGAAGCCGATGAGATTGGAGACAGTAACGACACTGTTCTTGAACAGATGCAGCGGCAAAATCGGATTTTTCGCTTTGGTTTCCGTGAAGACAAAGATCAGTGCCGAAACGACGGAAGCGGCCAGCAGGCCCAGAATTTGTCCGGAGCCCCAGTCATATTCCGTACCGGCCCACGAGAAGGCGAGCAGCAGCGGAACAATCGTCGTGGTCAGGAACAGGGAGCCCAGATAGTCGATGCTGGTGGATTCGCCGCGTTTGGCTTTCGGGAACAGGGCCATAATCAGGACGAAGGCAACTACACCCAGCGGCAGGAAGATCCAGAACAGCCAGTGCCAGTCGAGATGGTCGATCAGATAGCCGCCAAGGGTTGGTCCCAGAACACTGGAGAAGCCGAATACGGCGGTCATCAGGCCCATCCATTTACCGCGTTCACGCGGCGGGAACAGGTCGCCTACAGCGGTGAAGGCAGTGGACTGGATAATACCGGCGCCAATCCCTTGAATCCCGCGGTAAAAAATAAACTGATGCACATTGTCGGAAGTACCGGTCAGGAACGCGCCGACCATAAACAACAGGATACCGGTCAGCAGGAACGGCTTGCGTCCGAACATATCGGACAGCTTGCCGACGAGCACAGTTGCAATCGTGGAGGTCAACAGATAGATGTTGATCGTCCAGGTGTAGAGATCCATCCCGTCGAGGATGGCGATAATGCGCGGCATAGCCGTGCTGGTAATTGTCTGGTTGATCGCGGCGAACAGCATCGCAGCCATGATGGCGATCATAATTGTAAGCTTGCGCTTATTGGATAAATGTTCCATATAATTTCTTCCCCACCATTTTTTATTATTTGTCTAATTCGGCAATCAATGTGCCAAAAATACGCCGTAAATGCTCGATATCCTCATCCGGCAAAATCCGGAAATACGACTCCAGCACCTCCCTCTGCTTGTTCTCCACCACTTTAATCAGTTCTTTGCCTTCGGTTGTAATCGTAATGTTGACCACCCGGCGGTCGCCGGAAGCGCGCTCCTTCTGCACATAACCTTCAGCCAGCAGAAAGTCTGTCACTCCTGTAATGGCGGCGGGCGTCATGTCCAGTGCGGCAGCCAGCTGCGAGACCATCATCGGCCCATCCTTGCATATAACAAACAGCGCTTTGAACTGTGTAAGGGACAACGGAAAGCCTTGCTTATTCCATTTTTGCGAAATACCCTTCAGGAAGGTCTTGAACATTGAGGAAATTTCAATGAAGTCTTTATTATGATCGGACAAAATTTCACCTCCGGAGAAACCGTGCTGCGGACAAGATAATTTAGCGCTTAATGATTAACTGATTAATAGTTAAACACTAAATTATTAAGCTGTGAACTAATATATCACCTGCCCCCGATTCCAGTCAAGGCAGCAAAATCGCTCAAAAAAAGGCAAATCTGCCCCTGACAGCCGGTTTACCGCCAGCATCAGGAGCCTATAATATTTATTCTGGCCTTTATGCCCGATGATATCGCTTGCAGGCTGGAGCTTATTTTCTCCATAAGCTGCCGATTTGATAATGGCATAGGGTACCGGGCTCTTGCAGGACATTTGCTTTCTTCTATACAATTGGAATAGGGAATCTTTCCATTACAACGTCTATAGGATGCGAAGCTCATGCGTATGAATATTCTCGTTACGTTGAATTCGCATTATATTAAGCCGCTGAAGGTCATGCTGAAATCGCTGTTTATCAACAATCCCCGGGAATGCTTTCAAACTTATCTGATGCACTCCAGCATTACGGAAGGGGGAGCTTGCCGGTATCCAGAGCTTCGTTGAGCGGGAGGGGCAGGCGGTTACTGTCATTACTGTGGGAGACGACATGTTCAGGGATGCGCCGGTTATCAAGCATTATTCCAAGGAAATGTACTACCGCATTCTGGCTTACAAATTCTTGCCTGAAGAGATGGACACCATCCTGTATCTGGACCCGGATATCATTATTATCAATGAAATCCGCAGCTTGTATGAGACCGATATTTCGCAAGCGCTGTTTGCGGAGGCTTACCATGACAGGCTCTCAGTCAAGGAGATTAACCGGCTGCGTCTGCGGCCGTATGACATCGAGGCGTACTACAACTCCGGTGTGCTGCTGATGAACCTGGCGCTGCAGCGGCAGCGGATTGATGAGCGTGAGGTGTTCGCTTTTGTGGAGGAGAACAAGCTCCGGCTGATTCTGCCCGACCAGGACATTATCAACGCCCTGTACGCCAAGGAGATCGTGAAGGTAGATGAGGTGCGCTTCAACTACGATCCCCGGTATTATTTCTATTATAAATTAGCCAGCAACGGTAGAGTGGACATGGATTACGTGGTGAAGCACAGCTCGATCATCCATTTCTGCGGCAGGAAGAAGCCCTGGAACAAGAACTACTCAGGCAACTTCCATTCGCTCTACAAGCATTATGAAAAAATCGCGCTGATGCCGCAGCCGGTATAACCCGCCCGGCTGGTCCCGGCAGCATAAACAAGGCTTCCCTTATTCGCCTGGGCGAAAGGGAAGCCTTGTTTGCAGTGGAAGCGAGGTTAGCGCAGCCTGGTACACGGGCAGAAGGGGCTGGTGGCAGTTTCACCGCCCCGGTGAGCCACTACCTTAGCCCAGCTGCTCCACCTCGCGCTGCCAGAGAGCAGCGGAAGCATCGCTCGGCATCCGCCAGTCGCCGCGCGGCGAGAGGCTGACCGTGCCGACCTTCGGCCCGTCCGGCAGGCAGGAGCGCTTGAACTGCTGCGTGAAGAACCGGTTCACGAATACGCGCAGCCAGCCGACGAGCTGCTCCCGGGTATAGCCGTCGCCGAAGGCGTGCTGGGCGAGGTGGAGAATTTTGGCCGGGCCGGCGCCTGTCCGCAGCATATAATATAAGAAGAAATCATGCACGATATAAGGGCCGAGGATATCCTCGGTGAGCTGGACGATCTCGCCTGTGGCCGACGGAGGCAGCAGCTCCGGGCTGATGCCGGTCTCAATGATGCTGGTGAGCAGCTTCTCTGCGGTCGCATCGGCCTCATGGTCGGCATACCAGCGTACGACATACTGGATCAGCGTCTTCGGAATGCCCGAGTTAACGCTGTACATCGACATATGGTCGCCGTTGTAGGTACACCAGCCAAGGGCCAGCTCGGACAAATCGCCGGTGCCGATGACAATCCCGCCGTTCTTGTTGGCGAGGTCCATCAGAATCTGCGTACGTTCGCGCGCCTGCACGTTCTCATAGGTCAGATCATGGACATCCTTGTCGTGGCCGATGTCCTTGAAATGCTGGAGGCAGGCCTCCTTGATATCGACCACCATCAGCGAAGCGCCAAGCGCCTTGATCAGGCCGACGGCGTTGTCGTAGGTGCGGTTCGTCGTGCCGAAGCCCGGCATCGTCACCGCGAGCACATCGCTGGCCGGACGGCCGAGCTGTTCCATGGCCCGGACGGCCACCAGCAGCGCCAGCGTCGAATCCAGCCCGCCGGAGATGCCGATGACGGCCTGCTTCGTGCCGATGTGCCGGATACGCTTCATCAGGCCCGAGGTCTGGATGGACAGGATCTCCCGGCAGCGCTCGTCCCGCTGCTGCGGATTGCCCGGCACGAACGGATTCATCGCCACCATGCGCTTTAGCTTGCGTTCCATATTCTGCGGAGCGGGCTCCGCATAGGTGATCTCGCGATAGTTGCGGCGGCCCTTGCCGGAGCGGAAGGTGCCCATTACCGTACGCGAGTACTGGAGACGCGGCACATCGATATCGGCGATGGTCAGCCGGCTCTCAAAGGTGAACCGCTCCGACTCCGCGAGCAGCTGGCCGTTCTCGGCAATCAGCGAATGGCCGCCGAACACGACATCCGTCGTCGATTCCCCGGCGTTCGCACCAGCATAGACATAAGCCGCCACGCAGGAGGCGGACTGGCTGCTGACGAGCTGACGGCGGTAATCGGCCTTGCCGACCAGCTCATTGCTGGCCGACGGGTTGAACAGCAGCACCGCGCCGGCCTGGGCCAGCAGGCTGCTCGGCGGAACCGGTACCCACAGGTCCTCGCAGATTTCCACGCCGAAGGACAGATTGTCGTTGTCCTCATGAACGAAGATCAGATCCTTGCCGATAGGTACGCTGCTGCCCCCGATCCGCAGCTCGGTGACTTCCAGCTCTTCGGCCTCTGCGAACCAGCGGGGCTCATAGAATTCACTGTAGCCGGGCAAGCAGGTCTTGGGCACGATGCCCAGTATTTTACCCCGCTGCAGAACGGCGGCACAATTAAAGAGCCTTCCTTTAATAGAAAGCGGGACCCCGGCGATGACGACGAGCTGCCGTCCTTCCGTGGCGGCAGCCAGCTTGAGCAGGGACTGCAGCGCTGCATCCAGCAACGTTTGCTGCAGGAATAAGTCCGCACAGGTATAACCCGTAATGCACAGCTCGGGCAGAACCAGATACTCGGCCTGCTGCTCCTGGGCTTGCCGGATCACCTCGATGATTTGCGTGGTGTTAAACTCGCAATCGGCCACCCGCAGCTCCGGGGAGCCGGCGGCTACTCTTGCGAATCCGAAATTTTGCATGGATTTCACCTGTTTCTTTGGAATAATGAGTTCTTCAATACATTGTACCCATCCTGTGTATGCATTAACAAGTGCGGCCTTTCAGTGCCAGCGGAGGGCAGGACTGGAATAGGGGGAGGGTGAAATGCCAACGCTATACTTACATACTCTAGTGTAAGGGGGAGATTTCTTGGACTGGATCTGGAAATCGGTGCTGCTGGTCTTCGCCGGTATGATTCTGCTGCGCATTGCCGGACGCAAATCGATTTCACAAATGACCATCGCGACTACAGTAATCATGATTTCGATCGGGACGACAATCGTTCAGCCGATTGCCAACCATGAATTATGGAAGGCCATTGGCTCGGCTGCGGTGTTTATCCTCTTCCTGCTGCTGATCGAGTATTTACAATTGAAGTTTGATTGGATGGAGCGGCTGTTGAACGGACGTGCGAAGGTCCTGGTGGAGAATGGCCAAATTCAGACACAGAACCTGCATTCCCTGCGGATGACGGTGGACCAGTTGGAGATGCGCCTGCGCCAGACTGGAATCGCCCGGATCAGCGACTTGAAATTTGTCACGCTGGAGCCTAACGGGGAGCTTGGGTATGAGCTGATGGCGCATGCCCAGCCGGTGACCGTCGGTGACCTGGAACGCCTGCTCGGTGCCAAGCTGTCAGCACCCCCGGGACCGGACAGCATGTTCCGGGAAACGGCAGGTGAGCGGCATCCGTCTCCGGTTGATCCCAAGCTGCAGTAGTGAGAGGGTAGCTAATAAAGAGGGAACTTAATACAAGCAGCGAGGGCTCCGAGTAAGAGAACTCACTGCTTTTTGTTTTGTTATAAAGGAGCATGTATTTCTAACTTGAGACGTTTCAAAATTTACAGCAAGTCGCCGCTTGGGAGCAGCATGTTCTTCTTTCTGGGATTATCAGTGCCCGGAATATCTCACAGTTAATCTTCACGTTAGTCTGTTCTTCTAATTCTTCGACTGCTGAGTGAATGGAGCTTTCGGCGTAATGGCAGCATCCTTACAGATCTTAGAGTCTTTGCACAGCACTCTTATATAGAGACAATCGGTGAGGTACCATCCGCCTCATTTGCAAAGAAGTTTGCTGATGGGACGGCGCCCATCGGAACATCACCCCATCGGAACATCACCCCATCGGAACGCACCCCATTGGGCGCGACATTCCTTGGAAGCTTTAAATGCATTTTGTACAACTAAAACTGTTGGTTGCCGGGTAAATGTGGCTATAATTGCATTTGGTGCAACTAAAATCCGATCAAAATGCCTTTTCCTTGGATTTCGTTCAGTTTAAATGTACGAAATACAACTAAACTCCCCGGAGAGCTGCTTTTGTACTATATAGATGTATGAAATACAACTATCGTCCTTTGGTGGCTTTTACTTAACGATGCTGGAGGATAAGACATCACGATCTCTTGTCCTATCATGAGTAGGGTAGAGTGATGGGTGCCGCAAAGGAAAGAATCATTTAGGCGATAAGCACACCAGAAGCACGAAGAAGCAACGCTGCCCTTACGGAAGCGTTGCTTCTTCGTCGTACTGTAATTCACTTCCGGTCTAGTCCCGGATAGATTTTGGATATACTGTCCACGTCTATACCTCTTCATACAACCGCTGCAGGTAAGCGATGCTTCCCGGCAGATGCTCTTCGGTGGTGCTCTCCAGGATGCCCTGGATATGCGGGCGTTTATATTTCATATAGTGCAGGATCGGCGCGAATTGCAGTCTGCCCTGCCCGACGGGGACTATGACGATCTGCCCGTCCCTTACGTCAAAATCCTTGAGATGGATGACGGCAATCCGCTCATCCAGCAGCTCCAGCGCCTCGCAGATGACCTCTTCCTGCCGGGTATAGTTGTCAGGTGACATCAGGTTCGCGCAGTCGAGGATGATCTGCAGGTTATTCGACGGTACCAGCTCCAGCAGCCGCTTGGCCAGGGGAGCGGAGTGCAGCGGATGGTTCTGGCCGGCCTCGATGCCGACCGTCACCCCAAAGCGCTCCGCTTCCGCGACCATCCGCCGTACGGAATCGACGACCTTCAGGAAGGCTTCCTCCGTAAAGTTGTCGGTCGTGTACCCCTGGCCGACGCTGCCGGTCTCCGTTCCAACGAGGCTGGCACCGAAATCTCGGGCCAGACGCAGGTGCGCGGCGAAGTCCCGAAGGGCCTGCTCTCTAATGGCAGGCTCGGTCGCTACAATGTTGACGTAGCAGCCGAGCACAGCGATCCGGATGCCTGCCTGACGGAACGCATCGCCGAAATGGGCGGCCGTTCCGGGGCTTAAGGAGGACAGCGCAGGCACGCTTTCTGGGAACGATTTGCGCACCGCGAACTGGATATGGTTGAAACGGTAAGCCTGCAGCTTCCCGACGAGCTCCGGCAGCGATTGATGCCGGATGTCATGGGCGCGGACGCCGAGGTTCAGCGGGATGCCGGGGATAGGATTCGAGCTGTGCTCAGATCCGGCCAACTTAGCCCGCGCTGCGGCACTCTCGGCTGTATTCCCAGCACTGCTCCCCGCGCCGCTGACAGCGGCATTCCTCGCACTGCTCCCCGCGCCGCTGACAGCGGCATTCCTCGCACTGCTCCCCGCGCCGCTGACAGCGGCATTCCTCGCACTGCTCCCCGCGCCACTGTCAGCAGCATTCCCAGCACTGCTCCCCGCGCTGACAGCGGCATTCCCAGCACAGCTCCCCGCGCCGCGCTCAGCCGCATTCTCCGCGATGCTCCCCACGCCCCGCACCAGCTCGGCCAATGCTGCACAGCCGGCGAGGGCGGCGGCGATAAGCTCCGCTATGCATTCTGCACCATCCTCGCTAAAGTGCGTATCGTCTGTCACACCCTCCGGATAATTCGGATGCTCACCCGGAGCCAGGTGCAGGAGCAGCCGCCTGGAGTCTTCGATTCCAAGCGACCGGTACAGCTCCTGCGAAGCGGCAAAGATGTCCAGCAGCGGCGTTCCCGTGGCTTCAGCCACTTCGCGCATCGCCTGCGGATAGGCCCCCACCGCAAGCGGGTCGGGCTCACCATCCGCCGTGAAGCGGCGCCGGCTGACCGAGGTCAGCAGCACGGGGAAGCCCCCGCGGCTGCGGGCGGCTTCGATGAACAGCTGCAGATTGCTGCGGTATTCCGTATTCGGATCGCTATAACGCAGCGGGTCTTCAATCTTCTCGTCGTTATGGCCGAACTGGATGAACAGGTAGTCCCCGCTGCGGAAATCGCGGATAATCCCGTCTAATCTTCCTTCAGCGATAAACGATTTTGTGCTACGGCCGTTAATGGCCCGGTTGTCTACAGCAATGCCGGGAGCAAGCAGCTTCGGCAGATGCTCGCCCCAGCCGGTCTCGGGCTTGCGGTCCGCAGCCTTCTGTGCGGCTGTAGAATCGCCGGCAATGTAGATGGTAGGCATATAGATGCGCTCCTTCCAACCTTATTCGGCCGACTCAAAGCCGAAATAACCGGCGGCATTGTTGTAGGAGATGTCCTCAACGAGCTTGCCGAGCAGGGCGGCATCATCCGGCGCTTCGCCGCGGTCAGCCAGCTCGCCGAGCAGGCCGCACAGCACCCGGCGGAAGTATTCATGCCGGGTATAGGACAGGAAGCTGCGGGAATCCGTCAGCATGCCGACGAAGTTGCCGAGCAGCCCGCCTTCGGCCAGCAGCGTCATCTGCTGGCGCATGCCGCTGTAGGTGTCGTTGTACCACCAGCCGGAGCCGAGCTGGATTTTGCCGACAGTATCCTTCTGGTAGCAGCCCATGAGGGCAAGCAGGGAAGGGTAGTCGCCGGGATTCAGCGAGTAGAGGATGGTCTTCGGCAGTCCTGAGCCGCATTCCGCGCGGTCCAGCAGCTGCGACAGCGATTCGGTCAGCGGCAGATCGTTCAGGCCGTCATAACCGGTATCCGGACCCAGCTTCTTAAACATCGGCGTATTATTGTTGCGGTAAGCATGGATATGCAGCTGCATCGTCCAGCCCTTGTCATGGTAGAAGCCAATCAGCGCCGTCAGCAGCTCTGTACGATACAGAGTAATCTCTTCCGGAGACAGCTTCTCGCCGTTCAGGCGCTTGGCAAGAATCCGTTCGCACTCGGCCTCGTCGCCTGCCCGGTAGCGCAGCACGTCCAGCGCGTGGTCGGAGAGGCGGCAGCCATTCTCATGGAAGAAGTCGACGCGGCCGCGCAATGCATCCAGCAGGGCTGAATAGGAATCCACGTTGGTGCCGGACACTTCCGCGAGCTTCGCCAGCCAGTCCGCAAAGCCCGGAGCGTCGATGTTCAGCGCCTTGTCGGGACGGAAGGTCGGAAACACGCTGAAGGAAGTTTCCTCTTCCTTGAGCAGACGGTGATATTCGAGCGAATCCACCGGGTCGTCGGTGGTGCAGATCACCTTGACCTTCGAGCTGCGGATCAATCCGCGCCGTGTAAATTCCGGCTCCGCCAGCTTACGGTTGACTTCCTCCCAGATGGCCGGAGCGGTGTCTTCATTCAGCGGCGTGTCGACGCCGAAGAACCGGCGCAGCTCCAGATGGGTCCAGCTGTAGAGCGGGTTCCCGATTGCCTTCGGCAGGGTCCGCGCCCAGGCCAGGAATTTGTCATAGTCGGAGGCGTCGCCCGTAATATGTGATTCCGGTACACCGTTGGCCCGCATGAGGCGCCACTTATAGTGGTCCCCGTAGAGCCAGGCAGCGGTCAGGTTGGCGAACGGACGGTCTTCATAAATTTCCTTCGGGTCCAGATGGCAATGGTAATCGATGATCGGCATGTCTTTGGCATATTGGTGAAACAGAGCTTTGGCGGTATCGGTGGTCAACAGAAAATCATCATTTAGAAACATGAACGCGTCTCCCTTAACTCATAATAGAAATAATAGTCCGGATATTAGAGCGTAACCCCTGTTTTGAAAATCGCCAGCTCGCGCACTTCGTTCTGCTCATTCCGTGTCTTCTCGCCGCTGGCTACGCGGATAATATAATCAATAAATTCCTCAAGCACCTTCTCCATGGGCTCTTCAAGCAGCGGTCCGGCGTTGAAGTCCATCCAGTGCCCCTTCTTGGCGTACAGCTCGTTGTTCGTCGCCACCTTGACGGTCGGCACGAAGCTGCCGAACGGTGTTCCACGGCCAGTGGTGAACAGCACCAGCTGGCAGTCGGAGGCAGCCAGTGCGGAAGCGGCCACGAGGTCATTGCCCGGTGCCTGCAGCAGGCTGAGCCCCTTCTTGCGCAGCTTCACGCCGTATTGCAGCACATCCACGACCGGCGAGGAGCCGGCTTTCTGGGTGCAGCCCAGCGATTTGTCCTCCAGTGTGCTGATACCGCCGGCTTTGTTGCCCGGGGAAGGATTCTCATACACAGGCTCCCCGTAAGAAAGGAAGTATTGCTTGAAGTTGTTGATCAGCGAGACGATATCCTCGAATACCTCGCGGCTCTCGGCACGGGCCATAAGCACCTTCTCGGCGCCGAACATCTCGGGAACTTCGGTAAGCACCGAGGTGCCGCCCTGGGAGATGATGAAGTCAGAGAATGCTCCGAGCAGCGGATTGGCGGTAATACCGGAGAAGCCGTCGGAGCCCCCGCATTTGAGCCCGATATTCAGCTCGCTGAGCGGCACCGGCTCCCGCGCGTCGTCCTTGGCCGCCTCGTACAGCTCATCGAGCAGTGTGAGGCCGGCTTCGACCTCGTTCCCGACTTCCTGGGCAACGAGGAATTTGACCCGGTTCTCGTCGTAATCGCCAAGTATGCTGCGGAACTCCGAGACAATGTTATTCTCGCAGCCCAGTCCGAAGACAAGCACGCCGCCGGCGTTCGGATGGTTGACGGCATCCAGCAGGATGCTGCGGGTCATCTTGTGGTCGTCGCCCAGCTGCGAGCAGCCGTAAGGATGCTTCAGCACGGTCAGATTGTCGAAGCCGCCCAGATCGGGATGGCTGGCCTTGAACTCCTGGATCATCTGCTCGGCGATACCGTTGACGCAGCCGACGGTAGGGATAATAAACAGCTCGTTGCGGATGCCAACCTTGCCATTCTTGCGGCGGTAGCCCTGGAAGGTCAGATTGCGTTGGGGATAAACCACCGGATGCAGCTCAGGCTTATATTCATATTCTTCTTCTCCGGCCAGATTGGTCTTGACGTTATGGGTGTGCACCCAGTCGCCGGCCTCAATATCCGAGATGGCGTGGCCGATCGGAGAACCGTATTTAATAACATTTTCGTCTGTTTTGATATTCGTCAGTGCTATTTTATGCCCCTGCGGAATATCCTGGCGGGCTGTAACCTTCACTCCGCTGATTTCCAGCTCTTCTCCGGCAGTGACAGGGCGCAGGGCTACCGCCACCGTATCGCGGGCATTCATTTTCATCAGTCGTTTCACGTTAAGCGTCGCTTCTTGCATTTGGACCACCCTCCTGAAAGTTGTAAATGTCTGTCCCATTCATTCGAGAAAAGCATTACTGAACAACAAGCTGCACCAGAACAGAGCGGCTGTCCTGACTCTCCAGCTTCTGCAGGTCGGCCTCAAGCGCATCCTTAAGCCCCGGAACCTGTGTCAAATCCTGGCCCCACAGACTGTCATCGCTGAGAATGCGCTGCAGGAAGCTTCCACGGTCGCTCCACGCGCGGTCAAAGGTCTCCAGCACATCGGCGCCGTCCTGACGGGCGATCCGGTCACCGCGGTAGCTGAGCAGCAGTCCGGCCAAAGCCAGCGTCATCCGCTGCGGCAGTACGCCGCGTTCCTGACGGTAACGGAGTAATACAGGCAGCAGCCGTGTCTTGAATTTGGAGATGCTGTTCAGCGAAATAGAGGTCAGCTCGTGGCGGATAAAAGGATTCTTGAACCGCTCCAATACGGCATCCGCATAGGAACGCAGCTCCGATTCCGGCAGATCGAGCATCGGGATCAGCTCCTCCTGCATCAATTCCTGCACGAAACGGTAAAAGGCGGAATCGTTCATCACATCCTCGACGGTCTGCAGGCCGGCCAACAGGCCCAGCGGAACCATCGCCGTATGCGGACCGTTCAGCAGATGCACCTTGCGTTCACGGTAAGGTGTCATGTCAGCGGTGACGACAACGTTCAGTCCGGCTTTGGCCAGCGGCAGCTTCTCTTCCAGCCAGGCGGGTCCTTCGATGACCCAGAACAGGAACGGCTCGGCGGTAACCATCAGATTGTCGAGGTAGCCCAGCTCTTCCTCCAGCTGAGCTGCCTTGTCGCGGGGATAGCCCGGAACGATGCGGTCTACCAGACTGCAGCAGAACGTATTTTCGTTCTCCAGCCAGCTCAGGAAGCCCTCGCCCAGCTGCCAGTCTGCCGCATAACGGCGGACGATTTCCAGCAGCTTCTCGCCGTTGCGGTCGATCAGCTCGCACGGAATAATGACAAAGCCCTTCTTGCCGAGCTCATAGCGTCTGTGCAGCAGGGCCGTCAGCTTGGCCGGGAAGCTCTTGGGCGGTACATCGGTGGCAGCGTCACCTGCATGATAGGCAATGCCGGCTTCCGTAGTATTCGAGGTGATGAACTCCAGCTCATCATTCTCGGCCAGTGCGAGGTAGGCTTCGTATTCGGTATAAGGATTAATCACCCGGCTGACACTGGTGATGATCTCGCGGGAGTTGACGGACTGCTGGTTCATAATGCCGTTCAGCAGCACCGTGTACAGATTGTCCTGCTGTGCCATTAGCTCGCCGAGGCCCTGTTCAATCGGCTGCACGAGTACGGCGCTGCCGCCGAACAGCCCTTGGGAGTTCATCTGGTGCAGCTGCCAGTCTACGAAGGCGCGCATAAAGTTGCCTTCGCCAAACTGGATCATCTTCTCGGGATATACCGGCAGATCGGGACGGGAAGAGCGGGAAAGTCGGTTAGTCATAAGAGTCACAAGTCTCCTTTTAAAATGTTTTAGAATGATGCACACGTGAACATTTTATTTAAAAAATGGACTCCTTGCCGCATAGCTTGCAGAAGCTCGGGAGAGCCTGCAATGGCAGGAGTTTTTTTAAATACGGAAGCGGTATGGGCCACGTTACAAAGCAGTAACAGTGTCCCGGATCATCAGCGACGTCTTCACAAACAGCTGCTGCGGGTTCTGCCCGGGCTGCTGCATCAGCTGGATCAGCATCTTCGTGCCAAGCTCGCTGATGTCTGCAATCGGCTTGCGCACGGTAGTGAGCGCCGGATTAGTGTAGCGCGCGAACATAATATCGTCGAAGCCGATCAGCGAGACCTGCTGCGGAACGGCTGCGCCGTGGGCATAGCAGGCATTCATCGCGCCAATGGCCATGTCGTCGTTCGAGCAGAACACGGCAGTCGGCGGATCGGCCAGATTGAGCAGGGCGGTCATTGCCGAATATCCGCTGTCGATGCTGTAGTCACCGGCGGCGAAATACTCCGGACTGAGGCTCAGCCGGTGGGCAATCAGGCTGTCCATGAACCCTTGCTTACGCTCGGTGGATGATTTAAAGCCCGGCTTGCCTTCAATAATAGCGAACTTCCGGTGACCCTGCGATACCGCATAATCCAGCGCCTCTTTGACGCCTTCGCGGTCATTGGCCACCACATTCATAATGCCCGGGTCCTCCAGCTGGCGGTTCAGCACTACAAGCGGAATGCCCATCGTCTTGACATGATAGATAAAAGCGTTGTCCTCGTCGCTCTGGCTCATGACCAGAATACCATCGAAACGCTGCGGCTGAATCGCCGCAAAGTGCTGTACGCTGTCGATGCCGTGTACCGTCAGGTTGTAATTCTCGTCCAGCACATGGCTGATGCCCTTGATGGCATCCACCAGGAAGCTGGAGGAGGTTCCCTGCTCGATACTGGAGAAGAACAGCCCGATTGTGAAGGAGCGCTTGGTCACCAGACTCTTGGCGCTGTAATTGGGCACATAATTCATTTCGGCGGCGATTCGCTCAATGCGGTCCCGGGTGACCTTCTTGATCAGCGGGCTGCCGTTGAGCGCCCGGGATACGGTCGTATGGGAGACGCCGGCGACACGGGCGATATCCTTGATGGTGATCATAACATCTCTCCGGGCTGCAGTATTGTTAACGATTACAGTTTAGTTCTTACTACGCGCCAAGTCAAGGTTTAAATGAAATGCACACGTTAAAATTTTTCTGGAATTGCGATGCGCAGGACGCTATAATTTAGATGCTTGCCTGAACGAAATGACAACAGTGAATAATCGGTGAACAACGAATGGGCTGGAGGAACAAGGAGGAGCATTTATGCTGGTTGGACAAGAGCTGTTTTGCGATTACAGTACGGTACAGGACGCGGTCGACGCCCTGGAGCGTCTGCCATCGGGCGAACCGCAGACGCTGGTGATACTGCAGGGAGTTTATGAAGAAAATGTGGCGATTTACCGTTCGGATCTGACAATTATTGGCCTCGGCCAGGTTGAAATCAGGGGCTCCCGCTATGCACGGGAACGGAACGAGGCAGGCGAGGAGCTCGGCACCTTTGGGACGCCGACCCTGTTCCTGGGGGGGAGCAGGCTGCGGCTCTCCAATCTGACGGTGACCAATGCGGCGGGCCAGGGAGAGACTGTCGGTCAAGCGCTGGCCGTGTATGCCAATTGCGATGAGACGGTCTTCAGCGGCTGCACGTTCAAGGGCCACCAGGACACCCTCTTTACCGGACCGCTGCCGCTGGTGAACAAGCAGGGCTTTTCATTCGGCGGCATCCCGCTGCGGGAGCAGCATGAGCAGTATCGCCAGCTCTACCGCGACTGTTACATTGAAGGAACGGTGGATTTTATTTTCGGCGGGGCGACGGCTTACTTCGAGCGCTGTGAAATCCGCAGCCTGCGGCGCGATTCGGACAGCCCCTCTTATGTAACGGCAGCTTCCACGCCGGAAGGCCGTGCTTATGGGTATGTGTTTCAGGGCTGTTACTTTACCGCCGAAGAAGGCGTGGGTCAGGTATTTCTGGGGCGGCCTTGGCGGGGCTATGCCCGGACTGAACTGGCCGGCTGTCTGCTGGGCGGACATATTCATCCGCTGGGCTGGGACAATTGGGGCAACCCGGACAATGAAGCGACGGTCACCTACCGGGAATATGGTGTACCTGCCGGCGACCCGCTGCGGGCGGCCAGGACAGCCTGGACCCAGCTGCCTGAAGCTGAAGTGCAGGCGCCTGACCTTGGGGCGGTGTTTCCCGGGACGGAATTTTGGCGGTAAGCACGCCGGCCGCTTAAGCGCTTAATGATTCGGGCCCAGAGCCGGCATCCGTGGGCTGATTAATTTACAAACAACTGCTTAAGGACGGTGAACTGCAGCAGGGCCGCCCTTTGCGCACGGGAATTCCGCCCGGCAGCTTGAACCGTGAATAAGGGGGTTTCCCAAAGAGCCGTGCAGCGGCTGCTTGGGAAACCCCCTGTGCGTGTTGGCCGTTTAGGCCGTATTGTGCTGGAATTTCGTTATATCCCGGTCGTAGTGCGAAACGGTTCCGTCGTATTTTTTCAGGCGAACATAGCTCTCGGAGAATTTCTCGATAATCCCGTATCCCACCTGGGCGTACATTCCGTCGGGGTCCAGCTGCAGCGCCGACACATAGGTTTGGGAAAGCGCGGCGACGAAGAAGTCGAGATTCTTGCTTAAGGTTTGCGGCATGTGGGGCACCTCCTGTTAACCCGAATAATTTACGAGTCATTGTAACACGGAAGGCCGTGGAGGTAACAGAGGTAAATGCAAACAGTTGGGTCAATTTCGTGATCTGTCAAGCATAGAATGTCTGAGTCTGCCGAAACCTATCCGTAAAGTTGACATAAAGCTGTCCGGTTCCTTGTGGTACACTGGGCTTCGAATACGGGCAGGAGGAGATTCATATGGCAGAACCTTTGAAAGCAATGTACAACGAGCAGTTCCTGCAAAGCTTCGGCCGGATTATCCGGTCTGCATACCCGGAGTTTGACACCGATAGCTTTGTCCGGACGGCGCTCCGGCAGCCGTGGGAGACGCTGGAGCTTAAGGCGAGGATGCGGCGTATTACGGAGACGCTGGGCGCTTGTCTGCCGGAGGATTATGAGGAGGCGCTGGGCATCCTGTTTGCAATAGACGGGGAGTGTACGGGATTTCCGTATCTGATCTTTCCCGATTTCGTGGAGCTGTACGGCCAGGACGACCGGCATTGGCCGCTCTCGATGACGGCGCTGGAGCGGTTCACAGCCAAGTCTTCAGCGGAGTTTGCCGTCCGGCCGTTCCTGCTGCAGCAGCCGGAACGCATGATGCAGCAGATGCTGGCGTGGTCGCAGCACCCGGATGAGCATGTGCGGCGGCTCGCCAGCGAAGGCTGCCGTCCGCGTCTGCCCTGGGGCCAGGCGCTGCCGCTGTTCAAGCGTGATCCGTCGCCGGTGCTGCCGGTGCTGGAGCAGCTCAAGGCGGACCCGGCGCTCTACGTTCGCAAGAGCGTCGCCAACAACCTGAACGACATCGCCAAGGACCACCCCGGGCTTGTCATTGAGCTGGCCCGCCGCTGGATGGGGAAGGATGCGCGTACCGACTGGATTGTGCGCCACGGCTGCCGTTCACTGATCCGCAAGGCTGTTCCGGAGATCATGGAGCTGTTCGGTTACGCTGCAGAAGCGGAGCATGAGCCTCTGATCGCAGAGGCTTCCTTGTCTACAGAGCCGGATCAGGTGATGATCGGCGGCAGCTGTGAGCTGGATTACCGCCTGAAGGTACGGGAAGGAGAGCCCGTGCGCATCCGTGTCGAATACGGAATTGACTTTGTGAAGGCGAGCGGCAGAAGCTCGCGCAAGCTGTTCCTGCTTGCCGACCGCACGGTGCCCGGGGGAAGCGTGGTAGCCGGCACCCGCAGGCACAGCTGGAGCGATCTGACGACGCGCCGCCATTATCCGGGAGCGCATGGGATCGTGCTGCTGGTGAACGGACGTGAAGCGGCAAGCACTACGCTGGATTTGGAACGCCCGGAAGCTTGAAATCCGGCAGTTATTTTTTTGAAAATCTGCAACTTTTCCACCCCCTTTGTCCGTCTATACTAAGAGAGTGGTGTGAAAGGATGAAGGAACATGCGCAGACTGCTGTCCCGTATACCTGTGTTGCTCCTGCTTCTGCTGCTGGCCAGCTGCGGGAATGCGGGCGATCAATCCGCCGGCTCCGCCATGCCGGAGCAGATGCCGGAGGATTTTGCGTTCTCCGTACAATTCGGGATTACGGCCAAGAATGAAATCAATACTTTTGCAGGGACCGTTACCAAGGATCTGGTCAGCCAGGGGACGGCTACGGCCAATCTGATACTGAATGAAAGCGAGCTTGCCGAGATTTACAGCCGGATGCGCGACCTGCAGGTCATGGGCGAGCTGAAGCTGGACACGGCTACGATGGGCTGTGCGCAAATCCCTTATGACGAGGAGCACTGGCGGATCCGCGCGGACGGTGAAGAGGTGCTGTGGAGCTGGTCGGAGGAGCGCTGCCGGGTGACCGAGGATGCCGAGAAGCTGAAAGCGCTACGGGAATATGTGCTGGGGCTCGTAAAGACGAAGACCGCATATCTGGAATTGCCTGAGGCCAGCGGCGGTTATGATTGAGCAAGCATAATACATAGCGTTAGGGTTTGGATTTGCGTCGGGAGAAGTAGAAAAGGCCGTCCACTGCGATGCCGATGAGCAGGTAAGTGGTGAAATGGAGCAAATAGGCAGTATAACGCACACCGGTGACCGCGCTGTTGCCGCTGTCGAAGTCAAGCATCCAATGCCGAAAGGGCTCCATATCTGCAGCGGCATTCAGAACCGGGTTAAGGCCAATCAGCAGGATGTTCTTGTCATCGTTGCCGAAATAGTGGTTCAGGCAGATCACTATACTCAGAAGCGGCAGCCAGAAAGCGGCTCTACGGTGTAGCCTCATAAGGAAAGCCCCCCTTCAGATTAACTTGCAACATTATTATACTCCAGCACGGCAATACCTTTCTGCACGAAAAAAACACGAAAAAAGAGGTTGTCCTGCAGCAGGAATACAACCTCTTTTTTGAAGCTCCGGCAGGCGCCGGACGCCGTTAATCTTTGATATTGCCGGCCATCTTCAGCCGCTTGGCGATTTCCTTGAACTCTTCCTCGGAAATGCCCGGGGCAAATTCCTCCGGTACCTCAGGGGATGGCGGAATTGGTACGCCCTTCGGTGCTCCGGGGATGACCTCCAGCGGCGAGCCGTCTTCCGGATGGGTACCCTTCCAGATCTGGCCGATGTCGGTGAAATCCTTGTCGCTCCAGGTGTAGAGCTTGGTGTGCACGCCTTTTTCCTCATACTTGGCCGCTTCGCTGAATTTTTTGTTGCTGAGCGAAGGGATCGGCACCAGCTTGGTGACATTGACGCCTGTGGCGATTTCCAGCGCTTTGGCATAAGCCACGACATGGACGCCGCCGCGCACGAGCAGGAAGCCGACTACGGCTCTGGCCGCCGGATGGTCCGTCATTTCGTACACTTTCATTTTATGGGTGCGGGCACCGCATTCCAGGAAGAAATTATGCAGCAGATCCTCCACCAGATTGCCGCTGTTGAAGACATAAGTCCCGTTCCAGGGATTCCCCATGGAATCGAATGGCATGGCCCCCTGGGCACCGGCGAGAAAATGATAGGACAGCCGCGCATCCTTGACCGCCTCCAGCGGATTCTTATCCGGCTCCTTGTAGGCGGTGGAGCCGCGCAGACATTTGTTGACGGCGTGGGAGACAAGCTCCACATGCCCCAGTTCTTCGGCCGTGATGCTCATGACCAGGTCATAGAACGGCTTCAGCTTGTCTTTGGACCGGAAATTGAAGGATTGGTACAAATAATTGTTCAGGGTCGACATCTCTCCGAACTTCCCGCCCAGCAGTTCCTGCACAGCCGCAGCCGCATTGGGATCGGGCTTTTCCACCTCGGGAATTTCAATCATGATCTCATCCATACGTTTGAACATGTAGTGATTGTCCTCCTTCGCACGTTGGCACTAGAGTAGGTGCTGCTCTGTTAAATTAAACCAATTGTGCATTGGCCAAACATTTGCAGAGTCTCATAATCAGCCACTACTACAGATAACAATGCGGAAGAGCGTATGGCGAAATTTTGACATTGGAGCATGGATACTCTGAATTACTTCTGAACCTCTGTTACACCGGTAACGATCCCTTGATCGTTGGAGTTGAACGTTGATTGGTATTGGTCATTGGCAAAATAGACATTCCCCTGAACCGTCGCGTTCATTACGGTAAAGCCGTCGGCCTCGACATACACATCCCCGACAAAGATACCGCCCTGCAGCTGGGTGTTTTCACTGCGGATCGTCATTTTTGGTGCCGTAAGCTTAAAGGAAGCGGTGATATTATGCTCCGCATCCTGGGTATAGAGGGCGATTTTGCGGGCAGGCTTCTCCTTGTTGATGAATTCCCCCTCCACTACCAGATCCTCTGTAAAGGTCAAGTCATTTAGTGTGGCGGCGATCCAGGTGCCCTCCTTGCTGATGGCTTTCTTAAAAGCGTCGTTGTTGTCGACTACAGAAGCGGATGTGACGGCATCTGGAGCTGCGGTAGCGGCGTTTTGGCCATTCTCCGCTGACGTTCCGTTGCCCCCATTGTCCGCTGTGTTGTTATCTGAACTGCCGCAGCCGCTCAAGACAACCAAGGTCAACGCTAAAGATAGAGCAATACTGGTGATTCTGTTCATGGTTTAACCCTCCTTGTAAGTGTGCTTCCTGCGAAGCATATTGTTTACCGGTCGTTCTATTAATGATAAGATAATGGCTGAAAGGAGCGGATGGCGATGGCCAGAAGCAAAGAATTCGACGTCGATGATGTGCTTGGCAAAGCCATGGATATTTTCTGGCGTCAAGGCTATGAAAAGACCTCCATGCAGGACCTTGTTGCCGGCATGGGTATTCATAAACGCAGCATGTATGATACCTTCGGGGACAAGCATACCCTGTATCTCAAAGCCGTGGAACGTTATGCCGAGGGCTTTGCGGCCAGAAATTACGGACCGCTTGAGGCGGCTCCAACGGTGAAGGAAGCAATCCGCCGGCTGTTCGAAGCGGTGGTATACCGGGAGGCGTCCCAGCCGAAAGGCTGCCTGCTCGTCAATTCGGCGGTCGAATTGTCTGTACACGATCCGGAGGTTGCCGACCGGGTGAATGAAGCATTCTTCAGAACCGAACAGCTGCTGGAGCAATTAATCACAAAAGGCCAGGCCAGCGGCGAACTTACAGCCGCACTTCCGGCGGCGGCGTTGGCGGCTTGTCTGCATAACGCTCTGGTCGGTCTGCGTGTTATGGTAAAGACGACAGCGGATAAAGACAAGCTCCAGTCTGTGGTTGACACGACCCTGGCGGTTCTGGGTTAACCCGCTGCGCATAGTATAAGCAGCCAGGCAAAGAAATATCCGCCATAGAGTACGCTGCAAAACGGTCCATTCCTTTGCGGGAAATGTTTATGGGTTTTTATTTCGGGGTCCCCGCAAAGTACCCGGCATACGCATCGGAGCATCACTTCACTTTGTGGGGAATGTTTGTGGGGAATCTTTGTGCTTCTAACCGGCTGCGGTTTGGATTACAATATTCTTCTGACGACTGTGGATGCAGAAGAATCGAAATAGCAGGATTAAAGAAGGGAATGTAGGCGATGGCCAAGCAGAAGTATTACGTAGTATGGGAAGGAAAGCGGCCGGGTGTCTACGGCACCTGGGCGGAGTGCCAGGCCCAGACCAATCAATTTGCCGGCGCCAAGTTCAAAGCATACGAGTCGCGCGCAGAAGCGGAAGCTGCGTTCAAGGCTGGCTGGAAGGGGAATTGGGGAAGCGGAGCTGCGGCTTCAGGGACAAAAGGCAAGCCAGCCTCATCCTTCAGACGGAGCACCGCTGCTGCTTCAGAGCCTGCGGATATCGACTATGACAGCGTCTCTGTGGATGTGGGCACCCACGGCAATCCGGGACCGGTCGAATATAAAGGGGTGGATACCCGCACCGGCGAGGTCATTTTCTCTTGCGGACCGATCTCCAAGGGTACGAACAACCTTGGCGAATTTCTCGCCATTGTCCATGCGCTGGCCCTCCTGAAGAAACAGGGTAGCAGCAGGACGGTGTACAGCGATTCGGCCAATGCCCTCAAATGGGTGAAGCAAAAGAAAGTCGCCACCACATTGCCGCGCGATCACACCACGGAAGAAATCTGGCTGATGGTGGACCGGGCGGTGGGCTGGCTGCAATCTAACCAATATGAGAACAAAGTACTTAAATGGCAGACAAGCGTATGGGGAGAGATCAAGGCGGACTACGGCAGGAAATGAGCTCATAATTGGGTAATAACGGGTAAAGAATGAGAATCATACGACAAGCGGAGGATAATGTCATGTTCGGCAACGATTGGGACGAGGTGCTGCAGGAAGAGACGCAGAAGGACTATTTTCAGGAGCTGAGATACACACTGGCCCGCGAATATAAGGAGTATACGGTATACCCGCCGAAGGAGGAGCTGTTCTCGGCGCTGAAGCTGACGTCTTACAGCAAGACCCGGGTGGTCATCCTTGGGCAGGACCCTTATCACGGGGCCGGGCAGGCCCACGGCTTAAGCTTCTCGGTAAAGCCGGGGGTGCGGATTCCCCCGTCGCTGCGCAATATCTATGCGGAGCTGCATGACGATACCGGGGCAAATATTCCGAACCACGGCTCGCTCCTGCATTGGGCAGAAGAAGGAGTACTCCTGCTCAATGCAGTGCTGACCGTACGCGAAGGGCAGCCGAATTCGCATAAGGGACTGGGTTGGGAGCAGTTTACGGATGCTGTTATGGAGAAGCTGAATGAGCGCGGAGAACCGCTGGTATTTATTCTCTGGGGCAGTCATGCACAGGCCAAGGGAGCGTATATCGACCGCACGCGCCATCAGGTCATCCAGTCTCCCCATCCCAGCCCGTTCTCGGCGCACCGCGGTTTTCTGGGCAGCCGGCCGTTCTCCAAGGCCAACAGCTATCTGGAATCGCACGGCATGAAGGGCATTGATTGGTCCATACCCAATCTATAAGGGTAGTGGAGACACGGTGAAGGGGGAGGACGCATGAAGCATTGGGTAGGCAGACCGGTTATTATGTATTGCGGTGAGAAGCCGTACACGATTCTAAGAGGAGTTCTGCGCAAATGGGACGCAGCCGCCGGAGTGGCGGTCATCGGCCATCAGGAAATCGCCGTCCCCTTTCACGATATTGTGTTCATCAAGGCGCTAGCCCCCAAAGAGCGGGCCCTGGCGCCGGTTCTTCACTCCGTCGGTTTTTGTCTGCGGGAAAGATTGCAGTTCGACAACGCTATTTATTTCAAATCGGCTGTCACAGTCTGGAGAGGCGATCAGCTGGTGGCCTATAATACAACGATCATTTCGCATACCAAAGGCTCGGTTACATTGCAGGGCGGTCAGCATGTCCCTAAGGGGGCGCACTTGTTTGTCGTCCGTTCCCTGCGCGGCTGATTGCCTGTCTGGAACTGAATAAAGGCCGTCCCGGCAGCTGCTTCACAGCTGCCAAGGGACGGCCTTTTTGCGGATGCTTACATTTGCTCGTCTTCGAGGGTTCTGATATCTTCCCCCCGTTCGGCTACGATAATGTTGTATACCTTCAGCACGATGATCTTGAGGATCATGTAGACCGGGAGTGCGATGAGCACACCTATAATCCCGTAGAAATCTCCACCGATCAGCACCAGCAGCACTGTCGTGAGCGGATGCACATCCAGTGATTTGCCGTATATTACCGGAGACAGCACGTTATCCTGAATTTGCTGGGCAACAATGATGATTACTACCGACCAGATAGCCATCGTCGGAGATTCGATAAAGCCGACAATGACGACCGGAACCGCGGCCAGCAGCGAGCCGACGTAAGGGATGAAGTTCAGCGGAATGGAGATGACTGCCAGCAGCAGCGCATACGGCAGGCCGATCAGCAGGAAGCCGATGTACAGCATCACGCCCAGAATGACATTGAGCAGCACACGGGTAACAATAAAGCCGCTAAGGGCGGAATCAATCTCCTTCAGCGTATCATGGCCTTCCTTGCGGAATTTGCGCGGTACAATCCCCACCAGTATCGGATTCAGCTTATGCCCGTCCTTGAGCATGTAATACAAGATAATCGGCAGAGTGGCGATGACCACGAATATGCTGGAGACGACACCGATCAGATTGGTCATGGAATTGGTGACCCAGGTAATCGCCCGGTTCAGATACTCGGTAATCTTGGAGGTCAGTTCAACATCCTGCTGGAAAAAGCGCGACAGCGCCGGCTCGTTCTGCAGCCGGGTAATCTGGCTCTGAATATCCTGAACCAGATAGGGCGTGTTGTTGATAAAGTTCTGAATCTGCTCGCGCAGGGTCGGCCAGACCAGCATCCAGAAGAGGACGAAGATACCGACTATCGCCAGGTAGATCAGCAGAATGGCGAGTGCGCGGTTGACCTTCTTGCGCTCCAGGAACTTGACCAGCGGCCGCAGCAGATAATAGAAGAATCCCGACAGCATCATCGGCACAAGCAGCAGATTGAAAATATTGATCAGCGGGTTGAAGAGAAAAATGACCTTGGAGCCCAGATATAGAATGGTCAAAAAGGCGATAATAGCGAGACTTGTCCGAAAATACTTGCTCTGCAGCACAGCGGCACCTCTTTTATGTATAAGATATGACTCTTTAATACGGACAGGATTTATCCCGGTTCTATCTTTTTAACCGATTTTCAGAGAATTGATTCAAGCGCGGCTTGCTCCGGTTCAGCGGCAGGGGCGGAGGTTAATACCGGTGTATCGGGAGGGATGAAATGTGGCCAAGCTGATTGTAGGAATATTCGGGCACCATAGTGATGCTGCGCTGGCCATTGCGGCGCTGCTGGAGAGCGGATTCAAGAAGAAGCGGATTTCGGCGGTGACCAAGCAAAAGAGCGCGCTGGAGCGGATAAGTAGGGATACGGGGATAGGTCCGGCCAAGCTCGGGGCGGGAAACGGAGGCTTGTTCGGCACAGCCAGGGAAATCGGTGTCGGACTCGATATGATCCCCGATACGGCGGTAGCTGCCGGGTCCGCTGCTACCAAGCTGGCGGGGGCGGATCTGGATATTGACGGTCTGGCCGTCAGCCTGATCGGCAGCGGTATCCCCGAAGAGGATGCCTTGAAGTATGCGAGGCATGCCGATCTTGAGCATATTATCGTCTTTGTGGAGCTGGAAGATGAATCCGGGCCGGAGGAGCAGGAGAAGGCGAATACTATCTTCGCCGGGCATCATGCTCTGCCGCTCTAAGGCCGATCCGGATTTAGCGGAGGATACGTATATGACTTAACGCGGCAAACGGGATTTCCGTTTGACCGCTTTTTTTTTGGATTGGACAAAGAGAAGCGGATCAATATCCGCCTGGCCCCCGGTACTTTTGGTTACCTCCCTGGCCTTGACGAGTGCCAGAAAAGCAAAAAACTCGCCCAGCACGGCCAGTCCGGCGGCAATAATCTCTAAATCCTCTGCGGAAAGTTCCTCGGTCTCAAGGGGATTGCCGTTGTTTCCTCCGCTCAGTCTGTTGCCGTTATTGTTGTGAATGGCCATATCTCTCACCCGCTTTTCGCCATATGTATTATAAATTATGAGTGAACCCGGGAAGAGGAATAGGCATTTCGGAGGTTATTTCACGGGGAATCAAAGAGCCGGCGGAGATTGCCGGTTGGAAACGGGCAGGAAGGTACAAATTAACATTTGAAATGCTAATATAAATCGCTTTACAGTCAATGAAAACGCTGTTACAATCATAAATGAGCATAAATGGTCAAAAATAATCACAAAAAACACAAAATGAGCAATGGAGTGAGCGGTATGCTGTTTGAGGAAGAGAGAAAACGCAGCATCGTGCAATATATCGACACCCATACCCGAGGCTCTGTTCAGGAGCTGAGCCGGGGGCTCGGCGTATCGGAATCTACGGTGCGCCGGGATTTGAAGGAGCTGGAGGAAGCGCGGCTGCTGAAACGCACCCATGGCGGGGCAGTTTCTCTGCGCGGAGCCCAGTATGAACCGGCCGTGGCCGACAAGGAGGCGCAGTTCCAGGAGGAGAAGCAGCGGATCGCCCGCAAGGCGGCCGGGCTCGTCTCGGAAGGGGACACGATCCTGCTGGACGGAGGCACGACAACCCTGGAGATTGCCCGTGAGCTGAAGGCCTTTGCCCGCCTTACGGTCATCACCAATTCGCTGCTTGCGCTCGGGGAGCTGAAGGACTGCCGGCATCTGGAGGTTTCGATTACCGGAGGGATGCTGCGGCCGGACACGCTGGCTTTTGTCGGGCCGATGACCGAGCGTTCACTGGAGATGGTGCGGGTGGACAAGGCGTTCATCGGGACGAACGGGCTGGACGCCCGGGAAGGGATCACGACGCCCAATATGCTGGAGGCGGCTACCAAACGCAAAATGATCTCTGTTGCGAAGCAGGCCATCCTTGTCGCCGATCACAGCAAGATCGGGCAGGTGTCCTTCTGCAAGTTCGCCGATCTCCGGGAGCTTGACCACTGCGTGCTTGACGCGCAGACCCCGGACGGGTTTATCCGTGAACTGGGGCTGCAAGGCATTGAGTACACGCTGGCTTAACCTAATCTATTAACAATCGAGGGATAACCATGATCTATACAGTAACGCTTAACCCTTCCATCGATTACATCGCGGAAGTGGATGAACTCCGGGTGGGCGGCCTGAACCGCATGAAGCGGGACCTTAAGCTGCCAGGCGGCAAGGGAATCAACGTGTCGCGCGTGCTCAGCCGCCTCGGCGTGGCGAATACGGCGACGGGATTCCTCGGCGGCTTCACCGGAGGGTTTATCGGGGAGCGGCTGACCGCCGAGGGCATTACCGGCGATTTCGTCAAGGTGTCCGGGGATACCCGGATCAACATCAAGCTGAAGGCTGGTACAGAGACCGAAATTAACGGCGCCGGCCCGGATATTACCCCGGCTGAAGCAGAGGCGCTCTTGCACAAGCTGGATGCCCTCCGTTCCGGAGATATTGTCGTTCTGTCAGGAAGCATTCCACCGTCCCTGGGCGGCAATTATTATGAACGTCTGATTGCCGTCTGCAAACGGCAGGGCGCTGAATTCGTCATCGACACGACGGGGGAGCCGCTGAAACGGGCTATGGCGCTTTCGCCGCTGCTCGTCAAGCCGAATCATCATGAACTGGCCGAATTGTTCGGCGTTGAGAATCTCTCCCGTGATGAAATCATTGTATACGGACGCAAGCTTCTGGAGTGGGGAGCACAGCATGTGCTGGTCTCCATGGCCGGCGAAGGCGCCCTGCTGCTTAGCGGCGGGGAGGTATACTCGGCGAACGCGCCGAAGGGCCGGGTCAAGAACTCGGTAGGCGCCGGTGATTCGATGATTGCCGGCTTCGTCGGTACGCTTTCGCAGGGCGGCAGCGTACAGGAGGCCTTCCGGACCGGCGTCGCTTCGGGAAGCGCAACAGCGTTCTCCGACGATCTTGCCGAAGGCGGGTATATCCGGCAGCTGGAGCCGGGCATTCAAGTTACGCAACTGTAAGAAGAGCAGCATAGAACGAAGCTGGGAGTGATCAAAATGAGAATTACGGATTTAATGATACAGGAAACTATGATTATGGATTTACAGGCGACCACCAAAGAGGCGGCGATCGACGAGCTGATCGCCAGCCTGGCCGCCAGTGGACGGATCAGTGATCCTGTGCTGTTCAAGGAGAAGATTCTGGCCCGCGAGGCCCAGTCCAGCACGGGCATCGGCGGCGGCATTGCGATGCCGCATGCCAAGACGGCAGCGGTGAAGGAAGCGACGGTCGTATTTGCCCGCAGCACCCGGGGGGTGGATTATGAAGCACTGGATGATGAGCCGGCCCATCTCTTCTTTATGATCGCGGCTCCGGAGGGAGCGGGGAATGTACATCTGCGTACCTTGGCCGCATTGTCGAGGCTGCTCATTGAAAGCGAATTCATCGCGCAGCTGCAAAATGCCCGTACGCCGCAGGAAGTGTCGGCGCTCTTTGACGCCAAGCAGGCGGAGGAAGAGGCGCGCCAGGAGCAGGAGGCTGCCCAGACTGCCGCCAGCCAGCCGGCTTCCGGGAAGAAGGCTGAGTCGATACCTGTTGCTCCTGCTTCCAAAGGCTTCGTCGTGGCTGTAACAGCCTGCCCGACCGGCATCGCCCACACGTTCATGGCTGAGGATGCGCTCAAGAAGAAGGCGCGGGAGATGGGCGTTGACATCCGCGTCGAAACAAACGGCTCTGAAGGTGCGCAGAATGTGCTGACGCCGGATGAAATCGCCCGTGCCAGCGGCGTTATTGTGGCGGCCGACAAGAATGTGGAGATGGAACGCTTCGCCGGCAAGCCGGTGCTGCAGACGCCGGTCAGTGACGGTATCCGCAAGCCGGAGCAGCTGATCACCAAGGCTTTGAACGGCGATGCCCCGACCTACCGCGGAGGCGGGGGACAGAGCGGTAGCGCTGAGGTGCAGGAAGGCAAACGCAGCATCGGAAGCAAGATCTATAAAGATCTGATGAACGGGATTTCGCATATGCTGCCGTTCGTGGTCGGCGGCGGTATTCTGCTCGCCGTGTCCTTCCTGCTGGAGCAGACCCTGGGAGCGGATAACCCGCTCGTAGAGCTGCTGATGACGATCGGCGGCGGAGATAACGGGGCGTTCCACTTCCTGATTCCGATCCTTGCCGGCTTCATCGCCCTCAGCATCGGCGACCGGCCGGCGCTGATGCCGGGTATGGTCGGCGGCTTCATGGCCCTGAACTCCGGTTCAGGCTTCCTTGGCGGTCTGGCCGCCGGCTTCCTGGCCGGTTATGTGATCCTGCTGCTGCGCCGGGCGTTCGCCGGACTGCCGAAATCGCTTGATGGCCTCAAGCCGATTCTCTTGTATCCGGTCTTCGGCCTGCTCATTACCGGAGCGGTTATGTTCTATCTGTTCGATCCGGTGTTCAGCTGGCTTAATGAGCTGCTCATTGACGGACTGAACAATCTGGGTACCGGCAACGCCGTACTGCTGGGCCTGGTGCTCGGCGGCATGATGGCTATCGATATGGGCGGACCGTTCAACAAGGCCGCTTACACGTTCGCCATCGGGGTCTTCACTTCCAGCGGCAACGAGAACGGCCTGATGATGGCCGCCGTCATGGCCGGAGGGATGGTTCCTCCGCTGGCGATTGCACTGGCCACAACGCTGTTCAAGAACAAATTTACGGAAACGGAACGCAGATCCGGCCTTACCAATTATGTGCTTGGTCTCTCATTTATCACCGAGGGCGCCATTCCGTTCGCCGCAGCCGATCCCATGCGCGTCCTGACTTCCTGCATCGTGGGCTCCGCCATCGCCGGCGGCCTCACACAGCTCTGGAACCTCAACGTGCCGGCGCCGCACGGCGGGATCTTCGTTGCCGCACTCTCCAGCAATGCGCTGCTGTTCATTCTGGCGGTGCTGATCGGTGCCGTGATCTCCGGTCTGATGCTCGGCTTGTGGAAGAAGCCGCTCGCCGGCAAGTAAATAACCGATTGAGCAGACAGAGCCCGCAGCTCTCCTTACAGGAGCTGCGGGCTCTTTTATTCATGGGGCATTTCTGCACCGTACAACCGGTTAATGCGCCGTTCTGGCCTTGCTTTTGTTCCCGTGCAGGAAGTAGTATCCGGCAATCATCAGCAGCATAAGCACGCCGAGCGAGGCGTACAGCGTTCTATATCCGGTGGAAGGGATAATCAGGCCGAGAGCGTAGGGCCCGAAGCCAAGGCCTGCGTCCAGAAAAATAAAAAAGGTCGAGGTGGCCAGCCCCATCCGCTGCGGCACCGTTGATTTGATGGCAATCGCCTGGGTGGTGGACTGCATATTGCCGAAGCCGAGGCCAATCAGCACTCCGGCCAGCAGCAGCACCATACTTGTGCCTGCTGCACTCAGCAGCAGGAGCCCCAGACCGTAAGCAACAAAGGCGGGATACATAATGTGATTCTCACCCTTGCTGTCCATCAGGCGTCCTGTGAACGGGCGTGAGGCCAGTACGGACACGGCGTATACAATGAAAAAGAAGCTGGCCGCTTCCACCAGCCCGATTTCTTTGGCGAAGAAATTAATATAGGACAGCACGCTGGAGTAGGCGAAGCCGGTTACCAGCACGACTACTGCAATCGGTAGGGCTTTGGGCTCAATCAGTCTGGAGAGGCTGAACGCCTCACGCTTGGCATCGGCGGTGCGGCTTGGCTCCGGTTCTTTCGTGCGCACTGCGAGCGCACCGGTAAAGCTGATAATGCTGAGCGCCAGACAGAAAGAGAAGATTGCGGTATAAGAGGCGATCTGTGTCAGGTAGAGTCCGAGAAACGGGCCAATCGCCGTCGCCAGTGTAGTGCTCATACTGTAATAACCGATGCCCTCGCCTTTGCGGGAAGCGGGAATGATTGCTGCAATGAGCGTTCCGGTAGCGGTGCTGGCGATGCCAAGGGCTATGCCGTGGAGCAGCCGGGTAATGAACAGGAAGGTGATACCTGCTTCAATATAGTAGAGCAGAGAGGTTAGGATGAAGAGGGACAGGCCGAGAAATAATATTTTTCGCTTGCCGAAGGAATCGATAATGCTGCCGGTGGCCAGACGCCCGATCAGCGCACCGATAATGAAAATGCCGGTCGCAAGGCCCGCCTGGCTGGTGGACGCCTGAAGCTCGTCGACGGCATAGGCCGAGATGATCACGATCAGCAGATAAAAGACAAGCATGACGAAGAAATTAATGACGGAGACGACGGTGAAATCTTTGGTCCATAACGGTTCTTTTGAAGCCTTCACTTACAGGAACTCCTTCAATCTGGATTCGAATGCTAGGATATAATGTTCGCACAATGGGATATAAGCTGTCAATAAAACTGGAATTATAATCCATTAAGATCATTAAGTAACTATTTTGGACGACTCTTTGTTTTTTTAATCGTTCCCGCTCCATTTTGCATGCGTATTTCGGTATAATTAGCCATATAATCTACAGAGCACAAAGGAGAGAGCGAGATGATTTTGCACAAGGGGGAAGCATTATTCCGTCAGGGGGATCCCTGCCAGAATCTGTTTCGGGTGAAGAGCGGCCTGTTTAAGGTGACACGGCTGCACGAGAACGGGAACATGGTGCTGTTTAACCTGCTGTATCCCGGAGAGACGGTTCCCCACCATTCCCTCATTTCGCCAAAGGAGGCGCATGGAACGGCGGTCGCCATGATGAAGAGCGAGGTTGAGCTCGTTCCGGCTGCGGAATGGTACCGTGAGCTGCGCGAGGACCCGGAGAAGGTGATGGAGATTGCGCTGCTGCTGCAGGAGAAGGTGCGGTTCATGCAGACGCGCATTGATCATCTCACCGTCGGATCGCCGGGTGAACGGATGGATCTGCTGAAACGCTGGCTCGGCGAATACGCGCATGGCGCCACACTGACAGACCTGTTGACGCAAGAGGAGATCGGGCAATTGATAGGCGTGCGGCGCGAGACGGTCAACCGTCTGCTGCGCAGCCAGGACTGATTTACCGGGTTAGAAATTGCTTTTTTTTGGCAAGCTGTTTAGCCTTCACCCTTCGCGTGGTATAATGTAAGCAGAACATATTCAAAAAACAAAAAAAGAAAGGATCAGGATACCATGTGTCCCCGAAGGACGATTCCCCAAAGGACGATTTGGAAACGTTATGATCTCTCTTATACTTAGCTTCCCTGCCGAAGATGCGCGTCGCTTGAATTAGCTGACGAAGCCGCCTCGAACGCGGGAAGGGAGAAAGAAGTATGCGAAGGACCAACTCCTCAAGGTATACCCGTCGTAGAGGCTGCGGATTCGTCTAGCCGCCATTTACGATAAGGGGAGACCTGTATGAGGAAAGACAACGGCGGTATGCCAATGCCGCTTCGACTCACCGTTATTTTGCTGGGAAGTTTTCTGCTTGCATTTACTTATTATCATATCAATTATCAGAACCATTTGACCGAGGGCGGCTTTGTAGGCTTGTCCCTGCTGGGCAAATACGTATTAGGGATTTCACCATCGCTGTCCATTCTGATTATGGACATTCCAGTGCTCATTATTGCCATGCTATTTAAGGGAAGAACGTTCGTCTGCAATACATTCATCTCAGTGGGAGCCTACACGCTCTTCTACGGGCTGATGGAGCGTTATTCCGGGTGGGTCATTGATTTGCACGATAATTTGCCGGTTGCGGCCTTATTGTCGGGCGTATTGACAGGCCTCGGCGCAGGACTCGTCCTGCGAGGCGGCGGGGCAAGCGGCGGAGACGATATTTTCGCCGTATTGATCAGCGAATGGAAGGGAATCAAAGTGGGTACTGTGTTCATCCTGATGGATGTCGCCGTGCTGGCACTGTCGCTCTTTTATATGCCGCTCAAGGAAACCTTGTTTACGGTAATGGCCGTGGTTGTAGCAGGCTATTGCGTGACCTTTGTAACAAGCGTGGGCAAGCGGAAGTTTGTCAAGGCGCCGAAGGTACAGCCGAAGCTGGGGCAGGCGCAGGATAGTACAGTAGCATAAGTTCAGCAATGGAAGATGTGAACATAACCAGCCCCTGAGAATCAGGGTACAGGAAGACCAGCCGGAGCTTATCCGGGCTGGCCTTTTTTATATATCGGTATCTGCGTGCTTATAGGGTCTGCGGCCATCGTCCACGCCGTGTACCGGAGCCATGCTGTATTGATACATCCGGCCGTTTTCCTTGCGGTAGAAATAGCGTGAACCTCTGTCATCGCTGAAAATAACCGTGGTACTGACCACCGGCGCCTTGCCGATGCTTGTGCTTATGGTGTGGATCTCCGGCCGGGAATATCCCTTTTCGTTGATAAGATAAGTTAAGATTTCTTGGTTCATCCGGTGCTGAAAAATCTTGACCCCCGTGTAACCGGCTCCGCAGAGCAGAACCAGGGCCAGCAGCAGAACCGCCCGTAATCTACGTTTCATTCATGAGCCACTCCTTAACACCAATCTCTCCTCAGTTTAGCAGACAATGCAGAAGAATGGCTTGCTGGACACAGAGCAGGCTTTGCTTGAATCCGTACCCGACAAAATAAGGCGAAGCAAGAATATCTTCATGAATCTCCAGCCCGCGGGTGAACGGAGGACACGGGTTAACGAGCGCATGGAGTCTGGCTGAGTTTCTTAGCTTCGGCACCGTTATCTGATATTTATCAATATATTCCGGTGTTCTTAGTCCAGAAGGCAAGGCGTCGGTCATAATCACGTCACTCTTTGCCAGCGCCTCTTCCAGTCCGGTGTAAAAATGATAGCCGGCGCCAGGTGAGCCCAGTTCATAGTCCGGTACGCAGACGTGGTTGAAGCGCAGACCGAGCACTTGGCAAGCCTCCATCCAGGAATTGAACACATTCCCCGGAGGCCCGACGAAGGTATAGGCCAGCTCTTTGTAGTGCTCCCTCATTTTACGGATCGCGTAGAGGTCGGATAAAACTTCACACGGATGGTGGTTCGCGCTCATGGCATTGATCACCGGAATTGGCGAATGCCCGGCCAATAACCGGAGCTTGTGATCGTCAGGATGCCTGATCACCAGGCCATCAGCCCAATTGGCGGCGTACCTGGCAACATCCTGCAGATCTTCCTGCTTATCAAGGGTCTGGGGTGGGAACAGCACGCATGAACCACCCAATTCCTGGATGCCGCGCTCGAAAGTGAGCCGGGTCCTGAGGCTGGTATCGGGAAAGAAGAGCAGGAAGCATTTGCCGGCTAATAGCGGCCCTCCGCGTCCTACGGCAATACGGTCGGCTGTTTCAAAAATATTCATGATCTGTTGAGCGTCGAGTGTCCGGATATCCGTCAGATGCATATAGTCACCTTGCCTTCTGAGAAATAAATAGATTGTATTATTATACGATAAAAAGCATAAAATTTCATTCCGTATAAGTTGAACTTAAGATTAGCCGGATAAGGACTGAAAGTGATTTCAGTAAATGTACAGACTTTCATGCGCTGCCCGTTCCCCCGGTAACCGGATGGATACCGCTATTGGCTGTATGATTCACTGGCAGTCAGTTCTGAATAGTTATGATGAAAGATAGGCAGACCCTGTTTAACAAGGATAAATGTATTGCGTACAACTATTTGTTAGGTCTATACCTATCTTGCGAAGGATAGATGTATTTTGTGCAACTAAAATCAGCATATTGGGATCAAACTGCCTTAAAGTAAGAAAATAGATGTACGAAATGCAACTATTGCCGGAAAACGGCTTGTTTAGATGGATATAGTTGTACAAACTGCAATTAGCAGCTTAGAAATTTGCGGGCGGGCAACGGACGTAAGTCCCAATGTTCTCTGAAGTCACGGCTAATCCCAACATAAAATTTTTAATTCAATCTATATAGAAGCAACCAGAAACGGATATATTTCGCAGGATTAGCCGAGAATCATTTGAAGCATCCTTTCCCTTGTTCCATACCGGTACGGCTTGATATGCTGTTACAATAACCAGTTATAGCGGAAATGAGGCTGAGATCTATGACAACAACGAAGCTTATTCTGGTGGAAGGGCTGCCCGGCGCCGGAAAATCGACGACAGCGCAGCTTGCCGGCAAGCTGCTTGCTGAGCAGGGCTATAAGGTGCGGCTGTTCCTGGAAGGCGGGCCCGATCATCCGGCAGACTATGAAGCAACCGCCTGTATGACCGCCGATGAATATGCCAGGCTGCTGCATGTCTGCAGCGGGGAACAACGGGAAATAGTAGAGGAGGCCGCTTTCAAGTGCGGCGGGGAGATTTTTATACCCTATGGATCCATTGAACGGAAGACCGGCAAGCCTTGGTCTGAGGATATCCGGCAGCTTCTGGCCGAAAAGGATGTCTATGAACTGCCTTTGGCACAGAACAGGAGAGTTATCGCGAACCGCTGGAGACGTTTCAGTGAAGTGGCGCAGCAGGACGATGCCGTAACAGTATTCGAGTGCTGCTTCATACAAAATCCGGTTACGATGGGCATGATTAAATATGGCGCGAGCGCTAAGGACGTTAACGCTTATGTGATAGAATTATTGGAAAGTATCCTGCCGCTTGATCCTCTGCTGATCTATGTAGGGCAACGGGACGTGGAATTCACCTTCCGCAAGGCACTTCAGGAGCGGCCCGGAGAATGGTCGGAAGGCTTCATCCGCTACTACAATGAACAGGGGTATGGCAAGGCGCACGGAGCATCGGGAGTGGAAGGAACAATTCGGGTGCTGGAAGCCCGGGCTGAGCTGGAACGCAGCATAGTTGAAGGCTTGGCGATGGACAAGGCGTATATCGACAACTCTGCCTACGATCCGGGCCAGGCCGAACAGGAATTGCGGACAATCATCGAGAAACATATTACGGGAAGTTGAAACCGGAGAAGTTGAAGGTGCGTATATTTCTCATTCAATTCATGTGGAAGCTAATGAAGGGGGAAGCGGCAAATGAGTGCTCACGAAATCGATTACCGGATTATGGGCGAAGAAATGCAATGTGTGGAGGTGGAGCTGGACCCCGGTGAGAGCGTCGTTGCCGAAGCAGGGAGCTTTATGATGATGGACCCGGAGATTTCGATGGAAACGATCTTCGGCGACGGCAGCGGCAGTCGGGGCGGCGGACTGATGGGCAAGCTGATGGGTGCGGGCAAGCGATTGCTGACGGGTGAAAGCCTGTTCATGACCGTGTACACCCATACAGGCCGATCCGGAAAAAGAAGCGTCACCTTCGCTTCGCCGTATCCCGGCAAAATCATACCGCTGGACCTGCAGCAATACGGCGGCAAAATTATCTGCCAGAAGGATTCCTTCCTCTGCGCGGCCAAGGGCGTCTCGGTCGGCATCGAATTCCAGCGTAAGCTGGGCGCAGGCTTCTTCGGCGGCGAAGGCTTCATTATGCAAAAGCTGGAGGGCGACGGACTGTCCTTTGTCCACTCCGGCGGTTATGTGCTGGAGCGCACGCTTGCCCACGGCGAGACGATCAAGATCGACACCGGCTGTCTGGTGGCTATGACGTCCTCGGTTGACTACGACATCGAGTTCGTCAAAGGAATCAAGACAGCCGTGTTCGGCGGCGAGGGCCTCTTCTTTGCCACCCTGCGCGGACCGGGCAAGGTCTGGATTCAGTCCCTGCCGTTCAGCCGCATGGCTGACCGCATCCTGTCGGCCGCCGGTAACGCCGGCCGCCGCGAGGAAGGCAGCATCCTCGGCGGCCTGGGCAATCTGCTCGACGGCAGATAACTAATAATGAGGCTATGAAACAGCCGTCTCCTGCGGGTTAACCTGCGGGAGGCGGCTGTTTGGCGTTGTTGGCGGTGTGTGCCGGAACACGGGAATGCACCGGCGGGTTCAAGGGAAAGGCAACTCAACGAAGCAATCGGACATGTATCCAAGGCTATTTCCAGCCGCGCGACCATCCCTATTCTTACCGGACCAAATTTGAAGTCTGCTACCAGGGCGTTCACACGTTGGTGGTTGAGCCGGCAATCGGTAACGCACCGGCAAATTCACCGCACACTCGGCGTCACATGCTACCCCTTGACGGCCGACAGCAGCAGAAACATTGGCCGGCGGACTTCCTCCTGCCATGCCGGATGCTGCTCCAGCTGCTGCTGCGTCGGCTTCAGCTCGGACAGCTCGGCGAGCTGAAAGCCGTTGCCGTGCAGCGTGTTCAAGTAAGTGGCCAGCGTCCGGTGGTATTTCACCACATCCTCGTCAAGGAACCTGGCGGTTCGCGGCCCTTCTTCATGGTAACGGTCCAGCGGCCAATGCAGCTTCTCTCTGGTCTCGTTATAGCACCAGTCCTGCGCTGCGAGGGCGGTGAACACCGGATGCTCCACCGACAGCACAAAGCTGCCGCCGGGCTTGAGACAATGCCGGACGCTGCGGCAGACTGCGGTGAAGTCGGCGACATAATGCAGTGCCAGCGAGCTGAGCACGAGATCGAACTCATTGGCGGCGAAGTCGGCATCCTCGATTGCCATCCGCCGGTATTGAATCTGGGCATCGTCAGTCATTTCCCGGGCCCGGCTCAGCATGTTCTCCGACAGGTCAATACCCACGACCGAGGCCGCACCTTGTTCGCGGACATAGCGGCAATGCCAGCCGAAGCCGCAACCCAGGTCGAGCACCCGCTTGCCGCGCAGCTCGGGCAGCATGGAACGCAGCTCGTTCCATTCTCCGGCCGCCTCCAGTCCGCCTACGGAGCGAGGCATCTCGCTGTATTTGGCGAAGAAGCCGGAGTCGTCGTATTTGTTTTGTTTCATGGATGGCTCACCTCACGAAATTGAAATTTCAGAAGCTTTGAAAAAGCTTTTCGATCCCCCTAAATCCCCCTTCGCCAAGGGGGACCCCAAGGGTTCCACCCTCTGGACACCCGGAAATGGGCGAAGATGCTCCTTTCGCGCGTTGCGTGGCGACGCTTGCGCATGAGCGCTTGCCGTTCCCTGCGGGAACACGCTTAACGGCGGCGCGGGATAGTGTTGGCAGGGGGCGTTGCGGCGCTTGCAGCGTTTAAATCCTTCGCTATACCGTTGCCGAAATCCAACCATCTGAGCCACCTCCCGCTAGTTTTCTTATTTCCTTATTGTTAGCCTGTTAACGGCTGTGCATTTTTCATTCTAACATCGTGTGTCCATTGACTTTAAGGGTCAAGCTCGCCTGCGTCCAGTATACCGTAAATTTGACTATCCGGCAGGTACTGGTTATATTATGGGCAAACGCCCCGGCATCGGCCGGAGGCTGCAAGCGGAGGCCTGTATAATGTTTAAAATAATGATCGTCGAGGATGACCAGGGACTTGTGGCGCTGCTGCAGGAATATTTACATAAGTTCGGATACGAGACACAGGCGGTGCGCGATTTTGACGAGGTGCGGAGCGAGTTTGAAGCCTTTGCCCCGCATCTGGTGCTGCTGGATGTCAATCTGCCCCGCTTCGACGGCTACTACTGGTGCCGCCAGATCCGGGGGATTTCTACCTGCCCGATTCTGTTCATCTCCGCCCGCGACGGCAAAATGGAACAGGTGATGGCGCTGGAAAACGGTGCGGATGATTATATCACCAAACCGTTCGATTATGAGATTGCCATCGCCAAAATCAAAAGCCATCTCCGCCGCGCCTACGGCTCATACGCCGCCGGGGGACAGGAGCGCAGCCTGCATGTTGACGGGCTGACGCTGGATGTGGAACGGCTTGTCCTCACGCGGGGCGGTGAGAGAGTCGATCTAAGCCATACCGAGGCGAAGATTCTCGATGAGCTGATGCAGAAGAACGGCCGGGTAGTCACTCGTGACCGGCTGCTGGAGAAGATCTGGGACGACCAGGCGTTCGTCGATGACAACACGCTCAATGTCTATGTTACCCGGGTGCGCAAGAAGCTGGCCGCGCTGGGCATTCAGGACGGCCTGCAGACGGTGCGGGGCCAGGGATACCGACTTCAAGCGAATTGGGGAGATGAGTGAGTGAAGCTTTTTTTACGGGAACAGACGCCCTTAATTACTGTATATCTGGCCCAGCTTTTGATGATCACACTGGTGTACCGGCTGGACGGGGGCAGCGGAATGAACGTGAGTCTGTACGCTGCGCTGCTCAGCACTTGTCTGCTGCTGGCTTATTTGGCTTACCGCTATTTTACGAATCGTTCCTTCTATATAAGAATGGAGAATTTGCCGTCTTCCCTGGATGATTGCGGAGGTCCCGAGCAAAGCTCCCCGCTGGCGGAGAGTCTGCGTGCTCTGCTGGCCCGCCAATTCCGGCTGTACCAAAGCGACCTGCACAGCTACCGCCACAAGCTGGAGGAGCATATTCACTTCATTAACCAGTGGGTGCACGGGATGAAGACGCCGCTGTCGGTCATTCACCTGATGATTCAGGATAAGGACGGGACGCCTTTTTCGGCAATCGGGGACGAGCTGGACCGGCTGAAAAAAGGTCTCGACACCGTGCTCTACACGGCGCGTCTGGATACGTTCGAGCATGATTTCTATGTAGAACGCCTGAATCTGGAGGAAACGCTGCGGCGGGTAACCTCGGAGCAGAAGCGGCTGTTCATCCGTAAACGGGTATTTCCGGCGATTGAAGCGGACAAAAGCATTCATATTACCTCGGACGAGAAGTGGCTGTCGTTTGTGCTGACCCAGCTGATTACGAATGCGCTGCGCTATACGGTGGAGGAGGGACGAATCGTACATTTTCGCGGATACGAGCTGGAGAAGGGGAAGGCTGTACTGGAGGTGCGCGACGAAGGCGTGGGGATTCCGGCGGGCGATTTGCCGCGTGTGTTCGATGCTTATTTTACCGGAGTGAACGGCCGCAGCTTCCAGGAATCCACCGGCATGGGGCTGTATCTGGTGAAGCAGATTTGCGGCAAGCTGGGCCACCGCGTAGAAATTGAGTCCGAAGTAGGGAAGGGGACGACGGTGCGGATCCTGTTCTGAGGCGAATTTGCTTCATGATGGTTCGGCCTGCGGCATTGCGCAACGGATTATAGTGATGGAAATGTAAAGCGCTTGAGTTGCTTCGAAAATACGCTGGTATCGGTGCGACCCCCTAATTCCGGAGTCCTCCGTATAAAATTGAATATTGCCGTAGACATGCTCTTTATTTCGCTTTTTTCCTCGGCCAGAAGAATTCGGAACGGTCTTCTAGGCTCATGACCCATTCCAAAAATTTAACCGGTGGCATTCTGCGAAGGCTCGTATGCATTCTGCGATTGTTGTAGAAATCCATGTAACGGTCTACGGCTTCATAGGCATCTTCGAACGTTGCAAATTC